>NZ_JARZAJ010000047.1 GCF_029892105.1 Kitasatospora sp. GP82 | reverse complement strand
CCAGCGCCCACTGCTCATCCGACAGATCAGATGGATACCCGCCCCCAGCACCGCTCACGGTGAGCTCAACGAAGGCCTCAGCAGCGGGACACGGCTGATCTCAAACGCGGTCTGAGCGCTCCAGGCGTGGGTACTGGCGGGGAGCCGGGTTCATCAGCGCGGCGACGTCGGCCTGGCTCAGGCCGTCAGCCTGTCGGCCACGCCCCTGCTTCCTGGGCGGCAGGCCCACGTCTTCAGGGTTCAACCTGGCGCGCTGCCTGATCAGGAGTTACTCAGCTTTGTCGTATTTGTCTGGTTGATAACATCTTGTCCGCTCATGTCCCCACCCCACGCCCTCACTGTCAGCTGACGGGCGCCGTTCACTCCTCACTCTGATTTAGGTGTACGCGAATTGACTACAAAAACATGTCCTCTAAGAAACCTTCCGTTCGGTCCGCTCCGGTGGCCAGAATCGGACCTCCGGAGGCAAGTGGATCACTAGCCGCCGTGTCATGTCCGTGCCGCAAGGGGGATTGCGCCATGCTGCAGCCTGCACAAAAACCGACCACGACCAACCGTCGGCTCACGCTCACCCTGCTGCGCACTCTCGGCGACCTCGGCGAGGGAGCTCACTCGCTCCGCGAGATCGCAAGCCAGTCCCGCATGCCATCATCGACCGCTCATCACATCCTGCGGGACGCGGCCGACTTCGAGATGGTTGAGCAGGTCGGCCGGGGCCAATATTCGTCAAGACTCGTCCTCGTCTCGCCATCGGCCCCCCGGGCGGTGGGCGCCCCCCTGAACGTTCCCGCGTCTGCCTCACAGGCAACACGCGACGCGCTCGTCACACTCCAGTCCGAGTCCTCCGGGATTGCCCTGCTCAGCATGCCCTTTCTGGTCGGCGAGCCCGTCCGGGTCTGCATCGACCGGACGATGGGCGACCACGAGCGCGAGCGCGAACTCGCCGCAGCCACGCCCAAGGCCAAAGGCGCCCTGTGGCGCGCCCCGCTGGGCGCCGACGCCGCAGGAAAAGTGATCCTCGCTCACCTCGACCCGTCCGGCCGCTCGGTCGGCCTCCCACCCGGCACTCCGCCGGCGGGGATGGCACGCATCCGCGAGGAACACGCCGAGATCCGGGACCGCGGATACGCCCGTGGGCCCGCACCGATTGACAGCTTCGAGCTGGTCGCCGCGCCCATCTGGTGCGGCCCCGCCTGCGCGGGCTCGGTCGCGGTGCTCGTCCCCTCCTACCGTCTGGCATCGACCGTGCGACGCAACCGCGTGGCGACGGCAGTCATGCAGGCGGCACACATCCTCAGCCTTCAGTCCATCGGCGCAGGCGCACCGACCAGCCACGCCAGTTGAGCCCGTACGACCCCGCAGAGGAGCACCCCGTCATGCAGCGAACCGTCCTCGTTACCGGCGGAAGCCGCGGCATCGGCCTGGCCACGGCCGAAGCATTCGCCCTCGACGGCCACAGAGTGGCCGTCATCTCGCGAAATGGAGACGCCCCCGCCGGCCTTCTCGGCGTCAAGTGCGGCGTAGGCGACATCGTCATCCCTGGCCTCGTCGGCATCGACATGTCCGCCGGAACGACCGCGGACGCCCGCGCCCACGTTCTCGGCCAGTCACCACTCGGCCGCACCGGCACCCCAGAGGAGGTAGCGGCCCCGATCGCCTTCCTCGCCTCCGACGAAGCGTCCTACATCACCGGCGCCGTGATTCCCGTCAACGGCGGCGCAGGCATGGGGCACTGACCCGTGGCAGCTCAGCTCCTGTCAGCCGGACACGGCCAGGCGCAGCCATGCCGCCAGCCGTTGTGACGTCTGCTCTTCCGCTGAGCTCCGATGGCGAGCCGCTGGGCGCGGGAGGGCTGCGACGCCGTACTCGCGCGGTCTTCGCGGACTCAGTTGGAGAGACGAGTCGCGCCGCGAACCGCCAAACGGTGGGAGTTAGGGAGAGCGCCTGATCATCGGCCCCCGGTGCGCTACCGGGGGCCTGCCTGACAACTGCAGAACGCGAGGCTTCAGCGCCAGCACCCCACGGCGACCAAACCAGTCGTACTGAACGAGGCTCGCTCTTGATCCCAGATGCCTACCCGCCACGCGGGCCTTTCTCATGCCTGGGACCGCATCCCAGACCTCGGAGCAGATCATAACAACAGCGCCGTCGGTCGATTCCGTTGTGCCCTCGAACGGCGTGTTCACCTACGACCGAGGGCCGGACTTCGACTGTGCCCAGAGCCATGTGACGCCCTCGCGCGCCCCTGTCCCCCGACCACGGCGCCGCCGGGCGGGACCTCGGCCTGTCCAGGCCGCGCCGCTTCGAGGCACCTGTGACTTCCTGGTGTGGGACGAAGAGCTGCAGCAGGTTAGTACAACGGCATCGCGACGCCTGGCACCAGCCGAGTTCCGCTCCTGCGTCCGCTGGCTCGTCGAGCGACGAATGCACCCCCGTGCGAACGGCACGACGATGCGTGTCGCCGACTCGCTCGCGGGCGGCATGGGCCGCCGAGGCCACGTGGCCTACTGCAAGGTGGCCCGGGCTTCCCTGCTGGGCATCTCCGAGCGCACCCTCGCCCGCCACGTCCGCTACCTGCGCGAACTCGGGGTCCTGGTCTGGATCGAACGCGGATCAAAGAGGAACACCCGGACACCCGATGAGGGCGGGTACGCCGGCACCGCCACCATCTACGCAGCCGCTGCGCCGCGTTGCTGGGACGAGGCGATGGGGAGGCGTATCGACGGCGAGGGTTACGAGGCCCGCTTCGTCGGGGTTGACGAAGCCGGCCGTCAGCTGGCCGTCAAGGAGGCCAGGCGGAAGGCTCGTGGTCGACGTCGTGTCACCCCTTCCTTTCGGGTGGTTAAGAAACTCACTACAGCTGATGACGATGGTGGTTTAACTACACCTGCGCGAGCGCGGGCTGGCCGAGGTACTTCCCGTCCGAGGGACACCCGTCCCGCCAACCGGTCGTCCGGGCAGCGTCGTTCGAGTTCGGTGACGCCTGCCCAGGCCCGGTTCGGCATGACCGTCGCCCAACAGGTCCAGGCCACGGTGCGGTGGACCCGCTTCAGCGACGTGCGCAGGATCGCGTTCGCCATACGTCCATGGCTGCAGGCAGGTTGGGGCCCTGACGAGATCGTCACCGAGCTCTGGTCATGGCACCTGTCCCACTTGCCGCCAGCGGATCCCGCGGCCTACATCATCGGCCGCCTGAAGGCTACGAATCCCACTGCTCCCCGGGTCGTCTCCGATGCGGACGAGCTCCCGCCCCGCCGATTGCCCGTGCCCACGCCATGGTTGGAGGGCGGACGCAGCGACCTTGGCCTCAGCTCCGTTGAGGAAGACTTGCACCAGTGGCGGGTCCGGGAGCTCGTCTCGGTGATGGGACGCCAGATCAGGACTTCGTCCCTGCACCACAGCTCGTGTTCGGTCTCGCATCCGCAAGTGCCGTGGTTGCGGGAGTCCGAGCACGACTTCGCCACCTACCTTCAGCGTTTGCAGCACCAGGAGGTCGCGGATCCACTGGCCGTCTACCGGGCCCGGGCGGCGGGCCACGCCGTCGTTCCCGGTTGTCCAACGTCCGAGGAAGCGGCAGCCGCCACCTTGGAAGCGGCACGGGCGGCGGACCATGCGGCGGCGAGCATCGCCTTTCGGGTACTGCGGGAGGAACTCGACCAGTACGCCCGCGCCCACATCACCGCAGGGTGGTGGGCTGTCGGGTGAAGCTTCCCCGTAGACCTGGGCACCTGGAGACTGGGACGTCAGGTTTCAGAGGAAGTGGAGCCAGGTGAGCAACAAGCAGGGCAAGCGGTACTCGGGGGAGTGCAAGCGGGTTACGCGATGGAGTATCTCAGCCCCCGCGACCAGGAGTGGGCCCGATCCTTCGCGGCCGGTGCGGGCATCCTCTGGGACGAGGGCGATTCCTCGCTGGCGGATGGTCAGAACCGGCTGTGCGCGCTGCGCGCGGCGGGTGTGCTGGTCGTTCCCGTCTTCGGCCGCTATCTGCCATGCGGTGACACGGCCGGGAGGACCACCGCTCGACCGTCCCGATCCCCCGCCCAGGAGACTGTGGACCGCTTCTGGGTCCAGTGGACGTCCGACCACATCGGGCCAGGCGCGTCGGCACGTTGGCTCGGCTGGGTCGTTGCCCGTTGTCCCTGGTCGCGGAGATTTCTCCCCCGGCCGGACAGGGATCGTGACTGACTGTGGTCCAGGAGGGAGAGCGGGCGGGCCCGGGCGTGAGGTAAATGTCGTCGCACTGCTAGGTCGGACTTGGCAAGATCGGCTGGAGCCAGTAGGTTGCCGTGCCAAGAACGGCGAGCTGGCGAATCGTAGACCGTCGATACTCGCTGCTCACGGAAGGCGCCATGGACCTTACCCGCCCACTCTTCTCCATCAGCCTTGGGGCCAGTGATCCTCACTGCGAGGGCCGGCGGCTGAGACAGGCTGGGCCGGTGGTACCCGTTGAGCTTCCTGGCCTGGGCGCGGTGTGGGCGGTCACCACCGATGCCACAGCACGCGCGGCCATGACCGACTCGCGCCTGACCTCCGACATCCGGTGCCGGGGTGGCAGCCAGGGCACCGGGACTCTCTCCGACCGAGATCTGATAGCCCGGCCTGGGAACGCGGGGGCGCTCCACCCTCACGGTGGCGACTACGAACTGATGGGCCGGCCACTCACAGCCAAGCAGGTCGAGGACCTGCGCCCTCGCATAGAGGCACACGTCGAGCAGGCTCTTGATGGCCTGGCTGCCCAGCCTTCCGGCCTGGTGGACCTGAAGGAGTTCTTCGCCTACCCGCTGTGTCTGCGGATCCTCGCAGAGCGCCCCAGCCTCCCCAACCTGACCGCGGTCAGTCCGCTCGTACCCGTGTCCAGCACCGATGGTCAGCCCGAGGCTGCCACTGCTGCCGACGCCGATGCCACATCGCGGCTCATCGTGAACGCCGTTCGGGGCCTGCTGAGATTTCCCTACCAGCTTGAGCTGCTCACCACCGGCCGGTACTCCTGGGCAAGCGCCGTAAAGGAAACGCTGCGGTGGGATCCACCCGTCGCCCACGTGCTCCGCTACGCCACCGAACACCTCGAACTTGAAGGCGCGCTCATCCGCAAGGGCGACCCCGTACTGATCTGCCTGGCCGCCATAGGCCGTGACGAGGCCCACTTCGACGCCGAGCGCTTCGAAATCACCCGCAGCCCCAACCCCAACCTCGGCTTCGGCCACGGAACCCACGGCTGTCCCGGGGCGCCTATTGCACTGCTCATAGCCACGGTTGTCTTACCTGCCCTCTTCACCCGGTTTCCCCGCCTCGCTCGCGCGCCCCGCGCCCAAGGCCTGCCCTCCATGACCGTCGACACCCCGCAGCCTTGCCTCGTGGTTGTGAACGCGCACCTGCGTGACTCGCTCGACGAGGAGATCGAACGGCTTCTGCGTGACGTGTAGCCACCGGCGGCAGCCTCGCCGGGCCGTTCATCGAAAGGGGCGCCATCGGGTGGCGGATGCCGTCGACGAGGCCCAGGGCTGCCACCGAGGCGGGCGGGACACCCAGATAGCGTGTCAACGAAAGCATGGGCCGAGCGCCCATCATGAGGGGGTCGACATGACGACAAGTGGACTGCAGGAGCTACTGGCCTACCACCGGTCGCTGATCGATCCGACCGAGTACGGATTCGAGGCGAAGAGCGGGGGGCGCGGTCGTCCGGTAGAGGGTCTGCGCCAGGGGCAGATGGACCAGTTGCTAGTGCGCTGGCCGGCCGGAATGTACGGACGCCTCGAACGCGGCAAGATCGCCTGCCCACCTACCGAATTCCTTGATGACGTCGCACGGATTTTGAGGCTATCCGAGCAGAAACGGAAGAAGGTGTGGCAGCTCGCCCTTGACGGCGCGGTACCACCACACCCTCTGGACCCAGACGCAGCTCCCGACGTCAGCCTGGGTTGGCAGCGGGTCCTCGACGGCTTCTCCCACATGGCGTGCATCACGGATCTGGCTGGGAACGTGCTCGCGCACAACGAGGCGTTCCCGAGGATGTTCCCCGGTCAGGCCCCTACCAACATCCTCGAGTGGGCAGTCCTGACAGATGTCGTACGCAGGGACTGGCTTCCGCACTGGAAGGAGTGCTGGGGTCCCTTGGAACTGGCCCAGCTGCGCGCCCGGCTGCGTCAATATCCCACTTCCACCCACCTGCTAGACCTCGCGGCCCGGGTGAAGGCCGATCCGTTCACCCGGGCCATCTACACCGACCCGGCACTCGATCTCGTGGAGCCTGAAGGTGACGACTGCCGCCCGCTGCGTCACGCCCAGCTCGGCGAGGGCATGGTCACGGTATGTTCCTCCAATCTGCCGGACGATCACCTCATCCTGGTGAATCTTCCGTTCCAGCCCGGTCCCATGCACGTGCCTGAGAACTCCTGGACCGGCAGCGGGTCTGGCGCCGACAACGATCTGTATGCGGGGTGGTCGCCGACCGGCTGGTAGATCCTCCACCCCCACCCCCAGCCCCAGCCTCGCCTTGCCCGCGGCAGCCGGACGGTGCCCATCAGAATCGTGGCTAGTCAGCCAGGCGCTACACCATCACGAGCGATTAAACCGCAAGCGTTTGCCTGTAAATAGATGCCCCTTCAAAACCCTTCCGCCGGTGTTCGAGGGGCCGGAAAATCGGACATCCAAAGACTGTTCGATTACTGAGCCTTCGGGTCTGTCCATACCGTGAAGGGGACGCGCCGTGCACAGTCTGCGATCAGACCGATACTGAGGAGAAGCCCATGGAATCGCGCTACCCAGGACAATCCCTGCTGGGGGCCGGTGCCGACGAACCTGGCAAACCCGACGCGGACAGGAGTGTCCAGCCCTTCCGCAAGAGCTTCCCTCAGTCACAGATCACGGACCTGAAGCAGCGTCTGAAGCGAGTGCGCTGGCCGCATGAGGTCAACGTCGGCGACGACAACTGGAGTCAGGGGGTTCCCCTCAGCTACATGCGCACGCTGGTCCAGTACTGGACGACCGAGTACGACTGGGAGATCACACAGTCCAAGTTCAACTCGATCGCCCAGGTGCAGACACGCATAGACGGCCTGATGATCCACGCCTTCCACGTCCGATCGCGCCACGCCAACGCGATCCCGCTCATCTTGACGCACGGGTGGCCCGGTAACGTCCTGGAGTTCCTGAACGTGATCGGACCGCTTACCGATCCGACCACCTACGGGGGCCGCGCCGAAGACGCCTTCCACCTCGTCATTCCCTCGATCCCTGGATTCGGGTTCAGCGAACGTCCCACGGATCCGGGCTGGACGGTGGAACGCATCGCTTCCGCGTGGGCGGAGCTGATGACTCGCCTGGGCTACCCGAAGTTCGGTGCTCAGGGCGGGGACTGGGGGTCGATCATCTCCACCAGCCTGGTCCAGCAGGTGCCGGAGCGGATCATCGGCTTTCACACCAACATGCCGTGGGCGCCGGGCGACCTCAGCTACACGGCCGACCTGAGCGCGCGCGAGCAGTTCGGCGTGAACCGTTTCACCGATTACATCGCCACCGGGTCCGCATACGTGGCGTTGCACAACACGCGACCGCGGACCGCTGGCCTACTGCTCGCGGACTCGCCGGTCGCGCAGGCCGCCTGGATCGTCGAGAAGCTGCACGAGTGGGTGGACCCCCGCAGCAGGATCGAGGCCGACGACCTTCTGGGGATCATCACACTTACGTGGCTCACCAACACCGGCGCCTCGTCAGGACGGCTGTACCACGAGAGCCCGGTACCGAACATGGACCCAGTTCACGTGCCAGCCGGCTTCTCCATGTTTCCCTACGGGGTCATTCAGTTCCCCCAGTCGTGGGTGGAGAACCGGTTCAAGGACGTCCGGCTGTTCGAGGAGGTTGAGCGTGGAGGACACTACGCCGCCTTCGAGGTACCGGATTTGTTTGTCGACGGAGTGCGCAAGTTCTTCCGGCTTGTGCGCTAGCTAGAAGCGCCGTTCAGCTGCCCGGGCCAATCGACCAGTTGGCCCGGGCAGCGGGCGTTCAGGCCACCACCGGCGCTTTTCGCGGAACTACTGTCATGGGAACGCGGTCGGGGTGGGGCATCGCGGCGACTGCCTCCCGGGGGGCACGACCAGGAACGGGTCGCAGTCGCCAGCGGGCCAGAATCGTGGCCAGCGTGATGGTCATCTCCGCGGTGGCAAAGGCGTCGCCGATGCATTTGCGGGCACCAGCGCCGAAGGGGAGGAAGCCTTCGCGGGGCAGACCGACGCGCCGGTCCGGTAGCCAGCGGTCGGGGTCGAAGTGGGCGGGCTCCTCGTAGACGCGCGCGTCTTGGTGCAGGGCGTAGAGGCTGAATGCGACCTCGGTACCCGTGGGGATAGTGACGCCACCGAGGTTTACCGGCGCGATGGCCCGGCGCATCAGGAGTGTGACCCCGTGCAGCCGGATCGTTTCGTCCAGTACCTGGCGCGTGTAGGTCAGCTTGGCCACGTCTTCGAAGTCAACGGGCCGCTCCCCCACCACCGCGTCGATCTCAGCGAGCAGACGCTCCTCTACCTCGGGATGCCGCGCGACCTCGTAGAAGGCCCAACTCAGGGTGGAAGCTGCGGTCTCCGTGCCGGCAAACAGAATTGTGACCAATTCGTCCCGAACTTCGGTGTCGCTCAGCCCCTCACCGCTGTCCGCATCACGGGCTGCCAACAGCGTCGACAACAAGTCGGCCTGCTCGGCGTCACCCGAGCTGCGGGTTGCGGCGACCACGTCGTCGATGACCCGACGCAATCGCGCTGCTGCCTCATCGAATCGGCGGTTAGGACCGAGCGGCAGCCGGTCCAAGACCTTGGGAGAGACGGCGCGCAGCAGCAGAGTCTTCATGATGATCGGCACATCCCGCCGGACCGCCTCCACAGCCGGCCGGCCAAACTCGGCCGAGAACATCGTCTCCGCCAGCATCCCGATCGAAAGCTCTCCCATCACCTGGTTCACGTCGATGCGCTGGTCCGGGCGCCAGCTCTGCGCCAACTCCCAAGCCCGCGTGCTCATGATGCGGCAGTAGCTGGCGACCCGCTCCCGATGGAAACTCGGCTGCATCAGCGTGCGGTGCCGACGGTGGACCTGCCTGGTGGCCGTAGCCAAGCCGTCGCCCACCAAGGGGCGTACACGGTCGAAGAGCCGGCCCTTCTCGAAGCTGCGCCCGTGCACGACCATCACATCGTGGGCGAGTTGAGGACTGGTCACGACGACCACAGGCAGGGTGCCCAGGTCGAGACGGACCAGATCGCCCGTCGCGCTGAGGGACTTTAGCAAGCCCAGCGGATCACGCCACAACGACCAGACATGGCCGAGAAACGGGAACCCTCCGGGCGCTCGTGGGATTGACTCCAGTGCGGCTGACATCCCGCCACTCCTCTCTATTCACCGCAGAACCTCCGCGTTGCTCTGCGGTCTTCTGCTACGCCGATCGAAGGAGCGCGGAGCCCCGGAGTGCATACACCCTCGACTGCTCGTGCGCGCCCGCGATGGCAGAGTTCCGGGGAAGGAGGTCCCACCACCAGGAGATCGCCGGAATGGGCAGGGGCTCCTGGCTGTCGTCCGTAGGTGAGTCACCGAAGGTCGTGGGGAGGTCTGCGGGGTCATTGGGCGTGGTGTAACGCGGAGAGTCGAGCTCCCAGTCCTGGGCGGCGCGGATGAACGCCGCCAGGCTGTCGAGGTACTTCCGCAGCTCCGGGCTGCCATCCGTGCGCATGTAGTCGCAGTGGCGGACGAAATGGCACACCACGCGGTCACGTTGGGCGATAGCCATGGAGATGGCTTGGTCGGAGGTGATGCGGTAGGTGTGTTCAAGCACCCGGATCACGTTCAGGTAGTAGCCGCCCTTCCTGCTCTCCTTGTGGTGGGAGAGCAGGTCGTTGTCCCAGCCGATGACGAAGTGCGCCATCTCTTCCACAGCGCGCACGGCTGGCCGGTCCCGTTCGTGCGGCGGGAGCTCGTACGCATGGCCCATCTCCAGAAGCGGCAGGACGACCGACGTCGCGCCGTTGTAGAGGCGCATGAGCGCGTAGTCGTTCAGGTCGGGCACCGCCTCCCGACTGCGATGCTCTGCTTCCCAGGTCACCGCGAGGAAGTACTCGCGCAGGGCGTCCACCCACCGCCGGATCTGTCCGTCCGTCCCGTACCGAGACATCCGTCGCTGCAGATCACGGACGCCCTGTGCCAGCGGATCGCCCAACAGCATCGGGGCGTCGGGATTCTGAGCGACTCGCAGCAGTCGGGAGAGCACGCCGAGGAGCTCTCCCGGGCGTCTGCCCAGCTCGCCCTCTTCGCAGTAGCCGTCGTCGACGCCGAAGAGCCAGAGGACGAAGTCAGCGAGTATCGCGACTACTTCCTCGTCGCCCGTGGGTAGTATTCGTGCGGCAAAGGTGCCGATCTTGTGGGTAACGAGTCGGCTGCGCAGCTCGGCGGAACCGATCTCGAACTCGGCGGCCCAAGCGGCCGTGCGCCGGTCGAGGGCCTCGTGTCGTGGGTGGATGGCAGGGCGGAAGGGGGAGAAGAGCGGCGGAACCGCACACAGCTGATTCATCGTCACCTCGGTCGCATCGGAGCTCCCACTGGCGCCCTTGGCGTCCTGTCGCGAACACCTCAAGCCAAAGTGGATCACGCGCAGATATCATCGGGAGTCGCCGATTCCGTCAAGGGTGCAAAATGCGCCAGTGGCTCAAACGCGCACCCTTGCACGGTCTGTTCGATGACTGTTCGATCGGGTCGTCCCGCGCCGGAGAGGTGCGACCCCGGCACGGGACCTTCGCCACTCCATGCCCTGCTTTACTGACGCCGCAGCAACCCAGTCAGCACGTCCCACAACGTCCGGCGTGGTTCCGAGCCGATCCGAGTGGCAACCGTGTCCGGCGTAGCTGCGGGCTCCGGGGCAACGGCGTATGCCGACTCGGGCTTCCCGGGCGGGGGTACGTCGCCGACCCCAGCGGCCCCGCGCGCGTCCTTCGACTTCCGCGGGCGCGGCGTGAACTCGACTGGGAGCTCGCGGAGGTGGCTGGCCATCCAGGTGGCGGCAACGCTCAGGTCGGTCTCGTCGACAGCCAACTGCAGATCGGGCAGCCGGACCAGCACCCTGTCGATCGCCTCCTGCGCGATGGCGCGCCCGATGTCCTGGCCCGGACACTCGTGCGGGCCGGCGCCGAAGGCCAGGTGCGAGCGGTTACCGTACAGGGCCCTGTCGCCGTCCGGACGAATCTGGGGGTCGACATTTCCGGCCGCCAGACCGAGTACCACCATGTCGCCCTCCTTGATCCGCTGGCCACCAAGGTCGGTATCACCGGTGGCGTAACGGCCCGGAGCCAGCAAGAGCGGAGGAGAGTCCCACAACACACGTTCGAGAGCGTCCGGCAGGGTCATCTGGCCGCCGGTCAGGTCCAAGCGGAAGCGGCGGTCGGTGAGGACCATCCGCAACCCGTCCGCGATGAGGTTGACGGTGGTCTCATTCCCCGCCACGAGAATGAGCCGCAGGTGTTCCACCAGTTCGTCGTTGTTCAGGCCGGCCTCATGCTGCAGCAGCCACGACGGGAGGTCCTTGCCCGGATTGATCCGCTTGCTCTCGATGAGCTCCTCGAGCATCTTCACGATGTAGCCGTTGCTGGCGACGGCGGTTTCGGTGCCCTTCAGCAGGTCCCGGACGGCCTCCACCATCCGGGACCCGTAGTTCTCGGGCATGCCGAGAAGCTGCGTCATGACAAGCAAAGGCAGGTGCTCTGCGAACTGACTGACGAGGTCGGCCGTCCCGGCGGCGGCGAAGTTGTCGACCAACTGATCAGCGAACCGCGCGACATAGCGCCGGATCCCCCGGCGGTCGAAGGCCTCCAGGCTGTCGGTGACCGCCCTGCGCAGACGCCTGTGCTCCTCGCCGTCCGCGAACGCAACCAGTTCCTGCCAACCGACCACCGGCAGCAGCGGGGAATCCGGCTTGACCCACCCCTCCCTGAATGCGTTCCAGAGGCGCGAGTCCTTGCTGAACCGGGACGGAGTGCGCGCCACGACCAGGTTCTCCTGGTAGCCGAGCACCAGCCAGACAGGTATTTCACCATGCAACAGCACAGGTGCAACTGGGCCATACTCAGCGCGCAGCTTCTCGTAGAGACCCCTCGGATCGGCTTCGGCCTCTGGACCGTACAACCGGCGCGGGCTTCCCGAGCCCAACCCGTGGGCAGGGCACTGAGGAGGGGAGACGGGCGCGGAACCGCTGTGGGCCTGAGGGGTGGTCACTGTTCCTCCGTGGTCACGGTGAGGGGGAGCGGCCAGCGCATTTGCAGTCGCCAGGCATCCCCGCCGCAGTCGTCCTGGCGAGATCCGCGGTCCACGCCGGTTCGCTGATACATCCTCAACAAAGTCTTAGAACGAGCAGGTTGCGGCACTGCTGGCAACCGCATGGCTGCCCACAAGAACCCATCTGCGGCTGCAGGGCGGAGCCTTAGCCATAGAACTGCCACCCGCGCTGATCGGGAAATAGCATAGCCGTTCGCCCTCCAGCCGACGCCCAGAGGACTCGCTCACCACGGTCCGGAGTGGCAACCCATCGGCAAGCAGTGAGGTGACGCAGTGCAGCGCCGGCGACTGAGGCGGATAGGTTCGCGGGTGCACACCAAGCGAGGATGGAAAGGCCCTGAGTATCAGTCAGATGACGCAGGCGCAGGGCCCTGCAGCAGCACGTTGCCCGTCGACCTCGCGGTAGGCAGGTTCGTTGCCGGGATGGCCGCTGCCGCCGCAAACCGTACAGGCGGCATCGGCGCCGGGGTCGCGGGCCCAGTCCTTCTCGCAGTCCAGGCACCTCACGCAGTCCACGTAGTCATCGGGTGCCGGTGATCGCGTGCCCGTACTCCTCGACGTTGGTCGAGCCGCAGTGCGGGCAGGTGATCACGTACGCCTTCTTTGGGTAGGTGCCCTTCGTCTTCTTGATGGCGTCGTCCCGCTTCCTCACGGTCTGGCGGGCCATTCGTGCGGATTCGCCGAGCTTGGCGAAGTTGCGGTGCGCGGGGTCGTTCCACGCCAGGATCTGGTCGAGGCGGGCGTTGACTACGGCCTCGGCCAGCCTGGCGGCTTTCTTCGCGGCGACCCGCTGCCGCGGCGCGTGGCGGCCGCGTTGCCGCGCCCTGGCCGACGGTGGCCGGGTCCTGCCGGTGAGCGCGGCCTGCTCCCCGATGATCTCGGGCGGCTCCCGCAGGGTGAGGACGATCTCCATTCCGTCCTCACCGCGCAGCAGCACCTTGGCGGCGCCGCTGCGCAGGGCCAGCACGTGGTCCGAGAGGTCGTCCTGACGGATGATCGTCTCACCGGCGCCGAAGCGCAGCAGGGTGCCCTTCTCGGCGAAGAACTCCTCCAGGACGGCCTCGGTGCTGGTTCGGTCACGGGTGGCTTCCTCGTGGGGTTGGTCGGGCGCTCGCCCACAACGTAGAGCACCGCGCGGACGGCGGGCGGGTGAATGCTGCTCACCGCGTCGCCCAGGGGTCGTCGTCGGTGCCGGGGAAGTCGGCCGGGTCGGCCTCGATGTAGCCGAGGCACGCGAAGGGTTCGCCGGCGTTGTCGGTGCCCCGGCCGGTGCCCCCGCAGGCGCAGCCCTCGGGGTGGGGCGCGGTGGGGATGCCGCGGTCGCACTCGTCCGGCTCCTGGTGGACCGCGGTGCCGTCCTCGTAGTCGTAGGTCATGACGATGCCGGTGCCGCCGCATCCGCCGGGGCAGTCCCAGCCGTGGGGGCCTTCGTGCAGCCAGGTGCCGTAGGTGACCCGCAGCCAGGTCCGGGCCCTCTCCTGCTCGGCGACGCCGATGCCGTCCAGCAGCCGCAGCTCGTTGGCGGTCGCGGCGCACTGGAGGGCGCTGTGGATGTCGCGAGGGCTCTGGAGCGCCACGATGTCCAGGGCTACCGCCCGGAAGAGCAAGGCGGTGTACTCGTGCTGGCGCAGCCGGTCCTGGTCCACGATGCCGGGCGTGCGGCTGTTGGCGGCACGGGCCTGCTCCCACTGGTGGTACTCGATCGCGTAGTCGGTCATGAGGCGGCCCACGGACGGCGTGTCGGGGTAGGCGTGGCGCACGGCGGCGCAGGCGAGGGCCTCGGTGATGGGGTCGCTCTCCGGGTAGTAGCGCACGGCGACTGCCGGGCTGCCGAGAACCAGGGTGATCGGTTCGCGGCGGGCGGCGCGGGTGCGCACCGTGTAGGCGAGCTGGCGGTCGTCGGTGTCGCTGGTGATCGGGTCGGTGGTGAAGGCGGTCACGGGAACTCCCTTGATGGCTGGGCGGGCCCGGGTGCGGCCCTGGACGGGGCCGCACCCGGGGGGGCAAGTCAGGGGCAGAGGCAGGTCGACTGGACGGGGTAGCTCCCGGCACGGGCGTCCATGAGGTCGGTGGCGCAGTAGACGCCCACCCACGCCGGTCCCCCGCAGTCTGGGCAGGCGATCTTCATCTGGTGGACGATCTGGTCCGGGTCGTCCTGCTCCACCCACCGGATCGTCAGCTCCTGGCCGCCGATGGCGAAGGTGCCGTTGCCCAGGCCGTTGTTGCTCTCGCCGTCGCGGCGGGTGAACAACCGGGCGAGGTCGCGGCCGAAGGCCCGCTCGACGTGCAGCGCCGGGTTGGTCTTCTCCTGTTCGGCGCAGGCCCTCAGGAGGACGTCCATCACCGGCAGGTCGCGGCTGTGGTGGACGGCGGTGAAGCCCTCCGCGAGCAGGCCGGACAGGTCGCGGGTGAGCTCGGCGTGCTGGGCGGTGACGACCTGGTCGCGGACCCGCAGGGCGGCCGGGCGCGCCGCGTTGCGGGCCAGCGCCTGCTCCAGGGTCGCGTCGACGACCAGAGCGACGACCGGCATGCCGTGCAAGTGGCCCGCGGCGATGAGCTTCTTCCTGGCCCAGGCCTCGGAGTTGACACCGTCGACGACAGCGGAGCGGTGCTCGCTCAGCATTCGGTCGAGACGGCGGTGGAGGAGGTCCCAGGCGGTGGTGGAGACGCTCTGGTCGAGCGGATCACCGGTGAGGGCCTCACGCAGCCGGTCGGCGTTCAGCACCGATCCGGCCGGGAAGAGACCGGCGAGAGTGGACTTACCGCTGCCGGAGGCACCGATGAGAACCACGAGACAGATTTCGGGCAGGCCCAGTGCGGCGAGCACCTGCCGGGTCGCGGCGACGGCTGGCGCATGGTCCTGCTCCACCTTGCCAAGGGGGCGCAGGAGTTCCATCGTCTGGCCCTGGAGCTGGGTGGCGGCCCACGCCCGGGCTGCCTCCGCCTCGACGTCCTCGTCGGCGTCGCGGCGGTACTGCTCGGCGACGGCGGCGCAGACGTCGGAGTCGCACAGCACGCGCGCCACCGCGTCGGCCCCTCCCGTGGGGTGCTCGGTGACCTCGATGTCGGCGTCGGTCAGCTCGGCGGCGACGCACTCGGAGACCATGCGCAGACCCCGACGGGCGTTGTCCTCCAGCTGCGCGAGGTGGTCGGGGGTGAGCACCGGCGAGACGTTGGGGACGCTCCAGCGCACGCGGTGGACGTGGACGGTGAAGTAGCGGTCCGGGTACCCCGGACGGAGGACGAGCGGCACGGACAGCGGCATGGGTCAGCCCCTCTGGCGGGTGGTTGCGGTGCGGGCGAGCTTGGTCAGGAGGTCGAAGTCCTCGTCGGTCAGCGGGTGTCCGTCGGGGCGGCGGGGCCGATGGTGATGCGCGGGCCGCTTCGGGCCGGGAATTCGAGCCGTCCGGGGCCGGGGCGGGTGGCCGGAGCCGGGGACGAGTAGTGGAGTTGGTCAGTTCTCACGGCGCTTGGCCTCCGCCTCGTGTCGGTGGAGCGCGCCGGCGGGGTCGGTGTCGGTCGTGCGCCAGCGCCGGTGGTCGTAGCCGCTCTGATCGGCCCAGGGCCGGGCGGCTTCGACCAGGCAGTTCCAAGCGCGGTTGAGCCTGTAGAGGCGGCTGGTCCAGAAGTCGTCCTGCCGAGGAACCTCGGAGAGGGTCTCCAGCCAGATCGTCGCCTGGGCGACCTGGTCGGTGATGATGGACATCAGCGCGCTGGCGGCCCGTTGCTCCTGGCTGCCGTCGGGGTGGTGGTCCAGTTGGAGCACCTGGCCGCGCAGGAACGCGTGGATTCGCGCGATGTCGGTGGCGGTCAGGTCGACGGCGTAGTGCAGGGTCTCGCTGGATGGGGTGGCGGCGGTCACGGGCAGCGGGTCCTTCCGGGAAGGGATCAGGGGTGGAGTGCAGTCGGATCGTTGGCGGCCGGCTCGCTCAGCGCCCGCCCGGCGTACCGGGCTTCGGGCCCTGCGCGGCTTAGTACGCGTCTTCGTCGTCCGGGTCCGGGCCGTCCTGCGAGGCCAGCTCGGCGGTGGCCTCCAGGTCGACCTCGCCGTTGCCGTGGTAGATGAACACGGTGCCGTCGGGTTCGGTCTCCGTGTACGACGGCAGGTCCACGTCGTCCTCGTCGCCGGTGCCGTAGGTGCGGCGCCCGCACGCGGGGCAGCGCCAGATGTCCTCGCCCTGGACGGTCAGCGGGAGGGTCGGGCCGGAGCACTCCGGGCAGGCGGGAGAGGAGACCAGGAGCGAGAGGCGCTGGTTGTAGTGGATCTCGCGGACCGACCAGCCAAGCTGCCGCAGCAGGTCGGCGTAGGCCGAGGCGAAGACGTGAACCTCGGCCTCCGCGTCGGCGAAGGTCAGCCCGCTGAGCACGCCCGGGAAGCGGGTGTGGTGGACCACCCGGGCCTGCGCGCGGCCCGGGGCACCCGGGCCGGAGCTGAATCCGGCGGTGGCGACCATGCCCGCCGGGTCGTGCTGGGCTTCGGGGTACCGGGTCAGGAGGACTGCGCGGACTGCGCCGGCCACCGCTTCGTCGAGGTCCAGAACGCTGGGCTCTGTCATCCCGTCTCCTCGGTCAACCGGTCCACGGCGGCGGCCAGCTCGCCGTTCGCGGCGGCTTCGTCCGCCTCGACCAGACGGCTCAGGGCGTCCACCACGGTCACCTTCGGGTCGATGCCCGAGGCGTCGCGGAGCGGCCCGTACAGAGCCTCGTGGCCGGTGACCCAGCCCTGGTGGTAGCGGCACAGGTCCCCGGATTCGTGGCAGGCCGGGCAGTCCTCCCAGTCCGGGCTGTAGGGCACGATCTCCATCGGCGCGGTGCCGCCGGGCGGCAGCTCCAGCGCGGCGTGCGCCCGGGCCAGGCCGAGGGCACGCATGGTCCAGTTCTCCGGCAGCGCCCGCAGCTGCATGGCGATCGCGGCGGCGACGGCCGGCTGGTACTCGGTGAGCTGCTGCCACAGCGTGTCCGCCGTGGCCACCGGATCGTACGCGGGGGTGGCCACGGCTACTCCCCCTGGGCCAGGTGGGCGCGGGGGCTGCCCGCGCACCGGGCGCCTGGCTGGCTGTCGTAGTCGGCCTCGCCGATGAGGGCAGCGGCCTTGCGCAGCAGCTGCTCCGCCTCGTTCAGCCTGCCGAGCGGTTCGTGGCGGTCGGCGGCGAGCAGGTCGGTCTGCATGTCGGCGAGCAGGTCGGCGAGGGATTCGTCCGGCGGGTTCGTTGGCCATGCCGTCCATCCAGTCGGCCAGGCGGTGGGCGGCGTCGTCGAAGGCTCGGGTGTCGGGCCGGCGCGGCTGCCTGCCCGTCGGCCGGGTCGCCCCGGCCGGGGCGGGCCGGGGCGTGCGCAGGGTGGTCATCGGAGGTGGTCCTCTCGGCTGGGCCGGTCGCCCGGGGCGGAGTGCCCCGGGCGCTGGAGGGGTGATCGGGCGTCAGGCCTGCTGCTCGGCGGCCCGGGCCGCCGCCTGCTGCCCCGGGGACGGAGCGGGGTGCCGTGGTGGTGCCGGCCTCTGTCGGCACCACCACGGGCTCGGCGGCGGGGTCGAGCTGCCGCCGCCTGCAGAGCCGGGACGGGCGTGGTGACCGACTGGCCCCTGCGGCTGGGAAAGCGCTGCGGGCGGGTGGTCTGGGCTGCGGCGGTTCCGGGCGGGTGGTCTGGGCTGCGGCGGTTCCGGGCGGGTGGTCTGGGCTGCGGCGGTTCCGGGCGGTGCGCGGAGCACAGCCTGTCCGGGGAAGGGGCAGCCTGGCGGCCGCTACGGGGTCCGGATGGGAGCGGTTGTGGTGGTGCCCGCATCGGCGGGCACCGCCACTTACTCCTGCGGCGTCCGCTGCCGCTGTCGTTGTGGGCCGGGTCGTCGGTATTCCACTGCTTCAGCCGTCCGGGTACGTTCTCGCCGCTGTAGCCGGGGCCGGTCCGGTCTGCCAGCTACAGGGCTCGGCACGCTCGGAGGCCGCGGCTTGGCGGCTTGCGGTTCGGCCGGTTCAGCGCCGGTGGGCTCGCAGGTGGCGGATCTGCGCACACGGCCCGGCCGTGGAGCAGCGCGACTCCCAGGTGACCACCGGGTTGTTCACCCCGTACTTTTCGTTGGCGACCGCCGTGACGGTCTCTACGATGCGGGGATCGATGGGGCGGCACCGCTGGTCGTGCTGGCGGATGTGCACGCGGGCGTTCCGTGCCGTCCAGCGACGGTCTTGCGGCTCGCGGTTGGCTTGAGCGCTCTCGTGATCACGCTCGGGTTCGTTGTGGCAGTGCTCACAGTGGAAGGCGACCATCGGGGTCTTCTCGCCGTCGGCGCCGGCCTTGAGGTACTCGTACACGGTGACCTTGCCGCCGAGCGGGTGGTCGAACTCGGTGACGATGCCCTCCCCGCCCGGGTTCCAGGTGTTGGCGGGCAGGTACTTGTCCCAGCCCTCCCCGTGCGGCCAGAAGGCGTACGTCACGCCCTGGGAGATGTCGAGCACGGCGGTGCCGTCGGTGTTGGCGGCACGGTACTCCTCGATCTGGTGGACCGAGCCGATGTAGGTGGCCGAGTGCTCCTCGCTTTCCAGGAACACCAGCCCGTACCCCTCGGGGCACCGGTGCTCGGGCAGGACGTACTCCTGCATCTCCTCGAACTGCGGGTGCGTCGGGGTGAGGATGCCGACGAACGGCATCCGGTATCGGTTTGCGCCGTTGACGTAGGTGGGGTTGGTCTCGCTGACGGTGTGCCCGTTCATGCAGAGCGTCCTTCCGGTCCATGGGCGAGGGATCCCGCTGCGGCCTGGTGGCCGCCTCCTGGTGGTAGTCGTACCCTCGCATTTCCGAACCTGACTTGTCAACCTAGCTTCGGAAGTCAGGTTGTGAACTTGGATTCGATATCGCCATACTGGGGGTATGAGCAGACAGAGCGAGCAGCCCGACTTCCCGGCGGTCGCCGCCGCCCGGAAGCAAGTCGAAAAGCTGGAAGGCGACCTCAAGGACGCCCGGGAGGCGCTGGTGGAGGCAGCCATTGCTGAGGTCATGGCCGAACCCGGCGCCTGGGGCCGGATCACGAAGGTTGCAACAACGGCCGGCTTCTCGGACACCTACCTCGGCCAGCGGCTCTCCGCCGAGCAACGCGAGTTGATCGCCAGCGCTCGGGCGGCCGCGAAAGCTGCCAAGAACCGCTGACCGTATGGGTTGGCGCGGTACGCCCGAGTGCTGGCCGGGCCCGGCCGACCGGAGGCGGTGTTCTGTCAGCTGCGGTCGGGATGCGCCGCGAGCACGATGCCGGGTGGCACCCACAGCCTCCACGATCACGGCTCTCCGGCTCCCGACCGGAGGTGTAGCGCAGCCAGGCCAAGGCCTCGCGCGCGTCCTCCGGGGCCAGACCCGCCAGACGGCGCAGTCGGTTGGCCGCCGCCACGCACTCGGCCTCCGTACGGGGATCGCCGCCGTCGCGCAGTGACGCCAGGTCCAGCGCCACCGCCTGCGGCAGGACGTAGGCCTGCTGCAGGGCCGCCAGGCGCCGCTCGACGTCACGCTGCGGGTCTCGTCCGCTGTCGGCGATCGCGGTCTGCCAGAGGTGGAAGGCGGCAGCCGACTGCCGGATGAGCAGCGCGATCGAGGGGAATTCGCCGTAGGCGTCCAGGACGGCGCGCTCCCCCGCGTCGAGTGGCCGGGCCGGGAGGGCGGTGGCCGGGTGGTAGACGACCTCCGTGCCGTCGGCGAGCTCGACGGCCAGGCCGAGCCGCGCCTCGGCCAGGAGGATCACGGTGTCCCTGGCCTGTTCGGCCGACGTGGTGAGCGTGATGGAGGCGGCGGTGACGGGCAGGTCCTGGTCGTCGGTCACGGAGGCTCCCTTGGGGTAGTGGCGGGGCTGGGCTTGTGGGTGGGCGGTTACGCCTCGGCCCCTACTCGCCGATGACCGTCCGCGACGGCCTGCGAGGGGGGCGCTTGGAGACTGTCGGCTCGTCGGTGTCGGGAGCCGGAGCGGCGGGTGCGTGGTCCTCCAGCGGCCAGCAGCCGGGCTCGGTCGCCGGGACGAGGGTGAGGTCGAACAGGGTCTTGCCGTCGGCCAGGCGCTGCACGTAGGCGAACAGCTCCGCGCCGGTCGTCACCACGGCTTCCTCGCCGCCGGCGGCGAGGACGAACCGCCCCTCCAACTGCTCGCCGGTGCGCGGGTCCACCAGCAGCTGGTTGGGCCGGTAGTGCAGGACGGCACCGAAGGGCAGGTCGTGCGTGGCCGTGCCGTCCGTCGCTCCGGTCCAGCCCCGCCTCTCCCACAGTGGGCCGCTGTTGCCCAGGATGTTCCAGGAATGCAACTGCGCCTCGTACGCCGCCGCTGACGCGGCCGCGGCCTCGACCTCCTGCATCGGCGTCAGCTGCGCCGGGGCGGCGGCGCCTTCGGCGGCGGGAGCCGGGGCCGGGGGCAGCGTCGCGAACTGGGGGCCGTGGCGGTCACGGATGCGCCAGCGCAGTCCCTCCAGGGCGGCGTCCAGGGTCTCCTGGAGGAGCACGGCCGTGCCGATCGCAGCGACGGCGGTGGCCGCGTTTCGCCCGTCGGCCGGCAGCCGGCCTCGCAGAGCGCGGTGGGCGGCGAGGCCGGCTGCCGTCGCACCGGCAGTGGTGACCAGGCTCTGGGCACTGCCGAGCGCGACGAGAAGGACGTCGAGGCGGTGCAGCTGCCAGCCGGTGCTGGGCGGCGGGCCCCGCTCCGGCGGCCGGCAGGAGCCGGAGGCGTGGTGGACGGTGCGGCCAGACGTCCTATGGGCCCTCATACGCGACGGCCGCACCTTCGAGATCACCGCCCCGCCCAGCCGTGCTCGGCTGACACGCTCACAGTGAGTCACCAGACGGGCTTGACAACCTCATTGGGAATTCTTTCCTGCGGGGTGACCCAGCTTCTGCAGGCCAACAGTCACGCTAACTACCGCTACCGCACCTGCGGCGACGGCCCCGATGATGGCGCTTCCTGCCTCTGGCGAGCCGGTGGTCCGGTCGGTGTTCGCCGGAGCGGACATCGCCGCCACCGCCCGCCTCGCCTGGCGGGACGGGCACCCGCGGCCCCGTTTCGAGGACGACGTGTTTGCACGAGCGCCGGATCACCACGCTCGCCGCCGTCACCCAGGACCACTGCGAGGCGTTCCTGCGCGAGCACGGCGTCGTCCGGGACAGGGATTCCGGCGCCGTCCTGCGGGACAAGGCCGGTGGCTCGCTGCGGTCGGTGGTGTCGGCCATGCAGGACATCACTGACTAGGGCGAGCTGCTGTCCGCGGACCGGCACCGTCCCGGGTTCCGGCCCTGGGGCAAGCGTTCACCCCGCGTCGTCACCGGGGCACCGTCCCGGCCTCACGTGGTGATCAAGACGGAGCCCCTGGACGACGAGATGCTGCGGCCGCTGCTGACGGCCTGCTTGCACCTGGTCGACGTGCTCGGTCCGCACATCGTGGATCTGTGGACCGAGCTGCAGGCCGAGCGCGAGGCCCGGCGGAAAGTCGAGTGGTCGCGGAATCTGCGGGACGCCGACAAGCTCGCCGCACTGGTTGACGCACATCTGCGGACCGGCCAGCCGCTGCCACGGCTTGAGGACTCACAGGTGACCAAGCGCCTGCGGTCCGGATGGAACCCGAAGGATCCGTTGCTGGATGCCAACTTCCAGCACCTGCTTCGGCCGACGGGACACCGTGACATCGGCAAGGCTCTCCTGATCCAGGCACGACCGCTGCTGGAGGAGGCGGTCGCCGAGGTCGGCACCGAGTACGTGTGGTGCCGCAAGCCCGCCGAGGTCCCTCGCGCGGACACCGGCGAGATGATCCCGTGGTCTCTGCCCCTGTCGAACAAAGGCGCCGATGCCCTGATCCGGGTCGCCGGCCACGCCTGCAAGGTCGCCACCTCCGCGCTGACCGGCATGCGGTCCAGCGAACTGATGGAACTCACGGTCGGCTGCCGCCGCACGGACGACGCCGACGGCACCGGCCTGGCCCGGCACCGGCTGGTCAGCAAGGTCGTCAAAGGCCGAACCGTCGAGGCATACCGGCAGTTCGAACAGGGACAACTGCCCGTCGGCCCTGGAGCCGACGCTCTACTGGCCGCCTTCCGCGCCGTCGAGGACGAGCTGACCGACCACGAGCCGGGCCC
Organism: Kitasatospora sp. GP82; assembly: GCF_029892105.1. GTDB lineage: Bacteria > Actinomycetota > Actinomycetes > Streptomycetales > Streptomycetaceae > Kitasatospora. The sequence continues at coordinate 27,466 of NZ_JARZAJ010000047.1, read as the reverse complement.
GGCGAAGGTGGTCACCGACCGGCAGATCGAGTTGCTGCTGAAGAAGAAGGCGTCGGTGCTGCACCTGTCCGCGGCGAACTACTGCTGGTTCGAAGACCCCGCGAAGGCGCTGTGTCTCAAGCTCGCAGGCGCCAAATCCACAGCGGCTCCACTGGCCGGGCTGTGTGACAGCTCCCGCTGCCCGCAAGCAACCCACCACCTCGTCCACCGCTCCGTCTGGCACGCCGCGGCCAACAACGGCGCCGTCCTACTGGCCAGCCCCCGCATCCCGGCCGGGGAGAAGGAACGGATGCGGGCCGAGCACGAGCGGTCCATGCGGGTCCTCCAGGAGATCGACAAAGCAGCCGGAAAGGCCGGATGACATGGCACTCAGCCACCAGCAGCGCGACCAGCTCGAACGACGCATCCGCGCGGCCATCGACCGGCTGCTGGCCGGGCAGATCCCGCCCGGCGGCGCATGCGACATCAAGACGCTCGCCCGCGAGGCGGGCATCTCCCGCGCCGCTCTCTACCGGACCTGGGGCCACCTCAAGGACGAGTTCGAGAAGCGGCGGGCGGCCGCCCAGGCTGCCGGCCAGCAGCCCGACCCGCGCGAGGCCCGCATCGCCCAGTTGCGCGATCTGAACCAGCGGCTCACCGGCAAACTCGCCCGCACCCACACGGAGTTCAACCAGCTCAAGGAACGCCACCGAATGCTGCTGTCCGCCCTCGCGGCCAAGGACGACGAGCTCCAGCGCCTCCGCCGCGAGCGAAGTACGTTCAGCCGCGAACTCGCCACCCTGGCAACCGACATGGAGCAAGGGGACGATGCCGGGAGCGTCATCCCCCTGCCCCGCCGCTGAGCGCCTATGTCCTTCAGGGCGTGGTGGCCTAGCGAGTGGCATTCGAAGCACCCGGGGTGTTGATCAAGCGCATGCGGATGCGGGGCGGCGGGTGAGCATGGGCGAGCGGAGCTTGGGTAGTCATCCACGACCCCATCGGTAGTCACGATGCCGATGTGCCGTCAATTCTGTTGAGTGACAACGGGAGACACGCCTCATGGCCAGGTGGACTTGGGTGGAGATCTACCCTCCTTGGGGCAGGCTCGATGCGAGCGTGTTCACGCAACGCCATCCCATACCTTCACTCCCTTATGGGAGGTCGTTCACGACCTTCGAGACCGCCAGCGAGGCCATCATCGACCTGCGGGACTGGCTGTTGGACGTTGGTGGCCGGGTGCACTATCAAACGGACAGCCTGCCGCAGGTCCCACTAGGTGAGTTCGTCATTTGGTTCGATGATCACCGGGCCTGGATGGTTTTCACGGTGCCGGAGGGGGCGTCCCCGGTTCAGAGTGCTGCTCTAGTGCTGCACCGCGTTAGATCGTTGAGGGTGCGTTTGTCCAGGCAGTGGGGTCGTTGAGGTAGAGGCCGCACGCGCAGTCGAGGGCTTCTTCCGGTGATCCGGCAGGGTAGCCGCTGGGCAGGACGTTGTCCTGGTAGCCGTCGCGGCTGGCGAGGTAGATGGCGAAGCCCCAGGTGTGCAGGACCCCGCCGAAGCGCAGACGGCACAGCGGCAGGGCCTGACCGCCGGGCAACGTCCCCGTGACGTAGGCGAATCCGGCGCGAAAGCGCACGTCGACACCGGCCAGCTGCGGCCAGCGCGAGCGAGCGTGCTCAGTCAGGCGCTGGCGCAAGTGGTGCTGCATCGACTCCGGCGGATTCTTCGGCATGGCGCCCATCGTGCCTGCTCCTGCCGATGTTCGCCATGATCCACTCCTGTCGGTGGGAACTGGGGCGGAGGGCGGTCGGGGTGGCACGGACGCACGCAGTGCAGGTGGTACTGGAGGAGGTGGTGCGCGCGAAGCTGGAGCGCACCGCTTCCTCCGCCGGGGCCCAGGTCCGGGAGGCACTGCGGGCCAGGATCGTGCTGGCGGCGGCCGGGGGCGACTCCAACGCGGCGATCGCCCGGGCCCAGCGCGTGAGCGTGAACACGGTCCGCAAGTGGCGCCGACGGTTCGCGGCCACCGGCCTGGCCGGGCTGCTGGACGCACCGCGCCCCGGGCGGCCACGCGTCCACGGGCCCGAGGTCCGCGTCGCCGTCGTGGCCACCGCGACCAGCGCCCCGCCGCACCCGGAGTCGACGTGGTCGCACCGGGCGATCGCCGCACACCTGGCAGCGCAGGCGATCTCCGCCTCCCAAGTCGGCAGAATCCTCGCCGACCTGGACCTCAAGCCCCACCGGGTGCGCGGCTGGCTCACCCGCCGCGACACCCCCGACTTCTGGGTCCGGGCCGAGGACGTCTGCCGCCTCTACCTCTCCCCGCCACCGGGAACGGTCGTGCTGTCCATCGACGAGAAGACGGCCATCGCCGCCCGCTCCCGCCGCCACCCCGGAAGGGCACCCGCACCCGGCCGACCCGCTCTGCAGGAGTTCGAGTACCGCCGGCACGGCACGGTCTCCATCGCTGCCGCCCTCAACGTGCTCACCGGAGAGGTCCTCACCCAGCCGATCACGCGCAACGACTCCGCGACCTTCGTCCGCTTCCTGAAAATGCTCGACCGGACCATCGATCCCCGCCGGGAGATCCACGTCGTCCTGGACAACGGATCGGCGCACACGGCCAAGAACACCAGAGCGTGGCTGGCCGCCCACCCACGCTGGCGCGTCCACTGGACCCCGCCCCACGCCTCGTGGCTCAACCAGGTCGAGCTGTACTTCTCCGCCCTGGCCCGCCGCGTCCTACGGCACGGCGACTTCCCGAGCCGCGAGGACCTCATCGACAAGATCGACACGTTCGCGATCCGGCACAACACGACCGCCAAGCCCTACCGCTGGACCTACGACGGCACACCGCTCAAGGCCGCATGACCCTCAACGAATCAACGCGGTGCAGCACTAGCGACCTGGCAGCTCTGGCAGCACCGGGCACGGGAGGTCTGGATGAAGGACTCGGTTAGCCGTAAGAAGCGGCACAACGGCAGGATGGGACTCTGGCAGCCGAAGTGAGCAAGAGAGGCCCGGCCGAAGGTGGCCGGGCCTCTCTCATGCTCACGGGCCGGACTGTGAGGCGACGACGGTGTCCGTGCCGTCTTCCACTCCGGGGTCGTCCGTGCGGACCGCTGGTCAGGGACTGCATTCCAAGGGAGGCAGCATGGAAAAGTGGACCTGGGTTCAGGTTTCGAGCCCCTGGGAGGCCGGGGAGCGTGGGTCAAGGGACTTCTCGCAAGTTTTCATTGACGGCTCCTACGGTGCCGAGCACTTCAGAACGTTCGACACCGCCAGCCAGGCGAGCTCCGATCTGCGCACCTTTTTGCTAGGCGAGGGCGACGGCCAGTGGCCAGGCTTTGCGGCTTGCGCGGCGCTCTTGACCAGCGATGTCACGGGCGGTGAGTTCATGCTGTGGGGCATGGAGCCACCCCGGGCATGGCTGGTATTCCGAGTGCCCGACGGTGCACACCCAGCCGTGGTCGGGGCGGCTATGCACAAGCGATGGAAGGCGCAAGCTCGTGACGAATTCATGAAGTCGTCATTCGTCTACCGAAGGGGAGAGCTCCAGGGCTATCGCCCTGGTGTTTGGACTCCCGCCAGGCGTCGCCCTTCTCCGCCAACAACTCCCGGCAGGCGTAGTGCTTCTCCGCCAACAAGCGGAGGATGCGCGACCACCCTCGTGCTGATCATCTGCGCAATCGTGTTCCTGCTCTCTTGAGAACCTTGCTCTCAAGCCCTCGGGCCGACGGGCTCGGTAGCCTGGGTATCAGGTGGGCCCCAGGGCAAGTTGGTGGCCACCAACTTGAGAACGATCAAGGCCGAGTCGGTCCGCCGACCGAGTTCGCCGGCCTCCGGGTGAGAGGTCTCCCTGGAGACCGCCCCGTACTTCGCACCCACCCCGACACTCCGGTCGTCGAACGGTCGCAGTGACCGTTCGACGAGCACTTCCACGAATCCCTCATTCCGGACATTCGCGGGTTGACCTGTGGCTTCGGGGATTGGAAATAGGTAGTCATTTAGCGGAAATCACAAGCGGGTGATCAGGAGCGCGGAGACAAGCAGAGCCAAGGCGTGCAGAGCTTGATCAGCCAAGTACATCCCATTGAGCCCGGCCGTCCGCAGGTTGGCGAAGTCCGGCGAGCCGGTGTGCTGCAGCAGCCATCGCACCGGCCAACGCCGGTCCAGCACAGCATGGCTGGCCGCCGACCATGCAAAGCCGGCGGCCAGCCCGGTCACGGACAGCGGGAGCGGGATGAACAGCCATACCAGGGCGAGAAGCGCGGCCATGACGAGGTGGTACTGGCCAACATGGGCCAGGCAGGCCATCCAACCCCGGCGCGGACTCACCCCGGCGGACACATCATCGGCGCTCGGCGCACCCTTGTTCGCGGCCTGGTGATCGCTCTGGCCGAGTACGTGGTCCGCGACGTTGTGACCAACGGCCAGCACAGCCCAGACGGAACCGAACGTCGCCAAGGTGGCGAGCTGATCGATCGACGTCGTCATGCCGTCACTCCCGAGAGTGCATTCCGAGGCGCAATGTCGACGCCCGCCAACCGAGACACCCGAACGGAATCTCGGGCGGACCGCGCTCGGCGAATGCCCCTCGAAAGCGAGACGCCGAGGAAGGTGGACACGGCCTTTGCCGCGTTAACCCACAGGTCGAACAGCGGGTGCAGCTCTCCGAAGAGCGCGAGCAGCGAGCCGAGCAGGGCGAGCCGCTCCACGCGTCGGGTGTGGCGCAGACGTCGGGTCATGGTTTCCTCGAGGTGGTCCGGTGGGTGCGGTCGGCAGCAGCCGTGCGCGTCATGGTGTCGGGAACTGCGGCGACTGGCTGCCCACCGCTGGGCAGCCGGCGTGTGGCATGGGTCACTTGACGGTCTGTCCGAACCACCGTCGGCGGCGCTCCGGCGAGGCGGCGCGCACCAGGACGACCGGCACCCAGCCGTCCCACGCCTCCACCCCGCCGATCCGGGTGCGCAGCAGGGCCACGGCCTCGGGGCTCATCCCGGCGAGGTCGCCCAGGCGCTGGTCGCGGTCTTCGGTGCCGTCGGCCGGGTCGTCCCAGCCGTCGATCGTCAGGAGCAGGCCCGCGACCGCGCGGCGCCGTTGCGGGGTGCTGTTGTGGGTGGCGAGGCCGGCCAGGCGGCGGAGTTCAGCGCGGGCCTGCTCGCGCTGGAGGGTGCGGCGCTGGGTGAGGTAGGTCGGCAGGCCGACCAGCCGCACGCCCGCGTTGGCGGCGGTGCGCTCCTCGTCGGGCTGCAGGAGGTTGGCCAGGTCCTCGTCCGTCCAGCCGGGCTGCATGCGGGCCTCGACGCCGGGGTGGTCGGCGTACCAATCGGTCGCGTCCACGACCCGCAGCCCCTCGGCGGCGTCCCGCCGGAACTCGTGCAGGCCGATCCGGGCGCTGGTGACCAGCAGCGTGAACGGGCGGCCCACGGACTCCGGGAGCAGCAGGTCGTGCCCGTAGCTGCCGTACAGCCTACTGGTGACTTCGCGGGCGGCGGCGTCCAGCTCGGCGTCGCCTGCCAGCGCGAGCTCGCCGGGGGCAAGGTGGGGGTTGAGCTGGTGCAGCTGGCTCCACGTGATGTAGCGCTTCTCGGTGCTGGCCCGCTCGTCCAGCGCCCGCTGCAGGTTGTCCTTGGCCGGCTGGCCGTCGGGGAGGTAGTAGCGGATGCCCTTGACCAGGGTGGCGATGAGGCGTGCGTAGGAGGCGGCGGTCGGCGTCCAGTCCAGGCACCCGGGCCGGCCGGGGACCGGCGCGTAGGCGTCGAGCATCGTCGGGATCAGCCGCGCCAGCAGGGTGAGCATGGTGTTCACCTCGACGGCGTTGGCGTAGCCGGAGACGAGCCAGTCGTAGCGGGTGATCAGCTCGGGCTCGCGGTCCGGGCACTGGCTGCCCGCCGAGACCGAGACCCCGGACAGGGCCTCCTTGCGGAAGTCCTCGGGCTCCTTGGGGCCCCAGCTGCTGCGGTAGCGGCTGTCGTAGCTCTCGTTCCAATCGGCGGTCAGTTCGCCCGACGCGGGGGTGAAGGAGACCTTGATGTACTCGTGGGTCTTGCGCCCGCGGCCGTACGCCTCATTGTCCTCGGGCGGGCCGATCCAGGTGCCCGGGTCGACGGGGCGCACAGAAACGCGGCTGTCGGCGACGCCGGGTCCGTTGGTGCTGCGGGTGGTGACGGTGGTGGTCATGGGCTTGCTCTCCTTGCTGGTCGGCGCTGCGGACAGGTGCTGTCCGTCCCGCAGCGGCTCAGGTCCAGGTGTGGCAACGGTCCGGGCAGGTGGCCAAGGCAGCGAGCTGCAGGGCCTCGGCGGCCTGGCCGGTGAGGTAGACCGCCCAGTCCAGGGCCTCCAGTAGCTCGCGGTTGTCGGGGTGGTCGCTGGTGTCGCCGCTTCGGGCCGTCCGGGCCAGGCGGCTGACGCGCTCCAGGACCAGAGCCTGGTCCAAGTGCACTTCGGTGAGGGGACGTTGAAGGTCCTGCGCCTCGGGCCGCCGGGGCGGGCTGGTCACCGGGCAATCCGGCTGCCGACGGCTGCTGCGCATCTGCTCGTTGAGGCGCAGCGTCAGGTCGACGGCGGTGAGGGCCTTCGCCCGGCGGCTGCGGCGTCTGAACACGGTGCTCTCGCTCTCCGGGTCGGTCGGGCTGGGCAGGAATCTGCCTCGAACCTGGGGTCGGTGTCGGGTGGGCACCGCCGGTCCACCGGCGGCGGCGGTCCGGCGGTGCCCACCCGGGGTTGATACGTGGACAGATCTTCGCGGCGGCCGTGCTCCGGTGTCTCAGGAATCGGTGGTCCGCCCCACCGGCGTGTGGGACGTAGCGGGTTTTCTCGACGGTCCGCTTCCCCTCGAAGGGATCGGCGCGCGCCGGGACAGGTGGCTGATGTCGGCCGCCCCGGCGGTGCGGCGGGCAGGCAGGGCCGGTGGCCAGGCGCGGTTCAGATCCCGTACAGCAGGACTCCGGCGGCAGCGAGGACGAAGCCGAGCAGGGCCGTCAGGTCGCCGCCGATGGTGAAGCAGGCGATGCCGACGACGACGGCGCCGCCCAGCACCCGCCGGGGCAGGTGAGGCGAACTGGTATGCCCTTCGCGTGCCTCGGGCAGCCACGGAAGGGCGGCGGCACGCAGCGCCCGAATCGGGCTGGAGCGGCGGGTGACCGGCAGCATCAGCAGGATGAGGAGGCAGGCGAGGAAGAGCAGGAGGAGTACCCGCAGGACGGGGTGGTCGATGACCGGCATGGACGCCTCGATCAGGGTCGGGGTGCCGCCCGGCCGGGCGGCACGGTAAGCGGTGAAGGAAGTCGGGGCGGCCCGGGGCAGTTCCTGCCGCTCGCGCGGGCAGGACCGCCCGGGGCCGCCTGGGCTCGGACATTGGAGGACTTCGCTACGGCGCCCCCGGCCCATCCCGGCCCGGACGGGCACCGGCTCCCGGGGACTGCGGCATAGCCGGACTGCCACCGGCGTCGTCGTCACCGTCGTGCCCACGCCGGGCCCGCAGGAGGTGGAGCTCCTCCTCCACCTCCAGGAGCCGCAGCAGCAGGAACGGGGCCCTCTGCCCCAACACCCCGAGCTGGTCGTCGCAGTGAATGTCGTCCCGCTCGTGGTCGTGGTCGCGCATCTGCTGAACCGCCGCGGCGATCCCGGTGACGACCGCAGCGCTGGCCGGTTCCACGCCTTTCAGTTCCTCCAGCAGCGCGCGGCGCAGCTCCGCCGGGATGAGCGAGACCGAAGGCGCGTTCACGCCGGGCCGCCGAGCGCCAGGACCTCGTCCGGGGAGTACGGGAGACCCGCCAGCGCGGTCGTCCATCCGCCGGCCGCCAGGGTGAACCGGACGGCGTTGTCGTCGACGTACGCGACCGCGCCGGGCTTCACGTTGGTCACCAGGATCTCGGGACCGTGCCAGTAGGCGTGCCGCTGCGCACACACGACCGTCGGCAGCGCGGTGTGCTTCTCCACCCACCGCGCGACGTCGTCGTGCAGGTCGTGGTGACGGGCAGTGACGATCGCCAGCGACCATCCGCCCGCGGACCGGCGCTGCAACTCCTGGACGGCGCCGGGGATCGGCGGGCCGTAGACCTCGCCGCCGCGCCATCCGTCGTTCTGGTCGTGGACGACCCCGTCGAAGTCGATCACGAGGGTTCGGCGGGACGGGGAGCCGGCGAGGGCGAGGGTCCTCGCCCGCTCGAGCAGCCAAGTGGACACGCTGATTCCAATCTGAGGTAACGCCCAGTCCGACCTGCCCCGTTCGCCCGGGCAGACTCCGGGAGGGGCGCGGCAGCGGGTGCTGCTGCGCCCCTCCCGGGGCTGGTAGGGCGGTGGTAGGTCGTCGGTAGGGCTGGTAGGGCATCCGGTATTTGTGCAGGTCAGAGTGCTGGTAGGGCGCTGCGGTAGGGGGCGGTTGTGGCTATGTGGAGATGGGGGAGCGGCGGGCCGCGTCCGGCTCGGGCAGGGCTGGCTGGACGGCTGTTCGCGGGCCTGCCGGCGGGGGTCATCCGGCCCTCTGGCGGGGGGTGTGGGCGGGGGTGGGTTGCCGGTCTTCCCGGCGCCCCTGAGCAGGGCTCGCGGAGGGGGTCGAGGGGGCTGGTTCGGGGTCCTCCCGGGGGGTCAGATCGGGGACCGGACAGGGGGGCAGTCGGGGCTCTCGGCCGAGGGCCTGGGTAAGTTCCTTGAAGTCGACCCCGATCCGGTTCAGCTTCTTGCCCGCTACGGTCAGTGGCAGGGGGTCCCGGAGGGGGATGCCGATCCGGCGGAGGTAGGACGCCAGGGCGCTGGTGTTCCAGGCCGGGTCGGAGATCAGGTTCTGCGTCTTCAGGTCGGCCAGCATGTCCTCGATGTGGACGCCCTGCTTGATGCCCCGGACACCCTCGGCGTACCGGGCGGCGACCTTGTGCTCGACGTACAGTCGGAACGTGGCCTCGACCTCCTCGGCGGAGAGGACCCGCTGCCCCCCTGCCTCCTGCTCCGCCGACAGGCCGTCCTCCTCGTCGTCCCAGTCCGCGTCCTCGTCGTTGGCCTGCTCCTGCTTCGGCTTGGCGGCCTTCGGCTCGGCGACCGGCGCGTACGTCCAGGCGGCGACGGCCCACGGCACCAGCACCAGCGGCATCCAGACCGCCGGGTTGTCCGGCATGTAGTAGACGACCAGGGACACACCGAGGCCCAGCCCCATCAAGCGCAGCAGCGGCGCCGGAATCTCCTTGCCCTCGATCCCCTGGGGCTGCTCCTGCGGAGCCTTGTCCTCGACGGGGACCGGCTTCGCCGCCCGCCGCTTGCCCGCACCCGCTTTCGGCCTGGGCGTCGGCTTGCCGGGCACCGCCTTCCCCTTGGCCTTGGCCGTCGCGCGCTGCGCAGCCCGCTGCGCCGTGGCCTTCGCCTCGCGCCTGCGGGCGATCCCGGGCGCGAACAGCTCCATGCCGTTGCCGGACCAGACCCAGATGACGGTGTTCTTGACGATGACGTAGGTCCCGGTGACCAGCGACAGCGTCCCCCGGACGCCGATGACGTAGGGCAGTGCTGCTCGGAATACCTCGGACAGCACCCGTGCGACCCGCTCGGGGACGTCCTCCCCCGCCCTCTCGTCGTCATCCTCGACCTCGGCCTCAACACCGTCGTCAAGGTCGGCCGGGACAGGCGCCGGAGGGTGCTCCGTGGCCACCGCGGTGTCGATGGCCATCAGTGCCCCAGGTGGGGCAGGTGGTCGGCGAGGTAGGTGATGGCCATCGTCCCGATTGACCACCAGCCGTCAGCGGCCTTGTAGAGGACGCCGGCGGTGAAGCCCAGGATCGAGGCCCGCCACTTGCCGTGGGTGCGCAGCCAGAGGACGCCGGTGATGGCGAGCGCCACGCAGCCCGATCCCCAGGACACGGCGAGCGGCGCGGTCATGCTGTTGATGGCGTCGCTGGGGCCCGCCCAGCCGGCAGTGCCGTAGAGGGTGGCGTTGACGTAGCCAGCGATCGCGAGGTGCTCCCACTTGAGCTTTCCGGCGATCCGCGGGTTGGCGCCGTTCTTCAGGATCGCGATCTGCACGACGGTCCCGACACCGGCCAGACCGGCGGTGGTGATGGCGCCGAGGCCGGAGCCGTGCATGGAGGTGGCGGGCACGGCGGCGAGCTGTACGGCGGCGTTGACGAGGTCGGACATGGGTGGGTGACTCCGATTCTCAGGTGAGGTGGATGACGACGGTCAGGGCCGCGACGAGCGCGGTGGCGAAGGGGATGCGCAGCACCCAGGCGAGCGGCGGGTACCAGCCGCGGGTGCGCCAGCCGATCCAGGCGCCAGCTCCGACGAACGTGACGGACATCCAGAACTGCCCGCCGGGCTCGTGGAACCAGAGAATCAGGTGCTGCATTTTGGGCAGGATGTCGAAGCCCCAGGCGGGGACCACCGGGCCGATCCAGTTGGCCGTCCAGAGCAGCCGGGCACGGTGCCAGCCGTTGCCGGTGTTGTTGGGCGTGGGCTTGAGGGCCTCGCGCAGGGTCGGCGGTTTGAACTTGGACTTCGGCGCGTCGTTGTTCTCGCCGACCCTGACCTCGACCGTGACCTCCTGCTCGACCTCCTCGGTCTCGTCCTCCTGCGGCGGGGCGGCCTGTGCGGGCGGGGTCTGCGGCGTCTTGTGCAGGGGGCAGGAGCAGGAGGTGAACTCTCCGCCGCAGTTGGGGCAGGTCGAGTGGTGCGACGGCGGGTCCTCGGGGGGCGCTCCGGGGCCGGGGCCCCGGCCGTTCCAGCCCCCGCCGCTGCCGTTCCCGGCCGCGGCGGACGGGTTGCCGGGCGGCCGGCTGGGGCGCCTGGGCAAGGTGGTCTTCACCGTGACGGTGGCGGTGACCGGGGGCGGCTCGGCCGCCGGCGCGGGCGCGGTCGGTGCCACCACCTCCTCGGTCTGCGTACCCATCGCCTTCGTGGCCAGGTCCCGCCACCACGCCGGGTTGGGGTCGTGCCGCTGCTCGAAGACCGGCGGCCGGGCCGCGGCGGGCGCCGCGTCGGTGATCGTCGCGAGGCCCGCGCGGTCCTGCTGGTTGAAGGGCGGGAAGTCGGGCTTCGGCGGCTGGTCGGCGGCGGGCAGGACCCGGGTCGGGATGATGACGCGGGACTCGGGCCGGCCGCTGTCGCCCTGGTCGGCGGCGCCGGGGGTGAGGGTCTGCTCGGTCATCCCGTCACCTGCCGGTCGAGGAAGCGGACAATCAGCGCGCTGAGCAGCACGCCGTAGGCGACAGCGGCGGAAAGGAACAGGACGACGAGCACGGCGTGGAGAAGGTACTGCGGGATCTCGGTGATCATGGCCTGGCCTTCCGGATCGGGTGGGGTTGTCAGCCCGGGCGCGTGGTTCTCGCGGCGCGGTCGGGTTGACACGGGGTCAGCACAGGTGGCGCAGCGTCGTGGTGGCCAGGTCGGCGATGACGAGGTGCAGGCCGAGGTAGAGCCCGAGGGCCCAGCCGGCGCGGGGTGGCCAGGACCAGCGGTCGTTGACGGGGCCGATGCGGACATCGCTCCGGTCGGGGTGGCTGATGCGGATCTCGTGAGAGGGCATGGCGAAGCTCCGGTCGGCGGTTGCTCGGGCGGATGGAGGGTGGCGCGAGCCGTCGGCCCGGGCCCGGCCGGCGGGTGCCCCTCTCCCCTCCTTGGGGTCGGGCATCGCCCGCAGGACCGGTAGGCAGCCGGACAGATCGGTATTCATGCAGTTCGCAGCGGTAGGCCGGGGGCTACCGCGAGAAGGCAGCAGGCGCTCGGAGGGCGGCTTCCGCAGTGGCCGGCCAGCTCGGCCGGCCACCACGGGATGGGCCCGTCAGGCTGCTCGGGCCGGGTGCTCTGTGTCGCTGTGGGGCAGCGGCAGGGCCTGCTTGTCGGCCTTGTTGGCCGTTGGGACTGGCAGCTCGGGCACCGGGTCCTGGTACGACTCCGCCTCGTCGGCGGCCTCCTGGCGGGCTCGGACCCGGTCCGATATCGGCCGGATCACCAGGACGCCCAGCCCGGTGGATCCTCCGGCTACCCCGGCCGCGATGAGGATCTGATACAGGGTGGTCATAGCGATTCCTTCACTGTCAGTGATGGATCAGAGTGGCGGCCGGGCGCGCCGGGCGAGTGCCCGGGGCCCGTGTTCCGGCCGCTCAGGAGAGGTGGCCGCTGCCCGTTCGGAGCGCGGGGACGGCGGCCCAGCAGGTCCAGGAGCCGGGCCCGGGGAACAGGACGGTCGGTGCGCTGAGGCCGGAGCAGTCAAGCGGCATCGACCAGCTCCTTCGGGCGCGGGCCGGAAACGGAGGCCGGCTGAGCGGAGTGCGCCGCACAGCCCGTGGCGGGCGCGGTTTCGGCCGGCTCCCCGAGGCCCGGCTCGGGCTCAGGGGAATCGAGCAGGGTCGGTGCCAGTTCCATGACGCGCCGCGCCACCTTCTGTCCGGCCTGCAACAGCTTTCTGACATCCCGGATGCTCAGCGAGACCTTGCCGTCCTCACCGACGTAGGGCAGCAGCATCCTGGCCAGCGTCAGGTCGTCCCGGTCACCGGTCTCGTCCGTACCCGCCTCGTCCGGGTCCGGGTCGCTGCCCGTACCCGCGTGCTCAGCGGCCGTGCCGGTCTCGCCCTCGTAGGCGCTGTCGAAGCCGGGGACGTACCCGTGCTCGTCCTCCGCGACATTGCCGAAGACGCCGGGCGTACCCGAGGCGGGCGGCCGTGTACCCGCGTCGGAAGCGGATGTACCTGCGTGCAGGACGGCCGTACCCGCGCCGAGGAAGGGCGTACCCGGGTTGACCTGCGGGTTTTCCACGGGTACGGAGCTAGCGGGTGCCTGCGGACTGGGCCGGACCGTACTCGGGTACGGCGGCAGCGGCGTACCCGTACCCGCCCCGGGCGTACCCGGGTACGTCTCGGAGAGCTGCCGGGTACGGTCCGCCGTACCCGGGTACGGGGCCTGTGCCGTACCCGTACCCGCTTCGCCCGTACCCGAGTACACCTGAGCGGGCTGCCGGGTACGGTCCGCCGTACCCGAGTACACCGACTGCGGTGCACCCGTACCCGCCCCAGGCGTACCCGAGTGCACCCCGGCGGAGAGCGGGTACGCCTCGCCTGCACCCGGCCCGTACCCGGGTACACCGGCTTGATGCCCAGCCACCGCGTCCGGTGCTGTCCCCGCACCCGGGTACAGTCCGGACCCGCTGTCGGCCGTACTCGCCGGATCGGCGACGAACGTGGCCAGCACCGCCTTGACCGCCTGGCGCTTGGTGAAGTCAACCGCGGCGGTGTCGGGGGTGCGCACCAGGCGCTCGAGGTGGGCCAGGATGTGGATCTGGTCGGCCAGCGCGACCCGCGTCTGGGCCTGCTGCGCCCGGCGGATCGCCCGAGCCAGGCCGCGAGCCTGCCATCCGGTCGACTTGGCCTTGGTCTGGCCGTCCCTGGCTCCGTCCAGGAGCCGCACCCGGTACAACTTGCTGGCGGCCGTCTGGATGCGGACCCGGCGAGTGGCGTCGGCCTGGGAGAGCGTCTCGTCGGCGGCCAAGGCCAGCGCCACCTTGATCCACTCGATGGGGTGGAGCATCCGCACCATGCGCATGCGGCGGTCCAGCCACTCGCCGGCCCGGCGGGCCAGCTCGCGGGCTGCGGTCCGCTCTTCCAGGCTGCCCAGCTCGAACAGCACGGCGGCGATGATCGACCACGGGGCCCGGGAGATTGCCTCGCCGAAGTTGGCTCCCTCGGACGCGGAGAACGACGAGCTGATCAGAGCGAAAACCCACACGAGGACGCCGGACAGGCCGGGCGGTTCCCCGTTGCGGGAGCGGCGCCGGGCCCGCATCCCGCACACGTATGCGGCGACGTCCAGCGCGATGAACGGCAGCCAGTCCCACGGGGCCGTCAGCCCCATCATGTCCCGGCCCATCTTGCGCAGGCCGGTCGCGGACAGTCCGGCCGCCGCGGAGGCGACCAGCACGGTCCAGATGTCCTCCAGGCGGCGGCCGCGGGCGTCGATGTGCAGCTTGCGCTCCGCGATGTCCTTCGCGCTGAGCTGCTGTTCCTCCTGATAGTCGCGTTCGGCCTGGCGCCAGCGCCGCAGCAGCAGCACCGCCGTGGCGGCCGCTACCACGGCGCCGGCCAGGATGTCGGAGTGGGCGACCAGCCACTGCTGGGAAGGGAGGATGCCGCCGATGCCGTTCAGCAGGCTGGTGATGGACATTGTTCTCCTGAGTCGGGGCCCGGGGGCCGGAATCGGATAGCCCGGGCCCGGGCCGCCCGTGCGAGGGGCGGACCCGGAGATCCCGGGGCGGGCGGAGCGGTGCTGCGCCCGCGGCCGGACTCGGCGGGGCGTCGTCAGGAACTGCTGGGGCGGTGCTCGCCGGGCAGTTGCCGCCGGGCGGTGTCGCGCTGGTCTTCGGTGCGGGCTTCGATCACACCCGGGCATTGCTGCAGGCCGTCGCCGGGGCGCGGGCAGGAGCACAGCTCATTGGTGTGCGCGAAGTGCGCGAACTCGACTGCTGTCATGTGTAGTTGCGCCACTGGCTCAGCGGTCGGCTGGTCCTCCTGGGCTCGGAGGCTGGCCGCTTCCACCGGCCCCGGCGAAGGGGGGAGGTTCGGGCGCTGATCGGCACGGAACCGGACGGTTCCGGCCCGGGCGCACCAGGCGCCGAGCGCGAAGCCGAGCCGCTCGGCCGCGTCGGCGGCGGATCGCCAGCCGCGTTTGCCGAGCAGTTCGGCCACGGCCAGGGACAGCAGCGCCCCCGAGGCCGCTGCGCTTTCGATCGCGGAGGCGACGGCGTGGAATCGCATCAGGGTCCTTCTCCTGTGATCAGCGGGCGGCGTCGGCCGGTAGCGGCCGCCAACCGCCGGAGGCATCAGGCGGGCAGGTCCGAGCTGCTGAGGAGGTGGTGGACCATGCCGAGGGCCAGCCGGGCGTTTCCGGCGATGCCCTCGTCCCGCCGGTTGCTGATCAGGTCCGTGCCGTAGTCCTCCAGGTGACGGATGAAGCGGTGAAGCTGCGTGTTGGCGACCACGCCCGGGCGCCCGTGCCGGAGCACCATCAGGGCCCGCAGGCGGAGCAGGGAGGCCAGGCGGCGCTCCGCCAGGAACACCGCCCGCAGCCGCTCGTGGACCCTGTGGAAGCCGGTGATGGAGTCCAGGTCCGCAGCCGCCGCCAGCAACTTCAGCGACGCCGCCAGAGTCTGGGACCGGAGACCGGGCCGCTCCAAGGCGGCACGCACCTCGGGCCAGTTGGGCTGGTGCAGCCCGAAACGCTCGGCGGCCATCTGCCCGCGGTCGATGACCCGCCCGGTGTTGAAGGTGACGAGCGGAACCATGTCAGCCCTGCCTGGCCCTGTTGCGAACGGCGCGGCGCTTCATCGCACGTCGCTCGTCCTCGCTCATGCCGCCCCAGACGCCGGCGTCCTGTGCGGTCTCCAGCGCCCACTGGAGGCACTGCTCCATGACGGGACAGCGGCGGCACACGGCCTTGGCCTCCTCGATCTGCAGCAGAGCCGGCCCCGTGTTCCCGATCGGAAAGAACAACTCCGGGTCCTCTTCGCACACCGCGCGATGGCGCCAATCCATGATCATTAACCTTCCTCTGGTCTCGACGCGGTGGACCGGACGGCCGCCGCGGATTGATGCGGGCCCGGCGGCGCATCGCGCGTCTCCGGTTCTGTGAGCTTTCGTCGACGAAATCCGTGCGTGATCGCGCGGTCTGCCCAAGCGGTCAGCGGCGGGTGGACCGCTCCGGGCGGGCGATGCCGCCAGCCCGGAGCCACTTGGCGGTGTCGGCGTCGATCTGACGGACCGACTTGCCCGGCTTGCCGAACGAACTGTCGGAACCGCGTGCCGCCTGGACCAGTCGGCCGATAACCTTGAACACGTCCTTCTCCTCATGCTGTTGGGGTCGTGACACCAAGGCCCTGGCCGGCGTTCTCACCGCCGCCAGGGCCGCTTCCAGTTCCGGCCTACGCGGCGGACGCTCGCTGGAGCTCGGTCCGTCCGCGGTACAGCGCCCCGTTCCGGAAGGGCGATCGCTCGACGAGGAGCCCCTCCTCCAGCTGGGACTGCGCGTCCTTGGGCAGGGCCGAGGCCTTCGAGGCCTTGCCCTGGGCCGTCTTCGAGTACTTCGAGGTCGTCGTCACCGCTGCTCCTCTCGGCTGCGCGGGGCCGGACGGCCCGACGCTCCCCTGGGCCGCCGCGTGCGTGCGGCGGCCCAGGGCAGTTCCGGGGTTCGAGCCAGGTGAGAGGGGCCTGTGATTGAGGCGTCGGAACCGGACCGCCCCACCGTCAGGGTGGATGCGGTCCGGGTCCGACCCGTCGTCTCTGGCCACGGACGCCGCCACGTCCTGCGTGGGGCGGATGGCCAGAGGCGGAGGCAGCCTCGGTGGCTGCGTGGATGCTCGCCGCCGCGCGGTCGCGGGGGCGGACAGCGTGCTGTGTCCCGCCGTGAGGGCGGGTTTGCCGGCCTTACGGAGCCGGTTCCCGGGTGGGCATCTCTCTGTCTGCTCACCACCAACAGGGCGACGTCGCGAGTCGGGTGGCACACCGGAAGGTGTGTTCTCCAGAGCCGACCGCGTTCGGCAGGTTCTTCGGTCAGAGCCGCAGCTCTGTTGTCGCCGACGGCATCACCCGGCCGCCTCGGGGGGCGATCTGTCTCATCTCGCCCTCATGCTCGGGACCCGCTGTACCTCCCACGCCCCGAAGGGCGGCGCCTGCCAGCGCGTAGGGGAGAGCAACTACAGCTCGACGGTTCGCCGTTGACCCCTCCTTGAAGGGACCGCTTGCGCCTGCCGTGACCGTTGCTCTCGCGTCAGTCCCGCAATGCACCACTGTGGAGTTCTCAAGGACCGAGCACTTCCTTCGAGCGGCAGTCGGGCCGTCTCTCCGGGCGCTGGGGTGGTACCGGTGGTACGTCAGGTGTTGGACCCTGGCGGGGCCGGCCGCACCACTCCCGGCGCCGTACGGGCATGGGCATGCCAGGACGGTTCCGAGGAGAGAGCGGCGGGAGAAGCCGATCTTCAGGGGGAGAGCTACTTCGAGGCGGCCGGACGGCCGGTGGTGCGCAGCCGCCGGGCGGCGGCCGAGTCCGGTCCCACCTTGGCGATCGGCTCACCGAACAGGCCCCGAGGGACCTCCGCGGTGGGTTCAAGCTCGACGACCTGGCCCTTGACGATGCGACCAGAGGCCAACGCCCTCGCCATCAGGACCACCAGAACTTCGAGGTCACCTCGGACGTCGAGGTCCCGAGCCCGAGGAAATCCCGCCGGCTCATCGGGGGATCAGCTACTGCCTGGTCTCCGACGGCCATGCTCACGCTGGCCGCGTGCGCGTCGATCTGCGCGTACAGGTTGTCCACCGCGTACGGCTCGCTC
Organism: Kitasatospora sp. GP82; assembly: GCF_029892105.1. Taxonomy (GTDB): domain Bacteria; phylum Actinomycetota; class Actinomycetes; order Streptomycetales; family Streptomycetaceae; genus Kitasatospora. Next base: position 10,188 of record NZ_JARZAJ010000047.1, on the reverse strand, counting down.
GTCGACTCCGAACTCTGCGACTGCTGATCGGAGTTGACCTGCGGCTGCTCACTCATGCCGCCACCTGCCCGCTGCTCTCGAGTTCCAGCATCAGGGTGAGCCGTCCCCCGGAGGTGAAGGCGACCACAGTCATCTGGCCGTCGCGCTCGCTGACGTCCTGGGTGTCCATGCTGTCGGCGATGAACGCGGCGTCGTCCCGGGAGCCGGTGCCGAGGTGGAGCTGACCCGCGGCGCCGAGCAGCTCCAGGTGGACGAGCAGCTTGAGGAGGTCGAGCTGGGGGTCCTCGGCGGACTCGCTGTCCTCGTCCTCGCCGGCGATCGCGGCGGCCAGCAGCTCCTGGGCCTGCGGCGACGGGAGGACGGTCAGGTCGGCCGAGCGGGACTGAGCAGGGCTGGTGTGGTCGGGCATGTCGGGATACGGCATGATGCTCACGGCGTGTAACTCCCTCAGATGCATTGAGGTGGTAGGGACTCGCCATCCGGCACCCCCGACGAGGGGCGCCAGCTGCGGGCCCAGGGACTACGACCCCTGGGCCCGCAGTGCTTTTCCGGGCTACGACTCCCAGAGCGGCAAGGCGAGGTTCAGCTGCCGCTGCGCGGTCCGGGCTACGACCCCCGGTCCGCTTGGCAACGAGACAACAATGGCACAGCTGTAGCGGCATCGTCAATGCTATGCCGACATAGAATGATGCTTGGCGGGTCAGAAGCGGCGTTGATGGGCCTGTGTCGGCATATCCCTGAATGTGGTTCACTATCCCGTAACACCACGACCGTACGATCACGAGAAGGGAGGTTCCGGAGTGGCCCTCAAGTGGGAGCTCCTCGCGGACGATCTCGCCCGGGCTTGCGCCGACCTGCCGGCTGGCGCCGTTCTCCCGAGCACGAAGCAACTCATCGCAGCGGGGCGGGGTTCGAGGACCACGGTCGGCGAGGCATTCAACGAGCTGACTCGCAGGGGCCTCGTGAAGGGGAAGCCCGGCAAGGGCTACGTCGTATTGCCGCGGAGGCGGTCGAAGATCAGCCTCATCCGGCAGGGAAGCAGTGAACTCGGACCCTTCGGCCTGGACGGCGATGGACGTCTCGTCTTCATCCGCCAGACCTTCGGGGAGCCCCTGGCCAACGTGGCCATGAAGCTGGCCTTGCCCGAGGACGCGCTCCAGGTAGTGGAGCGGCTCCACCACGTCGTAAGAACTGAAGACGGCATCGAGGACCAGGTCATCCTGATCCAAAACAGCTGGTACCCGTCCGCTCTCGCTGGTGCTGCTGGCCTCGACAAGGAGAACTCCTCTCCCGAGGACGTGGTCTCTGCCCTTATGGCGGCCGGCCTGGTCGGTTCGGCAAGCGAACACGTCCGCTTCCGGCCTCCCACCGACGCCGAGGCCCGCGCTCTGGGCCTTTCCCCGGCCCAGGCCGTGGTGCAGATCGAGCGGATCCTGGTCGACCAGGCCGGTCGACCGGTGGAGTTGATCCGACTCGTCGCACCTGCTGAGCGGACTGACCTCACCTACGCCAACCTGTCCGTCTTCGCGACTCCCGGCAGCGGCTAACACCGTGTTCCCCCTGAGCTCGTTCAACATCAGCCCGGTCACCGTGCCCCGAAGAGCCGCCTGCAGGAAGTGACATGAGGCGGTGACAAATCGAATGTCACCGCGATCTGTCACCTCCGTAGCACCGCCCTCAGGTGCCAGACTCGCCCCACCTGACGCTCATAGGAGGACCTGAAATGTCCGACGAACGTCCCAGCTGGGCTCGCCGCATGGTTGAGGAGCGGGCTGCCCGAGGTTGGTCGCAGCTCGATGCGGTGCGCGTGATGATCGCCTACCTACCTCCAGACGTAGACGTCCTGGAGCAGGACCTTCTGCGGCAGTGGAAGCGGTGGGAGGCCGGCGAGGTAGAGCCGAAGAAGTACAAAGCACAGATCGCCCGCACCTTCGGAACCACGACCGGCGCGTTCTTCCCAGAGCGCGGTCGACGAGACGGGCGCGCCGAGATCCTGCAGGTGAGCGGCTTGGATACGGTCGAGATCATCGCGCGACTTCGGGCGAGCGACGTCGACAATGCAACCCTGGACGCGCTGCGAATCACGGCGGATCGACTCTGCTGCGAATACGCTTATATGCCTGCGGACCAGCTTCTGGTAGAGGGGCGGGCCTGGCTCGGCAGGGTCGTTGGCCTTCAGCACCAGCGCGTCAGCCTTGCGCAGCACCGTGAACTTATCGCTCTCGCTGGCAAGTTGTCGCTTCTCGTTGGCTGCGTGGAGTACGACTCCGGTCGGCCTCGCGATGCCGAAGGCACGCGGCAGGCCGCCCTGATGCTCGGCCAGGAAGCGGGGGAGCCCGGCGTCCAGGGTTGGGCCCACGAGATGCGTGCGTGGTTTGCGCTGACCCGGGGGGACTTCCGCGGCGTTATCGCGGCCGCAGAGGCTGGCATCGCCGTGGCACCGAATGACTCGGTGGCTGCTCAGCTGTACGCGCAGCAGGCGAAGGCGTGGGCTCGGCTCGGAGACCGCCAACAGACAGAAGTCGCACTGGACAAGGGCCGACAGCTGCTCGAACGGCTGCCCTACCCCGAGAACATCGAGCACCACTTCGTCGTGGACCCGGCCAAGTACGACTTCTACCGGATGGACGCTTATCGCAAGGTCGGCGAGGACCGTCTCGCGGAGCAGTTGGCCGCCGAGGTGATCCGGGCGAGCACCGACTTCGATGGCACCGAGCGCGCTCCGATGAGGATCGCTGAGGCTCGGGTCACCCTTGGCGTCATTGCTGCCCGGGCCGGCGACCTGGACACCGCACTCGCCTTTGGCGAGAAGGCGTTGCAGGGCAATCGGCAGTCGCTGCCGTCCCTGGCGATGGTCGCTGGCGATCTCGGGCAGGTGCTGCAGAATCGCTTCGGGCACGCAGGGGAGGCGCTGGAGTTCGTCAACCACTTGCGTGAGCTGCGTGGTGGCCAGTGACGGCGCGTTGCACGTTCTGCACTGCGCCGTTCGCCGAATGCGCTGTGTTACCAGGGCGCCGACGCGGCTATGCCGACACACGGATCCCTGTGAGTGAATGGTGTGGCCAACGAGGCATACTGTGGGTTTAGGATCAGGTGCTGACCGCAACGGGCTGGCGGGGGGTGGAATCCCCGCCGGGTGGTGAAGGTCGCACAAAAGTCAACGGCCCCGTTGCAACCGCGGCGGGGTGGAAGACCCGCCGGTCTCGGTTACCCGGGGCCGGTGAGCCAGGAGCTGTGTGATGGCGGCTCGACTGGCTCGGTAGCGGTACACCTTTTAGCAAGAGGAGGTGTGCGCTGTGATTCAGCGTACCTGGTGGGAGGCCCAGCGGCGCAATAGCCGCCGGCCGATGTCGCGCGGCCTGCTGTCGCGCCCGGCTGCCTGCGGCCTGCTCCGGCCCGAGATTTCCCTGCTCAGCGTTGGTTTGTGCTGTGCGGGGTTCACCCGTCCGCGTGTCGCCCGTGAGGGCTTGATCCGGTCGGGTTCTGCCAGGCTCCGCGTCGTCAGGAGCATGGTGCCCGCTGCGGCCGCCTCGTGTGGCCGGCTTGGCGCGGGGGTGGTTATGACCTAGGCCTGCTGGGGCGGCGCCCCATTCCGCACTTCCTCCTTGCAGGGAGGTTGCTGCGGTAGCGCCGCCCGGGGGCCAACCGGGTTAGCAGCCCGGTGAAGCGCCCAGACAATCCTCGGTGTGAGGGACCGCCCCGCCTTGCCGGGCGTGTGGCCAGTCGTCTCGCACATTTTTCGGTTCTCGCCAGAACCGCATCCAGCCCGGTGAAGGCCTTTTGCGTACCCTCCCGGGCATCCAGGAGAGCACCGCCATGATGCAGCACAGCGCTGCCGAAATCCACTTCGGCATGCCCATGCGCCGTCGAAACCGCGCGTTTCCGGCCATTCCGGTACGTCCCGCGTCGCCGTCGGCTGCCCGCCGGGGTGGCCGGTGAGCGCCACCGCGATCGCGACGCAACCGCCCTGCACGCCTGATGCCGGGCCGCGTCCGGCGGCCGGCCGCCGCTGGCTGCGCGCTGTGCCTTCTCAGAAAGAGGCGCCGGACCCGCTGCTTCTGGGCGAGACCATGCGGGTGCGTCTGCAGACGGCGGTGCGTGCCCTGCTCGAGGACGAGTCGGTGGCTGGCCTGCCGGACGTAGCCAGGGCAGCTGCCGTGGTGCTGTTCGCCAAGGGCGGTGTGAAGCGAGCCCACGTCCGGACCTGGTCCGGTGAACTCGGACGGTGGCTCGGTGTCGGGGTCTCCACGATCAGCCACCGTGTGCTACCGCCGCTGCGGGCCCGGGGCGCGATCAAGACCTGGGTGGAGACCGACGACGACGGGCATCCGGTGGCCCTCGACATCGTGCTTCAGCCCGTGTGGCAGGTCCGCCGGGCCAAGGACAAAGGCCACCCGCTCGCCCTGACCCGTCGTGAGCTGGCGACGCTGCTGCGCCTTGTCGAGGCTCTGTTCGGTCCGGGCTGGGAGCCGAAGGGCAAGCCGGCGATTCCGGCCGGGCGGCTGGCGGAGCGGCGCGGCCCTGGTGCTGCGGCCGAGCGGCTCGCGCTCCTGCTGCTGGTGCTGTCGTGCCGCGAGACCGGCTGGCTGCGGCTTGCTCCCGGCTCGCTCAGGTCCCCGGAGCTGGGGCGGGGCGCAGCGACCCTCGCTCTGCTGATGCGCGGTCAGGCCAGCCCGGCGGACGCCCGGCACCTCCGCGTCGGCCTGGTGACGGCTGGTCGGCTCCTCGACCGTCTGGAAATGGGCGGCCTGGTCGCGGTGGAGCGGGACGGCGAGGGTGAGCTGACGGGTCGGGTGCGCTTGCTGCCGGTTGCCGAGCGGCACGCCGCGGTGCGGGCGGTCGGGAAGCCAGTCACGGGCGAGAAGGCCCGCCAGGGGGAGAAGCGGGGGATGCGGCTGGTGAAGCCTGCCCCGGCGCCTGCGTGCTTGGGCTCGGGCGGCGTTGAGGTGCCGGGGACGGCTTCTTCGTCGGCCGCGCACGGTGCCGAAGGGGATCTTGAAGCCCCGGAGTCGCTTGCTGAGCCGCTGGCAGGGCTGCGAACTGCGGAAATGCCCGCCGGTGAGGGAGTGTCGGCTGAGGTCGGCGGTGCCGACGTACACACTCTCCACGCTTCTGGTGTTGCTGTTGGTGGTTGTGTTGACGAAGTTGCTGGCTCTTCCGGCGCTTGCGCCGTTGGGGTGACCCAGCACGGGCCGGAGCGCGCGTGCGCACGCGAGATCGAGCACGCCGCCGACCTGCCGGAGCAGGCCGATGGCGATGCCGGGGCATGCCCGCTTCGCGGGGAACAGCACAACCCGACCAACCAGCACCACCAGGAGCAGCCGGAGCGTGAGGGCTTCCGGGCGCCGGCTGTCGACCTGCCGAAGAACCCTGACCTCGCCTGGGCCCTGGCTCCCGTCGCGGACCTCTGGCAGCGACTGGAGCGACCGTCAACCAGGAAGTTCCTGCTCAAGCACGCCGGTCTGGCCCTCGACGCCATCGCGGTGTGGACCGGCCGAGAGCACGCCCCGAAGGTCCTGGCCGACCGGCTCGCCTACCGGCGCGAGCGCCAGCGCCGACAGGGCAACCCGACCATCTCCGCCCCCGTCGCCTGGATGCTGGAGCGAGGCCTGCCGCAGGAGCAGGAGTGCAGGCACCCAGCCTGCGACAACGGCGTCCGGCTGGACGGCGAGCGGGAGTGCACCACCTGCGACCTGCGGGTGGAGGACCGCCGCAGCACGCGGCGGTCGGTGATCCGCCAGGTCGTCCGGGACCTTCCCGGCGCGACGTTCGAGGCGCGGCAGGGAGCCATCGAGGACGCGCTGCGCGGCCACGCGACCTCCCGCGCCGCAGTCCAGGCGGAGGCCGACCGCCGGACCGCAGAGGCCCAGGCACGGTGGGAGGCGCAGCGGCCGGAGCGGGAGGCCCGGGCGGCCGAGGCCGAGCGGGCCCGGGTGGCGGTGCCGTGTGCGGACTGCGGTGCGGAGCAGGCGGCTGGGTTGTGCACGCGGTGCGGGTGGCAGCGGGAGATCGCGGTGAGTGTGCACGCCGCCATCGACCTGGTGCTGGCCACCCAGGCTGACCTGGGCTCGCGTGCCTCGGTCCGGAAGGTGTGGCAGGTGGCCCGGGACGAGCTGCAGGCGCGTCGGACCCATGCCCGTACCGGCCTGGCGGACCCGGACGGGGAGATCGCTCGTGGGGTGGTGATGCTGGCGATGCAGCACGCCGTGGGTGAGTTCCGGCAGGAGGCACTCGACCACTTCGCCGCGTCCGAGCCGGCGGTGCGAGAGGCGGAGGCGGCCTACGACGCGGTGATGCGCTCGCGGCACCGGTACCCGACCGAGGAGGCGGCCGAGGAGACCGCTGTTCTGCGGGCCGAGCAGGCGCAGGCCCAGGCGGCGACGTGGCTGCTGAAGCAGCGGCTGGAGCAGGTGTCGGACCTGCGGGCCAAGATGGCGGCCCGGACCGGACCGGCCGCTCGGCCCGGAGGCCACCTCCAGGCCGTGGAAGGCACTGACCGGAGCACTGGAACCTCGACGGTCGCCGTCGGAGAGGGGAATTGATCATGACCGTCAGCCATCCGCCCGGCCCGCAGGGCCAGCACCCTGCGGTATGGGTCACCCAGGCCTACCCGCCCGTGTTGCAGGCCGCCCTCGCCCGTCACGGCGGCCTCCCCGCCTCCGTGCGCCAACTCGTCCTCCACGAGCTCCACCACCGCACTCCCGCCGAGCTGCGGGAGCGAATCGAACGCCGCTGGTACGCCCGCTTCAGCCACCTGCCCGCAGGTGAGATCGCGGACCGGGCGGACGAGATCGCCCTCGACCTGGCCGCCGCGCCCGCCTGCCTCGACCCGCGCTGCGAAGACGGCTGGCAGCTCGACGCCGACCACGGCTGCCCTCGCTGCCGCCAGCGACTCGTCAATACCAACGCCCTGCCCCTGGACGGTGAACCTGCCTCCACCGCGACGGCGGCCGCCGCCGTCGCGTCAATCCGCCGCACCATCCTGCTCAGCCGCACCGCTACCCACGCTCATCAGTCCAAGGCCGACCAGCGCAGGCAGCCTCCGAGCCCGCAATCGACGAGGGTGTCCTGAAGCCCGAGCGGCCGGACGGAGACAGTCGCAACGTTCGGCGGCAGGCGGCGCGTCAGGGGCCGGCTACAGGTCGGCACCTCGGCACTGGGGATTTGGGCGGGGCCTTCCCGGTTGGAGGGCGGGGTGGGGGTTCCGATTCGGTGCGCTGCATCTTCCAACCGTCGGCCGGCACCCGGCGACGGCGGGCGTTGCGGGTATTCCGGTCGAAGCGCTTCATGTCGGCGACGGTGGTGAACAGCAGCAGCATGCCGGCCAGCAGCAGGAACGCCTCGCCCTTGACGAGGGAGGGTTCCGGGTCGAAGACGGCGACCGGTACTCCGTCGGGCCCCACCAGCGGGGTCCCGGCAGCCCACCGCCGATCGGCGATGCTCCAGCCCACCTCCACCGTGATCCGGTGCTCGCGGGCCAGGTGCTCCACCGCCTGCCGGACCCCGCGGTTCATCCCGAGGACGTGCCGGCGCACTTCGGCGGGACCGCGCGGTGCGAGTCGGGCTTCCTGTTCAGCCGATGTCGCACTCTCCAGCGCATTCGCCCGGGAGATGGCGTTCTTCGCGTCGATGGCGGCTCGCTTCCTTGCCGCTTGCGCGCGGTACCGGGCCAGCTGCTGCTCCTGCTCCTGCTCCCTCCGGCGGGCCTCCACCAGGTGGGCGTCCTCGGCGGCGACGTACTGGGGCGCGGTCCACACCTGGGAGAGCTGCCGGTGGGGGTAGCGCAGATGCAGCCGCGGGGCGTGCGGAGCCACCTTGCCGGAGAACACCCAGCGCAGGAAGTCGGCGACGGGCACCTGCGGCGCCGCCTCCCAGCCTCCGCCGGTGAACTTCACCAGGCCCTCGGCAACGAGGACCCCGACGTCGGTCGTGGTCAGCCTCAGGGACGGCACTGTGCCGAGCCACGGCGGTCTCGGCCGGTCGCTGAACCAGCAAGAGGTGACGCCGTCGGCGAGCATCCGCCCGGTGCGAGCGGTGATGTCGGCGCCGGTGATCGGGGACAGCTGGGCCTCGAGCGCCATCCGCCAGGTCCCGGACGGATCGGTGGCCAGCACGTCCGCCCGCCAAGAGCCGTCGGGGGAGCGGACCTCCAGCTCGGCGTGGCCGCCGGCGTCCCGGGTGGCGCCGGCCAGCTCCAGCTTGAGGAGATGGTGAGCCTCCGACTCGCCCTGGAGGGCGATCTCGCAATTCGGCGGGTGGGGAGCGTGGGCGAAGAACCGCAGCCCGCTGTAGGAGACCTTCGCGTGCATCGGGTGGCGGCACTCTGCGCAGACCAGCGGCGGGGCTGGCTTCGCCTTCCACACCGCCTGCCAGCTCTGCCCGCACCCGAGATCGGGCAGGTGCGCGAAGACGGTGCCCCACTCGGCGTGCACGACACGGAACGCCATCAGCCCCCCTCTGGCAGGTTCAGTACTCGCCGTCCATGTCGATCCACAGGCGGCCGTGGTGGTCGGTGTGGGCTGGGTAGACGTAGCCGTCGACCACCGCCCCGTCGATCACGATCTCGATGTCGCCGTACCCGGACTCCAGGAACACGATCCCGAACTCGTCCGTGTAGGCGTCGTAGACCACGTGGTCGGACACCACCGCCTCGAACTGCGGCCCGTCCGTGCTGTCCCACAGCCATCCCACGCCGTTCCCCCTCTCCTCTGCCGGAACCGGTCTCAGATGAAGAGCGTGGAGAGCGCCAGGAACAGCAGCATCGCGCCGGCGGTGCTGCCCAGGACCCAACGCGGGCGAAATGTGCCGGGTTCGACGAGCGGCCAGATCGACAGCCCGAGGAAGACGGTCAGGAACACCGCCAGCGTGATCCGCCAGGCGTTGGTCTCCCCCGCGCCCAGTGCCCTGGCCGCGCCGTACACGCTGCTTGCGCCCGCTCCGGCAGCGAAGAAGCTGGCCGCGGCCCACACCGCCCGGCGGCCGCGCTTCAACTCCTCATCCGTACTCAGGTGCCGGTGGGCGATGGTGTGCAGCCTGTAGTGGATGCGCACGAACGCGGCCGCCGCGATCGGCGGTGAGATGGTGGTGGACCGGTTCTTGCCAGACACCCTGCGCTACTCCCGTTGGTTGAGAACCCGCCTACCGCAGGGTCCTCCTGGGAAGGAACCGGCGTGATGGGAACGGGCTGAAACGGCCGGAAATGGACCTCCCGCCACCGGATGCTCGCGGGGGTCGGTTCGAGGGAGCCCGGGGCTGGGGGATATTCAGGCGGCTTCTCCGCATGCACCTGGCCGAGGCATACGGGCCGAAGTGGCTCCGGACGGGGCCAGCGGAACTGCGGGTGATCGCAGGCAGCCCAACCAACTTCGATCCGAAACTCCTGCCCACGAAGTCGCCGGGATCTACCACCCCGGGACGTTAGCCGAGGTGCGGAGCCGCCGCGACAGCTGACGGTTCGCCGGACGGTCCAGTCGAGGTTCTCGGCCGCATTCCAGCGAGCGCCGGTCCGGTTCGACCGTGCGGTGGCCCAAGCCGCTGGCCTCGCTATATGCCGTCGATGGGAAACCCGGCCAGCTCCAGGTCATCGTCGAAGTCATCGTCCAGGTCGTCGTCCAGGCCGTCGTCGTGGTCCGGCTCGGCCGGTGCCGGACAGCCCTGCACGCAAATCGGCTCCCACACCGTCCCGGTCCACGGATGTCCGCAGGCCAAGGTGTTGTCGTTCAGGTCGGCGAAGGGCTCCGCGTCGAGGGCCTCGCGCTCGGCCGTGCAGTAGCCGTCGCAGTCGCCCTTGTCCGGATGCCCGCACCCCAGCAGGTAGCTCACCTGCTCATCGTCGTGCTGCCCAGGGGGTGTTGCGAGGCGGCGCGCCCGGAGCCGCCGAAGTTCTCGCGCGTGTTCGTGCCTGCCGTGCCCGGTGGGCAAGGCCCGACATACTGCCTGCATGACGACCACGTGTACCTGTGGGAGGCCGGTGTGCACGGGGCCCGGCATGCTGGCAGCGAACTACCTGTATCGCAGGCAGATCAGGGCCGAGCGGACTGCAGGCGGCCGCCGGTTCCGCTCGCGCAGAAGCGACTTCCCCATCCTGCGGACCTTGATGCCCCTATGGATGTCAATCGGCTGACGCTGGTGCAGGGGTCGGATTCCTGGCTGCGGTGATGAGTTGGTAGATCTCGCGGGCGACGTAGC
>NZ_JARZAJ010000046.1 GCF_029892105.1 Kitasatospora sp. GP82 | reverse complement strand
CCGCTGGTGGGCACCTACATCCAGATGTTCCTCTTCGGCGGCGAGTTCCCCGGCACCGACATCGTGCCGCGGTTCTTCACCATCCACGTGCTGCTCATCCCGGGCATCATGCTGGGCCTGCTGGTGGCGCACCTGATCCTGGTCTTCTACCACAAGCACACCCAGTGGGCGGGCCCGGGCAAGACCGAGAAGAACGTCGTCGGCATGCCGCTGATGCCGGTCTACATGGCCAAGGCCGGTGGCTTCTTCTTCCTGGTCTTCGGCATCATCGCGGCGATCTCCGCGATCGCGACGATCAACCCGATCTGGGCGTACGGCCCGTACCGTCCCGACCAGGTGTCCACCGACGCCCAGCCCGACTGGTACATGGGCTTCTCCGAGGGTCTGATCCGCGTCATGCCGGGCTGGGAGGTCCGGGCCTGGGGCCACACCCTCAACCTGGGTGTCTTCGTCCCGCTGATGATCTTCCCGTTGGTCCTGGTCGCCATCGCGGTCTACCCGTTCATCGAGAGCTGGATCACCGGCGACAAGCGCGAGCACCACATCCTGGACCGCCCGCGCAACGCCCCGGTCCGCACCGCTCTGGGCGCCGCCTGGATCAGCGAGTACCTGGTCCTGCTGATCGGTGGTGGCAACGACCTGTTCGCCACGCACTTCCACCTGTCGCTCAACTCGATCACGTACTTCGTCCGGGCCGGCTTCTTCGTCGTGCCGGTCGTGGTCTTCTTCATCACCAAGCGCTGGTGCCTCGGCCTCCAGCGCCGCGACAAGGAGAAGGTGCTGCACGGTCGCGAGACCGGTGTCATCAAGCGCCTGCCGCACGGTGAGTTCGTCGAGGTCCACGCCCAGCTGCCTCAGGACAAGCTGTACAAGTACGTGGCCCACGAGCAGCACCAGCCGCTGGAGATCCCGGCCCAGGTCGACGGAAACGGTGTCGAGCGCAAGGTCGGCCGCCTGGAGAAGACCCGCGCCAAGCTCTCCCAGGGCTACTTCGGCGAGGGTGGCCAGATCCCCAAGCCGACGGCGGAGGAGCACCACGAGATCACCAGTGGCCACGGCCACCACTGATCCCGCGCGGCAACGCCGCTGATCGCCACCTGAGGGCCCCCTGCCCGGCAACCGCCGGGCAGGGGGCCCTCGGCTGTTCCCCACGGGCAGCCGGAAAGCCGATCGGGTACGGGCGTACCGGTCATCGCGGGCACAATGGGACCCAACAACCCGTCAGGAGCCCGTCAGTGCAGCTGAGTATCGACCACGCATCCGCCACTCCCCCGTACGAGCAGGTCCGCGCCCAGATCGCCGAACAGGCCCGCAGCGGCGCTCTCCCGGCCGGTCTGAAGCTGCCGACCGTCCGCGCCCTGGCCGAACAGCTCGGTCTGGCCGCCAACACGGTGGCCCGCGCCTACCGGGAGCTGGAGGCCGACGGAGTGGTCGAGACGCACGGCCGACGGGGCACCCTGATCGCCGCCGTCGGCGACACCGCACACCGACTGGCCGCCACCGCGGCCGCCGAGTACGCCGACCGCGCTCACCGCCTCGGTCTCTCCCGCGACGAGGCGGTGAGCGCGGTCCACAGCGCTCTCAGGCTGGTGTACGGGGCCTGACGGGTCCCACTCGGGGCCCGTGCACTCTCAGGGCGCGGTCACCGTCCGCGAGAGATCGGCCGGGCGGGCCCTGCTAGATCTGCGGCAGCAGAACACCCGGCACAGCGGTGTCCTCGGCCCTGCCAGCCGTGTTGACGGTCCTGCCGAGGGCGCTGTGTTTGACCCACTCCCCCCAGGAGACATTCCAGTCGCCGAAGCCGTTCCCGAACGGCTCCATGGTCTTGCCCAGGCTGTTCACCACCTGGACGACGTCCCCGACCCGGGTCGCCCCGAAGAACCACCTGGCGTTCTCGGTGCTCATCCCGGTACACCCGTGGCTGACGTTCTCCACGCCCTGCCAGGCCACCGACCAGGGCGCGGCGTGCACGTACTCACCGCTCCAGGTGACCCGGGTGGCCCAGTGGACGTCCATGTCGAACGCCTCGCTGCTGCCTTCCGCGATGCCGATCGTCTCGCTCTTCATCCGGACGGTCGACTCCTGACCGAGCACCACCTTGATGCCGTTGCGGGTGGAGTACCCGGGCTTGCCGGTGGTGACCGGGATAGTGTTGATCACCTCGCCGTTGCGCCGGTACGTCAGATAGTCCGCGGCAGCGTCGATCAGGACCTCCACCCGGTCACCGATCCGGATCGAGCGGCTGACCGGGTCGCCCACGTACAGGCCGTCCGCGATCAGGCCACCGGGCCGGTCGAAGCTCAGCTTGATGGTGGCGTGGGCGGGCCAGTACTTCTCCGGTCTGAAGTGCAGATTTCTGTCGTCCACCCAGTACCAGGCGCCCGTCACGGCGGGCTCGGAGACCACTCTGAGGCTCCGCTCGACCTCCTTCCGGGAGGCGCTGTCCTTGATCGGCTCGGAGAGCTTGACGGTGAGCGGCTGACCGACGCCGTACAGGCCCTTGCCGCTGGAGTCCGGGCCGAGCTCGGCGGTCAGCTTGGCCCGGCCCGGCGCGGTGGCGACGGGGGCGGTGAACTCGCCCCGACCGCCCTCCCCGTTGTCGGCGGCGACCCGGACCAGGTACTTGGTGCCGGCCCACAGCAGTCCTGTGGTCTGCCAGCTCCGCTGGTCGTCGGCGAGCTTCCCGGCCACTTCCTGGCCCTCGGGGCCGATCAGGGTGACATCGGTGAGCCTGCTGCCCGGCTCGGCCGTCACCGTGAGGGGCTTGGTGGGGTCCACGCCCTCCGCCGCCGGGACATGGACCAGCGGACGGACATCCACGGTTCCGGCCCCGAACGGGCCGCCGGCCCCTCCCGTGCACCCGGCCCCGACCAGCGGAGTCAGGACCAGAAACGCCACTATGACCGCCCGTCGGCGGGCCACTCCGTGCATGCCGCTCAACGCTGCCTCCAGGGCTCAGAGTCACACAGGGGTTTCGACTATGTAGCCCGAGCCTAGGAAGACACCTGTGAAGCGGCATCCTGTCGACCGGCACCGGTGAACCGAACGAGTGAGCGATACACCCCGGTGGGCTCAGGCGACGGCAGAACGGCGCCGGGCCGGACATCCCTTCGGGGGTGTCCGGCCCGGCGCCGTTGGGTGAGAGGCGAACCTACTGGTTCTGGTTCTCGCCCCGGTAGAACTCGAAGACCCAGCCGTACAGGCCGATCAGGATGATCGGGATCGACCAGAACATCAGCCACCAGCCGAAGATGACGCCCAGGAAGGACAGCGCGCCACCGACCGCCAGCGAGAGCGGCTGCCAGCTGTGCGGTGCGAAGAAGCCCATCTCACCGGCGTCGTCCGCGACCTCGGCCTCGGGGTTGTCACCCGCGCCGCTGTCCACCCGGCGGGCGGTGAAGGCGAGGTAGTAACCGATGAAGGCGCACAGGCCGAAGGCCAGGAAGAGCGCGGTGGTACCGGCCGCCTCCTTGGCCCAGAGGCCGTAGGTGATGGCGATCGCCAGAACGAAGACGGCGAGCCCCAGGAAGATCTTGCCCTGTTCCTTCATCAGGCGTCGCCACCCTTCTTGCCCTTGCCCAGCGACGGGCGGTCGTACTGCGCGGGGGTCACACCTTCGAAGTGCTTGGCCGGCTCACCGTGGTTCTCAAGGTAGTCCAGCGCGGCGATCTCCGGGTGGTGCAGGTCGAACGCCGGGGATTCGGAGCGGATCCGGGGCAGGGTGAGGAAGTTGTGCCGCGGCGGCGGGCAGGAGGTCGCCCACTCCAGCGAACGGCCGTAGCCCCACGGGTCGTCGACCTGGACCTTCTCGCCGTACTTGGCGGTCTTCCAGACGTTGTAGAGGAACGGCAGGATCGACAGACCGAGCAGGAAGGAGCCGATGGTGGAGACGGTGTTCAGCGTGGTGAAGCCGTCCGAGGCCAGGTAGTCCGCGTAACGACGCGGCATGCCCTCGGCACCCAGCCAGTGCTGCACCAGGAAGGTGGCGTGGAAGCCGATGAACAGCGTCCAGAAGGTGATCTTGCCAAGGCGCTCGTCGAGCATCTTGCCGGTCATCTTCGGCCACCAGAAGTGGAAGCCGGCGAACATCGCGAACACGACGGTGCCGAAGACCACGTAGTGGAAGTGGGCCACGACGAAGTACGAGTCCGAGACGTGGAAGTCGATCGGCGGGGAGGCCAGCAGAACACCGGTCAGACCACCGAAGAGGAAGGTGACCAGGAAGCCGACCGTCCAGAGCATCGGGGTCTCGAAGCTCAGCGAGCCCTTCCACATGGTGCCGACCCAGTTGAAGAACTTCACACCGGTCGGGACCGCGATCAGGAAGGTCATGAAGGAGAAGAACGGCAGCAGCACCTGTCCGGTGACGTACATGTGGTGTGCCCACACCGTCACGGACAGACCGGCGATCGCGATGGTGGCCGCGATCAGACCGGAGTAGCCGAACATCGGCTTACGGCTGAAGACCGGGATGATCTCCGAGATGATGCCGAAGAACGGCAGCGCGATGATGTACACCTCGGGGTGGCCGAAGAACCAGAAGAGGTGCTGCCAGAGCAGTGCGCCACCGTTGGCCGGGTCGAAGACGTGTGCCCCGAACTTGCGGTCCGCCTCCAGGGCGAACAGCGCGGCCGCGAGGACCGGGAAGGCCAGCAGGACCAGCACGGCGGTCAGCAGGGTGTTCCAGACGAAGATCGACATCCGGAACATCGTCATGCCGGGCGCGCGCATGCAGATGATGGTGGTGATGAAGTTGACCGCACCGAGGATCGTGCCGAAGCCGGAGAAGGCCAGACCCATGATCCACATGTCGGCGCCGACACCCGGCGAGCGGACGGCGTCCGACAGCGGCGAGTACGCGAACCAGCCGAAGTCGGCCGCACCCTGCGGGGTGAGGAAGCCGGCCACCGCGATGACCGAGCCGAACAGGTACAGCCAGTAGGCGAACATGTTCAGACGCGGGAACGCGACGTCAGGAGCGCCGATCTGAAGCGGCATGATCCAGTTCGCGAAACCGGCGAACAGCGGCGTCGCGAACATCAGCAGCATGATCGTGCCGTGCATCGTGAACGCCTGGTTGAACTGCTCGTTCGACAGGATCTGCGTCCCGGGACGAGCCAGCTCGGCGCGCATGACCAGGGCGAGGATGCCACCGATCAGAAAGAACGCGAACGAGGTACCGAGGTACATCGTGCCGATCGTCTTGTGGTCGGTGGTGGTCAGCCACTTGATGATCGTGGAACCAGGCTTGCGGGTCCGTGTGGCCCCGCCGACCGCGACCCCGGAAGCCCCGCCTGCGGCGGCAGGCTCGTTGAGGATAGTCACTTCTCACCTTCAATGCCCGTGATGCCGGAGGGCACCGCGCCGCTCTGGCCCTTGGCCCGGAGCTCCTTCAGGTGCTGCTCGTACTCGTCGTGCGAGACCACCTTGACGTTGAACAGCATCCGGGAGTGGTCGACGCCGCAAAGCTCGGCGCACTTGCCCCGGAAGGTACCGTACGAGGTCGGAGTGACCTCGAAGCTGTTGACCAGACCCGGCACGACGTCCATCTTCATCATGAAGTTGACGGGCCAGAAGTCGTGGATGACGTCCCGCGAGGTGAGGCGGAACTGCACCGTCTCGTTGATCGGCAGGTACAGCGTCGGCGCCTCCTTGGGAGTGCCCACGTCGTACGCGGCGTCGGTGTTCGCCGGGTCCGGGTTCTCGGTGTTCTCGTAGTTGAACGCCCAGCTCCACTGGAAGCCCACCACGTTGACGAAGTGCTGCGGCTTGGCAGAGGTCTGGGTCAGCCGGGACTCGTCACGGGCGACGAAGTAGAACAACACCGAGACGATGACGATGGGGACCGCGGTGTACAGCGCCTCGATCGGCACGTTGTACCGGGTCTGAGCCGGGATCTCCACCTTGGTGCGGCTGCGCCGGTGGAAGATCACGCTCCAGATGATCAGACCCCACATCAGTACGCCGACTGCCAGCGCCGCGATCCACGAGCCCTGCCACATGTGGAGGACCAGGGGGCCTTCCTTGGTGACGGGCGACGGGAGGCCAAGCCTGGGCAGGTCATTGGCCGAGCAGCCGGTAGCGGTCGCGATGACGAGGCCCAGTGCCAGCGCCTGAGGCAGCTTCCGCCGCATCGTGCGCCGCGGCGAGCGGTCGGAGCCGTTGGGACTCACGTAGCGCCTTCCCGAAGTCTCGCCCGCGATCGCGTCGCCCCCGGGAGTACTGTGCGCCTCCCCGGCAACCCGGCCACGGGCACGGTTTGAATGCTTATGCGGGCCAAACCCTACTCCAGGCTTATGCGCTCCTGACGGGCAGGTCCCGCTAACGCGCCGCCCGGCTACCCGATCAGCCCCGGCAGGGACGGATTCGCAGGTCACCGTGGGCATTCGAGCCTCGCACACCCAATCGTGGGATGGCACTGCGACACCTGGGTGACGGACCGTCGGGCCTCCGCGAATCGGACAAACGGGGTGATCGCCGAGGCGCGGCGGCCCGGTCGGCTGACGGTGAATGAGACAGGGATACTGTCGGACGTGTCCTACTTCGACGTGGCTTCGACCGCACCGCTGCACCCCGTCGCCCGGCAGGCGCTGAACGCCGCGCTGGAGGAGGGGTGGGCCGACCCGGCCCGGCTGTACCGCTCCGGGCGACAGGCCAGGATGCTGCTTGATGCGGCCCGCGAGACGGTGGCCGAGGTGCTGGGGGCACGTCCGGACGAGGTCTCCTTCACCGCAAGCGGCACCCAGGCCGTCCAGCTGGGCATCCTGGGTGCGCTGGCGGGCCGCCGCCGGACAGGCCGTCACCTGGTGCACTCCGCCGTGGAGCACTCCAGCGTGCTGCACACCGCCGAACTGCACGCCGCCTCGGGCGGCGAGGTGAGCGAGGTCGCCGTCGACCGCCACGGTCTGGCCGCCGCCCAGGACTTCGCCGCCGCCGTCCGTCCGGACACCGCACTCGCGGTGCTGCAGTCCGCCAACCACGAGGTCGGTACCGTCCAGCCGGTCGCCGAGACCGCCGACGCGATCGGCGGGGTGCCGCTGCTGGTGGACGCCGCACAGAGCGTGGGACGGCTGCCGGTGCCGTCCGGGTGGTCGCTGCTGACGGCCAGTGCGCACAAGTGGGGCGGCCCGGCCGGGGTCGGGGTGCTCGCCGTCCGCAAGGGCGTCAGGTACGCCTCGCCGCTGCCCTCGGACGAGCGCGAGGGCGGCCGGGTGCCCGGCTATGTCAATGTGCCCGGGATCGTGGCGGCGGCGGCCTCACTGCGAGCCGTCCGGGCCGAGGCCGAGCGGGAGAACGTCCGGCTGCATGCGCTGGTGGACCGGATCAGGACCCAGGTGCCCCGGCTGGTGCCGGAGGTGGAGGTGGTCGGCGATCCGGTCCGGAGGCTGCCGCACCTGGTCACCTTCTCCTGCCTCTACGTGGACGGCGAGGTGCTGCTGACCGAGCTGGACAGGGCCGGTTTCGCGGTCTCCTCCGGCTCCTCCTGCACCTCCAGCACGCTGATGCCCAGCCATGTGCTGGCGGCGATGGGTGTGCTGACCGAGGGCAACATCCGGGTCTCGCTCCCCTACGGCGTGCCCGAGGCGGACATCGACCGCTTCCTGTCCGTGCTGCCCGACGTGGTGGCGGGTGTCCGGGCGCCGCTGGGGCTTGATCTGCCGGCCCCCGAGCCCGTGCAGGACACGCTGGTGCTGGACGCCCTCGGCAAACGGTGTCCGCTGCCGGTGATCGAGCTGGCCAAACGGATCGGCGAGGTGCCCGTGGGCGGAACGGTCGCGGTGCTCGCCGACGACGAGGCTGCCCGGCTGGACATCCCGGCCTGGTGCGAGATGCGCGGGCAGGAGTACCTGGGCGAAGCCCCGGCCGCCGACTACGGGCGCGACCGGGGCTCGGTCTACCTGGTCCGAAGGGTCGGCTGACCCGGTCGGCCGGGAGGCGCCCCTGGGCGTCCCGGCCGACCGATGCCCTACTTGACCAGCTCGGCGCGGACCTCGGCGGCGGCGTCGTCGCCGTAGGCCACGGCGAAGCGCTCCAGGAAGTGGCCGTGGCGCAGCTCGTACTCCTGGGTGCCGACGGTCTCGATCACCAGGGTGGCGAGCATGCAGCCGAGCTGGGCGGCGCGCTCCAGGCCGAGGCCCCAGGACAGGCCCGCCAGGAAGCCGGCCCGGAAACCGTCGCCGACGCCCGTCGGGTCGGCCTTGCGCTCTTCGACGGGGCAGCCGACGGTGACGTCCGGCTCGCCCTGGCGCTGGATCCGGACGCCCTTGGCGCCCAGCGTGGTGATCCGGGTGCCGACCCGGCGGAGGATCTCGTCCGAGTTCCAGCCGGTCTTGGACTCGATCAGCGCGGCCTCGTACTCGTTGGTGAACAGGTACGCGGCGCCGTCCACGATCTCGCGGATGTCGTCGCCCTCCAGGCGGGCCAGCTGCTGCGAGGGGTCGGCGGCGAAGGCGTAGCCGCGGGTGCGGCACTCCTGGGTGTGCCGCACCATCGCGGCCGGGTCGTCGGCACCGATCAGGACCAGGTCAAGGCCGCCGACGCGGTCGGCGATCGGCTTGAGCTCGATGTTGCGGGCCTCGGCCATCGCACCCGTGTAGAAGGAGGCGATCTGGTTGTGGTCCTGGTCCGTGGTGCACATGAAGCGTGCGGTGTGCCGGGTCTCGGAGATGTGCACCGAGTCGGTGTCGACGTTGTTGCGCTGCAGCCAGCTGCGGTACTCGTGGAAGTCCGCCCCGGCCGCGCCGACCAGGATCGGGCGCAGGCCGAGCACACCCATGCCGAAGGAGATGTTCGGGGCCACCCCGCCGCGGCGGATGTCCAGGGTGTCCACCAGGAACGACAGCGAAACCGTGTGCAGCTGCTCGGCGACCAGCTGGTCGGCGAAGCGCCCCGGGAAGGTCGTCAGGTGGTCGGTGGCAATCGAGCCGGCGACGGCGATGCGCACGAAGGTCTCCTCAGGTGGCATGGGCCGGGAAAACTGTTGACAGAACCCTCCAACGGTACCCGGCGACACCCCGGTGCCTGAACCGGCTATTCGGCCACTCGTACGAGTACTACCCCGGGGTAGCTCTGGCTTGGGGCCCGGAGGCGTCCTAGGGTCGCAGTCAGGGGGGACGTCTGGCCCTCAGGTCCGTGGCAGTGTCGCCACGGCTCGGCGATCGGAGCGATGAGACCGATGATGCCCAACCCGCCTGCTCTGCGGCCCGCCGCACCCCGGCCCGCCGCCCGCTCCTGGACGGGTGATGTCGAGGCCGAGTCCCTCGACGCCCTGGTCAGCTCCTCCCGGCGGCTCGGCCGGTTCTGGCCGCCGCTGGGCATTGCGCCGCAGAGCGCGGACGCCGCCCGCCCGTCCGGGGTCTCGGTGCCCGCGCGCGCCCAGCTGCTGGTGGCCGACATGGCCGAGTACGGGAGCTGAGCCGCACTTTCGGCAGGCCCTGTCCGCCCGCCAGGAGCGGCCGGACAGGGCCTGGGAACCGGATTCGCCCGGGGCACGTCAGATCCGCGCAGCGCCGCTTTGGTGGCGGAGCGCGAGCCCTCGGGAGGAAGTCGGAGCATGGACGAGAACACCTCAGTCGTACCGGTCAGGACCGTGCGCGGGCGAGCTCGGCGACGGGCGACAGCCCTGGCCGGACTGATGCTTGCCATAGGCGCGGTCGCCGCATGCGGGCCCAAGGGATCCACCTCGGCCTCGGACACGGCCGTCGGCACCCCGGCGAGTCCCTCGCCCACCACGGCGGCGTCCTCCGCCGCGGCCCCCGCCCCGAGTGCGAGCCCGACCCCGGCGCCGAGTACCTCGCCGAGCGGTCCCGGCATCGCCGTCGGCGAACCCGCGCCGGTCAAGCTGCCCGCGCTCGCCTACCAGGCGCAGGACGACCAGCTGACGGTCTGGTTCTACAGCGGCGTCTGCGACAAGTACGGCCTGAAGGCGGACGAGTCCAAGCAGGGTGAGGTGGACGTCCGGGTGGTGGTCACCCAGACGGCTCCGCGCGGCCAGGAGTGCCCGGCCCTCGCCAAGCGCAACTCGGTGACCGCCAAGCTGAGCCAGCCGCTGGCCGGCCGCAAGGTGGTCGACATCGCCACCGGACAGACCCTGTCGATGGACCCGCCCCCGATCGGCGGCCCGCAGTAGCGGTGCGCCCCGGCGACGGCGACAGCGGCAGGGACAACGGCGGCGGCCCCCGGGATCACCCGGGGGCCGCCGCCGTTCCAGCTACCGCGAGGCTTAGCTGAACGAGTCGCCGCAGGCGCAGGAGCCGGTGGCGTTCGGGTTGTCGATGGTGAAGCCCTGCTTCTCGATGGTGTCGACGAAGTCGACCGTTGCACCGCCCAGGTACGGGGCGCTCATCCGGTCGGTGACGACCTTGACGCCGCCGAAGTCCTTGACGACGTCGCCGTCGAGCGAGCGCTCGTCGAAGAACAGCTGGTAGCGCAGGCCGGAGCAACCACCCGGCTGCACGGCCACGCGCAGCGCGAGGTCCTCACGGCCCTCCTGCTCAAGCAGGCCCTTGACCTTGGCCGCCGCGGCATCGGTGAGGAGGATGCCACTCTCGACAGTGGTCTCGTCCTGGACGGTCATGCTTACTCCCGGTCTGTGACGACAATGTGCCGCCAGTGCCAACCAGCGGCCTCCCGGATTCATTTCCGGTCGGTGGTCCTGTCGGAGAGCGGCTCGAACAGCCGACTCCCCACGCACCCATGCTCGCACACCCCGGGTACTTGGTGAGCGTCCGATCCGGGCAAAGCGGTACCGGACGGCGACCCGGACGGCCAGGATGGAAGGCGTGATCATTCGTCAGCTCCAGGACACCCCGGCCGACGCGCTCGCCGTGCAGTGCATCGCCCGGGCCAGCTTCGGGGACCTGCTCGGGATCGCCGGGACCGAACCGGACGACGAGCGCGCCACCGCGCAGCAGCTGGCCCGTACCCGGCATCTGGTCCAGTCCGATCCCGAGGGCTGCTGGATCGCCGAGCAGGACGGCGAGGCCGTCGGTGCGGCCCTGTCGATGCGGCGCGAGGGGGTGTGGCTGCTCTCGCTGTTCGTGGTGCTGCCGAGCGCGCAGGGCAAGGGGGTCGGCCGACTCCTGCTGGACCGCGCGGCGGCGTACGGGCGGGGCTGCCTGCGCGGGATGCTGTGCGCCTCTCCGTCCCCGGCGGCCGCCCGCCGCTACCGTCGCGCCGGGTTCACGCTGCACCCGGCGATGGCGCTCAGGGGGAAGGTGGACCGCTCCGGGCTGCTCGACCCTGGCGACATCCCGGTGCACCCCGGTAATGCGACCCACCTGCATCTGCTCGACTCGGTCGACCGGCGGCTGCGCGGCTCGGCGCACGGGATCGACCACGAGTACATGCTGGCCCACTACGAGGACCTGCTGATCGCGGACACCCTGGCGGGCAGCGGCTACTGCTATCGGAACGGTGGCCGGGTCAGGCTGCTCGCGGCGACCTCCAAGCGGATCGCGACCCGGCTGCTGCGGGAGGCGCTGGCCCGAGTGCCCGACGGGGAGGAGGCTGTGGTGGATTTCCTCACCGCCGAGCAGGAGTGGGCCGTCGATGTCGGTCTGGAGCTGGGCCTCAGCCTGCAGACCCGGGGCTACCTGGCGCTGCGGGGGATGCGGCCGCCCGCGCCGTACATCCCCAGCGCGGGCTTCCTCTGACGCAAGCGTGAACGCAACAGGGGCGCGGGAGGGGGTGGTCACGCCATGGTGTCGAGGATCTCCTGGACCATCTCCATGGTGGTGCCCGGGTGGAGGAAGGCGAAGCGGGCGACGGTCTCGCCGTCCCAGCCGGTCGGGGTGACGAAGCCGATCTGGTCCGCGAGCAGCTGCTGCGACCAGCGGTAGTAGTCGTCGTTGGTCCAGCCCTTGCGGCGGAAGCAGACTGCGGAGAGCTGCGGGTCGTGCAGCAGTTCCAGGTGCTCGGTGTCCCGGATCACCTGGGCGGTCTCCTGGGCCAGCTTCAGGCCCTCCTCGATCGCGTCCGTGTACGCCTGGGTGCCGTGCACCGCCAGCGAGAACCAGAGCGGCAGGCCGCGCGCGCGCCGGGTCAGGTGGTAGGCGTAGTCGGTGGGGTTCCACTCGTCGCCCTCGGTGTGCAGCACGTCCAGGTAGGAGGCGTCCTGGGTGTGCACGGCGCGGGCCAGCTGGGGGTTGCGGTAGATCAGCGCGGCGCAGTCGAACGGGGCGAACAGCCACTTGTGCGGGTCGACCACGAAGGAGTCGGCGTGCTCGACGCCGTTGTAGCGCTCGCGCACCGAGGGGGCGAAGAGTCCGGCGCCGCCGTACGCGCCGTCCACGTGGAACCACAGGCCGCGCTCGCGGGTGACCTCGGACAGGCCCTGGAGGTCGTCGACGATGCCCTCGTTGGTGGTGCCGGCGGTACCGACGACGGCGATCACCGTCTCGGGGGTCGGGTCCGCGGCCAGGGCTGCCCGCAGGGCCTCGCCGGTGAAGCGGCGGTCGACGGTCGGGACCACGAATGCCTCGACACCGATGATGTTGAAGGTGTTCTTGACCGAGGAGTGGACCTGGTCCGCGACGGCGATCCGCAGCCGGGCCTCCGGGCCCACGCCGAGCTTGCGGCGGGCCACGTCGCGGGCGACGACCAGGGCGGAGAGGTTGCCCGCCGAGCCGCCGGAGACGAAGGTGCCACCGGCCGTCTCGGGCAGGCCCGCGCGGTCGGCGATGAGGCGCAGCACCTGGTTCTCGGCGGCGATGGCACCGGCCGCCTCCAGCCAGGAGATGCCCTGCAGGGAGGCGCAGGAGACCACCATGTCGAAGAGCAGCGCGGCCTTGGTCGGGGCGCAGGGTATGAAGGAGAGGTAGCGCGGGCTGTCGGCGGAGATGACGGCCCGGGAGAGCTCGTGGTCGTAGAGCTTGAGCACGTCGGCCGCGTTGTTGCCGTGCTCGTTGAGCAGGCCTGCCAGGTGGCTGCGCAGGTGCTCGCCGTCACCCGGGTGGTCGAGCGGCACGGGGTCGTACTGCAGCCGCTCGCGCATGTAGTCGAATACCAGGTCGACCAGTTCGTTGTCGGGCCGGTGCATGCGGTTCGGGGCTGCGGACACGGGTGTCCCTCTCGCTGTGGGGTGTCAGGGAGGCCCGGGGCGCGTGGGGCCGTCCGGACATGATCAGCGTAGGCAGCGGCCCGGTCGCCGCGCGCGTCGGAACGGGGCTGGTCAGGCAGGATTCGGGCGTGTTCGGGAGGTCGAACGCAGGATTCCTGCGCCCGGTTGCTTCGGACGGGCTAGCCGATCAGCTGGGAGAGCACCACTGAGCTGCGGCTGCGCTGGACGCCGGGTTCCTTGCGGATGCGTTCGATGACGGCTTCCAGGTGGCGGGTGTCGGCGGCTCTCAGGTGCACCAGGGCGTCCGGGTCGCCGGTCACCGTCCAGGCGGCGACCACCTCGGGGAACTGCCGCAGGCTGGCCAGCAGCTCCTCCGGGGATGTGCGGGCGCGGCAGTAGATCTCGACGAACGCCTCGGTGCGCCAGCCGAGCAGGGCGGGGTCGAGCACCACGGTGAAGCCGCGGACGACGCCTCGGGCCCGCAGCCGGTCGATCCGGCGGCGGACGGCGGTGGCGGAGAGGTTGGCGAGCAGGCCGATCTCGGCGTAGGAGGCCCGGCCGTCCCGGCTGAGGTGTTCCAGCAGCAGTCGGTCGGTCTCGTCCAGCAGCGACGCCCCGCCGAGGTCTGCCGGTCGGTGCGTGCTCATGGGTGGTGGCTCCACGGGTGTCGTGCGGCTCTGGTCGTCCGTCGCGGGATGGGCGGCGGGCTGCGCCGCCGACAGGGGGTGCCGGCCGGGCGGCGGATGGGTGGTGGGACGGTTCCGCAGTGGTGTCCGCAGAAACGTCACACCGCCATATTCTGGCGAAAAGTCTTAATCAGTCCACCAGGAGGACGATCTTGCCCCTGGTCCGGCCCTCGGCGTTCAGTGCCTGGGCGCTGGCCGCCTGCGCCAGCGGGAAGGTCGAGGCCACCGGTACGGTGAGCCTCCCCTCGTCGGCCAGGCGGGCCAGTTCGGCGAGGTCGGCCGCGTCCGGGCGGACGAAGACGTACCGGCCGCCCTTGGCGACCACGCCGTAGTCGGCGATCGAGGCGATCCGGGCCGGGTCGGCGACCAGGCGGAGCGAGACGTCCACGGCCCCGCCGCCGATCAGGTCGAACGCCGCGTCCACTCCCCCGGGGGCGAGCGCCCTGACCCGGTCGGCCAGGCCCTCCCCGTACGCCACCGGCTCGGCGCCGAGGTTGCGCAGATAGACGTGGTTGCGCTCGCTCGCGGTGCCGATCACCCGGGCGCCGAGGGCCTTGGCGATCTGGACCGCCAGGCTGCCCACGCCGCCCGCCGCCGCATGGATCAGCACGGTCTCCCCCGCCTGCACCCGGAGTGCCCTGACCAGCCCCTGGTAGGCGGTGAGTCCGGCCAGTGGGAGGCCCCCGGCCTGAGCCCAGCCGAGGGCGGCGGGCTTGAGCGCGAGCGTACGGACCGGCGCGGAGACCAACTCGGCGTAGGTGCCGTGCTCCACCGAGTCCTTGCGGACGTAGCCGATCACCTCGTCGCCGGGCCTGAACTCGGTGACCGCGCCGCCGACCGCCTGGACCACCCCGGCCAGGTCCCAGCCCATGATCAGCGGGAAGTGGACGTCCAGCATCCCGTCCAGGTACCCCTCACGGATCTTCCAGTCCACGGGGTTGACCCCGGCGGCCTTCACTCGCACCAGCACCGAGTCAGGGCCCACCTTGGGATCGGGGAGTTCGGTGTACTCGACGACCTCGGGGCCGCCGTACTGCCTGATCGCGATTGCCTTCATGGCACCAGCCAACGCGATCACGCTCCGGTATCAATCCGGCCACGCCGGACAGACCCCGGGAAGCTGCCATACCGGTGAGCGGTTCTCATCACATCGACACGATGGCCATCGTCAGAGTGACGCTAACCGGTTATCATCAATAGCGTCAGATAGACGAGAAGGCTGATTGAAACCGATCGGCCGCACAGGAGGGCACCCGCCCGTGACCACCACCACAGAGACCTACGGCGTCGACCCCGACCCGACGCCCCTCGCGCTGCTGCTGCTCGGCCGCCAGGCCGACCCGAACAGCGAGCGCGGTGTCGAGTGCCCCGGCGACCTGCCCGCCGCCTCCGACCCCGGCCTTGTCGAGCGCGCCCGCGCCGCCAAGGCCGCGCTCGGCGACCGCGTCTTCATCCTGGGCCACCACTACCAGCGCGACGAGGTGATCGAGTTCGCCGATGTCACCGGCGACTCCTTCAAGCTGGCCCGTGACGCCGCCGCCCGCCCGGAGGCCGAGTACATCGTCTTCTGTGGTGTGCACTTCATGGCCGAGTCGGCGGACATCCTGACCAGTGAGGCCCAGCAGGTCGTGCTGCCCGACCTGGCGGCCGGCTGCTCGATGGCCGACATGGCCACCGCCGAGCAGGTCGCCGAGTGCTGGGACGTGCTGACCGAGGCCGGGATAGCGGACGTGACCGTCCCGGTCTCGTACATGAACTCCTCGGCCGACATCAAGGCGTTCACGGGTAAGCACGGCGGCACCATCTGCACCTCCTCCAACGCCAAGCGCGCCCTGGAGTGGGCCTTCGAACAGGGCGAGAAGGTGCTCTTCCTGCCCGACCAGCACCTCGGGCGCAACACCGCCGTGCTGGAGATGGGCTTCTCGCTGGACGACTGCGTGCTCTACAACCCGCACAAGCCGAACGGTGGTCTGACCGCCGAGCAGCTGCGGAACGCCAGGATGATCCTCTGGCGCGGGCACTGCTCGGTGCACGGCCGCTTCAGCGTGGACTCGGTGAACGAGGTCCGCGAGCGGATCCCCGGCGTGACCGTGCTTGTGCACCCCGAGTGCAAGCACGAGGTGGTCAACGCCGCGGACATGGTCGGCTCGACCGAGTACATCATCAAGGCACTGGACGCCGCCGAGCCCGGTTCCAAGTGGGCCATCGGCACCGAGCTGAACCTTGTCCGCCGCCTGGCCAAGGCGCACCCGGACAAGGAGATCGTCTTCCTGGACCGTACGGTCTGCTTCTGCTCGACCATGAACCGGATCGACCTCCCGCACCTGGTCTGGGCGCTGGAGTCGCTGGTCGAGGGCCGGGTGCCGAACGTGATCACCGTGGACCCGGAGACCGAGAAGTACGCCAAGGCCGCGCTGGACCGGATGCTGGCCCTGCCGTAGTCCGCACGCCAAAGGGCGGGCCCCCGCTCGGGGAGCCCGCCCTTTGCTGTGTCAGCCGTTACTCCGGGAGACCGGGGATCAGCCCGTCTCCCTCGCTCCGCAGCATCTCGGTGACCTCGGCGATCGTCGCCTCGACATTCGGAAGGATGAGATCGGACGGCTCCAGCGCGTCGTCCGGCAGTGGGGTTCCGTACTGCTTCACCGCATCGAGCAGTTTGCCCAGCGCGGCCCTGAAGTGTTCCTCGTCCCCCGCCTCCAGCGCGGTGAGCAGCTCGTCGTCGAGCTGGTTCAGGTGGTTCAGGTGGTCGTCTCCCACCCGGAACTGCCCCTCACCCATGACCCTCATGATCATGCCGGTGCGTCTCCCTGTGTCGTTGCAGCTCGGTCGTTGCGGCTCAGGTCACTTCTTGTAGTTGATGGTGGGGGGCGTGTCCTGCGGGGTGGCGGTCTGCTTGCCCTGCTCGATCGCCTGCGGGGCCGAGGCCGGGCTGCCGCCCGTCAGCTCCGCCTTCATCCGGGCCAGCTCCAGCTCGACGTCGTTGCCACCGGCCACCCGCTCCAGCTCGGCCTCGATGTCGTCCTTGCGGCCCAGGCCGCTGGCGTCGTCGAGCGCACCCGAGGCGAGCAGCTCGTCGATCGCACCGGCGCGCGCCTGCATCTGGGCGGTCTTGTCCTCGGCCCGCTGGATGGCCAGGCCGACGTCGCCCATCTCCTCCGAGATCCCGGAGAAGGACTCCGCGATCCGGGTCTGGGCCTGGGCGGCGGTGTAGGTGGCCTTGATGGTCTCCTTCTTGGTACGGAAGGCGTCCACCTTGGCCTGCAGGCGCTGGGAGGCGAGCGTGAGCTTCTCCTCCTCGGCCTGCAGCTGCTGGTACTGCGTCTCCAGGTCGGTGATCTGGGACTGGAGGTTGGCCTTGCGGCTCAGGGCCTCACGGGCGAGATCCTCACGGCCCAACGAGAGCGCCTTGCGGCCCTGGTCCTCGTACTTGGCGGACTGCTGCTGCAGCTGCGTCAGCTGGAGCTCCAGGCGCTTGCGCGAGGTGGCCACGTCGGCGACACCCCTGCGGACCTTCTGCAGCAGTTCGAGCTGCTTCTGGTAGGAGTAGTCGAGCGTCTCGCGCGGGTCCTCTGCCCGGTCCAGGGCCTTGTTCGCCTTGGAGCGGAAAATCAGCCCCATACGCTTCATGATTCCGTCGCTCATGGGCCTCGGGTGCCCCCTTCTCGGGCCTGCGGTTCCGTCTCGTGCTGACAACCTTGAGTGTAGGTGCAGCGGGCTACTGCACGCAGTGCACCTGCCCGCTACAAGACTGCTACAGCTCTCGCCACCGGAGCCTCATCCCAAGGGTGGATACCGCCCTGGTTCATGATCCACCGCGGGTAGGGGTTCCCGTAAGGGGCAGGTGTGGAGGCCCTGTGCCGGATTCGATATCGGTTTGGGTCCAACAGCGCGGCAACAAGGCGTTTGCCAGCACGTACGCTGGTGGTGTGTTCCGACGCCGCTCAGATGATGCCTCCTCCGCCACCGCAGTGGCCG
Organism: Kitasatospora sp. GP82; assembly: GCF_029892105.1. GTDB lineage: Bacteria > Actinomycetota > Actinomycetes > Streptomycetales > Streptomycetaceae > Kitasatospora. Next base: position 33,161 of record NZ_JARZAJ010000046.1, on the reverse strand, counting down.
AGCAGGACGAGACGACCCCCCGCCACCCCGAGGCGCCGAAGGGCCGCCCCACCCCCAAGCGCAGCCAGGCCGAGGCCGGCCGCCGCAGCCGGGTGAGCGTTCCCAAGGACCGCAAGGAGGCTGCCCGCCAGTCCCGCGAGCGGATGCGCATCGAGCGGGAGAAGCAGCGCACGGCGCTGCTGGAGGGCGACGAGCGCGCCCTGCCGGCCCGTGACAAGGGCCCGGTGCGACGCTTCGCCCGTGACTACGTCGACTCTCGCTGGTCGATGGCCGAGTTCTTCCTGCCGTACGCCGTCGTCGTGCTGGTCCTCAGCATCATGAAGGTGCCGACGCTGCAGCTGATCTCCACCATGCTGTTCCTGCTGTTCTTCGTCATGGTCATCCTGGACTTCGTCCGCCTCGGCCTCGGCCTGCGCAAGGCCCTGGCCGAGCGCTTCCCGAACGAGAACACCCGTGGCGCGGTCGCGTACGCGCTGATGCGCACCCTGCAGATGCGGCGCCTGCGGCTGCCCAAGCCGAAGGTCAAGCGGGGCGAGCGGCCCTGACCGCCGAGGCGGCTGAGCCGCAGTCGTACTGGGCCTCTCCCGCTTGGCCGGAGGGGCCCGGTCTGTATCCCGTGCCCGGCGCGCTGCCGGGTGCGCTGCCCGCCGCCGCGCCCGGTGCGCTGCCCGGTCAGGGGGCGGGCGGGCACGACCGGCTGCCGGTCACCCGGCCGGTCGGACAGCCGGGGATGTCCTGGCTTCAGAGCCAGGGCGGGCTGCGCAACCTGGTCCGGCAGGAGCTGGTCGCCCGGCAGCTCGCCGAGCAGCTGGCCGGACGGACGGCCCTGCGCGTACTGGACGTCGGCTGCGGCCAGGGCACCCAGGGACTGCGCCTCGCCCGGGCGGGCCACCTGGTCACCGGTCTCGACCCGGACCCGGTCACACTCGGCGCCGCCCAGGCCGCGCTGGCGGCCGAACCGCCCGAGGTGCGCGAGCGGGTGCGGCTGCTGGGCGGGGACGGGCACCAGTGCGGTCGCTGGTTCGGGCCGCGCAGCTTCGATGTGGTGCTCTGCCACGGCGCCCTGATGTACCTGCCCGACCCGGACCCGATGCTCGCCTCGCTGGCCCGGATGCTCGCCCCCGGCGGCGTCCTGTCGCTGCTGGTGCGCAACGCGGACGCGCTCGCCATGCGCCCCGGCCTCGCCGGCGACTGGCGGGCAGCGCTGCACGCCTTCGACAGTCCCCGCTACACCGACCAGCTCGGCCGGCCCGCCCGCGCCGACCACCTCGCCGACCTGGCCACCACGCTGGCCGGGATATCGGTACCACTGCGGCACTGGTACGGCGTGCGGGTGTTCACCGACGGCACGCCGGAGGAGGCCGCGCCGGTGGACGGGCGGCAGCTGGCCCAACTGCTGGACGCCGAGGAACGGGCCGGACGCGAGGACCCGTACCGGCGGGTGGCGTCGCTGCTGCACGTCATCGGCGCGAAAGCCCACTAGGCCGCGCAGGGCGCGCCCTGAGAGCGCGGAACGGCTGTCCCGCGCCCCCGATGGTCACTCGGCGTGCAGGCTCATCGTGTAGATCTCGCGCCCGTCGTCCAGTAGCGCGGCCTGGTCGGCGCCGTCCTCCAGCAGCTGCTTCCACGCCTCGCCGATCCAGGACTCCGCGTCGCCCTGGCTGGAGAACTCCTCCTGCTCACCGGGCGGGGTGACCAGGGTTCCGTCCGCCTTCTCGTACCGCCATGTGAACACCATGCCGGGCTCCTCCCGCCTCGGGCCATCACCATCGGACACTTCGCTGTCGTGCGCCGCGTTACTGCCGTGCACCGCGTTGCCGTTGCGCACACTAGCGTGCCCGGCCGGCTCGCCCTCATGCCTCGTCAGGCAGGATGTGGGCCATGGCACTCCCCCGCACCCTGATCCTCGGCGGCGCCCGCTCCGGCAAGTCCACCCGCGCCGAGCAGCTGCTCGCCCCGTACGAGGACGTGCTCTACGTCGCCACCGGCGGCACCCGCGACGGCGACCAGGAGTGGGCCCAGCGGGTCGCACTGCACCGCGAGCGGCGGCCCGCGAGCTGGCGTACGGCGGAGACCTGTGAGCTGGTGGCCGTACTCGGCGACCCGGAGGACGGCGCACCGGTCCTGATCGACTGTCTGGCGCTGTGGCTGACCGCCGTGATGGACGAGTGCGGCGCCTGGGACGACGCGGTCTGGGCCGACGGCGGCGAGCGGGTGGTACAGCAGCGCTGTGACGAGCTGGCCGAGTCCTGGCGGCTGACGCGACGCCAGGTGATCGCGGTCAGCAACGAGGTCGGCATGGGAGTCGTCCCCGCGACCGCCGCCGGGCGGCGCTTCAGGGACACCCTGGGACGGCTCAACATGGCGGTGGCGGACGCCTCGGAGCGCGTCCTGCTGGTGGTCGCCGGGCAGGTGCTGACCGTCAAGCCTGCGGCGGGCTGAGGCCGACCGGCAATAGGGAGCGCGGGTCCTCCACCCGCGCTCCCTATTGCCGGTCGGTCCAAGAACCTCTGCCGATTGAGGGGTGGGTGAAGGAGCGGCGGGCTGTGAGGGCAGCCACCGCGTGGCGGCCGGTGCCGTGTAGATTTCCGCTCGATGGACACCACCGTGGATCTCGATACCTTCTCCTCACTCGTCGAGCGCCCTGACGAGAGCGCCCGCCGAGCCGCCGAGGAGCGTTGGCAGCAGCTCGACAAGCCGCGCACCGGCCTCGGGCAGCTGGAGGAACTCGGCAGCTGGCTGGCCTCGGTACAGGGCAGATCGCCGGTGCAGCCGCTGTCCGCCGCCAAGGTGCTGCTCTTCGCGGGCGACCACGGCGTGGCCTCGCTCGGCGTCTCGCGGCCCGGCAGCCCCAGCACCGAACAGCGGGTGCACGCGGTGCTCGACGGCACCGCCCCCGTCGCCGTGCTGGCCCACCGCTACGGCGCCGAGGTGCGGGTCGTCGACATGGCCGTCGACGCCGCCCCCGGGACCTTCCCGGCCGAGGTGGAGCACCGGAGGGTACGCCGCAGCTCCGGCCGGATCGACGCGGAGAACGCGATCAGCCCCGAGGAGGCCGCCCGCGCCTTCCAGATCGGCATGGCGATCGCCGACGAGGAGGCCGACGCCGGGACGGACCTGGTGGTGCTCGGCGACCTCGGGGCCGGCTCGACCACCGTCGCCGCCGTACTGATCGGCGCGCTCTGCGGCACCGACGCGGCGGCGGTGACCGGGCGCGGCTCCGGCATCGACGACCGGGTGTGGATGGTCAAGTGCGCGACCGTACGCGACTCGCTGCGCCGGGCCCGCCCCGTACTGGGCGACCAGCTGGCGCTGCTCGCGGCGGTCGGCGGCGCGGACTTCGCGGCGATCACCGGCTTCCTGCTGCAGTCCGCCGTGCGCAGGCTGCCGGTGGTGCTGGACGGTGTGGTGTCGGCCGCCTGCGCGCTGGTCGCGCAGCGGATCGCGTTCCGGGCCCCCGAGTGGTGGCGGGCCGGACAGGCCACCGGTGAGCCCGCCCAGGCGAAGGCGTACGACCGGCTGACCCTGACGCCGCTTCAGGACCTGGGCGTCTCGATGGGCGAGGGCGTGGGCGCACTGCTGGCCCTGCCGCTGCTCCAGGCCGCCTCCGACACCCTGGCCGAACCCGCCGAGGTGCTGGCGATCACCCGGTCAGCCGCCGCGCCGAAGGAGCCACCGCGCCTGCCCACCGCAGCGGAGCTGCTGAGCCGGGGCTAGGCCCGCTCCACGGACGGCAACTGTGCAGTGCCTCAGGGGCCCGGGCCCTGCTCGGCCAGTGCATCCGCGCAGTCCCCGCGCCCCTGACGTACTGCACAGTTGCCGCGCGAGCAGTGCTCCACGGAGGTGGGCGAAGCCCCGCGTCCGCTGCTCGGCCGACCATTGATCCGCGGGACAGGACCCAAGCCGTTGCCTCGATCCACATCTGACGCAGTACCGCCCGAGGGCCCCGCGGATCAGCGGTCGGCAGAGGCCGGGGCGGCACGGGTGGACGGTGCGTCGTGGGCGGAGGGGGTGCGGTTCGCCTTCGGGACCCTGTCGGTGCTTCCGGTGCGGGTCGAGCGGTGGGACCGGGCGGCGGCGGGGCGGGCGATGCTCTGCGCTCCACTGGTCGGGCTGGTCCTCGGGGCCCTCGCGGCGGGTGCCGGGGCGGTGGTCGGCTGGCGCGCGGGCGGTCTGCTCGGGGCGGTGGCGGCCGTCGCCGTACCGGCCTGGCTCACCCGGGGGCTGCACCTGGACGGTCTGGCCGACGTCGCCGACGGGCTCGGCAGCGGGAAACCGTCCGAGGACGCCCTGCGCATCATGAAGCAGTCGGACATCGGCCCGTTCGGCGTACTCACCCTCGTGCTGACTCTGCTGACCCAGATCACCGCCCTGGCCGGGCAGTTCACCGGTTCCCTGCAGCACGGCGCCCTGGCCGTCGTCACCGCCGCCGTGGCCGCCCGCTGTGCGCTGGCCTGGGGCTGCCTGCGGTCGGTGCCCGCCGCCCGGCCCGGCGGCCTGGGCGCGATGGTCGCCGCGACCGTGCCCCGCACCGGGGCACTCGCCGTCTCCGCGCTCGCCGCACTCGCCCTCGGCGCGGCTGCCTGGGCGGACGGCTGGGCGGCACTCCGCTACCCGGGTGCACTGCTGCTCGGCCTCCTCGCCTCCCGGCTGCTGCTGAAACGCTGTGTACGGAGGTTCGACGGCATCACCGGGGACGTACTCGGCGCACTGGCCGAGACAGCGGCCACTGCGGCCCTGCTCACCCTGGCCCTGACCGAATTGTGACGATACGTCAAGGCTGCCGACCGGTCCGCCCGCTGGGCCGACGGGGGCCGATCGCGAGACCAGCGGCACCCGTTCGGCACAGGACGGCGCCGGTACCGAGGGCGGCGTGATCCCACCATGCGGACTACCATGCGGGGGAGCACCGTAGCCCTGCGCCCTGTTCCAGCGGAGCACGCCGGGGTTATGCCGGTGCGGCACCGGTGCCGTACCCGGCTGTGGACCGCGAAAGAACAGGACTCATTTACGTGACTGCATTGTCTGTGAGCACCTCCTCCGCCGCCTCGCTGCGCGCGGACGCCCTGGTGATCGGCGTGGGCAAGGGCCCGAAGGGCCTCGTGGTGGCCCCCGGCGCCGAGGCCGTGGCCGAGGCGTTCGAGGGCAAGCTGGCCGAGGTCCTCAGCACCCTGGGCGCGACCGGCGCCGAGGGCGAGTCGGTCAAGCTCCCCTCCCCCGCCGGCCTGAAGGCCGCCCTGATCCTGGCCGTCGGCCTCGGCGAGCCCTCCGACGAGGGCTACGGCCAGGAGGCGCTGCGCCGCGCGGCCGGTGTCGCCGCCCGCACCCTGTCCGGTGTCAAGAAGGCCGCGCTGGCCCTCCCGGCCGCCTCGGCCGAGGAGTTCGAGGCGGTCGCGCTCGGCGGCCTGCTCGGTTCGTACAGCTACACCACGTACAAGGTCTCCGAGAACGGCAAGGCTCCGGTCGGCGAGCTGGTCCTGCTGACCGACCGCAAGGGCAGCAAGGACGTCAAGGCCGCCGTCGAGCGCGCCGCGGCGATCGGCGAGGAGATCAACCGCGCCCGCGACCTGATCAACGCCGCCCCGAACGACCTCAACCCGAAGTCCTTCGCCGCGATCGCCCAGGCGGCCGGCAAGGAGCACGGCCTCAAGGTCGAGGTGCTGGACGAGAAGGCGCTGACCAAGGGCGGCTTCGGCGGCATCCTGGGCGTCGGCACCGGCTCGGACAACCCGCCCCGCCTGGTGAAGATCTCCTACACCCACCCCAAGGCCAAGGCCACCCTCGCCTTCGTCGGCAAGGGCATCACCTACGACTCGGGCGGCATCTCGCTGAAGCCGGCCGGCCACAACGAGACCATGAAGTGCGACATGTCCGGCGCCGCCGCCGTGTTCGCCGCCGTGGTCGCCGCCAAGCGCCTGGGCCTGGCCGTCAACATCACCACCTGGCTCGCCCTGGCGGAGAACATGCCGTCCGGTTCGGCCACCCGCCCGGGTGACGTGCTGAAGATGTACGGCGGCAAGACCGTCGAGGTCCTCAACACCGACGCCGAGGGCCGTCTGGTGCTCGCCGACGCGATCGTCCGCGCCGGCGAGGAGAACCCGGACGTGATCGTGGACGTCGCCACCCTGACCGGCGCCATGATGATGGCCCTGGGCAACCGCACCTTCGGTGTGATGTCCAACAGCGACGAGCTGCGCAACCGGCTGCACGCCACCGCCGAGGAGGTCGGCGAGCAGTCCTGGCCGATGCCGCTCCCGGCGGACCTGCGCAAGGGCATGGTCGAGTCCACCATCGCCGACCTCGCCAACATGGGTGAGCGGATGGGCGGCGGCCTGGTGGCCGGCCTGTTCCTGAAGGAGTTCGTCGCCGACGGCATCGACTGGGCGCACCTGGACATCGCCGGTCCGGCCTTCCACGAGGGCGCCCCGTTCGGCTACATCCCCAGGGGCGGCACCGGCAGTGCCATCCGCACCCTGGTCCGCTTCGCCGAGGACACCGCGAAGTCCTGAACCGCGCCCCGGCGCCAGCCATGAGGGGGTCCGACGCCATTGGGCGTCGGACCCCCTTCGCATTCCGAGTTACCTGCCAGTAATACAGTTCGTCACATCGTGGGACCGTGTTCGCCCGGGGCGAAACTTTCTTCCGCACGGTGGAACCGCCCAGGTCCACGATCGGCCGAGGCCTCCCGCATCCGACCGGCGACACCCCTGTGAGCTGCGACGATACCCAGACGATCGGTACATTCCGCCCATTCGTTCGAGTCCATAGGGCCCCGCCGAGGCAGCCCGGGACATCAGCCGCCGCGAACAAGTGCGAAGATGTATTTCCGGCATGACTGGGCGCCTTACAAAGGCTTCCCGACCCCACCGGACCGTGACCGGCCCGGCGAACCGCACCCCTTTGCATGGAGGACGTGACGTGGCGAACGACGCCAGCACCGTTTTCGACGTAGTCATTCTCGGAGGCGGAAGCGGCGGTTACGCCGCGGCGCTCCGCGCCGCTCAGCTGGGGCTGAGTGTTGCGCTGATCGAGAAGGGTGAGCTGGGCGGCACCTGCTTGCACCGCGGCTGCATCCCCACCAAGGCACTGCTGCACGCGGCAGAGATCGCCGACGAGACCAAGGAAGCCGCCGAGTTCGGCGTCCTGGCCACCTTCCAGGGCATCGACATCAACGGTGTCCACAAGTACAAGGACGACGTCGTCGCCGGCCTGTACAAGGGCCTTCAGGGCCTGGTGGCCTCGCGCAAGGTCCACTACATCCAGGGCGAGGGCCGCCTCTCCGCGCAGACCTCGGTGGATGTCAACGGCCAGCGGATCGAAGGCCGCCACATCGTCCTCGCCACCGGTTCGGTGCCGAAGTCGCTGCCTGGCCTGACCATTGATGGCGACCGGGTCATCTCCTCGGACCACGCCCTCAAGCTGGACCGCATCCCGAAGTCGGCCGTCATCCTCGGTGGTGGCGTGATCGGCGTCGAGTTCGCCTCGGTCTGGAAGTCCTTCGGCGTCGACGTGACCATCGTCGAAGCGCTGCCGCACCTCGTCCCGCTCGAGGACGAGAACTCCTCGAAGCTGCTGGAGCGCGCCTTCCGCAAGCGCGGCATCAAGTTCGAGCTCAAGGCCCGCTTCTCCGGCGTCGAGTACACCGAGACCGGTGTCCGCGTCTCCACCGAGAACGGCAAGCAGATCGACGCCGACCTGCTGCTCGTCGCCATCGGCCGCGGCCCGGTCTCGGCCGGCCTCGGTTACGAGGAGAACGGCGTCGCCATGGACCGTGGCTACGTCCTGGTCGACGAGTACATGCGCACCAACGTGCCGAGCATCTCGGCCGTCGGCGACCTCGCCCCGACCCTCCAGCTCGCCCACGTCGGCTTCGCCGAGGGCATCCTGGTCGCCGAGCGGCTGGCCGGCCTCAAGCCGGTGCCGATCGACTACGACGGTGTGCCGCGCGTGACCTACTCCAACCCCGAGGTGGCCTCCGTCGGCATCTCCGAGGCCAAGGCCGTGGAGCTGTACGGCAAGGAGAAGGTCGTCACGCTCAAGTACAACCTGGCCGGCAACGGCAAGAGCAAGATCCTGAAGACCGCCGGTGAGATCAAGCTGGTCCAGGTGAAGGACGGCGCCGTGGTCGGCGTCCACATGGTCGGCGCCCGCATGGGCGAGCAGGTCGGCGAGGCTCAGCTGATCTACAACTGGGAGGCCCTGCCGGCCGAGGTCGCGCAGCTCATCCACGCGCACCCGACCCAGTCCGAGGCCCTCGGCGAGGCGCACCTGGCGCTGGCCGGCAAGCCGCTGCACGCGCACGACTGATCGCGGCTCTTACTTCCCCCCATTCCCGTACGCAAGACTTGATAGGAGTCGCTGAAACCATGGCGGTCTCAGTAACACTGCCCGCGCTGGGCGAGAGCGTTTCCGAGGGTACTGTCACCCGCTGGCTGAAGGCCGAGGGTGAGCGCGTGGAGGCCGACGAGCCGCTGCTGGAGGTGTCGACCGACAAGGTCGACACCGAGATCCCCGCTCCGGCCTCCGGCATCCTCGCCTCGATCAAGGTCGCCGAGGACGAGACCGTCGAGGTCGGCGCCGAGCTGGCGATCATCGACGACGGCTCCGGCGCCCCGGTCGCCGCTGCCGCGCCGGTCGCGGAGGCTGCTCCGGCCGCTCCCGCGCCAGTCGCCGAGGCCCCCGCCGCCGCTCCGGCCCCCGTGGCCGAGGCTCCGGCTGCCCCGGCCGCTGCCGCGCCGGCCGCCGCGCCCGCCGGTGACGCCACCCCCGTCCTGCTCCCCGCCCTGGGCGAGTCGGTCTCCGAGGGCACCGTCACCCGCTGGCTGAAGGCCGAGGGCGACACCGTCGAGGTCGACGAGCCGCTGCTCGAGGTCTCCACCGACAAGGTCGACACCGAGATCCCGTCGCCGGTCGCCGGTGTCGTGGTGAAGATCCTGGTCGGCGAGGACGAGACCGCCGAGGTCGGCGCTCAGCTCGCGCTGATCGGTGCTGCGGGTGCCGCTGTGGCTGCTCCGGCCCCGGTCGCCGTTGCTCCGGCCGCCCCTGCCCCTGCCCCTGCCCCGGTCGCTGCCCCGGCGCCCGCTCCGGCCGCCCCGGCTGCTCCGGCTCCGGCCGCCCCGGCTGCTCCGGCTCCGGCTCCGGCTCCGGCTCCGGCTCCGGTTGCCGCTGCCCCGGTCGCCCCGGTCGCCGCCCCGGTCGCCCCGGTTGCCGCTCCCGCTGCCCCGGCCGCCCCGGCTGCCGACAGCTCGGATGCCTACGTCACCCCGCTGGTCCGCAAGCTCGCGGCCGAGCACAACGTGGCCCTCTCCTCCGTCACCGGCACCGGTGTCGGCGGTCGCATCCGCAAGCAGGACGTCCTGGCCGCCGCCGAGGCCGCCAAGGCTCCGGCCGCCGCTGCCGCGACTGGACTGGCCGCCGCTTCGAAGGCCCCGGCCACCATCGCCGAGGTCTCCCCGCTGCGTGGCACCACGGTGAAGATGTCCCGCCTGCGCTCGGTGATCGCCAAGCGCATGGTCGAGTCGCTCCAGGTCTCGGCCCAGCTGACCACCGTGGTCGAGGTGGACGTCACCAACATCATGCGTCTGCGCGCCAAGGCCAAGGACGGCTTCGCGGCCCGCGAGGGCGTCAAGCTCTCCCCGATGCCGTTCTTCGTCAAGGCCGCCATCGAGGCGCTCAAGGCCCACCCGGTCGTGAACGCCCAGGTCAACGAGGCCGAGGGCACCATCACCTACCACGGCGCCGAGCACGTCGGCATCGCGGTGGACACCGAGCGCGGCCTGCTCGTCCCGGTCATCCACAACGCCGGCGACCTCAACATCGCCGGTATCGCCCGGAAGACCGCCGACCTCGCGGCCCGTACCCGCGACAACAAGGTCACCCCGGACGAGCTGGGTGGTGGCACCTTCACCATCACCAACACCGGTTCGCGCGGCGCCCTGTTCGACACCCCGATCATCAACCAGCCGCAGGTGGCCATCCTGGGCATCGGCGCCGCTGTGAAGCGTCCGGTGGTCATGGAGACCCCCGAGCTCGGTACGACGATCGCGGTCCGCGACATGGTCTACCTGGCCCTGTCCTACGACCACCGGATCGTGGACGGCGCCGACGCCGCCCGCTTCCTGGGCACCGTCAAGGCCCGCCTGGAAGAGGGCGCCTTCGAGGGCGACCTCGGCCTCTGATCGGCCGCCAGCCGTAGGGGCTGTGCCCCGTTCCGTCGCGTTCAGCGCGCACGGAACGGGGCACAGCCCTTTGTGCGTACGGGAGTTGTGCGTACGGGGCGGCACGGGTCGACGATCCCGCGGTGGTGCTGCCCGCGCTCGCGTACGACCGGGCCGGGCGCTCCGCTGCGGGCGGTGCCGACGGCGCCCTGAGCCGTCCGGGCGCCGCCGGTGGGCCCACGCCACTCCGCAGGGGCGTCAACGCATGCATTCGCCCGGGCGAACGGCGATCCTGGAGCGGTGATGTACGAGACGGACTTCTGGCAGCTCATCGACGAGACCCGGGACGCGGCCGACGGCGACCCCGACGACCAGGCGGAGGTGCTGGTCGAGCGGCTCGCGCAGCTCACGCCGGACGATGTGCTCGACTTCGCCCGGCTCTTCGAGGCCCGCTTCCAGCGCGCCTACCGAACCGACCTCTGGGCGGCCGCGCACCTGCTGCTCGACGGGGCCTCGGAGGACACCTTCGACTACTTCCGCTGCTGGCTGATCGGCCAGGGCCGGGAGGTCTTCGAGGGCGCACTGCACCAGCCCGACGATCTGGCCGAACTGGTACCGGACTTCGACGAGGAGGAGGACGGCGAGGCCGAGGACCTCGGCTACGCCGCCGACGAGGCGCACGAACAGCTGACCGGGCTGCCGCTGCCCGACCTCGGGATCGAGCAGCCGCGCCGCCCCGAGGGCGAGCCGTTCGACTTCGAGGACTCGGCCCTGATGGCGAAACGGTTCCCCAAGCTGTGGGTCCGCTACGGGAGTTGACGGCGCCGCGCGCCGACGGGCGACGGCTGCTGGTGCTGGTGCTGCTACTGCTACTGCTACTGCTACTGCTACTGCTACTCAGTCGAGCAGACTGCGCCCCATCAGAACGTCGTCCACGTACTCGCCGTCGAGGAAGAACTCGCCGGGCAGCACGCCGTCCACCGTGAATCCTGCCCGCTCGTACAGCCGCTGGGCCGGGGCGTTGCGGCCGAGCACGCGCAGGGTCATCCGGCGGATGCCGTCGGCGCGGGCGGCGGCGACCACGGCATCGAGCAGGATCCGGCCGATTCCCCGGCCCCGGGCCTCGGGCAGGACCGCGAAGCCCTGGATCTGGCGGATGTGCTGATTGCTGGGCAGCGGCGTGGGCGGCACCCGGCGGATGTAGCCGACGACGAGGCCGTCGAGCTCGGCGACCAGGTACTGCTCGGGGGCGCGCCGCTCGTGGAAGAACTCCGCATCCTTGGCGGTCTGCGGCATCACGTCGCTGTTCCAGGACCAGGCGGCGTGGTCGATGACGGCGAGCTGCGGCCCGTCCTCGGCGCGCGCGGGTCGTATGGTCACACCGTCAGGTCGCATGGCCGACATGCTAATCAGCGAGTGCCTCCCCCACCAGGAATTTCCGACCTGCGACGATGGAGCCATGCGTATCGCGGTGACAGGCTCCACGGGGTTGATCGGCTCGGCGCTCGTCCGCTCTCTGCTGGCGGACGGGCACGAGGTGGTACGGCTGGTCCGCCATCGGGCGAAGACCGGCAGGCAGGCAGACGGTACGGTCGGGGTCGGCTGGAACCCGCACCTGATGCAGATCGACCGGGCCGGTCTCGACGGGGTCGAGGCCGTGGTGAACCTGGCCGGCGCCGGAGTGGGTGACCGGCGCTGGACGGACGCCTACCGGCAGGAGATCCGGGAAAGCAGGGTGCTCGGCACCGAGACGATCGTCGCCGCCCTGGCCGAGGCGAAGCAGCCGCCCACGGTACTGGTGAACGCCTCCGCCGTCGGCTACTACGGCCAGACCGGCGACCGGCTCATCGACGAGGACTCCCCCGCGGGGGAGGACTTCCTGGCGCAGGTCTGCGTCGAGTGGGAGGCCGCGACCAGGCCCGCCGAGGACGCCGGGATCCGGGTCGCGTACGCCCGCACCGGGCTCGTGCTGTCAGCGGCGGGCGGCGCGGGCGGGCGGCTCTTCCCGCTCTTCCGGCTGGGCCTCGGCGGGCGGCTGGGCTCGGGCAGGCAGCACTGGAGCGTGATCTCGCTGGCCGACGAGGTGGCGGCGCTGCGCTTCGTGATCGACCGCCAGGACCTCAGCGGCCCGTTCAACCTGACCGGGCCCGAGCCGGTCACCAACGGGGAGCTGACCGCCGCGATGGGGCGGGCGCTCGGGCGGCCGACGCCGTTCCCCGTCCCGGAGGCCGTGCTCCGGCTGGCGCTCGGCGACATGTCCGTGGAGGTCATCGGCAGCCACCGCGTCGTACCCAAGCGCCTCCTCGACGCCGGCTTCCACTTCCAGCACCCCGACGTGGACTCGGCCGTGCGGGCGGCGCTCTGAGGCACCCGCTCTCCGCAGGCCGCACCCGTGAACACGCCTGCGCTGTGCAGGTCCTGGGGTGGCCCGGTGTGGCGTCGCGAGGTGCAACGGACTCCCTGCGGATCGACTGACGGTGAGTGGCCTTCCGAGTCGCGCACACAGTTGACCAAGCAGGGCCTCGCGCCCCGAAGCTGCGCTGCGCGGGGGTTAGCCCATGGGGGTGACGGCGGGGCGTCCGAGGGGAGTACGTCCGGCGGCGGGCGGGGCGGACGGAGGGGGCGCACGGTGGCATCCGCACGGCGCGCTGTACGCCCCTGGTGACCGTGCGCGCCCGTCGAGCCGAGGAACCGACCGTTCCGGCACACAGTCCGTGACCGTGCCCCGTGGCATCCCACCGATGCCCGTCGAGCCGTCTTATTCGAACGAACTTCTCTGCCTGATCGCCGTACTGACGGGGCATCACATCGTCGAACCGTGTCCCGGCACTCCGTTGCCTGCGTCGGCCGGTTCCCCCGGAACCAGGGAGGGAGCACACTCGTGCCCGCACATGACTTCACCCGCCGCACGCGTCGGCAGTCCGACCCGGACGTCGTCGTGGTGGGCGCCGGACTCGCAGGGCTGGCCGCTGCCCGCGCGCTCACCGGCCGGGGCCTGACCGTCCAGCTGCTGGAGGCGACCGAGCGGATCGGCGGCCGGATGGCCACCCGGGAGCTCGACGGCTTCCGCCTGGACCACGGCAGCCGGCTGCTGAACACCGACTTCCCCGAGCCGCGCCGCCGCCTCGACCTGGACCGGCTGGACCTGCGTCCGCTCGCGCCCGGCGTCCTGGTGCACAGCGGAGGCCGTCGCTACCGGGTCGGCGATCCGCAGCAGACCGCCGCCCGGCAGGCCACCGCCCGTGGCCCGCTGGGCAGCCCGCTCGACAAGGCCCGGCTCGGCGCCACCCTCGGCCGACTCGCCGCCACCCCCGTCCCGCGCCTGCTGACCCGGCCTGAGACCACCGCCGGCCGTTCCCTGACCGACCGGGGCCTGGCCCCCCGTACGGTGGACGGCTTCCTGCGCCCGCTGCTCGGCGCCCTGCTCAGCGACCCCATGCTCGGCACCAGCAGCCGGGTCGCCGACCTGGTGCTGCGCTCGTACGCCAGGGGTCGGCTCTGTCTGCCCGCCGCCGGTACCGGCGCGGTGCCCGCGCAGCTGGCCGAACGGCTCCCGGCCGGGACCGTCCGGCTCGGTGTCCGGGTCACCGCGGTGGCCGCCGACGGCGTCGAGACCGCCGGGCACGGACGCATCACCGCCCGGGCGGTGGTGCTCGCCACCGACGCCCAGTCGGCGGCCACGCTGCTGCCCGGCCTGAGGCTGCCGGACTTCCACCCGGTGACCACCTACTACCACGCTGCCGACCGCTCACCGCTGGGCGAACCCGTGCTGCTGCTGGACGCCGACCGGCCCGACGGGCGGGCGGTGCTCTCGCACTCGCTGGTGCTGAGCGAGGTGGACCCCTCGTACGCCCCGCTGGGACGCGCGCTGATCGCCACCACCGTGCTCGGACGCCGAAGCTTCGAGCCGGGCGGCCCCGCCGGGTACGAGCCGCTGGTGCGCCGACGGCTGGCGGAGCTGTACGGGACGTCCACCTCGGGCTGGGAGTTCCTGAGTGTGCGCCACGTCCCCGACGCGGTGCCCGCGATGCCGCCGCCGCACAACTTCCGGCGCCCGGTGCGCCTGCTGGCCGGACTGTACGTCTGCGGGGACCACCGCGACACCAGCACGGTGCAGGGCTCGCTGGTGTCGGGGCGGCGGGCGGCCCAGGCCGTTCTTCAGGACCTGCATGTGCCGATGGCCAGGTCGACGGCCGAGGCGGCTGCTTAGAGGCTCCGCCAGTAGGCGCCCACCGGAGCCGGTTGCACTGTCCAGGGGCGCGAGGCCCTGGGATGCCCCGTCCTGATGGGTTGCCTACTGGCGGACACTCTTGGACCCTCCGGCCCGAGGACACGGCGGCACGGCTTCGGGGTCGGGTCCTGAGGGGCGTGCCACCATGCCGACATGACCCTCAGTCGGACATGTCCGGCCGGTGACGTCTGATGGCCGACCTCGGAGTGGACGCGCAGTCGCTGATCCTGATCCCCACCTGCGCGCTGGCAGCGCCGCTGCTGGCCGACAGGCTGCAGCGGTGGCTGGCCGTGCCCACGGTGGTGTTCGAGATCCTGCTCGGCGTACTGATCGGGCCGGCCGTGCTGAACTGGGCGGGCGTGCCGGACCTGATCGGCGCGCTCTCCCAGTTCGGCCTTGCGATGCTGATGTTCCTGGCCGGTTACGAGATCGACTTCGCCCGGCTGCGCGGCGGCCCGCTGAGACGTGCGGGCATCGCCTGGCTGATCTCGCTTGCCGTCGCCCTCGGCGCGAGCACGGTGATCAACCGCAACGCCCTCAGCGGCGCGTTCGTCGGACTCGCACTCACCACCACGGCACTGGGTACCATCCTGCCCATCCTGCGGGACTCCGGTGTGCTGCCGACGCCCTTCGGCTCCATGACCATGGCGACCGGCGCGGTCGGCGAGTTCGGGCCGATCATCGCCATTGCCGCACTGCTCAGCGGCAACAGCCCGCTGAGGACGGCGGTCATCCTCGGCGCCTTCGCCGTGATCACCGCGAGTGCCGTCGGCTTCGCCCGCAGGCCGCGCCCGGACTGGATGACCCGGCTGATCCGCCGCACCCTGCGCACCTCCGGCCAGTTCGCCGTACGGACCGTGATGCTGGTGCTCGCCGCGATGGTCGCCGCCGCGATCTCGCTCGACCTCGACATGCTGCTGGGCGCCTTCACCGCCGGGATCATCTCCCGGCTGCTGCTCGCGGGAGTGCCCGAGGCCGAGGAGGAGGTGATCGAGGCCAAGCTGGAGGGCATCGGCTTCGGCTTCCTCGTCCCGCTCTTCTTCGTGGTCAGCGGGATGAACTTCGACCTCGAGGCCCTGCTCGCCGGCCCCGGCACGCTACTGCTGGTGCCGGTCTTCCTGCTGCTGCTCGCCGCCGTGCGCGGGGTGCCCGCCGCACTGCTCGCCCCTGGCGACCTCTCCGGCCGGGACCGTATCTCCCTCGGCCTCTACGGCGCCACCGCCCTGCCGCTGGTGGTCGTCATCACCACCATCGAGGTGGAGGACCGCCGGCTGCCCTCGTCCACCGCCGCCGCCCTGGTCGGCGCCGGCATGCTCTCCGTCCTCCTGTTCCCCCTGCTCGCCCAGCACCTGCGCAACAGCGCCCCGCCCCCTCCGCCGCCGGGCAAACCCCGTGTGTGCGCGGAGAGTTGGTGAAACTCGGCAGGGCTGCCGGGTCAGGCGGAGAGCAGCAGCGGGACTTCGCCTTCGACGGGGGCGCAGAGGCGAACCAGGTCGTCCAGGGAGAGTCCGAGGACCCGGGCGAGGGCGGCGACGGTGAAGAACGCCGGGGTCGGGGCCCGGCCGGTCTCGATCTTGCGGAGGGTCTCGGCCGACAGGCCCGCCCCGGCGGCGATCTCGACCATGCTGCGTTCGCCGCGAGCCTCGCGGAGCAGGGCTCCGAGCCGTTCGCCGCGTTCGCGCTCCTGCGGGGTGAGGGGGGTGCGCACCATGACCGTGATACTAATACCGGTATAAGAATTGGGCGACACCGGGCGGCGCATGCCGTGCGGTGCGGAGTGCTGGGGAGAACTCGGGCGATGGTGGAGATCAAGACGGATGCCGCGCTGGACGCGATGCGGGTGGCCGGGCGGGTGGTCGCCGACACGCTGGCCGAGGTGCGGCGGACGGCGGACGTGGGCGTCTCGCTCCGGGAACTGGACGAGGCGGCCCGGGCCGTACTGCGCGAGGCGGGGGCCGGTTCGCCGTTCCTGAACTACCGGCCGGATTTTGCGATGACGCCGTTCCCTGCGGTGATCTGCACCTCCGTCAACGACGCGATCGTGCACGGCATACCGTCCTCCTACCGGCTGCGCGACGGCGACCTGGTGAGCATCGACTGCGGGGCCAAGGTCGACGGCTGGACCGGCGACGCGGCGGTCAGTTTCACCGTCGGCACCGCGCGGGCGGCCGACCTGGAGCTCATCGAGACCACCGAACGCGCCCTTCGGGCCGGTATCGCCGCAGCCGTCGTCGGCGCCCGGATCGGGGACATCGCGCACGCTGTCGGCAGCGTCGGCCGCGCCGCCGGGTACGGCATCCCGGCGGACTTCGGCGGCCACGGCATCGGCCGGACCATGCACGAGGATCCGCACGTCCCCAACGACGGCCGCCCCGGGCGCGGGATGCGGCTGAAGCACGGCATGGTGCTCGCGATCGAGCCGATGTTCCTGGCCGGCGGCCTGGACGACTATCTGACCGCGGCGGACGGCTGGACCCTGCTCACCCCCGACGGCAGCCGCGCGGCCCATGTCGAGCACACCGTCGCCATCACCGACGACGGGCCGCGCGTTCTGACACTGCCGTAGCCCCTGGCAGGCCATCGGACCTGCACTGCGCCGGGAAGGGAACCGGGGCAGTACACCTGACTGCCGGTCAGATGACTCCGGCCTGGCGGGCGGCCTCCTCGAAGGCTTTGGCAGCCTGACTGACCCGGTAGGGGGACAGGCGGCGGTGGAAGTCGCGGAGGTACTCGACCGTGCGGGCCGAGCGCATCTCGCCTGCTGCGCGCAGGGATTCGGCGGCAATGCCGCAGGCGTCGTCCACATCGCCCATGCCGAGGCGGGCGGTGGCGAGGACCATCCGGCAGAAGATGCGGCTGCGCGCGTAGGCGGGGGCGCGCAGCCGCAGGGACTTCTCGGCGTGCTGGGCTGCGGTGCGCCACTGCTGGAGGTCCCGGTAGCAGTGGGCGAACTCGTCGGCCAGCTGGGCCTCGTCGAAGTAGCGGGCCCAGGAGGGCAGATCGTCGCCCGGCCGGGCGGTGCCGAGGGAGCGCTCGCAGCGGACCAGCGCGGTGGTACAGGAGCGTACGTCGCCGAGCAGGGCGTGACCGCGTGCCTCGGCGGCGTGCATCAGCGCCTGCACGGCCGGTGGCGCGGCGGTGCCCACGCCCTGCTGGGCGACCCGGGCGAGCTGGATGGCCTCCCGGCTGTGGCCGAGGTGGACGGCCTGCTGGCTCATGGTGGTGAGGATGTAGCCGCCGAGGACGCGATCGCCCGCCGCCTGGGAGAGGCGCAGCGCCTGGACGAAGTACCGCTGGGCCAGACCGTGGGCGGCGATGTCGAAGGACGTCCAGCCGGCCAGCCTGGTGAGATCGGAGACCGCGCCGAACAGGGCCCGGCCGATCTGCTCGCCGTACCGGCCGCGCAGCATGGGCTCGGCCTCGCTCTCCAGGTACCGGACCAGGGCCTGTCGGGCGTGGCCGCCGCCGTACGCCTGGTCGAGGGCGCGGAAGAGGTCGCCGACGGCGCGGATGGCGGCGATGTCGCCCCGGCCGACCCGCAGCGGTGGGCGCTGGTCGCGCCCCGGCAGGTCGCCCGGCTCGGCGCCCGAGGCCTTGGCGGATCCTGCGGGCCCCCGGCTCTGGGCGGGGACCCGGACCAGCGGCGCCTGGGCCAACAGCTGGGCCGGGATGGCCGATTGGGCTACCGCCGAGGACGCCAGGGAGGAGCGGGCGCCGGCGACGGCCGGGCGGCCCGTGACGGCGTCGGCGACGCCCGGCACGGAGCCGTCCCGGGCCACTCGCTCGTCGGTGCGGCCGATCAGCCAGTCCCGGCTCGGGACGACCAGGCCCGCCGGGGTGAAGGCGATCCGGCGCAGCTCGGACTGCGGACCGTTGTCCTTGCGCCACATGCTGGCGACGATGTCCACGGCCTCCTGCGGGGTCTCGGCGAATTCGAGCCCGGCGTAGACGGGGGCGCAGGCGTCCAGGCCGATGTCCTGGGCGGAGAAGCGGCGGCCGAGGCGGCGGGTGAAGACCTCGGCGATCAGGGCCGGGGTGGCGCCGCGCGGCTGCTGACCGCGCAGCCAGCGGGTCACCGAAGTCTTGTCGTAGCGCAGGTCGAGGCCGTGCTCCAGGCCCAGTTGGTCGACCCGGCGGGCGAGCCCGGCGTGCGAGAAGCCGGCCTCCTCGATCAGGGCGGCCAGGCGTGGATTCTGTGTGCGGTCGGCGGCTGGGGCGGCCTGTGCCGCTCGGGCGGCCCCGGCGGCCGAGGAGGCGTCGGTCTGACCATGATCGGTGGCGTGCGTCGGCGGCCCGGCCTGCACGTGGTGCGGGTCGAACTGTCCGTACGTCGTCGTCGGGCGGTCGGTTGCAGGCCTGTGGGGCATGTCAGTCTCAACACCTCTCTAGCGCCGCACGCAGTCCCCCGGTGTCCGGAGCGGCGCCCCCTTGTCGGGAGTCGGCGTGAATGTAGCGAGCATTTTGGCGCTATGGGTGGATCTGGGCGGGCAATCCTCCGAACGGGTGACTCAGTGGCGCCCATTGTGGGGAAGGTGGGGCTCGACGTGTTTGGGTGAAAGCACGTCTGCGCCCGTCGCAGAGTCATGGGGCTGGGCACCACTCCTGAATCGGATTCTGTGGTGGCCGGTCACACAGGTGCGAGAGTCGGGACTTCCTGCCGTTCTCGCCGCCGTTCTCGGCCGTGGGCACCGTTTGAGACGATGACCCGCACCATGGACGACCTCCACCGCAGCTCCGTCCCGGCCCTGCGCAGACTGCTCGGCCTGCTCGCCTCCGGCGCCGCCGGCGAGCGCCTCGCCGAAGTGCTCGCCGAGGCCCGGCGCCGGGGCGCCCCGGCCGCCGTCCTGGGCTTCCTCGGCGTCCTGCTCGGCGGAGGACACGACGTGGGCGCCTTCGTCACCACCACGCTCCGCCCGCTGCTGGAGTACGACACCAGGCGCGGCACCGAACTGGTCCGCACCCTGCGCGCCTACTTCGACTGCGGCGGCAGCCTGACCCGGGCCAAGGACGGGCTGCACGTCCACGTGAACACCGTGGTGCAGCGCCTGGAGCGGGTCGAGGTGCTGCTCGGCCACGACTGGAACCACCCCGAACGCGCCCTGGAACTCCAGCTCGCGCTGCGGCTGCACCTACTGGCCGGGTGCTGACGGGCCGGCCCGTCAGGGGCGCGGGGCCCTGAGGATTGCCCCTTTGCCCGGAGGGGTCGCCCCGCTGCGGTGAGGGGTGAGACCGCTCGGCGGGTATCACCCGGTCAGGCGTACGCTAGCCGGGTTGGTCTCGAACGCCTGGCAAGGAGCAGCGGTGAGCGAGAACGTACGGTTCGTGCGGATGGGCATCGGCGAGGGCTCGGTGCAGTACGAGGAGGCCTGGGCCGAGCAGCAGCGCCTGCACGCCCTGCGGGTCGCGGACGAGATCCCGGACACCGTGCTGCTGCTGGAGCACCCCCCGGTATACACCGCGGGCAAGCGCACCAACCCGGAGGACCGTCCGCTGGACGGCACCCCGGTGGTCGAGGTCAACCGCGGCGGCGAGATCACCTGGCACGGCCCCGGGCAGCTGATCGGCTACCCGATCGTCAAGCTGCCGGACCCGATCGACGTGGTCGCCTATGTGCGCCGCCTCGAGGAGGCGCTGATCCGCTCCTGCACCGAGTTCGGTATCGGGAGCAGCCGGGTCGAGGGCCGCAGCGGGGTGTGGGTGCTGGGCGAGGCGATCCCGAACGCGGTGGTGGACCCGTCGCAGGTGATCGAGATCGGCAAGCTGACCCTGCGGATGGGTCTGCCGCTGGGCATCGACCCCCGGCTGGCCGGCCCCGAGTACGCGCCGTCCAACGCCGGTCAGCGCGGCGACGACCGCAAGCTGGCGGCGATCGGCGTCCGGGTCGCACGCGGGGTGACGATGCACGGCTTCGCGCTCAACTGCAACCCCGACATGACGTGGTTCGACCGCATCGTCCCGTGCGGGATCCGGGACGCCGGGGTGGCCTCGGTCAGCTCCGAGCTCAACCGGGACTTCGGGGTCGCCGAGGCCCTGCCGGTGGTGGAGAAGCACCTCAGGGACGTCTTCGCGCAGCTGCCGGAGCCCGCACTCGCCCGCTGAGCTGCGCCGCTTTCGGCGTAAGTCTCATGGGAATCCATACGGGCTTCCCGCTGTTGCCCTGCGAATGCGGGGCACAGGCCCGGCACCAGCCCTACAAGCACAGGCGTACCCTGGGGGTACCCCGTCTAGTTCTAGGAGTCGCACGTGTCCGCTGTCGCACCCGACGGCAGGAAGCTCCTCCGCCTGGAGGTCCGCAACAGCGAGACCCCCATCGAGCGGAAGCCTGAGTGGATCAAGACCCGGGCGAAGATGGGCCCGGAGTACAACGCCCTCCAGTCGCTGGTGAAGAAGGAGGGGCTGCACACGGTCTGCCAGGAGGCCGGGTGTCCCAACATCTTCGAGTGCTGGGAGGACCGTGAGGCGACCTTCCTCATCGGTGGCGACCAGTGCACCCGCCGCTGCGACTTCTGCCAGATCGACACCGGCAAGCCCGCCGAGTTCGACCGCGACGAGCCCCGCCGGGTCGCCGAGTCCATCGTGACCATGGACCTCAACTACGCCACCATCACCGGCGTCGCCCGCGACGACCTTGAGGACGGCGGCGCCTGGCTGTACGCCGAGACGGTGCGCCAGGTGCACGCGATGACCGCCGGGCGCGAGGCCGGCCGGACGGGCGTCGAGCTGCTGATCCCGGACTTCAACGCGGTGCCCGAGCAGCTGGCCGAGGTCTTCTCCTCGCGCCCCGAGGTGCTGGCGCACAACGTCGAGACGGTGCCGCGGATCTTCAAGCGGATCCGCCCGGCCTTCCGCTACGAGCGCTCGCTGGACGTCATCACCCAGGCCCGTGCGGCCGGTCTGGTGACCAAGTCCAACCTGATCCTGGGCATGGGCGAGACCCGCGAGGAGGTCAGCCAGGCGCTGGCCGACCTGGTGGGCGCCGGCTGCGAGCTGATCACCATCACCCAGTACCTGCGCCCCTCCGTGCGCCACCACCCCGTGGAGCGCTGGGTGAAGCCGCAGGAGTTCGTGGAGCTCCAGCAGGAGGCCGAGGAGCTCGGCTTCGCGGGTGTCATGTCGGGCCCGCTGGTGCGTTCCTCCTACCGGGCCGGTCGACTGTACCGGCAGGCCCTGGAGCACCGCGCACGGGCGACCGTCTGACGCCGCTGCGACTCGTACTCGGCGGGGTGGGCGACACGCTCACCCCGCCGAGGCGTTCGCGGCGCCGCCGCTGCCGGACTCTGCTTTCATCTGACATTGACGGTCAGCTCACCGGACGGTAACACCGGTCGGTCAGGATGAGGCCGTCGAATCCGTATCGCGACGAGGGAAGTGCTCGGCATGCAGGTACGCATCGGAATGCTCACCCGGGTCCGTTCGGTCGGTGGCGCGCTGCGGCTCGCCGAGAGCGTGCTGCTCTCGCGCGGACGGCGCCAGGCCCGGCTGAACGCGTGGGCGGCCGTCTGCGAGAACCGCCGGCACGCGGCGGACCGCGAGAGCGGGGCCGCGCTGCTGGGCCGATCGGCCGAGGTTGCCCACCGCCGGGCCTGAGCGGAGTCTGCCGGGCCGGTTCCCGTCCGGCGCAAGGGCCCGAATGCCATTGAATGCCGTAGGGCGTACCCGAACCCGACGATCGGTGGGGGCGCCCTTGGATATCCCGTGTCCCCGCCACGTACCATGAGCGTTATGGCGACGGAAACATCCGGCAACCCTGGGCGACTCAAGCAGATCCGCCTGGCGTACCAAATGACCAAGAAGGTCGACACCAAGATCGGCCTGATCATCGCAGGCGTCGGCCTCATCACCTTCGGCGTGTTCCTCGCCATCGGCTTTGCGATCGACCACCCCATCTACCTGGGCATCCTCGGCTTCATCGTGGGCTTCCTGGCGATGGCGATCGTCTTCGGACGCCGTGCCGAGCGGGCCGCCTTCGGGCAGATGGAGGGCCAGCCGGGCGCGGTTGCGGCCGTGCTGAACAACATCCGGCGCGGCTGGAGTGCCAACCCGACCCCGGTCGCCGTCACGCGCAACCAGGACGCGGTCTACCGCGCCGTGGGGCGTCCCGGTATCGCGCTGATCGGCGAGGGCAACCCGAACCGGGTCCGTCCGCTGCTGGCCGCGGAGAAGCGCAAGATGGCCAAGGTCGTCGGTGACATCCCGGTGCACGACATCATGGTCGGTGACGGCGAGGGCGAGATCCCGCTCAAGAAGCTGCAGATCCACCTGATGCGGCTGCCGCGCTCGATCACCCCGGCGCAGGTCACCGAGACCAACGACCGGCTGCGTGCGCTGGGCGACCTGCTCTCCAAGGCACCGATCCCCAAGGGCCCGATGCCCAAGGGCGCCCGGATGCCCAAGGGCGGCCAGGTCCGCTGACCTGCCGCTCCCCCCTCGACACACCACGGCCCCGCCGCGAGTACTCCTCGCGGCGGGGCCGTTTGACGTTGCTCCCGTTTGCCCGGGTCGGTCAGACCCGGACCTCGACGGTGCCGACCGCCTTGTCGTGCAGTCCCCGGGTGTCGCGGTCCCAGACCAGGGCGGGGACCAGCAGGCAGAGCAGCAGGGTGCGCAGCAGCACCTGCGGGATGGTCGAGCGACTGCCGTCGAGGCGGACCACTCGCAGGCCGAACAGCCGCTTGCCCACGGTCGTCCCGGTGGTGGCCAGCAGCACCACGGTGACGAGGTAGAACAGCGGGGTGGTCCACAGGTTGGCCACCGCCTGGTCGCCGCGCGAGATCAGCCCGTACGCGACCAGGCTGCAGAGCCAGCCGTCGACGAACAGCGCGCCGATCCGGCGGCCGGGGCCCGCCATTGAGCCGGGGCCCTCCTTGGGCAGACCGAGGCGCTCGCCGCGGTATCCGAAGTCGGCGCCCATCTTCTCGGCGGCGGCCTTCGGGCCGTCGATCCACGATCCCAACGCTTCTCTGGTGTCCACGAATCCACACTATCCGGGCAGTACGGCCGATCTTCGGCCCCCTCCCCCGTCGAGCCCCCCGTGGGGGTGAATCGTGGGCCACCAGGAGTACATCGTGGTCCAGACCACTTCTCGGACGGAGTCCCCGCTGACGAAGCGTTTTGCCCAGAACCGCACACCTTTGCCACCCCATGGGACGAGGGTGGTTAACATTCAGGAAACGGTGGAGTCACCGGGTGGAAACGGCCCGTCCCTAGGGTGAGCCAGCCCTATGGTGAGCCACCAACCCGCACGCTGAGGAGGACGGATGTTCAACAACGCCGCCGAAGTGAAGCAGTACATCTCGGACAACGACATCAAGTTCATCGACGTCCGGTTCTGCGACCTGCCTGGCGTCATGCAGCACTTCTCGGTGCCCGCGGCGACTTTCGACCCGGCCGAGACACTCATGTTCGACGGCTCGTCGATCCGCGGATTCCAGGCCATCCACGAGTCGGACATGGCGCTGGTGCCGGACCTCAGCACGGCCCGCCTCGACCCGTTCCGTGTCGACAAGCACCTCAACATCAACTTCTTCATCCAGGACCCGATCACGGGTGAGGCGTACAGCCGCGACCCGCGCAACATCGCCAAGAAGGCCGAGGCGTACCTCGCCTCCTCCGGCATCGCCGATGCCGCCTACTTCGGCCCCGAGGCCGAGTTCTACGTGTTCGACTCGGTGCGCTTCGAGACCAGCGCGAACGCCTCGTACTACCACATCGACTCCGAGGCAGGCGCCTGGAACACCGGGTCCGCCGAGGGCGACGTACGCGGCTACAAGGTCAAGTACAAGGGCGGGTACTTCCCGACCCCGCCGGTGGACCACTTCGCCGACCTGCGCGCCGAGATGTCGCTGGAGCTGGCCGCGGCCGGACTCCAGGTCGAGCGGCAGCACCACGAGGTGGGCACCGCGGGCCAGGCGGAGATCAACTACAAGTTCAACACCCTGCTGCACGCCGCCGACGACCTGATGCTGTTCAAGTACATCATCAAGAACGTCGCCTGGCGGAACGGCAAGACCGCCACCTTCATGCCCAAGCCGATCTTCGGCGACAACGGCTCCGGCATGCACGTCCACCAGTCGCTGTGGAGCGACGGCTCGCCGCTCTTCTACGACGAGCAGGGCTACGCCGGTCTCTCCGACACCGCCCGCTACTACATCGGCGGTCTGCTGAAGCACGCGCCCTCGCTGCTGGCCTTCACCAACCCGTCGGTGAACTCCTACCACCGCCTGGTCCCCGGCTTCGAGGCCCCGGTCAACCTGGTGTACTCGCAGCGCAACCGCTCCGCCGCGATCCGCATCCCGATCACCGGCTCCAACGCCAAGGCCAAGCGCATCGAGTTCCGCGCTCCCGACCCCTCCTCCAACCCCTACCTGGCCTTCTCCGCGATGCTGATGGCCGGTCTCGACGGCATCAAGAACAAGATCGAGCCGCTGGAGCCGGTCGACAAGGACCTCTACGAGCTCGCCCCCGACGAGCACGCCTCCGTCCCCCAGGTCCCCGCCTCCCTGTCCGCGGTCCTCGAAGCCCTGGAGGCCGACCACGAGTACCTCCTCGCGGGCGGCGTCTTCACCCCGGACCTGATCGAGACCTGGATCGACTTCAAGCGCACCAACGAGATCGCCCCGATCGCGCTGCGCCCCCACCCGCACGAGTTCGAGCTCTACTACGACCTGTAAGCCCTCCGGCACACGGATCGGCCCCGGCGCACCTTGGCGCCGGGGCCGATCCGTGTGCCCGGCAGCCGTGCTCACAGGCCGGGCAGCGTGTCCTGTTCACCGGGCAGGACGCGGACGGAGTCGTCCGGACCGCGGCACTCACGGCCCAGGCGCAGGATCCGCGACTCCGGGTCGTGCAGGGGACGGCCGCAGCGGCGGCAGCGGACGGTGGGCGGCAGCGACGGCGGGATCGGCGGGATCAGGGCGGGATCTGGCACTCCCCCAGTCTTCCCGATTCAGTCGGCCGGGGTGAAGCCAGCCGGGGTGAGCAGCATCGGGGCGAGGTGGCCGCGGTTGACCACCTCGCAGTGGCCGCCGCCGGGGTGGTACTGCACCAGGACGGCGGTGACGAAGAGCTCGTCGTCGCCGTACTCGTGGGCGGCGCGCAGGACGTAGCGGTCGAGGACCTCGGCGGGACGGGCACGGACAAGCTGACCTCCTCGGCCAAGGAGCCGTCTCGCGTACCGTGCCGGGCGAGTCGGCGCATATCTCGTCGCCGAGCTGCCGCCCGGACCGCGCGACCGGAAGTCCCGGCAGGCCGGGAGCAAAGACACCGAAGGGCAGAGGATCGGCCGGACAGGCCCTAGCGGAGGGTGATCGGCAGGGTGTGGAAGCCGCGCAGGACGAGACGGTCGCGGCGGGTGGCGCCGCCCGCCGGGGCGAGGTCGGGGAAGCGGGCGAGCAGCGCGGGCATGGCGACGGCCGACTCCAGCCTGGCGAGCTGGGCCCCGAGGCAGAAGTGCGGGCCACCGCCGAAGCTCAGCGGCTGGCTGTCCTGCCGGGTGGGGTCGAAGCGCTCGGGGTGGGGATAGCGGGCCGGATCGCGGTTGGCGGCACCGATCAGCAGGAAGACCCCGGTCTCCTTCGGGATCTCGCTCTCGCCGATCCGCAGTCCCGGGACGCTGGGGATCCGCCCGGTGAGCTGGACGGGCGAGTCGTGACGCAGCACCTCGTCGGTCAGTCCGGCCGGGGTGACGGTGCCTGCGCGCACCCCGGCGAGGGCGTCGGGGTGCGCGAACAGCAGCGCGAGGCCGTTGCCGAGCAGGTTGGTGGTGGTCTCGAAACCGGCGGCCAGCAGCAGGACGAGGTTGGCGAGCAGCTCGCGGCCGGAGAGCCGGGACGGGTCGGCGTCGGCGACCTCCACCAGAGCGCTGATCAGATCGTGCTGCGGGTCGGCCCTGCGGCGGGCAGCGAGGTGGGAGAAGTACCGGGCGAGTTCCTCGGCCGCTTCGTCGGCGGCGGCCAACTCGGTCTCGTCGGCGAGCAGTTCGAGCGCGGCCGACAGGTCTGCGGCGAGCGGGCGGAACCGGGCGCGGTCGGCCTCCGGGACACCGAGCAGTTCGCAGATCACGCCGACCGGGAGCCGGTAGGCGAAGGCGTCCATGAAGTCGACGGGCGAGCCGTCGGCGCCGTGGTCGGCCATCTCGTCCAGCAGCCGTTGGACGGCGGCAGTGACGGGCTCCTCCAGCGCGGCGACCCTGCGGGCGGTGAAGACGGAGGCTATCAGCGAGCGCATCCGCTGGTGGTGCGGGGCGTTGCTCTCCAGGATGGACCGGGTGAGCAGGACCTTGGAGGGGTGCTCGGCGTAACCGTCCTCCCAGCGGTCTCTCGACTCGGCGTCGATGACCTCGAGGGCGGGATTGCGCAGTGCCTGGTGCACCTCGCGGTACCCGACCACCATGGCCATGCCCCCGCCGCTGGGGACGACCGGGCCGAGCTCACGGGCGAGTTCGTAGAGGGGGTACGGGTCGGCGCGGCCCTCCGCCGACAGCAACCGCTCCATGATCGCCACGCCGTCCATGAAAGCTCCCTTCGACCGGGTTACTGGCGAGTCAACTTACGGTGCCTGCCACCGAGTTCCCGCCCGAAGGGGCTTTCGCCCCATGGGCCGGGGGCGCCTCGCCCGCGACGGGGCCTCAAGGATGCCGGGGCGGCAGCCACGCATGCCCCGCGTCGATCCGTGCCTGGTCGTACCGAGGAGTGCCGGTGTCGCCTACGCTTGCGCCGTGGAGATCTGGATCAACCCGCGCTGCGGGAAGTGCCGTGCGGCGATCAGCGAACTGGAAGCCGCCGGGGCCGAGTACACCGTCCGCCGCTATCTGGAGGACCCGCCGAGCGCCGCCGAGCTCGAACAGGTGCTGGTGCGGCTTGCGCTGGAGCCGTGGGACATCGCCCGGGTGGACGAGGCGGTGGCCAAGGAGCTGGGGCTCAAGCAGTGGGGCAGGACGGAGGCCGACCGGGCACGGTGGATCGCCGCGCTGGCCGAGCACCCGATCCTGATCCAGCGCCCGATCATCACGGCCGACGACGGACACGCCGTGGTCGCCCGGACGCCCGAGGCACTGCGCTCCGTGATCCGGGGCTGAGCTCCGCCCGCCGGAGCAACCGAGGTGCCGAGGTACCCGGGGCGCCGGGGCCACCGGGTGCCGTCAGGGCTCCCGGTTGACCCTGCGCTCCGACTCGCCCGCGCGCCAGGAGCGGATGACCAGGTGGTCGCCCTCGACCGTGGTCAGCACCGCCTCGGTGAGCTCCAGCCGGAAGGCGTGGAAGGGGCCGGGCGGCGGCTGCGGGAGATCCGAGACATAGGCGGAGAGCTCGATCTCGTCGAGGATCTCCACCGCGGTACCGGAGATCTTGGCGTCGCCGCCCGTCATGGTCTCGTCACCGGGGTTGCTGTGCAGTGAGAAGCGGCCGTCGCGGCGCAGGTCTCGGGCCTTGACCGCGTCCAGCATCGAGCCGATGGTCAGATCGGCGCCGATGAACTGGACCTCCGTACCGCTCACCCGGGGCGCACCGCCCTTGCGCAGGGTGGCCAGCACATGGTGCCGGTGGGCCTCGAAACGGGCCCGGACGGCCGGGGCCAGGTCGGGTGCCTCACGTTCGAAATCCTGCCAGGTAGTCATGGTGCACAGTCTGGCAGCGGGCACCGACAACGGCGGGCCGTCGCCCCGCGCCGGGTCGCCGGTGCCCGCCCGCCCCGGCCGGCACCGGCCCGCTGTCGGTGGCCGGTGCCAGACTGGCGCGATGACACAGACCTACATCGCCTTCCTCCGGGCGATCAACGTCGGCGGGCGGACGGTCACCATGGAGCGGCTGCGCGCGCTCTTCACGGAGCTCGGGCTCGGCGGTGTGCGCTCGTACATCCAGAGCGGCAATGTCTTCTTCACCACCGAGGAGACGGACCGCGCCGCGCTGACCGCCCGGATCGAGCAGCACCTGGAGGCCGCGCTCGGGTACCCGGTGCCCACCATGCTGCGCACGGTGGGCGAGGTGGAGGAGCTGGTCGCGGCCGACCCGTTCGCCGGAGTCGAGGTGACGCCGGAGCTACGGCTGTGCGTGGTCTTCCTCTCGGAGCCGCTGCCGGGCGACTTCGAGTACCCCGTCCGCTCCCCCAAGGGCGACTGGGAGATCGTCGGGGCCGTGCCGGGCGCCGCCTTCGTGGTGATGCACCTGCGGAAGGGCCGGCTGGGCGGCAACCCGGCCTCCGCCTTCCCCAAGTCGTACGGCGGCCAAGGCACTTCGCGCTTCTTCCACACCACAGTGAAGATCCTCAACGCCGCGAGGAAGTAGCGAGCGGCCGGGCCGCGGAGGTGCCAAGACCCGTCGGCCCGGTGAACCGCCCCACCGGGACGGCGGATCGGCCTCCCCGGCCGGTGTGCCGCAGGATGTCCTCCTCCCGGTAGCGGCGGCAGTCCTCGTGCCAGATCTTGATCCCGGCCATCCAGTACCGGAAGTCCTGGACATAGTGGTCGAGGGCCCTGCGGGCCTCCTGGCCGAGGTCGAAGTCGTCGTACAGGATGGGCAGTTCATGCTCGGCGACATGCTGGAACTGGCTCATCCGGGAGCTCATCAGGTCGTTGACGATGGCGAGCGCCGTCGGGTAGTCGCAGTCGAAGAAGGACTGCACCACGAGGATGCCGTTGTGGACCTCGCCCTCGAACTCGATCTCCTTCTGGTAGGAGAAGACGTCGTTCATCAGCGCGGCGTAGTCCATGGCCGCGTTCTCCAGCGACTGCATCGGGCCGCTGCGGTAGATCTCCGGCGGGATCCGCCGGCCGTACGAGATCCGGCTGAGGCTGAGGGTGAGTTCGGAGCCGAAGGTGGAGCGGCGCATCTCCAGGTAGTCCACCGGGTCGGGGATGCGGTGCTGCGCCTGGTTGGTGAGCTCCCAGATCCAGCTCTCCGTCATCGCCTCGATGGCGGTGCGGAAGTCGCGGCGCGCCTGTGCGCCCAGCGGGGCCGCCGTGCGCTCCCAGAGGTCGGCGAGGCCGCGCTCTAGGGCGGTGGTCGCGGCGGGCACGGGCTCGCCGTCGACCGGCATGAAGAGTTTGAGCCGCTCGTTCGCCTGCCTGGCGGCGCCGAGGTTGCGGGAGCGGCCGAAGACGGCCGGGTAGTAGTCGTCCGCATACGTGCCCCAGGTCAGCCAGCCTGCGGACAGGTCGAGTTCCTCGGCGGTCGCGTCCGGGTCGATACCCGCCGAGCAGAGCGGCAGGTCGATCTCCAGCAGCCGCTGCTCGTCCCAGACGTCCGACCCGGGCACACCGGGGTCGGGGTCCAGCAGGCGGACCTTGCGCGCCCATTCGAGGTTGTTCCGTCGGCAGGCGTCCAGGTGCGGACTGAGCGTGGTGGTGAACGGCATGCCGAACTCGGGGATCTGCGAAGGACCGACCCGCTGGTACGGGACGTGCGTGAAGCTGCGGACCCGGCCCGCGCCGATCAGGTCGGCGAGTGCCTTGACGTCCACCGCCGAGGTGCCGAGGCCCTGCGGCCGGACCGAGAACGACGTCGGTGCGCTGCCCGCACTGGCGCCGTTCATATAGCGGCTGGAGCGCATGTGCCACTCATGGCCGCCCGACTGCCAGTCCTGGAGGCCCTTGACGTAGGCGAGGACGGCCGCGCACTCGTCCGGGGCGAGCCCCTTCTCCGCGAAGAGCGACGGGAGTTCGGTGAGGGCGGTGTTCTCGAACTGCTGGAGCCGTGAGGTGAGCAGGTCGTTGACGGAGTCGGCGGCCTGCTGGGTGGAGCAGCCGAAGAAGGTCTCCAGGACGAGTACCCCGTTGCTCAACTCCCCCTCGTCCTGGGTCTCCCGCTCGTACGAGAACAGGTCGTTGCGCAGGTGCACACCGTCGGAGAAGGCGTCCTTGAGCACCCGCAGCGGACGGGACTCGGCGACTGCGGACGGGACTTCGGCGCCCACGGCGTGCTCCACCAGACCGGCCGACCACGGCGCGCCGCCGACCTTGCGGCGCATCTCGATGTACTCGACCGGGTTGGGCACGCGGTTGATATTGATATTGGAGAGCTCCCAGAGCGACTCGTTGAGCAGGTGCTCGGTGCTCAGAGCGAAGCGGCGCCGCCACTCCATCGACATCGCGGGCACCGTCCTGGCCCACAGGTCGGCCAGCCCCGCCTCGACCGGGTTGGTCGGCTCGGGCGTCCCGGCAGAGAGGTCCATCGGCATGAAGGCCGGCAGTCGGTCCAGGTACGTCTTGCCGCCGGGGCGGTCCTGGGTGCGTTTGAAGAGCTCCAGGAAGTGGTCGTCGAAGAAGAAGACCCACACGTACCAGTCGGTCACCAGGGACAGTTCGGGCCCGTCGCAGTCCGGGTGGGTGTAGGCGCAGAGCAGGGCGTAGTCGTGGGAGTCGAGATCGTGTTCGTCCCAGATGCCCGAGCCCTCCACCATCCCCATCTCGCGGGCCCATGCCTTGGAATGCTCCCGGGCCTCCTCCAGATGGGGATTGAGCCTGGCCGGGTACGGCATATAGAAGTCGGGCAGTTCGAAGGGTTGGCTCACTGCCGCCCCGCCTCTCGTCGTTCTTGGTCATGATCGGCGCGTAGCGTGCCCAACGACGCCGGCCCGTACACCGTTTGGACGGCACGCGACGATGCCCGGGCGTACCGCCATGCCTGGCTTGCACGGCGTGCACGCGGGGCGCTCAATCACAGTTGCGCGCCCCACAGACTCACGGTGCAGATCAGTGCGGGAACAGCCGAGGCGGGCGCTGGAAGGGCAGTTCGTCCCGGAACTCGTCGATGGCCGAGGCGATCTGACGCATCAGAGAGGTCTGTTCGATTCGATCCAGATACAGATGGCTGGCGGCGAGCGCCTCGACGGTGGCGGAGAAGTAGAGAGTCATCAGGGGGTTGATGAACAGTGCGCTGTGCCGTGTTCGATCAGTGAAGCGAACATCGCCGAACTGTCCACGCAGCGCGGCCGCGACCGAACCGTGCACAATGCTCGGATACTCGGGGAAGGCCGCCTGCGCATGGGCGACGGCATCCAGATAGAGCGCGCCCTCCGGGGATTCGCGGGGGATCGAGAAGGCCCCCAGATAGCCGCCCGCCCGGTCGACGGCGGCCAGGTTCTCCAGCGCCAGCGAGTGGTTGACACCGTGGTAGGCGTCCACACCGAAGCCGAGACAGGCCACCAGCCGCAGCGGGATCTCCGGCATCCCGGCGACGGCCGCCAGACTGGCCATGTCCTCCTCCGGGGTGCCGAGCCCGGCCTCGTCCCCGCGCATCAGGATGTCCGTACCGCCGTCCACCAGCAGCACGGCATCGACGGCGAGATGCTCGGCCAACGCCCGGTAGGCGGCGCGCAGCGGCTGGACGCCGACCGAGCCGAACGCCCAGACGGTGTCGGGCATGCCCTGCAGATGCAGCCAGCGGGCCAGCGTCCGCTCCGGGAAGTACGGCTCGGCCGAGCTCGTGTCCGGCCGGATCTCGGCGAGTTCGGGCGCCAGCCAGACATCGGGAGGCAGACCGTAGAGGTGGCTGAAGGAGAGGTTGCCCAGATGCACCTGCCTGCCCGCCGCGCGCAGCGCCAGGGCGATCGGCAGGCCCGCGTACACATCGAAGCCGCCACCGGCTCCGGCGATCAGGATCCGTTCGGCCGTCTTCAGCCGGGTGAGCAGCGGCGGTTCCCAGAGCGAGTACATCCGGGGACGGTACCCAGACGGCCGGACGGGGACTCGCGCCCTGATCGGCCCACCCCTGCCGCCGAGCGGTTTCCGCCCGGCGCCCCGAGGGGTTCTCACCGTGGCCCCGTGCCGGGCGGTCAGAGGTTGGTGGCGCCCCAGAGCTGGGTGCTGCACCGGGCGTAGGTGTCACGCCAGTGCGGCCAGTGACGGACAGTCATGTCGTCGCACTCCGCGAGCAGCCGGTCGATCTGCTGCTCGTCCACGTCCTCCAGCAGCCAGACCAGGGCGTCGGAGGTGCCGGGGCCCTCGGCGGCACGGAGCAGGTCGAGCAGCTCGGGCAGGGTGCCGATCCGTGAACCGGCCGGGAAGACGCCGGCCATCCGGGGCAGCAGCTGGCGCTCCTCGATCCGCAGATGGGTCTCCAGCCGGGCGGCCAGCTCCTCCACCGCGTACGCCACGGGCCAGCTGCTCGCGGGGTCGCGGGTGGCGATCCGGACCAGGGTGGTGACCCGGGTGAAGGAGTGGTCCAGGTTGTGGTGGTCGGACTCCAACCAGTTGAGCAGCAGCCGCATTTCGGGGGCGAAGCGCCGCAGCAGCGGCCACAGCCGGCTGTCCTGCTGCTCGTGGTGGCAGGTGAGCATCGCGGTGACGAAGTCCCAGTGCCGCTGGAGGGCTTCGGCGGTGGTGGTGTCCCCGGGCTGGAGCAGCCGCAGGGCGTTGGGCAACCGGGCCAGGTCTCGGCGGAGCGCGGCGTGCACCAGGCGCAGACCGGCGAAGGGCATCGGCTCGACGGCGGACCGGGCGGGCTGTACGTCGTGCTCGCCGCCCGACTGGGCGGGGATCTTCGGGGACTCGACGGGCAGCAGGTGGCTGGGCATCGGGCTCTCTTCATGACTCGCTGAGGCTGGGCCGGTCCGGTGGCGCTGCTTCGACGGCTGCACCCCGACCCCGGGTCTCCAGGGTGACGACAGCTCATCAGAGTCGAATCAATGTCTGATTGACGCGCAGGTCAGAGGCCAGATACGAGCGTGGGGGGGGGGGGGGCGGCCCCCCCCCCCCGGGGGGGGCGCCCCAGCACGAGGCCAGGCGACCCAAACGCGCCGCGGGGGGCCGGGCGGGCGGGCCGCCGCGCGCGTCCGGCCGG
>NZ_JARZAJ010000045.1 GCF_029892105.1 Kitasatospora sp. GP82 | reverse complement strand
GGGCAGTGGTCGGCAGATCAAACTCAAGGCATAAGCGCCAGTCGTACCTCGGGCCAGACCACCGCCCGGGGCGGCACCCGACCATCCTCACAGTCGAACCTGGTTGCCACTGCTCGGAATTGCTTCAGCTTCGCGAAGCACCGCTCGATAACGTTCCGTCCTTTGTAGGTGGTCTTGTCGAAGGCCGGCGGTCGCCCGCCGCGGCTTGCGCGGCGGGCGCGGTTTGCCATCTGGTCGCGGCGTTCGGGGATGGTCGCTTTGATCCGTCGACGCCGCAGCAGGTCGCGGATCTTCCGGGAGGAGTAGGCCTTGTCGGCCACGACCCCGTCGGGCCTGGTCCTCGGCCGCCCGGTCCCGACACGCGGGACGCGGATGGCATCGAGGACGGCGGGCAGCATCGTGCAGTCGGCAGTGTTGCCGGTGCTCAGCACAATCGACAGCGGCAGGCCCCGGCCGTCGACCGCCATGTGGATTTTGGTGGTCAGCCCGCCCCGGGACCGGCCGAGCGCCTCGCGGCGCGCAACTGCTGCCGGATCATCCGATTCGTCCTCGGGCTGATCCCCTTTTTGCGGGCGCCGGCAGCGTGCTGGTGGGCCCTCGCGACCGTGGAGTCGACCGAGACCGTCCACTCCACGGTCCCCACCGCGTCGTTGCGGACCTGGACCTCCCGCAGGAGCGCGGCCCAGGTGCCGTCCTTCTCCCACTGGGCGAAGCGCCGGTAGACGGTCTGCCACGGGCCGTACCGCTCGGGCAGATCACGCCATGGGGCACCCGTGCGCAGCCGCCACAGCACCCCGTTCACCACCTGACGGTGATCCCGCCAAGGACGCCCCGCACCATCCCGCTGCGGCAGCAACGGCTCAATCCGAGCCCACGCAGCATCCGTTATCTCTCCACGACCCACCACAAGATCAATTAGCACGCAGACTTTTGCGGCGCAACAGGAGCAAAGGCGATCCCGCCGAGGCGCGGGCGTCTACGCCCGGAGTACTCCCTGGCTGGCATCAGCCGGCATTCGCCGCCGGTCCGGGCGACGAACACTGGAGCCCCGGCGGGCAGCCCGCCGTCCCTGCCGAACTCGAACACATACCCGTCCTCGCCAGACGCCCACTCGTCCCATCTGAGTGTCCAGCCATCGTCTGTCCACCCCCGGATCTGACCGCGCAGGTAGGCGCGCGCGAGTCGCTCGGCCTCCCCCACCGTCACGGCTTCCACCACGCCAGTTCGCTCCCACGCCGCATCCGTCAACTCACCTCTACCAGCCACGTGATCAATTATGAGACACGGCCTAGCTGCAAAGTGGCCAACTACCGCGCAAAGTAACATCGACTGAGCGACTGGCCTGTGACTGTGCACCGTAGATGGCCAGATTTTTCCCGCTACTTGGCCACCGGAGCCAGAGCCCGCCTCCCGTGGCGATATCGTTCTGTGGCACGGCTGCCCAGCGCAGCCGCCGCCTGATCTGGTCCCGGGCGGTGGGGTGCCGGGTGTTGTCTCAGTTGATCTGGTCCGGTGATGCCGTTTCGAACTGGTACCAGGGCCGGGTGGTCAGCCACGACTGGTAGTCCCTGAAGATCCTGGCGAGGCTGTCCGGCTGCTCTCGCGCGTCGAAGAACTCGGCGAGGAGTCGATGGAGAGTGATCACGGCCTCGGTGTCGGCGTGGCGTCCGAAGCAGGCCGTTCAGCTGCGGCTGTGGACTACGGAGGTACGACATCACGCAGAGATCGCAGTAACGAACCCTGATGGCGCTTCTTGAGTGGCCCTGGGGTGGAGCAGGTGCGAGGGCCGTGGTGGTGTGCACGGCCCTCGCATCGGGTGTGGGGCGCCCCGTTCCCGCCCTCGTCGTCCGGATCTGCACATGGTGGTGAGCTGTGCGGTGTGCTCTGTCACCTGTACGCGATGCTGAGCTGCACTGTTGGCGAGGAATCGAACCCCTGCGTTGCTCTTCACGCGCCAAGGGCCGGATAAACCGCCGACCCGCGGTGTGTGCACGCCTCCGTGACGACTACCTGCTTCCCACACCCAGCTTGTGGGGTCAGTCCTCGATCAGGTCGATCTCCCAGTTGGTGCGCTGGATCAGGGTGTCCACCTCGCGGATCTCCTTGGCCAGGACGTCCGCCTGGGCGCGGAGCTCGGCGACCGGCAGGGCGGAGAGGATCCTGAGTTCGGACCGCAACTGCCGTACGGCTCCGCGCTGGTCGCGTCCGGAGGCGGCGTCGGCGGCCGCGGTGGTCACCGAGTGGCGCAGCCGCAAGACGTCCCGGCGGGCGAGGGCGTCGGTAAGAGTGCCGCCGCCCTCGATGAGCACGGTGGAGTTGGTCCGGTTGATCTGACGGATCAGCCGCTCCAGCTCGTCCAGCACCTCTCCGGCCTGGGCCAGGACCTCCGCCGCATTCTCGGCCGGTTCCTCGCCCTCCTGGTAGCGGGCGCTGCCGACGACGCGCACCCGCAACTGCTCCACCCGCCGCACCGCAGCCGCGCGCTGCGCGAGCGCTTCAGCCAGTTTCACCGCGTCATCACCTCTACGTCCTACTGATCGTCCGGTAAGTATGCACGTCGGTGCCTGACGGCGCGGTTCGCGGGGCGGGGCCGGCCGGACTGACCCGGCGGGCACCGGGCGGGTTCATGGAATGGTCACGCGCTCACCGCCTGCGGGTCGCGCCAGGTGGGCGTGTTCGCGCCGGTCAAGCGACGGGCCATGACCTGGGTCATAGCCCAGTAGACACGCGAGGCGGGGAGGAGGACGGTCGGTGCTCGTAGTCGCGGACCAGGCGCCGGTGCAGTAGCAGGATCCCGTAGGTCTGCTCGACCCTCCAGCGTTTCGGCTGCGGAACGAACCCCTTGTCCTGCGGGTTGCGTTCGACGATCTCGACGTCGATGCCCAGGCCGGCGCCGTGCGCGACTACCTGCTTCTTGAAGCCCTGGTCGACCAGCGCCTTGCGGACGGTGCCGCCGGCGTGTTCGG
This sequence comes from Kitasatospora sp. GP82, assembly GCF_029892105.1. GTDB lineage: Bacteria > Actinomycetota > Actinomycetes > Streptomycetales > Streptomycetaceae > Kitasatospora. The sequence continues at coordinate 49,409 of NZ_JARZAJ010000045.1, read as the reverse complement.
CGACCTGGTCCAGAAGGGCGATGCCCGCGGCGTTGTCGTGCGTGTTCGCGGCCAGGACGATGACGGCTATGACCAGGCCCAACACGTCGACGGCCAGGGCCCGTTTGCGACCGGGAACCCGTTTCGCCGGGTCCCGGCCGGTCGTGAAGGCGGGGACCCCGGCGGCCACGTGGACGCTCTGCGTGTCCAGGACCACCAGGGTCGGGTCCTCTAATCGGCGGGCCCGCTCGCGGACCTGGCAGCGCAGGAGTTCGTGGATGACCTGGTCGGTCCCGTCGTCGCGCCAGGCGGCGAAGTAGTAGTACGTCGCGCTCTTCGGCGGCAGATCGTGCGGGAGGTAAGCCCACTGGCAACCGGTCCTGCCCTGGTAAAGGATCGAGTTCACGATCTCCCGCATCGCATAGGCGCCCTGATGGCCGCTCACAGACCGATGCCGGTCCTTCCACGCTGTGATGACCGGCTCGATCAACGACCACTGCTCGTCGGATAAGTCGCTTGGGTACGGCTTGCGTTCACTCACGCCGCCAACCCCAGCAGAGCAGCGGCGCCGAGCGAGCGAACTCCAGTCCACACTCACACCATCAGGTGACACCAGAACCAGTCAAATACTCACAAACCGACCTCTGAGTGGGCGTTTAGGGACGGTTCGCGGTGAAAGTCGCCTCGATAGCCAACATCTTCGACATGATTCGCACCTTACGTTCACCTTCGCCGCCTTCCGGGCGCCAACCTTCGTGATCGTTTGATCCGCTTCTCGACGCTGGATCCCGTCTGGTTTAGCAATAGAGGGAAATGTTCCTTCCAGTGCGGAGCTTCCGGGCATTTCGCGCCATGCACCTTGGCGACGAATGCGACAAAGCCGATCAAAACACTCGTCGCAAACCATCCCTAAACGCCCACTGAACTCAGAACAGGCCCTAGCCGCCTGGCGGGCCCTGCTGGCCGGGCGCGGCGTTTCCGGCGGTCGGCTGCTGCGCGGCGTCGACCGCAGGGGCAACATCCGCGAGCAGGCTGGCGCCCGGCACCGTGAACGACATCAGACCCGCGTACCGTCTGCCCGCGGTCTGCGGTGTCGGCCAAAATGGCGGCGACGGCCACCACGCGCTTCGCCAGGCTGCGGCTGATCGCCCACATGCGGGGCGCCCTGTGAGCTGGTGCATCCTGACCAGCCACGTCGCCCATGACGGTGAGGGGCGTTTGTCGGTGACGATCTGCCACCATCGGCCGAATGGGTACGGCGTGTTCTGGCTCGCAGGCAAGGAGTTGCCGACGTCGGCGGCTGCCCGAGGCCCAGCGGGCTGCTCGGGCGGTCAGTTGATGACGGTGTTGAAGGAGAAGACGGCGCCGGCGAAGGCGGCTTCGCCGGCGAGGATGGTGTTGGCGGCGGAGCGGCTGCCGAGGTAGGTGAGGATGCCAGCGCCGGTACCGGCGAGCGTGCCGAGCGTCAGGATCACGGCGGTGCGCAGGCTGACGAGCGGCTTTCCCACCCTTTCGGTTCTATCCCCGTGACATCGTGACGAGGCGTGTGTCCATCGGGTTGGCGTGGGGCTGGTCGTCGAGAAGTGACAGCTATTTGACCTCAAGGTCAAAAATGCTGCTACGGTAGCGCCATGGGCAGGCCGAAGCAGTTCGATCCGGACGTGGCGGTGGAGCGCGCGATGGGCGTGTTCTGGCGCAAGGGGTACGCGGCGACGACGCCTCAGGACCTCGTGGATGAGATCGGCATCGGCAAGGGCAGTCTGTACAACGCCTTCGGCAGTAAGCACGCATTATTCGAACTGGCGCTGGCGCGCTACCGGGACTCGCAGGCCGAGTGGCTGGAGGCGCTTCTCGATCATCCCGGTTCGGCGAAGGATCGGCTGCGGGGTGCACTGGAGGCGCTGGTCGAGCTCGACTTGGGCGATCCGGATCGGCGCGGCTGCATGGCGGTCAACACGGCTGCCGAGTCGGCCCTCGCGGACGCCGAGACGGCCGACACCGTGCGCAAGATGTTCGCGCGCACGGAGAGCGCGTTCCGGGCGACCGTTGAGGAAGGCCAGCGGGCCGGCGAGATCGACGGCGATCGTGACGCGGCGGCGTTGGCCGCCTGGCTGCTCGCGACGGTGATCGGTATGCGGGTACTGGCGAAGACCGCCAAGGATGCCACGCGGTTGAGGCGGATCGTGGACGCGGCGATGGGGTCGTTGTAGTTCGCGCTGCTGGCCGGAGGCCCCTTTTTGTGGACTAATTTTGTACCTGTAGTTCAAAAATCTGCAAGGAGTCTGACATGGAGCTCAATCTCGTCGGGAAGACCGCGGTCGTCACTGGGGCCAGCCGAGGTGTCGGCCTCGCGATCACGCGGCAGCTCGTCGCCGAGGGGGTCCGAGTGGTCGGCGCGGCCCGCACGATCACCGCCGAACTTAAGGAGGCCGGTGCCCACCCGGTCGCGGTCGACCTGAGTACACCGGAAGGCGCCGAGGAGTTGGGGGCCCAGGCGCTTGCAGAACTCGGCGGCGTGGACATCCTGGTCAACAACCTAGGCGGAGGAGACGCGTTCAACCTGCACGGGTTCCTCGCGACCGACGACGCTCTGTGGGCGCAGAGCTTCGAGGTCAACCTGTTCGGTACGGTCCGGGTCACCCGCCGACTGCTGCCGAGCATCCTGGAACGCCGCGGTTCGGTGGTGAACATCTCGTCGATGACCGCGCGCCTGCCGGGCACGGGCCCAATCGAGTACGGCGCCGCGAAGGCGGGCCTCAACGCGTTCGGCAAGGCACTGTCCGAGGAGTTCGGACCCCAGGGCGTACGCGTGAACACCGTCTCCCCCGGCCCGACACGTACCGGCATGTGGGAGGACGACGACAGCTTCGGCGCCCGCCTTGCCGAGGCGAAAGGCGTCGGGCACCGCGACTTCGTGTCCGGGGTGCCTATGGCGATGGGCATGACCACCGGCCGCATGGTCGAACCCGACGAGGTCGCGGCCGTCGTCGCGTTCCTCGCCTCAGACCGCGCGGCAAGCATGACCGGCGCCGACTACGTCGTTGAGGGCGGCGGCATCAAGACAGTGTGAGGCGTACGACCGGGGACATTGGCATACGCTCGGGACCCGGAATGCGGGTCTTGGGCGAATGCCGGTGGCATCCTATGCGTCCTCGCCGGCAGCCAGGTCGTGGAGCGGCCGCAGCCCGAGGGCGGTGTCGGCGCTGGTCCAGCGTCCGCACTGCTCAGCGGGCATGGCGTGATCCTTCAGCTAGGGACTGGCCAGCGGCATCCGCCGGGGTGCGTGGGCCGGGCACGGAGACTGGCAAGACGAGGTCGAGCCGCTTGCCCAGCGGCTGCCTGCCTCTGGCCTGCCGCAACGTCGCACTGACCGCTGACAACGTACTCGCCTGGCAACGCGAACTCGGGCGCCTTGAACGCCGGCTGTCCGCCCGGCCACCCCTGCCGCCCCGGCTGCTCACGCTCGGTGTTGACGAGACATCGAGTGAGAGTCCGGCCGGAGGGATCGTTGAGGAAGTCTGCCAGGGAAGTCATGGAAATCTTCGAGGCTCTGGACGCCACCGAGTGCGTCCACTCGGCTGCCGCACTGGCGGGAGTCGACCCGAAGACCGTGAGCCGGTACGCACGGATGAGGGACCTGGGCTTCAGCGGGACCGCCCGGTCGGTGCGGCCGAAGCTGATCGACTCGTTCGTCCCGAAGATCGAGGAGTGGGTAGAGCGGTCGCAGGGCCTGGTCCGACCGGTGCAGGTACGCGTGGAGCCGCAGTGCGGCGGGGTTGGGGCGGCGGCCCCTTTGAACGGTTGACCGAGTAGCCGCTCGCTGTCGGGCCCCCGTCACTCCGAGTCGGCCGCGTCGCTGGGAATGCTGTCCTTGATCCCGAGCTTCGATTCGATTCTGCGGTCGTCCAGTCCGTGGCGATGGCCTGCTGCGCAGCAGCGAGGGTGGTCTTCCCCTTGCAGATCGCGGTGTGCAGGTGCGTCTCGACGCTGTCCTTGGGGTTGTTCGGGCCCTTGCCCGGAACATGACCCGGCGACGGCGGCTCCACCCACAGGTTCCGCGGGTCGTTCGGGTCACCGCCCAACTGCAAGCTGATCAGGTGGTCGTACTCACCATCACCCATCGGACCCGTGTACCCGTACGAGGCGGCGTTGGCCGACTTCTCCTTACCAGTGATGTTCACCGGCGGGCGGATCGTGGAGGTGTACCCGCCCGGCTTGCAGATCGTGTCCTTGATGTTGGCCTGGGTGACCGCCGGGCTGACCGCACCCGGCGTACAGGTCGGATCCGGCAGCGGCTCCTTCGCGGCGGTGTACCGGTAGTGGCAGCTTCCCGCCGCGGGCTGCGCGGCGACCGTATAGGTTGCCTGCGGCCCGGCCCCCGTCGGAATGCTTCGAGCGGCGGCTGGGGTGCCAGAGGCGGCGGTCGGCGCCGGTGCGGCATGGTCGTCGGACTTGACTTGGTGCGTCGCGGGCTTCGAACACCCGGCGGCCAGCAGTAGAGCTGCTGCGGCCAGGGCGATACGGGCCGGGTGCTGCACAGGTCCTCCAGGGGTGGTGTGACTGTCGATCAGGTAGCGGGGTGATTCTGCCAGGCGGTCCGACGTCACCTTTCACTCCGTGGCGTGAAGGGTGACGGACACCCTGGACGCGGTGACCACCTGCTTGGTACCCGGTCAGCTCATCGGGGCAAAGCTCACCCTGCTCTGATGAAGCAGTTCATCGCTGACCGGTCGAGGGCTTCTGGTCACTCCTGCGACTTTCGGCAGCTCAGGGCGCCTCGCAGGAGTCGCCAGCCTCCGGTCGGAGCGGTTTTCGCCGCTACGAGATCGCGGCGGGGTGGCTGAGAACACAGGTCACCCCTGGGGGAACTGGCCCTGGTCCACATCGTCGGCGCGGCCCGCTATTGTTCCCCGACGAACGAGGCGGGGAGAAGCCGTGAGCTTTCTCGGGATGTGGGTGCTGGCGCCGGTGCCGGACGAGGTGGCGGCCGCCATCGCGCCAGTGCTGGGACCGACGATCGAGCAGCAGCGCACCCGTACCCAGGAGTTGTGGCGACGCTGGAACGCGGCGCCGGAAAGGGTCGGCGTGCGCACGCTGCGCTGCGCCGCGCAGGGGGCGCAGATGGACCTGGACGCTGACAGCGAGGCCTTCCAGGAGCTGTCAGCCGCCTGCCCGCTGGACGAGTACAGCGAAGAGATCTACGCCGCCTTGGACAGAATCCCCACCCATTGGCGGCACCTGGCGCTGGCCCCGGGCTGCCGCAAGGGCTTCCCGGCAGCGGCCCTGGCCCACGGCCTGGGGCCACGCCGCTTCGCGCTGCTACCCGGCTGGTTCGGCGACATGGTCCTGACCTCCCAGCAGGTCCGCAGTGCCCTGCCTGACGTGGTCGCGGCCCTTAACCTGGGGGAGGAGGAGCACCCTGTGGTGGAGCAGCGCGTAGTGGAGTGGTTGTGCGACAGCGGGGACGGCGACGCTCGGGAGGCGGCGGTGATGCTTGAGGGCATCGTGCCGCTGTGGCGGGCGGCTGTGGATGAGCAGGCGGGCATGCTGGGCTGCATGTTCATCCCCGGCTGATTCAAAGTCAGCCGGGCCGTGGCCGGCGTCGTCGGGGCGAGTCCTATCCCGCTGTCAGGTCCAGCGGACCGGTGGTAGACACGAATCGACCGCCTTCCCGCCCCGATGCGAGCGCGGGGGCGGGCCCTGGACGCCGGCCCGACGCGATCAGCATGATCCCCGGCCGCTGCAGCCTCGGGCTGCCCGCGTTTTCCGAACCCGCCACCATGTCACCGCTCCTACCGAGACCGGTGCTGGCGGCCGCCCCCGACGGCAAGACACCTTTCGCACACAAATGGTCCACCTTTTGAGCACTCTCAAAATTTAGGAGCGGAACATTCCGTTCTGGAATTTATTCCTAGGTTTACTCAATTGTCGCGACTTGATGCAAATGTTCTCAAAGGGGGCAATATTCAAAATAGCTTGCCAGGAGTCGTTGGAACTTGCATCATCTAGAGGCAAGAAGGTTTCTAGGCGAACGTCATTCAGGTATTTGGAGGGGGAAATGCACGTTCTGAAGCATCGAGCTATCGGCCAGGCCGTTGCGGTGATCATGGGAATTGGTGCGGCTGTCGGGCTCGCAGCTCCGAACGCATCAGCGACTCCGGGGCACAGTTCGGCCCTAGTCTTCCCGCACGACCCTGCGCACCCTCACGCGCATTGGTTCGTGCAGCGCACCGTGTCGGCTCCGGCGGTGGGGGCTCCGTCTCCGAGGTTGGGGAATGCACCAGCCGTCGCCTCTCCTCGCGGCGGAAACGTAGCTGTGTCGACGGGTTACGAGAGCCAGGTGTGCCACACGGACAACATCGATGAGGTGACCGGCGGGGGTCCGATCACTCTGACCCTCACCAACTCCCGCGCCATCGCGTCCTCCTACACCGCCAGCGCCACCGTGACGGCGAGCATCATCAGTTCGGCCGTCGGCTTCAGCGTCACGAATACGTACACCCAGACTGAGAGCGGGGCCTACACCGTTCCGGCCCTCAAGTGGGGAGGGATCATCGCTCACCCTCTCTACGACGTCTACGGCTTCGAGGTCATCGACCCCAACTTCAACGCTGTTGTCGGCTACGGGGAAGCTCTCCGCCCTGCCGGCTTCTGCTATGAAACCTGGGCCAACTGAGGCATCATCGACAGATGCAGCGGTTGAAACTCTCTGCGGGCGCGGCGGTCATGGCGACCGCCGCGCTCGCGGCGGCGTGCACATCCTCGACACCGTCCGGTACTCCAGCATCGTGGAAGCTCGCTGAGCTCCCCACTGTCCAGGCGGCCCCGACTATCCAGGCTACGATCGACGCTCCTCCGTCGAACGGACACGCCAAGATGGTGGGACTGGTCGATATCGGCGAAGTCAGCCTGGTTCTGGCAGTCAGAGGGGACTTTTGCGAGGCATACCTGGTATCAGATATTCCAGGTAAGAACTTGCCTACTGCACCCACATCTGTCGGTGCAAAAAGACCATCGCCAGCAGAATCATCGGACAGCCACGATGCATTTCCCGGCAGTGCCCTCTCCGGCAGGTACACGCAAGGCCATATACTTGCGTCCCCCTATTTTGGCTATGTAGACCTCGGATGCTCAGAAGAAGCCATTGCGGTCCGCGTCCAAGGTGTGCCAGCGCAGGAAGCGATCCGCCCGGTGGGAGCCACCGTGCAAACACGCCGCATCGATGGAAACCTTCTCATCAGCGTGGGTCCGAGCGACCTGCGACAGATCCCCCCGGCCTCCCTTTGATGTCGACCGCGTGTCCGGAGGCCCGGTAGATCGGTCGGGCCGGCAGACGACCCACCTACGCCGTCGGCCCCTCGTCCTCGAATCGCGAGGGGCCCGGCCATCAGCGTCTCGGCGGCCTGGAAGGCGCGGGTCACATCGACGGTCTGACCGTAGGGGCGCAGTGGTCCTGGGGCGGCCCCTCCGCTAGATGATCTATTCCAAGGGATCGTGGTGGTCACTGGTGGATAGCATGCGCGGATGTCCTCGGTGAACCTGCGTCGCTCAGTCCGTGCGGTCGTCCTCGACGAGGACGACCGGATCCTGCTGTGTCGCTTCGCTATCCCAGATCCGGTCGGCACGGTCGTATGGGCGGCCCCTGGTGGAGGCGTCGAGCTTGGCGAGACGCCGCTCGCCGCGCTCCGCCGAGAGCTGCATGAAGAGATAGGGCTGGCGATCGATACGGACCCGCCGCATGTCTGGCACCAGCAGGTCGTCGCGCCTGGGCACGCGTCTGGCTACGACGGCGTGGTCAACGACTATTTCCTGGTCCGCACCGCGTCGTTCCGTCCCCGAGGCGCGATGTCTGACGACGAGCTCGCCGCCGAGAACATCGACGGCTTCCGCTGGTGGCGACTGCGGGACATCGCCGACTACCGTGGTTCCGAGCTGTTCTCGCCCCGCGACCTCGCCTCACCGTTAGCGGCGCTGATCGCCGGCGGGGTTCCGGGCAGACCGGTGTCGCTCGGCCTGTGAACCCGGCGCCCGACCTCATCCGCCGCCTCGCCGCCGATGGCGACAGATGCGATGCGAATCTGCAGATTGCCTGCGCGCATGGGAGGAGGGAGTCCAACGTCGGTGTGTGAAGACAGAGTTGGACTCCCTCGCGACCGCACTCTATGTCAAAATCGACGATCTACTGAAGGATTTGCCGCAGCTCGCCCCGTGGCGGCCTGCCATGGGCATCGCGCCGCAGCTCAGCGACGCGGAGCTGGTGACCTTGGCGATGATGCAGGCGATGCTCGGTTTCACCTCCGAGGCCCGGTGGCTGCGGCACGCCCGCGCCCACCTGCGGCATCTGTTCCCCTATCTGCCCCAGCAGCCCGGCTACAACAAGCGGCTGCGCAAGGCCGCCGAACTCGTCCGTCATGTCACCCGAGTGCTGGCCCGCGACACCACACTGTGGAGCGACGACGTGTGGGTCGTGGACTCCACACCGGTGGAGTGCGGACGCTCCCGCGAGACCGTCAAACGCTCCGACCTGGCCGGATGGGCCCAGTACGGGTACTGCGCCAGCCACACCCGCTACTTCTGGGGACTACGGCTGCACCTGGTCTGCACCCTGCACGGCCTGCCGATCGCCTTCGCGCTGACCGGGGCCAAAGCCGATGAGCGCGAGACACTCCTGGACCTGCTCGCCGTCGAACCTCAGCTCACCGATGAGCGCCCGGGGCAGACGTTGATCGGCGACAAGAACTACTTCGGCCGCGAGTTCGAGCAGCAGCTGGCCGAGCTGGACATCCGACTGCTGCGGCCGGCCCGCAAGGGCGAGGCCGAGCGGCCCGGATCACAGCTGTTCAAGCCGCTGCGGCAGGTCATCGAATCGATCAACGAGACCTTCAAGGGCCAACTCGACCTCGAACGACACCGCGGCCGCACTCCCGGCGGCGTGGCCGTCCGCGTTCTGCAACGCATCCTCGCGCTCACCGCCGCCATCTGGCACAACGATCACACCGACCAGCCGATCATGCGAGCCCTGACCGCCTACGACCACTAAACCCCTTGGAATCGATCATCTAGAGCTGGCGCGGCCGGACTGCGGACCGTACCGGCCGAGAAGAGTCGACAGCACCGTCGAAGGTGGTGACCGCACGAGGGGCTGAGCCTCAAAGACTCAGTTACATGGCCCTCGGGTCGCCACCTGCGGACTGTTGGTCCCCTCCCCGCATCGCCTGCAGCCACGCGACGGTTGCCGGGCGGTGGCTGATGTCGGTCAGCGGGCACGGATCGGTGCGTGGCGGTAGTGGCGGGCTGGTCGCCAGCCACCAGGTAGCGCCTGGCCCTTCGACACGCTGACGCTATAGGGAACTGGCCAGTTGCCCTCGGCCCTGGTGGTCACTGCCCGTACCGGGCCCGGGCACCTGCCGCGGCGGCCTGCTGCCAGGGGGACCGGTTGCCGGGCGCGGATCAGCAGGGGTGAGGAGCAGGGATGGCTCGCAGGGGCAACATCGCCCTGGTGGACCTGGGTTCGGGGGCGGTGCTGCCGGCCCCGAAGCCGCGGACGCCGCACACCATGGACGGCTCCTACACGCTGAACGCCTACACCGATGACGCGCCGCTGTACTCGCTGGCGCTGTCCGGGGCGGAGTGGGCGACGATCGACTGGGTGCGTTCGAACGGCGGGGCCGGTGCGGCGGTGAAGGTGACCGCCGGGGCCGCCGCCGAGGCCATCCACGTCACCGAGACCACGGCGAAGACGGCGCTCGCTCGCCTGGTGAAGCTCAACATCCTGCTGAAGACCTCGCCGCGCAGCTCGACCTACCAGCTCAACCCGCGCCGGTTCTGGGAGGGCAGCGGCGAGGCCCAGGTCCAGGCGTGCCGCAGACTGGACCCGCCGGCCATCACCCCGGACAAGAAGGCTATCGACGCGGCGAAGAAGGCCGCAGCGAAGGCGGAAGAGAAGGCTGCGGCGAAGACGCCTGGCCCGCGCCGCGTTGACAGCCGCACCACGACTGGAGGGACGAGTCGATGAGCGCCGCCACCCACGGTTACGGACACGGTCCTTTCGACCCGGAAGCCCTCGGGATGCCGGCGGTCTACACCCTGAACTTGTCCGCTGCCCAGCGCAGCATCCTGGAGTGGCTGACCAGCCAGGGCGCGGTGTTCGATCCGATTGCCGCCGACGTGGAGCAGATCGCCCACGACTGCGGCACGTCCGTGTCGACCGTCTACGAGTCGCTCGCTCGCTTGGAGTCGCTTAATCTGGTCGACCACCCGGACCCGGGAAGCTACCGCATCAACCCCAGGTATTTCTTCAGTTCCAATCCAGAGATCCGCCGCTTGGTGGGCGAGGCGCTGGCAGCTCCCGAGATCACTCCCGACGCCAGGGCCGAAGCCCCCCGCAAGGTCGGGAACACGGACGCCAGGCGCCGACGGACCATCAAGGCAGTTCGGGACGAGGAGTAGAGCCGCAGCGTGGTTCCGTACAGGACACGTCGACTGCCTGCTCACCGTCCGCTTTGGCCCTGCTGGCCCGGGCCAATGCGCAATCACCGGTGATGGCGGTTCGGCCCGGGCCAGCAGGGCCAACCGTCGGGAGCGGGCTCGCCTGCGAGACTGGAGCCATGACCCCTGACCGTCGCAGCCTGGGGCTGCCCGCGTTCTCCGAGCCCGCCACCGACGCTCTCGTGCCCGCTCAGTCCGGCGGGCGCCAGCTGCTGCCGGTGGAACAGGGCGCCGACTTCCGCCAGCCGCCGGGCGAAGACATCCCGGCGCCCAAGCCCGCCCGCCGTTCCCTCGTGGCTGGCGGCCTGACGTTTTCCGACCCGGACCGGCAGGTCTGACCCGCGACCGAAACTCTGGACGTGGGCGGGGCTCGGGGTCAGACGGCGGCGCCGCGGATGCCGGAGACCTCTGACAGGTAGCCGGTGAGCGGGCGGTCGTCCAGGTCGACGGCCCAGAAGACGCGGCCGAAGAGAGACGCCTCGATCCGCAACGCCCGGGTGGACGTCGGTCCACCCAGTCCTCAGCAGCATTGCCAGTGCCCCGTCAGCGGGGCCGCCCCACAGGCCGTGGTCGTCCATGGAGGGCAGCATCCTAGCAGGCACTGACACCCCGTCATCTCGGCTGACCCGCGTAGCGGCCGGAGGTTCTGCGGCTACGGGCGCGCGGGGTCAGAGGGGGATGATCCTGGTCAGTCGCACGACGTGGTTGTTCGTGTCGATGACGTACTCGACCAGGCCGCGTCCGTGGGGGATCGGGAGCCTGCGCCAGTCGCCGGCGCTGTCGCGCCCGGTGCTGTCCTCGAGCCAGGGGTTCTCGGCGATCGCGACGGTGAGCGCGACGATCGCGCTGAACAGGTCGACCGCCAGGCTCACTGACCGAGACGACCACACCGGACGAGGTGCTGCGCGTCACCGCCGCACTGGAGGCGGCCTGGACGGGCGACGCGCCGACCCGGACCCCTGCAGCGCCATGAACTGCGGACTCACGTGCTCACAGGGACTTTGAAACGGCCCTGACCCGGCACCGCCCCCGGGAACCGGCGAAAGCGATATAACGGGCACACACTCAACCCGCCAGCCGCTGTGAAACAACGAGGCAGGCGCAACGGCATGGCCGGTCGCCGATCGCGTAAGTCCACTGATTCACATCGGACTTGCTCGTTTAGAAACCCATGCCCCACCCGTGAAATCTAGGGCTAGTGTTCTGCCCAACCACTCTCGAAGGCTCCGCCATCGCGGACCGCGGAAAGGAAGAGCACTCCCATGGCACTGGCATACCGGCAGTTCGGCGAGGCCGAGGCGGATCTCCTGGTCGACTTCCTTACTCGGCAGAGCTGGCCCTACCACGTGTTCGACTCACTAAGCGAGGAGCTGGTGCGGACGAACCTGGCCGAGGGCTACTACGGCAGTGAGTCGACGCGCACGTTCTGGATCACTGACGGCAAGGAGCGGGTCGGGTTGATCCGGCTTGAGGATCTGGAGGGCAGTACGCCGATGTTCGACCTGCGGCTCGCGGCCGAGCACTGTGGCCGCGGGATCGGCGGGCAGTCGCTGGGCTGGCTGACGCGTTATTTGTTCACCGAGTTCGATGAGATCTCGCGGGTCGAGGGCACCACGCGGCAGGACAACACGGCCATGCGCCGGACCTTCCGAAGCCACGGCTATGTGAAGGAAGCGCACTACCGCAACGCGTGGCCCAGCTCGACCGGTGCTGTGTACGACGCGATCGGTTACGGCATCCTGCGGCGGGATTGGCTCAGCGGTTCGCGAACCCCGGTGCGCTGGGACGATGAGCCGACTGTCGAAAACTGTTGATCTGCCCGTTTTTTGACTTTCGATGCCGGAAAAGACCGGCAACTCCTCCGACAGGAGGACGGACTGTGTCGAGGGCCCAGGCGCAGTAGCGGGAGGAATAGCCCATCACGGGCGGGTCGCCCTTCTTGCCCTCGGTCGGCGGCAGCCCGTAGGCGATTCGCTGTTCGTTGGTGAGCAGCACCCGCTCGACGGTGTCCCAACAGCCGGTGCGGGCGGTCGGCAGGCTGTCGGTCATGATGATCCCGGCCCGTCGGACCGAGCTGATCGCCGCTCACCTGGATGACCCGATCCAGTCCTCCTCGATCCCCTCGCCCGATGCATCGAAATCGCCACAGTTTCTCCGGGGCGCCGCGAGCGTGCAGTTCGAATCCACGCAGCTCAGAAGCGGTCGAGACGACCATAGCGGGTGCAACAGCTGTGGTGCACGAGGCTGGCCGCAGGTGCACTCGTCGGCGCGAAATTCGGCCGGGTCATTCCTGCGGCATCCAGGCTCGTCCGGCGCCCTCAGCGTTGACCCCCGCTCATCAGGCCGAAGCACCCTCGACCGACAGCATGCGGTGCTGTTGGGCGGAGCCGAGCCGACGGTCGAACCATGCACGGGTACGGCGGAGCAGGTCGAGTTGGTGGGCCCGTTCGGTGATCCTGTGCCCCTCTCGCGGGTAGACCACGAGCTCGTGCTCGACACCGAAGTGTCGCAGGGCCCGGTGGAAGAGCACGGCCTGACTGACGGGGACGTTGGTGTCCTCCTCGCCGTGCAGGATCAGTACTGGGGTGCGGATGCGTGCGGCGTAGGAGGCAGGGCTGACCCGGTCATGGGCATGCGGGCCCGGTCCCTCCCAGCCGCAGCTGCCGCTCAGCGCGGACTCCCGCTCGGCTCCTTGGTCGCCGAACGCTGTCTGGATGCCCCAGTCGCTGATCCCGGCGCCCATCAGCGCGGCCTTGAACCGGTCGGTCTGCCCCACCGCCCAGGCGGCCATGAACCCTCCGTGGCTCCAACCGCCGATCCCCAGCCGGTCCGGATCCGCGACCCCTTCCGCGACGAGCACGTCGATGCCGTCGGTGATGTCGGTCCACTCGGCTCCGCCGACCGCGCCCGCCACCGCTGCGGCAAAGGCGTGGCCACGGCCCTGGCTACCACGCGGGTTGGGCAGGAAGACGGCGTAGCCGGCGACCGCCAGCCACTGCGCCGGTGGTAGCGCGATGTGGAACTGGAACTCGTCGGTGTACCGCCCATAAGGACCGCCGTGGACCAGGGTGATCAGCGGGAACGGCCCGTCTTGGCGACTCGTACCGGGTGGCAGGAGCAGCAGCCCGTCCAGGGTGAGGCCGTCCGAGGCCTTGTAAGACAGGCGTTCTTGGTGGCCCCACCGGATCTCGCGGACCTCGGGGCGCGTGTCGCTCACCCTGGCGAGGGGGGCGCCGGGCGGCCCGGCGTGGACGTCTTTCGGCTCGCTGGCTGTGCCTGCCAGTATGGCAACCGCCTCGCCGGTGCGGCTCGCGGTGAGGGCGTGGGCGATGCCCTGTCGGGTGGCCACCCGCCGGAATGCCTCGTCCTCTGGATCCAGTCGGAACAGGGCGGTGTCCAGCCCGTCGGCGAACAGTGCCAGCGGCGTGCCCTGGGCGACCTGCACGAGTTCTGTCGGGCACGCGGCCATCCCTGCGGTCAGGTTGCGGTGCTCCGCCGGCGGTCCGGCATTCGGCACGGTGATGTCGAAGACGGCCGTCCCGCCGACCGGCCCGGGCGGTGTGATCGCCAGATAGGACAGATGCCACGCGTCCCCGGAACGCCACCAGGTCGGTGAGCAGGCGTCCGCACCGGCCGGTCCCAGGTCGTGCACCTTGGAGGTGCGCGGATCGACCAGGTACAGTTCCGCGGCGAAGGAGCCGGAATCCTCCTCCGGGTCCGCCCAGCTGAGCACTGTCAACGGGCCGCCGTCCGGCCGCTGTACCACCTCCACCACGTGCCGCTCACCGAGGCCGACTACCAGGCGCGCCTCACGGTTGTCGAGGTCGAGTAGCCGCAGTCGCGCCGGGTGTGAACGCTCGCCCCACACGAATGCGTCATCGCCCTCAGCCTGTCGGCGCTCATCCTCGGCGTCGGGTTCATCGACGCCAGCCACGGCGACCGTCCTGCCGTCGGCCAGCGGCCGAAAACCGGCAACGCCGCCGCGCCAAGCAGTTACCGCCTCCACCGACCCGTCATCGAGCCGTAGGCGGTGCAACTGCCGACCGGTGACGAAGTACAAAGACCCCGAGTCCGGAGCCCACTGCGGTGCCCCGACCCACGCCCTACCGTCCGTCAACTGCCGCGGAGCCGAACTACCGGCGGCATCCGCCACCCACAGCGCACTCGCCAAGCCCCCTCTGACGCCAACGGTCTTCACCACGTAGGCGACCAGGCAACCGTCCGGCGAGATCACGGGGTACAGCGGCGCCATGCTGTCCACCACCAACTCAGCCAACAACTCCATTGACGCCTCGGTCACTTGGTGCCCCCATCCGCAGCTACGTGTCCACACATCCTGCCGCACGAGGCAGAACTCGAATGCCGTCAGGGGCGTTCAGCAGCCACCGAGGTTCAGAAACAGGTACATACCGGTTGCCGGTGGTGTGGGTGGCGAGCACGTCGGCCCGCCAGGCGCGCTCGGGTCCGGCTTGTTCGAGCTCGGCCATCCAGCCCGGCACCTGGCGGCAGCAGTCGGCGAGGTCCCGTTTCAGCTGGCGGTGCTGTTCGGTCTCCTCCCGCAGGGAGCATTCGGGGGCCCCGGGGTCATGGGCGAAGTACCGCAGGCGGTTCGGCGAGGGCTTCGGGCACAGGGCCCAGCCGCACTCGGGGCAGGTCAGCGGCACGCGGGGTCTGGCGCGGTGGATCTGCTCCCAGGTCAGCCAGCCCTCGCAGCCGAGCCAGACGGCGCAACGGCCGCCACGCACCGGCCGGGGCCGTACAGTCCTGGCCATGACGACCGACACCTCCGCGTCGTGGCGCGAGATCGAACGCACCACCGTGTTCAGCAAGTTCGGCCGGTCCGTGGACCGCGTCGAGTTCGAGCTGCCCGACGGCAGAAAGGAGGAGTTCTACCTCAAGCGCGAGTGTCCGGGCGTCGCGGTGCTCGCGCTCACCACCGACCAGCGTGTCATCCTTGCCCGCCAGTACCGGCCCGGACCGGACCGGGTGCTCTACGAGCTGCCCGGCGGCGTCCTCGAACCGGGAGAGGATGCGCTGGACGCCGTCGTCAGGGAGTTGCTGGAGGAGACCGGCTACCAGGGCGAGGTCCACGCCGCCGGACCGTACTGGCTGGACGCCTACTCCAATGTCCGCCACTTCGCCTTCTTCGCCACCGGCTGCGTCAAGGTCGCCGAACCGACCCCGGAGCGCACCGAGTTCATCGACGTCGTCACCTTCGGCCTGGCGGAGTTCCGCAGCCGCGTGCTCCGCAGCGGCGAGATGACCGACACCGCCGCCGCCTACCTCGCCCTGGACGTGCTGAACCTCCTGTAGTCCCCCGGGGCGGGCGGGCCGGCGCCCTGAGCTTGTTCTTTATCCCTTCCGGTCTTGGTGGTCGGCCATGGTGAGGTCGCGTTTGACGGTTTTGCCCACGTCGTAGCGAGGTGCAGGTCGGCGGTTCTTCGACCCTGGTGGCCGTCCGGGGCCGGGCTTTGCGGGTTTCGGCGCTCTGGCCGGGTGGAGCGTGGTGGCGCGGATGTTCCTGAACCCGCGTCGGACGCGGGCGGGGGTGAGCCGGCCCGGGGCGGCCGGCTTCTCCCAGGGGCGGCGAAGGTCCTCGGCGAGGCGCCGGGCCAGCCGGAGCTGGGTGTGGGCCGCGATGACGATCCAGGTCCAACGGTCGGCCGCGTCGGGGGTGCGGATCTTGGGGCGGGTCCAGCCGAGGGTCTGCTTGAAGAGCCGGAAGGTATGCTCGAGGTCGAATCTGCGCAGGTAGGAGCGCCACCAGCGGTCGATATCGGCAGGGGTGGCACCGGTCGCCGAGGACCACAGCCACACGGGGTCGGGGTTGCGGTCGCCGGGTAGGTGGTCGACCTCCAGGCGGATCAACGTGCCCTCGATAACCGGGAGTTCGCCGTCGTGGTCGAGCCAGCAGGTCCGGTGGGTCAGCCGGGGGTGCAGCCGGTCCCAGCTCTGGGCGGTGGCGGTGCCGTAGCGGGTGGTCTCGGTGGTCGTGGTGTGTTCCGGTTCGGGCCAGGTGGCGGGCTTGGCCAGGGCGAACTCGGGACCGTGCTTGGGCGGACGGCCGTTGGTACCCGGCACCCGGGGCGGCCTCGGACGCCGCAGCACCCGGTCCGAGCGAATCCTGCCGAGGACCTCGATGGGCAGGTCCGCCAGGACGAACGCGAGCCGGGTCACGTCGTACCCGGCGTCCATCACGATCAGAACGTCCGGATCGCCGGCCTGCCAGTGCCCGGCCGTGACCAAGCGCTCGACCACGCCGCGCAGTTGGTCGGCGGTCACCGCAGTCGCGTCGTCCTCGGGGCCGAGTCGGACCACGTCCAGGATCCCGGTCCAGGACGTCCGCCTGGACTCCAGCGCGACCACGAAGGAGTACGGCCAGCCGGGGATCAACTGCGAACTGCTCTTCGCTCGCCCGTAGACGTGGCAGAACAGCCGGTCCGCACTGGTCGCGGCATCCGAGCGCAGCCACGGGCTGACATCCACCGCGAGCACGATCCGGCCGTCGCCCGTCCTCGGCAGGGGCAGAGCAGCCAGGTCGGCGCGCAGCCGGTCCACCTCAATCCGGCCGCAGTTCAGCCCGTCGTACAGGGCGCCGTGACCGCGCCGATGTTCGGCGGTCAGCGTCAGGTCGACCAGTGACTTCACCGGTCCATCGGCGCACAGCAGCGCGTCGGCAAGCTCGAACAGCGCGTCCGCCCGCGCGGTGAAGCAGTCGT
Organism: Kitasatospora sp. GP82; assembly: GCF_029892105.1. Lineage (GTDB taxonomy): Bacteria > Actinomycetota > Actinomycetes > Streptomycetales > Streptomycetaceae > Kitasatospora. The sequence continues at coordinate 32,223 of NZ_JARZAJ010000045.1, read as the reverse complement.
ACAGGTCGGCCCGGAAGCCGGACAACACGGACAGGGACTCGACGCGGTCAGCGTCATCCAGCACACTCATACCCACGGCTCTTGTTGTGATCGCTGCGCCTCTTGGTCGAAGCACATGATCACGCGAGAGCCGTTCTGCTGTCCGGAGAACGCCAAAACCCATGGTCGGCCCAGGCTGACCACGCGCCAGAGGATAAAGAACAAGCTTAGGGCTGTCCCGTAACTGTTGGTCGCGGGTGAGATCATCTTGCGGTGGCTGGTGTGATGACGGCGTCGGAGCCGTCTTGGATAGCCCCGTTCACGGGGTTGAGCCCGCGGGACTTCCGCAAGCTAATGACGGTGCTGCGCCGCGAGGGCGCCGACACCGTCAGGCCGGGCCGACCCTGGAGCCTGTCGTTGGAGGACCGGGTCCTGCTGGTCACCGCTTACTGGCGAACGAACCTGACGCTGCGGCAACTCGCGCCGCTGTTCGGCGTGTCCAAGTCGGCGGCCGACCGCATCATCGACCACGTCGGCCCGCTGCTCGCGCTCAAGCCACGCCGCCGCTTCCGCAAGGACAGCGTGCTGATCGTCGACGGCACGCTGGTCCCCACCCGTGACCACACGATCGCCGCGCAGTCGAAGAACTACCGGTACTCCACCAACCACCAGGTCGTCGTAGATGCCCACACCCGCCTCGTCGTCGCGGTCGGCACACCCCTGCCCGGCAACCGCAACGACTGCAAGGCGTGGGAGGAGTCCGGGGCCAAGGCCGCCGTCGGCACAACGACCACGATCGCCGACGGCGGCTACCCCGGTACCGGCCTGGTCATCCCGCACCGCCGGCCCAGAGGCGGGGAACTCGCCGACTGGCAGGCCGAGCACAACCACGACCACAAGCGGGTCCGAGCCCGTGTCGAGCACGTCTTCGCCCGCATGAAGACCTGGAAGATCCTCCGCGACTGCCGACTCAAGGGCAACGGGGTCCGACACGCCATGCTCGCCATCGCCCGACTGCACAACCTCGCTCTCACGGGATAGCTTCTGCCGCATACGAGACCTGAGAGGTCCCCGGCAGACGGCTCCCCCTTGCAGTCTCGGAGGAGAATCAGGCGAGGCAGAACTCGTTGCCCTCGATGTCCTGCATCGTGATGCACGACTCGTTGACGCCATCGGCACGCTGCGTCAGCACGTGTTTCGCGCCGAGCGCCATCAGCCGTGCGCATTCGGCCTCGAGTGTGGCCAGGCGCTCGTCACCCACGAGCCCTGTGCCGACCCGCACATCAAGATGCACCCGGTTCTTGACGACCTTGCCTTCGGGAACTCGCTGGAAGAGCACGCGCGGGCCCACACCAGAGGGATCAGCGCACGCGAAGTAGACCTCGTCCTCAGGCGGCAGCGAGTGGTGGTACTCCTCCCACGTGGCAAAGCCCTCCGGGACTGTCGGTACGACGTACCCCAGCACCTCGCACCAGAAGGCGGCGAGGCGCGCAGGTTCCGCGCAGTCGAAGGTCACCTGGAACTGCTTGATCGTTGACATCGGTGCACGATAACAGGGGCCCTGCTCATCTCCCCGGGCGGGTGGATCCAGACGTTGCCGGGAGGACGGCCCCTGCCATCCGCTGCTGTGTCGTGCGGTCATAGGGGTGAACCGAGGTCGGCGCCTCTTCCAAAGGGTGGGACCCAGGATCCGATCTCAGCCGACCACTATCGTGCCAAAGATCAGTTACGGGACAGCCCTTTGTCCGTGGCGTCCGGTGAATGCGTGGCGATCCTCGGCCATTCCGGCAGCGGCAAGTCCACGCTGCTGAACCTGATCGCCGGTCTGGACAAGCCCTCCAGTGGCATCGTGACGGTCAACGGCACGCGCGTGGATCAGCTCGGTGAGGCCGGTTCGGCGAAGTACCGCCGGGCCTCGATCGGGATGATCTTCCAGTTCTTCAATCTGCTTGATGACTTGACGGTGTTGGACAACGTCATGGTTCCGGCGCGGCTGGCCGGGATGGGCAAGGGTGAAGCGAAGCGGCGGGCCGTCGAGCTGCTCGGCTCGCTGGGTATCGACCGGCATGCCAAGGCCTACCCGCAGCGGCTGTCCGGCGGTCAGCGGCAGCGGGTGGCGGTGGCCAGGGCCCTGATGAACCGGCCGGCGCTGCTGCTGGCCGACGAGCCCACCGGCGCGCTGGACTCGAGCTCGGCCGAGGACGTGCGCCAGCTGTTGCTGGAGCTGGTGCGCTAGGACTCCGACGGTCTGTCCGCCGCCTTCGACGACCGGGGGCACGTCCTCGCCACCGCGGACTACTTCACGACCGACCGGCAGACGATCGTGGCGTACGTGCCGACGCGCGGCGTCACGACCGTGTACGACCTGATCGGCGACGCCTTCGCCTGGCTCTGTCTCCTCACCGTCACCGCGCTGGCGGCCGTCGGGCTGGTCCGCCCGTACCGTCCTGCGGGGGCCGGTGCGACGGACCGCGGGGCTCTCCGGGAAGCCGGCCGATGAGCACCCTCAGGCCCTTGGGCTTCTCCCCCCGAGCTCCGCACCGAGCCGTTACCGGCAACGCACGTCGGGGTGGGGACTGGCCTTGAGCACTGGCCAGGAATACGCTACCGACGTCAGTCGTCGGGCCTCTGACCAGCGCATTCACTCATCTCGTGCAGCATCGTGTCGCACCTCCTTCTTCTTCGCATCGACGCTCACCACCGGCAGGCCTTGCTCCAGGAAGTGTTCGACGGTGGTGCTGATGTGGCGGAACTGGGCGTCGCGGTCGGGCACGTGGCTGCCGGCCCGGGTCTTGGCCATGCCCTGCAGGCTGAAGCCCAGCCCGCGCAGCAGGTCGCCCACCACCGGAGCGCTGACCGGATGCCCTGCCTCAGTCAGTTCCCGGGCCAGGTCCCGAAGTGAGGCGGTGGTCCAGCGCAGCGGCGAGACCGGATCGCCCACCTCCCGGGGCTCGATCAGCGACTCCAGTGCCGCCACCAGACCAGGATCGCGTTCAGCGGCCGGCTTGCGCCCGCCACCGGCCCGACGCACCCGCCCCAGCACCTCCGCCCCGACCGCGAGCTCGTCGCATCCCCGGGCGATGGTCGATTCCGACACCTCCGTCAGCCTGGCGATCACCGCGATCCCACCATGCCCCAGAGCCTCGGCCTCCGAGGCCAGGTACAACCGGCGCTGCCGCTCGTCCAGATGCGGTAACACCGCAGCAAACTTCGCATCCAACACCGCCAGGACATCATCCGCAATCGCCACAGCAGCTCATCTACCATGCCGATCCGTGGAGTTAACCCGAAACCGGCAGTAATTTCCTTACGGGTCCGGATCCGCTTCCGTTTCGTTGATGATCACCAAGGCGCGTGGGGCGTCAAGCGGATCTGTGCCGTCCTGGGGATCTCCCGGTCGTCGTTCTATGCCCGGCGGGCCGGCGGGGCCGCCCGCCGGGCCCGCCTGCGCGAGGAGGAACTGCTCGCGGCCGAGATCACCGTGATCCACCTCGCTTCCAGGGGCGCCTACGGCGTCCCGCGCGTGCATGCGGAACTTCGCCGCCAGGGCCGGGCAGTCAACCGGAAGAGGGTGGAGCGGATCATGCGCGAGCGCGGCATCACGGGCGTGACCCGGCGCCGACGCCGTGGCCTGACCCGCCAGGCCCGCAAGCCGTCGAGATCCGACAGCGACACCAGCAAGGTCACGCCTTGGCGGCGTAGACGGACAGTGTCCAACCGCAGGGTGGAACTTCACCTCGGCTATGCGCTTAATGAGACACAGCACAAGTGCAGGAGAAAAGGCGTGCAAGAGCAAGGTGGCCAGCTCGCCGAGACGGGCGAGACAGCCGAGCTGCTGGATAACGTCGCCCTGATCGAGTCCGCCGCCTGCACCTTCCTTGAGGCCGTGGGCGGTGATCCCGCCCCGGCGTACGAGGCCTTCGCCGCCCGCCTGGGCACGCTGACCCGCGAGCTGCTGGACGTGGCGGCAGGCGTACAGGACGGGGCCCGTCGGCCCGACTGTATGGCTCCGGAGCGTACGGGCAGGGTGGGGCGAAGGTATCCGCGACGGCCGACCAGGAACTGACCGTCCGGGTCGGTTGCGCCGCACCGGGGTCTGTCCCCGTGGTTTCGGATCAGGCCGGTAGTGTCGGTTCGTCAGTGTCGGGCACCGACGGAGGTAGTGCCACAGCCCGATCGGTTGACCGTTTCGTCTGTGCAGCGAGTTCCTTGAGCATCCATTTCGCTTCTTCGGCAGCCTGCGGATCACCCCGGTCGGCAGCGTTCTTGTACCAGTTGAGAGCGGTATCAACGTCACCGCGGTGGCGGTGAATGGCCGCGATGGCACGCATCGATCTGGTGTCGCTGCGGGCTGCGGCCTGCTCCCGCCAGTGGAGGGCGTTGTCGAGATCGCCGGCGGTTGCGAGGAGCTCAGCGGCCTTGCGCATCGCGACCAGCCGCATGGCCTCGGTGCTCCTGGCGAGTTCGGCTGCTTCCAGGTACCAGGCCAGGGTCGCGTCGTGGGGCCAAAGGCGCAGGTCCAGTAGCTCGACGACGTAGGGCAGGGCTGCGGCGTCGCCACTACGGGCAGCTTCCTGGTAAAGCGTCAGGGCCTCGTCGAGCCGGTGAGAGCAGCGCAGGTGGTCTGCGGCCATCCGCAGGGCCGTGCTGTGGCCACCGGCGGCCGCGCGGCGATAGGTCTCCAGCGCTTTACCAGTGCGGCCAGCTTTCCAGTACAGGTCCGCCGCCGCGCAGCGTGCTTCCAGATCTCCGCCGTCCGCGAGGTGGGCCAGCCACTCCAGAGCCTCGCTGGTATGCCCGCTGCGGTGCAGGAGCTTGGCAGCATGGTGCATCGCGTCGGTCCCCGCACCGAGCTCGGCTGCCCGCCGGTACCAGCGGGCAGCGGCTGTGCTGTCACCGACCAGGCGCAGGTGGCGGGCCATCTGCATGGCGGCGCCGGTGTCGCCGGAGTCAGCCTTCTCGCGGAGCCAGGTAGCTGCCTCCTCAGGCATGTTGGCGGATCTCAGAAGGTCGGCGGCGAACTGCAGAGAGTGCCCGCGTTGCACCCCCATCTCCGCCGCGCTCTCGGACAGGCATCGCCACCCGGCAGTCTCTGCTCGGGCAGCAGCATGTCCCAGCAGCTCTACATCGACGGCCAGCCCAGCGGCGCCCCGGTCACCGGCCTGACCCGCTACTGCGGGGACGCCTACGCCTACCTGGGCGCGGGCACCGACAACGGCTCGCCCCAGGCGCCCACCGACATCAGTGGCCACTTCAACGGCTCCATCGCCGACTTCTCCTACTACCCGTACGCGATGGCGGCCAGCACCGTCGCCAACCACTACACCGCCGCCACCGGTCCGGTCGGCGAGGCCGTCTCCCAGTCCGCCGCCTACCGGGCCGCCGTCACTCTGACCACCCCGTCTGCCTACTGGCGCCTGGACGAGTCCACCGGCGCCACCAACGCGCAGGACGAACTCGGCACCGCCCTGCCCAACCAGGAACACGGCACCTACACCAACACCACCCTCGGCACCGCAGGCCCCTCCGGCAGCTCGGATGGCACCGCCGCCACCTTCAACGGCACCACCTCATCTGTACAGCTCCCGGCCACGGCGGCCGCCGTGCAGGGCCCGAACACCGTCGAGCTGTGGTTCAAGACCACCACGTCCGGCACCCTCTACGGCTACCAGTCCTTCCCGCTCGGGGCCGCCCACACCAACAGCGACTCCTGGAACCCGGCCCTGTACGTCGGAAGCGACGGCAAGCTCTACGGCGACCTGTGGACCGGCAGCGCCTCGACGGGCTTGAACTCCTCACAGACCGTCAATGACGGGAAGTGGCACCACGCCGTCCTGGCCGCCGACGACACTGGACAGACTCTCTACCTCGACGGCACCCAGGCCGCCAGCAGCAATACCGCCCGCCAGATCTGGTACAACGGCTCCGCCTACGTGTACGTCGGCGCTGGCACCGCAGACGGCGGATGGCCCAACCACCCCACCAGCACCGACGGCCACTTCAACGGCTCGATCGCCGAAGTCGCCTTCTACAAGACCCGCCTCAGCGCAGACCAGGTCAACGCGCACTACAAGGCCATGGGCAGCGCTTCCTCGCCGACCAAGACGACCTACACGTCCGTCACGGACCCCGGAGGCCGTACCGTCAGCTGGCGCTGGGACACCGCAACCGGCCAGCTCACCAACACGGTTGATGCCACTGGCGGCAACACGCGCTACACCTACGACACCCACGGCTTCCTGTACAGCGTCACCGACCCGAACGGGCACACCGTCACCACCGGCCACGACGACCGCGGCAACGCCGTCTCCACGACGACCTGCACCACGCCCGCCAGCTGCCACACCTCCTACGCCTCGTACTACGTCGACCAGGTCAACCCGTTCAACCCGAAGAACGACCACAGACTGACCACCAGCGACGCACGAGCGCAGAACCCGAACGCCACCACCTACGCCACCACCTATTCCTACAGCCCGACCGGCGACCTCACCTCGACACAGCTGCCCGCCACCACCGACTTCCCCAACGGCCGTACCAGCACGGTCACCTACACCGCCGGCACCGAGCCAGCCGTCGGCACCGGCGGAACCGAGCCTGCAGCGCTCATGGCCACCAACACCACCACGGGCGGACAGGTCACCCAGTACTCATACGACTCGGCCGGAAATCTCACCAAGTCGGTCAACCCGTCCGGACTGACCACGACCTACACCTACGACAACCTCGGGCGTCTGACCAGCCAGAGCGACAACTGCGCCGACTGCGGTACCGGTCTGACCACGATGACCACCACATACGCCTGGGACGGGCTGGGCAACCTCCTCACGGAGACCGACCCGAGCACAACCGACGCCGTGACCGGTGCCAACCACACCCGTCAGATCCGCGTGGCCTACGACAACGACGGAAACGAAACCAGTCAGACCGTCGCCGACACCTCGGGCGGGGACAGCCCTCGCACCACCAGCTGGACGTACAACGCCAACAACCTGGTTGCCCAGAGCACGGACCCCGCCGGTCACAGCACCACCTTCGGCTACGACGGCTACGGCAACGTCACCAACAAGACCGACGGTGCGGGCACCAAGTGGCTCTACCTCTGGGACGCCCTCCACCACCAGCAGCGGACCGCGATCACCAACTACACGGGCAGCCCGACCAACCCGGTGACGTCCCAGACCCAGGTCCTCGAATCCCGCGCCTACGACCCGGCCGGCCGTCTGGCCACGGTCACTGACGCGATGGGCCGCACCACCCACAACTATTACAACGATGACAACACCCTCGCCGAGGTCGATCTCGACGGCTTCCACAACGCCGACGGCTCCACGCGGAACGTCGTCCTGCAGCAGAACACCTACGACCCCGCGGGCCAGTTGATCCAGCAGGTCACCGGCGGCGGAAAGAGCACCGTCACCTCCTCCTACGACGCGGCCTCGCGTCTGAGCAGCGCCACCCTCGACCCCGGCGGGCTGGGCCGCACCACCGCCTACACCTACGACGCCAGCGACAACGTCCTCACGGACGTACTCAGCGGCAGCGGCGAAAGCCACGAAACCGACTACGGCTACAACGCGCTCGGCCAGGTCATCACCCAGACCGTGAAGAACCAGCCCGCCGACTCGGTCACCAAGAACACCTACGACCAGCGCGGTCTGCCGCTTACGACGATCAGCCCGCTCGGCAACGTTGCCGGAGCCGACCCCAGCGCCTACACCACCACCTTCACCCATGATGCGCTCGGCCGACTCACCACGACCACCAGCCCGCCGGTCACCAGCACCACGTTCAACCCCGCGACCGGCTCCGCTGTGGTGCTGCCGCAGGCCCGGTCGATCACCCGCACCGGATACGGCGTCTTCGACAACGCGACGTCTGCCCAGGACCCGACGGGCAACATCACCACCTTCACCCGGACCTACGACAGCAACGGCCGCCATGACTCGACGTCCCTGAACTCCTACACCGCTCCGGGACAGACCACCGCTGTCACCGCTGTCACCCAGCTCGACTCCGACGCGCTCGACCGGGTGGCGACAGTCCACGACCCGCTGGGCCGGCTCACCACCAACACCTACGACCAGCTCGGCAACCTGGTGGAGACCGACGCACCGGCTGTCAACGGCACCGTCCCCAAGGTGCAGTACACCTACGACCTCGACGGCGAAAAGCAGTCCATGGCCGACCCGGTCGGAGCCGTCACCCTCGCCACCTACGACGACCTCGGACGGCCCATCACCTCCTCCCGGCAGGTGCGCCGGGCCGGACAGCCCACCGCCGTCTACACCGCCGCCTTCGGCTACGACGACGCGGGCAACCGCACCAGCGTGACCACGCCGGGCGGCTCCACCGGAACCTTCGGCTACAACGCCGCAGGCGAACAGACCAGCACCACCGACCCGCTCACCTTCACCAGCACCACGTCCTACAACCTGCTGGGCCAGCCCACCAAGGCCACGCTGCCCGGTAACCAGCCCGGCTCCACCGGCCCGTCAAAGACCATCACCTACAACGAAGCAGGACAGGCCACCAGCAGCGCGCAGCTGTCCAGCACGGGATCCACGCTCGCCAGCACCACCACCACATACGACGTCGCCGGGAACGCGATCTCTGCGACAGACGCCGACGGGAACACCACCACCGCGACGTACGACGCACTCGGCCGCCCCCTCCAGCACATCGAGCCGGTGGCCAGCGGGAAGACCATCACCACCGCGTTCGGCTACGACACCGCAGGACGCCGCACCGCGTACACCGACGGCAACAACAACACCACCTACTACACCTTCAACACCCTCGGCCTGCCCGAGTCCACCATCGAGCCCGCGACCTCCGCCTACCCCAACCTCGCCGACCGCACCTACACCACCGGCTACAACATCCTCAGCCAACCCGCCACAGTCGCCCAGCCCGGCGGTACGACCATCTCCAACACCTTCGACCCCGCCGGTCACCTCACCACCCAGACCGGCACCGGCGGCGAAGCCCCAGCCCCCACCCGGACGTTGGGCTACGACCTCGACGGGCGCCTCACCAGCCTCTCCACACCGGGCGGCACCCAGAACTACACCTACGAGGACCGAGGCCCCATCGCGACCGCCTCCGGACCGACGGGCAACGCCACCTACACCTACAACGCCAACGGCCAACTCGCCTCACGCGCCGACGCCTCGGGAACCGCCGGCTTCACCTACGACGCGGACGGGCACCTCAAGACACTCGCCGAGCCCCAGACCGGGCAGACCCTCGTCTACAACTACACCCCCCGCGGGCAGGTCAGCACCGTCCAGTACGGCAACGGCAACACCCGCAGCTACACCTACGACGACCAGGGCAACCTCGCCACCGACAACCTGAAGTCGGGCTCCGGCGCAACTGTCTCCTCGCTCGGCTACACCTACTACCCGTCAGGCCGCCTGAAGACCAAGGCCACCAACGGCCTGGCCGGGGCCGGCACCCACACCTACACCTACGACGCCGCCGGCCGACTCAGCACCTGGAACAACGGCAGGGCCACCACCAACTACGCCTACGACGGCGACGGCAACCTCACCACCAACGGCGTCACCAACTCCACCTACAACCAGCGCAACCAGCTCACCGGCCAGGGCAGCAACACCTACACCTACACCGCCCGAGGCACCCGCTCCAGCGTCATCAGCGGCAGCACCACCACCAGCTCCACCTACGACGCCTTCGACGAGCTCACCAACCAAGGCGGCACCACCTACTCCTACGACGCCCTCGGCCGCCTCGCCCAGACCTCCGGGCACACGCTGACCTACGACGGCACCACCAGCAACACCACCGCCGACGGCACCGAGACCTACTCCCGCACCCCGGGCGGCAACCTGATCGCCATCGGAGCCGGCGGCTCGGCCAGCTTCGCCCTCAACGACCGCCACGGCGACGTCGTCGGCACCTTCGCCGCCACCGACACCTCCGTGGCCAACTCCCGCTCCTACGACCCCTGGGGCAAGCCCACCGCCACCACCGGCACCAACCACAACCTCGGATACCAGGGCGGCTGGACCGACTCCACCACCGGCCAGGTCAGCACCGCCAGCCGCTGGTACGACCCCTCAACCTCCGCCTTCACCAGCCGAGACACCACCACCCTCGACCCCACCACCGCCGCCGGCGCCAACCGCTACGCCTACGCCGCAGCCGACCCGCTCAACAACGCGGACCCGAGCGGCCACACCTCGTGCGAGCCGAGCGAACCCGACCCCAACCCGGACAGCCCGCCGGACTCCCCGCCATCCATTGGGCACCACCGCGACTGGGGCGCCGACGACTACAACGACGACTACAACCCGCTGTGGAACTCGCTGAGCTACCAGGAGTCCTCATCGAACAACGAGTACAACACGATGTGGGGCTGGGCGGATGAATATCTTGCCCACTACGGCATTGACGGGTCGGCTGGGTATGCGCAAAGCGCGATCGTCGCGGCCGAAGTGGAAGCAGAGGTCCAAGCCATTTCGATGGTCGAGGCGGAAACTGTAGGTTATGCCCTGGCCGCCGGATACGACGAGTGCGACACCGATCAGCCGGTGTACCACAGGCACACGGCAACGCCCCGGCCGAAGCCCGCGCCCAAGCCGAAGCCGGTCCCGACCAAAATCAAGCCTCGCGACGACAATCCCAACAGCGAAAATACCCAACAGGCCTCCCAGCTGAACGGTGGTCACGCGACTGGCCAGACCGGTGTCGTAGCGACAGCCGGAAACCCTGGAGCGGCAGCGACCTCCTTCACTATCGCGTCGGAAAGTCAAAGCTCGGCCCTGAATAGTGGCGTGACGTCCAGTAGTGACCGCCCTCGCAGCTGCCTGGATAATCGACCGTCCACTGCAGTGACCGACGGCGCGACCGGGTGGATCAACTACGGGCCCGTTGACACTGGCGGCGGTGGTCGTTCCACAGGGATTGAAGCGTGCGTGACCGGAAAACCCAGCGGTTCGCGTGGCACGGTAGCCAGTGGAGATATAGTCGGCTTCAGTGAAGCACTAAACATCGCGGTGGCCGGAGGCTTCAGCCAAAGCTCGAATCCGATCGCCAGGTGCCACCTGGCACCACGAGAGTTTGGTGGCAGCGGAACCGACCCGCGGAACCTTGCCCCATGCTTCCAACGAACGGCTAACGCAGGCCCGCTCAACAGCATGCGACAGTTCGAGCGGCACGCGGGCGACGCACTGCGGGAGGGGCAGATAGTCGACTATGAGGTGATGCCTGTTTATGCCAGCAAAACAAGCACTATCCCCATGGGGTTCTCGATGATGGCCTACGGGCAGTACGCCAATGGCGAACCAGATCTTATGGAATACCAATGGGTATGGAACTCTGCGCTCAATGGCCAAGGCCAGCTCGTCGATCTGTGGAATTAGTAGTGGAGCAATAGATGAATCTATCAGTAGAACGGCTATCGCAGATCCTTGGCGCCCCGGAAGTTATTCCCGCCCAAGTTCCATGGGAGCTCGCACCGGAACGAATCAATATTCAGCTCCCGTCTGACTACAAGGAGTTTGTGAACCGATATGGGTCAGTCCGGATTCTAGGTGAACTATCCCTCTGGATCCCGTCGTTGCGACCCAGCTCGAAAGGTTCACCAAGCGGATTCGAGGGCTTTGTGTGGGATACGGCCCAGGTCGCCGAGGAGCTAGCTCTCGCCTATGAGGACGATCCCGACGAGCAGCCATACCCGGTCTTTCCTGAAGCTGGCGGACTTTTGGCTTGGGGAAATAATGCGAACGGCTCTCGATGCTTCTGGCTGACAGAGGGTGACGATCCCGATAAATGGCCAGTGGTTATTTGGTATCAGGAAATTGAGGAATGGGATAGGATTGGCTGCTGTATGACCGATTTCCTGGCCACCTTGCTGACCGGGGGCTATCGGATGATGTCCGAGCTTATTCCCGCTTCGGCAAACGCTCCACTGTGGTCCTCGCAGGGAGACTGGAACTGGACGGCATAAGCTTCAAATCACCGGTATTGCGTCTAGTGCCCGCGGAAGCCCTTTGACCCGTCGCCAGTACGATCTTCTCAAATTCGGAAAAAGGGATGGAATATGATCGCGGGCTGGTGGCAGCGTAGAGCTGAGCAGCGGGAGATCCGGCGTGCTGCTGATTTGCATCAGGAGGGTGTTCAGCTGCTGCGGAAGCGGCAGCCTGAGGAGGCCGAGCGCGCATTCAAGGAGGCGGTGCGGCTGCGTGCCGAGCGGTTGGGGCCGGAGGCTGCCCTGACGTTGGAGTCCGAGATCTCTCTGGCCGAGGCGCTGCGTCAGCTCGGCTTTCAGGGTGAGGCGGTGGACAAGTTGCGCGAGGTTGTCTCGCGTAGCCGGGCCGCTCTTGGCGAAGGCCACGACACCACCTGCTTGGCCGAGATTAGGTTGGCCAATCACCTCATCGTTACGGGCCGTCCGGCGGAGGCGGAGGAGCAGGCGCTGGCGGTGCTCGCCGTGCGTCATGGCAGGGACGACTTCCGCCTCAGGGCTGCGGATGTCAGGCTTCGGGCCGTCAGTGCGCAGGGCCGTCACCGGGAGGCGGCCGACGGAGCGTTGCCGTTGACGGAGGACTACGCTGCCATGCACGGCAAGCACGGTCTTCTCACGCTGAAGGTCCGCTCGGACCGCGTACAGGATCTGATCTTCCTTGGCGAGTATGCCCAGGCGGAGAGCGAGTGCCGGACCGTGATGGGAATCCTCCCGACTGGGAATCTGTTCTGGCTGGCCGTCAATAATGCCTTGGTGCTGGCTCTTGTGGGCATGAAGCGCTACGAAGAGGCCGAGGCCACCGCACGGGCCGCGCTCAAGCACGCCCACAAAGGCATTCCTGCTCTCAGCAGCGTGCGTCTGGTCCTGCAACTCGGCCTCGCCCGGGTCCTCGCCGCCTGTGGTCAGAATATGGAAGCGCTCCAGATAACCGAGGACGCGAAGACGGAGTTCCTGGCGGATCCCCGGAGCTGGGCGACTCTCCAGGCCGCGCTCGGGATTGTGACCGCCACTGCTCTGCTTGGCCTTGGACGGTTCGAGGAGGCGGAGAGCGAAGTCCGCCGAGCCCTCGCCAACGCACTGTCGACTTATAGCGCTGTCCACTACACCGCGCTGGAAGCAGGGACGCTGCTCGGAACCGTCCTCGCAGCCTGTGGCCAGCGCACCGAGGCACAGCACCAGCTTGAGAGCTGTGTTTCCGGCTGGCACAAGCACTTTGGGCCGGACCACTCCATGACGGTGGCGGCGACCGCCAAGCTCGACATGCTGCGGTAGCCGCGCCGCCTTCACCGAGGACCGCATCCGGTCGGCACCTTACGCTCGCAGCCGTCGCCCGGGCCCACGGGGCGGGGGAGGCCTGCGACGGGTCGCAGGGAAGGGCACGAGCGGCAGCTCAGGAGGTGGTGCTGTTGAGCGCGATTTCGGCGAGGCGGAGCCAGTGATCGGCGTGGGTGACGGGAACGGCGACCCAGTCCTTGAAGGGACGTTTCTTGCCCGAGGGGTCGAACAACTCGGCGCCGGTCAGAGCGAGCGCCTGCGCATGCGCAGTGCTGGCGTTGCCCAGCCGGAAGGCCAGCGCGTCGCCTTTGAGACAGGCAAACGCCTTGCCGTGGGCCTTGAGTGCTCGCTTGCCGAACATCGCGCCAGCGGTGGCGCCGCGTGCGGCAAGGTCAGAGGCGATCTCGTCGAACAGCGCGTCGGGGCTCATTGCCAGTGGTCCTTGGGTGGAGAAGCGCGACTCATCGCGTCGGTTGGTCGGGCAGCAGTCTCCGGTGACGCTAGCCTGTCGCACCGTCAGGCCGAAGGTGGATACCTGTTCCGTGTCTGGCGGGGATGGGGGTGCAACGCAGTCCGCGTTGCACCCCCATCTACGCCGACCACGACGGCCACGACCAGGACGGCTGGCCCGGTCCGGACGACAGCGGTAGCGAGAGCGCCGGGCCGGGCCGCGTTGGTACGCGGGGCTGCCAACCCGAACGGCTCGACCACCACGCTGCGCGCTGACGTCCTCGGCGCAGGCCGCCTGCACCGCCCACGCCGAGCGCCCGCCGTACAGCGGCGGTACGTGCTGGCGGGTCAGGGGCGCAGCAGGGCGGCGAGTTTGGTTTCGGTGGCGATGGTGCGTGGGTGGCGGGGGCCGTAGTGCTCGCGCCAGGTGGTGGCGCAGAGGGTGAGTTGCTCCTGGGCCTCGGCGCGGCGGTCCTGGGCGGCGAGCACGCTACCGAGCGTTGTGGCGGCCTCCAGGGAGCTGTGGTGGATCGGGCTGAGGTGGGACTCGGCGAACGCGACCGCCCGCCGGGCCTCGGCCTCGGCCTCCTCCAGCCGTCCGAGACCCAGTAGGGCCTTGGCAGTGACAGTGGCGATCGGCGCGGTGAGAGTGACCCGGATGCCCGGGGTGTGCAGGAACTCCGCTCTGGCCTGCGAGGCGACGCGCAGGGCTTCCTCGTGGCGTCCGCTGCTCCCGAGGCTGCGGGAGAGTCCGAGGCTGAGGCTGAGGCGCATGTCGCCACTCGGTTGGGCGACCTGGGCCTGCTGTTCGAGTGCGTGTCGTGCGGTGATCTCGGCCTGGTCGTGGTGGCCGAGCCCGTTGAGCGCGATGACGAGGGCGTTGATGACGGCCAGCCAGAGCAGATCCTGCTTGCCGTGCCGGTCGATGAGCGCGCGGCACTCGTACTCGGCCAGCTCGAACTCCCCCAGGTAGATCAGGTTCTGGACCCGGTCGGAGCCGGCCTTCAGCGTGTGGATGTGGTTCTCGCCGTACACATGGGCGCTCTGCGCCTGCAACGCCTGGGCTTCCTCGGCCGCCTCGCGGTGGCGCCCCTGGGCGGCGCGTGCCCTGAGCTTGGTGTCCCAGGCCGCCAGGCCAAGCTCGTCCGGGGCCGGATGCCGGCGCAGCACGGCCAGCGCGAGGTCCGCGGCCTCATCGGGACGGCTCTGCGTGATCAGGACGTTAGCGAGACTGATCTGTACCTCGTTGGTGATCGCGTGATCCTCGCCCAGCACGGCCGGGCAGTGCACCAGCAGATCGCGCAGCTCGGCTTCCGCCTCGTCCCGCCGGCTCAGCTGTCTCAGCACGGTCGCCAGTCGGCCGCGGGTCTCCAGGGTCGGTGCGGCCTCGGCACCGAGCCGGGCGGCGCGCAGCTCCACTGCCCGCCGCAACGCCCGCTCGGCCTCCGCCCAGCGCGCCCTCGCCATCAGCCGGTCGCCCTCGCCGTGTAGTTCGGTGGCAAGCCGAAGGTCCCGCTTGTGTGCTCGATCCCGCAGTCCCGCGAACATGCCCGCTCCCTCGCCCGGTCCCTGATGCGGCGATGATCGTACCGATGTGCGGACTGACGTGAGCCGGAGACCATGTGACAGCCGCTCGACCGGCAGTGGCCAGCACGCGGCCGTCAGCCGGCTGTGACTGGCGGCTGGTTCTCTTGTTGATCTTGTTTGTGAGCTGGTGTTTCGCAGATCGAGTGGGAGTGTCTTTCGGGCTTCGCGGTTCGGGCTGCCCCTTTTTCTTGATCATTGATCTTCGGTCGGCTGTCTTCGGCGGGCTGGTGGCCTGCTTGTCTTCATGGTTGTGGTGGGAATCGCGGATTGTGTGAGATGGAGCGGGATTCTGTGCAGTTGTAACTTCAGCTCCAGAAGGAGCTGCTGGGTGTCATGAAGTGCTGCGTCGGGTGATGGGGTCGGCGCCGGGGGTTGCGGGGTCGGCGGCTGCGGGGTGCCGAGGGCGGTGAGTTGGTCGTGCCAGTGGGTTCGCCAGTGGGTGCGGGTGGTGTCGTCGGCGAGGGCGGCGTCGACGGGTGTGCTTTGAGCGAAGGGCCACAGGGGCGTTGTTCCGGATACCAGGCACAGGCGGGCGAGGAAGGAACGGCGGACCAGGTCGCGCATCCGGTCGACGGCGAAGGCGAGGGCTACGCCGAACATTGCGTCGTCCGGGACGGTGGGGATGCTCATGATGAGCTTGCGGAGGTCTTTTTTCGGACAGGCCGCCGCCGTGGATGAGGCGTGAGCGCAGGTCGTAGAGCTTGGCCAGGGCGGACGAACATGTGCCGCGAGCAGGGCAGCACCATCACGAACGCCCAGATCCGGTGCCGCTTCCCGGTCGACGGGTTGATCCACTGTCCCAGGAAGCCGTAGTCGATCTGGGCCTCCGCGCCCGGCTCGACATCGTCCCGCAGCACCGTCACCTTCGAGCGGGCCGACTCGTCCGGGAGGTTCTCGGTCACCCACCGGTGGAACGTCGACAACGACACCGCCAACTTCCCCTCATATCTGAGGCGTTGGTGGATCGTGGTCACCGTCGTCGTCTCCAGAAGCCCCTTGACCAGGTCGCGGTGCGGCTCGATCTCCGCCCACGTGACCTGGTTCAGCCGGCGCCGGGCCAGCTCCGGGAACCAGCTCTTGATCAGCTTGTCCCAGTCCGCCTCGCTCATGGGCGGCCCGCCCGGGGCCATTCCGGACGCCTCCGCCGGCGCCAGATACTTCCTGATGGTCTTGCGGTCCACCCCCAACGAGGCTGCGAGCTGGTTCTTCGACCGGCCCGCGTACCAGTGGACGTAGATCTCGACGTTGTCGACCACGGTGAACGTTCTCCTTGCCATCCAGGGTGTCCGTCGACCTCTCGGCCTGTCGGTCGAGGGACGGTGACGACTCCGAGAGGGTCAGGACCCTCAACCCGGCCCGGAGATGTCCAAGGGGAACCTGAACGATTCGGATGGAACGACCACTCACAGGTCAAACCACCTGATCTGGGGTATTCGAGGCTTCGCCGTGGTCAACTTCCCCTTGGGGACTCATGACCGTGCCCCTGGCCCATTCCGTGACCACGAAGCCTCAGAAGTGGGGGAAATCGCTGACCGTTCATACGATCGTTCTCGTAGGATCTTCAGTCATGGCCCTCTATCCTCCGACCGATCCCTACGACACCGGGTTCCTCGACACCGGAGACGGCAACTGCGTCTACTTCGAGCAGATAGGCAGCCCCGACGGCAAGCCCGTGGTGAGTGTCCACGGCGGCCCGGGCGCGGGATCGCCGCGGCGGCCACTGCGGGCGTGGGACCCCGGACGCTACCGGGTGATCCGCTTCGACCAGCGCAACTGCGGGCGCAGCACCCCGCACGCCAGCGATCCGGCGGCGGACATGCGCCTGAACACCACGCAGCACCTGATCGATGACATGGAACGGCTGCGCGAGCACCTCGGCATCGAGAAGTGGCTGGTGAGTGGTGCCTCCTGGGGCGTGACGCTGGCGCTGGCGTACGCGCAGCGGCATCCGGATCGGGTCAGCGAGCTGCTGCTCCAGGCTGTGATGACGTCCAGCCGATCGGAGATCGACTGGCTGTACCGGGGCGCCGGACGGTTCCACCCCGAGGCGTGGGACCGGTTCCGCGAGGGTGTCCCCGAGGACGAACGGGACGGCGACCTGCTGGCGGCGTACGCTCGGCTGATGGAGAACCCCGACCGGGCGATCCGGGCGCAGGCCGCCGCCGACTGGCTGGCCTGGGAGGACGCGGTCATCACGGGTGAGCCCAACGGCGTGCCCGGCATGTACAGCGACCGGGAGGTCGACGAGCAGATCGCGTTCGTCCGGATCTGCGCCCACTTCTTCAGCAACGCCGCCTGGTTGGAGGAGGACCAACTGATACGCAAAGCCGGCAAGTTGGCCGGTATTCCGGGACTGGTGGTCACCGGGAGGCACGACATGGGATGTCCGCCGCGGACCGCGTGGGAGCTGGCGAGGGCCTGGCCGGACGCGCGGCTGCACATCTCCGACGACTCCGGACATGTCGGCAGCGAGAGCATGATGCGACTGGTCCGCGACACCATCGAGGAGTTCAAGGACCGGTGAACCGCCGCCGCTCCCCTGGGTGTCCGTCCCGGGATGTCCGGGGACGAAGGCAGCCGGCGCTGTCTGGAACGTACGCGCGGGCCCTGGAGCGCATCCTCGCCCGGGAAATCGTGCTCGGCGAGCGCGTCGCACTGGCCGCGATCGGCGCGGCTACCGCCTCCGCGCCCGGCACCGCGACAGGCGACCTGGCCGCCGACCTGCCCCGGCTGTGCGAGCTGATCGACCACTCTCTGGTCGTCGGCGGCTCACCAGTCTGCCCGGCGTAGGTCAGCGGCCGCTCGGGTCGAATGCGGGTGCGAAGTCTCAGCTGGATGTCCTGATCTTCTCTCACTGAAGTGTCATTGGTGCGTAGGCGATGATGCAGCCCGGTGAGGTAAAGGTCCGTGCCGGGGTCCTGCTCTTCCTGGGCGGTGGCGGTATCGGGGGAACCGCTGGGCGGTGACGGGGTAGGCCCGGGTGGGCGTCTCGTCGGCGTTAGGATCGTGCGGATCTTGGTCGAGTTGGGGGGATGCTTCGTGAGCGGTGGTCTGCGGCTGGTAGGACTCGTCGCGTCGGTACGGATTCAGGCGTCCCTGCTGCTCCCTGTGAGCTTGGTGAGCTGCGTGCCGGCCTACACGGGGGGATCCCACCAGTTGGACCCCGCGACGAGCGTGGGAACCACTCTGATCCTCTTCGTGACGACGTTCTGGGGACTTCTGAAGGTCCGTCGGCCCTGGTACGAGACGAGGCTGGAACGACTGTCTCCTCCTCCGCCGACCGCTGAGATGGTCGCGGGGGACAAGACCTTCGACCTGTTCTCCCGCAGCCTCACCAAGCCGCTGCTCCTGGTACTGCTGATCGGACTCACTGCCAGCTACGCGACGGGGATACCGGTCGGCATGTTTCTGGCGGGTATGGCGGCCGCGATGCTCTGGCAGTCGCGGTGGTTGGCGGCCGAGGAGAAGCAGTTGGGCGGTCGGGTCGTGTGTCTCCACACTCCGGTTCGCGTCGCGGCTGACGACCCCAACGGCACTGCGTACCGCCAATCCCGCTTTTGGATCGTTCGCGAGACCTCCTGACCGGCCTTCCTGCAGCCGAGCACACGCGCGCTCCAATGCCGTGGCGGCCAGCCAGCGCGCCGCCACCACCCTCAACGGCCGAGCCGCCACCGAAGCCCGCGAAGCAGCCCTCCGTCGCCACCTCGAAGACTGACGGCCGACCACCCAACCACCCCCACCACCGTCTCGGGGTAGGACGCGGACGCGTGGCCGAATATCACGCTGGGTTGATGACAGCGGGGCTTCTAGTGCGCACGATTAGTTGTCCCACCAGGTCCCGCTTGTGGTACCTGGTTCCACATCGTGAGAGGCGTCCACCATGCTGCGGAAAACGTTCTCTGGGCTCTTGGCGATGATCGTGGCCGGGACCGTCGTTACACTGGCAGGCTCTGCTAGCGCCAATACAAGCAGCACTGTCGGCAGCATCACGAGTGTTCAAAGCGTCGTGCGGCCCCAGGACACTGGCTCGGCACCGGACACCATCGACGGCCTGTACGCCTCGGATTGGTACAGCCCCTGCTGGACGAGCTTCAACCCCAGTAGTCCTGGAGGCGCGCCCATGAACCACTACTACATCAACTGTGAGAACAAATGGGTGGTGGTCTGTCCGGCCGTCACGGTCAATGGCGCGCTGTCAAAGTTCACTAGCTGGGCGGTGAAACTCGCGCCCTACGGCGACAGCAGTACTGGCTATGCCTGGGGCGTCGACTGGCACTACTGGTCCACGATTCACAACGGCTACTACACCACCGTCTTCTGCTAGATCATCTCACTGCCCCGCGCCGACACCCCTGTCCTCCCTGGTTGTCCTGCTCGGCCCCTTCTCCTGCGGGTCAGCGGATATCTGATTCGTGACAGCGTTACGATTGGGGCCGCAGCCTGATCATGTGATCCCTATCAGTTCGGCCCTGTGGGATGCTTCGCACTGCCTGGCAGCGCGAAGCAGTGAGATCGCCGGGCGGGACGGCGTGAGCCGCCCCGCCCGGCGATCGGCTGGCTCAGCTGACGGGCCGCTTCGTTTCGGTGGTGCCAGTCGGAGCGGGCGGGTTGCCGCTGTGAGGGGACTGGTTGCCCGAAGGTGGTGCGTGCCGCGTGCTGGCCCAAGTGCCGTAGACCGCGGACAGGGCGGCCGCCACGGTGGCCAGGGAATCGGCTGGGACATGGAAGAGGACCAGCAGGATGCCGGTGGCCAGGATGGCCAGGAGGACGATCATGTCGATGTAGCGGTTGTCCTGAGGGAGCTTCCGGTGCATGGTCATGGTGTCCTGCCTTCCGAGTCGGACCCCGCCTTTCGGGGTCTGATTCGGTTGTAGCCCTGGGCCGAAGGCCTTAGAACCGATCTTTGTTTCCGGTTCGCAGGAGACGGTTCCGAAGGCCGTGCGAATTTTTTCCTGCAGGTCAGGGGACGATGGCAACTTCCCTTCCGGTGAGCTGGTGAACAGCCCTAACCCGTCGCGCGCTGATTGGCTAGCCTGAGGGCATGTCAGCAGATGGGGACTCGAGCACTAACGCGGGAGGACCGGTACGCCGGCGGCGCGGGCGACCGGAGAAGAGTCTGGACATAGCAGGCCTTGATCCGATTCTGCGCGAGTTCGCGCGAGAGCTGAAGAAGCTGAAGAGGGACCAGACCCTCAAGGATCTCAAGACAGCCCTCCCATGGTCGACGTCGGAGTTCTCCAAGGCGTTCAACGCCCACAAGCTCCCACCCCTGGGCCTGGTCGCCGCGCTCGCCGGGTACCGCGGTGAAGACGTAGGGGAGTGGGAACTGAAGTGGGCGGCCGTTCGCCGGCACCTGGAGAAGGCTGGCCGGACGGACCTGATCCAGCGCTCCAACCCGCAGAGCCGCGACGTGCTGCAGGCCAACGCGGCCGAGGCCGAGGCCATGCTCCGGACGATCGAGGTCCAAGCCCTCGACTCCCGGTTGGTCGCGTCATTGAAGGCAGAGTCACTGCTGGCGGAACTGGACGAGAAACTGCCCACGGGGACGTCCAAGAACGGAGACAACCCGGCGCAGTGCTGGCACGACCTGGCCGATTACCTGAGACGACTGGTCCTGCTCTTCGACCCCCGCCCGATCGAAACCGGCGGGTCGGGCCCGGTGGGGATCACGGACGTCCTGCCCCGGCTCGCCGATCTGGCCCAACTGACCGGCGTGCAGCAGTGGGTCGAGCTCGCAGATCAGATCGGCACGACCTTCGACACGGCCCGCGAGAGCGGGTGGTTGCCGACCGGTAGCTCGCCGCAAAGTGTTGCGTGGGTGTACCTGGACCGGTTCGCCAGCTTCCGTGTGACCGCTGGGGGTATAGCATCGCGGCTGGCCCGGGGCAGCGGCTACCTGACAGCCGATGCCGTGCTCGTCGAGCCGGCCCTTGTGGGTGTCGACCATTACGACCCGCCGCGCAGTTACCACCGCCATATCATCTTCTGCGTCATGGGGATGCTGATCCTCGGCACCGGGGTACTCCTGTTGCGCCGCACCTCCGGTCAGGAATGGATGGTATGGGGCGCCATCTCCTTCGGCTTCCTTGCGTTCATCGGGATGGAAGCGCTCCAGATGGTCAACGCGCGGGAGGACTGACGTCCTTGAAGTTCCCAGCGCTCCCGCCTCGCCGGTCGGGTCTGTGCAACGCGCTGCAACGCGGAGGGCGCTTCTGTTTTTACCGGGGTGAAATAGAGCCACGGCTTCGGGGTGAATGGGAGCCAGGGGTTCTCCGGTGAGATCGGGAGCCAGCCGATGTGATGGTGTGGAACATGCCGCTTTCGGAGTAATCGTGGAGGTTTGCGCCGTCTGGCCGTCACGCTGTGCCTGTTGATCACGGTCCAGGTCAGGGAGACCGCTGGTGCACAGGTCACGTGGGATCCGCCAGGCTCATCGCGAGCAGGGGCTGTCGGGGCGGGAGCTCGCCGCTCGGTTCAAGGTCTCGCGGAACACGGTGCGAAAGGCGCTGGAGTCGCCGGTGCCACCGAGGCGCAAGGCGCCGCCGCCGCGCAAGAGCGTGCTGGAGCCGGTGAAGGGCTTTATCGACGCGATGCTGCGCGAGGACCTGGACGCTCCGGCGAAGCAGAAGCACACGATCCCGCGGATCATGGAGCGTCTGGCTGCGGAGCACGACTTCGAGTTGGCCCGTTCGACCACGGTCTGGGACTACGTGTCCAAGCGGCGCCCGCAGATCCGCGCGGAGGCTCTGGAGGGCCGACGGCATCTCGATGGCATGGTGCCGCAGGCGAAGAGGCCGGGCGAGGAGGCGGAGGTCGACTTCGCGGACTTCTGGCTGGACCTGGCCGGGCAGCGGCGCAAGTGCGTGCTGTTCACGCTGCGGCTTTCCTACTCGGGCAAGGCGGTGCACCGGGTCTACGCGACAGCGTCCCAGGAGGCGTTCCTGGAAGGCCACGTCGAGGCGTTCACCGTGCTGGGCGGGGTGCCGTCGGTGCACATCCGCTACGACAACTTGAAGCCGGCGGTCAAGCAGGTGCTGTTCGGCCGCTCCAGGCTGGAGTCGGCGCGGTGGGCGTCGTTCAAGTCCTGGTATGTCCATGTTCCCGTGGGTTCGTTGATCCGATCCAGCCCTCTGGTGGCCTCGGCAGTCGCCTGATCTGCAGGTCTATCGAGGTTGCGCCCACGCTGGTGAATTCCGTCCATCCCTCAGGATTCCTGAAGTCTCATCAGCTGTTATGGTGAGGCCGCCTGAAAGCTGAAGGGGAGGACGGATGGCGCTGGCCGTCGTGCGCGACCTGCGGCCCGATCTGCGACTGGAGTCCGCCGAAGCGGTCGCCGCGTTCGAGCAGGACCTGTTGGCGGAGTTCGTGCTCGCCCGCGCTTCCGCCGGGGTGCTGGACGAGACGATCCGTGCAGACGTCGGCGGGGTGCTCGGGCTGCGGGAGTGGTTCGGCCGGCCGTTGTGGGAGATGCAGCCGCAGGACTTGGACCGGTACTTCGGCCGGCACCGCCGCGGCTCGGCACCGGGCACCAAGGTCCGCCAGGTCGCCGCGTTTGCCGTCTACTTCGAGTTCCTGGAGCTGAGGCACAAGGCGGCGATCCACGCGGCCACGGGCACGGTCGTCGAGTCGCCGCTGGACGAGGTCAACCGGCCTCGTGGCGGCACCGCTTCGCGGTTGCGGATCCCGCCCTCGGCGGATGAGGCGACGAGGCTGTTCTCCGGGTGGCGGGCGGACATAGAGGCCGCGCGCAAGTATGCGCCGGCCGCGCGGAACTACACCGCCGCCCGCCTGACCAGTCTGATCGGCCCGCGCATCTCGGAGTTGTGCCTGCTGCGAATCGGTGACGTCCGGTGGGACCTTGGCCGGTTCGGCAAGATCCTCTTCAAGGGCAAGGGCAGTGTCGGCCGGGGGAAGAAGGAGCGGCTCGTTCCGTTGATCAACGGCTCGCGGGACCTGCTGGAGTGGTGGGTCACCGGCCCTCGCTGGGAGTTCGACGACAGGGCCGAGGACCCGATGGCCCCACTGTTTCCCCCCGAGCGCCGCTACGGCGACGGCTCCAGCCGGGCGGTGACCGACGACGGGCTGCGGTCCGGGCTTGCCGAGGCTGTCGCGCGCCATCTCCCGCACCAGATAGGCCAGTTGACGCCGCACGTCCTGCGGCATTTCGCGGCCTCGGACCTCTACCGCAACGGCATGGACGTCGTGGCCATCCAGGAAATCCTCGGCCACGAGTGGCTCAACACCACCATGATCTACGTTCACGTCGAGCAATCCCACGTCGAGGACGCGTGGGTCCGGGCCGGCCAGCGGGCCGCCGCACGCTTCGGGAGGACACGGTGAAGTGGAACCTACGGATGGTCGCCGCCCAGCGCGACATCTGGAAGGCGTCCGAGTTGCAGCGCATGCTCGCGGATGCCGGGCTGGTCATCTCGGCGGGCAAGATGTCGTACCTGTGGTCGGGTCGCCCGCTGACCGTCCGCCTCGATGACCTGGACGTGATCTGCTCGGTGCTGCAGTGCACGCCCGCTGACCTCCTGGTTCCCGAGCCGATCGACCACCGCCAGCCGGACAACGTGGATGAGCAGGCCGAGCGGAAGGTGGTGGGCGGCAGCTCGCTCGTGCTTCGTCGCCGTCTGGGCCGGTCCGGGCCGCCGTTGTGAGCGCGCCGATACGTCGCCGCCGTCCCTGGGCGACCCGCAGCTGCCGGGACTGCCTGGGCTGGGGATGGCTCGACCGCCCCCGCTGCAAGGCATGTTGGGGCTTCGTCGCCAAGGCCACCGGCGATCACTGCGAGGTCTGCGACCGCAAGGTGGCCGTCCAGGACGGTGTCTGCCGGCTCTGCCGTCGGCAGGCCAGCCTGATCGCCGGGCCGGACAACAAGACGCGCGTCGACCTGACGGTTGCCGCGTGCACCGGCCACCAGCTGTTCATCATCGGTACCCTGCGTTCTCGCGGCGGCCTGCCGCCCCGTCCGCAGAACACCGTGGACGGGCCACCGGACCGGCGGCTGCACTCCGTGCGGTCGCGCTGGAGGCAGCTGCCGCTGTTCGAGATGGCCCGTGACCTGCGCGGAGTCAGCAGCCTGGCACCGCTCTTGGACCCGGAACTGTCCGCCGTCCTGGAGGCGCGCGCCGCACGGATCGCCGAGCTGAGAGGCTGGCCTCCGCGCACGCTCGGCTCCGTCCGCAGGGGGATCCGCATCCTCTGCGCGGTTCACGAGATCGGTGAGCCGATCCGAGCCTCCACGATCGCCCAACTCACCCACAATGCGATCCCCTCCAACCACGTCCTGGAGGTCTTCGAGGACCTGGACGTGCTGCTGGACGACCGACCCGACACCCTGCAGACCTGGTGCGACAGGCGCCTGGACTTCCTTCCTGCCGGGATACGGGCCGAGGTCGACGTCTGGGTCGCGATCTCGCGCAACGGCACCCGGCGCCGGCTCCCTCGCTCCCGATCCACGGTCGTTACCCAGCTCAGGCTGGTCCGGCCGTTCCTGCGCGAGCGGACGTCAACCTACACGACACTGCGTCAGGTCACCCGCGGCGACGTCACCAATTGGCTGGCCGACCGCCCCAACCGGGTGCACGAGGCCAGTGCCCTGCGGAGCCTGTTCAACGTGCTGAAGAAGGAACGGCTCGTCTTCGCCAACCCGATGCGAGGGGTGACAACCGGCAAGAACCACGCATCGGTGCCGATTCCGCTCACCAAGCAGGAAGTCGACGCCGTCGCCCTCGCTGCCCGGCAAGATCCCGCCCTGCGCGTGGTCGTCGCCCTCGCGGGCGTCCACGCACTGCCTGCCCGGCGCATCCGTGCGCTCCAACTGGACGAGGTCGACCTGGCCGGCCGCCGCCTCGACCCGGACGGATTCGACCGGCCGCTGGACGACTACACCGCCGAGGCGATCGCCGACTACCTGGCCTACCGTCGCCGCCGCTGGCCCAACAGCACCAACCCCCACCTGCTGACCAGCCGAAACACGGCGACCACCACGACAGCAGTCGGCACCTTTTGGCTCGACCGCCTCGTCAAACGGCTGCCCGTCGGTCTGGACCCACTCCGACAGGACCGCATCCTCGAAGAGGCCGCCGCCACCGGAGCCGACCCCCTGCACCTCGCCCACGTCTTCGCACTCAGCGCCAGGGCCAGCCTCCGCTACGCCAATGCAGCCTCCGAGTCTGCCGCAGAACAGACCGAAAGAAAGCCCTGAGCAGCCACTTCGACGCCCCGCTGGCAGCACGGTTCATTGGTCCGTATCTGGCGACCGGCAGATACGGACCGGGGCCACCACCCCAACAGGCCCGGCCTTGTTCAACATCCCACCCCGAGGGGATGTCACCGAACGGATCAGCTACTCCCAGGGGTTGTTGCCCGACTCCCATCCCGCCGCCTCGTCCTTGTCGTGCAGGAAGCGCGGGTTCACCACGTCCTGGAGCGAGTCGTCGCTGATCGGCCACGGCTGCCACTCGTTGCGCAGGAGCTTGAGTAGGAACTCGGCCATGCCGCACGGGTACACCGACCACTCGAGGGTCCCGCGCGAATACACCGCGACCGGCCATCGGTCCGGGTCCGGATCCGTCGTGATCCAGCACAGGGTGTCGGCCGCGACTGTTCCCCCCCAGATGAGCAGGTCCTCCAGCCGGTGCCGGCCCCTCTCTGCGGGAGCCCACTGGTTCACCGCGTAGTCCGCGAGTGCTGCCTCCGAGAGCCTTGAGACCGCGATGACCTGCAGCTCGTTCGAAGTGACGGCGGGGATGTGAACACCGACCATCTCCTCGATCGAACCGCTGCCGAAGGCTGCGACGAAAGCCCGGTAGTCGGCCGGGAACGACGTTCCATGGACCTTCTCCGCCGCACTCCAGTCGACAGCGTCCCCGCGGGTGGGCCCGATGCACGACAGCACTTCTCCGATGCTCGCCATGGCGGCGATTGCGGCGGACTGGTCGTCACTCACGCTACGGCTCCCATCGGGTCGGGGCGTCCTTGCCCGTGTTGTGCCATTGTCCATCCTTCCGTCGTACCGGATTTCGCCCGCCGGATGAGGACAGAACCCGAAGACTGCTCACAACCACACACAGGCCCTGGCGGCCATCTCGCTGAGCACGTTCATCTGTACTTGGCTTGCACTTCAACGAGTACGCGGACACCGACCCAGCAGTCCCGCCTTCTTCCGGACCGAACTCGGCCTCGCCATACCCCAATAGCACGTAGGCTTCCGTGGGTTCGCCCGGCCTACACTTCAGAATCTCTGAACTCACGGAAGATCCAGTTCTCCGCGTTCTACTGTGCGCCCGGCGAGGACGGTGCCCACGAGAAGGGCGGGGTGGAGCACGAGGGCGGGCGGTTCCGCCGCAAGCACCTGGTCCCGCCTCCTGCGGTCGACTCGCTGGCGGAGCTGAACGAGCGTCTAGCCGCGATCGACGTCGCGGAGGACGCACGGCACATCCACGGCCGACCGACCTCGATCGGGTTCGACTTCGAGGCCGAGCGGGACCGGCTGCGGCCGCTGCCAGCGGACGGCTACGACTGCGGGATCGACCTGACACCGACGGTCGCGCGCAACTCCCGGATCACGGTGCGGCAGTGCTACTACTCGGTACCGGCGAAGTTCATCGGCACCAAGGTGCGTGTCAAGCTGCGGGCGAACGAGCTGTGGGTGTTCGACGGGCGCAAGGTCGTCGCCCGCCATCCCAGGCTGACGCGCCGCTACACCTACCACGACCTCTTGGACCACTACCTGGAGATCCTGCTGGTCAAGCCCGGCGCGTTCGCCGGGGCCTCCGCGCTTGCGCAGGCCCGCGCGGAGGGCGGCTTCACCAAGGTCCACGAGGCGTTCTGGGCCGCGGCCAAGCACAAGGCCGGCGACCGCGAGGGCACCCGGATGCTGATCGAGGTGCTGCTGCTGCACCGCCAGCTCCCGCCGGAGGCGCTGGTCGCGGCGATGGAGACCTGCCTTCGCATCGGGTCGGTCTCCACCGACCTGGTCGCCATCGAGGCCCGCAAGGCGATGGAGGGCACCGACGCCGACGACGCGGAGCTCCTGGCCGGCGCCGATGAAGAGGCCGCGGACGGCTCCACGGCCCCACCCGCTCGCGCCGGGGCCCAGGTGATCTCCCTGCACGCCCGCCGTCTGCCGCCCGACCCACGCCCGGCACTGCCCGACATGAGCAAGTACGACCGGCTGCTGAGCCCGGTCGCCGGCCGCGACAGCCAGACCCAGAAAGGCCACGGCGCATGATCCCGACCATCACCGTCACCGACCAGGACGACGAGCCGGACACCGGCAAAGTCCCCGGCCGCAGGCTTTCCCTGCCCGGTGACCCGGAGGACATGCTCATCGACGAGGCATGCCGGCAGCTTCGCCTGCCGGCGTTCCGCGAGCGGTTCATCGACCTGGCCGCCACCGCCCGGCGGGAACAGGCCACCTACAAGCAGTTCCTCCTGGACCTGCTGCAGGTTGAGCTCGCCGATCGCGACCTTCGCCGCCAGCAGCGGCTGCTGCGGCTGGCCCGCTTCCCGCGGCCCAAGCGGCTGGAGGACTTCGACTTCTCCAAGAACCCGAACATCACCCCCGAGGTCGTCGCGGACCTGAAGTCCCCGACCTGGGTCCGCGAAGGCCGGCCTCTGGTGTTGATCGGCGACTCCGGCACCGGCAAGTCCCACCTGCTGATCGGCATCAGCACCGCCATCGCCGAGACCGGCCTGTCGGTGCGCTACACCACCACCAGCGCGCTGGTGAACGAGCTCGCCGAAGCCGACGCCAGCCGCCGCCTGTTCTCTGTCATCGCCCGCTACAGCAAGATCGACCTTTTGTGCCTGGACGAGTTCGGCTACCTCAACCTTGACCGCAAGGGAGCCAAACTGCTGTTCCAATATCTTCACCGAGCGTGAGGAGCGCAAGGCCACCGCGGTCGCCACGAACTCACCCTTCACCGAATGGGACAAGACCTTCGGCGACGCCCGCCTCTGCGCGGCCATCGCCGACCGGATCACCTTCCGCTGCACCCTGATCCAGACCGGCACCGAGTCCTACCGCTACCAGGCCACCCAGGAATCCCTCTTCCCAGCCCCGAACTGACGCACTGTTGGACGAATCTCTGCGTGAGCACGTAGGCGGGGTCGGCGTCACCGGGGGTGGACATGAGGGCTGGGCAGGGGCTGGGTGGGCAGCGGTCAACAACATCGCCTGACAGTCCCTCATCGCCGCCTTCACCCAGGAGAACGGCATCGTCAACGCGCCTCTCTTGTCCGACTACAGAATCAGCAACGGTGGCACTGGTGCCACCATGGATTCGGGTGCCAGGCTCATGGCAGACCCCCGTCGAGGTGTCCTAGCGTCGATCCCATGAAACGCAATCGCCGTATCAGCGCTGTCGCGGTGCTGACGCTCGCCGCCCTCATCACCGGAACCGGCGCCGGGTTCGCCGCCACGACCACACCGTCGGCCACACCGGTGGCCACGCACGCGTTCGACACCGCACCGGCCACGGCCACGGCCACCGCGCCCACGCCGTCCTTCCACGGCACGCTCCCCGCGCCGATCGGCCCCTACGCCGCCGGCGAGGACATCATCCACCTCACCGACACGAGCCGCCTCGACCCGTGGGTGCCGTCGTCCGGCCCCCGCCAACTGACCGTCACGATGGTCTACCCCGCCGTCCCCGGGACCGGGACTCCGGCCCCTTACATGACCGTCGCCGAGGCAGCCGGAATCACCGAGCGCCGGAAGATGCCGGCGAGCTACGGCGTCACCCCGCAGACCCTTTCCAGCGTCACCACTCACGCCTTCGACGGCGCGCGGCCGCAACGCGGCAAGCATCCGCTGGTGGTCCTCTCAGCCGCGTCCGAGAACCCGCGCATGATGCTCACCTCGCTCGCGACCGACCTGGCCAGTCACGGCTACGTCGTCGCGCTCGTCGGCCACACCTACGAGGACAGCGGCGAGACGCTGGCGAACGGCCAGACGCCGCCGTGCGCGATCTGCGACCACCCGGAAACGATCGACTTCGACGCCGAAGCTGTCAGCCGCGGGCGGGACGTGTCCTTCGTGATCGACCAGTTGACGCACGGCAACACCGCGTGGCGCCTGGCACACCTCATCGACAAGCACGAGATCGGCATGGCCGGACACTCCCTCGGCGGAGCGGCGGCGGCCGCCACGATGATCGCCGACCCGCGAGTACGGGCCGGAGTGGACATGGACGGCACCTTCCACCCGGTCCCGATGCCCGGCCAGATCAACCGGCCCTTCCTCATGCTGGGTAGCGACGGCCACACGCCCGGCAGCGGCGACGGCATCGTGGGGCGGGCCTGGGCCGCCCTCGGCGGCTACAAGAAGTGGCTGACGGTCGCCGGCGCCGACCACTTCAGCTTCTCCGACCTGGACGTGCTTCAGGAGCAGGCCGGGTTCCCGACGGGGCCCCTCTCCCCGGAACGCGGGGTGGTGATCACCCGCGAGTACGTGACGGCGTTCTTCGACCAGACGCTGAAGGGGATCCACAGTTCGCTGCTGGACGGCCCCTCGCCGAACAATCCGGAAGTAGCCTTCCAGTCCTAGTGCAGCGCCGCGTTGATCCTTCGGGGGTTCATGCGGCTTTGAGTGGGCTGCCGTCGTAGGTCCGGCGGTAGGGCTTGGCGTCGTGTTCGTCGTAGGCCAAGACGAAGGTGTCGATGGCCGCGGCCAGTTCGTCGCGGGAGGCGAACTGGCGCTGATCACCACCGCGTTCGCACCGGGGCATAGTGCCTGTTCCACCGGGCCCGGTCTACCTGCCAGCGGCCAGCAGAAGCCGACCTACCGACCCGAGATGCTGTCCGCCCACAGGCCAAGATCAAGATCTACAGCTGGTACTAGGTTCACCATGAGATCGGGTACAGGTTTCATGGCACCGTCCTCCTGCGGTGCCCTAGCGTCGTGCCATGACGATTCCAGCTGGACTGAGACGCACGGTCCTCCGGGCGCGGCGGGACACCGGCTTTCTTGCCGCTGGTGTGCTGCCGCACCTGGCGCTGGTGCCCGTGTGGGCCTGGGCGGCGGCGACTACCGCCAGGACGGGGAACTGGCTCCTTACGGTTTCCATGTCGGCCGCCCTGGTCCTGCTCGGCACCCCGGTGCTGACGGCCGTTCAGCGGGCTCGCTACCGGGTGCTCATCGGCGTGGACGTCCCCCGGCTCACCCCCACCGCGCCGGAACAATGGACGTGGGCCTCGACCGCCCGGTGGCTCGCGGCGACGCGGCCTTGGCGCAAGATCGGCTACCACCTCCTGCTGGGCCCGCTGCTCGCGCTGCTGGAGCTGCTGGTGCTCGCAGTGGCAGCGGCGTGCCTGGCGGGCGTCATCGCCTACGCCTGGTCATGGGCGCTGCCAACCGGAATCCGCCAGGACTGGTTCGGCTACCTGACCCAGCTGCCGGCTTACACAGCGGCTGGACTCCTCCTCCTGTGCGCCCTGCCCTGGACCGCGCGGGCAGTAGCCCGGGCCGAGGCGCGGCTGGCGTTGGTCCTGCTCGGGCCCAGCCGGGCGCAGCGGCTCCAGGAGCGGGTCGATCAGCTGGCCGTGAGCCGGACCGACTTGATCGAGGCCGTCGACGCGGAGCGCCGCCGGATCGAGCGTGACCTGCACGACGGCACCCAGCAGCGGTTGGTGTCTCTCGCGGTCAACCTGGGTCTGGCCATTGCCACCCGCCCGGACCTGCCGAGTGATGCCCGCGAGGTGATCGCGAGAGCGCACCTGGAGGCGAAGGAGGCGATCGCCGAACTCAATGACCTGGTGCGGGGGCTGCACCCGGCCGTGCTCGAAGACCGAGGTCTGGACGCGGCGTTGTCCGGGCTGGCTGCCCGCACGCCCCTGCCGGTGCGGCTGCGGGTCAATCTGGAGGAGCGGGTGGCGCCCAACGTGGAGTCAGTCGCGTACTTCGTGATCTCTGAGGCGCTGACCAATGCAACGAAGCACGCCAACGCGATGCATGCAGAGGTGATAGTCCGTCAGGTCGGCGAGGTGCTGCGAGTGCGCGTTACCGACGACGGGCTGGGCGGTGCCGACGCCGCCGCCGGCACGGGGCTGACCGGGCTGGCCAAGCGGGTCGGCTCCCTCGACGGGGCCTTCCACGTCAGCAGCCCCGTTGGCGGGCCCACCACCATCACCGCGGAGCTGCCGTGCGCGCGGTGATCGCCGAGGATTCGGTGTTGTTGCGGGTCGGCCTGATCAAGGTGCTGGAGATGGGCGGGTTCCAGGTCGCCGCGGAAGCCAGCGACGCGGAGGGGCTGTTGGCGGCAGTGGCGGAGCACCGGCCCGAACTTGCCTTGATCGACGTCCGGATGCCGCCCGGCTTCACCGACGAGGGGGTGCGGGCGGCGATGGAGATCCGTCGGCGCTGGCCGGGGACGCCGGTGGTGCTGCTTTCGCAGTACGTGGAGGAGCGGTACGCGGCTGACCTGCTGTCTGCGAACACCAGCGGTGTGGGCTACCTGCTCAAGCAGCGGGTTGCCGATGTCGCCGACTTCGTGGCGGCGGTCCGGCGAGTGGCGGACGGGGGCACAGCCCTGGACCCGCAGGTCGTCGCCCAGTTGCTGCTGCTGCGGCGCGACAGCGACCCGCTCGCGCGGCTGACCCCCCGCGAACGGGAGGTGCTCGGCCTGATGGCCGAGGGGCGCTCCAATGCCGGCATCGCGCAGGCGCTGGTGGTCAGCGAGAGCGCCGTGGCGAAGCACATCAACAACATCTTCGCCAAGCTTGACCTGCCCGTGGTCGACGCGGACCACCGCCGCGTCCTGGCCGTGCTGCGGTTCCTCGGAGCGTCCCGGGCCTGACCTTCCCATCCGTGATCACGATCTACGGCTGGAGTCAACGCCGTTGAGTTTGCGCTGAAGGCGGCAAGTCAAGGGGGTTGAACACAACGGAACCCCGGTAGATCAACTTTCGACCAAGAGAGTTGATCAAGG
>NZ_JARZAJ010000044.1 GCF_029892105.1 Kitasatospora sp. GP82 | reverse complement strand
TCGTCACCCTTGACGACCTCTACAGCCTCGCGAGCACGGCAGGAATGACCCGCCCATCGGAGATCAAGACTGCGAGTTAATGCTCTGCGAGCCCTAAGTCACTGGTATTGAATCTAGACCCGTACTTCGCAGGTCACCGATTCAGGTCTGTGACATCCGTCGAGTCCGGGTGTGGCTTTCCGGCGTGTGGCCAAGCGTTCGTTGCATCAGTACGGTGTCGATCCAGCGGTCATGCTTGTAGCCGACGGCCGCCAACCGGCCCACATCGGTAAAGCCGAAACGGCGGTGCAGCGCGACCGACGCATCGGTGCCGGCGTCCGCGATGACGGCGATCATCTGCCGTACGTGAGTCTGGGCACAGGCGGCCAGCAGGGCTTCCAGCAGGGCGCCGCCCAGACCTTGGCCCGTCCGGCCGGGGGCGAGGTAGATCGAGTTCTCGGCGGTGTGCCGATAGGCGGGCTTGGGACGCCAAGGGGCAGCGTAGGCATAGCCCACGACTTCGCCAGACACGTCGGCGACCAGAAAGGGCAGCCCCTGGGCGGCGAGGTCGTCGAGCCTCTGGTGCCAGGCGGCCACCGGTGGAGGGGTCTCCTCGAAGGTGATCACGGTGTGGCGGACGTAGTGCGTGAAGATCTCGGCCACGGCGTCCAGATCGGCCGGGACCGCCGGGCGGATCACTGACTCCAGGGCTGTCACAACGGAGAGTGTAGGCCCATGCGCGCGGCACCGGTTCAGGTCTGTGGCCAGCGGGTTTGCGTGACTTCGATGCCGAGGAGTTCGAGGAGGTGGAGTTGGACTCCTCGGGTGATCTGGACGGTCGGCGGGTCGGTCACGTTGCCGATCCGCAGGTTGAGTTCGCCGAGGTGGTGGAGGATCATCCGGCCGGTGGGCCGGACCCGACGGTTGTCCGGGTAGAGCCCGGCCATGGTCTGCTCCGGCCCCAGGGCCTGTCTGACCTGGCGTTCGATCAGACAGAAGACCAGCAGCGCCAGGCAGATGACCTGGATCAGGGCGGCGGCGCGGCGGTTGTGCTGGACGAAGACCGGGGTGACGGCGAGCGGTCCCTTGAAGTCCGCGTAGCGGCGTTCAACGGAGCCCTGGCCCTTGTACTGGATCAGGACCTGCGCGGGGTCGGCCTGCTCAGCCGGGAGCGGGGTGATCAGCGCGTACCAGCCGTCGGCCTTCGCCTCGGCATCGAGGACGTCCTGGTCGAAGCCCCACTCCAGCGACGGAACGCCGGCCTCGTCCTCGTGCACGTGCCAGCTCAGGCATGCGGCCACGCGGCGCTTCGCGGCGATCACTCCGGCGCGGGCGGCGACCTTCTCGGCCGTCCTGTAGTGCCTGCCGCCCGCGGCGCGGGCGAGCTTGTCCAGGTCCTCGGCGGCCTTCGCCAGACGTTTGGCCCGGGCGGCCCGCTGGCCGGCCGCGTTCGCGGTGGAGTGGACCAGAATCCGCCGCAGCGTGAGTATCGGGCCGCCCTTGCGTGGCCCCGCGAGGGTGTGGACGTCCTCCAGCACCCGGTAGATCTCCCGCTCGGCCGGGTCCTTGCCCGCGTCCCGAGCCGGAACCCAGTCCACGACGGCGGCCTGCCCCGGATCGAGGGCGGCGTAGACCCCGTCCTTGACCCGGACGGCCGGGACCGGGGCGATGAACGGGACCTTGGCTTCGAGCAGGGCGGCGATGTTCGGGTAGGACACCAGCTTGGCGTCCGCGACCAACAGGAACTTCTGCCGGCCGGCCAGTCTCCGCAGGTCCTTCATCGCGCCGACGACCTGGCTGACCTCGGCGGCCCCGCCGTCGAAGACGCGGGCGTGGACGGGGATGCCGCCGTCGCCGGTGACCGCGAGACCAACCTGGACCTGCTTCAGGTCCGTACGGCGGTCCTTGGGGTGCCCGTACTTGATGACCGGGAACTGGTCGTCCTGGTCCTCCTCAAGGTAGGCACCGTGGACGGACATGCTGGTCATGTCCCAGTGGCACCGGCTGACGTCGATGCCGAACTCGGCGATCGCCCGCGCGCCGACCGTGCCCGCGACCTGCTCCAGCTTCGGGGCGATCGCGTCCAGCGCCCGCGCCAGCCGGTCGTCGTTGAGCAGGGCCAGCTCGCTCGATACCGAACACCTCCTCCACCGCCCAGACCCGGGCCCAGTCGCCGACCCGGAACAACGGCATCGGCGAAGTGAGACGGTTCGCGACCAGCGCCTCGATCACCTGCCCGTGCGTCAGATGCGCACTCG
The DNA here is from genome assembly GCF_029892105.1 of Kitasatospora sp. GP82. Lineage (GTDB taxonomy): Bacteria > Actinomycetota > Actinomycetes > Streptomycetales > Streptomycetaceae > Kitasatospora. The sequence continues at coordinate 50,541 of NZ_JARZAJ010000044.1, read as the reverse complement.
CCGCAGAAGGGCACAGCCCGTCGACGATCCCGGCCACATCCAGCCGGCGCAGAAACTCGGCAGCGACAGGCAGAGCGCCCAGGCGCTTCTCCACCACGGACGTCACCACGCACTCCAGGCGCTGACGCTCAGACCGAGGTATCGACCGCCGACGCAGTCCGGGCTCCTCGCCTGAGGCCGCACGGCCACCCGGCGGCCCGGCGGCCGGTCCGGCCAGTCCGGCCGTGCTGCGCACTTGAGCGTCCATCTGGGGTGCGTCCCGTGACGGACGGGGCAGCACGGGCAAAGCCCTACCGTGAACGCCTGCCGAAGGGGATCTTCCTTGCACGGGTGGCGAGTTGCCCGCACTCGAACCGCATGACCATGCCATAGTGTGCAGGGCGTCCGAGTCCGTCCCTCCGACGCTGCATCAGCTCAGCCAGCGTCGCCGCCGCGGCCCAATCCAGACTCCACGCACCACATGGGAGGATTCATGGGGACCTTCGGCAAACACTCGTTCCAATCGGTCTACCAACAGCCCCTTCCTGCCGAGTACTTCCGTAGCCTGGCGCCGCTTCGCTACCGGTGCCCCGATTTCACCGATGACCTGCTCCCCACCACCATCGCGGAGGTCCGTCGCCGCGCAGGCCGCAAACACCTGAGAGTCGTCGACCTTGCCTGCGGCTACGGCATCAACAGCGCCTTGCTCAAGTGCGACCTTCGCTTCTGGGACCTCGCACAGCACTATGGGGGCGCCGCCCATGAGGCGCTGAACCCGCCAGAGATGATCGCCCGTGACAGCGCGTTCGTCCGCACCGCCCTGGCGGATGCCGACCTGACAGTCATCGGCGTCGACGTGGCACGCGCGGCGACCGACTACGCGCTCGCGACCGGGCTCATCGACGCCGCCGTCAACACCAACCTGGAACGCGATGACCCCACGGCCTGCGAGGCGAGCGCGCTGGCAGAGGCCGATCTGGTCCTGGCCACGGGCGCGTTCAGCTATGTGGGCGCCGCTACCCTCAACCGGGTCCTCGCACTGCAGGACCCGGCACCAGTGGTGCTGGGTTGGCCGATCTACGGCCAACCCACAGCCGAGCTGGAGGCATGTCTGACCGACCACCACCTCACCGTCACCCGCCCCGAGCCCGCCCCACGACACCAGCGTCACTTCGCCGACTCACGCGAACGCAGCGCCTACCACGCCGCCCTCCGCCGCAACGGCCTTCCGTACCGAGGCACAGCCGCCGAAACCAGCCTGTGCGTCACCCCGATCCTCGCCCGGCCCACCCCCGCCTGACCCTGCACGTGCAAGAAATCTCATCCGTACTGGCCAGTCGACATGTGGGTGCTGTCGCGAGGCCCAGCGAGAGTCGAGTATGACGGTGGAGGTCTCGCGCGGTGTGCCCAGCCGTGAGGGCACCTCTCCGGTGCAAGGTCGCCCCGCGAACCGGCTGCCGGAGGAGGATCCGTTCGGGGCGGTCTCGGACATCGACCCGACGGCCGCCTCGCCGGCCCGGTCCGCTACGAACCGGAGGATCGGTTCTGGCTGGCAGCACTGTCCAGCCTGATACCCCGTCACCGTTGGCGGGCAGTCTTCCCGGTCACGCCCGGCACCCTGCTGGCCTGGCATCGCCAACTCATCGCTGCGAAGTGGGACTACAGCACACGGCGCACCCGCACCGGGCGTCCGCCGACGAGAGCGGCGCTCAAGAACCTCGTACTACGCCTGGCTCGGGAAAACGCAGGGTGGGGCCACAAGCGGATCCAGGGCGAGCTCTCCCGCCTCGGGCACCCGATCGCCGCATCCACGGTGTGGGAGATCCTCCACGCGGCGGGCATCGACCCAGCCCCGCGCCGCACCGGCCCGACCAGGCGCGAGTTCCTCACGGCCCAGACCGAGGGCATCATCACCGTCAACTTCGACTGCGCCTGGGCCGCGACCTGGTTCGTGCCGCCGGCGAAAATCGCCAAGGCCGTCGATCTGATGCGCGCGCTCGACGCCGCACTGCAAACAGGCATCGGCATCGGCATCGGCATCGAGGACGCGTACAAGGCCCTCAAAGCCCTGGACTTGGACGCGAACGCCCTCGCCACCATCGACGCCGAGGTCCACATCGCCGAGGACGCGTACGCGGCCTGCACCCGCAACAGCTTCCCCGGCATCACCCAGGTCCTGATGGCCGACGGCTCGCACAAGCCGATCAGCGCGGTACGCACCGGCGACATCCTGCTGGCGACCGCCCCGGACACCGGAGCGCTGCGGCCGGAGCCGGTCACTGCCGCCTTCGCCCACAGCACCCAGCGCCTGGTGGACATCACCCTCGCCGACGGCGGCACACTGACCAGCACTGCCGGGCACCGCGTCTACGTCGCACAGCGCGGCTGGACCTACACCTCCGACCTGCACACCGGCGACCAGCTGCGCGCATCGGACGGCACGCTCCACCCGGTCAGCGGCCTGCGCGACCGAGCCGGCATCGCGCCGCAGAAGGTCTACGACCTGACGGTTGACGACCTGCACACCTTCTACGTGCGTACCGCCGGCGGCCGACCGCAGGACCTACTGGTCCACAACTGCCTCGACATCGTGGCCGACGAGGGAGACAAGTACGGTGCACACACCCTCAAGGACCACGTCCTCAGCGACTCGGACACACAGGCAAGGGCTGACAAGACCGGAAGGGCGACCAACTGGAAGGACCAGGACACCGCCGTCCGGGCTATCGGCAAGGCTTACCAGCAATGGATCGCAAAGCCCGCCAACCGGACGAGGATGGAAAACTGGATGGGGACGCAGGCCAAGCGCGGCGCCTTCGATCCCACGGTTGACCTCCTGCCGATCGAGTGGCAGGTCCGGGATGAGGGCCAACTCGGCAAGGTGTTCACCAAGGGCGGCGCCAGCGACGGCTCCGACGGCATCCCGACTGGTAATACCGTGCGGATCTTCCTGAAGTACGTCGGGAAAAGCCACAAGCCGGAGAAGTTCGTCGTCTACACGTCATACCCGGAGTAAAGGGCAACGATCATGACCAAGCCGCACGATGCCTTCTACGAGGACTTCGGACTCAGCGGGTTCACCAAGTACGTCCACTCCCCGTTCGTGGCCCAGGACGAAGCCGCGTGCCTCGACCTCGCGGACCGTCTGACGGAGCGATACGGGAAGGTGTACGCCCAAGATGTGCTGGCGGACCTACAGCGACTGCAGGCGGCCCCGCTGCCGGACGAGGTACTCAGCACGCTGTGGCTGGCCGCGACGCGGGCACACTTCGACCCGGTGGGCGCGGGACTCGGCATCCGCACCTGGCTCAGCCGGATCGCGGACGTCTGCGTCTCCCGCATCCGCCAGGACGACCCGTCCTTCCTTCCCGCCGCTCCGACCCTCGGGACGGGGACGGATGCGGGGCTTCAGGGCAGCGTCCTGGCGGAGATCCGCGGGGTCGCGCCGGCCCTGACGGAAGCCGCCACCACCAGCATCTACACCGCGCCCCTCCCGGACGTGGTGCTGGCGCTGGAGCGGGCGGTCACCGAGGTCGACGCCGACCTTGGATTCCGGCTTTTCCTGCGGGCCATGAAGGCGTACTTCGTGCCCATCAGCGAGGCCCGGTATCAGCGATTCCTGGACCTCGGCGAGCGGTTCGGCTATCACGAGCTCGTCGTCGACGACCCGAATCTCAACATCTGGTCGGACCTCGTGGACTGATCGCGGCACGAAAGAACCGAGGCCGCATGCCGGTCCCGAGCGACCAACCGCGGTACCAGCGGCGGGTCACGCCGGGTCAGCAGCTAGGCCACAGGAGATCCCGGTCGGGTCCACCTCGATGTGCCGGGCGTAGGCGTCGGCGACGGGCAGCCCGGCCTGGAGCGGGTGGACGCCGCAGGAGCGGGCGTAGGACTCCCAAACGCGGAAGCAGCGGGCGTACGCCTTGCGGGTGTCGGCGGAGCGCTGCCGGGCGACCCAGCCGCCGGCAGTGTCGGGGAGCGGATCCTCGGGGCCGTAGATGGCGGCGAGGGAGGCACGCAGGGCGCGGGCTTCGTCGGCAACGCCCAGGGTCGGGGGCGTGTAGCGGCGTCGGTCCAGGCTGGCGCCGCGGACGGCCTCGTAGTGGCGGCTGAGCCGGCTGCCGACCGTTTCCAGGACGATCGGGCCGATCTCGCCGCGCAGTTGAGCAGGGATGCCGGGAAGGCTCAGCCCTGCAGTGTCAACGGTGTGCAGATTGCAGGTGCGGGCGGCCAGCCGGGTGCGGGCGCGTTCGGCCATGGGCCGGGTGGCGTCCACGCCCATCAGCACGACCACGGCCTGATCGTCCTCGACGGCTTCGAAGGCGCGTGGAAGAACTCGTCGGCGTTGAACGCTGCGGCGACTGCGCCACTCCGTGGCCGAACGACCAGTCGGCCGAGTCGCTCCCGGTCAACGTGACGAGCTCATTGCGCGGCCCCGTCCTCGCGTCGTCCCGGGCGACGGCCGTCAGCGGTGAGGCGAGCGGCGACGACCGGGAGACGGCCGGTGCTCCTGCGGGGACTGCCGCGTCGCGCGGTGCGGTCGCAACGAGCGGGCTGTCGTCGACGCGGCCGGGTTGTATCCGAAGAGGTCGCCGATGATCACGTCTGCGAATTTGCCGCCGCAGCCGGTGACCGCAGCTGGACGCCTGCCCCGAGAAACCGTCAGGCTGGCGGGTGCCAGGCCTGGTTGGCGCCGCCGCGGCAGTCCCAGGTGATCAACTGGGGACTGCTGAGGATGCATCCGGGGTCGTCGAGGCACTTGCCGGACTGCGGGTTCATCAGGCTGCCGTCGGCCTGCGCGACCCACTGCTGGGCACCGCCGCCGTTGCAGTGGTAGAGCTGGACGACCGTGCCATTGGCGGTGCCGCTGTGCAGCACGTCCAGGCACTTGCCCAAGGCCTGGACGGTGCCGTTGCCGTTGCCGGGCAGGACAGCCACTTGTCGACCGGGGTGGGGCTGGCGGCGGTTCCCGGCAGGTCGGCGAAGCGCAGCCAGGCGGCGGGAGTGGCCTCGTCCGAGTAGTCGCCGAAGGAGTACCCGTGGTTGATGAGCTCGTGGGGAAGGTTGTCGGCCTGGATGGACCCCACCGGCGGGGGTGCGCTGTCGGTCAGCCCCTGGGTGGAGCCGGACAGCAGGGCGTAGTAGTTCGGCAGGCTCGGGTGCCACACGCCGTACGACTCGTTGAACGAAGCACCTTGCTGAGCCAGGGAGTTGATGCACGGAGCCTGGGCCGTGTTGCCGATGATGCTGCTGTAGTCCTCGTTCTCCATCATCACGATGACCACGTCCCGCTTTTCCGGGAATACGCGGTGGATGAACTCGAAGCGAACTGATCAGGAAGTGCCAGGCCCGGGATTCGGACAGCTTCAGGGAAGCCCTGAGGACCCTGATCGACCTGTTCTCAGGCGCGCGAAAGCCGTGCCGCTGTGCAGCGCGACACGGCTGGAAATACTCACTCAGGGCCCGGACATGTACTCCCATCGGACGGAAACCGAATATCGGGCCGGGCTCTGGAGAACCGGCGCTCCACTGACTGACCGATCAGCTCTATCGGCCGAACAGCAGGCGGTCCCGGTGCCGGGTGAAAACTGCTTTTCACCCGGCACCGGGACCGCTGTGGCCGCCCGGCGAGTGCCGGACCCGACCCGCCTCCAGCGGTGGCTCGGCGTGGTCAGGTGCGGCCGCCCACCTCCGGGGTCGTCGCTGTAGCGCGGGCTGGCTGCGGTCGGATCACTGGGTGGTCCACTGCTGGTTGGTCTTGCCGCTGCCGCAGGTCCACTGGTCGGCCAGGGCGCCGTCGGCCGTCGAAACACCGGTCACGTCCAGGCACTTGCCGCTGTTCACGGACACCAACTGCACGGCACTCGAGCTGGCCACCGGCTGAACCAGCCACTGCTGGTTGGTCTTTCCGGTACCGCAGGTCCACTGGTCGACCAGGGCGCCGTCGGCGGTCGAGGCACCGGTCACGTCAAGACACTTGCCGCTGTTCACCGACACCACCTGCACCGCACTGGACCCGGCCACCGGCTGCAGCAGCCACTGCTGGTTCGCCTTACCGCTGCCGCAGGTCCACTGGAGTACCTGCGCGCCATCGGCGGTCGAAGCACCGGTCACGTCAAGACACTTGCCGCTGTTGATGTTGGTGACGGTGGTGGCCGTCGGACCGGCGAGCGGGATGATGGCGACATTGGCGAAGTCGGCGTGCTGGAAGCCGCCGACGCCCAGGCCGCTCTGGCCGACCAGGTGGCTGCTGTCCATGACCGAGGCGACCTGCACGTGGTCGATGGACGCGGTGATCGAGTCGCCGGTCATCGCGAGCGTGAGGTTGTGCCAGGTCCCGGCGCCCGCACCGGAGTAGCGGCCGCTGGCCAGGACGGTGTCCGTGCTGGAGCGGTCCTCGGTGAACAGCGTCCAGGCGCCGGTGTCGTCGATCTTCAGGTGGTAGGCGGAGCGGTCGTGGTCGACGTGGTCGATGCGGCCGAGCAGTTCGGCGGAGCTGCCGGACTGTTCGAGGTTCACGTCCGTGCTGGCCTGGTAGTCGTTCCACTTCGGGTCGCCCAGCAAGGTGGCCGGGGTGTAGTTCATGTCCGAGTGCCAGGGCAGCGGGGCCTGGGTGCTGACCTGGCGCAGGCACATCGGGGTGCCGGCCCCGGCCGGGCAGGGTGCGGTCTCGAACGCGCCGGCCCAGTCGTGGAAGTAGCGGGCGGTCGCGCCGGGCTGGTAGCCGCTCAGGTCGGCCTGGTAGGGCAGCGGGAACGTCTGGGCGGCGGGTCCGGTGGCGGTGCCCTTGCCCTGGCCGGTGGTGGTGGTCACGCTGTAGAGGTATCCCGGCTGCAGGGTCAGCGAGTACGCGCCGCGCTGCGGGGTGACGTCCTGGGTGTGGACGAACCACTGGGCCGAGTCGTTGCTGTTCATGTTGGTGGCCCAGACGTGCACCGCACCGGTCGAAAGACCGCCGGCGACCTTGACGTTGACGGTGGCCGCGGCCGAGGCGTTGGTGGTCTCGATGACCGTGCTGTAGTCCTTGCCGGACTTGAGGGTGACATAGCTGCCGCTGTGCGGATCGCCGTTGAGACCGGTGCCGGGCAGGTAGCCGCTGGCGCCGTCCAGGTACCGCCAGCCCGGCTGGGCGAACTGCTCGGTGTGCGCCATCACCCAGATGTCGCGGCCCACCTGGTAGTTCCCCGACCAGGGCTGGTCGGCGGCCATCAGGCCGGCGCCCGCGAAGGGCAGGTTCGAGGGCCAGGAGCTGACCAGCGCCCACTTGATGTCCGCGGTCATCCTGGCGTCGATGTACTCGCGGTTGACGTTGCGGGCCAGGGCCGACGGGTCGGATCCGTAGCTGTCGTTGTCGTCCTCGGAGGCCCACAGTGGCTTGTCGAGCCCGATCGCGGTACTGCTGCCCGGGCAGCCGGTGTACGACGGGGTCGAGTGCCGGCAGGTGCCGTGCAGTCCGACGACGCCGACGGCCTTGTTGAAGGCGCTGTCGGTGGCGAGGTCGGAGGCCACCGACCAGTTCACGTCGTCGTTGTCCGAGGCCACCAGCGTGGTGCCGGCGTAGCCGTGGCTGTCGAGGGAGGTGCGGAGGTTCTCGAACCAGGACTTGTTGTAGCCACTCTCGTTCCAGCCGCCCAGGTAGCCGATGTTCAGCCCGTGGCTCTGCGCGCAGCCCAGCCAGGACTGGATGTAGTTGATGTTGTCCTGCGACCAGATGCCGCCGTTCAGCCAGCCCGGCGCGGCCCACTCCAGGCCGTAGAACTTGATGGCGGGGTTCCGGGCCTTGGCCTGCTCCATGATCCACCACTCGTAACCGCGGTCGCAGTTGACCTCGGTGGGGGTGCGCATGTGGCTGGGCTCGGGGCCGTCGCTGGAGTTGGCGTCGCCGCCGATCTCCACCTTCAGCATCTGCAGCGAGGCGCCGTAGCCGGGCTTGAAAAGGTAGTCCAGCACCTGGCTGCGCTGCGGCTCGGGGTAGTCGACCAGCAGCCGCGAGGTCGCCCCGCCACCACTGATCGCCCCGAGACCGTCGAAGGTCCGGCCGGTCGAGGAGCCGTCGATCGTGATGCTCTGCGAAGGCGCGGGTGCGGGTGCGAATGCGAATGCGGGTACGGTCGCTGCCGCGGTGCCGGCGATGGAGGCGGCCGGCGCCGGGGTGGCGGTGAAGGCGGTGGCGAGGCCCAGGGCCAGCGCCGCGAGCAGGATCCCGCTTCGCGGCGCGCGGGGAGGTCTACGCACGGAGGTACTCCAAATCGGTGGGGGTGGGGGAAGGTTGTCGCGCCGTGACGGATGCGGGCCGGGCGAGCGGCGGGAGCCCGCCCGGTCCGCAGGGCGTGGTTACGGCAGCGTCCACCGCTGGTTGCTGCCACCGTTGCAGTCCCAGAGCTCCAGCCGGGTGCCGTTGGTGAGGGAAGCGGCCGGATCGTCCAGGCAGCGGCCGGACTGGGTGCCCTTCAGGGTGCCGTCGCTCTGCGGCGTCCACTGCTGGTTGGCGCCGCCGTTGCAGTCCCAGATCTCCATCAGAGTCCCGTTGGCGCTGCCCTGACCGGTGGCGTCGAGGCACTTGCCGTCGTGGGTCAGGGCGCCGTTCGACCAGGTCCACACCTGCGAGGCGCCGCCGTTGCAGTCCCAGAGCTGCACGGCGGTGCCGTTGACGGTGGAATCGCCGTTGTCGTCCAGGCACTTGCCGGGCAGGGCGGAGGCGACCGCGCCGGTCTGGGTGCTGGGCGTGCCGGGGGCGAGGGCGAAGTTGTCGAACTGCTCGGTCTGGTAGCCGGTCACACCGAGGCCGGCCTGGCCGTTGGTGAAGCTGGTGTCGGTGGCGCTGCCCACCACGGTGCCGTCGACGGTCGCGGTCAGCGCGCTGCCCTGCATGGTGAGGCTGACGGTGTGCCAACTGCCGGTTCCCAGCGCCTTGGTGATGCCGCTGGCGAGGGTGGTGAAGTTCCAGCTGGTGTCGCTCTTGTCGATGGACCAGGCGCCGGTGTCGCTGACGCGCAGGTGGTAGGCGTTCAGGCCGTTGTTGTTGCGGCCCTGCTGGTTGACCCGCCCGAGCAGTTCGGTGGTGCCCGGCTGCTCGAACATGGTGTCGGCACTGACCGTGTAGTTGCTCCAACTGCCGTCGCCCATGATGGTGTACGGGGCGTCGTAGGACTCGTCGGTCCAACGGATCGGCGCGCTCGGGGCCATCTGGCGCAGGCAGCTGCCGGTGCGGCCGCCGCCGCAGGCGACGGTCTGGAAGGCGCCGTTCATGTCGGTGAAGTACTTGGGCGAGGTGGTGGTGGCCAGCGTCTCGAAGCCGTCCGTGTAGGGCAGCTTGAGCGGGGCGGCGGTCGGCGGGGTTGCGGTGCCCTTGCCCTGGCCGGTCGTGGTGGTCACGGTGTACACGTAGCCGGGCTGGAGGGTGAGCGTGTACTTGCCGCCGCTGGGGGTGACGTCCTGCTGGTGGACGAACCAGGCGGTCGGGTCGGCGGAGTTGAGGTTGGTGGCCCAGACGTGCACCCGACCGGTGGACAGACCGCCGGAGACGGTGAAGTTCGCGGTCTGCGCGGCGGTGGCGTCCATCGTCTCGATGACCGTGCTGTAGTCCTTGGCGGTGGGCGACTTGAGCGTCACGTAGCTGCCGTTGCCGCGGTTGCCGCCGAGGTAGCCGCTGGCCGAGTCGATGTAGCGCCAGCCGGGCTGGGCGAACTGGGTGGTGTGCGCGGTGACCCAGGTGGTCTTGCCGATCGTGTAGTTGCCGGACCAGGGCTGGGCCGCGATCGACATGCCGTCGGTGGAGAAGAAGAGGTTGGGGTAGAGCGCCGCGATGACCGGCCAGTTGATGAACGAGGTCATCCGGCCGTCGAGGTAGTCGCGGTTGATCGCCCGCGCCACCGCCGGGGCGCCCTCGTTGGCGTCCTCGGAGCCGTTCTCACTGGCCCACAACGGCTTGCCCAGGCCCTGCGCGTTCGCGGTGCTCGGGCAGGAGGAGAAGTCGGTCAGGTAGCCGCAGGGGTAGTGGACACCGACGATGTCCACGGCGCTCTTGAACGCCGGGTCCTTGGCCATGTCGTCCGCCACGGCCCAGGAGTCGTCGGCGGCGACCACCCTGGTCGCGGCGTAACCGTGCGAGACCAGGGCGCTCTTGAGGTTCTCGTACCAGGTCTTGTCGTAGCCGCGCTCGTTCCAGCCACCGAGGTAGGAGACGTTCAGGTGGTGCTGCGCCGCGCAGCCCATCCAGGACATCAGGTAGTCGATGGTGTCCTGGGACCAGAAGTTGCCGCCGCCGATCCAGCCGGGCGCACCCCAGGACAGGCCGTAGAACTTGATGTTGGGGTTGCGGGCCTGGGCCTGCTCGGCCAGCCACCACTCGTAGCCCTGGTTGCAGTCGACGGTGCCCCTGGTGTGCTCGATGCTCGGCTCGGCGCCGTCGGTCGAGTTGGTGTCACCACCGATCTCCAGCTTGAGGACCTGCAGCGAGGCTCCGTAGCCGGGTTTGAACAGGTAGTCGAGCAGCTGACTGCGCTGCGGCTCCGGGTAGTCGGCCAGCAGGCGGGAGTTGCCGCCACCACCGGAGATCGCCCCGACGCCATCGAAGGTGAGGCCGGGCTTGGTGCCGCTGAGCGCCACGGCCGTGGTGGGGGCGGCCGCTTCGGCGACGGGTGGTGCGGCGAGGGCGGTACAGCCGAGAAGGAGGAGGGCGGCGCTGAACGCGGTACGGAATCTTGCGGGCATGGCGCTGCGACCCATGGGGGACTCCAGGGCGAGGGTGGGGAATTGGGTTCAAGCCCGATCAATATGAAGGCTAAATGAGCAATAGTCAACAAGTTCAAACAGATCCGGACTCGCACACGGATGCATCCACTCGCCGTGACTGACGCTCCATCACTGGAGGTTCGATCAGCGGAAGTTGACGGAAGACCGAGAGGCAGCCCGGTCGGCAACGGAAGCGGCTTCCGACTGATGTCTAGACAATTGCTCACTCCGCGTACCAGCCTCCAGCACGTTCGAACAGGGACGAATCTTGCTGGTTATTTGACATTTCACTATGCCTCGCAGGCAACACGCCGAACGCCGGACGGCCCGCCTCGCGGCGGCCGTCCCCCGCCACAGCCCGCTGGCCCTGAACCGCCGGACCACGTGCGAACTCGAACTGCCGATCAACCGCGCCGCATGAGGCGGTGCGGCCAGGGTCGCGGTCAGAGCAACGTCGGCGCGTGGAACTCGCCGAGGCCGCTGGCGAGGTCCCGGTCCAGCCAGTAGCGGCGCGGTTCGGCGAGCATGACGTCGACGCTGACGGCCAGAATGCCGGGGATCTCGGCGAGTTCGTTGTCGATGAAGAGCGCCAGGGCGGAGCGGTCGGCGACCAGGCCGGTACACAGGACGGACAGGTCGCTGGCGACGTGGGCGACGAGGCGGGTCTGGGGAAGCTGGTCGATGCGGCGCATGACCTCGGGGGTCTCACCAGGGGCGACCCGCAGGCGGAGCATGAACGGGGTCTGGAAGCCGAGCCATTCCGACACGATCTCCAGGCGCGGTTTGACCCAGCGCTCGTCCAGGACCCGGCGCACGACGCGGTGCGCGGTGGAGGCGGGCAGGACTGCGGCACGGGCAACGGGACCTTCCGCGTCACCGCCAGTGGCGTCGAGGCGCACGCCGGGCTCGCGCCCGAGGACGGGGCCAGCGCCATCACCGCGCTGTCCGAATTCGTGGTCGCCGCCGCGGCTGTCGCCGCCCCCGACAAGGGCACGACGATCAACCCCGGGCTCATCACGGGCGGCTCCGCTGCCAACGTCGTCGCCGCTCTGGCCACCGCGAGCGTCGACATCCGGGTCAGCAGCGATGCCGAACGGGGGCGCGTGGACGCGGAGTTGGAGGCTATCAAGGTCAGCGACCCGCGGGTCCGGATCGACATCGACCACGCCTGGAACCGGCCGCCGATGACCCTCAACGCCGCCTCCGCCCCGCTCCTCGGCCTCGCCCGCGCAGTCGCCCGTGAGCAGGGCCGCGACGGACTGCCCGCCGCCGCCGTCGGCGGCGCCAGCGACGCCAACTTCGTCGCCGCCCTCGGCCTGCCGGTGCTGTGCGGCATGGGCGCGGTCGGCGACGGCGCCCATGCCCAGGGCGAGTTCATCTACCCCGACACGGTCCCCGCGCAAACAGCCCTGATCGCGGGCCTGCTGGGACGACTGGCCGAACCCCTGCGCGGCTGAGCGGCGAATGCCGGAGGGCAGTCGGGCGGCTACTGCCGTCGGCGCGGTGTTCGCCGAGTCGGGTGCCGGTCACGCACCCGTTCCGACTGCCAGCCGGAGCTTGAGGATCTGGAACGGACGCAGCGCCAGACGTACCTGCCCGTCAGCCGTCCGTACGACGGCCGTGGAGTCCTGCGGACCGAGTTCGCGTTCCAGCAGGTCCATCACAACCGCCGGATTCCACGGGAGTCGATCTCGACGCGCACCAGCCCGTTGGCCGGCACGAAGCCGTCCTGACAGAGGCCCTGCACGGTCTGGCTGTGCAGGAGCGCCGTGCAGGCATGGGCCGCCTCGACCACCCCGCCGCAGTCGTCGGAGGCGCTGTAGTACCGGCCGTGCTCGGAGTTCTCCGACGGGTACTGCAGGGCATGGAACATCGCGGTGCAGAAATCGCGGTGCAGAAGACGGCGAAAGCAGGCTGCAGGAGAGCCCGGAGCAGTCGCCGTTGATCAAGTGGCCGTTGGTGTGCACCGGTTGATGCTGTTGTCGATGCGCTGCTTCCAGGCCGTGCTGCCGTCGTGGTTGGCGAAGAAGGCGTCGGGCAGGTGGGTGCAGCCCTCCTCGTTGGACGAGCGCCGGGGGCCGGAGTCCTGGGCGTCCAGGCTCCTCGGGGGGGGCTGATCGGCGGCCTTCTCGGGTGCTGACCGGTGCCTAGTCTCGCCGAGAGCACCCGCTCGCTGCAAAACATCGACCAGGGCGATGGCCCGCGCGAACTGCCCGTCAGACAGATCCGCGGGGGCGCGAGGATCCGGATGCTCTCGAGCCCGTGGTCTCCGTACGGACCCGGGGATGGATGTTGATCAGTTCGTGGCCTGCAGCGTGTCGCGATCGGGGTTCGGGAGCCACCAGTTGGCGACCGGGGGGCGGTGCCCGTGATGGGTCCGGGCGTAGGTGTGGATGAGTTCCAGGGCTCGGTTGATGGCGAGGGGCGCGGTGGCGGTGTTCCAGACGGCGTGCCAGCAGTAGAGCGGGACGGGGTCGACCAGGGGCCGGGCGGTGAGGCCGTCGGGGAGGTGCCCGGTGGTGAGGCCGAAGGCCGGGTGGCGGAAGGCTCGGACGGCGGCCAGGGCGGAGGTGCGGCCGTGCCCGCGTACACGTGTCGCAACCTTCAGGCCGAAGGCGGCAACGGCCTGGTCGACCCAGTCGCGCCACTCGGCGGACTCGTCCGCAGTGTGGACCAGGAGCGGGTGATCGGTGAGGGCGGCGAGGGGGACCACGTCCCGGGCGGCGAGGGGGTGGTCGGTGGGGACGATGACGCCGATGGGGTCCAGCCCCACGGGCATGGTGGCGATGCTGGTCCCGAGGGGACGGCCGAGGCCGTAGGGGCGGCCGAAGGCAAGATCAAGGTCGCCGGTGAGCAGACGTGGCAGTGCCGCGGCCATGCCGTGGCCCTGGACCACCTCGAACGGCAGGTCGGGGGTCTGGGTGCGCAGGTGGTGGATCAGGAGCGTTGAGGGCAGGCCCTCGTTGACGACGTCGATGCGCAGCGGTGCGGGGGTGTGGGTGATCTCGTCGACCAGGCGCTCGGCGTCGGCGAGGAGGCGTCGGCCGCGTTCGACGAAGGTCTCGCCGGCGGGGGTGAGGGCGACGTGGCGGCGGTCGCGGGTGAACAGCGGTACGCCAAGACGCTTCTCCAGGGTTCTGATCTGGGCGGAGAGGGTCTGCTGGGCGATGGTGAGCCTGCTCGCGGCCCGTCCGAAGTGGAGTTCGTCGGCGAGGGTGACGGCGTAGCGCACCTGGCGCAGGTCGAGGTCCACGCCTCCACCGTAACAGCCTCAGGCTGTCACGTGTCCGATGAAGGGTGTTGGACTGGCGGCATGCTGTGGTCGTTGACTAGTGGAGTGAAGGCGTCAGAGGAGCGCCTCGAAATGCCGCCGGTGGCACACGCCACCTTCCAGGCAGGGCAGAACTGGTTCGTCACCATGGCCCCCCGGCCCACCCAGACCGCGGACGACGCGGACAGGGCGCAGCCGGCCCATCGCAATGTCGACTACGACGAGCTGTTCGTCTTCCTCGGCGCTGGGGACGGTGGCCAGGTCGGTCCGCCGGCGGGGCTGGCGAGCGTGACACCAGCTGGTATGAACCACGGCCCCGACCAGGTCCGCCACGCCAACCCGCGCACCCGGTTGCCGTTCTACGTGTGGAACGTCGACACCGTCCGCCCCCTGCGCTACACCAAAGCCTTCGAAGCGGTCGAGATCCCCGACTTCGCCCGCCACGAGAGCTACCACGGCTGACCCCAGCCATCCCCCCGACCGCCGGCCCCCTGCCCGCATCCCCCTTCCGCCCGGGCAGGGGGCCGGCCACCCCGGAGTTCTGGAGCACCATCCGTCATGAGCCGTGTCCTGGCCATCTCCGGTTCCCTGCGAGCCGCGTCCTACCACACCCAGCTCCTCGGCTGCCTGCAGCCGCTGGCCCCCGAAGGCATGCACATCGAACTGTTCCCGGGCCTGGGGGACCTGCCGCACTTCAGTGAAGACCTGGAGACGGATCCGCCCGCGCCCGTGCGGGAGCTGTGGCAGGCCATCGCGGACGCCGACGGTCTGATCATCGCCACCCCCGAGTACAACGGTGCGATCCCCGGCGTGCTGAAGAACGCTCTTGACTGGGCTTCGCGGCCCCGCGGCGCGAGCGTCCTGCCCGGACATGCCGCCATGGTCCTCTGGGCCTCGCCCGGCCTCTTCGGCGGTATCCGCGCTCAGGCGCAGCTGCGCGAGATGTTCGCTCTGCTCAATGTCTACGTCGTCGGCGGTCCTCAGGTCGCCATTCCCGCCGTCCACACCCGCCTCGACTCCACCGCCGTGCCCGAGCAGCGCCTGACCGATCCGGTCACCCGCGCCGCCCACCTCTTCGTCCCGGAGTCCCCCGTCCGTACCCCGGGCCGGATCAGCTGGGGCGCCACGGCACTGCTCTCCGCGTGGCTGGTCGCCCTGGTACTGGCCGTCAGCGTGGGGCCGAGCTGGGCCTGAGGTCCACCCGGACCTTGGGTCTTTTCGCCGCCGCCCGTCATCTTCGCCGGCTACCGGGTCCGGGTCGGCTGGCCCTCGCGACCATCCGCGAGAGAACTGGCGTTGCGTCAGAATGGATCGAGCCTGGCGCTGAGCGCCCTTCGGAGCACACCGGTCAGCCCCCGGAGAACACGGCGTCTGCTGGAGGCCATCGGGCTGGTGGAGGCCGAGCGCCTGATCGAGTACGGCGAGGCGCAGGTTCTCTACTCCACGGCCTCTGCCAAGCCAGCGTCTGTGATCCGACGGCTCCGAACCGTCCTTGCCAGCAACCATCGACGAGGACCGGTGCATTGTCGCGTTCTACGCCCAGCCCGGCAACCTCACCGGCTGCGATCAGCAAGCAGGCTTTGGTGGCGGTTTGTGTAGATAGGATGGCTTTTGTGATGATTAGTGATCGGCTGCGGCGTCGCCGTCCTTCCGGCGGGCGGTCGGAACCTGTTCTGCTGGCGCCGGTGATCCTGACCGTCGTCGTCGCCAGCCTGGCGTTCGCGACGCCCAGGGAGGTCGCCTTCAGCCGCATCCTGACCGCCGCACCGGCCCTCGCCGCGTGCATGTGGCCCGTGCTTCCCACCGTCCTGCTGGGGATGCTCTGTCTTCTGATCATGATCGGCCTCAGCCTCGTCTATCCGGACCTGGGGACGTGGTACACGGTGGGGGCGATCCTCGCGGTCACGGTTGCGGCCGCGTACGCGAGCCATATCCGGCTCCAGCGGGAGACGACCCTCCTGCACGTCCGACTCGTCGCCGACGCAGCGCAGGAAGTGGTCATGCGCCCTCTGCCACGCTTCATCGGTTGCATCGAGATCGAGTCGCTGTATCTCGCGGCAGCGGCGCAGGCCCGCATCGGCGGCGACTTCTACGAAGCCGTCGACACGCCATACGGGGTTCGGCTGCTCATCGGCGATGTGCGGGGCAAGGGCCTGTCTGCGGTGGGGGCGGCCGCGGCAGTGGTCAACTCGTTCAGGGAGGCCGCCTACGACGAACCGGATCTGCGCGGCGTCGCCCGACGCCTGGAGACCAGTACTTCCCGCCACAGCGACGCGCACGCCGCCCAGGACTCGCCGGAGCGCTTCGCCACCGCCATCCTCGCCGAGATCCCGCAAGACGGCGGCTGCATCAGACTCCTCAACTGCGGGCATCCCCCGCCGCTGCTCGTGCACGCCGGGCAGCTCGGCGTGCTGCAGCCCACGGCTCCCTCGCCGCTTCTCAACCTCGCGGAGCTGATCGGCGACCACTACAGCGTCGATTCCGTCCCGTTCACCCCTGGTGACCTGCTGCTTCTTTACACGGACGGCGTGGTCGAGACCCGCGACCGCACCGGCGAGTTCTTCCCGCTACCGGACTGGATGCAGCGGCAGAGCCCAACCGCGCCCCGCCAGCTACTCGACCGGCTTCACCAGGACCTGGTCGACCACAGCGATGGCGGACTCGACGACGACATCGCGGCCCTCGCCGTACGCCTGCGCGAACACCCGGACCGCGAAAGTCCTCGTCCATCCGGCTCGGGCACCGCTTGACGACCGCAACCGTGCTGATGCGCCCCGGCCGCAGCGGCGGCCCGGACCTGTCCGGCTGCCGGGCTGACCTTGGCCGCCCGCCGCCGAATGGGCCCGGCGAGAACGCCTGCACGGTGTCCACGGGAGACCAGTAGGGCTCGCCGCTGCTGAACGGGCCCAGGGCGCACACCAGTTGGGGGATGTGGGTGCGCTGCAGGACCGGTCCGGGCGCGGGCGTAGGCGGCGCTGGGATCGTGGGCCGGGTCACTCGGCGGCCTCGTCAGCGAACACGAAGTCGTCGAGGCCGCCGGTGCTCCTATGAAGCCAGCTCAGCACAGATTCCGGGTGTTCGGCTGCGGCGAGTCCGTCCACCAGGGGCCGGAGCTGCGGAGCGATGGTCCCGTCGTCACTGCTGAGGAGGTCCCGGACACGATCGCCGGCGACGCAACGGGCGCACTGGCCATCCGTGTGGAGGTTTCCAGGGTTGCCGCAGCGGCGGCATGAGAAGTCGTTGCCTGTGCCGCAGCACGGGCCGCAGAGGCCGCCTCCACCCTCTGCCCGGCCGACGAGGACTTGGGACGTGCCGCAGCGCGAGCAGGGAGCGGGCTTACTCCGCCGCTGGTAGTAGCAGGCATGGCAGAGGTAGCCGATGTCGGCGCCGAGCGCCTGCACCACCGGCCAACTCTCGGTCCAGCAGAAGAACCCGGGTGTCGCCGCCGGCCAGTACTACTCGATGCTGATATTCACCAACACCTCAACCACCGCCTGCACGCTGACCGGCTACCCCGGCGTCTCGTACGTCACGCAGAACGGCGTGCAGTCCGGCAACGCCGCCGACCACACGCCCGGCAATGTCACCACCGTGACGCTCAAGCCCGGCGGCACCGCGAGCGCGCTCCTGCACGGCAGCAACGGCATCAGCGGCCACGACCCCGCCCAGTGCCAGCTCTCACCCGCGCAGGGCGTGCGAATCTACCCGCCCAACCAGACAGCCGCTTTGTTCCTCCCCTGGCAGACCCAACACTGCGCCGGAGCGACGATCCATTCCCTCACCATCGAGCCGGTCGCAGCTGGATAGTTTGCGCTGTTGCAACGGGAGCGAAGGAACTTCTCAGGTTCCGTGCGCAGCATCGGAGAGCGTTGACGCCGTCGTCGCGAACCCGGGGCCGACGCCCTGCCGTGCGGCGCCGGAGTCCGGCGCCCCGTCAGACCCCGGCGTGGTGGGCCCGTACGGGGCGCAGGAGCTCGGTGCGCTCGTCCTCGGTGAGGCCGCCCCAGACACCGTACCGTTCCCGCACCCTCAGGGCGTGGGAGAGGCAGGCGTCGCGCACCGGACAGCGCGCGCAGACCTGCTTGGCGGCCTGCTCCCGATTGTCGTGGGCCTCGCCGCGTTCTCCGAATGGATGGAAGAACAGGCTGGTGTCGACGCTGCGGCAGGCTGCCCGCAGCTGCCAGTTCCAGTAGTGGTCGAAGGCGCCGGGCAGTCGCGAGGCGTTGGTCATCAGGTGCTCCCTCCTCGGTCACGAAATCGTGTCCCGCGACGCGTCTCACCCGTGTCGCCGCCTCAAAACCCGGCAGTCGCGGACTCGAGCTGCTTCTCGCAGGCCGCGCCAGGGCCGTCGTGCACGGGTCAGGACCGACGACCCTGCGAGGGGAAGACATCGGTCGTGGCACCCGGGCGGGCCGGGAGAAGATCCGTGGTGCGCCGGGCGGGCCGTCCGGGGCCGGGTGCGATCAGCCGGTGGCGCGCAGCCGGGCGACGGCCGTGTCGATGTCGAGGTGGTCGGACTCCGACCCGGCGGGCACCAGGGTGAATGCCTCCGCGAGGAAGGCGGTAACGGCGTCGTCCGGGGCGCTGAGCACCGCCCTGCCGGTGGGAGTCTGCAGGGTGATCAGCACTTCGCCGGCGGATCCGGGCCTGACGTTGACGTCGCCGCTGCCGGTCGGGGCGTGACGGCCCTCGTTCAGCAGATCGCGGCTGAAGTACCAACAGACCCGGGCGTCGCCGCCGGTGCAGCTGCACGGAGCCAGCGGAAACGCCAGGCATGCCGCGTAGGGGAGGGCCGTGTCGAAGCGGAGTTCTGCGTCGACCGGGACGTCGGGCAGCGGGCTGTCGGGAAACGTGACGGGCAGCGGACGGACAGCGGACGTCTGCATCGGATCACTCTCCTACGATGGCGGCGCGTCGGCCCACGAGCGGGCCGGCGTGTGTCAACGGCGCCTACCCGACGCCCCAACCGCCAGTCGGCAAGCCCGAAACCTCCACAACTCCCCCGCGCACACGACACGCCGCCCGTCAGGAGCGGAGACGCCGGCCGTCGTCCGTCCGCGCAAGCTCGCGTGACGCTCCGGGCCAGAGCCCGGCCGAACCGTCAGCGCCCCCGGGCACCGGTGCTGTTCGACCAGGCGGACGAGGCCGTCCCAGAACGGCGGACCGTCATGGGGCGCCCTCCGGATCCGGTGCACGGGCTGCGTCGAGCGCAGCCCGCCCCGGGCCATGGCCGGCCTGCACAACCTCGCTCTCGGAGCACTCCACCTCAACGGATGCATCCAGCGTCGGCGCTGGCCTGCGCCACCACGCCCGCAGCCTGCGCCAACCGCTCACCGCCCTGGGCATCACGTCATCAAACCCGGTAAATCCCTTGTACGACGCCGAACTGGTCCCGACGAGCTCCGCGACTTGATCACCAAGGCCGCAACCAGCTCGCACCCCTCGACGACCCCAACGTCATTCCGCTCCCGACAACCCGGATCGAACGCCGGCAAGCCGTCGCCGGCCTCATCAACGAGTACCACCGAGCAAGCTGACCACCCGACACACCAGCAGCTCACACCCCGTGAAGCCGTTTTGGAGCACTACGGGGAATGGAGAAGTCCGGCTGGAGTGTTCGGAGCCACTTCCTCGGACTTCATGTGCGGCCCGCCTCGCGGGGCGCTACAGCTGGCTCAGGATCGTCGGGTCCGTGATGCTCGTGTCGTCGGCCAGCAGCACTGCCTTGCTGAGGATCACGGCCAGCATGCGGTCGCCCTCGAAGGGGAGGTAACCGGTCTGGGGGGCGGCCGGGTTGGACGTCGGGACGATGCACAGGTACTGGTCGTTCGGCGTCATCAGGATGTTGCCCGAGCCGAGGTGGATCTTGTACGTGTGGCGCTCGCCCTTCACGTGCAGGAAGCGGCCTTCGATGGTGCAGCGGTCGGCGATCGCCAGCCTGGGTATCAGCCGTTCCAGCAGCACGCGGCGCGTCTCGGCGCTCTGGTTGAGCTCCCCGAAGCCGTAGGACGTCCAGTACTCCTGGAAGCGGCCCTCGGGTCCGCCGTCCTGCCAGGTCGGGTCGTTCCCGATACTGGCCACGCCGACGAACAGGTCGACGTCGCGCAGGATTTCGGAGAGCACCAGGGGCGGGATGTCGGCGATCGGAAGGGGCTCCACCGGTCCGGCACCGTCGGGCAGCCACATGCGGTAGTCGCCGCCGTAGCAGGACGCCGAGTTATCCGGGGCGTCGATCGGGTAGAAGCGGACCTGGTCGGTCGTCAGGCGCAGGTAGCTGCCGGAGTCGGTGGTGTCGTCGCCGTAGTGGTCGCCCTCTCCGTGGATCCAGTACTCGGCGCGCAGCCCCCAGTGCGGCAGCTCGCGCGTGGCCGGCGGGGCCGAGTCGTCGACCATCAGCCGCAGCTTGTTGCGCCAACCCCTGATCGCAGCCAATGAGTTGAACTGGTGCTGGCGCAGGATGTGCGCGGCGAAACGGTTGGAGTAGGTGCCCGTCGCGCGCTCGGCGTCGGTCAGCAGGTACACCTCGCGGTGGGCCTGCTTGAACGGCTGGGTGATCGCGTGCCGCTCCAGCCAGTCGCGCCAGGCCATGATCTCGGCGGGCTCGTGGCCCACCGGATGCCATAGCCGGACCTCGGCTCCTTCGCGCACCGGGTCGTCGGTGAGCGTGCGCAACTCGCCGTCGGTGAACCCGACGGTCGCGCCGTCGACCGTCCACAGCAGGCGCCTGGCCAGGGTGCCGACCAGCGGATGGTCGAGATAGCGCTCGCGCCAACCGGCGTACGACCAGCTGCGGTTGGCGACAAACTGCCGATCCAGGCGGTCGCTCTGCGCGGAGAGCATCTTGTCGATGTCCTTGACCGCCGTCTTCAGCTCCTTGAGCTCCTCGGCGTGGTCACGCCTGACCGCGGCGGGCACGCTCTTGACCCCCTTGCCCGCCGAGGTGCGCCAGCCGAGGACCACCTTGGCGCCCCGGACCTCCAGAACGGCCGTGACCTCGCCCAGTTGCCGCTCGGCGCGCCCGACCTCGGTCAGTCCATAGGCCGGGACGGCGAGTTCCTCGATCTCCTCGCGGGACAGACCCAGCGCCCGGGCCCGGGCCTCCAGGGCGGCGTCGAGCAGCTTGAGCGTGCCCTTGTAGGTCACCCGGGCAGCCAGCCGGGCGAGTTCGGCGAGGGCGGGCTCACCGTCGATGCGAGAGAGCGCGTTGACACCCGCGTTGGCGACCTTCGGGTTGCGCGGGCCGAGCCCTGCGACCTTCTTGAGCGAGGTCTCGACCAGGCCGCCGAGGGCGCGGGCAGTGTCCTGGTGCGACGGCAGCAGGGCCAGCACCCAGGTCAGTCCGCGAAGGGCATTGGCGTTGTACGGATCGTAGGCGTTGTTGATGTCGGGCTCGTACTCCCGACGCTCCAGCTCGAAGGTACGACGGCCCACGAGGGCGAGCCAGGGCACCACGGCCGCCCGAACCCGGTCGGCGCCCAGCGGTTCGATCAGGGCGCGGGCCTGCTGCTCCCACTTGCGGGTGGGCTTGGCCGCGGTGGCGGTCGTCACATGCCGCAGCAGGGACTGCCATTCAGGCGCGTCCTCAGCGTCCCGCAGAGCCTGCTCGGCCCATTCCTCGCCGACGTTGAGCACAGGGTCCGTGAGCTTCTCGGCGAGTGCGGGGAGCGCGTCGTCGCGGTAGGCCTCCAGGGCCGTACGCCGGAAGACGGCCACAACGGCGGGCGCGAGGGCGCGACCGGCGGCGAGTTCGGCCTCGGCGAGGACCTCGTGACGTTCCAGGTACCAGAAGGACTGCCGGCGGCCGAGTTCGTCGAGCTTCTTCAGGCGCTCCACCGAGAGCCGGTCGCCGGGCAGGCCGCGCGCGATGACACCGATCAGAGTCAGGGCGTTGCCGCGGGCGACCGGGCCTGCCGCGGCCGAGTGGTACTGCGCCACCAACGCGTCGGCGAGCGCTGTGCGGCTCTCCGGCGGTAGCGCGCGCACCTCGTCGAGCACGCGGGACCACGGCGCGTTCCAGATGCCCCTGTTGGCGACCGCGAGCTTCAGCAGCTCGACGGCGAGCGCGTCCGACTCACCCGCGGCGGCGTGCTGCCGGGCCAGGTGAGCGATCCTCTCGATGTCCCCCATCGTCAGCCCCCCACCAGTGCCACGAGCTTCAGGAACGTGACCTCCGCGCCAAGCGCGAGCTCGATCTCCTCCTCCGGGTCGGTGACCTGACGGTCCCCCACCAGCAGCAGGAAGCCGTTGCCCGCGAAGGCCCTGAGTGCCAGCTCGGTCTGCACCTCGGGGTCGATCCGGCGGGGCGTGCGCAGCGCGAATCCGTTCAGCACGCGCTCGGCGTTCGTCGGCTGCACCAACCCCTGGAACACCTGCGGTGTGCGCGCGTTGTACTCGGCGACCTCCTGGAACACCCGGCGCCGGATCAGCTCACGCACGGTGAGCCTTTCCTCGGCGATCTCCAGGCCCCACCCGTCGCTCCGGTCCCCCGCAGTCGTCTCGTCGACGAACATCACGATTGCCATGCCGTCGACAGTACGGGCGACCAGTGACATCGAGACCGGGGGGTGGCATGGTCATCGAGGTGGCCCGGCGGGCCAACGGCAAGTGTCCCCACTCGCGTCGTCACCACCGATGCGGACTCGCGTACCCCATGGTGCTCGGCCTGCATCGTTGTCCAGTCGGCGAGAAAGACAACCAGCTCCGTCAACGCAGCCACCATGACCTGCCAGGCCGAGTCGTGTCGTAGTGGGTCCTGATGACCAGGGCAGCGAATTCATCACGGCCAGCAACAGCGGGCAACACTCGCACAATGTGTCTCCTTGATGCGATCAACGGCCCGACTGTCTCACGCGCCGCTGGCAGTCCCTCACCGCGTGAGCGCATGTGCAGGGCACGGCTCCGGGCCGTCACCCGAGCTCATGGCCGGCTGCTCGCGCCGCAAGACGACGAGCGAGCTGCCGTCGCACCCAGAGCAGGCTCCCGGCATCGACTGGAAAAGCGGGTTGGCTTCGGATGCCGGGCCCTTACCACCTGCTGGACACCCGAACAGGCCGCCACCTTCCTACGGCACAGCACCCAGAACTACGCCGACCAGCTCACCGACCTCTTCGAAGTCATGCTCGGCACCGGCATGCGCCGCGGCGAGATCCTCGCCCTCCACTGGTCTGACGTCCACCTCATGGACCACCAGCTCTTCGTCCGCTGGAACCTCGCCGCAGTCAACAACGGCAAACTCCACCTCGGCCAGCCCAAGACCCCCGCCAGCCGCGCCTGGATCAGCCTCTCCCCCAGAGTCATGACCGCCCTCCATCGCCAAGCCGCCATCCAGATGGCAGCCCACCCCGACGGGCGCCTCGAAGGACTCGTCTTCTCCCACGGCAACGGCTCACCCCTGCGACCCCAATGGGTCCTCGACCAACTCCGCAAGCGCACCGCCGAGATCGACCTCCCCCGCATCGGCCTGCACGACCTCAGACACACCGCCGCCAGCATCATGATCGCCATGGGCATCCCGCTGGCCATCGTCTCCAAGACCCTGCGCCACGCCACCCTCGCCACCACCATCAACCTCTACGGCCACCTCTTCAAAGACTCCGTCGACCAAGCCGTCAACGCCCTCGGCGGCGCCCTGGACAAGGCCGATGCCGACTACCGGAGCGCCACGCCTGTCATCGAGAGCGCACTGCCGATGGCGGCATAGGGCCAGGATGTGGTTGGGCCCAGGGGGAGTTGAGGCTCTCCGCCACGCCAGTCCCCCTACGGTCGGGTGAGTTCCTGGTGCCAGTCGGCGAACTGCTCGCGGATCGCGGCAGCCGCGGCCGGGTCGAGCCCGTAGGCGGCGAACTGCTTGTCGCTGTAGCGGGCCACGCGCCGCAGCGCGTCGGCGAACATCTGTCCGTCGAAACCGGCGTCGTTCTGAGCGGCGAGCTCGATCAGGCGGCCACGGGACTAGCCGGCCCTGAGGAGTCCGTCGACGTCGATGGCGTCGCGGACCTCCGCGCGGCTGAACAGCGCGCCGGTCTTGCCCGCGGCGACGTCGTCGCGGTGCAGGACCGGCCCGAGGTCGGAAGCCACCGGCAGGTGGTGGAGGAACTCGGCGACCAGCTCGACCTTGCTCTGGAACCCCGTGGCCGGGTCGGCGACGTTCATGCGGGCGTAGGTCGGCACCTGCTGCGCGATCTCGACCGTGTACCCGGCGGCCTCGTACGCCGCGACAGCCCGAGCTACAGCGGCCGGCATCTCCTTCGCCGCGCGGTCGATCGGCGCGAACAGGTCGACGATGCAGTGTGCCTGGACGGCATAAGGTCGTGGACCGCCCAGTCCGGAAGGGTGACCGCGTGGGGCACCGGTGTGCGGGTGCCGCGGAGGAGGGACTCTTCGGCGTGGACACGTGCCGATCCCAAGTCCCGTGGCGGGTTTGCGGATCGCTTCTGACCGCTACTGGATGAGCAGCGCAGCGCGCAGCGCGGGCTCCCTCAATTGAGCAAGGAGCTGCTGGTCGTCCTCAAAGACGGTCTCTGCGGCGGGGTCGAGGGCCTGGCGGAGCATGGCTTGCACGACGTCGGCCATCGGCTGTTCCTGGATGGTCCGCGCCCACATGTCGGCGCTTTCGTGGTCGTCGTGGGCCGTGGCAGCTGTCCACTGGGCGATGCATGCCTTCGTGACGCGGTAGGCGTTCACTCGGCCCTTGGTCAGGATCGCCCGGTTGAGGTTGAACAGGTCGACGGTCACCTGGCCCCTGGGGGTCAGCGGGTAGTACTGGCCCACCGCCAGGACGAGGCGCAGGTGAGGTGAGGGGTCCTCGCCTGTCGGGTCGATCAGCAGCGGGGTGCCGTCGGCGTCGAGGGGGAAGACGGAGCGCTTCAGGCGGCTGTTACACAGGGAGCAGGCGAGGACGTGGTTGGTCCAGTCGAAGGCTCGCAACGGGTGGCGGGCGATCGGCTCGAAGTGGTCGATGTCGGTGCCCTGGTTGTCCCCGCAGTACATGCAGCGCTCACGGCCGGCCGCCATGTCCGACAGCAGTTCACGCAGCGGCGCATGGACGTGCGTGCGGACCGTCGTGTTGCTCCACAGGTCCTGGGCCTTGGTCTTGGGGGCCGGGGCCAGCGCGATGGTGCAGGTGTGCTCGGCCATGCGGGAGCGGGGCGGCTCGGGCAGCGGTGCCCGTTTGATGCGGATCACGCGACGTGGCCGGTGAGGGTGTGCAGTCGGGCCGCCACCTCGTCGACGCGGGCGCTGGGTGAGCTGGCGAGAGTGTGCTTGAGCTGCCGGTACGCGGCCAGTTCTTCCTCGCTGGCCTGGCCGGCCACAATCTTCATCTCCAGCGAGACCAGCAGCGCACGTGCCTCGTCCGCCCGCTCCGAGTAGGGGGTGTCGAGGCCGAGGAGTTCGGACAGCACCGCGTCGTCGCCGCTGCCGAAGAGCACCCGGTCGTGCAGCTCGGCGCCGACGACCTCGGGGGCCTCCCGGCTGTCGGGGCCGGGCAGCCGGATCAGTCCGCCGGGGT
Source organism: Kitasatospora sp. GP82 (assembly GCF_029892105.1). GTDB lineage: Bacteria > Actinomycetota > Actinomycetes > Streptomycetales > Streptomycetaceae > Kitasatospora. Next base: position 25,048 of record NZ_JARZAJ010000044.1, on the reverse strand, counting down.
CGGCTGCCTGGCAGATGTAGGGGCTGTGGGTGGTGACGATGAACTGGATCAGCGGGAAGTGTTTCTTGAGCCAGCCCCCGATCCGCTTCTGCCACGAGACGTGCAAGCGCACGACCTGGAGGGATGATCTATCGGCATCCGCACTCCCGCTTGGGCATCCGCTCGTGCGCGGTACGCGGCGCCCGGCGTGCCATGCATGGGTCGCACGGCGCGTCGGGCGCTATGTCTAGAGGGCGTTGACTGTGCCGGTCCCGGTCCGGGGCAGGATGGTGGGCTCGGTCGCGGTGAAGGTGGCCTGGTAGCCCTGCAGCAGGCTGTTGACCGGGGCGGTCAGTCCCGGGGCACTGTCGCAGCGTGCCACCCCGCTGGCATCGGTGTTCGCCTCGCACAGCAAGTCTCCCGCTGCGGTGGTGAAGCGCGCTGTCCCGAAGAAGGTCGCCCCGCCGTAAGTGGCCTTCGCGCTCAGGCCCTTGACCTGCAACGGCAGCAGCGACAGCACGGCGGGGCCGGCCTGGACAACGGCGCCCGTCGGCGGCGTGCCCGCACTCGCCGGCCAGTCGCAGTACTGGCCATAGGGGTTGAAGTCCAAGCCGCTCGGACACGACTGGACGTAGGCGAGCCCCTGCTCGCAGGCCATGTACAGCTGCCAACCATCGGGGTGCGCGGAAACAACCCCGTCCGGGGATGAGCAGGTGCCCGCGGCCGACGCCAGATCAGCCGAAGCCGCCGCCGTGCCGGGCACGGTCAGGGCACCGAGCAGTCCCGCCACGGCCAGGACCGACATCTGCTTGAAAGTCCTGCGCATCGTGTCTCTCCTCTGCGTCGGCCACCAGATCGGATACACCAAGTTACCAATCTGGCACGGTGAGCGAACATTGGGATTTCGGTCATCGTGATCGCCGGTCTTGTGCGGACTGCTGTCCGCAGAGGCCCCGAGCGACCTGTTGGCAGCAGGCCGAGGACGAACTCGGCCCCGAGGCCGTCCTTCGGCTGCTCACCCTGCACGGCTCGCGCACCGAGTCCATCGATCAGTGGTGGGGTTCCGGCTGCTACGAGACCCTCGCCCGCCGAGCTGTTGCCCGGGCCGCCGACACCGACACGCTGCCCCCGGCCGTCCCCGGCACCTTTCCCGAGGCGGACCGTTTCGCCGACGCGGCTGCCCACCACCCGGCGCGCTGAGCGCCTACGCCGGCCTGACCTGCTCGACGACGACACCCGCGAATGGATCACGGTCGCTATCCACGATGACGAATCTGTTCTGCGCGCCGAGGACGCGCCTGTGCCCCCGGAGTTCACGTGACCCCGCCTCGAACGAGCCTGACTGACGGGGATAGATTCTTGTCAGTCGGCGTCGGGGACAATGAGTCTCACCGGCTCATGTCATTTCCGCGGTTCGCGGGGTCAGGGCTGCACAGCCAGCCGTTGATGGCGAAGCGGCTGTTCGCGAGCTGCTTGCTCGGGCAGCTGACCGGCCGTACCTCGTGCCAGGCGGTGGGTCGGAAGAACACGATGCTGTCGTGCTCGGGCTCCCAGTCCCGCCAGGTGCGCTCCTGCCACTTTCCGGCTGTGTCGGTGTGCAGGGGCAGGGCGGCGTCGAACACCCGCAGTTTTCCCCCGTCGAAGGGCCGGGGGGTGCGATGCAGGTAATACACGAAGGTGAGCAGCCGCCGGGGGGCGAAGTCGGTGCTGGTGTCCTGGTGCGGACGGTAGAAGTCGCCGTCGTTGTGCACGTTGAGGCTGTAGCTGGGTTCGGTGTACTGGCAGGAGATGCCCAGCGTGTGCTCGACCGCCTCCAGGACCTCGTCGATGGCTGCCAGCAACTCGGGCGCGGTGAAGTCCTGGCAGGAGCGGGACCGGCGAATGTCGGGAACCACCTGCTGGTCTTGAATCATGGAGGGCTTCAACGTGTCGCCGGCGGCGGTGATGGCGCGCTCCAGTAAGGCGCCGGCCGACTGCTCGCCCAGGAACTGGGTGATGCGGCAGACCGTCACCGGAAGCCGCCAGATCGCGTCCGGACACACCGGCGACCGCTGATCCATCGCCTCGGATGCTCCCGTCACGGTGTCGTGTCGTGCCAAGGTGTCCCGCCTCGTCATGGTGAATTGCCTTCTGAATCGCGATGGGTGTTCCGCAGGAGCCAACTCCCCCAAGCCCTCTCAAGGAGTGGGCGGTGACCGTGGGCCGCGCTCGGCCTGGCACGCGCCCCTGGCCACCGGCCGTCCGGGCCCTTCGACCGCTGGAGCATCACAGCAGACCGTCCGGCGTCGTCACGCGCCCTCGGGCGTGTCCACGCTCGCGGCGTCTCGCAGACGATCCACTTCGGCCGTGAGTTCTTCCACGCGGCGGTGCAGTGCCTGGATGCAGACCAGGGCGACGCCGAGGCCGTCGACGACGGGGATGGTGGTGTCGTCCTGGTTGAAGCCGAAGGCGGCGTGCCAGTCCTGGGCCATCGGCCCGAGGTGGCGCACGTCTTCGGGCTCCCAGAGGTAGCGCCAGGTACTGACGGGCAGCGCGGCCACGCTCTCCAGAACCGCGTAGCCGTTGACCGCACCGACCGTGGCCGCAGCGCCGCTCTCCCGCGCGCCAGCCAAACGACGGGCCGGGGCACTGTGGTCAGCCGCCCTAGGCCGCCGGCGGAAGACCCGCATCCTCACCGGCTCCAGTCGACCGGGACCACGTCCTGCTTGAGCCCACGGTCACTGCAGACGGCACACGGGTTGCCCGGGACACCAGGGCCCTGGTCGGTACCGACGGTGATCGCTCCGTGGGCCCCGGCGGGGGCGTGGATGCCATCGCCGACCAGCGCGGCTTCGTAGCCGCCCAGCAACTCCTGGAGGGTTCCGGGGCCCAGGTCCTCCGGAGCGGCGATCGCGGCGATGCCGGAGTCGTCCGTGTAGGCCATCCCCAGCGTCCGGCCGCCCATGGTGGCGAACACGATCTTCGCACCGCGGATGGGCTCCCCGGTCACCGCGTCGGACGCCATCGCGTTGATGTTCTCCAGTTGCATCTGGGTGACATTCAAGGTGGCCTGGCTGGCCGTGAGCCTGGTCGGCTTCAGGCTGGGGCACTGCGCCCCGCTGCTGCACGACGCGGCCGACGGGGTGGTCGCAGACGCGGTGACACCGCTCCCCGCGCCCAGCGATGCCAGAGCCGCGGCCATCACCGCGACGGTCTTACGACCTACGAAACTCATGTCCACTCCCACGGGAACTGCCCGAGCGCGATCCGTACCAGCGCATGACGGCCAAGACGGCCTGAACGCGTGCGGCACGCAACGGGTGCCGCCCCCTCTCGGACGACGCGACCGAGCGTAACCACGCCCATCTGGCCCAACCAGCTGACAACCACGAGTTCGCACCATCTGATGAACCGCCAGCAAGACGGTGACGAACGCGATCGACGCATACAAACCAATGAGCGATCGCCGAAGAACACGCCGCAACCGACTCACCACCGCAAATCCGTGTGGGAGTGCCCGCCCTCCAGTAGGACGGGCACGCCGGCAGCGGCCCGACGGCGGATTCACCTCCGTCCCCGACCAGGTCGCCCCACGTCCCATCCCCTACGACTTCTCCGGCATGGCGGACATCTTCGTGTTGACCGCCCTCGGCGACCTCCGGCGCCTGGGCCGACTACCGGGCTACCCTCCGCTTGCCGCGCCGCTCCTGCGGCGCGCGCAACCCCGCCCGACGGCACTCGGCTCCACCGGCGGCATCACGGGATCGATCTCTGTGTTGGGAGGGCTTCGACCCGTCCGGCGGCTTCGTGTTCAGCCGGCTGGTCCTCGTCTTGTTGGCGGTCGCGGTGGTGGTGCTGCCGGCGCTGTGGTTCGGCAGGTTCGATCCGGCGCGCACCAGCGGTACGGCGGACGCTGCACCCGCCGCGGCGGTGCCGACCGCCGCACCCGCTGTCGAGACGGCCTCGACGGGCTGGGCCACCGCTCCGGGCGTACTTCCGCAGACCGAATCGAAGCGGGCCGGAGCCTTCGGCCGGCTGCTCGTCGGCGAGGTACGCATTCTGCTGCAGGGAGTCTCCCGCTGGTGGTGGCTCGTCGCGGCCGCGCTGACCGCGGTCGGTTTCGCACTGCCGATGGACACCGTCACCGGCATACTCCTTCCCGGCGTGTGGCTGTGGCCGGTCCTGATCTGGTCGCGGCTCGGCAGCCAGCAGGTCGAGAACGGCCTAGAGATGCTGCTCGGCGCTTATCCCACGGCCCGCCGCCGACTGCTGGCCGAGGCCGCGCTGTGCACGCCGGGTGCCTCGCCGAGGACACGCACCTCGCCTGCCGCGGCCGGCAGCACCCCCAGCAGCACCTTCACCAGAGTGGACTTGCCGACCCCGTTGGGCCCCAGCACCGCGGTGAACTCCCCCGCCCCCACGGCCAGATCGACACCCGACCACAGGGTCCGCCCACCCACCCGCACCGCCGCAGCGCGCAGCGACAGCACCGGCGGCACCTCGGGTCCAGTGCGGGTCACCGCTGCGCCCGCTTTGCTCGCTCCCGGATTCATGCCGGCCTTCGTACGGACCTTCTCGGTCGGGTGAACGCTCATCGTCCCGTCGCCTGCTTCAGCGCGTCCTCGATGCCCTGCAGTTCCTGGGTCTGCCAGTCCTGGAAGGTGGCGTTCGCCGGGGCGAGGGTCTCGGTGACCTGCGCGACCGGGATGCCCTGCGCCTTGGCGGCGTTGACCTGGGCGACCACGTCGGGGTTCGAGTTCTGGGTGTTGTAGACGTAGATCTTGATCTGCTTGCCGGAGATCTGCTGGTCAATGGTGGCCTTGTCGGCGGCGGTCGGGTCGGTGCCCTCGCTCTCCGCGTCCAGGAACGTCTCCGGGGTGAGCATCTTCAGACCCACACTCTCGGCCAGCGGCGTCACGATCGACTCCGAGGCGCCGATCGGCATGTCCGCGTACTTCGCCTTGATGTCGGCTTCCAGCTGGTTGTACTTGGCCAGCGTCTGCGACTCGAAGTTCTGCTTCTGGGTGTCGAAGTAGGCCGCGTCGGCCGGGTCTATCTTCTTGTAGTCGGCCGTGATCTGGTCGATCACCTTGTACACGCTGTCGTGCGAGTACCACTGGTGCGGGTTGTCGCCCTCCTTCTTCCCCACCAGGTCCCCGACCTTGAGCAGGGTGCGGCCGGAGACCGGGTTCGCCGCCAGCAGCTTGTCCGACCAGGCGTCGTACCCGATCCCGTTGGTGATCGCGTAGTCCGCGCCCGCGATGGTACGGCCGTCGGCGGCGGTCGGCTCGTAGGAGTGCGGGTCGGTGTCCGGGTCCGTGATGATGCTGGTCACCTTCGCGTGCGAGCCACCGAGCTGGGTGGCGATGGAGCCCCAGAAGTTCTCCGCCGCCACCACCTGGATCGTTTTCGAGCCACCGCTGGCCGCCGAGGAGCCGGACGATGCGGACGAGGCATTGGAGGCCGTGGAGCACGCGCTGGTGGCGGCCAGCCCCGCCACCGCCGCAGTAGCGAGCGCGAATCTCAGGGAGCGACGGCGGACCTTGCGGGAGAACAGAGCGGTCATGACAGCACGACTCCTCGAACGTGCGGGACCCACGGCACAGGTCCCGGTTCGGGTGGACAAGCACCACCCTAGATAGAAACGATTTTCATCTCTATCAACTTCAACCACGAGATGAAAACCATTGCCAAAACTTGACCACGGGCCCCATGGGCGCGCCGACCCGCGCTCACGACCCAAGCCCTGGACGGGGCAACCTCCAGACGCCCACCCAGCCACACCCCACCGCCGCCAGGGGATCGCGCCACCGGGAGCCGGACTTGACACAGCGTCACCTCATCGCCCACAGTCATTAACGTTAATGGTTTTCATCTTCGATAGAACGTGAGCCCCCGTGAAGGTCGCCTTCGTGGGCAAGGGCGGCAGCGGCAAGACCACGCTGTCCGCACTCTTCGCCCGTCATCTGGCCGCGTCCGCGCGGACCGTGGTCGCCATCGACGCGGACATCAACCAGCACCTGGCCGTCGCCCTCGGCATGAGCGAGGACCAGGCGTTCCTGCTGCCCGCGCTCGGCGAGCACCTCCCGGAGATCAAGGACTACCTGCGCGGCGACAACCCGCTGATCTCCTCCGCCGCGGCCATGGTCAAGACCACCCCGGCCGGGCGCGGCTCACGCCTGCTCCGGCCCGCCGGAGACGACCCGATCCACCAACGCTTCGCCCGCCCCGCCGGCGCGGTCACCCTGATGGCCACCGGCGCGTTCACCGAGGACGACCTCGGGGTGGCCTGCTACCACTCCAAGGTCGGCGCCGTCGAGCTCTACCTCAACCACCTGGTCGACCAGCCCGACGAGTACGTCGTCGTCGACATGACCGCCGGCGCCGACTCCTTCGCCTCCGGCCTGTTCACCCGCTTCGACCTCACCTTCATCGTGGCCGAACCCACCCGCAAGGGCGTCTCCGTCTACCGCCAGTACCGCGACTACGCCGCCGAACACTCGGTCGCGCTCGCCGTGGTCGGCAACAAGATCACCGGTCCCGAGGACGTCGACTTCCTGCGCCGGCACGTCGGCGAGGACCTCCTCGTCTGCCTCGAGCACTCGCCCTACGTCCGCGCCCAGGAACAGGGCCGCCACACGCCGCTCGACCGGCTCGAAGAAGCCAACCGGGCCGCCCTGGACCGGCTGCGCGCCGCCCTCGACGCCCGCCCCCAGGACTGGCAGCAATTCCAGGCCCAGGCCGTCGCCTTCCACCTGAAGAACGCCGCGGCCTGGGCCAACGAGAGCACCGGCGAGGACCTGGCCCAGCAGGTCGACGCCGGCTTCGTCCACGGCCCCGCCGCCCTCCAGGCGCTCTCCTCCAGCTGACCGATCCCCCAGACACGAAGGGACCCGCCCCATGTCGCTCGACATCTCCCCCGCCCTCCTCGCCCAGGCCGAGGCCGGCGAGGTCAGCCAGGCCGATTTCATCGAAACCGTCCGCACCTCCCTCCCCTACGCCTACCGGGTTGTCGCCGGTCTCCGTGAGGAACTCGGCACCACCACCGACGAGTTCGTCGACAACAACACAACCCCGACCGACGACGAACGCGCCCAGCTGCTGCGCGCCCTGGCCAGCAACGCCATCCGCGGCAGCCTGGAGGAGCACTTCGGCGTCAAACTCGCCTTCGTCAACTGCCACCGCGTCGCCGCCTTCCGACCCGGCGCCGAACAGGGCGACACCTACCGCGAGTTCACCTCGCAGCGCACCCAGGTCCTCAACCAGACCCCCGAACTCCGCAGCTGCTGAACCCGCCACTTCCGCACAGACCTGTGGGCGGCACCGTCGCGGCCGGCGCCGCCCACAGCCACAACCCACCGCCCCGCATCCGGTCCCAGCGCCGGCCCCGCCGGTTCAGCCGCAGCAGCCACAACCTGCCCCGCAACCGACATGCTCGTCCGCGCCCGGCTGCGGAGCGCCACAGCAGCCCTCCCCACGCCAAGCGTCGCGCCCCTCCTTGACGGCGACAGCGGCGATGGCAAGTGCGACCACCGGGTCCGCCCAGGCCCAACCGAGGAGGCCGCGGACCAGCAGGCCTCCCAGCAGGGCCGCCGACAGGTACGTGCACAGCAGGGTCTGCCGGGAGTCCGCGACGGCCGAGGCCGACCCGAGCTCCCGTCCGGCCCGGCGCTGAGCGGCCGAGAGCACCGGCATGACGACCAGCGAGACGGCCGCGAGCACGACCCCCGGCAGCGAAGTCCCCGCCTCGCCGGCTCCCGCCAGGCTGCGAACGGCCTCGATGGCGACGTAGCCCACGAGCGCGAAGAACGAGACCGCGGTGATCCGCAGCGCACGCCGCTCCCGCGCCTCACGCACCGCACGGTCCCGCGCCGAGAACTGCCAGGCGAGCGCGGCGGCCGAGGATACCTCCACGAGGGAGTCCAGCCCGAAGCCGGTCAGCGCCGCGGACGAGGCGACGGTTCCGGCGGCGATCGCGACGCCGGCCTCGGCCAGGTTGTACCCGATGGTGCAGGCGGTCAACAGCCTTATCCGACGCGCCAGTACGAGCTCGCGACCCGACACGTCGCCGTGCATCAGCAGCAACCGTTCCGCTCGGCGTCCGCACAGGCACGCTCACCCTCAACAGCGACCACCGCCGCACGAACGGCGTCGAGCGCCAAGCCAAGCCTCCGATCGGCGAGCTCGTAGCGAGTCCGGCGACCCACCGGGACCGCGACGACCAGGCCACAGTCCCTCAGACAGGCCAGGTGGTTCGACAGGCGCGTCCGGGAGATCCCCAGCTCCTCCGCCAAATCCGCGGGATGAGCCGGTGCAACGCGAAGGGCGAGCAGGATTCGGGAGCGGATCGGATCCGCGAGCGCACGGCCGAAACGGGCGAGCGCCTCGACATCGGAGGCAAGCGTCAGCACGAGGCAGACGATACAGGAACTCCTGAATTCAGGAAACTGTGAACAATCTGAGAGATGTCGAGGGGATATCTATTGATCGATGCGCGATGCGACACCCTCGCCCGAGCGGCTCGTCCAGCCGGAACGGCGGCCATCAGCCGACGTCATCGCACCGAGGACGCACTTGTGGCCACGACAAGGGATCGCCCCAGGTCAGGCCCCCGATCGGACCGCTCGTGGTCTCGGTGTGAGCGCCGGAGCCGGTCGAGAATGGGCATGCCATATCCCTACTCACGACCTGGGAAGTGATCACGATGCGCGCCATCGTCGATCACGGCCGCGTCTACCGCCGCTGCGGCTGCCACGACCATGACCGCCACCAGCTCGGCGCCCACTGCCCGCTCCTAACCGCAGACCCCGACCACGGCACCTGGACCTTCGCCGTCGACCTGCCCGCCCCGACCGTCGGCCGGCACACAGTGCGCCGCGGCGGCTTCCCCACTGAGGACGCCGCCCACACCGCGCTGCGCCGGATGATCGAAGGCCACACCGGCGGCTTCACCGCCGACCCCAACCAGACCGTCGCCGAGTACCTCACCGCCTGGCTCCAGGCCAAGGAACTCGTCCTCAAGCCCACCACCCTGGCCCGCTACCGCACCTACGTCACCACCGACCTCATCCCCGCTCTCGGCGCCGTCCGCCTGGACGATCTCGGCTACCCGCACATCGCCGGATTCGTCCACACCCAGCTCGCCCACGGACGCGGCAGGGTCACCATCCACCGCATCCTCGCCACCCTCTCCAGCGCCCTCGGCGACGCCGTCCGCTGCCACCGCCTGCTACGCAACCCCGCCCGGCCGACGATCATCCCCCGACCCGCCGCCGCCGAACGCCACATCTGGACCGTCGCCGAGGCAGCCTGGTTCCTGCGCTACTGCCGCGTCGTCGACCCGGCCTTCGCCGACCTCATCGAGGTGATCATCGGCACCGGCATGCGCAAGGGCGAGGCCCTCGGCCTGCACTGGAACGACGTCCACCTCATGGACCACAAGCTCTACGTCCGCTGGACCCTGACGGCCGTGAACAACGGGAAGATCCACCTCGGCGGACCCAAAACCGAAGCCAGCCGCGCCTGGGTGAGCCTCTCCCCCAGAGCCATGGCCGCCCTCCACCGCCAGGCCGCCCTCCAGATGGCCGCCCACCCCGACGGCCGGCTGGAAGGCCTGGTCTTCACCCGCCCGGACGGCGAGCCCCTGCGCCCGCAATGGGTCCTCGACCAGCTCCGCAAGCGCACCGCCGAACTCGACCTGCCCAAGATCGGCCTGCACGACCTGCGCCACACCGCCGCCAGCATCATGATCGCCGCTGGCATCCCGCTCGCCATCGTCTCGAAGACCCTGCGCCACTCCCACCTTGCCATCACCGCCGACCTCTACGGCCACCTCCTCAAGAACTCCGCCGACGAAGCCGTCCTCGCCCTGGCCAAAGCCCTCGACCACGCGGACGCCCTCCACGCAGACAGCACCACGCCGGTCATCCCGAACGCCTGCCTGGCCGCGTAGGTCTGGCCGCCAGGAACCCGGCAGAACTGAACGAAGGTCGGCCGTCGGGAGGGCCACCGGAGATCAGCGCTTACGCCGTGCTGGATCCGTTGCGGCCCTCGGCCGCCTGGAAGGGCGGCCGCCACACGGCGGCGACGTCGGCGCCGAGTTCGGCGAGAGTGTTGCGATCCTCGGCCGCCCTGAAGAGCGACCGCCATGATGCGGTGTGCGCGCCACCGTGCCCGCGGTGGTGGTCGCGATCCTCGGCCGCCCCAGTGGGCGACCGCCACCCAGATCGGCACGGATCGGTTCCAGGTCGGGTCCAGGTTGCGATCCTCAGTCGTCCCGGAGGGTGACCGCCACTCGCCCGGCTGGTCGAGATGACCGAGCACGTCAAGGCGTTGCGATCCTCGGCCGCCCTGGAAGGCGACCGCCACGCAGGCGGATCCCGCCGGTAACCACGCCCAGCGGGCAGCGTGAGTGAGCCGGTTCGGCTTGCTGCCTCAGGCCTTCGTACCCGGCTGCTGATCGGCCGCTTCCGAGCCGCCGGTACGAGTGCCCTCGGTCTTCTCTCCGCCGGTGGGTCTATGGCCGCCTTCGGGTTGTCTGTCCAGGCCGCCGTCTGCGGGCCATACGGGCCATCACGTGCCGCCGTTCGATGGATGCGGCGGTCGGGTCCGATGCGGCCGGTCGTCTGGCTGGGACACCTTCCTTGCAGGGGTACTGGGGGATACGCCCCTGCCCGAAGAGGAACCCGGTGTTGTGCGGGTTCCAACCGCGTACCCGTCGTTCACCTGTGCGGTTACAGGAAGGGATGCCCGACGTGTCTGATCCCGTCGTCCTCATCACGGGCGCACTCACCGGTATCGGTCGCGCCACCGCCTTGGCTTACGCCCGTCAGGGCGCGAACCTTGTGGTCTCCGGCCGCCACGAGGACGTGGGTGAGCAGCTTGCCAGGGAACTGTCCGATCTCGGCGCCCCGGTCGAGTTCGTGCGTGCCGACGTCCGTTTCGACGCCGATGTGAAGGACCTCGTCGACCGCGCCGTCGCGCGGTTCGGGCGGATCGACGTCGCCTTCAACAACGCCGGCACCGAGGGAACGCCCGGCCCTGTCACGGAGGTGACCGACGAGGCCTACCAGGCCACCTTCGACACCAACGTCAAGGGAACGCTGCTGTGCCTGAAGCACGAGTTCCGGGTCATGAGGGAACAGGGCGGCGGCAGCATCGTCAACGTCAGCTCCGGCTACGGCCTCATGGGTTACCCCGGGGCGACGTTGTACGTCGGGAGCAAGCACGCCGTCGTCGGCATCACCAAGGCGGCCGCGCTCGAAGGCGCCGCTCACGGTATCCGGGTCAACGCGGTCGCGCCCGGCTACACCCGGACCGCTATGTACGAGCGGTTCACCGGCGACGACACGGCGCGTGAAGCGGTCGATTCGGTGCTGCCCATGCACCGGGCGGGCACCCCGGAGGAGATCGCCCAGGCCGTCCAATTCCTGGGGTCGGACAAGGCGAGCTATGTCACCGGGCACGTCCTCCTGGCCGACGGCGGCCTGATGGCGGGCGGTCCCCTGTTCCCGACCTCGTGAACCGCGAGGCCGGCCACGGCGTGCATGCGGCCATCAGGGGCACGGACGGCCGCTCTTGGCTCCTCCTACAGCCAAGGTACGACGTTGGGCGAATCCGCCGTGCACGGAGGCTTTGGGGTCAATGCTTCTCAGGTATCTGAAGCGACCTGCGGCGCGGGCGAGCGATCCTCACGTCGTCCTCGCCGGACCGCCTCGCCTGGCCCGAGATGGACGGGATGCGACGAATGAGCGCGCGACCGATCGGTGACCACGCCCTGCTCTCCGACTGCCGTTCGGCCGCCCTGGTCACCTCCGACGGCTCAGTGGACTGGCTGTGCCTTCCCCGATTCGACAGCCCGGCGATCTTCGCCCGCCTCCTCGACGAGAGCGCCGGCCACTGGTCCATCCGCCCCACCGGCCCTGCCGACATCAGCCGCCGCTACCTCGAAGACACCCTCGTCCTGGAGACGACCTTCCGCACGGCCGACGGCACGGTGGTGCTGTGCGACGCCCTCGCCCTGGGACGGCGCGAACGCGGCCACGCACTCGGCAGCGCCTCCCCGGGAGTGCTCCTGCGACAGATCACCTGCACCGAAGGATGGGTGACCATCGAGATGACCTATGCGCCGCGCCCGGAGTTCGGACTCGTCCACCCGCTCCTCGCACCCGTCCGGGGCGGACTCGCCGCCCACGGGGCCGCTCACATTCTGCTCCTGTCGAGCCCTGTGGACTTGCGGGTGAGCGGTTCCACGGCGCACGGTCTGGTCCCGCTGCGGAGAGGGCAGCGCCTGGGATTCGCCCTGCACGTTGGGCCGGCCTGGGAGCGGGAGCCGATGTGCTGGCGTGCCGGGCGTATCCGACGCCGCCTTGGCGACACCATCAAGGGCTGGCGCTCGTGGTCGCAGCTCCACCGCGCGTATGTCGGCCCCTGGCAGGACGAGGTGGGCCACAGCGGACGCGTGCTACGCGCCCTGACCTTCGCGCCGACCGGCGCCATCGTCGCGGCGGCCACCACCTCCCTGCCCGAGCGAGTGGGCGGAACGCGCAACTGGGACTACCGGTACACCTGGGTCCGCGACGCGAGCTTCACCCTTCAGGCGCTGGCCACGGCCGCCTGCCACAAGGAGAAGGAGAAGTTCTTCGACTTCCTCGCCCGAGCCGCGGTGAATCAGCTCGACCGCGGCGTCGACCTGCAGATCATGTACGGCATCGGCGGGGAACGCGATCTGAGCGAGCGGCTCCTACCCCACCTGACCGGCTGGCGCGACAGCAGCCCCGTTCGGAGCGGCAACGACGCGTGGCGCCAACGTCAGCTCGATGTCTACGGCGAACTCCTCGACGCCGCGCACGAGACCCTCCCGCCCGGCGAGCGTCTGGACCCAGCCACCCGCACCCTCCTGGTCCAGGCGGCGGAGACAGCCGCCCGGCGGTGGTCCCAACCGGATCAGGGCATCTGGGAGCGACGCGGGCCCAGCAGACACTTCCTGCACTCGAAACTGATGTGCTGGGTCGCCCTGGACCGTGCCATCGCCATGGCATCCACCCTCCAGGCCGAAGCCCGCGTACCCCACTGGCGGCACGAGCGCGACCGGATCCGCGAAGCCATCGAAGAGCGCGGCTGGAGTCCCCGCCTGGGCGCGTTCACCCAGGCATTCGGCAGTGAGGAACTCGACGCCTCGACGCTGATGCTGCCCATCGTCGGCTTCCTGCCGCCTGACGACCCCCGCGTCCAGTCCACCGTGCTGGCCATCGCCACCCACCTGACCGACCGCGACGGCCTGGTCCGCCGCTACCTCAGCGACGAGCTGCCGGAAGACGAAGGCGCCTTCCTGCTGTGCACCTTCTGGCTGGCCCATGCCCTCGCCCTCACCGGCGACACCACCCGTGCACGGCACGTCTTCCAGACCTCCCTCGCGCATGCCAACGACGTCGGGCTGCTGGCCGAGGAGACCGACTCCGCCACAGGGGAGGCCCTCGGTAACTTCCCGCAAGCCTTCAGCCACATCGGCCTGATCAACGCCGCCCGCGCCATCCGCGATGCCGAGGGGCAACCCACGCACATGCAGCCTCGATCGACCGGTTGACGGCCATTGTCCCGGCCGCCGGCGGTTGCCCTGACCGGGTGGGGACGGCCCGGTGGCGCCGCCCGCTCGTATCCTGTGGCGCGCCGTCAGCCGGCCTCAGCATGGATGACCCGAGGGTGGGCCCTGGTGACCGAGGGCGAGGAAGCATCGGTTGCCGCTCTGCCACTGGTCGGTGACGCTGAGGGCCAAGACCTGGGCGATCCTGCGGAGCGCTGGCGCTCCCAGCCGCGCCCAGGGAAGCAACGGCCCCCTGTGGCCGGGTGGTTGGACGGACTCCACCAGGACGCTTGCGGCGTCCGGCAGGCCCGCCAGGGCGGCCAGGTCGGCCAGGTCGGCCAGCCGCAGGCCGCTCCAGTGCTGGTCGGGGGTGGACCATCCCTCGACGCAGGCGATCGGCAGGGCGGCGGCTTGCTGGGGCATCGCGAGGAGCTGTGTGCGGGTGAAGACGAGCGTCGGTCCGGGGCCGTGGATCTCCAGCCGCCAGTCCGGGCCGACATGCGCCGGGTTGATGCCGACGGCGGCGGCCGTCTCGTTGATCTGGAAGCCGTTCGGGCCGCTGCCCGGGTCGCGGTTGTGCGGCGCGAGCAGGGCCGTGCCGCGCAGCCAACCGCCGATGCTCTGTCCCGCGGTGACCACGAGAAGCAGCAGGGAGCCCGCCCCCACCATGCCCACCGCTCCGCGGCGGGTCATCGTCGGTGCCGCGGGGGCGGTCGGCACCAGGCCGTCGGGGTCGGGTGGCTCGGGCCGGGTGTGGGCGAGGTCGGTGCGCAGTTCGGCGGCCAGGCTGCGGGAGCGCAGGGCGCGGGTCATCCGGCCGAGTTTGAGGGATACGTGGACGACGAAGGCGGCGATGAACACCCAGGCGCCGTAGAAGTGGAGGGTGTAGAAGGAGCCGGGGAAGACGTAGTAGAGCTGGATGTTGAGGATCCCGGTGACGAATTCGAAGACGATCCCGCCGACCAGCGCCAGCAGCGACAGCCGTTCCAGCGCGTGGCGGCGCTGCGGGCCGGCGGCCACTCGAACAGCTTCGGGATCACCGACCACAGTTTGGCCAGCACCACCGGCACCAGGACCACGCCGAGCGTCACGTGCACGCCCTGGGTCAGCCGGTACAGCCAGTAGGGATGTGTGGGCCAGTCGAAGAGGTAGAAGCCCAGCAGGCCCTTGTGCGGGGTCTGGTCGTTGAGCAGGCCGAGACCGGGGTTGTAGGCGGCGTAGGACGTGCGCCGGTCACGAAGAGCAGCGGGATGCCGATCAGCAGCACCAGGCCGAACACGGAGGTCAGCCAGGGCCCGCGGATCGGGCTGCGCCAGAAGTCGGACGGAACGGCCCCGGGGGCGGAGGAATCTGCTCGACCCGCCGCACGAGGCCCCGGGTACGAGCGGCCGCCTTGGCGGCCCGAGCCGCCGCGGCAGCGCGAACGCGTTCGAGGCGCCGCGGCGCGTGCTTCTCGTCCGATCTCGGGCGTTGCGGGCCGCCGGAGCTTGAGGTTCCAGGAGGCCCTCCGCCACTGTCCATCGGCCACTTCCTTCGTGCCCAGGCTGCCTCGCAGCGGGGTTGGGCCGAAACCCACGCATCGGCGGTGCTGGGCAAGTCGTCAGCTACAAACTGGCACGGATCGGGTCGGCTGTCCGCGTCTGGCGTGCATGCGGGTGTCCGTCGCCAGCCGAACGGTCGAACCGGCGCTCCGCACGGCTCGACGGGTCCCCGCACGGTGGCCTCATGATGGTGGAGTGCGACGCCTCAGCGCATGGCGGGGCCCACGGCGCAGCGCCTGGCCGCACCGCGCTGACCAGGGAAGTGTTCTGGTTCGTCGTGATCGGCGCCGCCTCCACGGCGGCCCAGGCCCTGCTGTACTGGGCGCTGCGCCACTGGTTGCCGCCCATCCTGGCCAACTTCGCCTCCCTTCTCGTCGTCACCGTCCTCAACACGGAGGCCAACCGCCGGCTGAGCTTCCGCGGATCCGCGGTCCAGGCCCCCAGGCGCATCTGGCCGCGGGTGGCCTGTTCGTCCTGGCGTACCTGGTCACCTCAGGCGCCGTCCTGCTCTTCCGCCACTACCGGCCCACCGCCTCACCAGCGGCGGAGACCCCGGTCGTATTGGGCAGGTCGTTTGAGAGCCGGTCGGGCAACGAGAGTGAGAGCCACCTTGGCTGGGGGCGTGACACGCCCGCGTTCGGAGGAATGTCGTGGACTGCTCCACTTGGCCGCGACACGCTACGGTCCTTTGACGTCCCGGTGCGGTCGTTCCCGCAGGGCTGTCGGCTACGGGCTGCTGATGGGGCTGCGAGTGGCCCATACCTCCACAAATATGCCCTGGTCAATGTGGTCGACTTCGAACCCAGCGTCGGCGACTGCGTCAGCGAACGCCTCGGCGTCCCACACCGTGTACCAGCGGCGTCCGTCGGGCTCATCGAGCCAGCCGGTGCGGCCGACGGACCTGACGCACGCGTACAGCTTGCCGCCGGGGCGCAGTAGCCTGGCGAACTGGCCGAGCACGTCCACGGTCTCTGACTCGCGAAGGTGCACGAGCGATGCGCAGGCCCAGATCCCGTCGACCGTTCCAGCAGGGAATTGAGATCCGATGTCGCGCAGGTCGCACTGTGAGGTGGGTGCGTGGGCGTTGGCCATGGCGACGAACACCGGGTTGAGGTCGACACCTCGGACGCTGTGACCGTGGGCGGTGAATCGCGCGAGGTCGCGGCCGGGGCCGCAACCGGCGTCCAGGATCAGCGAGGGAGCCGGCAGCGAGTTGGCGAACCGCTCGACCTGGTCGGCCATCTTGGGGGCGTGGGTGACCGCATAGTCGTCGGCGCGGTCGCTGTAGACCGCGACGGATGCAGCAGCTGAGTCGAACAGTGGACCCCCACTGCGGGTCATGTTGGGTGAAGTCACTCGCAAGGGGTGGCTCTCGTTTCGTTGTCGATCATGGATCTACCTCAGTGTCCACCGCCTCTACAGACGGAGCAATGTGGCTCTCATTCACGTTTCCCGACTGGCTCTCGTTCAGAAAAGACCCTGGTACTCGCACCGAGCTTCGCCCTGGTGACCGTGGTGCGCTTCACCGTCCTGCGGATGGTCGTCTTCAGACGCCGCCACCGATGACCCCCTCGCGCCCGATGTGGCCGCCACGCCTGCCCTCACCCACCGTCCCGCCGCCGGTCTCCGCCGCCACGTGCCCGCGCCCGGACGAGTGCGCCAGCGAGCACCGTGGCGGCCAGCCCGTACGCAGATGCCCGGGCGCCATGCCACTGCAGTGCGTCCGCGACGTACAGCACGGTGCCCGCGGCGGCGACGGCGGCGGCAAAGACAACCTGCGCGGAGCCGGCCAACTGGTCGTCGCACCTATGCGTACGGGTCGCGCAGCGGCCGGGGCTCGCGCACCCCGCGGGTGATTTCCTCCGGCAGGACCGGGCCCGCGGTGTAGTAGCGGCCCTGGGCCTCGCCCTGGCCCACCCGTGAACCCGCGCGCGATCGGCAAGCCCGCCTTCACGCTTTGAAGGCCAGTACTCCTACAACGGTGACTCCGTCTGCCAGGACGGGGCGCGTTCTTACTACGACGGCTGCGGCGTGCCCTGCGGCATCAACGTCACCAACCATGACGTCTACTACAACATCACCTGGGACGACGGCACCGTGATCACCGTGCGCGGTGTCCAGGGCCAGTCCTCCGGGTGGACCGCCGAACACGGCGACTCCGGGGCGCTGGTCTTCACCGTCTCCGGCTCCACCACCCGTCAGGCGCGCGGCATCATGTCCGCCGGAGGCGGCGGAACCGTTTACTGGACCGAGGCCCCCGACATCCTGAACTCCTGGAATCTGCACCTCAACCCGCACGTCTGACATGGCCGGGCCGTCCCGGGAACCCGAGGTGGCCCCGACGCATCCAAGGGACCATGGTGAAACCACGTATTGCCCTCGTAGCTCTTCCCCTTCTGGCTCTCACCGCCTGCGGTCAGCAGACCCAGGCCAGCAGTCAAGCCGCCGCCCCGGCCAGCAGTCCTGTCAGCAGTTGCGGCCAGCACCTTTCCGGGGCCAGCGACCCGAACCGGCTCGCGGTCTACCGCGTCCCGGTCGCCAAGGACTCTGTAGGGGTGTTCTTCCGGGGCACCCAGTCAGGGGATGTGCTGCGCGTCTACCTGACCGACAAGAACAACACGGTCATCGGGACAGCGTCCCAGCCGCCTGTTAACGGGCAGGCGACGATCGACACCCTGTGCGCGGGCACCACGTGGGCGCAGGTCACCGCGTCGGACGATTTCGACGACCAGGTCACCGTCGTTCTGACCCGCAACGGGCAGGGTGATGTGATCTCCAGCGAACCGCTGTACGTCAAGGCTCTTTGATCCGGCCGGGGCGGGTGAGCACGGCAGCGTGCTTGCCCACCCCGTGTCTGTTCAGCAGGTCCGCGTCCTGCGCGGCTGGGGAACGGCCCGCATCGCCTACCTGCTCAAGCTCAACCCGGCCACCGTGCACCGGGTCCTGACCCGCTACAAGCTCGCCCGACTCACCCACCTGGACCGCGCCACCGGCCGCGTCATCAGACGCTACGAGCACGACGCGCCGGGCGAGTTGGTCCACGTCGACATCAAGAAGCTCGGCAACATCCCCGACAGCGGCGGCCACCAGGCGCTCGGCTGCCAGGCCGGCCGCAAGAACCGCGCCGGGGCCGGCTACAGCTATCTCCACAACGCCGTCGACGACCACTCCCGCCTGGCCTACAGCGAGATCCTCCCCGATGAGCGCAAGGACACCGCCGCCGCGTTCTGGACCCGCGCCCAGGAGTTCTTCGCCCAAGCCGGGATCACCGTCCAACGCGTGCTGACCGACAACGGCTCCTGCTACAAGTCCCACCCCTGGCGGGACGTGCTGGCCGCCGCCGACATCACCCACAAGCGAACCCGGCCCTACCGCCCGCAGACCAACGGCAAGGTCGAACGCTTCAACCGCACCCTGCTCGACGAGTGGGCCTACGCACAGACCTACCGCACCGAGCAGGAACGACGCGACGCCTACCCCACCTGGCTCCACACCTACAATCACCTACAATCACCACCGCGGACACACCGCGCTCAAGGGCCAGCCACCCGCCAGCCGCGTCCCCAACCTCACGGGTCAGTACACCTAGCCACCCGGCGACACCTGGGCGTCACGTCCTCGGGTCACCCGGACAGTCACGCGCGGAAAAGGTACCCGGAGAGTGAGAAATCCCGCTCGTCGCGCGGTGCGCGTCAGTCGGTGAACGTCTTCGCGGCCCGGGCGGACGCGGCTATCGCGGCCAGGTGGTCGTCAAAGGTCTTCAAACCGGCGTACATCGTGTTGATCCCGACGTGTGTCGCCCCGGCGTCGCGCCATTTCTGGAGGTCGACGGCCACCTGGTCCTCGTTCTGCCAGTTGACACGACCCTCCATGCCGATGTCGGCCGGGTCGCGCCCGGCGTCGGTGGCGGCCCGCGCCACGGTCTGGATGGCTTCGTCGAGCCCGGGACCCGTTGACATCAACGGGAACCAGCCGTCGGCGACACGTCCGATGCGCTGGTAGCCACGAGGTGACTGGGCCCCCATCCACACCGGAATCGGCCGTTGCAGCGGCATCGGCGCGAAGCCGGCCCCGGTGATCCGGTCGAATTCCCCTTCGAAGGTCACCGAATGCTCGGTCCACAGCCGGCGCATCAGTGTGACCTGTTCCTCTATCCGCTGTCCTCGAGTGTGGAAGTCCTGGCCCAGCGCCTCGAATTCCACCTCGACGAAGCCGACGCCGATCCCCATCCGGAACTTCCCGCCAGTGAGCAGGTCGACCTGCGCGGCCTGCTTGGCGGCCAGCACGGTCTGCCGCTGGGGCAGGATGACGACGCCACTGGCCAGCTCCATCGAAGTCAGCGCGGCCAGGTAGCCGAACAGGACCAGCGGCTCGTGGTACATGGTGTGCACGTCCACCGGACCGTTCCAGTCCTTGTGCACCTCCGGGTCCACACCGACCACGTGGTCGTAGGCCACGATGTGGCGGTACCCGAGTTCCTCCGCCGCGAGGGCGTAGGCGCGCACCGCGCCCACGTCGCTGCCGATCTCGCTCGTCGGGAAGACCACACCGATTTGCATGTCGCCTCCTGTCAAATAGAGATCCGCTTGAGGCGGATCTCTTAGTGACAACCCTAGGCCGTCAGGTCCTCTCCGGCGCGCGAGGAACGCGATGCATTGCCCCGCCGGACGGCCTGTCAGTCCGCAGGATGAACCTCGGTAACGCATCGCTATCGAGCGCTGACTATGCAGGGTTTCGCCCTGTCTAATCGCACGTACGCCCTACTCGATGAGTAGGACTGAACCGGCGCTGGTTCCCCCCCCATCGAGCTTCGCCGCCGTGGTCCCTAACGCCCGAAACCAGGCCCGGCGATCCGCCCGCGCGAACGGCTCGAACATCTCCGCCGCGAAGTCCTCCAGATCACACCAGACCGCGGCCAACTCCCCACCCATCACACCCGGTCAACGACGCACCCGATCAAACGGACACGCCACCGGCACATGAACCTGACCGAGCCCTACCAGCCTCGATCTTTCGTGACGGTCCGTCGGTTCGTCCGACGGGCCGTTTCGACTTGTGCGGGCGATCGTGGGCACGCCGATGGCCCGGCTGATGCGCCGGGTGGGCACCGGGTTCCACGGCTCCGGAAGTGATCGGGTGCTCGTCGGGATGGGGCGTTGCCGTTGGTCAGCCGGGGTCCGGCAGGGCTTGCAGGCGCTCGAACGCGCCGATGATCACGTCGGTCCACGGCCAGTGGCGGGCGAGGCGGAGATAGCGGCGGCGGCCGGAGGTGACGAGCTGGGCGGCGGCGGAGAACAGCCGCAGCCGCATGCGCTTGGGCTCCCATCGGCGGGCGGGTCCGGCCAGGGCGAGCATCGGCATCCAGGCGAGCAGGTCGAGTGCGAGCTGGACGATCTCCAGCCAGACCTGGTTCTGGGCGGCCTGGTGGAGGGGCAGGTTGCGCAGGCCGGTGTCGCGGGCGGCGCGGATGCGGTCCTCGGCGCGGGCACGCTGGCGGTGCCGCGGCTCCAGCTGGGCGATCGGAGTGCGGGTGGTGTTGGTGGCGAAGCAGGTCAGCCGCAACCCGTCGGCGTCGGTGAAGCGCAACTGGGCGCCAGGGTGCGGCCGTTCCTTGCGGACGATCAGCCGCATCCCCTTCGGCCAGCCCGTGAGGACGTCGCCGGCGAGTTCGGCGACCCAGGCACCGTCGCGGATCTCGCCGTCGGGCTCGACGGCCGGTGTCCAGACCGAGGCGGGGATCTTCAGCACGGCCTGGTGGATGGCGCCGGTGATGGTCATCCCAACCGAGTAGGAGAACCATCGGCCGCGTGCGGTGAGCCAGTTGAGGAACTTGTGGGTGCCGCCGCCGGAGTCCGTGCGGATCAGCGTGCGACGTCCGCGCCGGTACTTCCTCGGGAGCTGGGCCAGGGCCAGGCGGGCGGCTTCGATGTGGTCGGCGGCGGTGTTGCTGCCCGCGTTGCCCGGCCTGAGCAGGCCGGCGACCGGCTCCCCGGAGCCCTCGCGTCCGTGGTCGACGAACGCGACCAGCGGGTGATGGCCGAAGGTCTTCTTCCAGGTCCTGGTGGCCAGCTCCTTCTCGGAGTGCGCCAGGACCAGCACCCCGTCGATATCCACGATCACCTCGCCGTCCACGTCGGGCGTCGCGTTGCCGGCCAACCGTCAGACTCGCTCGCGGACTTCGGCCCGTGCCCGACGGATCGCCGCGAGTGCAGGGGGTCCGGCCGCGGCGAGGGTGTCGACCAGGCGGGAGACGGTCGGGTCGGAGGACACCGGCCCGAACACGGCGGGCTCGGCCCGCAGCATCGCGACATCGGACAGGCAGTCCCCGCCCAGGGCCACCGCGAGCGCGACGTCCAGCAGGATCTTGCCCGGGTCATGGACCGCGCGCGTCTTGCGCCACGGCGCCAGTGCCGCCGATATCGCCGCGTCCAGCCCCGCCTTGCGAGCGGTCTCGACCAACAACACGGCTCCGGCCTGCGAGACCCCACCGCCCTCGACGCGGACTGACGGGTACGACCCGCTACGCTTCTTCACCTGAGGAGTGCAACTTTCTTGACGACGACCAGGACCCTAGACAAGTCCCATCGTTGCAGGTCAGGGGCACTCTTTGCTTTTCTGATCACCCGTCGGACGCCACCCCGGATCAAAACGCGAGGCTGACCGTGCGTTCATTCCACTGGCCAGGGCAGCGGCTGCCCGTAGGGCAGCAGGAAGGGCTGCCCCATCTGCCCAGCGACGGTGAACGGTTTGAACTCGGGGTCCGCGAGAACCCGGTAGATGAACTCGGAAGTGGGCACATCGAACCGGTGCCACTCCTCGGCCGGGTCCTTCCTGGCGATCACGGGCCACCCGGCGGGATCCACCGAGTGGTCCGCCAGCCAGTAGTAATCGCCCTCCGTCTGGTCACTACCCCAGTGGATCAGGCCCGAATTCTCGGACCTCCCGTAGAGCCCGTAAGGCTCGTAGATCCGTGGGGTCCGCGGATACTGCACACACAACTGCAGGTCGTACTTCCAGCTGTCCAGCAGGCTCCTCGACGACGTTTCGCCGACTGGCCGCAGGACCTCGAGGTACGCCGAGAAGTGCCCCGGCGCGAAGAGTGCACAGATGTCCTTGTAGTCGGCGGGCGGGGAGATGCCGAACCCCTCCTCCACCGGGCCCCAGTCGATCTCCTGGCGCTCCTGCTGCCAGCCGGTCACCGCCACCAGGCGGTCCATCCAGATCTGATCCATGTCCCCATTCCAGCTCACGACGTCGACGGCGCGGAAGTACGGGTAGCACCCGGTGGGCGTGTTCACCTGGAGAGTGCTTCCTGAACCGGGGTGGACAGAGCCTTCGACAACCCGATCCTCCCAGCTCAGAGGCACGCCTCTCTTATTTGATCAATCCACGGACTTTGAGTCTGGTGAAAGCGCGAGGCTAGGGTCTTTTTCAGAAGTGGATCAACATCGCTAGGGTCGTCCCATGGTGAAGCCGGTACTGCGAGCGAGGACCTGGAGCGGAGACTGTTGGGATGACCCTTCCGAGGATGCACTGTTCGATCTGCTGAGCGAGATGAATCTGCGCCACCGCTGGGTGATCGTTGAACGGCTGGACACGGAACCTGCGGGCCAGCACTACATGCAGGTCTGTCTCAACGACGACATGAGCTGTCAGGTCGAGTTCCGGGAAGGCGGGCAGGACTTCCACTTCCAGGCGCGGGTGGACGGCCCCTTCGACCTGTACGGCCATGAGACCGTGGCCCAGGTACTCCAGGACTGGGCCTTCGGACGCCCAAGGTGGCGCGACGCCCTGCCGTGGGCTCCGTGGCCCACCCCCGCTGACGCCCATTGAGCACCCCTTGTCCTCTGCTCACAGCCACTCGTTGATAGCAGCGACCAGCACAGTGGCCTCATAGCGAACGGCGAGCTTGCCGAACCTCGTGGCGACTGCGCGATGGCGCTTGAGACGATTGATCCCGCACTCCACGGCGTGGCGCTCGCGGTAGTCGACCTTGTCGAACTTCGGTGGCCGGCCACCGTGGGAGCCGCGCTTCTTCCGGTTGGCGATCTGGTCGCGCTTCTCCGGGATCGTGCACCGGATGCCGCGTCGGCGCAGGTAGTCGCGGTTCGCGCGGGACCCGTACGCATTGTCGGCGCGGACCTTGTCCGGGCGGGTGCGCGGCCGTCCCGGGCCGAGCCGGGGCACACGGACGCGGCCCAGTACGACCTGGAACTGCGGGGAGTCACCGCGCTGTCCGGCCGTGATCACGAGCGACATCAGCTTCTGCGCCTGCTCGACCGCCAGGTGGATCTAAGCTTGACGTTTAACCTCGCGCGGCGAGGTGGGCCTGGAGCGTGGGTTCGCGTTTGATGGTCTTGCCGACGTCGTGACGGGATGCCCGGTTGCGGTTCTTCGAACCCGGTGGCCGTCCGGGGCCGGGCCGGGAGGGTTTTGGCACGCGGGCCGGAGTGAGAACCTTCACGCGGATGTTGCGGAACCCTCGACGGACCCGGGCCGGAGTCAACTTCGCTGCTGGCAGCGGGCGTTCCCAGGGGCGGCGCAGGTCGGCGGCGAGCGGGCGGGCCAGGCGGAGCTGGGTGTGGGCAACGATGATCAGCCAGGTCCACAGGTCGGCGGTGTCCGGCGCGCGGAAGTGCGGCGCGGTCCAGCCGAGGGTGCCCTTGAGCAGGCGGAAGGTGTGCTCAAGGTCGAACCTGCGCAGAAAGGTGCGCCAGATCCGGTCCAGATGGACGGTATCGATGCCGGTGGCAGAGGACCATAGCCACAGCGGCTTCGCTTCGCGCTCGCCCGGCAGGTGGTCGACCTTGAGGCGGACCAACGTGCCGTGGGTGATGGGGATTTCGCCTTCATGGTCGAGCCAGGGCCCGCGTTTTTGCAGGCGCTGGTGCATCCGGTCCCACGCCTTCGCTTCGGCCTTGCCGTAGCGGGTGGTCTCGGTGCAGGTGGTGGCGTCGGGCTCGTGCCAGGACTCGGGTTTGGCGAAGGTGAAGGCGGTGCCGTGCTTGCGTGGGCGTCCGCCCTTGGGCGTGGAGCGGGGCTCGCCCGCATCGCGGAGCATGACCCGGTCCGAACGCAGTCGGCCGATGAGCTCGACGGGTAGGTCGGACAGGAGATGGGCCAGGCGGGTGACGTCGTAGCCGGCGTCCATGACGAGCAGAATGTCAGGGTCGCCGCAGTGCCAGTGCCCGGCTTCGATCAGGCGGCCGGTGACCTCGCGAAGTTGGTCGGCGGTGACCGCGGTGGCGTCATCGGCCGGTCCCAGCCGGACCGCGTCCAGCAGCGCGGTCCAGGAGGTGCGGCCGCTCTCCAGGGCGGCTACGAAGGAGTAGGGCCAGCCGGGGATCAGCTGGTCCGCGCTGCGGCCGCGCCCGTAGACATGGCAGAACAGGCGGTCATCGCTGGTCGGCGCGTCGGGGCGGAGCCAGTTAGAGACATCGACGGCCAGGGCGATGCGCCCGTCAGCGAGACGGGGTATCGGAAGGGCGGCCAGCGCGCGGCGGAGTCGGGCGGGCTCGAGCCAGCCCCGGTCCAGCGCGGCGTACATCGCACCGTGCCCCCGCCGGTGCTCGGCCGCCAGCGACAGGTCCACCAGCGTCTTGACCGGCCCGTCCGTGCACAGCAGCGCGTCGGTGAGCTCGAAGAGCACGTCCGCACGCGTGTACAGGCACTCGTAGAAGTCCATCCGAAAGCGGGACAGCACGCCCCACTGCTCGACGGCGGGCAGTTGCACAGGGAGACTCGTCACCAGCGGCCGTTCCTTCAGCTTCGTTACTCGACATCTCGAAGCGTGAGGGGCGGCCGCCTCTGCTGTCTCGCGAAGAACCGCAGATCAGCAGGTTGGGTGACCTGCGAGGTTAAACAACAAGCTAAGAAGCTGTTGTCTTTCCGATCTTGAGGTCTGCCTTTTCGTTGGTCGGGCATAGGGTCGGTGGCCCCGTGGGAGTGGTGACCTGTCGTGTCGTCG
>NZ_JARZAJ010000043.1 GCF_029892105.1 Kitasatospora sp. GP82 | reverse complement strand
GCCGCCGGGGCCGTCCGGGGGGGCGGCGGCCCCGCGGCCTCCAACCCCCGCGGCCCCCCCCGGGGGGGGGGGCGCTGCGGGTTAAACCCCCCCCCCCCCGCGCCCCGGACAGTGCATGGCCCTAGCATTCGGGACAGGCACAGGCGCAGCCGCTCCGCACCACCCGCACCACGGATGGGGACCCTGACGTGACGACCTCCGACACCCCTCCCGCCGACGACCCGGTCGGCCCCTCCGGCTTTGCCGCCGCCCGCGCCCGGCTGCTCGCCGAGCCGGGCCGCGGCGGCGCCGAGCGCCGGGCCGCCCTCGCCGCCCTGGCCGACGACTGGCTCACCGAGCTGTACGGGGCCTGCGGGGCACCGTCGGGAACCGCCCTGGTGGCGGTCGGCGGGTACGGGCGCGGGGAGCTCTCGCCGCGCAGCGACCTGGACGTTCTGCTGCTGCACCAGGGAGCGCTCGACCCCCGGCTGCCCGAACGGATCTGGTACCCCGTCTGGGACGGCGGCACCGCGCTCGACCACTCCGTACGCACCGTGGCCGAGGCCCGCGCGGTGGCCGCCGAGGACCTCAAGGCGCAGCTCGGCCTGCTGGACGCCCGCCACCTCGCGGGCGACCCCGCGCTGACCGCCACCCTGCGCTCGGCCGTCCTCGCCGACTGGCGCGCCGCCGCCGCCAAGCGGCTGCCCGAACTCCGCCGGCTCTGCCTCGAACGCGCCGAGCGCCACGGCGAGTTGTCCTTCCTGCTGGAGCCCGACCTCAAGGAGGCCAGGGGCGGGCTGCGCGATGTGGCCGCACTCAACGCGATCGCCGCCAGCTGGCTCGCCGACGCCCCCAGGGACGGCCTGGACGCGGCAGCCGCCAAGCTGGCCGACGTCCGCGACGCCCTGCACCTCACGACCGGACGCGCCACCGAACGCCTCGGCCTGCACGACCAGGACCAGGTCGCCGCCCAGCTCGGCGTGCTCGACGCCGACACGCTGCTGCGCCAGGTGTACGAGGCGGCCCGCACCATCGCCTATGCCGGCGACGTCACCTGGCGGGCCGTGGAGCGCATCCTGGCGGCGCGCGTCAGCCGGGGGCGCCGGGTGGCCCGGCTGGCCTTCCCGTTCACCGGGGTCGGGCGCGGTGCGGGCGCGGTGGCGCACGGCGCCATAGAGCGCAGGCCGCTCGCCGAGGGCGTGGTCGAGCAGGACGGCGAGGCGGTGCTCGCCCAGAGCGCCCGCCCGGCGCAGGATCCCGTCCTGCCGCTGCGCGCCGCCGCCGCGGCCGCGCAGGCCGGGCTGGCCGTGGGGCACTCGACGGTCCGCCGACTGGCCGCCGAGACCAGGCCACTGCCCGTGCCGTGGCCGGACGAGGCCAGGGAGCAGCTGATCACCCTGCTCGGCGCGGGGGAGTCCTGTCTGCCGGTCTGGGAGGCGCTGGAGGCCGAGGGCCTGATCACCCGCCTGCTGCCGGACTGGGAGCGGGTGCGCTGCCGGCCGCAGCGCAACGCCGTACACCGCTGGACGGTCGACCGGCACCTGGTCGAGACGGCGGTCAAGGCGGCCGCGATGACCCGCCGGGTGGCCAGGCCGGACCTGCTGCTGGTCGCCGCCCTGCTGCACGACCTCGGCAAGGGCTGGCCGGGTGACCACTCCGAGGCGGGCGAGGTGATCGTCCGGGACGTGGCCGTCCGGATGGGCTTCGACAAGGCCGACACCGAGACCCTGGCCCTGCTGGTCCGCCACCACCTGACGCTGATCGACACCGCCACCCGCCGCGACCCGGACGACCCGGCCACCATCGACCTGGTCACCAAGGTGGTCGGCACCCTCCCGCACCTGGAGCTGCTGCACGCCCTCACCGAGGCCGACGCCACCGCCACCGGACCCGCCGCCTGGAGCAGCTGGCGGGCCTCGCTGGTGGACCGGCTGGTCGACCGGGTGGCCGCGCAGCTCGCGGGCGCCGACCCCTTCCCGGCCGAGGCCGAGCCGACGGTCGATCAGGAGCGCCTCGCCGTGGAGGCCGCCCGGACCGGTGAACCGGCCCTCGCTCTGCTCGCCCAGGCGCAGCAGGACGCCTTCGGCAGCGAGCCGATGGGCGTCGAGCTGACCCTGGCCATCCCGGACCGCCCTGCACTGCTGAGCACGGCGGCCGGAGTGATCGCGCTGCACCGGCTGACGGTCCGTTCGGCCGCGCTGCGTCTGCTCGACCCGATCGGCGAGGGTCCGGTGCTGCTGATCCGCTGGAAGGTCGCCGCCGAGTACGGCGAACTGCCGGAGGCGGACCGGCTGCGGGCCGACCTGCGCCGGGCCCTGGACGGCTCGCTGGACGTGGCCCGCAAGCTCGCCGAACGGGACGCCGCCGCCCCGCGCCGCCGGGGCATCACCACCCCGCCCCCGGTGGTGGCGGTCGCCCCCGGGGCGTCGTCCAGCGCCACCATCCTGGAGGTCCGCGCCCACGACGCCCCCGGCCTGCTGCACCGCATCGGCCGGGCGCTGGACGCGGCCGGGGTGGTCGTCCGTACCGCCCACGTCAGCACGCTCGGCGCGGATGCGGTGGACGCCTTCTACCTCACGGACCCCGAGGGCCGCCCGCTCACGCCCGAGCGCGCCGGCGAGGTGGCGGCGCAGGTGCGGGAGGCGCTCGGGTGAGCACCGGGAGAATCCGGGCGAGCACCGGCGGAATCCGCCGGACCCCGCCCGCGACCTCGACCCGCCGCCAGCGGTGAGCGGCGTGTGACCCTCGTCCCGAAGGCCGGCCGCACGCCGGTCAAGCGGGCGCCGGAGGGCGTCGCGGGCTGAGCCGGAGGTGGGGTGGAGACCGTACCTGGGGCGGGCGGATACCCTGGGGGCGACGACAGTACCCGTACCGATGCCGCAAGGGACCCGCGACCGACGTGTTCGACACTCTTTCCGACCGCCTCGCAGCGACGTTCAAGAACCTCCGGGGCAAGGGCCGCCTCAGTGAGGCGGACATCGACGCCACCGCCCGCGAGATCCGGATCGCCCTGCTCGAAGCGGATGTCGCGCTGCCGGTGGTGCGGGCCTTCATCAAGCAGGTCAAGGACCGTGCGCTGGGCTCCGAGGTCTCCGGCGCGCTGAACCCCGCCCAGCAGGTCGTCAAGATCGTCAACGAGGAGCTCGTCAACATCCTCGGTGGCGAGACCCGGCGCCTGCGGTACGCCAAGTCGGGCCCGACGGTCATCATGCTGGCCGGTCTGCAGGGTGCGGGCAAGACCACCCTCGCGGGCAAGCTGGGCCACTGGCTGAAGCAGCAGAAGCACACCCCGCTGCTGGTCGCCTGTGACCTCCAGCGCCCCAATGCCGTCACCCAGCTCGGTGTGGTGGCCGACCGGGCCCAGGTCGCCTTCTACGGCCCCGAGCCGGGCAACGGCGTCGGCGACCCGGTCAAGGTCGCCCGCGACTCGATCGAGTACGCCAAGCAGAAGCAGCACGACATCGTCATCGTCGACACCGCGGGCCGCCTCGGTATCGACGCCGAGCTGATGCAGCAGGCCGCGGACATCCGGGCCGCGATCAACCCGGACGAGGTGCTGTTCGTCCTCGACGCGATGATCGGCCAGGACGCGGTGACCACCGCGCAGGCCTTCCTCGAAGGCGTCGACTTCACCGGTGTGGTGCTGTCCAAGCTGGACGGTGACGCCCGCGGTGGTGCGGCGCTCTCGGTGGCGCATGTCACCGGCCGCCAGATCATGTTCGCCTCCAACGGCGAGAAGGTCGACGACTTCGACGCCTTCCACCCGGACCGGATGGCCTCGCGCATCCTCGGCATGGGTGACGTCCTCAGCCTGATCGAGAAGGCCGAGCAGACCTTCTCGCAGGCCGAGGCCGAGAAGATCGCCTCCAAGCTGCAGGGCGGCGGCAAGGACTTCACCCTCGACGACTTCCTGGCCCAGCTCGAGCAGGTCCGCAAGATGGGCTCGATCTCCAAGCTGCTCGGCATGCTGCCGGGCATGGGCCAGATCCGCGAGCAGATCAACAACATCGACGACAAGGACGTCGACCGCGTCGGCGCCATCATCAAGTCGATGACCCCGGCCGAGCGGACCGACCCGAAGATCATCAACGGCTCGCGGCGCGCCCGTATCGCCAAGGGTTCGGGCGTCCAGGTCGGCGAGGTCAACAACCTGGTCGAGCGCTTCTTCGACGCCCGCAAGATGATGTCCGCGATGGCCTCGGGCAAGGGCATCCCCGGCATGCCGGGGATCCCGGGTATGGGCGGTGGCGGCAAGAAGTCCGCCAAGAAGGCCCCGGCGGCCAAGGGACGCAAGAAGTCCGGCAACCCGCTGAAGCGGGCCCAGGAGGAGGCGGCCGCCGCCCAGCGCAAGGCGCTCGGCCCCGGTGGCGCGCAGGCCCCGGCCGAGGGCGGCGCCTTCGGCCTCGGCGCGGGCAAGGGGCCGGCCGACTTCGAGCTCCCCAAGGAGTTCAAGGACCTGCTCTGACCCGGGAGCCCGCCCCGGTGGTCCGGTAGCTCCGCCAGGGCTCGTTCCGGTACGGCCCACAGCCCCGTGGCTGTGGGCCGTACGCGTGAACCGGGCGCATGGCGGATGATGGGGGGCGTGCGAGTGATGATCCGGGCGCCGAAGCCCGCAGACGCGGCCCAGTACGCCGAGGCGGTCCGCCGCTCCGCGGAGCACGTCGGCCGGTGGAACCCGGTCGAACCGGACGGCCTGCCCGATCTGCTGGAGCGTCAGGGACCGGGACTGCGGACCCTCCTGATCGTGGACGTGGAGACCGGCGGTCTGGTCGGCAAGTGCAATGTGGCCAACATCGTCATGGGCCGGTTCTGCAATGCCGCGCTCGGCTACGACTCCTACCTGCCGTTCGCCGGGACGGGCAGGATGAGCGAGGGCATGCGGCTGGTGGTGGACCGCTGTTTCGCCCCGCTGGAGGCGGGAGGTCTGGGCCTGCACCGGCTGGAGATCAACGTCCAGCCGGAGAACGGGCGTTCGATCGCAATGGCGAAGCGGCTCGGCTTCCGGCACGAGGGCTTCACCCCCAGGATGCTCTTCCTGGACGGCGCCTGGCGCGACCACGAGCGGTTCGCGCTGACGGCGGAGGAGTGGGAGCCGCTGCCCAGGGGGTAGGCGCGGCACGGCGTTTCGCGGGGCCAGCTCACCCGGGGTGTCCGTATCGTCCGACGGCCTCCAGCAGTAGAACGTCACCGTCACCGCCGAACCCGTGGTCCAGCAGCGCAGCTTCCTCGCCAACCTGCTGATCTCGCTCGCTCCGATGCTGCTGCTGATCCTGTGCTGCTGCTGATCCTGGTCTGGATGCTGCCGGCCCGCCGGATGGCCGGCGGGATGGGCGCAGCGGGGGCGCTCGGCCGCAAGTCCCCGCCGAAGCCGGTCGACACCACGGCGGGCAGGCGGACGACCTTCGCCGACGTGGCCGGGATCGACGAGGTCGGGGCCGAACCCGCCGAAGTGGTCGACTTCCTGAAGAACCCGCAGGCGTACCGGGGGCTCGGCGCCAGGATGCTGCGCGGCGTGCTGCTCAGCGGTCCGCCGGGCAACGGCAAGACCCTGTTGGCCAGGGCGGTCGCGGGGGAGGCGGATGTGCCGTTCTTCTCCGCCTCCGCATCGGAGTTCATCGAGATGATCGTCGGCGTCGGCGCCAGCCGGGCCGAGGTCCTCGTCCCGGCCCTGCTGCGCCCGGGACGCCTCGACCGCCGGATCACCGCCAGCCCGCCGGACCGCGACGGGCGCGAGGCGATCCTGAAGATCCACACCCGGAGCGTGCCGCTCTCCCCGAGGAGCGATCTGGAACAGGTCACCAACATGGCCCGGGGCATGGCCGGACGCTGGGGCATGAGCGAGCGGGCCGGCCGCCTCACCGCCGTGCCCAGCGACAGCCAGGGCGCGTACGGGCTCTCCGCCGCACCCGCCACGCTGGACGTGGTGGACGAGGAGGCCAGACGGATCGTCGCCGAGTGCTACGACGACGCGACCCGGATCCTCACCGAGCACCGCGGACAGCTCGCCGCCCTCGCGGGTGCGCTGCTGGAGGCCGAGACCCTGGACGAGGAGGCCGCCTACCGGGCGGCGGGAGTGCCCAGGAAGCAACTCGCCTGAGGCACGACGGCCGTGTGCCGCACGGCCGGTGGGCGGCCCGTTCTCCGCGCTGCTTCCCGGGCTGCCCCCTGGTTGCTTCCGGGTCGTCTCCCGGGCTGCTTCCCGGGACGTCTCGTCGGTCGGCCGCCCACCGTGCCGTCAGCGGAGCTTCTCGGCGATCACGTAGCGGAACAGATTGGCCATCCGCACGGAGGCGTCCCGCTGGACGAACGGGTGCAGGGCCTCCTCCAGCTCCTTCTCCACCAGCGCCGCGCCGGAGTCCTCGATCGCCGCCTCGTACAGGCCGGTCGACAGCATCCCGCGCACCGCGCTCTCCAGATCCGGGTACGCGAACGGGCAGTTCACCCGTCCACTGCCGGCCGGGCGCAGACCGGCACCGGTCAGCAGGGTCTCCAGCGCGCCGGGCGTGCTCAGTGCGAAGGGGTCGCAGCCCGGTGTCCGGGCGGCCCTGCGGCGCGCCACGTCCAGCACGGCGGCACTCTCGCAGCGCTCCGGCGGGCCCCAGCCGGCCAGCACCACGTGCCCGCCCGGGAGGGTCAGCCCGGCCGCCCGGGCCACCGACTGCGCGGGCGTCGGCCGTCCCGGCTCACCGGACGGCCTCGATGCACCGGACTGCCGCAGGAAAGGCGCCTGCCACAGTTCGAAGAGAGTCACCAGCGACTGGGCCGTGCGGGGGAAGGGACCCGACGGACGGTCGTGGTGTCCGGGACCGGACACCCGCAGGTGCCGGCCCTGCGCCAGCTCGCGCAACTCCGTGTCCGGCTCAAGACCGGCCACCTCCGCACCTCGCTCCGCCGCCAGCAGCAGGGACAGCCCCGACCGGCAGCCGAGGCCGAGCAGACTGGTCGCCGAGCCGACCTCCAGGCGCTCGTACACCGCCTGGTAGAGCGGTACGAGCATGCGCTCCTGGATCTCCGCCCAGTCGCGGGCCCGCCCGTGTGTACTCGCGCCGCCGTGGGCGCGGGGTCGCTGCGCGGTCGTACCGGTCACCTGCGCTGAAGCCATCGCGGCCTCCCATCCGGTCTTCTGGTAGTCCAGCTCCTGGCACCCCCCAAAAAAAGTCCCGCCCCGGTTCCAGCGAACAGCGGCTGCGGCCTGGCGTCCAGAGGGGTGCGCGGAGGTATCCGCGCGCGGTGGTCGTGCGCCCCCTGCTTCGCGCGGGTGAGGGCGGTTCAGGATGAGGGCGATTCACGATCAGGGCCCTGATCCCCGTACCATCTGCCCCATGGCAAAGGCACCCGTTCTCACCCCCCAGGCGGACGACTTCCCGCGCTGGTACCAGGACCTCATCAACAAGGCTGAGCTGGCCGACAACGGTCCGGTGCGCGGCACCATGGTCATCCGACCGTACGGCTACGGCCTGTGGGAGCGGATGCAGCAGGAGATGGACGCCCGGATCAAGAAGGCCGGTGCCCAGAACGCGTACTTCCCGATGTTCATCCCGCAGTCCTACCTGACCAAGGAAGCCGAGCACGTCGAGGGCTTCGCCCCGGAGCTCGCCGTGGTCACCCACGGAGGTGGCAAGGAGCTGGACGAGCCGATCGTCGTCCGGCCGACCTCCGAGACCATCATCAACGAGTACTTCTCCAAGTGGGTGCAGAGCCACCGCGACCTGCCCCTGCTGATCAACCAGTGGGCCAACGTGGTCCGTTGGGAGCTGCGCCCCCGCGTCTTCCTGCGCACCACCGAGTTCCTCTGGCAGGAGGGCCACACCGCCCACGCCACCTACGAGGACGCGCACGCGTACGCCTCGATGATCCACACGGACGTCTACGGCGACTTCATGACCAATGTGCTGGGCATCGACGTGGTGCTCGGCCGCAAGACCGCCAAGGAACGCTTCGCCGGCGCCATCAACACCCTCACCCTTGAGGGCATGATGGGTGACGGCAAGGCGCTGCAGATGGGCACCAGCCACGAGCTGGGCCAGAACTTCGCCAAGGCGTTCAACACCACCTATCAGCTCCAGGGTGCCGAGCGGGAGTACGTCTGGCAGACCTCCTGGGGTGTGTCGACCCGTATGGTCGGCGGCCTGATCATGTCCCACGGCGACGACAACGGCCTGCGGGTGCCCCCGCGCCTGGCCGCCGTCCAGGCCGTCGTCCTCGCCATCAAGGGCGACGACGCGGTGCTCGCCAAGGTCCGCGAGATCGGGGCCCAGCTGGAGGCCGCCGGTATCCGCGTCGTGGTCGACGACCGCACCGACACCCCGTTCGGCCGCCGCGCCGTCGACTGGGAGCTCAAGGGCGTACCGCTGCGCATCGAGGTCGGCCCGCGCGACCTGGAGAACGGCACCGCGATGCTCGCGCGCCGTATCCCCGGCGGCAAGGAGCCGGTCTCGATCGACGGTCTGGCTGCGCTGCTCCCCGGCATCCTCGACGAGGACCAGGCGCTGCTGCTCCGCCAGTCCCGCGAGCGCCGCGAGGCCCGTACGGTCGAGGTCAAGAACCTCGACGAGGCCGTCGAGGCCGCCGCGACCGGCTGGGGTCGGATCTCCTGGGCCGAACTGGGCGCGGAGGGCGAGGCCAAGCTGGCCGAGCAGGGCGTCTCGGTGCGCTGCATTGTTGCGGCCGACGGTTCGGTTCCGGCGACGGACGATCAGGAAGGCAACGTCGCGATCGTCGCACGCGCCTACTGAGCTTCCGTTAACCGGTCGCACTTCCGCGCCGGTAGAGGTCGTTTGTTCTACCGTCTGCAGACTGCCTGATGAGACTACTGACCAGTCAACTGCCGGTCCTATGGAACTAGCGGTACGGTGTACGGCCCGTGGCCCTGTCAATTCCCGACAGCGCCACGGGCCGTCTGCCTTGGGGTAGCGCTGTACCCGCGCACTTGCGGGGCCCTGGGGCAATAGCCAAGAGCCCGGCGAGGCTTGTTGGGCCCACAGTTGCAGGGGGTTGGTCTTGCGTCAGATCCGAGCAGTGCAATTCGCGCACCGATACGCATTCCTGAGAGTTTCCTGGGAATTCCAGGAGAACGCGAAGTCGCGGAACATCGGCTCTCACTCCATCGTTGGCATAGCGTGAGCACGACACAGCCCCTCGTCCTCGCGGCCGAACTGGCCGCCGCCTGGAGCGACATTCAGGCACATCACCAGGATCTCCCCGACCTTGCCTCGCCCGAGGCGTTGATCGGCGAATCCTCCTCGGCCTGCGGCACGCGGCTCGGTTTCGAGCGGCTGCTGCACGAGGCCGCCCACGGCCTGGCAGCCGCGCGAGACATTCGTGACACCTCGCGGGCCGGGCGCTACCACAACCGGCGCTTCCTGATGCTCGCCACCGAGCTCGGGCTGGCCCACCCGGTCGAGCCGCATGCCAGCAGCGGCTTCTCCCAGGTGACCATGCTCAAGGAGACCCAGGAGCGCTACGCCCCGACCATCGAGCGGCTCGACCTCGCACTCGGCGCGCACCAGCTGGCCGTGGCCGGCGAGGGTGCGCACCGCGCGTTCCGCGGCCCGGCGGCCAGGCACGGCTCCTCCGGCGGTGGCGTCCGGGTCAAGGCCGTCTGCGGCTGTGGCCGGAACGTGCGGGTGGTGCCCTCGGTGCTCGCGCAGGCGTCGATCGTCTGCGGCGCGTGCCAGCAGCCGTTCCGGATTGCCTGAGATCGCCTGGGATCGCCTGAGGTCTTGGTCGGGCGCCCTCCCGCCAGGGGGTGGCGCGTCGGCACAGGCTCGGCTCGGACATCGGACGGGAGCTCGGCTCGGGCGGGAGCCCGGTTCGATCGAATCAGGTGGAGGCTCGGCTCGACCGGGGGCAGGGGCCCTCGGTGGGGCCGACCGGTTGTACTGCTCGCGATGTCGCGCGCGGTGCCGCCGGCCGTCCTCTTGCCCTGTTTCCCGCGCCTGCGCCTTGGCTCCGGCCCTTTTCCTGCATCTTCGCCCGTGGTCCCTGCCTGTGCTCCTCCTTCGGTCGGGGGCCGCCGGGTCGGGCCGCCGAGTCCGATATGGCACAATGGACAGCTGAGTACTCGGCAGCCGAGCAGGACCCCTCTCTCCTACGGCTGGCGTGTCCCTTGAACGGCCGACCCCGCAACCCCACGCGGTGGCAGCGGCCGCTCACCCACGTCAACACCAGGAGAATCCACTCCCGTGGCAGTCAAGATCAAGCTGAAGCGTCTCGGCAAGATTCGCTCCCCGCACTACCGCATCGTCGTCGCCGACTCCCGCACCAAGCGTGACGGTCGTGCGATCGAGGAGATCGGCATCTACCAGCCGACCTACAACCCCTCGAAGATCGAGGTCGACAGTGACCGCGCGCAGTACTGGCTGTCCGTCGGCGCCCAGCCGACCGAGCCGGTTCTCGCCATCCTGAAGCTGACCGGCGACTGGCAGAAGTTCAAGGGCCTGCCGGCTCCGGCGCCGCTGAAGGTCGCCGAGCCGAAGGTCGAGGACTTCTCGCACCTGTTCGCCAAGGCCGTCGCCGGCTTCGAGGACAGCACCACCGGTGTTGCCATCACCCCGAAGGCCAAGAAGTCGGACAAGGCCGAGGCTGACGCCGAGGCCGCTTCCACCGAGGCCTGACCGTGATCGAGGAGGCCCTCGACCACCTGGTGAAGGGCATCGTCGAGCACCCCGACGAGGTACAGGTGCGCTCGCGCAACCTGCGACGGGGTAACACCATCGAGGTGCGGGTGCACCCCGATGACCTCGGCAAGGTGATCGGTCGGGGTGGCCGGACGGCGCGTGCTCTGCGCACCGTCGTCGGCGCCCTCGGCGGTCGCAACGTCCGTGTCGACCTGGTCGACGTGGACAGCATTCGCTGACGCACAGCCGTCAGGCTTGGGGCCGGTCGGGACGCTCGTCGTCCCGACCGGCCTTCTTTCGTTCCACCGTTTCTTTTCTCCTCTCTTCCCTTCCTTGTCTTTTTCTTCCTACGCAGCGCCAACTCAGCAACTTCAGGAGAGCGATCACCGTGCAGCTCGTCGTCGGCAAGATCGGCCGCGCCCACGGCATCAAGGGGGACGTCAGTGTCGAGGTCCGCACCGACGAGCCGGAGCTCCGGCTCGGCCCGGGGGCGGTACTGCTCACTGACCCGGCGTCGGCCGGACCGCTGACCGTCGAGTCCGGCAAGGTGCACAGCGGGCGACTGCTGCTGCGTTTCGCCGGGGTGAAGGACCGCAACGGTGCCGAGGCGCTGCGTGGAACCATCCTGATTGCCGAGGTCGACCCGGACGAGAGCCCGGAGGAAGAGGACGAGTACTACGACCACCAGCTGATCGGTCTGGACGTGGTCCTCCTCGACGGCACCCCGGTCGGCGAGCTGACCGAGATCATCCACCTGCCCTACCAGGACCTTCTCACCGTGAAGAAGGCCGATGGTACGGAGGTGCTGGTGCCCTTCGTCGAGCGCATCGTGCCCACCATCGACCTGGAGAACCAGCGCGCCGTGATCGACCCGCCGCCCGGCCTGATCGACCCCGACCAGGCGGTCGTGGTTGCCGGTACGGCTGACGGCGAGTCCGAGTCCGAGGCGGAGTCCGAGTCCGAGTCCGAGGCGGAGGCGGGCGAGGAGTCGGACCGGGGTACGGGCGCTGGCACCGGCACGGATGCGGACGGCGAAGGCAGGGCCGGCGCATGAGTGAGATGCGGATCGACGTCGTCACGATCTTCCCCGAGTACCTGGAGCCGCTGAACGTCTCCCTCGTCGGCAAGGCCCGTGCCCGCGGCCAGCTGGACGTCCACCTGCACGACCTGCGCAGCTGGACCACCGACATCCACCGCACCGTGGACGACACCCCGTACGGGGGCGGTCCCGGCATGGTGATGAAGCCCGAGCCATGGGGGGCCGCGCTGGACGCAGTGGTCTCTCAGGGGCCAGAGGGCACCGTGCCGACCCTCGTCGTACCCACCCCGAGCGGCCGCCCGTTCACCCAGGAACTGGCGCAGGAACTGGCCGGGCAGCCCTGGCTGACTTTCGCCCCAGCCCGGTACGAAGGCATCGACCGCCGGGTGATTGAAGAGGCCGCGACCCGGATGCCCGTGGTCGAGGCTTCGATCGGTGACTACGTGCTGGCCGGCGGCGAGGTCGCCGTACTGGTCATGGTGGAGGCGATCGCACGGCTGCTCCCCGGTGTGCTCGGCAACGCGGAGTCGCACCGTGACGACTCCTTTGCCCCTGGAGCCATGGCGGACCTGCTGGAAGGCCCCGTCTACACCAAGCCCGCCGAGTGGCGTGGGCGGGCCGTGCCCGAGGTGCTGCTCAGCGGACACCACGGCAAGATCGCCCGCTGGCGCCGCGAGCAGGCATTCGCCCGTACCCTCGCCAACCGGCCGGACCTCGTTGAACGCTGGCAGTACGGCTCCTTCGACAAGAAGGAGCGGGAAGCCCTCAGCATCCTCGGTCTGGTCTGGGACGAGCGGCTCGGCCGATTTCGGGCTGCGGCCGATGCTGTGGAAGAATAGGCCGCTGTTGTCTGTTGCTGGACTCCTCTCGTAGGGGTCGGTGGCCCGGCGCCCTCGCCACGGGGGGAACGTCGACGGTCGAAGCGGCCCGCAACACACCCCATTGAGACGATTTTCCGTGGGCGGCCCGTGGCGCCTGCGATGGAGAGCATCATGAGCAACAAGCTCGCTGCTGTCGACGCGGCCTCGCTGCGCACCGACATCCCGGCCTTCCGCGCCGGTGACACCCTGAAGGTTCACGTCCGGGTCATCGAGGGCAACCGCTCCCGTGTCCAGGTCTTCCAGGGCGTCGTCATCCGCCGCCACGGCGCCGGCATCGGTGAGACCTTCACCGTCCGCAAGGTCAGCTTCAACGTCGGCGTGGAGCGCACCTTCCCGGTGCACACCCCGGTCGTCGAGAAGATCGAGGTCGTCACCCGCGGTGCGGTTCGCCGCGCCAAGCTGTACTACCTGCGTGACCTGCGCGGCAAGGCCGCGAAGATCAAGGAGAAGCGCGAGCGCTGATCCGCTCACCCTCGGCCCTGCCGAGGGTTGGGTACGCTCGGATCGGGCTGAGAACCTTCGGGATAAGCTCAGCCCCGATGAGCACGCACGAACCACTCGCGGACCGCGTCGGCAGTCCTGCACCTCCGGGTGCGGACTCGCCGCCGTGGTCCGCGGTCGTTTCCGGGGAGGCTCAGCCCTCGGCCGGAGTCGAGTCCAACAGCGAAGCCGCGACGCTGAGCGAAGCGTGTGCCAAGGTCGAAACGCCTGCCAAAGGCGAAGAGTGCGCCGACGGTGACATGCGGGCTGATGGAGACGCGCAACCGGACAACGGTAGTGGGCGATGGTTCTCACGGACCTTCCTCCTGTGTCTAGGGGCCTGCCTGCTGGTACTGCTGCTCGTGAACACCTTCGTCGTCCGCCCGTTCGCGGTGCCGTCCGAGTCGATGGAGGGCACGCTGCGCCCGGGCGACCGGCTGCTGGTGAACCAGCTGGCGTACGACTTCGGCAGTCACGTCCGGCGCGGTGATGTGGTGGTCTTCGACGGCATCGGCTCCTTCCTCCCGTATGCCTCCGAGCCTTCGGCTGGGCAGCGTTTTCTTGCCGGGCTGGGGCTGTCATCCGGTGGCGACTCGGTGTATGTGAAGCGAGTGATCGGGATCGGCGGGGACCGGGTCACCTGCTGTGGTTCGGACGGTCGGATCAGGGTCAACGGCGTACCGCTGGACGAGTCCGGCTACCTGTATCCCGGCGACACCCCGTCGAAGGTGGCCTTCGATGTCGTGGTACCGGCTGGGAAGTTGTGGGTCATGGGGGACCACCGTGGCGACTCCCGTGACTCACGGGATCACCTCGGTGAGCCCGGGGGCGGGTTCGTTCCCGAATCCAAGGTGATCGGCCGCGCGGACTGGGTGATCTTCCCGATCGGGCGTTGGACTTCGCTGGACCGGCCTGCCGGCTTTGCCGCCGCTGAGGGGACTGGTGGCCATGGGGGTCAGAGGTAGGGGCAGGCCGGCCGAGGAGGCAGCTGCGCCACCGGCCGGGAAACGGGCCGTAGAAGGCGGCGAGTGGGCGCTGGTGCCGGATCCGGACGATCTCTCGACGGGGCGCCCTGCGACCGTTGCCCGCGGGCGGGCCGAGCGTCGACGGACGGCGCGCCGGGCCGAGCGGCGCAGACGACGCTCTCTACTGCGTGAACTGCCGATGATCCTGGTGGTTGCGCTGCTGATTGCCCTGCTGCTGAAGACCTTTCTGCTACAGGTCTTCGTCATCCCTTCCGGGTCGATGGAGCCGACCATCCAGATCGGCGATCGGGTTCTGGTGGACAAGCTCACGCCCTGGTTCGGTGCGGAGCCGAAGCGGGGCGAGGTAGTCGTCTTCAAGGATCCGGGCGGCTGGTTGGAGACGGAGCCCAAGTCGGGCAATGACGGGCCTGTGTTGCGTGGTGTGAAGCAGGTCTTCTCGTCCGTGGGGCTGCTGCCCTCGGAGAACGAGCAGGATCTGATCAAGCGGGTGATCGGGGTGCCCGGGGACACCGTCGAATGTTGTGACGCCAAAGGCAGGGTGAGCGTGAACGGCACTCCGCTGGACGAGTCCTATGTCGCGCCCGGCAACGCGCCGTCCAGGAGGCCGTTCAAGGTCACCGTCCCGGCAGGGCGGCTCTGGGTGATGGGAGACCACCGGGATGTCTCGGCCGACTCCCGGTTCCATATGGACAGGCCTGGTGGTGGCACCATCCCGGTGGCCAATGTGGTGGGCAGGGCATTTGTGATCGCCTGGCCGACCGGGCGGATGCGTCAACTTGACGTACCTGCCTCCTTTTCCGTTCTGTCGGCGCGAGCTGGGTCTTCAGGGCCGCCTGTCCCCGACGGCGCTGCCAACGCTGTGGAATCCACCGGGATCAACCCGGATCCAGCGGAACCTCCGCTCGTTATGGGTGTGTTGGGCGTTACTCCATTCCTCACGAGGTGGCGGCGGGCAAGGCTTCGGCACTGGCTGCCAACTGGTTGATTACGCGATCTGCCGTGTGGGAGCAGTGGCGTGATGCCCTGGAGTGATAGAGAAGGTCTGGAGTGCTCGGAGTACGTTCCGGTTGCCTCCGGAGGCTGCACTGGTGTCAGGACCGCCCATGTAGGGAAGTTCTGAGGCGGGTTGACGGTCGGTCACAGAGCGTGGTGCCCGCTGTGCGGCACTGGTGAGCGCGGACGCGCAGTCGTCCGCACAGCAGGGAGGAGATGTTGTGGGGGATCTGGTGATCGGAGCCCGCTCGGGAGCCCCCGAGCCGGAGGGCACCGGCAGCCGTACGGCCCGGTCCACCGAGTCCGCACAACCGTCGGAGCCTGGCGAGGACGGATCGGCCACTGGAGCGGTAGGCGACTCGGGCAACGGACCGGCGGACGGCGGGTCGGCTCGTCTGGGCGGCTCCGGTGGTGGCTATGGTTCGGTGGGCGCTACGGGCGACGAGTCGGAGGAAGGCCCCAAGCCCCCGAAGCAGCGTTCGTTCTGGAAGGAACTGCCGATCCTGATCGGCATTGCGCTGATCCTGGCGTTGGTGATCAAGACGTTCTTTGTCCAGGCC
Source organism: Kitasatospora sp. GP82 (assembly GCF_029892105.1). Lineage (GTDB taxonomy): Bacteria > Actinomycetota > Actinomycetes > Streptomycetales > Streptomycetaceae > Kitasatospora. Next base: position 38,512 of record NZ_JARZAJ010000043.1, on the reverse strand, counting down.
TTCTCGATTCCTTCGGGGTCGATGGAGAACACTCTGCAGATCGGCGACCGGGTACTGGTGGACAAGCTCACGCCCTGGTTCGGTGCGGAGCCGGAGCGGGGAGACGTGGTCGTCTTCCAGGATCCGGGCGGCTGGCTGGCCGACGAGCCGACCCAGCAGAGCAGCAACTCCGTTGTCCGGGGTGTGCAGGATGTACTCAGCTTTATCGGTCTGATGCCGTCGGCCAACGAGAAGGACCTGATCAAGCGAGTGATCGCGGTCGGCGGTGACACCGTCGAGTGCCAGGGCACCGGTCCGGTCAAGGTCAACCGAGTCGCGCTCAACGAGCCGTACATCTTCCCGGGCAACACCCCCTGTGGTGACAAGCCGTTCGGCCCGGTGAAGGTGCCGAAGGGCGCGATCTGGGTGATGGGCGACCACCGCGGGGACTCGCTGGACTCCCGGTTCCACCAGGACCAGCCCGGCGGCGGTACGGTGCCGGTCGGTAACGTCATCGGCCGCGCTTTCGTGGTGGCCTGGCCGATCAGCGACTGGTCCACCCTGCCGGTGCCCAGCACTTTCGACCAGAAGGGGCTGGCCTCCGCCGCGCTGCCCTTCGCGCCGCCGACGGCCGGGGCGGCGCTCGCGCTGCCGGTGGTCTGGTGGCTGCGGAGGTCTCGCCGCTGACGACCTCCGGGTCTGGCTCTGGGTCTTGCGCGGGCCGTGGTACCGGCGAGTAATCTGCTCGCACGTGCCACGGCCCGTCGGCCTTTCCGAGCCTGCCGCGGCGTACTCGTGCAGCGCACGGGTCGATCTGGAAAGGGCGGTGGCGATGAGCGGTGTCGTGGAGCATACGACTCCGGCGTCGGCTGCGGCTGGGACGCCGGTTACAACGAAGACCCGACGGAGCATGGGATCGCTGCTGCACGGTCTGGTGATCGGCTTGGGCTTTGTGATGCTGGTCGGCGGCTTTGCGGTGATCGCGCTCAACTACCGCCCCTACAGGATCCCGACCGACTCCATGACCCCGACAGTGCAGCCCGGAGACACAGTGCTCGCCCACACGGTGAGCGGCGGTGCAGTCGGCCGCGGAGACATCGTGATCTTCCGGGACTCGCAGTGGGGCGGCGAGGTGATGGTCAAGCGAGTGGTGGCGGTCGGCGGGGACACGGTGGCGTGCTGCGACTCCCAGGGGCGTCTGCTGGTGAACGGCAAGCCGATCGACGAACCGTACACCGCGCCGCAGGTGATGCCGGGCAAGGACTTCAAGACGACTGTCCCGAGCGGTCGGCTCTTCCTGCTCGGGGACTCCCGGGTGAATTCGTTGGACTCGCGGGCCCACCTCGATGTTGCGAGTGGCACCGTCCCCGCCTCCGATGTGACGGCTCGGGTTGAGGCCACGGTCTGGCCCTACGGCCGGGTGGGCGTGGTCAAGCGTACGGTTGCCTTCGATGGCCTCGGTGCGCCGACGGCAGCCGAGCCGGGGTCGATCGCGCCGGCGACGTACGCGACGGTTGGCGGCGCGGCAGTCGTCGTACTTGCCTCGGCGGCCGGTGGGGTGGTTTCGCTCGGTCGCAGGCTGAGGTGCGGGAGCTCCTGAGAAGCCGGCAGCGAGGCGCCCCACGACAGCGAGACGCTCCAGGCGCGTGGAGGTGACGGGGATGGTCGAGCGGCGGCGTGCGGCTCGCGTCCTGCTCCTGGACGGGGCGGATCGAATCCTGCTCTTCCGGGGCGTGGACCCGGCGGTGCCAGGGGTGGCCTGGTGGTTCACACCCGGCGGCGGGCTGGAGCCGGGTGAGGAGCCGCGCGATGCTGCGCTGCGCGAGCTGGCCGAGGAGACCGGGTTGAGAGATGTCGAGCTGGGACCGGTGGTGGCATGCGACACGGTTGCCTTCTCCTTCCAAGGGCAGCATTACGAGCAGGACCAGTCGTTCTACCTCGCCCGTGTCGGGGAGAGTGGAGCAGCGGGCGGCCGGGGGGCTGGTGATGGAAAGGGCGATGCCGAGCTGCCGTTGCCTGTGTGCGAGGCCGAGGAACATGCACAGCTGCTGACCGCCCGCTGGTGGACCGTCGCGGAGTTGCGGGCCACCGAGGAGACGATCTACCCCGATGCTGTGGCGGATCTGGTCGAGCGGTTGTTGCGGGATGGCCCGCCAGTCCTGCCGGTAAGGCTCTCCGGACGGGCACAGTGGTCCACAATGGGGTGGACCAGACGAGTTGAGGGGACGCCTGAATGAGTGCCGAAGACCTCGAGAAGTACGAGACCGAGATGGAGCTCAAGCTCTACCGGGAGTACCGGGACGTCGTCGGCCTGTTCAAGTACGTGATCGAGACCGAACGACGCTTCTATCTGACGAACGACTACGAGTTGCAAGTGCACTCGGTTCAGGGAGAAGTGTTCTTCGAGGTGTCGATGGCGGATGCCTGGGTCTGGGACATGTACCGGCCGGCCCGGTTCGTCCGCAAGGTGAGAGTGCTGACCTTCAAGGACGTCAATGTCGAGGAGCTGGCGAAGAGCGACCTGGAGCTGCCCTCCGACGACGCGGCGTTTGGCAGCTGACATTGGTCCGGGCGTCCGGCCGATGTCCAGAGTTCTGCTCGATATTCACTCTTGGGAGTGAAGAAAGTTATCCACAACCCCGAGTTGTCCACAGGAATTAAGAACTCTCTGGCCCGATAACGGGCGAAGCGGCAACCTCCCCGACACGGAGGTGATAGCCGTGAAGAGTTCCAACAACGGCCTCGGCCGCTATGGCGAAGAGGTGGCCGCCCGGTGGCTCGCCGCAGGTGGTCTGAGAATCCTGGAGCGCAACTGGCGCTGCGCGGAAGGTGAGCTCGACATCGTCGCCCTCGATGGCGACACGCTCGCCGTCTGCGAGGTCAAGACCCGGTCCGAGCGCGGGTTCCAACAGCCGAGCGAGGGCATCGACCGGACCAAGGCCGAGCGCCTTCGGCACCTGGCGGAGCGCTGGCTCGGCGAGCGCTGGCCGGCCCACTTCGTCAGACTCGCCCAGACGGTGGCGGTGGACGGGCCGGGGGCGGACGCCGATCCTGTGGCCAAGGCGCAGGTAGCCAAGGCGCAGGCCGCATCGGAAGTCCGGTCGGTTCCGCTGCCACCCGGTGGGGTGCGGATCGACCTGATCGCAGTGGTCAACCGGCTCAAGGGCGCGGCACAGATCGAACACCACCGAGGGGCGGTGTGAGATGGCCTTCGCCCATACCTGTTCCGTCGCACTGATCGGAGTGGACGGAGTGGTCGTCGAGGTCCAGGCCGACCTTGAGCCCGGCGTCGCGGCCTTCGCCCTGGTCGGCCTCCCTGACAAAGCTCTCTCGGAGGCCCGGGATCGCGTTCGCGCAGCCGTGGTCAACAGCGGAGAGAGCTGGCCGCAGCGGAAGTTGACGGTGGGTCTCAGTCCGGCCTCCGTGCCGAAGAGCGGCAGCGGCTTCGACCTGGCCGTGGCCTGCGCGGTGCTGGCGGCAGCCGAGCGGCTTGACCCGACCTCCATCGCCGATCTGCTGATCATCGGCGAGCTCGGCCTGGACGGCCGAGTCCGTCCGGTACGGGGAGTACTCCCGTCGGTTCTCGCGGCCGCGGACGCAGGCTACAAACAGGTCGTCGTCGCGGAGCCGACGGCCGCCGAGGCTGCCCTCGTGCCGGGGGTCTCGGTGCTCGGCGTCCGTAGCCTGCGTCAGCTGATCGCCGTTCTCACCCAGGCTCCGGTGCCCGACGAGGAGCCGGACCAGCTCTTCGGACGCCGGGATCCCTCGCTGGCAGGGCTCATGGTGCCCGGGTCCGGGATCCGAGGGCATCCCTTGGGGAAGGCCGCCCAGCTCGACCTCGCCGACGTCACGGGCCAGTACGAGGCTCGCCGCGCCCTGGAGATCGCCGCTGCCGGCGGCCATCACCTCTACCTCAAGGGTCCGCCGGGCGCAGGCAAGACGATGCTCGCCGAGCGACTTCCCACCCTGCTGCCACCGCTCACTCCCACCGAGGCACTTGAGGTGACGGCCGTCCACTCGGTCGCTGGGCTGCTCCCGCCCGACCGGCCGCTGATCGACACCCCGCCGTACTACGCGCCGCACCACTCGACCACCATGCCCGCGATCGTCGGTGGTGGCAGCGGGATGCCGAGGCCCGGCGCCGTCTCGCTGGCTCATCGAGGCGTGCTGTTTCTGGACGAGGCTCCCGAATTTCCCGTCCGGGTACTCGACGCCCTGCGGCAGCCGCTCGAATCCGGTGAGGTCACGATCGCCCGAGCCGCTGGATCCCTGCGGCTGCCGGCGAGATTCCAGCTGTGCCTGGCCGCCAACCCCTGTCCGTGCGGACGGCACTCCAGGCGGGGCGAAGGCTGCGAGTGCACCCCGGCGATGGTCCACCGGTACCAGGCCAGGCTCTCCGGGCCGCTGCTGGACCGGGTGGACCTCCAGGTCCAGGTCGCCCCGGTGACCAGGGCCGAGCTGATGGAACGCGACGGGGCGGTGGAGAACACCGCGACGGTCGCCGCCCGGGTGCTGGCCGCGCGTGAGCGGGCCGCAATCAGGCTCGCCGACACACCGTGGACCACCAACGCAGACGTGCCGGGGCACTTCCTGCGCACCCGCTGGCGGCTCGCACCGGGCGCACTCGTCGATGCCGAGCGGGAGTTGGAACGCGGGATCCTCACCGCCCGAGGGCTGGACCGGGTGCTCCGGGTCGCATGGACAGTCGCCGACCTGGTCGGCCGCGAGCATCCGACCAGGCTCGACGTCCGCACCGCGCTGGTGCTTCGGACGGGTGTGCAGCGTGGCCTGCCGGCCGGTGACCGGACGACCGGCCCCTACCAGGATCCCGCTCTGGATCTGGGAGGCGAGAAATGACCACCGGTCGGCCAACTGCCACCAAGAGGACCCTGATCCGCCGTCACCAGTGGAGGTGCAGGTGAACCGCACGCAGGACACGCCCGACGACTCCGCCTTCAACTCACCTGCGCCCGACCGCTTCGAAGCAGGTGGCACCGGGCCCGCCCGCTCAGGAGCAGGTCGCACCGGGCCTGGCCGAGCCGCGCGGGGCGGGGCCGGGCCTGGCCACCGTGAGTCGGCCGATGCCACAGGCCCTCCGCGCGCCGAACCGGTGGACGGGCCGAGTGCCGAGGAAGAACGGGGGCGAGAGCCCGAGCGACTCGCCCGGGCAGCGCTTGCCCGTATCACCGAGCCCGGCGACGCCGTGGTCGGAAGGTGGCTCTCAAGAGTCAGCGCGCCCACCCTCATCGAGGCCATCCGCGACCGCACAGTGCCCGGCTACCTCGACCTGGACGCCACCAGGCTCGCGGGGTACCGAGCCAGACTTCCGTACCTCGACCCCGAGGCGGATTTGGAACGGGTGCGTGCGCTCGGTGGGCGGTTCATCATTCCGGGCGACATCGAATGGCCCTCCCAGCTCGATGACCTGGGAGACAGCAGACCGATCGGACTCTGGACCAGGGGCACCGGGTCGCTCCGCCTGCTTGCGCTGCGTTCGGTCGCCGTGGTTGGCGCCCGTGCGTGCACCACTTACGGCGCACACGTTGCCGGAGAGCTCGCGGCACAACTCGCCGAGCGCGGTTGGGTCGTGGTCTCTGGTGCGGCGTACGGGATTGATGCCGCGGCCCATCGGGGTGCGCTCGCCGTTGGCGGTATCACCATCGGCGTTCTTGCCTGCGGGGTGGACGAGGCTTATCCGCCAGGCAACTCCGAGCTCATCGGACGAATCGCCGAACAGGGTCTTCTGCTGAGCGAACTGGCGCCAGGTGAGCACCCCAACCGGTTCCGATTCGTGCTGAGGAACCGGGTGATAGCGGCGCTGACGCGAGGAACGGTGGTGGTCGAAGCAGCCCTCCGCAGCGGGGCCCTGAGTACGGCACGCCGTGCCCGTGATCTGAATCGCCACACCATGGGCGTCGCGGGCCCGGTGACTTCAGAGCTCTCCGCAGGGGTGCACGCCCTGATCCGCAGTGGAGCCGCCACACTTGTCACCGATGCCGCCGAGATCGGCGAGCTGATCGGCGCGATCGGGGAAGACCTGGCACCGAGACGCTCCGGTCCCGTCCTACCCCGGGACTGCCTGGAGCCGCCCGTGGCAAGGGTGCTGGAGGCCGTACCGGCAAATGCAGAGGGTGCACCGGTCGAGAGCCTCGCCCGGGCAGCGGGGCTGCCGCCCGAGGAAGTCCTGCAGAGGCTCTACGAGTTGGGGTCGCTCGGTTTCGTAGAGCGGTTCGGGGCACATTGGAGGCTGGCCCGAGGCGCCCGCAACACCTCACGGTGATCGGCCGGACAGCGAGCCGACTCGGCTGGACAACGGGCTGATCAGCTGGACGCGGGGGCGACCGATCAGACAGCGGGGTGGTCGGACGCGCACCGGGTCGGTGAAGCGCAGCTCGCGGTGGTGAACCCGACCTCGCGGCGGCGAAGGGGGTACGACGGGCCGGGCTCGCCACCGGATCGAGGGACGACCGAGTGGCGGTAGCACACTGCAGCGAGTCGGTCACGCTACGCTCGCAGTGCCTCCTATCAGCACATGACTCGGCAGAACGGCGCAGACCAACGCATGCCCACACACATTCCCGGACACCGGGTAGCCGGTGGCCTCCGGTCCTCGGGAGGGCCAGGGGCCGAGGCGCGCCCCACCGCTGATCACCAGCCGAAGGCGCCAGGGGTGATGGGGCTGACCCGGCAGGCCGGGCGGCCACCGTCCTCGGGTGGCAGGGAGGAGACTTCACCCCCGGTCGGCGCCCGGCCGCCGGCGGCCCGGCGCGGTCCCGGTAGCGCCGTACCTCCGGGTGCTGCTTCCGCTCCCGTCCCCGCCCACGTCCTCGCAGCCTCCGGCACGGCCATGCCACCAGGGGACGAGCGCGCCTGTGATGAACGCACCGACGAACGCACCGACGAACGCACCGCTCTGCAGTCCCTCTGGCGGTCGTACAAGGAAACCGGGGACATCCGGCTCCGCGACCAACTGATCCTGCACTACTCGCCGTTGGTCAAATACGTGGCGGGACGAGTCGGTGTCGGGCTGCCCGCCAATGTGGAGCAGGCCGACTTCGTCTCCTCGGGGATCTTCGGTCTCATCGACGCGATCGAGAAGTTCGACGTCGACCGCGCCATCAAGTTCGAGACGTACGCCATCAGCCGGATCCGCGGTGCCATCATCGACGAGCTCCGGGCGCTCGACTGGATCCCACGTTCGGTCCGCCAGAAGGCCAAGGCGGTCGAGCGGACGTACGCCACCCTGGAAGCCAGGCTTCGCCGCACCCCGCACGAGCCGGAGGTGGCTGCGGAGATGGGTATCGCGATCGAGGACCTGCACGCCATCTTCAGTCAGCTCTCGCTCGCCAACGTGGTGGCGCTGGACGAGTTGCTGCACCCGGTGGGGGAGAGCGGCGACCGGCTGAGCCTGATGGACACCCTGGAGGACACCGGCGCCGACAACCCGGTCGAGATCGCCGAGGATCGTGAGCTGCGCCGTCTGCTGGCCACGGCCGTCAACACCCTGCCCGAGCGGGAGAAGACGGTGGTGACGCTGTACTACTACGAGGGCCTCACCCTCGCCGAGATCGGCCAGGTGCTGGGTGTGACAGAGAGCAGGGTCAGCCAGATCCACACCAAGTCCGTGCTCCAACTCCGGGCCAAACTGACCGACATCCGCTGAGTCACCGAGTTCGGCGGGGCAGTGGCTCGGCCTGTCCGGATATCCGGTCGAGGCCAGTTGCGTGGTGCCGTTCCGAGTGGTCATCGGTCTCCGTACAGTAGGAACGTGCCGAAAATCCGAGCAGCCACAGTGGCCGAGCATCGTCAGCTGCAGCGCGCAGCTCTTCTTGACGCTGCCCGGTCGCTGCTCACCGAGGGCGGGATGGACGCCCTCACCTTCCCGGCCCTCGCAGCGCGGACCGGGCTGGCCCGCTCCTCGGTGTACGAGTACTTCGGCTCGCGTGCCGCAGTGATCGAGGAACTCTGCGCCGTGGACTTCCCGCTCTGGGCAGCCGAGATCGAAGCGGGCATGGGCGCCTGTGACGGTCCGGCGGCCAAGGTGGAGGCGTACGTGCGTGGTCAGCTGGCGCTGGCCGGAGATCCGCGTCATCGCGCCATCACGGCCATCTCGATGCTCGAACTGGACGAGGCAGCCCGAGAGCGTATCCGGGCGGCGCACACCGAGCTGGTCGCACTCGTCGTCCGGGCTCTCCAGGATCTCGGTCACACTCAGCCTCGGCTGGCGGCCGCGCTGCTCCAAGGCGTGGTCGAGGCGGCGGTCCGCCAAGCGGCACACGCCCCGGCGGAGGAGTCCGGGGTCATTGCGGACGCCGCCGTGACCCTCGTTCTGCACGGTCTCGTCACCGATACGACGAGCACCCCTCCGACCGTGGCCACACCTACGACCACGCGCTGAGCCACGTCCACGATTTCAGCTGCGCCGAACCCGCGACACCCGCGACACCAGTGGCACGGGCGCCGCACGACTGCCCGAGCGATCAGCGGCCGTCCAGTGGTAGCAGGCGGGCCTGTCCGCTCCCCATCAGAGCCAGCGGGTCCAGGTAGCGCTTGCCGCGGAGCAGTCCCCAGTGCAGGCAGCCGGCCGCGCAGTGTCCGGTGCCGGCGGACACCGTCCCGATGGCGTCTCCGGCCGCTACCAGGGCGCCGGTCGGGACGGACCCGATGACCGGTAGATAGGTGGTCCGCAGTGGGGGTGTGCCGGAGGCCGGGTGAGTAACGGTCACCACGGGGCGTCCCGCGACCATGCCCGTGAACGAGACCACGCCGGGCGCGGCGGCCCGTACGGTCATGCCCTCCGAGGCCGCGAGATCCACCCCTCGGTGGCCTGCCGCCCACCGCACCGGAGGAGCGTCGAAGCGGCGCAGCAGATCGGACCGCCCGCCGACCGGCCAGGCGCGTCCAGGTCCCGGCCCGAGTCCCGCCGTCACAGCCACCGCGCCTGCCGTGCCCACGGCACCCACCGCACCCACCGCGCCCGGCGACTCTGTCGCGTGCGCCGGGGGTAGCGGTGGCCCGGTCAGCAGCAGCGCTGTCAGCAGCAGAACGAGCAGCACCGCCTGGATCCGCCGGTCCGGTGCGGGGGGCGGCATGGCCGCGTCGGTGCCACGGCGGCCGACGACGCCGGGGCGGCGGGCCACGGGGGCTGCGAGGACCGGATCAGTCAGATGGATTGCCATGCGCAGGAGAGTGCTCGCCGATCACCCCGGTGGCCACCCCCGGCCCTTTTCCTGTGGACAACTACCGCCTGTGGAAAACCGCGGTACCCCAGACGGGTGAAACGAGGGCTCGAAGCGGCTCGCGCGCTGACCGGCGCCGCCACCGTCGGACCGCGAGCGTCACCCCAGAGCACCGCCTCGCAAGCGACCCCACCGGGTGCCCGCAAGAGCCAGAGTCGCTCGTCGCTCGGCGCTTCCCGTACACTTCACACGCGACCCGGTCCACCCGGGTCGACTTCGCACGCCCCGCCACCGGTCGAAATGCGTCGGAAGGTGAGGGTCCACCCGGGCCCGATCAAGCCGTCCGACTCATCCGGTGCGAGTGCCGCTCGGTCCACCGAGCCTGTTGCGGCCCAGTCGCCGCCAGGCCGAGGTGGCTCGGCACGTTCGGGGCGTCAGGCGTGGCGGTCACCCGACCGGCACGGACAAACCGAGCCCGACCTGGCAGCTGCCCGACACCGGCAACGACAAGGGCAAGCCAGCCAGGCGCAACACTGAGGAGCACGGCCATGGCCGTCGTCACGATGCGGGAGCTGCTGGAGAGCGGCGTCCACTTCGGTCACCAGACCCGTCGTTGGAACCCGAAGATGAAGCGCTTCATCTTCACGGAGCGCAACGGCATCTACATCATCGACCTCCTGCAGTCGCTGAACTACATCGACCGCGCCTTCGAGTTCGTCAAGGAGACCGTTGCCCACGGCGGCAGCGTCCTCTTCGTCGGCACCAAGAAGCAGGCCCAGGAGGCCATCGCCGAGCAGGCCACCCGCGTGGGCATGCCCTACGTGAACCAGCGCTGGCTCGGCGGCATGCTGACCAACTTCTCGACCGTCTACAAGCGTCTGCAGCGCCTCAAGGAGCTCAGCGAGATCGACTTCACGGATGTGGCCGGCTCCGGCCTCACCAAGAAGGAGCTCCTGGTCCTCCAGCGCGAGTACGACAAGCTGGAGAAGACCCTCGGCGGTATCCGCGACATGCAGCGCGTTCCCAGCGCTGTCTGGATCGTGGACACCAAGAAGGAGCACATCGCGGTCGGCGAGGCCCGGAAGCTGAACATCCCGGTCGTCGCCATCCTCGACACCAACTGTGACCCGGACGAGGTCGACTACAAGATCCCGGGCAACGACGACGCCATCCGCTCCGTCACCCTGCTGACCCGCGTGATCGCCGACGCCGTCGCCGAGGGCCTGAAGGCCCGTGCCGGTGTCGCCAAGGGCGACGCCAAGGCCGAGCCGGGCGCCGACCAGCCGCTGGCCGCCTGGGAGAAGGACCTCATCGAGGGCCAGAAGGCCGCCGAGGAGGCCCCGGCCGCCGAGGCCGCTGCCGCTGAGGCCGCTGCCGAGGCTCCGGCCGCCGAGGCTCCGGCCGCCGAGGCCGAGCAGGCCTGACGTACCAAGGGCGAGGGGCACCCGCCGGTACGACACCGGTAGGTGCCCCTCTCTCCCGTGCCGGGACTGAACCACCAGTCCTGGGCACAACTCCACGCAGACACGCGAGACGCGAGAAGAGATTCACACCATGGCGAACTTCACCGCCGCGGACGTCAAGAAGCTCCGTGAGCTCACCGGCGCCGGCATGATGGACTGCAAGAAGGCTCTGGACGAGGCCGAGGGCAACGTCGAGAAGGCCGTCGAGCTCCTTCGCATCAAGGGCCAGAAGGGTGTTGCCAAGCGCGAGGGCCGTGACGCCTCCAACGGCGCCCTGGCCGTCCTGCTTGAGGGTGGCAACTCCGGTGTCCTGGTCGAGCTGAACTGCGAGACCGACTTCGTCGCCAAGGGCGACAAGTTCGTCGAGGTCGCCGACGCGCTGGCGAAGCACATCGCCGCCGCCGCCCCGGCCGACCTGGAGGCCGCTCTGGCCAGCGAGATCGAGGCCGGCAAGACCGTCCAGCAGTTCGTGGACGAGGCCAACGCCAACCTCGGCGAGAAGATCGTCTTCAAGCGCTTCGCGCAGTTCGCCGGTGAGGGCTTCGTCGCCGCCTACATGCACCGCACCTCCCCGGACCTGCCGCCGCAGGTCGGCGTCCTGGTCGAGCTCGACAAGGAGAACGCCGAGGTCGCCAAGGACGTCGCGCAGCACATCGCCGCCTTCGCGCCGAAGTACCTCTCGCGCGAGGAGATCCCGGCCGAGGCCCTGGAGAACGAGCGCCGCGTCGCCGAGGCCACCGCTCGCGAGGAGGGCAAGCCCGAGGCTGCCCTGCCGAAGATCGTCGAGGGTCGCGTCACCGGCTTCGTCAAGGAGAACTCCGTTCTGGAGCAGGCGTTCGCCAAGGACAACAAGAAGACCGTCGCCAAGGTCCTCGACGAGGCCGGCGTCAAGCTCGTGCGCTTCGCTCGCTTCCGCGTCGGCGCCTGAGCAACGTTCCCCCGCGCTTCCCGCCTAAGGTAGGAATCGCCCGGCCCCCTGCTGGGGTGGCCAGGAACGCGCCGATCGGGCTCATCCAGCGCCACTCTGACAAAGGGCGGGCCGCGTCGGCACCATGAACGACGAGGAGGCCATTGCCGTGCAGGACACCGTACCGGTTCCCGCGGCAGTGGCCTCCTCGCGTGTACGCACAGGTCTGGGCCCCACACGGCACTCTCGGCCCTGTGAGACATCCAGCCCTGTGAACCAGTAGGTGGAGAAGGAGAAAGTCCATGCAGGAGACGCAGGAGACCGTGCAGGGTGGCTCGCGCCGCCGCGTTCTGCTCAAGCTGTCCGGTGAGGCGTTTTCCGGTGGCGGCGGCCTCGGCGTCGACCCGGACGTCGTGCACGCCATTGCCCGGGAGATCGCCACTGTGGTCCGGGCCGGGACCGAGGTCGCGGTCGTGATCGGCGGCGGTAACTTCTTCCGCGGCGCCGAGCTGCAGGTCCGCGGCATGGACCGGGCCCGTTCCGACTACATGGGCATGCTCGGCACCGTGATGAACTGCCTCGCGCTGCAGGACTTCCTGATCAAGGAAGGCATCGAGACCCGGGTCCAGACCGCCATCACCATGGGTCAGGTCGCCGAGCCGTATCTGCCGCTGCGCGCCGTCCGGCACCTGGAGAAGGGCCGTGTGGTCATCTTCGGCGCGGGTATGGGCATGCCGTACTTCTCCACCGACACCACCGCTGTCCAGCGCGCCCTGGAGATCCACGCCGAGGTGCTGCTGATGGGCAAGAACGGCGTGGACGGGGTCTACGACTCGGACCCGCGTACCAACCCGGCGGCGGTCAAGTTCGACTCGCTCGACTACGCCGAGGTGATCGCGCGGGACCTCAAGGTGGCGGACCTGACCGCGATCACCCTGTGCAAGGACAACGGCCTGCCGATCCTGGTCTTCGAGCTGCTGGCCGAAGGCAATATCGCCCGGGCGGTGAAGGGTGAGAAGATCGGCACACTCATCAGCGAGGACTCCGGCCGGGCCTGAGTCGCGGTCAGCCGCGCCGTAGTCAGCCGTGCAGCAGAAAGCCGTCCGGGGCACCGGTACGGGACAACAGCAGATGAACCGGACAGGGAGCACACAGTGATCGAAGAGACCCTCCTCGAGGCCGAGGAGAAGATGGAGAAGGCCGTTTCGGTCGCGAAGGACGACTTCGCCGCGATCCGCACCGGCCGCGCGCACCCGGCGATGTTCGCCAAGATCGTCGCGGACTACTACGGCGCCATTACGCCGATCAACCAGCTCGCCTCGTTCGCCGTGCCGGAGCCGCGGATGGCGGTCGTCACCCCGTTCGACAAGTCCGCCCTGCGCAACATCGAGCAGGCGATCCGTGACTCGGACCTGGGTGTCAACCCGTCCAACGACGGCACGATCATCCGGGTGGTGTTCCCGCAGCTGACCGAGGAGCGCCGCAAGGAGTACATCAAGGTCGCGCGCGGCAAGGGCGAGGACGCCAAGGTCTCCATCCGCTCGGTCCGCCGCAAGGCCAAGGACGCGATCGACAAACTGGTCAAGGACGGCGAGATCGGCGAGGACGACGGCCGCCGTGCCGAGAAGGACCTCGACGACACCACGGCCAAGTACGTGGCCCAGATCGACGAGCTGCTCAAGCACAAGGAAGCCGAGCTGCTCGAGGTCTGACGAGCGACGCCCCGGACGGCCACGGCCGACGGGGCGACGTCTCGCAGACTTCCTCGGCGCCCCTGCTGCGGGTGGCCCCGCGCTCCGCACCGCTGGACCGGCCGGCGAGCCGCCGGCGAACGGGTCGCTCGCAGCAGCTTCCCCTCGCGGTAGCCCGGTGAGTCGGGGCGCCACCCGCGGCACAGACTCTGATCATGCCCTCTGTCCAGGAGACATCCTTGGCCCAGCCCGACCAGCAGCCCCGTAAACAGCGCGGCGGCCGCAATCTTCAGGCCGCGATAGGGGTCGGTGCCGGCCTCGGTGCGGTCATCGTCGCCTCGCTGTTCGTCGTGAAGGTGCTGTTCCTGGTCGTCGTGGTGGCGGCCGCGGCGGTCGGTGTCTGGGAGCTCAGCAGCCGACTGACCGAGCGCAAGGGGATCACGGCACCGCTGATCCCGCTGCTGGTGAGCGCCGTGGCGATGCCGGCGCTGGGCTACTGGGCCGGTGTCCAGTGGTCTGCCGCAGCGCTGGCGCTGACCGGTCTCGTGATCATGGTCTGGCGGATGAGCCAACCGCCGGAGAACTACCTTCGCGACATAACGGCCGGCATCTTCACCGCCTTCTATGTGCCGTTTCTGGCCACCTTCGTCGCGCTGATGCTGGCGGCCGGCGACGGCCCGCAGCGGATCCTGCTCTTCCTTGTCGTGACGATCTGCAGTGACACCGGGGCGTACGCCGTCGGCTACAAGTTCGGCAAGAACAAGCTGGCGCCGACCATCAGCCCCGGCAAGACCCGCGAGGGCCTGGCCGGAGGCATCGGTCTGTCGATGATCGCGGGCGCGCTGATCATGCAGTACGTGATCGAGGACGGGCAGTGGTGGCAGGGGCTGATCCTCGGCGGCTGCGCGGCGGTCACCGCGACGCTCGGCGACCTGGCCGAGTCGATGATCAAGCGGGACCTCGGCATCAAGGACATGGGCACCCTGCTGCCCGGCCACGGCGGCATCATGGACCGGCTGGACTCGCTGCTGCCGACCGCCCCCGTGGTCTGGCTGCTGTTGGCGGCCTTCGTCGGCAGCTGATCCGACCGGCTCGAGCACAGGCCCCGAACGTCCGGCGTTCGGGGCTTTGTCGATCTGCGACACTGGAACAACCATGCCTAAGCCCGGAGAACTGACCTTTGTCGCGCCGCGCGGCGCCAAGCCCCCGCGACACCTCGCCGACCTCAGTCCTGCCGAGCGCAAGGAGGCCGTCGCCGAGCTGGGCGAGCAGCCGTTCCGCGCCAAGCAGTTGTCCAACCACTACTTCGGCCGGATGTCGAACGACCCGGGCGAGTGGACGGACATCCCCGCCGCCTCGCGCGGAAAGCTCACCGAGGCGCTGCTGCCGGACCTGATGTCGGTCGTCCGGCACGTCTCCTGCGACGACGACGCCACTCGCAAGACGCTCTGGAAGCTCTTCGACGGCACCCTGGTCGAGTCCGTCCTGATGCGCTACCCGGACCGGGTCACCATGTGCATCAGCTCGCAGGCCGGTTGCGGTATGAACTGCCCGTTCTGCGCCACCGGCCAGGCCGGGCTGACCCGCAACCTGTCCACCGCCGAGATCGTGGAGCAGATCGCGGCCGGGATGCGGGCCCTCAAGGCCGGTGAGTTCGGCGGGCGCGGGTCCTCCTCCTCCGAGGAGCGCAGCCCCGGCGGCGAGATGCGCCTGTCCAACGTGGTCTTCATGGGCATGGGCGAGCCGCTCGCCAACTACAACCGGGTGCTGGCCGCGATCCGCCGGCTGACCGACCCGGCTCCGGACGGCTTCGGCCTGTCCCAGCGCGGTATCACCGTCTCCACCGTCGGCCTGGTCCCGGGCATGAACCGGCTGGCCGACGAGGGCCTGAGCTGCCGCCTCGCACTCTCGCTGCACGCTCCGGACGACGAGCTGCGCGACGAGCTGGTCCCGGTGAACACCCGGTGGAAGGTCGCCGAGGTCCTCGACGCGGCCTGGAACTACGCGGAGAAGTCCGGCCGCCGTATCTCCATCGAGTACGCGCTGATCAAGGACATCAACGACCAGGCGTGGCGTGCAGACCTGCTCGGCCGCCTGATCAAGAACCACCGGGTGCACGTCAACCTGATCCCGCTGAACCCGACCCCGGGCTCCAAGTGGACGGCCTCCCGGCCCGAGGACGAGCGGGAGTTCGTCCGCCGCCTCCAGGCGCACGGCGTGCCGACCACCGTCCGCGACACCCGCGGCCAGGAGATCGACGGCGCCTGCGGCCAGCTGGCCGCCGCGGGCTGACGGTTCCCTCAGGGGCTAGCGCAGCACACCAGCCGCCAGCGCGGCGGTCAGGCCGCCGGACACCAGCAGTACGGTGCCGGCGGCCGCCGTGCGCAGTACGGCCGCGCCGAGCAGCAGCCGGGGCGCCGTGCCGAGCTGGACCAGTGCGGCCGTCACCTCCCGCCGGGAGCTGCGGATGTGCGCCGCCCGGATGAGCACCGAAGCCGCCGCGCAGCAGACGATCAGCGTCGCCTCGACCGCAGGAACAGCCTCGACGGTGCCGCTCCGGTGCGCCCAGTAGCGGATGGCGGTGAGCACCGTCGCCAGAGCCAGGGCGAGGACGGCCAGCGGAGTGCCCAGCCGGTCGGCCTCGGCGGTGAGCCCGCGTCCCGCAAGCAGTCGCAGCGGGGTGGGTCGGCCGAGGGCGAGCAGCCGTCCGCCCCAGGCCAGCAGGGGAGCGGTGAGCAGGGCCAGGCCGAGGGCCGCGAAGGTCCAGCCGACCAGGGCGGCGTCACTGGTGGCGCCGAGTCCTGCGGGCAGGCCGATCGGCCGTCCGTCCTGGTCGGCGCCGGGACGCAGTCCGTACAGCTCAAGGGAGAGGCCCACCAGGACGAGTCCGGTGGGCAGGGCGAGTCGCAGTGCGCCGAAACCGTTGCGGTGGGGGAGTTCGCTGCGGCCCGGCAGGGCGTCGGTGAGCGGGAAGGCGGCGGCTGCGGAGCCACCGGCCACCAGCGGGACCAGCAGCAGCAGGGTGATCGGGGCGGAAACCGGGAGCGGGACGCCCAGGCCGACCTCGGGGGCCAGCGAGGCACCCGCGACGTCGTTGCGCAGGACCAGGAAGGCCAGCAGGGTGAGTCCGCTGCCGAGGGCGCAGGCGAGGGCGGTCTCCCCGGCGATCAGGGTGCGGATGCTGGTGGGTCCGGCCCCGGCGGCAGTGAGGCCGGTGATCCGTTCGGGGCGGGCCGCGGGAAGGGCGCGGGCGGCGACGGCGGCGAACCAGCCGACGGCGGCGAGCGGCGGCAGACACCAGAACAGCCGTTCGACCGAGACCCCGGCGGGTTCGCTGAGGGCGCGGCCGAGAGCGCGCAACAGGAAGGCGGCGACGGCGGCAGCGGCGGTCGCGGTGAGCAGCCAGCGGCCGAGGTCACCGATCCGGTAGCCCCTGGCCAGGCGGAGGTAGAGCACCTAGAGGTCCCTTTCAGCGCCCGGCGGAGACGGGGGAGGTGCCGCGCGGTACGGGGGCGACCGGGCTGGACAGCCTGCCGTCGGTCAGGGCGACGGTACGGTCCGCGAAGCGGGCCAGCTCCGGGTTGTGGGTGGCGAGCACCAGGGTGAGCTGGTGCGAGCGGGCAGCGGTGATCAGTATCCGCAGGACCTGGTCCTGGGCGTCCCGGTGCAGCGGGGCGGTCGGATCGTCGGCGAAGACGACCGGAGGCAGCGGGGCCAGGGCGCGGGCGACGGCGATCCGCTGGCGCTGACTCTGGATCAGTTCGCCGGGGCGGCGGGCGGTGCAGTCCGCGACGTCCAGGCGCTCCAGCCACTCGGCGGCGGAGGCGTAGGCGGCCTTGTGGCCCGCTCCGGCGAGCAGCAGGGGCAGGGCTACGTTCTCCCGGGCCGTCAGCTCCGGTACCAGGTGGGGTTCGGAGCCCACGAAGCCGAAGCGGTCGCGGCGCAGCCGTTCCCGTCCGGTGCGGGTGAGGGTGTGTACCGGGGCGCTGTTGAACCAGACCTCACCCTCGTCGACCGGGAGCAGGGCGGAGAGGCAGCCGAGCAGGGTGCTCTTGCCGGAGCCGCGGGGCCCGGTGATGGCGAGTACTTCGCCGTCCCGGACGCCGACGGAGATGCCGCGCAGGGCTGGGGTGCCCTGGTGGGACTTGACGATCCCTCGGGCCCAGAGCACGTCGTTGTCGGGCGGGGCCGCTGACATGGAGATCCATCCTGATGCCGACGGGGATATGACAGTCGTCAGATTAGAACGACAAGGTCGCGCTGAGGTTGCGGCACACTGGCCCTTTCATGGGCAAACATGTACGAATCAGGCGCACCAGTTCTGGGATTCGGTCGATGCAGAAGCGCCGAAGGGCGGCCCCGCGGAGTAGCGGGACCGCCCTTCGGCGGAGGGTGGGCCGAAAGACCGGTCCGTCAGATCTTGGCCCAGGCGTCGACCAGCGTGCTCCGCAGGATCTGCTCGATCTCGTCGAAGGTCGACTGGTCGGAGATCAGCGGCGGGGCCAGCTGGATGACCGGGTCGCCACGGTCGTCGGCGCGGCAGTACAGGCCGTTGTCGAAGAGTGCCTTCGACAGGAAGCCGTAGAGCACGCGCTCGATCTCGTCGTCGTTGAACGACTCCTTGGTGACCTTGTCCTTCACGAGCTCGATGCCGTAGAAGTACCCGTTGCCGCGGACGTCGCCGACGATCGGCAGATCGCGCAGCTTGTTCAGGGTGCCCAGGAACTTCGACTCGTTGTCCAGCACGTGCTGGTTCAGGCCCTCGCGCTCGAAGATGTCGAGGTTGGCCAGCGCGACGGCGGACGACACCGGGTGACCACCGAAGGTGTAGCCGTGCAGGAAGGTGTTGTCACCCTTGTAGAACGGCTCGGCCAGGCGGTCCGAGATGATCGTGGCGCCGATCGGGGAGTAACCCGAGGTCATGCCCTTGGCGCAGGTGATCATGTCGGGCTGGTAGCCGAACTTGTCGGCGCCGAACATGGTGCCCAGGCGGCCGAAGGCGCAGATGACCTCGTCCGAGACCAGCAGCACGTCGTGGCGGTCGCAGATCTCGCGCAGGCGCTGGAAGTACCCGGGCGGCGGTGGGAAACAGCCACCGGCGTTCTGCACCGGCTCGACGAAGACCGCGGCGACGGTGTCGGCGCCCTCGTTGAGGATCGCGACCTCGATCTCGTCGGCGCACCAGCGGCCGTATGCCTCGGGGTCGACCACGCCATCGCGCTCCAGGAACGCGGGGGCGCGGTAGATGTTGGTGTTCGGGGCCTTGTGGGTGCCCGGCACCAGCGGCTCGAACGGGGCCTTCAGGCCCGGCAGGCCGGTGATCGACAGCGCGCCCTGCGGGGTGCCGTGGTAGGCGACGGCGCGCGAGATGACCTTGTACTTGGTCGGCTTGCCGGTCAGCTTGAAGTACTGCTTGGCCAGCTTCCAGGCGGTCTCGACGGCCTCGCCGCCACCGGTGGAGAAGAAGACCTTGTTGAGGTCGCCGGGAGCGTAGTTGGCCAGACGCTCGGCCAGCTCGACGGCCTTCGGGTGGGCGTAGCTCCACACCGGGAAGAAGGCCAGTTCCTTGGCCTGCTTGGCGGCGGCCTCGGCCAGCTCCTCGCGGCCGTGACCGGCCTGGACGACGAACAGGCCGGCCAGGCCGTCCAGGTACTTCTTGCCCTTGTCGTCCCAGACGTAGGTGCCCTCACCGCGAACGATGGTGGGGACGGGCGAGTTCTCGTACGACGACATGCGGGTGAAGTGCATCCACAGGTGGTCGTAGGCGGTCTTGGAAAGGTCCTTCTGCGCCGGGTCGGCTGTCATCGGGTGCCCCAGGTGTAGGTCTGTTTCCGGAGCTTCAGATAAACGAAGCTCTCGGTGCTCCGCACGCCGGGAAGCGCGCGGATGCGCTTGTTGATCATTTCGAGCAGGTGCTCGTCGTCCTCGCAGACCAGCTCGGCCAGCAGGTCGAACGAGCCTGCGGTGCAGACCACGTAGTCGACCTCGTCGAGGGCGGCCAGCGCGTCGGCGACGGGCTCGACGTCACCCTCGACCGTGATCCCGACCATCGCCTGACGGGTGAACCCGACGGTGAGCGGGTCGGTCACGGCGACGATCTGCATCACGCCTTGGTCGAGCAGCTTCTGGACCCGCTGGCGCACGGCCGCCTCGGACAGGCCGACGGCCTTGCCGATGGCGGCGTACGGGCGGCGCCCGTCCTCCTGGAGCTGCTCGATGATCGCCTTGGAGGCGGCATCAAGGGGAACGCTGGCGTTCCGGTCGCGGTTGGCCACGTCGCCACTGTGCCTGATCCGTTTCCGTCACGCAAGCCCGTGAGCTGCTGATTTCGTCGCTGTTTTGAAAATTGGATACGGATTACGTTGCCTGCCGGCTCAGGGTCTGTCGATTACCGCAGTGCCAGGGGTACCCTGGCCGAGTACACGCGTAGGCGTGCACACCCACAAGTGGAACGCGGCTCACAGGCCCCGGCCACTCGGCGCCGGAGGTACCCTGGCGCCGGATTCTGCAACGCAGCAGGCCCAGACCGAGGAGAGACCCGTGAGCGAGCTTCGTACGCTGCGCAACTACATCAACGGCGAGTTCGTCGATGCGGCTGACGGCCGCACGCTGGACGTGATCGACCCGACCACCGGTGCGGTGTACGCGACGTCGCCGCTGTCCGGTGCGGCGGACGTGGACGCGGCGATGGCCTCCGCGGCCGCGGCCTTCCCGATCTGGCGCGACGCCACCCCGAGCACCCGGCAGAAGCTTCTGCTGAAGATCGCCGACGCGGTCGAGGCACGCGCCGAGGAGATCGTGGACGCCGAGTGTCGCAACACCGGCAAGCCGCGCGGGCTGACCCTCTCCGAGGAGATCGGCCCGATGGTGGACCAGATCCGCTTCTTCGCCGGCGCCGCCCGCCTGCTCGAGGGCAAGGCCGCCGGTGAGTACATGGACGGGATGACCTCGATCATCCGCCGTGAGCCGGTCGGCGTCTGCGCCCAGGTCGCGCCGTGGAACTACCCGATGATGATGGCCGTCTGGAAGTTCGCCCCGGCCATCGCCGCGGGCAACACCGTGGTCCTCAAGCCGTCGGACACCACCCCGGCCTCCACCGTGCTGCTGGCCGGGATCATCGGCGACATCCTCAAGGAGCTGGAGCTTCCGGCGGGTGTCTTCAACGTGATCTGCGGCGACCGTGAGAGCGGCCGTCTGATGGTCGAGCACAGGACCCCGGCGATGGCCTCCATCACCGGCTCCGTCCGGGCCGGCATCCAGGTCGCCGAGTCCGCCTCCAAGGACGTCAAGCGCGTCCACCTGGAGCTGGGCGGCAAGGCCCCGGTCGTGGTCTTCGAGGACGCCGACATCGCCGAGGCCGTCGAGGGCATCTCGGTCGCGGGCTTCTTCAACGCCGGCCAGGACTGCACCGCCGCGACCCGGGTACTGGTGCACGAGTCGATCCACGACGCCTTCGTCGAGGCCCTCGCAAAGGCAGCGGCCGACACCAAGACCGGTGGTATCGACGACGAGGACGTCCTGTACGGCCCGCTGAACAACGCCAACCAGCTGAAGCAGGTCTCCGGCTTCATCGAGCGCCTGCCCGCCCACGCCAAGGTCGAGGCCGGTGGCCACCGGGTCGGCGAGGTCGGCTACTTCTACGCCCCGACCGTGGTCTCCGGCCTGAAGCAGGACGACGAGATCATCCAGAACGAGGTCTTCGGCCCGGTCATCACCGTGCAGAAGTTCTCCGACGAGGAGCAGGCCGTCGACTACGCCAACGGCGTCGAGTTCGCGCTGGCCTCCTCGGTCTGGACCAAGGACCACGCCCGCGCCATGCGGATGTCCCGCCGCCTCGACTTCGGCTGCGTCTGGATCAACACCCACATCCCGCTGGTCGCCGAGATGCCGCACGGTGGCTTCAAGAAGTCCGGCTACGGCAAGGACCTCTCCTCGTACGGCTTCGAGGACTACACCCGGGTGAAGCACGTCATGACCGCGATCTAGCGCGCAGTACGACCGCGATCCAGCGGAGCTCTTCAGGGGCGCGGGGAACTGCGCGAGGACCATGCACCTTCCATAGGGCTGGTCGCACAGTTCCCCGCGCCCCTGGCATGCCCGTACCTGCCGGCATGCCGCACCTGTGCGGTTGCCCTCGGGCCTGTCAGGCTGTCGGGTGTGGCGAGGACCGCCTGACAAGATGCAACTGCATGTCACAGGGGTGATTCCCTACGCTAGCGGCATGAGCATCCCCACCGCTGACTCGGCCGCCGGGCAGGCCGTCAAGGCCGCTGACCGCGCGCACGTCTTCCACTCGTGGTCCGCCCAGGCACTGATCGACCCCCTTGCGGTGGCCGGTGCCGAGGGCTCGTACTTCTGGGACTACGACGGAAACCGCTACCTCGACTTCTCCTCGCAGCTGGTGAACACCAACATCGGGCACCAGCACCCGAAGGTGGTTGCGGCGATCCAGGAGCAGGCGGCGAAGCTCTGCACCATCGCCCCCGGCTTCGCGGTGGAGTCGCGCAGCGAGGCGGCCCGGCTGATCGCCGAGCGGACCCCGGGCGACCTCGACAAGATCTTCTTCACCAACGGTGGTGCCGAGGCCGTCGAGAACGCCATCCGGCTGGCCCGCCTGCACACCGGCCGTCACAAGGTGCTCTCGACCTACCGCTCGTACCACGGCGCCACCGCCAACGCGATCGCGCTGACCGGCGACCCCCGCCGCTGGGCGAACGAGACCGGCGTCTCGGGCATCGTGCACTTCTGGGGCCCGTACCCGTACCGCTCCAACTTCCACGCCGAGAACGAGGCGCAGGAGTGCGAGCGCGCGCTGGCGCACCTGGAGCAGGTGGTGGCGTTCGAGGGCCCGGGGACGGTGGCCGCGATCATCCTGGAGACCGTGGTCGGCACCGCCGGCATCCTCGTCCCGCCGGCCGGGTACCTGGCCGGGGTGCGGGAGATCTGTGACCGGTACGGGATCGTCTTCATCCTGGACGAGGTGATGGCGGGCTTCGGCCGGACCGGCGAGTGGTTCGCCGCCGACCACTGGGGTGTCGTCCCCGATCTGATGACCTTCGCCAAGGGCGTCAACTCCGGTTACGTCCCGCTGGGCGGCGTGGCGATCTCCGCCGAGATCGCGGCCACCTTCGCCGAACGGCCCTTCCCCGGCGGCCTCACCTACTCCGGCCATCCGCTGGCCTGCGCCTCCGCCGTCGCCACCATCAATGCGATGGCCGAGGAGGGCATTGTCGAGAACGCCAAGCGGATCGGTGAGAATGTGCTCGGCCCCGGTCTGCGCGAGCTGGCCGAGCGTCACCCGTCGATCGGCGAGGTGCGCGGCCTCGGCGTCTTCTGGGCGCTCGACCTGGTGAAGAACCGTGAGACCCGCGAGCCGCTGGTGCCGTACAACGCCGCCGGTGCCGACAACGCGCCGATGGCCGAGCTGGCCGCCGCCTGCAAGCGGGAGGGTCTCTGGCCCTTCGTCAACATGAACCGCTTCCACGTGGTTCCGCCCTGCACCGTCACCGAGGAGGAGGCCAAGACCGGTCTGGCGATCCTCGACGAGGCGCTCACGCTGACGGACGCGCACACCGTCTGACGCCTCGCCACCGACTCGGCCCCGGGCACCCCCATGGCCCGGGGCCGTCCCCTGCCCACGTCCCTTTCCCCACGTTCTCTGTCCAGGAGTTCGACCATGCGCTCAACCACGTCCCGCCGCGCCCTGCTCGGCGCCACCGGTCTGCTCGGCGCGGCCGCGCTGTCGGGCTGCGGCATCCCCGCCGCGTACGTGCCGGAGGAGCGGCGCTCGGCGCCCGACCACTCGGAGCGGGACAAGTCCCTGACCTTCTCCAACTGGCCGCAGTACATCGACGTCGACAAGGCCGAGCACCGGCCCACCCTGGAGGAGTTCACCAAGCAGACCGGTATCGAGGTCACCTACACCGAGGACATCAACGACAACGACGAGTTCTTCGGCAAGATCAGCCCGGTGCTCGCCCAGGGCGGCAGTCCGGGCCGGGATCTGATGGTGATCAGCGACTGGATGGCCGGGCGCTATGTGAAGCTCGGCTGGGTGCAGTCGATGGACCGGGACCGGATGCCGAACGTCACCAAGTACCTGGACCCGCAGCTCGCCAGCCCCGCCTTCGACCCCGGGCGCAGGAACAGCGTGCCCTGGCAGTCCGGGATCACCGGGATCGCCTACAACCGCAAGGCGCTCGGGCGGGAGATCAAGTCCACCGCCGACCTCTGGGCGCCCGACCTCAAGGGCAGGGTCACCCTGTTCGCCGGGATGGACGAGGCGCTTGGCCTGCTGATGCTGGCGCAGGGCGCCGACATCGCCGAGTTCACTGCCGACGACGCGCACAAGGCCATGGACCAGGTGCAGAAGATGGTGGACCGCAAGCAGATCCGCCGCTTCACCGGCAACGACTACACCAGTGACCTGGCCTCCGGTGCGGCGATCGCCTGCCAGGCGTACTCCGGTGACGCGATCCAGCTGAAGGCCGACAACCCGGACATCGAGTTCGTGGTGCCCGAGGAGGGCGCCGAACTCTGGGCCGAGAGTCTGATGATCCCGAACAAGGCCGAGCACAAGCAGAACGCCGAGCTGCTGATCGACTACTACTACCGGCCCGAGGTGGCGGCCAAGCTGGCCGCCTTCGTGCAGTACATCTGCCCGGTCCCGGCCGCCCGCGAGGTGCTGGCCAAGAACGAGGACCCGGTGACGGCCGCTCTCGCCGACGAGCCGCTGATCTTCCCCACCGACGAGATACGCGCCAAGCTGCACACCATGCGGGACGTCACGGCCGAGGAGCGTCCCGGGTTCCATCAGATCTGGGGCAAGGTGGCAGGAGTCTGACGGGGCGTCAGCGCCGCACGGCGTCGAGGGCGAGCAGGGCGACGTGCAGGGAGAGGCAGGACTCCACCTGGTCCAGGTCCACGCCGAGGATCCGCTCGACCTTGTGCAGCCGGTCGTAGAAGGACGGCCGGGACAGGTGCGCGGCGTCGGCCGCCGCCGACTTGTTGCGGCCCTGGTCCAGGTAGATCCGCAGCATCTGCACCAGCTGCCCGCCGTGCTCCGCGTCGTAGGCCAGCAGCGGACCCAGCTCGCGTTCGACGTACGTCTGCAAGCGCGCGTCGTCGCGCAGCAGGTGGAGCAGGCCACGCAGCCGGACGTCCGGGAGCCGGTAGTAGGAGGCGGTCCGGCCGCCGGGGGCGTCGTGCAGGGCGGCGTCGGCGACCTGGGCGGCCTCCAGCAGGGTGCGCCGGGCGTCCCTGACCGAGCCCACCGAGGAGCCGACCGCTATCACCGGCTCGGGGGCGGGCGCCGAGGCGTCCCGCGAACCATCGGTCACCAGCTTGCGCAGGGCGGCGGCGAAGGACTCCAGCGCGGAGTGCTCGTCCTGCTGTGAACCGAGTGCGATCAGCAGGCCCACGCCCTCGTCGTCCAGAGCGCCGACCAGGGCGGAGAGGCGGCAGGTCCGGATCGCGGTGGCGGCCAGTTCGGTGAAGTCGCGCAGTCTGGCCTGGGCCTCCAGGGCGGCCGGGATCGGCCCGCTGCGCTGCCGCAGCACCGCCCCGACCAGGCGGCGGCTCTCCAGCGGCACACCCAGGGCCTGGGCGCGCAGTGCGACCTCGGAGACGGTCAGCGAGTGCGTCAGGATGCCGGAGATCAGGGTGCGGTGGGTCTGTCGCTCCAGGCTCTCCCGGTCGCGGACCACCAGCCGGTTGAGCGCCAGGGTGGCGGCGCCGCGTTCCAGCAGCATGGCGTGCGGGTGCGGGGTGCCGACGGGCAGCGGACCCGGCTCCGTCACCAGGACGAGCCGGCCCCAGTCCTGGCCGCGTGCGCCGACCGCGGTGACCAGCCAGCCGCTGCGCGGGTCGTAGCCGGTCCGGCCGGGCGGGCGGACCCCGCGCGAGCGGCGCTCCCAGCCCTCCAGCAGCTCGCTCTCCGGACGCCCGGCCGGATCGTGGGTGAGCACCTGGTGCGCCAGGTTCTCCAGCACCACGGGACGCCCGGCAAGCTGGGCGACCTGGCGGACCACCTCGACCGGTTCGGCGCCCTCCACGGCCAGCTCGTTGAAGACCTGGTGGACAGCCTCCGAGGTGCGCAGCTGCTCCAGCTGGGCGTTGACCACCAGGGCGTGCACGGCTTCGGTGACGGCGACGAAACGCAGCTCGCGGCGGAGCGCGACGAGTGGCAGACCGCGCTGCTCGGCGGCGTGGACCAGGGCACGCGGCAGGGTGTCGAAGTAGCGTCGGCCGAACTCGATCACCAGCCCGGCGACCCCGACCTCGTCCAGTTCCCGGACGTACCTGGCCAGCCCTTCACGGTCCTCGGGCAGGGCGATCCCGGTGGTCAGCACCAGTTCGCCGCCCTGGAGCATTCCGGCGACGTCGGGCAGCTCGCTGACGTGCACCCATCGCACCGGGCGCTCCAGCTGGGCGGCGCCGGCCACCACCTCGGGAAGGCCGCGTCGCATCACGTCCAGGTCGAGTACGCGGGCGACGGTGGGGAGCATCGCGGGCCTCCAGGCGATCAGAGTGTCAGGGAAATCATCCATCGCCCAGACGCTCTGTTGCCCACTTCGCAGCCTTGCACCTTGTAAGGCGCTTCTCGGCCGGCCTGTCGGAGTGACCCTTGTCACCCGGATGCCGCAGCAGGCAAGGTCAGCGGGTCGGCAAATGGAGAGAGCCGGAGATCACCGTCGGAATCCGTGGCGTAACGAGAAGGCAACAGCGGAATCCCTTGTGGAAGCAGCCCGAGCCTGCCAGGATCGCGCAAACCCGGCGGTCGGCCGACTCGGCTTTCCCCGGGCCGCCCGGCGGTGACCAGGCAGTCACCTCGTCGCGCGGCCGTCGAACCACCGGGCACATGGAGGAATCTGATGGACCTGACCAGTCTCAGTGCGGGCGCGCAGTACATCGCGGGTCGGCTGACCGCAGGCACGGGCACCGAGCCCTTCCAGGTCGTAAACCCGGCCGACGGCAGCGTCGTCCAGCAGGTCACGCTCGCCTCCACCGACGACGTGGACGCGGCGGTCGCCGCCGCGAAGGCCGCACTTCCTGAGTGGTCCCGCGCCACGCCGGGGGCCCGTTCGGAGGTACTGCTGGAACTGGCGGGCATCCTGGCCGACCGGGCCGAGGACTTCGCCCGGGTGGAGACCGCCCAGACCGGTAAGCCGATCAAGCTCTCCACCGAGTTCGACGTCCCCGGCACCATCGACAACACCTCCTTCTTCGCCGGGGCCGCCCGCAACCTGGAGGGCAAGGCGGCGGGGGAGTACTCCGGCGACCACACCTCGTACGTACGCCGCGAGGCGATCGGCGTGGTCGGGTCCATCTCCCCGTGGAACTATCCGCTGCAGATGGCGGCCTGGAAGATCCTCCCGGCGATCGCGGCGGGCAACACCGTCGTGCTCAAGCCCGCCGAGCTGACCCCGCTGACCTCGCTGATGTTCGCTCGGGCCTGCACCGAGGCGGGTGTTCCCGACGGTGTGGTCAACGTGGTGACCGGCGCCGGCCGCAGTGCCGGTGAGCATCTGATCTCCCACCCCGACGTCGCGATGGTCTCCTTCACCGGCTCCACCCCTGTCGGCAAGCGGGTCGCCGAGCTGGCCACCGCCACCGTCAAGCGCACCCATCTGGAGCTCGGCGGCAAGGCCCCGTTCGTGGTCTTCGACGACGCCGATCTTCAGGCCGCCGTGCACGGCGCGGTCGCCGCCTCCCTGATCAACAGCGGCCAGGACTGCACCGCCGCCACCCGCGCCTACGTCCAGCGCCCGCTGTACGACGCCTTTGTGGCGGGCGTCGCCGAGCTGTTCGCGGCGGTCCGCCTCGGCGACCCGCTGAACCCGCAGACCGACCTCGGCCCGCTGGTCTCGTACGCCCACCGGGACCGGGTGGCCGGATTCGTCGAGCGTTCCCGCTCCTACGGCGCCACCGTGGTGGCGGGCGGGCAGGCGCCGGTCAAGGGCCACGACGGCACCGACCTCTCGCTCGGCGCGTACTACCTCCCCACCCTGATCACCGATGTCGCCCAGGACAGCGAGGTGGTCCAGGGCGAGATCTTCGGCCCGGTGCTGGTCGCCCTCCCCTTCGACAGCGACGAGGAGGGGCTGCGGCTGGCCAACGACACCCCGTACGGTCTGGCCGCCTCGGCGTGGACCAGGGACGTCCACCGCTCGCTGCGCGCCACCCGGGAGATCGCGGCCGGCTGCGTCTGGGTCAACGACCACATTCCGATCATCAGCGAGATGCCGCACGGCGGCTACAAGTCCTCCGGCTACGGCAAGGACATGTCCCAGTACTCGCTGGACGAGTTCACGCAGGTCAAGCACGTCATGTACGACACCACGGCGGTGGCCCGCAAGGACTGGCACCGCACGATCTTCGGAGACAGATAGCCCCCGCCGGGAGCCGGCCCCGCGAGTCGAGATCGCCCGGCCGGCTCCCCACCTCTTCCCCCAGGAGGTCGTCCCCCGCATGGAGTTCAACGAGATCGTCGACGGGTTGCCCGAGCCCGTCCGCAAGGCGTGGGAACGCAGTCTGACCAGCGGCCGGGCCGCGCTGACCCGCCGGATGCTGCTGCGGGCCACGGTCCTGATGGCCGGTGCGGGTTCGCTCGCCGCCTGCGGCATCCCGCCCGCGAAGAGCAGTGCGGGCGAGGTGTCCGACAGCTCCGTCAAGGACCTCTCCGACTCGGAGAAGGTGGTCGACTTCTCCAACTGGCCGCTGTACATCGACGTCGACGAGAAGAACAAGGACCGCCACCCCACCCTCGACGGGTTCACCGCGGCCACCGGCGTCAAGGTCAGGTACAACGAGGACGTCAACGACAACGTCGAATTCTTCGGCAAGATCAAGCCGCAGCTGGCGGCCGGTCAGGACACCGGCCGGGACCTGATGGTGCTCACCGACTGGATGGCCGGGCGCCTGATCCGGCTCGGCTGGGTCCAGCGGCTCGACCCGGCGAACGTCACCAACGCGATCCTGAATCTGGAGAATCGTTTCCGCGTCCCTGACTGGGACCCCGGCAACCGGTACTCCTACCCGTGGGCGGGCATCCAGGTGGTGGTCGCGTACAACCGGAAGGCCACCAGGGGGAAGCCCGTCACCAGCGTCAGCCAACTCCTCGACGACCCCGAGCTGAAGGGCCGGGTCACCTTCCTCTCGGAGATGCGGGACACCGTCGGGATGGTGCTGCTGGACCAGGGCAAGGACCCGGCGAAGCTCACCACCGCCGACTACGACGCCGCGATCGCCCGCCTGCAGAAGGGCGTGGACGACAAGCAGATCCGCAAGTTCACCGGCAACGACTACGGCCAGGAGCTGTCCTCGGGCGACATCGCCGCCTGCCTGGCCTGGGGCGGGGACCTGATCCAGCTCAGGGCCGACAACCCCGACATCGAGTACGTCATCCCCGACCAGGGCTACGTCGCCTCGACCGACAACCTGCTGATCCCGGCCAGGGCCCAGCACAAGAAGAACGCCGAACTGCTGATCAACTTCTACTATCAGCAGAAGATCGCAGCCGAACTCACGGCGGGCATCAACTACGTGTCCCCGGTCGCCGGCATCAAGGACGAGCTCGCCAGGCTCGCCCCCGACGTCGCCGAAAACCCGCTGGTCGTCCCCACCCCGGAGATGGCCGCCAAGGTCCACGTCTTCCGTACTCTCACCGAGGCCGAGGAGACGGACTTCGAGGGCAAGTTCTCCAAGTTGATCGGCGCCTGAGTCGATCGGCGCCGACCCACATCGGCCCCTGCATCTGTAGTACGGCACCTGACAGAGAGACACCATGACTGAGCAGCTGCGCGACGCGGCGACGGCCGGCGGAGACGTCCGCCTCACCGGCATCGGCAAGACCTACGGCGACTTCACCGCCGTCCACCCACTGGACCTGACGGTGCCCCAGGGCTCCTTCTTCGCCCTGCTCGGTGCCTCCGGCTGCGGCAAGACCACTACCCTGCGGATGATCGCCGGCCTGGAGGAGCCCAGCTGTGGCACCGTCCTGATCGGCGGCCAGGACGTCACCGCGCTTCCGCCCTACAAGCGCCCGGTGAACACCGTCTTCCAGAGCTACGCCCTCTTCCCGCACCTCGACATCTTCGAGAACGTCGCCTTCGGGCTGCGCCGGCGTGGCAGGAAGGACGTCAAGAAGCAGGTCGAGGAGATGCTCGACCTGGTCGAGCTCGGCCCGCTCGCCCGCCGCAAGCCGCACCAGCTCTCCGGCGGCCAGCAGCAGCGCGTCGCGGTCGCCCGCGCGCTGATCAACCACCCCCAGGTGCTGCTGCTCGACGAGCCGCTCGGCGCCCTCGACCTCAAGCTGCGCCGCCAGATGCAGCTGGAGCTCAAGCGCATCCAGACCGAGGTCGGCATCACCTTCGTCCACGTCACCCACGACCAGGAGGAGGCCATGACCATGGCCGACACCATCGCGGTGATGAACGGCGGCAGGGTCGAGCAGCTCGGCGCCCCCGCCGACCTCTACGAGAACCCGGCCACCACCTTCGTGGCCAACTTCCTCGGCCAGTCCAACCTGATCCCCGCCGAGGTCACCGGCCGCAGCGGCGAGGACCTGCTGCTCAGCGCCTCCGGGGTGCGGCTCAGCGTCCCCAGGGCCCGCTGCGCCACCGAGGCCACCCGGATCCACCTGGGCGTCCGTCCGGAGAAGATCACCATCGCGCACGCCTCCGAGACCGTCGCCGAGGGCCGCAACAAGCTGAGCGGCACCGTCGTCGACTCCAGCTTCATCGGCGTCTCCACCCAGTACGTGGTCCGCTCCGAGGGCGGAGGGGAGATCGCCGTCTTCGAGCAGAACATGGAGCGCGACACCCGGATCACCCCCGGCGCCCCCGTCGTCCTGCACTGGAACCCGGCCCACTCCTTCGGCCTCGACGCCTCCCAGGCGATCGACGCCGGCACCGGGGAGGAAGCGGCGTGACCACCACCACCGAGGCCGCACCGCCCGAGGTCATACCGCTGCCTCCCACCAAGCCCCGGCGGAAGCTGACCGCCTACTGGCTGCTGCTTCCCGGCATCGCCTGGCTGGTCGTCTTCTTCGCCGTGCCGATGGTCTACCAGGGCTCCACCTCGCTGCAGACCGGCTCGCTGGAGCAGGGCTTCAGGCTCACCTGGCACTTCGCCACCTACTGGGACGCCCTGGCCGAGTACAAGTGGCACTTCGTCCGCTCGTTCAGCTACGCGGCCATCGCCACCGCGCTCTGCCTCGCCGTCGGCTACCCGCTGGCCTACACCATCGCGTTCAAGGCGAACCGGCGCTGGCGCAACGTCATCCTGATCCTGGTGATCGCGCCGTTCTTCACCAGCTTCCTGATCCGCACCCTGGCCTGGAAGACGATCCTCTCGGACGGCGGCCCGGTGGTGAGCGCGCTCAACACCCTGCATGTGCTGGGCATCACCGACGCCATCGGCCTGACCTCGGGCCACCGGGTGCTCGCCACCCCGCTCGCCGTGGTCTGCGGACTGACGTACAACTTCCTGCCGTTCATGATTTTGCCGCTCTACACCTCGCTGGAGCGGATCGACCCCCGGCTGCACGAGGCGGCGGGAGACCTGTACGCGCGGCCGTTCACCACCTTCCGCAAGGTGACCTTCCCGATCTCGCTGCCGGGCGTGGTCGCGGGCACGCTGCTCACCTTCATCCCGGCCTCCGGTGACTACATCAACGCGCAGCTGCTCGGTTCGCCGAGCGAGCAGATGGTCGGCAACGGTATCCAGAAGCAGTTCCTGAACGTGCTCGACTACCCCACGGCCGCCGCGTTGAGCTTCATTCTGATGGCCCTGATCCTGGGCATGGTGACGGTCTACATGCGCAAGGCCGGGACGGAGGAACTGGTCTGATGTCCAGGGTTTTCAAGTGGATCCGCGAGCATCTGGCGGTGCTGGCCGGCATCCTCGCCCTCGCCTACCTGGTCCTGCCCAACCTGGTGGTCTTCGCCTTCTCGTTCAACAAGCCCGTCGGCAAGTTCAACTACGAGTGGTCGCAGTTCTCCACCGACGCCTGGACCAGCCCCTGCGGCGTCGCCGACATGTGCGGCTCGCTCTCGCTGAGCCTGCAGATCGCCCTGCTGGCCACCATCGGCGCCACCGTGCTCGGCACCATGGTCGCCTTCGCGCTGGCCCGCTACCGCTTCCGCGGCCGGGCCGCGACCACCGCGCTGATCTTCCTGCCGATGGCCATGCCGGAGGTGGTGATGGCCGCCTCGCTGGGCACGCTCTTCCTCAACATGCGGATCCAGTTCGGCTTTCTGACCATCCTGATCGCGCACATCATGTTCTGCCTCAGCTTCGTGGTCACCGCTGTCAAGGCACGTGTGATGTCCATGGACCCGCGCCTGGAACAGGCCGCCCAGGACCTCTACGCCACCCCGGCCCAGACCTTCCTGAGGGTCACCCTGCCGCTCGCCGCTCCCGGTATCGCGGCCGGTGCGCTGCTCAGCTTCGCGCTCTCCTTCGACGACTTCATCATCACCCAGTTCAACTCGGGACCGACCACGGTCACCTTCCCGATGTTCGTCTGGGGTGCCTCCCAGCGCGGAATTCCGGTGCAGGTCAATGTGATCGGTACCGCGATGTTCATCGCTGCCGTGGCACTGACGGTCGCCGGTCAGTGGATCGGCAACCGCAGGAAGGCACAGGCCTGACCGAATGTCATATTTCTTCCATCACTACTGATGACCTTTCGATCACCTACGATCACCAGAAAGTAGCTGATACAGCATGGACTCTGCCCGTGCGCTCAGTGATGCTCAGCCCACCCCCTTCTGGCTGGAGGATCCCGGTCGGCCGCAGGCTCTGCCCGCGCTGGTCGGCGACACCAGGTGCGACCTGCTCGTGGTCGGCGGCGGCTACTCCGGCCTGTGGACCGCACTCATCGCCAAGGAGCGCGACCCCTCACTGGACGTCGTCCTGGTCGAGGGCCACGAGGTGGGGTGGGCGGCCTCCGGGCGCAACGGTGGATTCTGTGCTGCCAGTCTGACCCACGGTTTCGGCAACGGCCTGGCGCGCTGGCCCGGCGAACTCGCCGAGCTGGAGCGCCAGGGCGCGGCCAACCTCAGCGCCATCGAGGACACCCTCAAGCGCTACGCCATCGACGCCGAGTGGGAGCGCACCGGCGAGATCGACATCGCCACCCAGCCCCACCAGCTGGAGGAGCTGCACGAGGTCGCGGAGGCCGTCGCCCAGTACGGTCTCGACGTGACGGTGCTCGACACCGACGCCCTGCGCGCCGAGGTCGACTCACCCACCTTCCTCGGCGGCCTGTGGGACAAGGACGGCGTGGCCATGCTCCACCCGGCCAAGCTGGCCTGGGGCCTCAAGGACGCCTGCCTGGCCCAGGGCGTCCGCATCTTCGAGCGCACCAAGGCGCTGGACCTGGCCGAGTACGGCAGCGGTACGGCCGTCCGCACCCCGTACGGCCGGGTCTTCGCCCGCCGCGTCGCCCTCGGCACCAACGTCTTCCCGTCCCTGGTGAAGCGGGTGCGGCCGTTCATCGTCCCGGTCTACGACTACGCCCTGATGACCGAGCCGCTCACCGACGAGCAACTGACCGCCATCGGCTGGGGCAACCGGCAGGGCCTCAGCGACAGCGCCAACAAGTTCCACTACTTCCGGCTGTCCGCCGACAACCGCATCCTCTGGGGCGGTTACGACACCGTCTACCACTACGGCAGCCAGGTCCGGGCCGAGTACGACCAGCGGCCGGAGACCTTCCGCACCCTGGCGCGGCAGTTCTTCCAGACCTTCCCGCAGCTGGACGGCGTCCGCTTCACCCACGCCTGGGGCGGCGCGATCGACACCTGCAGCCGCTTCTCCGCCTTCTTCGACACCGCCTACAAGGGACGTGTCGCCTACGCGGCCGGCTTCACCGGCCTCGGCGTCGGCGCGACCAGGTTCGGCGCGGAGGTGATGCTCGACCTGCTGGCGGGCGAAACGACGGAACGCACGGCGCTGGAGATGGTCCGCAGCAAGCCGCTGCCGTTCCCGCCCGAGCCGGTGCGCTGGGCCGGTATCGAGATGACCAAGTGGTCGCTGGACCGCTCCGACCACAACGGCGGGCACCGCAACCTGTGGCTGCGCACGCTCGACCGTCTCGGCCTCGGATTCGACAGCTGACCGTCTGGGCTCAACCGACTGTCCGGTCCGGATCGACGGTCTCGGCTTGATCCGCTTGATCTCGGTGGGGGCGTATCCCGTTCGTGGATGCGCCCCCTGTCCGTATGCGTACTCCGGTGGCGAACCGTGTAAGAACCCCGGCGGGGCGGCCTCTTCCTGGTGACCGTCCGACCAGGAAGGACACGCCATGGCGAGCACTCCCCGGACAGGTGCACTGGACTGGCTGGCCGCCGCCCAGGGCTCGGCCCACCTCGGATCCGGCCTGCTGCTCCTGCCCGCCGGGCAGCGGTGGGACGTCCTGCTGGCGCCCGGTCGGCTCGGGCACCACGCCCTCGCCGTCCTGATCCGCCTGGCCCGACCCGGTCCGGTCTACGCAGACTTCGGCGACGAGCACCTGGGATTCCTGGTCCCCGTCGGCACGGCCGGGCGCTGGGTCGGCACCGGACTGCGCGGCGCCGGAGCCGGGACCTGGGTCGTCCTCCCGCACCCCGCCCGGCGGGGCAGCAGCGGCGTCCGATGGCTCGTCCCGCCCGACGGCTCGGGGGCCCTGACCGACCCGGTCGTATTCGAACTCGCCCTGCACGAGGCCGCCGCCGAGCTGTACCGAACGGAGCAGTGGCCGTCAACGCCAAGACCTTCCGACGACCTGTAAGGCTGAATCCAGGATCCCCGTCATGCTGTTCGTTGAGGCGGGCCCTGCGGGTCCGCAGACTGGAGTCGAGAGCGGTAGCCCCGTGATCCCCGTCGCCCGGCCCGAGTCGGGCGGCGCCGTAAAGGGACCGGCGGCAGGCGAGCCGTACGGGACTTCGGAGGATGACCTTGAGCAAGCTCAACAGGACCAAGCACGTCACCCACTGGATCGACGGTGCCCCCGTCGCCACCTCGGGCTCCGCGCCCCGCCGGGGCGACATCTTCGACCCGGCCACCGGACAGGTGACCGGACAGGTGGACTTCGCGGAGATCGCCGAGGTCGACCAGGCCGTCGCGGCTGCCGCATCGGCCTTCGCCGAGTGGCGCAACGCCTCGGTCGCCAAGCGCACCCAGGTGCTCTTCGCCTTCCGAGAGCTCTTCAACGCCCGCAAGGACGAGCTCGCCTCGATCATCGTCTCCGAGCACGGCAAGGTGCACTCGGACGCGCTCGGCGAGCTGGCCCGGGGCCAGGAGGTCGTCGAGTACGCCTGCGGCATCCCGCAGCTGTCCAAGGGCGGATTCACCGAGCAGGCGTCGACCGGTGTGGACGTCTACTCGATCCGCCAGCCGCTCGGCCCGGTCGCGATCATCTCGCCGTTCAACTTCCCGGCCATGGTGCCGATGTGGTTCTTCCCGATCGCCATCGCGGCCGGCAACACGGTCGTCGTGAAGCCCTCGGAGAAGGATCCGTCCGCCGCCGACTTCATCGCCCGGCTGTGGAAGGAGGCCGGCCTGCCCGACGGTGTCTTCAACGTCGTCCACGGCGACAAGACCGCCGTCGACCGCCTGCTGGAGCACCCCGACATCAAGGCCGTCAGCTTTGTCGGCTCCACCCCGATCGCCCGGTACGTCTACGAGACCGGCACCCGTTACGGCAAGCGCGTGCAGGCGCTCGGCGGCGCCAAGAACCACATGCTGGTGCTCCCGGACGCCGACCTCGACCTCAGCGCGGACGCCGCCATCAACGCCGGCTTCGGCGCCGCGGGCGAGCGCTGCATGGCCGTCTCGGTCCTGGTCGCGGTCGACCCGGTCGGCGACGAGCTGGTCGAGAAGATCAAGCAGCGGATGGCCACCCTCAAGGTCGGCCCCGGCTGCAACGGCGACTCCGAGATGGGACCGCTGGTCACCGGCCAGCACCGCGACAAGGTCACCTCGTACGTCGAGTCCGGTCTCGCCGACGGCGCCGAGCTGGCCGTCGACGGCCGTAAGCACCTGATCGCCGCCGAGGACGCCTCCGGCACCCCCACCGCCGACGGCTTCTGGCTCGGCCCCACTCTCTTCGACCACGTCAAGCCCGGTATGTCCGTCTACAACGACGAGATCTTCGGGCCGGTGCTGTCGGTCGTCCGGGTCTCCTCCTACGAGGAAGGTCTGGCGCTCATCAACGCCAACCCGTACGGCAACGGCACCGCGATCTTCACCAACGACGGCGGCGCCGCCCGGCGCTTCCAGCACGAGGTCGAGGTCGGCATGGTCGGCATCAACGTGCCGATCCCGGTGCCGGTCGCCTACTACTCGTTCGGCGGCTGGAAGGCGTCTCTCTTCGGCGACGCCCACGCCTACGGCCCCGACGGCGTCCAGTTCTTCACCCGCGGCAAGGCGGTGACCCAGCGCTGGCTCGACCCGTCGCACGGCGGTATCAACCTGGGCTTCCCGACCAACTCCTGATCGGGGGCGACCTCCTGGGGTCCTGACGATCCGACGCCCGGACCTCCTGAGTTGCCGAGTCTCTGGCTCTCTGGGTCTCTGGCTCTCTGACCGACGGTTGAGGGCTGCCAGCTCCGCACCACACGCCGACTGTGTGGGACGGTCCGGGCAGCCCTCTGCCGTTCTCTGCTGCTCCTTGCCGCTCCTGTTGGGCTGACGGCCGGATCAGTCGCCGCGATTCGGGGCCCGTCCGCCGACGCTGCGCCGCAGCTTGAGCTGAACGGCCTTCGACACCACCGGGCCGAGCCCGTCGACCACCTCGACGAGCGCGCCCAGCTGGTCCAGCGCCGCGAACGCCCCGGCAGCTCCTTCGGGATCGACCCCGTCGTAGAGCTCCAACCCGATGAAGGCGGCGGACACGGCCCGCGCCAGACCGGGCAGATCGAGATGGTCCGCCAGCGGATGCCCGAGGAAGAGCCGCTCCAGTACCCGCTGGATCTCGTCGGTCCACATACGCAGGGCATCGGCCGTGACCTCTGCCAACTTCGGATAGCTGGTCGCCCCGGCGAGGAACTGCCCGAGCAGCGCCACATTCCCCAGCGCCCGCTCCTCCTCGTGGAGTGCTCGCCCGAGCCGCAGCAGGTCTCGCAGCGAAGTCGCGCCGTCGAGGCGCGACCGGAACCGCTCCAGCCGCAGCCCGGTCTCCCGGATGGCCGCCGCGGCTAGCAGGCCTTCGACGGTCTTGAAGTGGTAGAAGACCAGCGCTTGGTTGGCCCCGATCTCCGCAGCGATCGTCCGCGCCGAGACACCCGAGATGCCCTGTCTCTTGAGCGCGCTGATGGCAGCTTCCATCAGCCTCTCCCGTGTGTCGCCCATGCGGTGCAGCGTATCGGCCCGTCCGCAGCGGCCGGACCGTGGACGGTGCGACGGCCCTGTGGACACTCACTCCCCGTTCAGGACGCCGGCTCTCAGGTACGCGCGGACTCCCGGACGGGACGGACGTGGATCGGTATGCCCGCCGAGTCGACCGGTAGATAGTCGGTGGTGAACGACCCTCGATAGCCGATCACCGGCCCGACGACCGGATTGCTGACGCGTACGTCGATCCGGAACCGACCGAGCCCGTCGTCGAACCACTCGTGGACGGTGGCCCGACCGGTCAAGGCGTCGGGGCAGCGTGGCGAACCCGGCAACGCGGAGACCCGTTGGTCCCCTGAGGTGATCACCAGACCGCCCAACGGACTCACCCGGAAAGCCAGATCGACCGCGAGATGCTGATGTGTCCCCAAATAGTCGATGACGGTGCCGGGCCGGCAGTCCGAAGCGATCATCGTCGCGTCGAAGCGGCGCGGGCGCGTGAACTGGAAGGTACGAACGAAGGTCACCGTCTCGCGGCCGAAGCTGTCCCGGTAGGCGTAGTTGGCGATCGAGAACGGGATGTCGCGCCCTCGCTCGGGAAAGAGGATGTTGAAGCGGCTGCCGAGCCGTAGGAAGGGGGTGACCAGGCGGGATCCGTGCCAGATCCGCTCCATGCGCCCCGTCCCGATGCAGGCGATCCGGTCCCGGCTGGAGAAACCGAACCGGCGCTGCATCTCCGGGTGCAGGCGGTCGAAGTCGGCCCCGAGGGCCCGCTGGAAGATCGACCCGGTGGCGCGGGCCTCGTCGGTGCTCCGCTTCGGTGTGGGTGTGGGTGTGGGTGCGGTCGTCATGGCCTCTCCAATGTGCTGAGCGCCTTGGGCGCGCGGGCTGTGTGGCGATCACGCGGATGTCTGATGCACCGCCGGGCAGCGGGAGTGACCGCCGAGGGCGGGACGAGCGTCGAGAGTCCGAGCACCGTCAGTCCGACGGCCACCCCTGAAGCTGTTCCGTACGCCTGCGCGGTGATCAGCGCACCGGCCGCTGCGAGGACCAACCGGGCGAGGACTTCGGAGAAGGCGTTCAACCGGGACTGCTCCGGTGTGATCCCGCGTTCGGCCCAGAGTCGGAGCCGGTCGAACGACCAGGCGGTGAGCCAGCCGACGATCGGCCGGACCAGCCGCCGATCGAGCAAGTCACCGAGACGGCCTGGCCAGGACCGGTAGTCGTACCCGGTGACGAACCGCACGGTCTCGGGTGTGGAGGCCGCGAGCGAGGGCACGGACAGGTAGCGCCAGTAGCCTGCGCCGTCCTGCAGGGGTGAGAGCCGCGTGTCGGAGGAGAAGCGCAATGCACTGATCCGAGTCCCGTCGGGCCGGCAGCGTTCGGCGGTTGTCACCCCAGTGCCGGT
Source organism: Kitasatospora sp. GP82 (assembly GCF_029892105.1). Lineage (GTDB taxonomy): Bacteria > Actinomycetota > Actinomycetes > Streptomycetales > Streptomycetaceae > Kitasatospora. Next base: position 566 of record NZ_JARZAJ010000043.1, on the reverse strand, counting down.
CAGTGCCGGGCCGTGCCGCGCTCCGAGCGTGTACCGGAAGCGGGTTGGCGGTGGCGACGGCGTTGCGGCTGGTGGTGGCGCAGAGGCCTCGGCGTAGGTGATCCGCGAGAAGCGCGCGTCCCAGCGTTGATGGTGCTGCGGACGCTGGGTCAGCTCCCACACCACGTCGATCGCTGCACCGATCTGGATCTCGACGTAGATGGGTCTGGCCCGCCGTCCGGTGGAACCGGGCATGACTGTCCCCCCTGATGATTTGAGCGACTGCTCAATCTCGGTGGCGGACATGATGGCAGAGATCTGAGCAGTCGCTCAAGACTGACGGATCGCGGCGGATCGCAGCGAGTCGCACCTGGTGGTCCGGCGGTTTGCATCGAGGTGTGAGGAGGGGTAGTGTTCTCTAGTCGCTCGGCAGGGAGCACCGGACACGCATCGGCGCGGACGGTCCCGGGGTGGCCAATCCTCTGAAACACTATTTCTTCTCTCCGTGCTGAGTTGCGCCTCGTCGCATCTCGGTGCGAATTGTTGTGTGTTTTTCTGGATTGTGGCCGGATTCGCTTTGTGAAGCG
>NZ_JARZAJ010000042.1 GCF_029892105.1 Kitasatospora sp. GP82 | reverse complement strand
CGGTGCTCGTGCGCGGTGTCGACACCCTGCGCGATGTCCGGCGACTGCGCGCCGATCGACACCGAGACACCGCAGGAGGCACCGTCGAAGCCCTTCTTGGAACTGTCGTAGCCGATCCTGAGCACGGCCTCGCGCACCAGGGTGGCGATGTCCGCGTACGCGGAGGTGGTGACCTCACCGGCGATGTGCACCTGGCCGGTGGTGATCAGGGTCTCCACCGCGACCCGGGAGGTCGGGTCCTGCCGGAGCAGGGTGTCCAGGATGGTGTCGCTGATCCGGTCTGCGATCTTGTCGGGGTGCCCCTCGGTCACGGACTCCGAGGTGAAGAGACGACGGGACACGGTTCCTCCGGTTGGTCGACGGCCGTGGACGGGGTGGGGCCTGCACAGCGTGGGAGGGCGTTCTTCAGTCCGGCTTCAGCCCGGCTTCAATCCGGCTCGGATGCGGGTCGAGGTACCCGGGGTGGCGAGAGCCTCAAGCCGTACCCGAGCGGTGCACCGCACGGTGCCAAGGTCCCCGTACGAAGTAGTGGAGAGAGGTGTCGATGGCTATGCGGACAAGCCGATCACCCATCCGGGTCCTGGTCATCGGCGGCGGTATCGGCGGACTCTGCCTGGCCCAGGGGCTGCGGCAGGCCGGTGTCGACGTCAGGGTGTACGAGCGCGACGAGTCCGCCGACGGACGGCGGCAGGGCTACCGGCTGCGGATCAGCCCCGAGGGCGAGGCCGGTCTGCGGGCCTGCCTGCCCGACCGGCTGGCGGAGTTGCTGTCCGCGACCGCGAACACCCGGGACGACAGCGGTCTGGTCGCCTACGACGAGCACCTGGTCGAGCAGTGGGCACCGGCCTTCGAGGATCCCCGGGCGGAGCTGCCCGACAAGATCGACGCCGTCGACCGGGTGACGCTGCGCCGGATCCTGCTGGCCGGTCTTGAGGAGGTGGTCCATTTCGGCAAGAACTTCCAGCAGTTGGAGCAGACGGCCGACGGCGGGGTGATCGCGCACTTCGAGGACGGCAGTTCGGCCCGGGGCGACGTGCTGGTCGCCGCGGACGGCACCAACTCCCGGGTACGGGCCGGGCTCCGGCCCCGGGATGTGCCGCAGGACCTCGGGATCCGCACGATCTTCTCGCGGATCCCGAGGGACGCGGCGATCGCGGCCGGCCTGCCGGAGGCGCTCCAGGACCGTTTCAGCTATGTGATCGGCACCGACGGGCACCACCTCGGTCTGATGCCGATGCTCTTCCGCGAGCGGCCCTCGCAGGCCGCCGCGCGGCTGTGGCCGGAGGCCGGGCTGGTCGACAGCGACGACTACTACATGTCGGTCTTCAACGTGCACCGGGAGGATCTGGGTGTCACGGACGAGGAGTTCTTCGGTCTCGGCGGCGAGGAGCTCTGCGCCCTGGTCATGGACCGCACCAGGAGCTGGCACCCGGACCTGCGGGAGATCTTCGCCTTTGCTCAGCCCGAGACCACCTTCGCCGTGCCGCTGCGGGCCACCCGGCCGGTGGAGGCCTGGGAGACCGGCCCCGTGGTGCCGCTCGGCGACGCGGTGCACGCGATGCCGCCGTCGGGCGGCGTGGGGGCCAACACCGCCATCCGCGACGCCGAGGCGCTGACCCGGCTGCTGGCCGCCGTCGACCGCGGGGAGCGCGAGCTGCTGGACGCGGTGGCGGAGTACCAGAAGGCCATGGTCGAGTACGCGACCGAGGGGGTGGAGATGTCGCTGCGGATCGCCCAGTGGTCGATCAAGAAGGCCAACGGCTGAGAACGGTGGAACGGGCGGGGCGGACCGGTGATGGTCCGCCCCGCCCGTCCGGTACCGCCGGAGGGTCCTACTCGATGCACGCTCCCTGGAAGGCGCCGATGTTGGGCGCCCCGTCGCTGCGCACCGGGGTGCCGTAGCAGTCGTAGCCGCCGTTGTCGTTGATCAGTACGCCCGCGCCGATCGCCGGGGAGCCGCACTTCAGCCGGTACCCCCACTTACCGGTGCCGGGAGCGGTGAACAGCGGGTCCGCCTTCACCGCGTGCAGGTCGCCGGCCGGCACGGGGTTGATGTTGTAGTAGAGGTTGTGGTCGAAGGTGCCCACCGAGTCGGTGATCGTCGAACCGTCCGACCTGCCGTAGAAGACGTTGTTGCGGTACGCGACCGAGGTCTGGCCGTAGTTGCCGATGAGTGCCTTCGCGACCGTGGAGTAGATCACGTTGTTGTAGAAGGCCATGTTGGTCTCGGTGACCCCGCAGCCGTTGAAGACGACCGGGAAGGTGATGCCGTTGTACGTGGCGTCGTGGTCGTTCTCGCTGACGTTGTAGCGGACCGTCGCACCGTCGGTCAGCTGCCCCGGCGCATCGCAGAAGGTCACGAACCCGCCGCCGTTGTCGTGGCTGTAGTTGTACTGGTACACGACGCCGGAGTCCGCACCGTCGACGTCGAAGGCCATCATGGGCGGCGAACTCGCGCCGTGGGACACCTCGTTGTACTCCATCACGGGCTTGTCCGAGTTCCAGGCCCAGACCCCGGAGTGGTACGCGGTGGCGCGCAGGCCGAACCCGTCGACCACGTTGTGGTCCATCAACGGGTTGACGCCGTTCTGGACGACGATCCCGTCACCGCCCATGTTCGAGAGGTGGTTCCCGGTGATCCGCACACCGGTCATCGGCACGAAGGTGTTCTCGCCCCCCGGGAACAGCGTGCGCTTCGACCACTGCGACTCGGTGGCGATGCCGTAGCCGTCGGTACCCGAGACGGTGCTGTTGGACACCTGGATCCCGTTGAAGCCGGTGGCGGTCTTCGACCCGGCGGCCTTGAGCACGATGCCGCCGCTGTCCTGCGAGTCGGGCCCGGTGCTGTCGATACCGGTCACGTCGTGCACGTTCACGTTGTCGATCACATAGTGACTGCCGGTGCCGTAGTCGGTCAGGAGCACGTAGATGCCGGTGCGCGCGGTGCCGTCCGCCGTGACCCGGTCCGAGATGTCGAGGTTGCGGAGCTCCCAGCCCTGCACGTTTTCGAGGAAGACCGCCGCGCGGGCGCCGCCGCCGTCGATGGCCGCACGCGCGGTGCCGCCGTACGAGTTGACGACGATCGGCTGGCTCGCCGTGCCGGATCCGTGCGGTGACAGGACACCCGTGCAGGTGGTGCCGCTGCGCAGCAGTACGGAGTCGCCGGGCTGGAAGGTGGCCTGGTCGACCCGGGCGAGGGTGCGCCACGCGGCCCCCGACGAGGTCCCGGCCGCCGCGTCGTTCCCTGCGGAGCAGTCGACGTAGTACTGCTGGCCGCCCGAGCGGACCGCTTGGGCCGCGCCGGCCGGTGCGGCGGCGACGAGCGGTGTGACGCACAGGGACAGGCCGACCGCCATTCTCAGGCCGGCACCGAGGGCGTCCTTGCGCCCTGGCGGCTTCCGGCGCGACGCCGCACGCCGCGCGCTGTTCGAACTCCAGGTAATACCCATACCAATGCTCCTACGACTGTGAACGTGGCGATCACGGCCCGCCCGCGGTTTCGGGCGGCAGGCGTGGTGTCAGCGAGGATGGAGTGACTCGGCTGACGATCGCTCAAGCGATGGCTGAAAAGGACTCGAGCCCGCGGCTCAGCGTCCGCCTGCGGGGTGGACGACCTGGCCGCTGATGTTCCCGTTCGCTGCGGAACCGAGGAAGACGATCAGCCGGGCCACCTCGTCCGCGGTGGTCAGGCGGCCGCTGGGGGTCTCGGCCACGGCCTTCTTCAACAGCTCGGGATCGACCGCGTCCAGACTCTCGGTCAGGGTGCCGCCGGGCGCGACCACATTGGCGAGCACGCCGTCACCGGTCCACATCAGCCCGCGCACAAAGCCGTGCAGGGACGCCTTCGCCGCGCTGTAGATCTCCGAGCCCGGGTTGCCGTGGGTCGCGGTGACCGACGACAGCAGCACGATCCGTCCCCAGCCGCGTTCGCGCATACCGCCCAGGGCCTGGCGCACCGTCCACAGGTGCCCCTCGACGTTCTCCCGGTAGCGGCTGAGCCAGAAGTCCATCGGGAAGTCCTGGTAGGGCACCATGTCCTCGGGGTTCATCCACACCCAGGTCTGGGCGTTGGCCACCACGACGTCGACCCCGCCCCAGCGGTCCTCGACCGCGCGTACCGTCTCCGCGATCGACACCGGATCGGCCAGGTCGTAGCGGAGCGCGCAGGCGCGGTCCGCGCCGCCGAGCTCCTCGACCAGTTCCTTGGCCGCCGTCTCCGACCGGTGGTACGTGATCGCGACCCGCGCGCCCTCCTCCGCGAAAACCTTCGCCGTCGCCCGGCCGATTCCCCTCGTGGCACCGGTGACCAGCACCCGCCTGTCCGCCAAACCCAGATCCATGACGCTTCCCCTCGTGCTCCTGCGGCGCGGCACCGACAGCCAAGCCGGCACCCACACCCTCGGGAACAGCACTTGAGAGCGGCTTGGATCACGCTGGAGCCGCGCTGGAGGGCGAAGGACCCTCGGCGGTGCGACCACCCGACCGGGGCGGTTGCCGCCCAGGAGTGGACACGCTGCCTCAAGGCCCCCTCAAGGCCGCCTCCACGCGGTCCTTGACCGGTTCTGAAGCGAACGAGGGCACAGTTCGCGCCACTTCGAGCGCTGTTCGACGAAAGGACTCCCGTGACTGCCCCTGCCTCAAGAGCGACCGCCGCACCGGCCACCGGCCGACTGCGCTGGTTCGCCCTCGCCGCGGTCCTGACCACCCACTGCATGGACCTGCTCGACGGCATGATGGTCAACACCGTCGCCCCGGTGATCCGCACCGGGCTGCACGGCAGCTACGCGGACCTCCAGTGGATGGCCGCCGGCTACACCCTCGCCTTCGCCTCCCTGCTGATCACCGGTGGGCGGTTGGGGGACATCTTCGGCCGCAAGCGGATGTTCCTGGCCGGCACCGTCGGGTTCACCCTCGCGTCGCTGCTGGCCGGTCTGTCCGTCGACCCGCAGATGATGATCACGGTCCGTATCGTGCAGGGCGCGTGCACCGCCGTGATGGTCCCCCAGGGCCTCGGCATCATGCGCGAGCTGTTCCCGCCGCGTGAACTGCCCAAGGCCATCGGCCTGATGGGCCCGGTCGTGGGCACGGCCGCGATCGTCGGCCCCGTCCTGGGCGGCGCACTGGCCACCGGCAGTCTGTTCGGGCCGGGCTGGCGCGCCGTCTTCTTCGTCAATGTGCCGCTGGGCGTCGTCGCGATCGTCGGCGGATGGAGGTTCATCCCCGACGTCCGGCCCGCCGACGGGGCCGGGGCGCGCCGTCTCGACGGGATCGGCACGGTGCTGGCCGCCGGGGCGATGGTCCTGGTCGCCTACCCCCTGATGCAGGGGCTCCAAGCCGGCTGGCCCGCCTGGTGCTTCGTCAGCATGGCCGCTGCGGTGCCGGTTCTCGCCGTCCTCGGCCTGCACCAGAGCCGCCGGGCCAGGACGGGCCGCGTACCCCTGATCGAGCCGGGGCTGATGCGCAACAGCCGGTTCGTCGCCGCGCTCGGGGTGGGTGTGCTGTACTACCTCGCGCTGAGCGGCATGATGCTCGCCCTCATGGTGCAGCTCCAGACCGGGCACGGCTTCACGGCTCTGGGCGCCGGTCTGGCCATGGTGCCGTGGACGCTCGGCTCCGCCGTCGGCTCCGCCGTGGCCGGGGCGGTGCTGGTCCGCAGGTGGGGCGGCCTGCGCACCTTGCAGGGCGGGCTCGGGCTGCTGGTCGCCGGGGCCGTGGGGGTGATCGCCGTCGTCTCCCGGAACCACGCGGTCACCACCTGGCAGCTGCTGCCGCCGCTGGTGCTCCTCGGACTCGGCATGGGCGGCGTGCTGACCCCCTACTACAACATCGCCCTCACCATGGTCTCCCTCCCCGAGACCGGTGCGGCCTCCGGACTGCTGAACTCCGTCCAGCAGTTGGGCAACAGCATCGGGGTCGCCCTGCTGGGCACGGTTTTCTTCAGCCGTATGACCGACCGTCACGGAGATGTCGACGGAGCTCTGCAGGTGACGTTCTGGCTCGCCGCCGGCCTGTTGGCGGCCGCGTTCGCGACGGCCTTCCTGATGCGCGGCCGGGCGGCGGGGACACGCCAGGACCACGGCTTCCCCGCGCAGCCGAAGATACCGGCGGACACCCGGGCCTAGGCCGACGGGCCCTTCCGGCGGGCGTCCGCCGGAAGGGCCCGGAAGGGCTCGGGCCGAAGGGGTCATCGGAGGGCGGGGCGGCTCATCCCCGCGTCGATGGAGTAGTCGGAGCCGGTGATGCTGGGCACCTTGCCGGATGCCAGCAGGACGACCAGGGTGGCGACTTCCTCGGGTTCGATGATCCGGCCGGTGGACAGGCCGGTCATCCTCGGCACGGCCTCGATGAACTCCTCCGGTGTGAGCCCGGCGCTGCGCGCGGTCTCCGGATTGGTCCACACCCGTGTCCGCACCGGCCCCGGCGAGATGGTGTTGATCCGGACGCCCTTGGGGCTGTACTCGGCGGAGAGCGACTTGCCGACGGTGGCGAGCGCGGCCTTGGCGGCCGAGTAGTGGCCGAGCCGGGGGTCGGCGAGGGTGGCGTTGATGGATCCGATGTTGATGACGGCCCCTTGGCGCTCGACCAGGCTGGGCAGCGCCTGACGAGTGGTGCGGATCGCGGTGAGGACGTTCAGTTCGAACGCCTCGCGCCAGGTGTCGTCGTCGATGTCGAGGAAGCCGGCGGCCAGCTTCACACCGCCGCCGACGTTGTTGACCAGGATGTCGATGCCGCCGAACTCGGCGAGCGCGTGCTTCACCAGGGTCTGCGCCCCCTCCTCGGTGACCAGGTCCACCGTGAGGGTGTGCGGGGTGGCGGCGAGCAGCTCCGGGCCGACGGTGCGGGAGCCGCCGAGAACCTGGGCGCCGGCGGCGGCGAGGGCCCGTACGCACGCCAGTCCGATCCCGCTGCCGGCTCCGGTGACGACGGCTTTCCTGCCGGTCAGGTCGAATTGCATGGGCTCTCCTGTGGGATGGGTTCGGGTTTCTCGGTGAAGCTGCGTTTCTCGGTAAAGAAGTGGCCGGTCGGCCCGTCGTCCGGGAGCGTCGCCACGTCGGCGATGAACCGCGCCGCGTCCTCGGGGAGTTGCTGCTGGGTCGGCATCATGCGGGTACGGACGCGTCCCGGGTTGACGGCGTTGACCCGGACGCCGGTGCCCTCGGTCAGGGTGGCCAGCATCGTGGTCAGTCCGTTGAGCGCGCTCTTGGAGAGCGAGTAGCCGGGGGTGCCGGCGAACAGCCGCCCGCCGAACTCCGCCGTGGTACCGCTGGAGATGATCAGGACGTGGCCGCGGCCCCGCCCGACCATGGACGGCACGAACTCCTGGATCACCCGCCAGGTCCCCAGCAGGTTCACCTGCAGGGTGCGCTCGACGAGATCCAGTGGCACGGTCAGCGGGTCGGTGCGCGCGTCGAGGAGCACACCGGCGTTGCACACCAGGATGTCGAGCGGTCCGGCCGCTTCGGCGGCGCGCTTGACGCTGTCCGGCTCGGTGGTGTCCAGGGCGTGCCAGCGCGCGCCGGGACCGAGGTCGCCGGCTGCGGCGCGGGCATCCTCGGCGTCGCGTGCGGTCAGCACCACGCCCAGGCCCCTGCGGTGCAGTTCGGCGGCGACGGCACGGCCGATGCCCCGGTTGGCGCCGGTGATCAGGGCGGTGCGGGGCTCGGCCGCCGAGTGCTCGTCGGTACCGGCGGTCATTGGTTCACGTCCACGTCACGGTCTCCAGGTGTCTGCCGGGTCAGCGGAAGCGCATGTGCAGGTGCTTGACGCTGTTCATGAAGTTGGTCTCAGGGCGGACGGGCGGGGCAGTGATCTCCAGCTGCGGCAGCAGGTCCACGGCGCCCTCCAGGAACTGCCGCAGCTCCATCACGGCCAGGCCGTTGCCGATGCAGACGTGCGGGCCGCCACCGCCGAAGCTGAGGTGCGGGTTGGGCGTGCGGGCGACGTCGAAGCGGTCGGGGTCCGTGAAGACCTCCTCGTCCCGGTTGGCCGAGCTGTACCACATCACCACCCGCTCGCCCTCGGCGATGGGCTGCCCGGCGACCTCGGTGTCGGTGACGGCCCGGCGGGCGAAGTGCGTCACCGGGGTGACCCAGCGGAGCACCTCGTTGGTGGCGGAGGGCAGCAGGCTCCGGTCGGCGCGCAGCCGGTCGAGCTGGTCGGGGAAGTCCAGCAGGGCGAGGACACCGCCGGTGACGGAGCAGTAGGTGGTCTCGCTGCCGGCGGTGATCAGCGTCGAGGCGAACAGGCCGACCTCGTCCGCGGTGAGCCTGTCCGGCAGGCCGAGCCGGCCGGCGCCGTTGAGACGGGCGTCCAGCAGCAGCGAGAAGCAGTCGTCGGTGGGGTGCTCGGCGCGGTGGCGGGCGAAGTCCAGCAGGTACTCGTAGATCTTCTGGAAGGAGTCCTGGCCCGCGGTGCCGTCGCCGTCGTACTCCTCGTCGCCGAGGTTCACCGTCTGCCGGGCCCAGCCGAGCATGCTGTCGCGGTCCTCGTGCGGGATGTCGAGCAGTTCCAGCAGCACCTCGAACGGCAGGCGCAGCGCGATGTCCTCGGCGAGGTCGAACGTGCCCTTGTCGCGGGCCTGGGCGAGCAGTGTGTCGACGATGCGGCGGATCGGCGCCTGGAGCGCGGCCAGCCGGGCCGGGGCGAACGCCTTGAACGTCAGCTTGCGGATGCGGGTGTGCTCGGGGCTGTCGAGGAAGGTGATGATGGGCGGGCTGGGGTCCACCTTCCGTATCGAGGTCATGGTGGTCGGGCTGGACGAGAAGGTCCTGGCGTCCCGGGAGACCGCGGCGACGTCCCGGTGCCGCACCAGGTGCCAGAGGCTTTCGCCGTCGGTGTCCGTGCCCCTGATCAGGCGGTCGGACCGGCGCAGCCGGCGGAAGTGGTCGTGGGGGATCCCGTTGCCGAAGGTCTTCGGATCCATCAGGTCGAGCTCTTGGGTGGTCACAGCCTGGGTGGTCACAGCCTGGGTGGTCGCAGCCTGGGTGGTCACAGCGCGCCCTTTCCTGCCGACTGCGCGGGCAGAGCGGCGCAGCAGTCGGCGAAGGCGAGTTCGTGGCGGATGCCTCGGGAGAAGTGATCGGTGATCAGCCGGCGCAGCCGGGGCGGGGACTGGTCACCGACCCGGTCGGCCATGTCGAGGAACGCCCGCACCGCGTACCGGTACGACTCCCCGGGGTGGTAGGCGGCGATCCAGGGCGCATAGCGGGTGCCCGGCTCGGCGTTGTCCCTGAGGTGGTCGGACACCTCGGCGTTGAACCACACCATGGGCAGCACCGCGCCCAGGCCGGCGTGGAAGGACGTCTCGGTGGCGGCCGTGAAGAAGGCCGTGTGCGCCACCACGGCCGGTTCGACGGGGGCGCGTTCCTCCAGCCCCGGCAGGCCCAGCTCGCCGGCGAGGCCGGTGTACGCCTCGCGCAGCCCGTCGCGGGCCTCCAGGGTGCCGACGACGGACTGTCCGAACAGCCTGGTGTCCGCGTCGTCGGGTGCGGCCGCCGCGCACCGGGCCAGGGCTCGGGCGTAGGACGGCAGCAGGAATCCGGTGTCCTGGCGGACGAAGCGGGCCAGCGCCTCGCCGGGCAGCGTTCCGTCCCGCAGTCCGGACCAGAACGGGTGGTTCAGCACCTCGTGCAGCACCGGTTCACAGATCTCCGCGAGTTCTTGCTGCAGCATCGCACTCCCTCTCGCCACGTCGTCCGCGCTCGACCTGGACGGTAGGGACGCGTGCTCGAAGGTGCCTGGTGCCGGGCTCGACAGCCTGTCGAACCGGGTCCTGGGCGGTCGTGCACTCCTCAGGGGCGCAGGGTCGGGCCAGGCCTACTCGTCGAGGGGCGACGAGGGTCCTGCGAGGGCCGTCAGTTCCTCCCAGGACCAGGTGAACCGGCCGGCCCGCAGGTCCTCGACCACCAAGGTGAGCCAGCGCAGTTCGGCCGCCGCCATGGTGCGCTGGTACTCGGTCTCCAGCATCACCACCCGGCTGAGTCCTTCGTCGCCCTCGCCGGCCGACGCCGCGTCCAGCTGCGCCAGGGTCCGGGCGACGATGCCCGCGCGCTGCTCCAGGACGGCCAGTGCCTCGTCCGGCGTGAGCATGAGCGCGAAGGACAGCGCCACCGGGAACTGCGGGAACTCCTGCTTGGGCGTCCCGAGCATGTCCAGCAGCCACTCGCGGGTGACCCGGCGCCCGGATTCGGTGACCTTGTAGAGGGTGCGCTCCGCGTACTGCTGGTCGCGCCCGACCTCGTGGACCTCGACCAGCCCGGCGGACAGCAGACGCTCGATGGTCCGGTAGATGCTCGCGCGCTGGTTGACGTTGACGACCTGGTCCTTGCCCCACTGCTTGATCAGCCGCTGCATGCCGTAGGGGTGCAGCGGCTGGTAGTGCAGCAGCGACAGGACGGTCAGGGCGAGCGGGGAGCTGCGCAGCGGTGCATCGGTCATGGGCGCATCGTACGTTTCGCGTCACCAGTCTCCGACGAACTAGTTGACTTGCAACTAGTTTTGGTGCAACTCTATGAGTGTCAGCACAGGGAGCACCATCGGACCGGGGAAGGACCCACCGAGATGACCAACACCACCGAGCGCATCCTCGCCGACCACACCGTGACGAAGCGGCTGGGCAACTGGACGACGGCGGACAGCTTCGACGTCCGCGGCCGCGACGCGAGCATCGTCCTCGACCTGCGCTCCCCGGACGTCCCCGACGACGTCCAGTTCCACCTCGACCTGCACCACACCACCGTCAAGCTGCTGATCGCCGACGGCGACACCCTCGACCACTGGGACGTGAGCTGGCCCGCGAAGGGGCGGCTCAAGGACGCGCAGGGGCCCACCGGCAAGGCCGGCCGCCGCATCCACCTGTACGGCACGGCCGTCAACAGCGAGATCCGCATCCACCGCGGCGGTGTGGCGATCATCTCCGCGATGCTCTCCCGCGAGTACCTCGACGACGCGCTGGCCGCCCGCCGCGAGGGCCGGAACACCACGGTCGACGACCCGTCGCGGGCACGCTGACCGGCATGCGAGTGGCCGGGTCCGCGGCCTGAGCCGCGGACCCGGCCACTCGGCGCCTACCAGGCGACCGGAAGCGAGTGCACGCCGTAGAACACCTTGTCCTCGCCGGCCGTGGGGACTTCCTCGGGCGGCACCGCGAGGCGCAGGTCCGGCAGTCGGCGCAGCAGCGCGCCGAATGCCAGCTTCATCTCCACACGGGCGAGTTGGGCACCGAGACACTGGTGGACACCGTGCCCGAACGCCAGATGGGGCGCCTGCTCGCGGCGCAGGTCCAAGCGGTCGGGATCGGTGTACAGCTCCGGGTCGCGATTGGCGGCCGCGAGCGACACGATGAGCGTCTCCCCCGCCCGCACCGTCCGGCCCGCGATCTCCAGGTCCTCGCGCGCCGTGCGGGTCAGACCGAACTGAACGATCGTCAGATACCGCAGCAGCTCCTCGATCGCGACGTCGAGCAGCCCCTCGTCGGCCCGGAGGGCCGCCGCCTGAGCGGGGTTCGTCAGCAGCGCGAACGCCCCGAGCCCCAGCATGTTCGCGGTCGTCTCGAGACCGGCGATCAGCAGCAGCGCCCCGATGCCCACGACCTCGTCGTCCTTCAGCGGCGTGTCGCCGTGGAGCAGGTCGCTGAGGATGTCACCCCGTGGCTCCACACGCCTGGCCCGGACGAGCTCGCCCAACCCCCCGTACAGCCCGTCCCTGGCCTCGCGCAGCTGCTCGGGCCCGGTGTCGAGCGACAGCATCGCCAGGATCCACCGCTGGTAGTCGGGCCGCTGCTGCTCGGTGATGCCGAGCATCTCGGTGATCACCCGGGTGGGGATCGGCTGCGAGAACCACTGCACCAGGTCCGCCGGCGACCCGTGGTCGATCATCGCGGTCAGCTGCTCGTCGATGATCTGCTCCAGCCGGGGCGCGATCTCACGGCACCGCTTGCGGGTGAAATAGCGGCTCACCAGACGCCGGTAGCGGCTCTGCTCCGGCGGGTCCAGAGCGGAGAACACCCCGGGCGGGACCTCCAGTTCCGTTTCCGGCAGCGGCAGTTCGGTGGCCGGTGTCACCTGGATCAGCGGCGGGCTGGTCCGCGGGTCCGCCAGTGCGGCGCGCACGTCCTCGTAGCGCGTGACCAGCCAGCCGATCCGGCCGCCCGGCAGCCGCAGCCGGCTCATCGGCCGCTCGGCACGCAGCCGCGCGTACTCCTCGGGCGGATCGAACGGGCAACTGCGCCGCGACGGCAGGATCATCGGGTCGGGAAGCGGCATCGACATGGCACACCTATTCGTTGAAAGCGACCAGCACCGATCGACCGGGGTCACGGTCGACCGGGGTCAAAGAGCCTTCGAGGGGTCTCGGTCCCAGGACCGCGTCACACCGGCTGGTACTCCAGCAGCGCGACGTCGCCGGGCACCGGGTCGTTGGCGGGCGCGAAGCCGGCCTCCTCGGCCATCCGGTTCCACTCCTCACGACCGCGCTCGCGGCCGCCGAGCACGGCGAGGGATTCGACGTCGATGAGCTTGCCGATGTCCCACTCCCCCGGGCCCCGCAGCAGGTTCTCGACGATCAGCAGACGTGCGTCGGTGTCACCGATGGCCCTCCTGATGCTCCGCAGGATCAGCACGGCCTTGTCGTTGTCCCAGTTGTGCAGCGTGTTCTTGATGAAATACGCGTCGCAGCCGGACGGCACCTCGACGAAGAAGTCGGTCGGCACGACGGTGACCCGGTCCGCCAGACCCGAGCCGTCGAAGATCTCCTTCGCCTCGGCGACCGTGTGCTCCTGGTCCGCCAGCACACCGGTGGTCCCGGGATGGCGGCGCAGCAGCTCGGCCAGGAAGTGGCCCCGGCCGCCGCCCACGTCCGCGATGCGGCCGAAGCGGCCGAAGTCGAACTCGTCGAAGATCCGGTCCATGCCCGGGTAGCGGTTCTGCAGCATCGCCCGGTCCAGCACCGCCGCCTTGTCCGGGTGCGCCTTGGTGTACTCGTAGAACGGCGCCCCGAAGGCCCGGACGAACGCCGCCTCACCGGTCCGCAGGGTGTGCGCCACGTTCTCGTACGGCCGCCACAGCATGGGGTCGGAGGCGAACAGGAACATGTCGCGGATGCCGCCCTCGGCGTCCGACACCAGCCCTTCGGACACCGGCGTCAGCGCGAAGCGGCCGTCCGCACGCTCCTGGAGCACCCCGGCGGCGGCGACCGCCCGCAGCACCCGGTAGAGCGCGTCCGCGTTGGTGCCCGTCGCCGCGCTGATCTCGGCCACCGTGCGCGGGCCGTCGGCCAGTGCGTCCGGCACCTTCACCTCGACGACCGCCCGCAGCGCCCCGATGGCCCACTTGGCGTAGACGAATCCGAGCACTTGCTGACGCGGCGGCAGGCCCGGGTCGAACCACCCGGCCATGCCTCGCCCGTCGGGAGTACTGCCCTGCGAGTTCATCAGCGTCCACCTCTCGTCCGGCACTCCAGCCGCACACAGGCTTCCGGCGGCCGCTCGAACCCGGATGGTGCTGCGGTCGAACGGCCCGGCCGACCGGGTCCACCGGCCGTCGAGGATTACTCGAACCTCCCCCTGCACGCTGCCCCTCGGGGGCCGGGGTGTCCCCGCGAAGGACGCGGTACCACAATCGACGGAAGGAGACGCCCGTGTGCGGCATCGCCGGCTGGGTGGACTTCGGGCACGACCTCTCACACGAGCGGCCGGTGCTACAGGCAATGACCGATGCCCTGGCCGGCCGGGGAACCGACGGCCAGGGCCTGTGGCTGAGCGGCAGTGCCGCGCTCGGGCACACCCGCACCGCCGTCATCGACCTGGCCGGCGGCGCGCAGCCGCTGACGGTGGAGGAGGACGGCCGCACCGCGGCCGTGATCGTCCACAACGGCGAGGTCTACAACTTCAAGCAGCTGCGCAGCGAACTGCAGGCCCGCGGCCGCAGGTTCCGCACCCGCACCGACACCGAGGTGGTGGTGCAGGCGTACCTGGAGTGGGGACCCTCCTTCGCCGAGCGCCTCGAAGGCATCTTCGCCTTCGCCATCTGGGACGTGCGCCGCGACGAACTGGTCCTGGTCCGCGACCGGTTGGGCGTCAAGCCGCTCTTCTACACCAGGCTGGCCGACGGCGTTCTCTTCGGCTCCGAGCCCAAGGCACTGCTCGCCCACCCCGGAGTCCGCCCGGTCGTCGACGGCGAGGGCCTGCGCGAGCTGTTCTCCGTCGCCAAGCAGCCCGGCCAGGCGGTGTTCCGCGACATGCGGGAGGTGCTGCCCGGCCACACCCTCACCATCGGACGCGACGGGGTGCGGGAGGGCACGTACTGGACACTGACGGCCCGTCCGCACACCGACGACCTGCCGGAGACCGTCGAGACGGTGCGCTCGCTGCTCCACGACATCGTGCTGCGCGAACTGGTGGCGGACGTCCCGCTGTGCACCGCGCTCTCCGGCGGCCTGGACTCCAGCACCGTCACCGCGATCGCCGCCGGCTGGCGGTGGAAGCTGGACGGCGAGCGGATCCGGACCTTCGTGACCACCTTCGACGACTACGTCGAGAAGTTCCAGCGGGACGACGTGCGCTTCTCGCCGGACGAGCCCTACGCGGTCGAGGTGGCCCAGCACCTGTCGTCCGACCACGTCAACATCAGGCTCAGCCCGGACACCCTGATGGACCGGGAGACCCGCCTGAAGGTCGTACTGGCGCAGGACGGACCGTCCACCCTCGGCGACATGGACACCTCCAACTACCTCACCGCGCGCGAGATCAAGACGCACTCCACGGTGGCCCTGGTGGGCGAGGTGGCCGACGAGATCTTCGGTGGATACAACTGGATGTTCAAGCCGGAGTGCGTGAACGCCGACACCTTCCCCTGGGTGGTCAACGAGGGCCTCCACCCGAGCAACCGGGGCGGCCAGGGCAGGGACCTGTTCGGCATCGGCTTCCTGGACAAGCTGGACATGCGCGGCCACTACGCCGACACCTACCGCGAGGCGGCGGCGCAGGCGCCGCACCAGGACGGGGAGAGCCCCGAGGAGAGCCGGATGCGCACCATCGGCTTCCTCACCCTGACCCGGTGGCTGCCCATGCTGCTCGACCGCGGCGACCGGCTCTCCATGGCGCACGGCCTGGAGCTGCGGCTCCCCTACGCCGACCACCGGCTCGTCGAGTACCTCTACAACACCCCGTGGAGCCTCAAGACCTTCGACGGCCAGGAGAAGTCCATCCTCCGCGCCGTCGCCCGGGACCTGCTGCCCGCCTCCGTGCTGGAGCGCAAGAAGAGCCCCTGGCCGGTCACCCAGGACCCCGCGTACACCCGGATGCTCCACGCCGAGCTGGCCGCGCTCGTCGCCGACGACAGCGCGCCGATCCTGCCGTACCTGAACCTCGACGCGGTGCGGCGCACCCTGCGCAACCCCGGCGACGCGCACGACTGGCCCAGCCGTATGCACCTGGAGATGGCGCTGCAGTTCAACACCTGGCTGACCCGCTACAACGTCGAGTTGGCGATCTGATTGGAGACCGACATGACCGACCTGGCCGACGGCCCTCCCCTCTCCGGGCAGCTGGATCCCCGGATCGCGCACGCGCAGGAGGTGTACACCCGCGGCAAACTCGCGATCTACGACAAATGGGTGCTCGGGCTGTTCTGCTCGGCGGTGTGGCGCTGCCCGGCCCACGTGATGCGGCGGCTCTACGACACGTCGGTCGGCGCGCGGCACCTGGACATCGGGCCGGGCACCGGATACTTCGTGGACCGCTGCCGGTTCCCCACCCCGGACCCCGAGATCACCCTGCTCGACCTCAGCGAGGAATGCCTGCAGATGTCGGCCCGCCGGCTCTCCCGCTACCGGCCGCAGACCTGCCAGGCCAACCTGATGCACCCGCTGCCGCTGCCCGCGCAGCACTTCGACTCGGCCGCGATGAACCTGGTGTTCCACACCATTCCCGGCGGCTGGGACGGCAAGGGCGTCATCCTCCGGCACGTCGCCGAGACGCTGCGGCCCGGGGGCGTACTGTTCGGGACGACCGTCCTCGCCGAGGGCGTCCCCATGAACAGGTTCACCCACAAGCTGCTGCTGGAGCAGCACCGGCGCGGCAACTTCCAGAACCAGGGCGACGATCCGCACGGCCTGGAGCGGCAGTTGGCCAAGTACTTCCCCGAGTACCAGGTACGGATCCGCGGCGCGGTCGCCCTCTTCCGGGCCACCGCCGGCTGACCCCGAAAGGTGAAGGCGCCGATCCCGCGAACGGGATCGGCGCCTTCGCGTTTGGCAGGCGTCAGGCCTTGGTACCGAGGACCTGGTGGAGCGCGTCGGTGAGCGCGGACGCCGGGTCCTCCGGCAGTTCCTCGCTGCGCCAGGCCACGTAGCCGTCGGGGCGGACCAGCGCCGCGCCGCCGTGGCCGAGGCGGTAGCGGGCCGCCCAGTTGCCCTCGACGTCGACCAGTTCGGTGCCGGCCGAGGAGGGACCGACGCGGTAGGCCCGCACCGGCACGGACGCCTGCTCCGCGCTCGTGGCCGCCGCACGCTTCCACTCGTCGCCCGACGGCCCGGTGAGGAGGGTGAAGGTGTCGTGGAACAGGTCGTGCACGCCGATGCGGCGGCCCTCGTGGTCGAGCCACAGGTGCGGCGCGCGGGTGCCGGGCCTGGCCTGCTGCTCCACCGTCTCACCGATCACACCGGTGTGCTCGGCACCGATCATCGCCGTGGACCGGTACCGCTGGGCCAGGATGCACAGCGTGGGCTCCAGCGGGTCCTCCTGCGGGGTGGGCCCGAACCGCGACTCCTGGCTGCGGACGGTGAGGTCGGCCAGCTCCACCGCCACGGCGCGCCGCTCGGCCTCGTAGCTGTCCAGCAGGGCGTCGCCGCCCTGCCCCTTGAGCGCCGCGGCGAGCTTCCACGCCAGGTTGTGGGCGTCCTGCACCGCCGAGTTGGCGCCCAGCGCACCGGCCGGCGGCCACACGTGTGCGGCGTCCCCGACCAGGAAGACCCGGCCGCTGCGGTACCGGTCGGCGACGCCGACCGCCTCCTCCCACGCCGCCTTGTCCAGGACCTCGACCGGGATGTCGCGGCCGATCAGCCCCTGGGCCGCCTTGACGCACCGCTCGATCGTGAAGTCCTCCGGCGACTCCTTGTCCGGGTCGTAGGTGAGGGCGACGCCCCACTGGCCGGGCACGGCGTGGGTGACGAAGCCGCCGGCCACACCGTTCCCGCCGATGATCCAGAACAGCGCCGTCTTCTCCATGAGGTCCGACAGGTCGGCCTTGATGACGAAGGACACGTAGGAGCGGATCACGCCCCGACCGGTGCGCGGGATACCCAGGTTCTCCCTGATGGTGCCGCGGTATCCGTCACAGGCGACCAGGTACTGCGCCCGCACGGTGCGCCGCTGCCCGGTCGCGCGGTCCTCGACCACCGCCGTGACACCGTCGTCGTCCTGCTCGACGGACACGCACTGGGTGTGGTGCCGGATCTCGGCGCCCTTGGCGCGCGCGGCCTCGGCCAGGACCGGTTCCACGGTGCTCTGGTCGGCCATGCCGAACTCGCCTGCGGTCAGCTCCGGCAGCGCGCGCGGCGAGTCCTGCTGCATGATCCAGTGCCACTCGGAGCTCAGGTTCTCGCACCTGACCACGCCCGAGTCCGCATCGAAGGGCCGGCCCGCCTCCTTGATGCGCGATTCGAGGCCGAGCGGGCGGTAGATCTCCATGGTCCGCGGGTTGATGCCGCGCGCCCGGCCCTGGACCGTCACGCCGGCGTGACGGTCCACCAGGAGCGAGCGCACTCCGTGGTGCGACAGGAACAGCGAGGTCGCCAGACCGGCATAGCCGCCACCAACGATCAGTACGGGCACGTTCTCGTCGTATGAAGTCACGTTCTGTGCATTCCTTTCCGATGTCATTTCGACCCCTTCGTGCTGTCGCGCGGCAGGGCCGGGTCACCGCTCTGCCGGTACGGTTCGGCCCAGCTCTGCAACCGCCAGGCTGCCTCGCAGAAGGCCAGCTCATAGCGCGCGCCGTGCAGGAAGCTGTCGGCGAGCACGGTGAGTTCGGCGTCGGGCGCCCGACGGCCGAAGTCGTCGATCATCCCGAGATAGGTCTCGACATAGCCGTGGAAGCCGTCCTCGGGGCAGTACTGGTCGATCCACTCCGAGTAGCGTCCACCCGGTACATGACGCTCCTTCAGGTCGAGACACACCTTCTGGTGGAACCAGGTCATGGGCAGCAGACCACCTATACCGGCACCGAAGGACGTGGTCGAGACCGCCGTCATGAAAGAGGTGTGGGCCAGCGTCAACGGGCTTATCCCGGCGGCCGGTTCCAACCCCTCGAACCGGCCGGACAACTCCGCCAGCTCGCGGGACATCCGGGTGAGCGACTCGAAGGTGGCGTTGGCCGCACCCGCAAGCAGTGCGCCGTGCTCGTCCCGGTCCGCCGCGGCGGCGGTGCGGGCAAGTGCCCGCGCGTAGGCGGGCACCGTGTAGCGGGCGTCCTGCTCGGCGAAGTGCCAGAGGACTTCCGGCGGAAGCGTGCCGTCGCAAAGCCCCGCCCAGAAGGGGTGCGCCAGGACCATGGCGACCAGCGGCTCCGCGCGTGCCCGGAGTTGTTCTCTCAGCATCGCGGGCTCAGCGCCCATCGGCCGGGCGGCCGTCCAACAGACCCAGATCCATCTCGCACCCCTCCCGCCGCCTTCGGCGGCCTTCGTACCAAGAGCGTTGCTGTCCCAAACTCGGTCATCGCGATCGAGCGCGGCTTGAGCCGCACCTGAGCGGCGGTCGAGCGGTCAGTCCACCGGCCCGCGCTGCGGGGCGAGTTCGTCCAGGTGGCTGGCGAGCCACGTGTCGAAGGTGCCCGCCGGGCAGCCGGTGAGGTGCCGCACGGTCGGCAGCGGCGTGCCGCCTCGGCGCGGGTCGGAGTCGGCGAGCGCGTCCAGCAGACCGGCCGCGAACGCGGGCGGCAGACCCCCGGCGGCCATCGCCTCGGCGGCGGCCTCCCGCGGCGCCTCGACGTACTCCAGGGGCCGCCCCAGTGCGGCGGCGATCCGAGCCGCCTGCTGAGGCGCTGTCAGCGCCTCGGGGCCGGTGAGCCGGTAGATCCGCCCGCCGTGACCGTCGGACGTCAGGCACTCGACCGCGGCCGCGGCGACGTCCGCCGGGTCGACGACGGCCCTCGGGATGTCGCCGTACGTCTGGTAGACCCTGCTCTCGGCGGCGATCGACGCCCGCCACTGCACGACGTTCGACATGAAGGCGGCGGCGCGCAGCGCGGTCCACTCGGCGCCGGAACGGGCGAAGGCCAGCTCGCCGGCCGCGTGGGCGCGCCCGTAGGATCCGGCCGCCGGTTCGTCGGCGGCGACCGAGGAGAGCTTCACGACCCTGCGGACGCGGCAGCGGCGCACCTCCTCGGCGACGGCCGACTCGTGCTCGGCGGCATCGGGGCCGAGCGACAGCACGAAGACGCCGTCCACACCGTCGAGTGCGGCGCGCACGGTCTGCGGCCTGGCCAGGTCGCCTTCGGCGAGTTCGACGCCGGGGCCGAGGCCGGCTGCTGCTGCGGCGGCATCGCGGGTGAAGGCGCGGACCCGCCGTCCGGCGGCGGCCAGCCCGGCCACCACACCGCGGCCCACGGTTCCGGTGGCACCGATCACCAGGATCATCGGGGTTCACCTCGCGGAACGGATGCGGACGCGGGCGCGGGCGCGGGCGCGGGCGCGGGCGCGGGCGCGGGCGCGGGCGCGGACGCAGGGAGCACGGGCGGGTGCCAGTCGCCCACCGTGGCCAGGCCCTGCCGGCTCTCACGCGGCGACGTCCGCCGCATCCGCGCATTGCGCCGCAGCAGCCGCCAGCGCCGCTCGGTCAGCTTGAACTCGCCCATCCTGCGCGATGCTTCGGCGATCGACTGGGACCTCGGCCGGCGCTGCTCGTCGTAGCCCGCGAGCGCCCGTGGGACGTCGTCCTCCGCCGCGAGGACCGCGCACAGCACGGCCGCGTCCTCCAGCGCCTGGCACGCGCCCTGCCCGAGGTCGGAGGTCATGGCGTGCGCGGCGTCGCCCAGCACCGCCACCCGTCCCGACACGTACGAGGGCAGCGGCTGCACCAGCTCGAAGACGTCGTGGCGCAGCACGCGGTCCGCCGGGGTCGCGGCGATCAGTGCGGGTATCGGCTGGTGCCAGGAGCCGAACCGCCGCCGCACCTCGGCGTGTTCGTCGGGGAAGCGCCGGCCTTCCGGTGTGTTGGCGACGGCGAACCAGTAGACGCGCATCCCGCCGAGCGGCATACGGCCGAACTCCAGGCCGCGCCCCCAGGTGCTGCCGCCGGGCTCGGCGGCGCTGTCGATCCCCTCGGCGATGCCCCGCCAGACGCTGTGCCCGCTGTAGACGGGCGGCGGCACCTGCGGCCACAGTGCGCTCCTGATCCGGCTGAACGCGCCGTCGGCGGCGATGACGACATCACCGCGCTCGGTCCGCTCGCCCTCCGGTGTGCGGTAGACGGCTGCGGCGGCGTCCCCCAGGTCGACGACGCCGGTGACGTCGGCGCCGGTGCGCAGCGCACCGTCCGGGAGTGCGTCGCGCAGCGCTCCGTGCAGGGCGGGGCGGGGCAGCACGGCGAGGGACAGGCCCCTTTCGCGGAGGAAGGCCGGATCGGCCGGCGGCTGCAGGCGGCGCCCGGAGACGAGCCGCAGGCCCTCTCCCCCGGGCGCCATGAACGCCGCTTTCGCCCGTACCGCGTCCCCGACGCCGATCCGGTCCAGTGCGCGCTGGGCATTGGTCAGCAACGAGATCCCGGCGCCGGACTCGCGCGGCTCGGGAGCACGTTCCAGTACGGTGACGCGCCACCCGATCCGGTGCAGTCCGACGGCGGCGGCCAGCCCGCCGATCCCGCCGCCGATCACCACGGCGCTGCGGTCCGTCGTGCGGCGGCCCGCAGCCCCCGGAGTCAGTGCGGTTCCGGGCATCAGCGCAGTACCGCGTCCGCGAGCAGGTCCAGGTGGCCGGGGTCGGCCGTCACCGGCAGCAGGAACAGCTCGTCGCAGCCGGCCGCGGCGTAGCCGTCGACGACCGCACGGAGCGTGTCGGCGTCGGTGATGGCGCCGGCCGCCAGGTGCTCGGCCAGCTTCCCCATGTAGGCGTAGTAGCCGAGCATGTGCTCGCGGGCGTGCTCCTTGCCGTCCGGACCCAGCGCGACATAGCAGTTGGCGCCCGTCCTCGGGGTGCCGGTGCGGCCCTCCTCGGCCCACAGCTTGCCGAAGCCCTCCACCTGGTCGGCGAAGCGCTGCGGCGGGCCGCCGGGGGAGATCCAGCCGATCGCGTGCCGGGCGGCGCGGCGCATACCGGCCGGGGAGTGGCCACCGCCCCACAGCGGGATGTCGCCGTTGACGGGGCGGGGGCCGACGCCGGGTGTCGGGCCCCTGCCCGCCCAGACCTCCCGGAGCTCCTGGAGCATGGTGTCCAGGCGGCGGCCGCGGGTGCCGAAGTCGGTACCGGTCGCGGCGTAGTCGTCCTCGCGCATGCCGGCGGAGACACCGATCACCAGGCGGCCCTCGGAGAGCCGGTCCAGGCTGGCGAGCTGCTTGGCCAGTTCAACGGTGCTGGGCCGGTAGGCGGGCAGCAGGATGGCCGTGACGAGCTTGATCCGGGTGGTGACCGCGGCGGCGGCGGAGAGCGCGACGATGCTGTCGTAACTGTCGTACACCACCCGGTCGGTGACGGTCAGGCTGCTGAAGCCGAGGCTGTCCGCCCGGCGGGCGAACTCGATCAACTCGCTGCCCCGGGCGCCAGGCACGCCGATCGGCAGGCAAACCCCGATGTCCATATGTTGCTCCTCAGGCTGTGGGCGGGTGTCACTGGCCGGGGATCGGGCCGGGGGGGACGTCGTCGTCCCGGTCCCCGCCCCGGTAGGTGTGCATGGCGTCCGCCATCCTCTGTTTCATGGACGGCACCCGCGAGGCCACGAAGAAGTACGAGCGCAGGCCGGCCAGCGCCAGCCGCCCGACGTACGGCTTGTGGATCGGCTGGTCGCCGCCGGTCTGCTTCTTCGATGCCAGGACGGCCTCGAAGCCGTAGCGGATCATCTTGGTCTCGTAGTCACGGATGGCGTCGTGGAGACCGAGGCGGCCGTCTCGGAAGGCGGTGAGGTTCCGGGTGAGGAGTGCGGCGTCGCGCAGCGCGGTGTTGGCGCCCACCCCCTGGCCGGGCGTCATGGTGTGGATGGCGTCGCCGAGCAGGGTGATGTTGGTGGTGGGCCACTGCGGGACGGGAACGGAGGTGCGGATATTGATGGGGAAGCAGGTACTGGGGTCGCCCAGGCGGAACAGCTCCCGCAGGTCGGGGTGCCACCCGGGCGTCATCTCCAGGACGAGGTCGATCAGTTCCTGGCCGCTGCGCTTCATCACGTCGGGCGGAAACTTGTCGGTGGAGGCCCAGAAGCCCCAGTTGATGTAGTCGCGGGTGTTGTCGAACAGCAGGCCGGGCCACTGCTCGACCAGGTCGGCGTCGTTGCCGCCGATGCCGTCCTTGACGCGGCCCTCCCGGTCCCACGGGAACTCCATGGTGTGCAGGATGCAGGTGCCGCCCTTGGGGCCGAGGACCAGTCCGATGCCCTCGCGGACGTGCTCCGGCAGCAGGGCCCGGGATTCGGGGGTGATCGGCAGCTTCGCGGCGATCGAGACGATCCGGGCGTCCTCGACCCGGGCGTGCGGCAGGTACTGCCTGCGCACCCGGGAGCCGACGCCGTCGGCGGCCACCAGCAGGTCGCCGGTGTCCTGGCTGCCGTCCTCGAAGTGGGCGGTGACCCGGCCGTCGGGGAGCTTCTCGTAGTGGGTGAACGTCCGGTCGAAGTGGACGACGTCCTCCATGCCGGTGAACAGCACCTGGCGGAGCGTCATCCGGCTGACCGAACGCTCGCCGCTCTCCTCGTCCACCGCCGGGCGGACCGGCAGTTCGATGCTGGAGCGGAGCCGCTCGGTGAGCATGACGAAGTGGCGGGGCGGGCGGGCGCAGGTGGCCTTGAAGGTCTCGTACAGCTCGGGGGGCAGCAGCCGCTTGAGGGCGCGGCTGCCGTCGGGGCCGATACCGACCCGGTAGCCGTGCAGGCCCGCGCTGCGGGTGCGGTCGCGCTCGTGGACCGCGACGTCGAAGCCCGCCCGGCGCAGGCCGTGGGCCAGCGCCATGCCTCCGGTGCCGGCACCGATGACGATGACGCGCAGCGGTGTCCCGGTCACTGCGCACCGCCGCCGTCCTCGTCGTCGCCGACGCCCGGCCCCTCGACCCGGATCGACCGGGTCGGGCAGCCGCGCCGGGCACGCAGCAGTTCACGGCGCAGCTCGTCCGGCGGCTCCTCGTCCACCACCACCACGCGGCCCTCGGCGTCCTGGTCGAACACCTGGGGCAGCCGGTAGACGCACAGGCTGCTGGTCACGCAGCTGTCCCGGCTCGCCGAGACCCGCAGGGAGCCCATGGCCGTCACCAGCTCACCGGGATCTCGGCGTAGCCGGCGAGGAAGCCGCCGACGGGCCGCTTCAGCTCCTCGCCCGGCACCGCGAGCCGCAGCCCCGGGAACCGGCGCAGCAGAGCCTCGGTGGCCTCCTGGAGCTCCATCCGGGCCAGGGCGGCGCCCGCACAGAAGTGGATGCCCGCGCCGAACGTCAGATGGTGGTTGTCCGTCCGGCGGATGTCCAGGGTCAGCGGGTCGTCGAACTCCTCGGAGTCCATGTTGGACTCCTGGGACAACAGCACGGTCGAGCCCTTGGGGATGACGGTCGTGCCGTCGAGCAGTTCGATGTCCTCGACCGCGTACCGCAGCGTCCCCAGCGACGTCCCCATCATCTGGTAGCGCAGCAGCTCCTCGACCGCGGACGGCACCAGCGACAGGTCGGCCTTCAGTTCGGCGGTCGCCTCCGGCCGGTGCAGCAGCACGGCCATACTGGTGCCCAGTTGGGAGGCGGTGGTCACATAGCCGGCTATCAGCAGCGTCTTGACCCAGTGCTGCAACTGGTAGTCCGTCAGCCTCGCAGGGTCCTCGCGGCTGATCTCGATCAACTCGCTGATCAGATCGTCGCCCGGCTCGGCCCGCTTGGAGTCGATCAACTCGGTCAGGTAGTCCCAGTACTGCCGCCGGCACTCCTCGACCTCGTCCACCGGCAGCCGGGTGACCGACAGGAAGCCGTCGATCAGACGCCGGAACTTGGGGCGGTCCTGAGGAGGAACGCCCAGCATGTGGCAGATCACCAGGATGGGCAGCGGGTAGGCGAACGCCTCCATCAACTCGGCCGGTCGCGGCCCCGCCTCCATGGCGTCCAGCAGCTCCTCGACGATCCGCCTGACGACCTCGCGCAGTGCCTCGATCCGGCGCGCGCTGAACGCCCGCATCACCACGGCGCGTTCGGTCAGATAGCGCGGCGGGTCGTTGTCGATGTTGGGATCGCCGAACAGGTCGTTGCTGGCGGAGACCCGCGAGGCCCGGCCGAAGGTGTTGCGGCTGAGCCGCTCGTCGGCGAACAGCCGCCGCACGTCCTTGTACCAGGTGACCAGGAAGGCCGGCTCACCGCTGGGCAGCTTGATCTCCAGCAGCGGCTGCTCGCGCAAGGTCGTCCAGGATTCCGGTATGTCCGGCGCCGGGGCCCATGGAAGGGGATACCCGACGGGGCACGACGAACTCATATGTGAACCGCCCTCTCCTACACGCAACTCTCGGTCACGGCCACAGTGGGCACCCACCCTGGGGACCGGCTCGAAGCCCGGTCGAGCCGGAGCCCCGGCCGGGGGCCCAGCGCAGGTCGAGCGATCCTCCATCGGCCGCTGCCAGATTCGCGCCGGTAAGGGCGTCCGCCAGTAGGCAATCGAGTGGCCACAGCAGGGGCGCGGGGAACTGCGCGGGCATCCAGGCAATCGGGCGTCTGGACAGGTACCCGTAAGCGGGATGCCGTCGCAGTTCCCCGATCCCCTGAATTGTGCAACTGACTCGACTGCCCAACGGCGGACGCTTCAAGAAAGCGGCAGGGCCCAGCTGCCGGGTTCACCTCCGCAGACCTGATGGAACCAAGAGGGAGTGCAATGAGCAGTCAGATCCCGACGCAGCCGGCGGCCACGGCGGACTACCTGCCGCTGGCATTCGGATTCGCCCTCCACCAGATAGGCGCGACCGTCTCCAGCCTCGGCATCCTCGACGCGGTGGCCGACGGGCCCCGCACCGCCGAGCAGCTGATCGAGACCACCGGCGCCCACCCGCGCAGCCTGCGTCGCCTGCTGTACGCCGCCGTGAAGGCGGGGGTGCTCTTCCTGGACGCCGACGGCTACCGGGCCACGCCGGTGGCCGCCCACTTCGGGCCGCTGTCCGACATGCATGCCGCGCCCCCGGTGTGGCGGGCGTGGGAGGTGCTGGAGCAGTCGGTGCGCACCGGACGGTCGGCGTTCGACATCGCGAACGGCGCCCCGCTGTTCGACCACTTCAGGAACGACCCGAAGCTGGCCGCCGTCTTCCACGCCGCGATGACGGCCGGCAGCGATGTGCAGTACCCGGCGATCGTGAAGCACTTCGACTTCGCCCGCTTCCGCAACGTGGTGGACGTCGGCGGCGGCCGCGGCACCCTGCTGGCGGCCGTGCTGGGCGCCGGCTCCGGTCTGCGCGGCACCGTCTTCGACACCGCCAACGGTGTCGTCGAGACGGCCGGGGTGCTCGCCGAGGCCGGGGTCGACGACCGCTGCGACATCGCCGTGGGCTCGTTCTTCGAGTCGGTGCCCGAGGGCGGCGACGCGTACCTGCTGAAGAACATCCTGCACGACTGGAACGACGAGGAGTGCGTGCAGATCCTCGGCAACATCCGCAAGGTGCTTCCCGAGGACGGGCGGGTCGTCGTGTTCACGTCGGTGCTGTCCGAGGGCGGCGACGACGAGGACCCGGCCGAGGCGCTGGGTGCGGCCATCTCCGACATCGAGATGCTGGTGATGACCACCGGCCGGGAGCGCACCCTGACCGAGTACCGGCGGCTGTTCGACAGCGCCGGCCTGGAGCTCACCGCCACCACCCCGCTGCCCTGCCCGTACCTGTACTACGCGCTCGAGGCAGCGCCCATCGCCTCCTGAACACACCGCGTCGCCTGTTTCCGCCCGCTCGCCAGGCACGAACACGCAGCGCACACGAGGGTCCCTCCGGACGTCCGCGGAGGGGCCCTCGCAGGCGTGCGGTCCGCCCTCGACCGCCGCCCTAGCCGGGCCTGCCACCCTCTCCCGGTTGCGGGTACTGCCACGCCTGACGGAGAGAACACATGACGACTGCATCCGACCACGTCGGCCTCGTTGCCCCGAGCCGCCCCGACCCGATGCGCTGGCGCGCGGCGGTCTTCGTCCTGGTCGCGATGGCACTCGACCTCATCGACACGTCGATCGTCGTCGTCGCGCTGCCCGGTCTCCAGGAGCACCTACACGCGAGCGGGGCGGCGCTGCAGTGGGTCGTCGAGGCGTACACCCTCACCTTCGCGCTGTGCCTGGTGACGGCCGGCCGGATCGGCGACATGCTGGGGCGCAAACGGGTGCTGATCGTCGGGATCGTCCTGTTCGTGGCCGCGTCGGCGACCTGCGGTGCCGCGCAGAGCGCCTCGATGCTCATCGTCTCGCGCGTCTTCCAGGGCCTGGGCGGAGCGCTGGTGGTGACGCAGGGACTGTCGACCTTCCAGGTGTCCTTCCCGGAGAAGGAACGGGCCAGGGTGTTCGGGCTGTTCGGCGCCCTCTCCGGAATGGCCTCGGTGCTGGGGCCGGTGCTCGGCGGCCTGCTGATCAACGCGAACCTGTTCGGCTGGGCCTGGCGGCCGATCTTCCTCATCAATCTTCCGGTCGGTCTCGTGGCGCTGGCCGGCGTGGCCAGGTACGTACGCGAGTCCAAGGCCCCGGACACCCGGCGGCTGGACGTCGTGGGCGTGGTGCTGGTGACCGCGGCCCTGCTGGCGGTGCTGTACCCGCTGGTGCAGGGCCGCGAACTGGGCTGGCCCGCCTGGACGTTCGCGTCGATGGCCGCCTCCGTTCCGCTGTTCGCGGTGTTCGCGTTCCACGAGCGGGCCAAGCAGCGGCGGGACGGATTCGCACTGGTCCAGCCGGCGCTGTTCGGCCGGCGGACGTTCACGGCCGGACTGGTCCTGCTGCTGTTCTTCTTCGCCGGGGTCGCCGGGTTCTTCTTCCCGTTCACCTTCTACCTGCAGAAGGGCCTGGGCTTCTCCGCGTTCGGAGCGGGCATGGCGGTCGTGCCGTACTCGATCGGGGCGATGGCGACGTCGTCGTTCTCCCCGCTGGCCGCCAAGCGGCTGGGCCGGATCGTGCTCAACGCGGGCATCGTGGTGATGATGGCCGGCACGGTCGGGATGATCCTGACGATCAATCACTACGGGGCCTCGACCAGCACCTTGGTCCTCGTACCGTCGTTGGTCGTGGTGGGTCTGGGCATGGGTCTGGTGGCCTCGCCCATGGTCGAGCTGGTGCTGTCCGAAGTGCCGCACCGGGACGCCGGATCCGCCTCCGGCATCCTCAACACCGCCAACCAGCTGGGCGCGGCGGCCGGTGTCGCGGTGCTGGGCGTGCTGTTCTTCGGGATGCTGGGCTCCGAGGCCCTGCCGGGCACGGAGCGGGAGGTGAAGGAGGGCTTCTCCCACGCCCTCTCCCACGTCCTCTGGTACGAGACGGGCATCCTCGGCGTGGCCCTCCTGCTGACGTTCCTGCTCCCCGGCCGGCTGCGGCCGCAGGGCGAGGCCGCAGAGCAGGGGGAGACCTCTCCGGCTCCGTGAGGCCGGCTCCGGACCCGGGCACGCCTCGGGGCGCATCGCGCACGGCCCGGGCCGAGCCCGGGTCGAGCCGTTCTCCATCCGGCGCTGCGAGATTCCGGTGCGCAAAGGCGTCCAGGAAAAGGAGACCCCGTCATGACAGCTACTGCTCCGGACGCCGGTACGGCGGCGGGCATCCTGCGGCTCGGCAACCGGTTCTGCGACGCGAAGGCGCTGCTCACCGCCGTCCGGCTCGACCTCTTCACCGTGCTGGACGAGGGCCCCGCGACCACGGAGGAACTCCGCGAGCGGCTCGGCCTGCACGGCCGGGGCCTCGCCGACTTCCTCGGCCTGCTCACCGCCCTCGGCCTGCTGCGCCGAGGCGGCGACGGCCGCTACCGCAACGCCGAGGGCGCCGGCCGCTACCTGGTGTCCGGCCGGCCCGGCGCGGTCGGCGGCTATCTGCGCGGCGCGGACCTCAACCTCTACCCGGTGTACGGGCAGCTGGCACAGGCACTGCGCACCGGCAGGCCGCAGGCCCGGAGCGACTACCTCGGGATGCTCGACGACCCGGTCGCCACCGGCCACTTCGTACGGATGATGGACGGCCTCACCCAGGGCCTGGGCGTCAAGCTGGTCGCGGCGCTGGAGGGCGTGGAGTACCGGTCGGTGCTCGATGTCGGCGGCTGCCGGGGGCAGTTGCTCGGCCAGCTGATGACCGAGCGGCCCGACGTTCAGGGGCATGTCTTCGACCTGCCGCAGCTGGAGCCGTTCTTCCACGAGTACCTGGACGGACTCGGCCGCACCGGAAAGGCGGTCTTCCACCCCGGCGACTTCTTCCGCGATCCGCTGCCCTCGGCCGACGTCCTGGTCTTCGGCCACATCCTGCACGACTGGGACCCGCAGGAGCGGCAGCAGCTGCTGGACAAGGCGTACCGGGCGGTCAACCCGGGCGGGGCGGTGCTGATCTACGACCGGATGCTCGGGGAGCGGAGCGACGACACCGAGAACCTGGTCGCCAGTCTGAACATGCTGCTGGTCACCGACGGCGGCGCCGAGTACACCGTCGCCGAGATCGGTACCCAGGCACGGGCGGCGGGCTTCACCGAGGTGACGCACCGGCCGCTCGCCGACTTCGACACGCTCATGGTGTGCCGCAAGCACTGAGCGGCCGTCAACACACCGGTGCGCCCCCGGTCCGTCCGGACCGGGGGCGCACCGGGCACTGCGTCAGGCCGCCTTGTAGCAGACCACCAGCGTGTCGTAGTCCCCGAGCGGGGTGACCTCGGTACGGGCGAAGCCCGCGTGCTTCGCGTACTCCACGATCTCCGACGCCGGGTACTCCGAACCGCCGTCGGTGACCAGCAGCATGTCGAGGCTGATCACCAGGTTCTCGGCGTGCTCCGGCTCGTCGTCCAGCATCCGGTCGTACACCAGCAGCGTGCCACCCGGGTTCACCGCGTCGAACGCCTTGTGCACCAGCGCGCTGCGCTGCTGCGGGTCCCAGTCGTGCAGCACATGGCCGAGGACCACCACGTCCGCCGAGGGCAGCGGATCGGTGAAGAAGCTGCCGCCGTGGAACTCCAGCTTCCCGGTCAGCCCGAGCTCGGCGATCAGCTCCTTGGCGAACGGCTCCATCTCGGGCAGGTCGAAGACGCGTCCGGCCAGGTGCGGCTGCGCCCGGACGATCTGCGAGGCGAGGTTGCCGCGGGCGCCGCCCACGTCCAGCACCGAGCCGTGGCCCGACCAGTCGTACGCCTCGATCAGCTGGGCGCCGAGGACATTGGTGAACGCGTCCATGCTGCCGATGAACTGGCGCAGGATCTCCGGGTTCTGGGTCACTTCGTCGTAGTGGCTGCCGGACTGCTGCTCGCCCGTGCGCAGCGCCTCCTCCAGCCGGCCCCAGGCCGGGTAGAGGTTGCGGCTGGAGCGCAGCAGGAAGCCGCCGACGTAGGCGTCGCCACCGCGCACCAGGTGCCGCTCGGTGCCCGCCGCGTTGCGGTACCGGCCCTCCTGGCGCTCCAGGATCTCCAGGGCGACCAGCAGGTCGAGGAAGTCCCGCAGGCCGCGACCGTGCAGGCCGAGCAGCTCCTTGACCTCCTCGACGGTGGCCTGGCCACCCGGCGCCTTGTGCAGCTGTGTGAACAGGTCGAGTTCCACAGCGGTCAGCAGGGCCTTGGCATCGCAGAACGCGTTGCCGAGGCGCAGAATCCCGGCGGCAGTGCCGACGTCCGGGGCCTTGGTCGTCATCGGTGAGACTCCTTCCTGGACGCCTGCCTGCCAGGCGGCCAACCTGTCGGGCTGTGACGCTGTCAGCCGGACGTGGAGCGCCCCTCGAACCTGCCTGGAGACAACGGAAGTCGAACGGGCCCGACCGTGAAGCCAGGAATCCTTGAGGCCGCGTCGGTACCTCTTACGCAGTGCCGCGGATCGACCCGTCACTGTTCGTGAGTTCATGAGGGGACACGCATGTATGACGTGAACATCCCTGTGCTGATCGTGGGAGCGGGGCCGGTCGGCCTCTCCACCGCCCTCTTCAGCGGGCGCCACGGGATCCGCACAATGGTGCTCGAAAAGCGCGACGGGACGTCGCTACTGCCGCGCGCCCCGGGCCTCCAGGCACGGACCCTGGAGCTGTTCCGGGCCGCCGGCATCCATGCCGACATCCGGGCTCTGGAGATGGGCGACTCCCACCCCTACTTCGAGGGCGGGATCATCCAGACCAGGACCTTCGCCGAGATCGACGACGCCGTGGTCCTGGAGTCGCCCTCGCTGGACGGTCCGACGGTCAGCCCCGAGCGGGTGATGGGCTGCGGGCAGGACCGCTACGAGAAGGTCCTGGTCGAGAAGGCCAGGGAGTTCGGCTCGGACGTCCGGTTCGGCACCCGGCTGGTCGAGTTCGCCCAGGACGACGAGGGCATCACCGCCGTCGCCGAGGAGAACGCCACCGGAAAGCGGTTCACCATCCGCGCCGACTACCTGGTGGGGGCCGACGGCGCGAACAGCAGCGTGCGCAGGCACCTCGGAGTGGAGCGGGTCGGCCGCGGCACCGTCTTCAACGCGCTCAGCATCTACTTCAAGGCGCCCGAGCTGGAGACCGTGCTCAAGGGCCGCAAGTTCATCCTCTGCTACGCCGACGTCAACGGCACCCTGATGGGCCTCTCCCGGCTGCACGGCTGCGACCCCTACCTGGCCGCTCCGATCTACCACCCCGAACTCGGCGAGAAGCCCGAGGACTTCACCGACGAACGCTGTGTGGAGATCGTCCGGACGGCGGCCGGCAAGGCCGACCTCGCGGTGGAGATCGTCGACAAGGTCCCGTGGCAGGGCGCCCAGCTGGTCGCCGAGCGGTTCCGCACCCAGCGGGTCTTCCTGGCCGGCGACGCCGCCCACCTGCACCCGCCGGCCGGCGGCTTCGGCGCCAACACCGGCATCCACGACGCCCACAACCTCGCCTGGAAGCTGGCGGCCGTACTCAAGGGCTGGGCGGGCGACGCCCTGCTCGACACCTACGACGCCGAGCGTCGCGCGGTCGGCTCCGCGATGGCGGCACAGGCGATGGTCCGCAACCGGATCAGGCACGGCTACGCCACCGAGGAGGACCGGGCCGAGATGGTGGACGACATCATCATCACCCTCGGGTACCGCTACGCCTCCTCCTCGATCACCAGCGAGAACACCGGACCGGTGCTCTCCCCCGAGCTCCGGCTCACCGGCGAGCCCGGCACCCGGGCCCCGCACGTCTGGCTGGAGCGCGAGGGCGGGATCATCTCCACGATCGACCTGTTCTGGGACTCCTACGTGCTCCTCACCGACGAGGCCGGGTCCGCCTGGGCCGAGGCCGCCGTGCAGGCCGCCGGCCGGCTCGGCGTGCCGCTGCGGGTGCACCGGGTCGGCCCCGAGAGCGAGCTGCGGCCCAAGGACCGCGACTGGGCCGAGGCGTACGGAGTCGGCGCGGGCGGCGCGGTCCTGGTCCGCCCGGACGCCTTCGTCTGCTGGCGCGCCACCGGCCCTGCGGCGTCCGACACGGACGTGCTCACCGAGGCCCTCAGCCGGGCAGCCGGCCTGACCTCGGCCACCCCCATCGCCGGTTGACCCCCCCTGAACGCCCGGAGGGCGGCCTGCTCCGAACCTGGAGCAGGCCGCCCTCCGGCGTACCTGGGAGAACTTTCAGGGGCGCGGGGCTCTGCTTGATCAACTGCGTTCGTGTACGCAGTTGATCAAGCAGAGCCCCGCGCCCCTTGAAAAGCTCACGCGCAGCCCCAAGGTTCCGGGCGTGGTGCGGAGCTCAGAGCGCGGCGTCCGCCAGCAGGCCCACCTGCTTGAGGTCGGCCGTGCAGGGCAGCAGGATCAGCTCGTCGCAGCCTGCCTCGCCGTACGCCTGGACGGCGTCGCGGATCTGCTGGGGCTCGACCAGTACACCGGAGGCCGTCCGCTCGGCCTTGGGGCCGACGAACGAGTAGTACTCGCGGAGGTAGCCGCCGGCCACCCGGGCTGCGTCCTGGCCCAGGTGGGCGTAGAGGATCGCCACCATCCTCGGCCGGTCGGTCCGGCCCTCGTCGATCCAGGTCTGCCGGGTCTGGTGGACCAGTTCCGCGTACGCCGTGACCGAGTTCCCGCCCGCGATCCAGCCCGTGCCGAACCGCGCCGAACGCCGCATCGCCCTCGGGGAGTGCCCACCGACCAGCAGCGGCACACCGTCGGGGCGCAGCGGCGCGGGCCCGATGCCGGGCACCCGGCCACGACCGGCCCAGATCTCCCGCAGTTCGGCGAGGAGCGCGTCGAGCCGCGCTCCCCGGTCGCGGTAGCCGGTGCCGGTCGCCGCGAAGTCGTCCTCGCGTCCGCCGGCCGCGACACCGAGCACCAGCCGGCCGCCGGAGATGGCGTCGATGGTGGCGGCCTGTTTGGCGAGCAGTGCGGTGTCCCCCCGGTATCCGGCGATCAGGATGGTGGTCACCAGCCTGATCCGCTCGGTGACGGCAGCCGCCGCCGCGAGCGACACCAGCGGTTCGAAGTTGTCGTACACCAGCCGGTCCAGCACGCCGAGGCTGGTGAAGCCGCACTCCTCCGCCCGGCGTGCCCACCGCGGCACCTCCGGGCCGACGTTGTCCGGGACAGTGGTGGGCAGACCTATTCCGATCTCCAAGGCTCTCTCCTTCTCCTTCGTCGCGTACTGGGGCGCGGAGCCCTGTTCTCTTAGGGGCGCGGGGCTCTGGAAGAACTCGCTCACCCGCCGCCCCTGAAAAACCCACCCGGTGCGGCCAGGCGGTCAGTGGTCGGCGAGTTCTTCGAGGTCGGCGACCAGGTCGGCGGGGGCGGGCCGCTGAAGGTTGCGCTCGCGCAGGCGGCGGGCCGCCTTGCGCTCGTGCTCGGAGTCCAGCAGCCGCCGCACCTCGGCGCGCATCCGCTCCGGCTCCGCCTCGTCGCGGCTGAGCACCTCGCCGGCGCCGACGGCCAGCACGCGCGCCGAGTGGCCCGCATGGTCGGGGAGTTGAGGTACCAGCAGCAGTGGAAGTCCCGCCTGGAGGGTGGTGAGGACGGTGCCCGCGCCGCCGTGCGAGACCACCAGGTCCGCGTCGGTGAGCAGCAGATGCAGTGGGGCGTCCACGGTGACCGTGATGTCCTCGGGGAGGTCTCCGAGCAGCGGGAGCTGTTCGGAGGAGACGGCCAGCACCACGTCGGTGTCCGCGCCGTGCGCGGCCAGCGCGGCCTGCGGGGCGAGGAAGTGAGCCGGGGACAGCTTGGCCATGGTGTGGCCCCAGGTCACCACCACCCGGCGCCTGCCGGGTGCGGGCGCAGGAAGGGACGGCCCCGCACCGGACCCGTTGAACGGGACGTACCGCATCGGCAGCCGCCGGTAGTCGACCGGCACCTGGAACTCGTCCGGGCACGGGTCCACGGTGACGGCCCCGAAGGGGTCGAACGCGCCCACGCCGTTGCGCTCCGCGAGCGGGGCGAGCACCTCGGGCAGCAGGCCCCTGGCCCGCAGCAGCAGGTCGGTGCCGTAGAGCAGCCGTGCCGCCGGAACCCCGGCCGCCGCGGCGGCGATCGGCCCGGCCAGTGCGGTGGGCTCGTACACCACCAGGTCGGCCCGCCAGTCGCGGGCCAGCGCGGTGAGGTCGTCCACCATGGAGTCCGCGTGCGCGTGGAACATGCGCATGGCGCGCGGGCCCCGGCCCTCGGGGCCGGCCGGGGCGACCGGCGCGGGGACGGCGGCGGACGGCAGCAGATAGCCGCGGACCAGCCCGGCCGCATCCACGTCGTGCCCGACCCTGGCCGCCGGCAGGCCGGTCCTGACGATGTCGTCGTGGAGCTCGGGCTGGCCGGCGATCAGCACCTCGTGCCCGGCGGCACGGCAGGCCCAGGCCAGCGGCACCAACGCGTACAGGTGCGAAGGCCACGCCCAGGTCGTGAACAGTACCCGCATGGATCGCCCCACCCTCCTTGAAAGCTGACAGTTCGCCTGACGGCCCGAAGGTCTCTCATCCGCCTATCGGACCGATCGCGGCCGGCTCGAACAGCCCGGTCCCGGCGCACGGTCGAGCTGCCGTCCAGGCGTTCCCGAGACGGTCGCGGGACGGTGGCGGCGGACGTCCCGCAGCAGAAGGAGAAGCCACATGGATCAGGGACTGCTCGGCAAGCGCGTGCTCGTCACCGGCGGCACCCGGGGCATCGGACGGGCGACGGCGCTCGCGTTCGCCCGGGCGGGGGCCCGGGTGGCGGTGTGCTCCCGGAGCGCCGGGGCGGACGCCGACACCCTCGCCCAGGAGCTCAAGGAGACCGGCGAGGGACATCTCCTCGTCCAGGCCGACGTCACCACCGGGGCCGGGGTGGCCGAACTGGCCGCACGGGTCCGGGAGGCGCTGGGCGGTCTCGACGCGCTGGTCAACAACGTGGGGGTGGACGGCCAGGTCTGGTTCGGCGAGCTGGCGGAGGCCGAGTGGCACCGGGTGATCGACCACAACGTCACCTCGGCGTACCTGACCACCCAGGCGGTGCTGCCCCTGCTCGCCGACGGTGCCTCGGTGGTCAATGTGGGCTCGTCCGTCGCGCTCCGCGGCCGCGTCCGCGGGGTGCACTACACCGCGTCGAAGGCCGCCCTGATCGGCCTCACCCGGGCGCTCTGCAAGGAGCTGGGACCGCGCGCCATCCGGGTCAACACCGTGGCCCCCGGTCTCACCGAGACCGAGCCCGGCGCCGGGCTGCCGCCCGAGGCGGTCGAGCGCATCGTCGGGATGACCGCGCTGGGGCGGATCTGCCGGCCCGAGGACGTGGCCGGCGCGGTGCTCTTCCTGGCCGGGGACACCTCCGCGTACATCAGCGGCGTGACCCTCAACGTGGACGGCGGGGTCTGAGTCCCGGCACCCGGCAGGGTCCCCGCCGCGGGGCGGGGACCCTGCGGGCATCAGTCCGCCGCGGGCACCGGTGAGCGCAGGTCGTGAACGATCCGGGTCACCGTCATCTCCCCGCCGATCCGCAGCGGTTGGAGCCTGCGGCGGTGCTCCACGTGCTCGGCGCTGAGCTCGAACTCCCGGAAGGCCGCCTCGTCGGCCCAGTCCGTGAACACGTAGTAGACCCGGCCCCCGTACTCCTCGGTGGACCGGACCAGCACCTGGCCCCGGTTGGCCGGACGGGCCGCGATGAGCCTGCCGATCTCCACCCAGACGGCCTCGAACTCCGCCTCCCGGCCCGGGGCGATCTCCATCCGCAGCACCACCCGGACCGGCCCGTCGTACGTCGCCATCCCCGCCCGCCTCTCTCGTCAACCGCCGGACCGGGCGGCCCGGCCCCGCCAGCGTGGCCCGTCGCCCTCGAATCCCGGTCAATGGGGCCCGACTTGAGCGATACCCGATCCTCGGCGGCGATCCTCGGGCCTCCGCAACGGCCGCAGAGGAGAACGGGATGACCGAACAGCCGCAGGTTCCGGTACTGATCGTCGGAGGCAGCCTGGTCGGACTGTCGACCGCGCTGTTCCTGGCCCGGCAGGGGGTGCCCTGCCTGGTGCTGGAACAGCGCACCAGCCTCTCGTCCCACCCACGCACCCGGGGCGTCAACCCGCGCTCCATGGAACTGCTGCGCGCCGCCGGCCTGGAGGACGAGCTGCGCGCCCTGCCGTCGGCGCGGGCACTGGCCCGCAACAGCGGGCTGCGGCTGGCCACTTCACTCGCCGGCCCCGAGCTGGGCGCCTTCCAGGAGGAGTACTACCGCGAGGTCTCCTCCGACCTGAGCGGGCTGTCGCCCACCACCTGGTGCCTGTGCCACCAGAACGAGCTGGAGGGTGTGCTGCGCGGCGCCGCCGAACGGGCCGGGGCCGTCTTCCGCTTCGGCAGTGAACTCGTCTCCTGCGAGCAGGACACCTTCGGCGTCACGGCGGCCGTGCGGGATCGCGACGGCTGCACCGAACGGCTGCGGGCCCGCTATCTGGTCGCGGCCGACGGGGCCCGCAGTACGGTCCGCCGTCAGCTGGACATTCCGTTCGGCGGCACCGGACAGCTCGGCCGCTTCCTGGCCATCCACTTCCGAGCCGATCTCACGGCGGAGCTCGGCGACCGGCGGTTCATCATGTGCTACACGTTCAACTCCCAGGTGCGCGGGGCGCTGATCCCGCTGGACAACGCCCAGGAGTGGCGACTGGACGTGATCCTGGACCCGACCGCCACCGAGGACGTCTCGGCCGCCTACCCGCCCGAGCGCTGCGCCGAGCTGGTCCGGGCGGCGGCCGGTGTCCCGCAGCTGCCCGTGGAGATCCTGGGCATCGCCCCGTGGGAGGCAGCGGCCAAGGTGGCGGCCGGCTTCCGCTCCGGGCGGGTGTTCCTGGCCGGTGACGCCGCCCACGTGATGCCGCCGAGCGGCGCCTTCGGCTCCAACACCGGCGTCCAGGACGCCCACAACCTGGCCTGGAAACTGGCCGCCGTCCTCACCGGGCACGCCTCGCCCGACCTGCTCGACAGCTACGACGCCGAACGCAGGCCGATCTGCGAGGCCACCGTCCGGCAGGCCGTGCTGCGCCAGCAGGACCGTCCCCGTAGCGGCGACCGCAACGGACGGCGCGGGATGCCGCCCGGTGTCGTCGAGGACACCACACTGTGGTTCGGCTGGCGCTACCGGTCCGACGTTCTCGCCGACGAGTCCGAGCCCGCGACGGCGGCCGAGCCGGAGGTCTGGGCGACGGATCCGCGCGGTCTGCCCGGGACTCGGGCCCCGCACGTCCAACTCCTGCGGGACGGAGGCGAGTGCTCCACCCTGGACCTCTTCCACGGCGCACCGGTACTGCTCACCGGGTCGGTCCCGGGACACTGGCCTGCGGCGGCAGCGGCCGCCTCATCGCAGTTGGGAGTCCCGCTGGACGTCCACGGCATCGGCGGCGAGGGCGAGTTCGACGACCCGACCGGCACCTGGGCGAAGACCTACGGAGTGACCGACGCCGGCGCAGTCCTGGTTCGCCCCGACGGTGTCGTCGCCTGGCGCTCCGCCGGGGCACCCGACGACACGGACGCACTTCGACAGGCCCTGGCCCGCCTCCTCGCCCGCTGACTGCTCGCCACAGACGGCAACACCCCCCAGGGGCAAGGGGCAAGGGCCAGCCAATTGGGGGCGCGGGGCTCTGCTTGATAGAGAACCTGCATGGCTGGCCACTTGCCGAGAGTCGTAGAACATGCGTCAGGGCCCGCCCGGGGGCGGGCCCTGACGTCCGGATCAGGTGTGCTCGATCAGCACGGAGGCGTCCTTGTCGCCGTCCCCGGCCCCGACCACGGCGGCGAAGCGGGCCCGTACGGTGTCCAGTACGGGCATTGCGACGCCCGCCGCGGCGGCGTCGGTGACGGCGAGCCGCAGATCCTTCTCCATCAGTGTGGCGCGGAAGAAGGCCGGCTGGTAACTGCCCTTCCGCATCAGCTCGGCACGGAACCGCATCACCTGGGAGCTGAACCCGCTCCCGGCGATGGACGCGAGCAGTTGGTCCCGGTCCAGCCCGGCCCGCTCCCCGTAGGTCACGGCCTCGGCGAGCGAGGCGACCTGGGCGCCCAGCAGCAGGTTGAGAATCAGCTTGGCGGTGGCCGCTGCCCCAGGCGCTCCGAGCAGGACCAGCTCGGATCCGAGGGCCTCCAGGACAGGTCGTACGGCCTCGATGTCCTGCTCGTCGCCGGAGGCGAAGACCCGCAGCTGCCCCTCGCGGGCCTGGAACGGATTGCCCACGACGCAGGCCTCGACCCGCCGCAGCCCCGCCGCGGCCAGCCGGGCAGCGGCCTGCCTGGCGTAGTCCGGGGAGACGGTGGAGGTGTCGATCACCGTGCTGCCGGCCTCCAGCACCGGTACCACCTCGCCGAACAGCACCTGCTCGACGGCGGCCTCGTCGCTCAGGCTGAGCAGCACCGTGCGGATGCCCGCGACGGCCTCCGCCGGCGAGTCCGCGGCGACGGCACCCGCGGCGACCAGCGGCTCGGCCCTGCTCGCGGTCCGGTTGTGGACGGTCAGCTCGTACCCGGACCGGAGCAGGCGGTGCGCCATGCCGCCGCCCATGTTGCCGAGTCCGATGAACGCCAGTCTCGTGCGGCTCATGGTGCTGCCTTCCTTCGTCTCGTACGGGACATCTTCAGAGAGGGGGAGCAGAGGTCCTGGACCCCGAGCAACTGGCCCCAGGCAGCGAAGACCTCCAGGAGCAAGGGGCAACCCTTCAGGGGTTGGCCCTTGCTCCTGGAAGGTCAGGGCCTGTCCGGTCAGTAGGCCGCGTCGACGTGGTAGATCGCGAAGGGCTTGCCGGTGCGGGTGTCGCGGTAGGGCCGCAGTGGTGCGGTGTCGTCGCGGTGCTCCGCGCCGGCCTCCCACTCCTCGAAGGCCGCCGTGCTCGCCCAGCGGCTGACCACCACCAGCGACGTGGGGTCGTGGGCCTGCCGCAGCAGCTCGTTGCCGAGCATCCCGGGCACCTTGGCCAGCCGCTCGCTCACCTGGTGGTACGCGGCGCGGACGGCGGCCAGCTCGGCCTCGTCGCGGGCGACCTGGTACACCAGCACCCGTACCTCAGTCGACATCGGCCGTCGCCGCCTGCCCCGGGATGTGGGCCACGACCTCCATGGTGTGGAAGGAGGCGCCGGTCCGGTACGGGTGCAGTTTCGCCCGGTGCTCCAGGTGGGCGGGGCTCTCCTCGAAGGCGCGGAAGCGGGGTTCGTCCAGCCAGTCGCTGACGATCCAGTAGGTGCCGGGCAGGCCGGTGTCCCTGGAGAGCCACTGGCCGAGGTTGGCCGGGTGGCCGGTCACCGCCTCGGTGCCCCGCTGCCACTCCTCGACGAAGGCGGCCTCGGAGTCGGGTCCGACCTCCATCCTGAGCATGACCCGGAACGTCATCAGGAGATCCCCCCGTCGACGCTGATGGTGGCTCCGGTGACATAGCGGGACAGGTCGCTGGCCAGCCACAGGACGGCACCGGCCACCTCGTCGGGGGTGCCGAGACGGCCCAGCGCCGTCTTCGCGCTGTAACGCTCGATCATCAGCTTCTGCTGGTCCTCGGGCAGCTTGTGCAGGTTCTCGGTCTCCACGACACCGAGCGCCACCACGTTGAAGCGGATGCCCTGGCCGCCGAACTCCTTGGCCAGCGAACGGCTGAGGCCGACCAGCGCCGCCTTGGTGGCGGTGTAGTGCGAGCGCAGCGGTATGCCGGCGTCCACCGCCTTGGAGCCGATGCTGACCACGGACGAGCCCGCGTCCAGCAGCGGCAGGGTGCGCTGGATGACCAGGTGCGCCGCGGTGACGTTGGTGCTGAACACCCGCTGGAACTCGTCCAACGGCAGTTCGGCGTAGGGGATGTGGCTGATCGCGCCGGCGTTGTTGACCACCAGGTCGAGCCGGCCGTACGCCTCACCGGCCCGTGCCACCAGAGCGGCCACCTCGTCCGGCCGGGTCACATCGGCCTGGAGCACCAGGTGGTCGCCGCCGATCTCCTTCAACTCCCGCTCCAGCGAGCCGACGTAGTCGCTCTGCTGCTGGTAGCAGGTCACGACGTCGACGCCGGCCCGGGCCAGAGCGAGCACGATGCCCCGGCCGACGCCTCGGGTGCCGCCGGTGACGAGGGCCTTCTTGCCCTGCAGGGCCAGGTTCATGGTCTTTCCTCCATGGGACTAGTGGGTCGGTACGTCAGAGCAGGGCCACCAGTGCGCCGCAGTTGGCGACGAAGGCGAGGATGCTGAGCACACTGCGCCGCCGGTTCCACGGGCCCCAACTGCCGCGCGGGTCCAGCTCGGAGAAGTTCTCCGGGAGGTTCTCCGGGTCGATGGTCCGGATCCACCTGTTGACCGGGACGTTCTTGGTGAGCGAGATGGTGATGGTGGTCGCGGCGAGCACGGCGGCGGCCAGGCACAGCAGCCGGGCGGCCGGCTGCGCACCGGCGGCGGCCAGCACGACGTCGCCGAGCAGGGTGCCCAGCAGGCAGATCGGCATGGCCGGGTCGTACCGGGTGGCGAAGAACGCGTGGGCGTGCACGTAGCGGTCCGGAGGCAGTGCGGCGAGCAGCGGCCAGCCGCCGAGCTGGGTGCCGAGAAGCACCCCGGCGGCGAGGCCGTTGAGCAGCACCACCAGCGGGGCGAGCAGAGCGGTCACCGGAAGTCCTCTCTCTTCTGGCGCTTCGTCAGATCGCGGCGCGGGCGGCGGCCTCGACCTTGTCCTTGATCAGCTTCAGCTGGACCGCGGTGTTGCGGTTGAGGTGCCCGGTCATCCCCTCGTCGTCCACCGGAGCCTGCGGCTTCATGTGGAAGTCCTGGATCCAGCGCATCCGGACCCCGCCCTCCTCGGCGGCGGTGTACTCCCAGTGGATGTCCATGAACTCGAACGGTCCCGTCTCCACCCGGTACGCCTTGACCGTGCGGGTGGCCGGGTCCGGTGTGCGGCGGGAGACCCAGCTCCACACCGTGCCGTTCTCGTCGGGGTGCATGGTGAGCCGGAAGGTGACGGTGGCGCCGTCTCGCTCCAGCACCTGCACCGAGGCGTACTCGCTGAACAGGTCCGGCCACCTCTCCAGGTCGTTGGTGATCTCCCAGACGGTCTCCAGGGGTGCGTCGATGACGATCGAGTTGTCGGTGTGGCCTGCCATGGCACGTCTTCCTTCCGTCAACGCCCCAGAACCAGGGCCGAGTTGAAACCGCCGTGGCCGCGGGCCAGCACCAGGGCGTGGCGCAGCGGGGCGGTGCGGGGCTCCTCCGTCACCAGGTCGAGCTCGCAGCCGGGGGCGAGCGAGTCGACGCCGACGGTGTGCGGGACGACCCCGTCACGCAGCGCCAGCAGTGCGGTGGCCACGTCCAGCGGAGCGCCACCGCCGTAGAGCCGGCCGGTGAGCACCTTGGGCACGGTGACCGGCACACCGCGCGGTCCGAACACCGCGCTGATCGCCCGGGCCTCCGCCAGGTCCTCGGCTGGCAGGCCGGAGCCGTCGGCGAAGACCACGTCGATGTCGTCGGGGGTCAGGCCCGCCTCGGCCAGCGCCCGCAGGACGGTGCGCCGGAGCGCCGGGGGCCGGTCGGATCCGGGAGCGGGGTCGAAGCCCGCGGCGTAGCCCAGGACACTGCCGTACCGGCGGCCCGCTCCACGCTCGGCCGCCGAGGCGGCGCTCTCCAGCACCAGGATCGCCCCGCCCTCACCCGGCAGATAGCCGCCGGCCGCCCGGTCGAAGGGCAGATAGGCCCGGGCCGGGTCCGGCACGGTGGAGAGCTTGCCGGTGGAGAGCTGCGCGGCGAGCCCGTACGGGCAGAGCGAGGCGTCGGTGCCGCCGGTGAGGACCAGCCTGGCGCCGCGCCGGGTGAGCCGCCGGGCCTGCCCGATGGCGTCGAGACCACCGGCCTGCTCACCGCACAGCACCCCGCAGGGCCCGCGCATCTTGTGCTTGATGGAGAGCTGTCCGGTGGTGGCCGCGTAGAACCAGGCGATCGACTGGTACGCGCCGACCCACTCCGGCTCGTGCTGGTAGAGGGCCTCCATCTCGTGCTGGCCGAATGTGGTGCCGCCGGAGGAGGTGGAGGTGACGACGGCCATCTCGTACTCGGGCAGTGCGGACGGGTCCGCTTCGGCGTCGGCCAGGGCGGCCTCGGAGGCGGCCAGGGCCAGATGGGTCCAGTGGTCGGTCTGCTGGATCAGCCGGCTGGGCACCAGCTCTTCGGCGCTGAAGCCGCTCACCTCACCGGCGAACCGCACCGGGTAGGGGGTGGGATCGAACCGGCTGATCCGTTCGATACCCGACTTGCCTGCCAGCACCGCGGCCCAGTGGGCCTCGACGCCGATGCCGGTCGGGGCGGTGACGCCGATCCCGGTGATCACCGGGGGACTGTCGTCGGTCGGCATGCTCAACTCCTCCCGTGGGCGACCACTCCGGGCCGGGCCAGGACCATGGCGCTCTGGAATCCGCCGAAGCCGCTGCCGACGGTCAGCACCACGTCGGTCCGGTGCTCACGGGCGACCAGCGGGACATAGTCCAGGTCGCACTGCGGGTCCGGATTGTGCAGGTTGGCGGTCGGCGGCACGACCTGCCGGTCCAGCGCCAGCGCGCAGGCGGCCACCTCGATGGAGCCGATGGCGCCCAGCGAGTGGCCGATCATCGACTTGATCGAGCTCACCGGGATGTCGTAGGCGTGGCTGCCCAGGCTGCGCTTGAACGCGGCGGTCTCGTGCCGGTCGTTCTGCTTGGTGCCCGAGCCGTGGGCGTTGATGTAGCTCACCGCGGTCGGATCGAGCCCGGCCTGGTCCAGGGCGACCCTGATGGCCTCGGCCATCTCGCGGCCGTCCGCCTTGAGGCCGGTCATGTGGTGGGCGTTGCTGCGTCCGGCGCTGCCGACGATCTCGCCGTAGATGTGCGCGCCGCGCGCCTCGGCGGCCGACTTCTCCTCCAGGACCATGACCGCGGAGCCCTCACCCAGCACGAAGCCGGCCCGGTCGCGGTCGAACGGGCGGGAGGCGTGCTCGGGATCGTCGTTGCTGGCGGTGGTGGCCCTGATCGCGTCGAAGCAGGCCGCGCTGATCGGGGAGATCGGCGCATCGGTGGCCCCGGCCAGCGCCACGTCGGCGCTGCCCTCCTCGATCAGCTGGACGGCGTGCGCGACGGCGTCGATGCCCGAGGTGCAGCCGGTGGAGATCAGCGAGACCGGCCCTTCCGCACCTGCCGCCCAGGCGACCTCGACCGCGAGCGTCGAGGGCACCATGTAGCCGTAGAGGTGCGGGACGCCGTACGTGTGGTCGACCAGCCAGTCCTTGCCCTGGTCGCTCAGGACGACGTACTCCTCCTCGAGGCCCATGGTGCAGCCGACCGCGCTGCCCAGACCCACGGCGATGCGTTCCGGCTCCACCGCCGCCAGGTCGAGTCCGCTGTCGGCGAGGGCCTCGCGGGCACAGACCACGGCGAACTGTGCGGCCCGGTCCATCCGCCGGATCTCGCGCGCCGCCAGTCCGGCCGCCACCGGGTCGAAGTCCACCTCGGCGGCGACCTGGGAACGGAAGTTGGCCGGGTCGAAGAGGGTGACCCGCCGGGTCGCGGTACGGCCCTCGGTCAGCTGCCGCCAGAATGCCTCCCGGCCGACGCCGCCGGGCGCCACCACACCGATCCCGGTGATCACCGCGCGCCGCCGGGCCGGCTGGCCGGCGTTCATTTCGCGCCGCCTACCTGCGGATTGGCTGCCGCCGGGTACTGCGCCGGCTCGGTGTCCACATGCCCGAGCTCGGGGCGCGGGGCGAGCGGGGACAGGTGGAAGGCGCAGTGGGCGATGACCTCGCCGATGTTCACCAGACGGTGCCGCACACCGATCGGGACCAGCAGCGAGTCACCGGCGGTGAGCAACACCTGCCGGCCGTCCAGCGTCATCTCCAGCTCGCCGGAGACCACGTGGATGAACTCCTCGGAGTACGGGTGGTAGTGCTCGGTGACATGGTCGCCCGGTGCCAGGTTCATCACCCCGCCGAAGCCCGAGGTGCACCCGACGGTCTTGGGGCTGAGGGTCACCCGGATGTCGCCGCCGCGCTTGACGTTGGCCTCGACCTGCTCGGCGGAGACCTTGACGGTACGGGTGAGGGTGCTGCGGTCGGTGCTGGTCACTGGATCCGCCCCTCGTCCTTGGTCCACACGTAGAAGGGGGTCGCCATGGCGTCCTTGGGCTCCTTCCAGTTCGGGTCGTACGGGT
The DNA here is from genome assembly GCF_029892105.1 of Kitasatospora sp. GP82. GTDB lineage: Bacteria > Actinomycetota > Actinomycetes > Streptomycetales > Streptomycetaceae > Kitasatospora. The sequence continues at coordinate 11,115 of NZ_JARZAJ010000042.1, read as the reverse complement.
TCACGCAGGCGGCGAGCCGGGTGTTGATCTCCTGGTAGAGCGGGTGGCTGCGCGCCTTGTAGAGGTCCGGCGAGATGTCCTGGTCGGCCTCCACCAGGTGGAAGTAGAGGTCGTGGAACCTGAACAGGGTGCGCCGGGAGACACCGATCAGGTGCGGCAGTTCGGTCGCATCGGAGTCACCGAAGATGCCCGCGATGTCATCGGCCTTGCCCGGCTGCAACTTCGCCACGATGAGGGTTCGGTGCACTGCTGACCTCCTGCGGATTGGATGCTGACATCGACAGCTGGACTGTTACAGCGACGACTGGAGAGCTGCTCAAGAGTGCGTCCAGGCAAGGGACTTGAGAGGAATCCGAGCTCGCGATGCTGATATCGGGGCGTCCGCCGCCCAGCTGCGACCAGGAGCGCCCATGCCGTTCGCCGCCATCACGTACGACATCAAGCCGGGGTTCGAGGCCGAACTCGCCGAGATATTCGGCAACTTCCGCCGGGTGAAGTCCGACCAGGTACGGGACGAGACGGGTGAGGAGGCAGGCCGGATCCTGGCCACCGCCGTCTTCATCCGCAACGACACACTGGTGCGGGTCATCGAGTACCAGGGCGACCTGGACGCGGTGGCCCGCCACATGGCGTCGCAGCCCGGGGTCCGCGAAGTGGAGCGGAAGCTGAAGCCGTACCTGACCAGGCCCCGTGACACCGACACCGTGGAGGGGTTCGTGGCCACCTTCCGGCGCAGCCTGCTGCGCACCGTCGCCCAGATCTCGGTACGGGACATACCGCAGGCGCCGTGACCGCTCCACCGCAGCAGATCGGGCCGGCTCCGTCCAGCGGAGCCGGCCCGATCTGCTGCGATCCTCAGCCCTGGACCGCCGCCAGGCAGTTGAGGACCAGCGCGGCCGCCGCCAGCGCGGTGCGCAGCAGGTGCCAGCGCCGCCACAACGGGCGCGGGTCCGTCCAGTCGGCAGGGAGCCGCTGCGGGTCCTCGACCGCCTTGACCCTGCGGTTGATCGGTACGTTGCACAGATGGGACACCGCGGAGACGCCCAGCAGCAGGACCGCCGCGGCCGCGGCCGGTCCCCGGACGGGCCCGCCCCCGAACACCGCCCACAGGATGTCGGTCAGGGTGGAGCCCAGGACTATGGCCGGCATGGTCGGGTCCCAGTTCCGGCCGAGCAGCTGATGCGCGTACACATAGGTACTCGTGGGCATCGCGAAGAGCGCGGGGAGCACGCTCAGCGCGACCGCGAACAGCACCCCGGTGGTGACCCCGCTGCCCAGCAGCGCGAGGACACCCAGCGCCGCAGTCATAGCGAACCGCCTTTCCCCGCCCGGCACTCAGACCTGGGTCGGATGGGTGTCCACGGTGAGCTGGGAGACCGACCGCATCAGGGCGTTGCGGAAGTACGCCGCGAAGCCCTCGGAACTGGTGGTGTCCCGCTGCTCGGCGAGGTAGGGAGCCAGCTTCTCCTCCAGGACGTGCACCCCGCGCTGGGCCGCCATGTGCCGGCCCACGGCGGCGAACTCGCCCTCGTAGTGGATGACCCGGACCAGCACGTCGTCCTTGACGAAGACACCGGTGCCGAGCAGCCGCCCGGCCGACTGCCCGTCCCCGGCGGAGTAGTCGGGGGTGTCCACCCGCTGGAACTCCGCGAAGATCGCGGCAATCTCGTCCTCGTGGCCCGGCTTGACCCGGTAGGTGATCGCTGCGTACGGCATCAGGCGGCCCGCACACTGAGATTGGCGTTGATCATCTCAAGCAGCACCCGGGGGGTCTCCACCTCGATCACCTCGTCGTCCGGGAGCTCGATCCCGCGCTCGCGCTTCAGGACGCCGGTGACCTGGAGCAACGCCAGCGAGTCGTAGCCGAGTTCGAGGAACGGGACGTCGGTGACGTCGTCGGTGTCCAGGTCGTAGCCCTCGGCCTCACCTGCGCACTCACGCAGTTTCTCGGTCAGCTCAAACAGGGTGAACTCACTCATCGGTTACCTTCCTCGGATGATGACTGGTCGGTCGGACAGTGGCTCAGATGGCCCGTAGCAGTCGGCCGGGAGCGCCGCTCCGCACCAGGTCGAGCCCCGGGTCGGCGACGAGCAGGGCGCTCTGCAGCTCGCGCAGCTCCGGCGACGGGTCGAGGCCGAGTTCGCGGCTGAGCACGGTGCGCAGCCGCTGGTAGGTCTCGAGGGCGGTACTGCGCCGCCCCGCTCGGTAGAGGGCGATCATCAGCTGGGCCTGAAGGCCCTCGTGCAGGGGGTACTGGGCGCAGAGGCCGGCGAGTTCGCCGACCAGTTCATGGTGCCGCCCCAGGCTCAGGTCGGCCTCGATCCGCCGGCCGAGAATACTCAGCCGGGACTCCTCCAGCGACCGTGCCTCGGCCTCCAGCAGCGGCCCGCACTGGACGTCCACCAGGGCCGGGCCGCGCCACAGTTCCAGCGCCTGCCGGAAGGTGGCGGACGCCGCCGCGCAGTCCCCGGTCTCCATCGCGCGGTGCCCGCGCCGGGAGAGCCGGTCGAACTCCACGCTGTCCAGCGAACCGCCCTGAGTGTCCAGCAGGTACCCACCGGGCTCGGTGACCAGGACGCTCTTCGAGCCGAGCGGCAGGTCCGCGGGCGAATGCCCGTCCAGGGCCGTTGCGATGCAGCCGCGCAACTGCAGGACATAGGTCTGCAACGTGGTCTGGACACTGCGCGGCGGGTGCTCGCCCCAGACCTCCTCGATCAGTGCCTCCACCGACACCAGCCGGTCCGCGCGGCAGGCCAGCAGCGCCAGTACCTTGCGGGGCTTGCCGGCCGTCGGCACGACGGACACCCCCGACTGGTCGACCCGGAGCGGGCCGAGCAGGCCGATATCCATATCGCCTTCTCCCTTCGAGGTTGACTGTGTTCGCCGTCAGGCTCAGTCGACGGCGGCGAGTACCGCCGGAGCGGGGAGCATCTCCCCAAGCAGCTGAGGCAGTTCGCCGTCCCGGACGAAGAAATGGCCGCCGGCGAGGGTGCGGAATTCGAAGAACGAGGTCGTCCAGCGCTCCCACTCGGCGACCGCGGCCGGGGTGGCAACCCGGTCCTGCGCTCCGGCGAACGCCCAGATCGGGCAGGACAGCGGCGTACGGGCGCCGTCGCGCAGTGCGCGGCCGAGTGTCAGGTCGGCGCGGGTGGTGGCCAGCATCTCCCGCAGCCAGACGGGACGGGCGAGCAGCTCGTCGGGTATGCCGCCGAGGCCCGACAGCAGCTTCAGCAACTGGGCATCGCCCAGACCCGCCGAGGTGATCAGCGGATTGGCCAGATGAGGCGCCATACAGGCGCCGACCACGACCCCGGTCGGCACCCGCTGCCCGGAGCTGATCCGGTGCTCGGCGAAGCGGTACGCGACCAGAGCGCCGAGGCTGTGCCCGTAGAAGGCGTAGGGGCCCTGGTCCAGCATCGGGCCGAGGTGCTCGTCAAGCTCCCGGAACAGCAGCTCGACATCGGTGATCCGGGGCTCGCCCAGCCGGTTCTCCCGACCGGGCAGCCGTACCGGTACCACCGAAACGTGCGGACCGACGCGGGCGGCCCATCCGGCGAACGCCATCGCGCCGGCCCCCGCGTGGTGGAAGCAGAACAGCCGAAGCGGTGCCTCGGCTCGCGGTCTGGCTGCGAAATACCGGTTCACACGGCCTCCTTCGCCCCATCGCCACCACCGGACGGCAGTGCCCGACGATGGTCGCCAGAGGCTCTGGAAGAACGCTGGACACGAACTGGAGAAGCGATGGACACGTCATACACACCGCCCGCCACGCTCCTCCTCAGGAGCGCAGAAAGCTACCCGCTCAGCGATGCACCACCCAGGGGCGCGGGGCTGGCGAGGTTTGCAGAGCCTGAGGAGGTGCAGGGTTTCTCGTGCCCCCTGGAGGGGTGCTCAGCCGACGAGGCGGTCGCCGTGGGGGAGCGGGGTGGCGCGCCCGTAGTCGTCGACGGGGTCGCCGCACAGGATGGCACGCTGAAGCAACTGGAGCTGCCCGGAGGGCTCAAGGCCGAGCTCCTCGATCAAGGTGTCGCGGAGCTTCTGGTAGACCGTCAGCGCCTTGGGGGCCCGGCCCGCACGGTAGAGGGCGACGATCAGGTGGGCGTGCAGCGCCTCGTCCAGCGGGTGGTGTCCGGTCAGCGCGGAGAGTTCGCCGATCAGCTCGTGGTGTCGGCCGAGCCGCAGATCCGCACGGATCCGCCGCTCCAGCACCCCGATCCGGGACTCCTCCAGACGGGTGACCTCGATGCTCAGCTGGTGACCGTGCCGTACGTCGACCAGCACCGGCCCCCGCCACAGCGCGGAGGCCGCGCCCAGCAGCGTGGACGCGGCCTCCATGTCGCCGACCCCGAAGGCCGCGTGGCCTGCGGCGGTCAGCCGGTCGAACTCGGTGGCATCCACCGCTGCCGGCGACACCTCCAGCACGTAACCGCCGTGCCGGGTGGCCAGGATGTGCTCGACGCCGCCCGGCAGCCCGTTCTTGACGGCGGCCGCCCGCAGTTTGCGGCGGAGTTGGAGGATGTACGTCTGCAGAGTGGTGGCGGCGCTGCGCGGCAGCTCCGCTCCCCACAGCTCCTCCATCAACTGCGGTACCGACACGATCCGGTTGGCGTTCAGTGCCAGCAGCGCGAGGATCTGGCGCGGCTTGGCGGCCGTCGGGACGATGCACACACCCGAGTCGGCGGCGGTCAGCGGGCCCAGCACCTGAATTTCCATCCGAGGACTTCCCCCATCTCTCCGCGAATGCCGGGCTGCGGATGCGTCCGGGCACTCTGGATCGTGGCATGCGGGGAAGTGCCTGTGACAGTGAGATCTTCAGCAATCGGGAAGGAAGTAACCGCCTTGGGAGCGTATGAGGTTTTCACGGTGGAGAAGGTGAGTGCCGCACTGGTGGGCCTGCGGCCGGCTGCCGCATGATTCTCGTGTCATTCCGCGAAGCGCTCCGCAGTCCCTCCGATCAGCTCGGCCAGTAGTTCATCCTCCACCCGAAGGGCGTGCACCCCGTCGCCCGTCTCGCCGAAACCGGCGTCGTACAGGGCGATACTCACCGTGTAGCGCTGTTGCAGTACACAGGTGTGGAAGGCCCACTCCTTGCCCGTTCCCGGTGAGCCGTCCGGTAGCCGGACCTCCCTCGCCTGGCGGTCCTGCGGTCCGAAGCCGAACTCGGTGAAGCGAAAGCGCATGCCCTGGCCGATCGCCTTGCTGTACGCCTCCTTGAGCGTCCACAGTCGCACCAGTGCACTGTTGCGGTGCTCCTCGGCGATCCGTTCCAGCTCCTCCTGCTCGTGCCTGGTGCACATCTGGGACTCGGTGCCGAGCCCGACCATCTGGCGGTCGGAGAGTTCGGCGTCCACACCGATCCAGCCGCGCCTGGTCAGCCCGACCACCAGCAGGTCGGCAGTGTGGCTGAGGCTGATGTCCAGTTGCTCGAAGCCGCGAAGGTAGGGGCGGCCGCCCAGCTTGTAGGACAGTTCCAGGGAGTGCGCCGGCTCGCCGACCACCGCCCCTGCGGTGTGCTTGAGCATCAGCCGCGAGGCCACGAACCTGGCCCGGACCGTCGGGTGCCGCATCCGGCGGAACCGCAGGTAGTCGGGGCCGAGTTGGTCCGGGAGCGCCGGGTCGGCCAGGTCCTTGGGCAGCCAGTCGTCCATCCGCGCGTGGACGAGCGCACTGCCGTGCCGGGACACCGCCTCGCCCACGGCGTCCCACGGCCCGTCGGGTCCCCGGGCCTGGATCGGGTGGGCGAACACCCGGCGCGTCTCCAGTTCGGTCATGGGTTCCAGGGAGGAGGCCATTCAGACCGCCTCGACCGGTGACAACCGCCGCTTCAGGCAGTCCGTCAACGAGCCGACGGTGTGCAGGCTGGGGAGGATCTCCGGCAACGACAGCTCGCCGAGTTCGGGAAAGTGCTGCTCCAGCAGGAATTTGAGTTCCATCAGCATCACCGAGTCGAAGCCGAGGTCGTCCGCCAACTGCAGGTCCTCGTCCAGCTCGGGCGCGAACTCCTCGGCCGAATCGCCGAACAGCAGTTCCGGTGTCATGCCGGTGACCGCCAGCAGCACGTCCTGCAGTCGCAGTGTGACGGGACAGTCCGTACTCGTCTCGGTGGTCATGAGCCCGCTTCCCTGCTCCGGACACGATCGGCCGCCTTCTGAGCCAGGTGCAGAGACAGCTCGTCCACGGTGGCGAACTCGTAGAGCGCGCCGGGCTCCAGCTCCAGCGCGAACACCTCGCCGATCTCGCCGTACAGGCCGAGGGCCACCACGGAGTCGAGGCCGTACTCGGTCAGCTGCGCATCGGTGTCGATCCGCTCGACACCGGGCAGCTGATCCAGCAACCGGTCCACGAGCCAGCTCCTCAGCTCGTACTCGGTGCCGTCCACCGAGGTGATCACCAGCGGTTGGCGGTCCACCGTTCGTCCCTTCATCAGCTGTCCCTTTCTTCTCCGTATGCAGGTGTGCCACCGGCCAGCGGTGTGTCGTACAGGTCGTAGCTGCGATGCTGCCCGAACCTCGCCAGCACCTCGGCGAGCAGCAGTTCCTCGTGGTCCGCCGGCAGCTTCGGCACGGGGGCGCTCAGCCGTCGGAGCAGGCGGGTGAGGGCCACCACCAGCCAGTGCGGGTCGGCCAGGAACCCCGTGCCGGCCATCTGCTGGTACCGCCAGACGCCCAGGCAGGCAGCGCCCGTCAGCACCAGTGCGTAGCGGTCGGCCAGGGCGTGGCTGCGCGGGTCGGCCAGGGCGGAGCGGCCGCCTTGGCCGAGGGCGGCGCAGCCGTCGCGCAGCCGGGTCAGCTCTGCCGCGAGCAGTCGGCTCAGTTCGGCCACCGGCCCTGCTCCGGGATCGGCGGCGAGCGCGGCGGCGACGGCCGGCAGCGAGGCGGCCAGTGGGTCCCCGGTGGCCGCCGGGGTGAGCCGGCCGAGGTCCAGCGGGGGCAGCCCGCCCGCCTCAAGCCGGAACAGCTCGGCCGGCGGCTCCGGATCGAGGAACCACGACTCCCTTGCCAGCCGGGGAAGTTGCGGTACGACGGTGGCCCGGCAGGCGGCCGACCCGGCCGGCCCGAGTCCGATCATCGGCAGGTCACGGACGCTCTTCTGGAACGCGCCGTACACCCCGTCGTGCGTATGGAACTCCGCGCCCAGCAGCGTGGACAGTTCGTAGGAGGTGTCCGTGAGCAGCTGCGGCAGCAGGTACTTGACGGCGGCCGCGTACAGCCCCGAGTCGGCGGGAGCCAGATGCACGGAGCGGGTTGCCACCAGTGCCAGGCAGTCGCACATCAGCAGGTCGACGAAGGCTCCCGCCAGGGTGCTCCTGGAGTGCGATACACGGCCGGCCGAGTCACCGGCGGTCTGCTGCGGCTCCACCACGCCCCGGTCCACCGCGCACGCCACGGCGGTACGCAGTGCGGTGTCCGCGCAGCCGAGCGCCATCGAGGGGCCTGCGCTGCGGATGACGGGGAAGACCTGGAGGGCCAGCTCCAGGCCGTGCCCGGCCTCGCCCACCAGCGCGTCCGGGGGAACCGGGCAGTCGGCGAACTCGATCCCGGCGACGAGGCAGCCCCGGACACCCTGGGTTGGGTGCCTCGGCAGTCCCGCGACCCGGTCGGGCGGCAGCCGGGACCGCTCCACCAGCAGCACCGAGTGGCTGTGCCGGCCCGTTCCGGTACGGGCGAACAGCACCAGGGCGGCGGCCCGTTCGACGTTGTTGAAGGCCTTCTTCCGGCCGCTGAGCCGGAAGCCCGTGGTGCCGTCGGCCGGCACCGCGGTCAGCTCGTTGGAGAGGAAGTTGCTTCCCCGCGCCAACTCCGGGTAGGCGGCGACGAGTCCGCGTCCGTCCTGGAGCAGGCGCGCCGCCCTCTGCCGCTGTTCCGGCGTACCGGCTGCCCAGATCACCACGGCGCCGAGGAAATTGGTGACTCCGTAGCCGAGGCCGAGCGCCGCATCACGCCGGAACACCACGCGCACCAGCCGGCCGAGGGTGTCCAGCTGCTCCAGCCGGCCACCGAGACCGCTCGGCACGAACTCCTCGTTCAGCCCGAACCGTTCGAGCAGCCGCTCGGCCGCCGCGAGCGGCTCCTCGCGGACGTCCGCGGCGAGGAACGCGGCACTGCCCACCGGGTTGCCCGGATCGGCGGGATCACCGAACAGCCGCTCCAGTTCGGCGACCCGCCGCCGGACCTCCACCTCCGCGGCAGTCGGCCCGGCCACCACCACCCCTAAGCCCTCACTGCCCAACCACACCGCGACACCTCCATCTCCTGACTCCGGCGGACCCTGCGCCCGTGGCCGGCTATGCACTTCTCATGGGCAAGGGGCAACCTTCAGGGGCGCGGGGAACTGCGCGACCAGCCCACTACGGGGGTGCGGGGTTTCCCGCGCACGCAGTTGATCAAGCAGAGCCTCGCGCCCCCAGATAGTGCATGGTTCGCGAAGTCTGAGGCGGTGCATGGTCATTCGCGCAGTTCCTCGCGCCCCTGGGGGGGTCACCCTTGCCCCTGGGGTGTTGCACGGCTGCCGCGTCCTAGTCCGACAGGGCGGGCTCGCCGACCAGCCTGTCGTTCTCGCGTCGTACCACCATGGCGTGCAGCGGCTTGATGCGACCGGCCAGGAAGAGCTGCCGCATCGCGGTGCGCCGCAGCTTGCCGCTGGTGGTCCGCCGCACGGTGCCGGGCCTGACCAGCAGCACGTGCTCCACCGAGACGCCGAACTCCTCGGCCACGCAACGCCGGACGGCCCCGGCCAGGGTCGGCAGTTCCTCGTCGGAGTCCTGGCCCGTGGCCCGCACCTCCTGGACGACGACCACCTGGTCCTGGTCCGCTCCGACGGCGAACGCCGTCCCCGCGCCGAACAGCACACTGAGCTTCTGCACCTGCTGCTCGATGTCCTGCGGATGGAGGTTCCGGCCCGCGACGACCAGCACCTCCTTGAGCCGGCCGGCGACGAAGAGTTCGCCGTTGTCGAGGAAGCCCAGGTCCCCGGTGCGCAGAAAGCCCCCGGTGTCGTCCGCCACGGCCCCGGCGGGCAGCGCCTGGAAGAGCTCGACGCTCTCCCGGACGCGGTTCCAGTAGCCCCGGGCCACGCTGCTCCCCCGGACCCAGATCTCGCCGACCTGCCCGTCCGGCAGTCGCCGCAGACTGTCCGGCTCGACGATCACCGTCTCCAGTTCGTCGATCACCCTGCCGACCGGGACGAAGGTGCGCGAGGGCCGGTCCGAAGTGGCCGGGACGACCCGGTTCTGGGCCAGCGCGGCCGCGTCCACCGTCCGCCGGGCCGGCCGGGGGTGCGGACCTCCGACCGCCACCGCCAGGGTGGCCTCGGCCATCCCGTAGGCGGGGCGCAGCACCTCGGGCCGCAGTCCGGCCACCGCGAAGCGCGCCGCGAAGGCGTCCAGGGTCTCCGCCCGGACGGGCTCCGCCCCGCTGACGGCGGCCTCCCAGCGCGACAGGTCGAGGGCCGCGGCCTGTTCCTCGGTGACCCGCCGCACGCACAGCTGGTACGCGAAGTCGGGTGCACCCGAGACGGTGACGCCGTACCGGTCGATCATCTGCAGCCAGCGGACCGGCCGCTGGGCGAAGGCGAGCGGCGGGAGCAGTACGCCCGAGGCACCGAGGAAGAGCGGGTGCAGCAGCTGGCCGATCAGTCCCATGTCGTGGTGGAACGGCAGCCAGCCGCCGATCCGCGAGTGCTCGGTGGTGGCCAGGGAGCGCTGGATGGCCCGCTGGTTGGCCAGCAGGTTGGCGTGGCTGACCACCACGCCCTTGGGCTCGCTGACCGAGCCCGAGGTGTACTGGAGGAAGGCCGGCTCGTCGGGCCGCGCCGCAGGGCGCACCCAGGCCTCGGGATCGCCGAGGTTCGGGCGGTCGGTGGCCAGGCACGGGATGTGCGACTGGCCGGCGGATGCCAGCAGCTGGGACACCATGGGCCCGTGGGCCGAGTCGGTCAGCACACAGCCGGCGGCGGCGTCCTTGAGGATCCCGGCGAGCCGTTCGTCGGCCTGCCGGGTACCGCTGGGCGCCGGTGCCGGGACGGGTATCGCCCCGGCGTAGAGACAGCCCACGAAGGCGGGGATGAATCCGGCGCTGTCCCCGTGGCAGAGCACTACCCGCTGCCCGGCCGGCCGGCCCTGCTGGAGCCAGGAGGCGATGCCTTTCGCCGCCCGGTCCAGCTCGCCGTAGCTGACCGGGACACCCGGCGACGGCTCTCCGTCCGCCGGCCCCGGACCGGCCTCCTCGCCACGGATGAAGCGGTAGGCCTCGCGGTCTACCAGCTCTTCGCCGTGGCGAAGCAGCAGATCGGTGAAATCAGCAGCTCCGGCCACCACAACCCCCATGTCGTCTGCTCTGACGGTCCATCAGGCGCACCGCTGCCGCACTGCGCACCACGGGTGGCGGGGCAGCTCCGGGCCGTGCACGCGCTAGAGCATGCGTGCGACCACTCAAGCGCGACTCGAAGCTCCCGGGACCGGCGCACCGTCTTCACCACCCCTCAGGATGCGACAGCAGCCGGTGCCGGCCGAGTTGCCGCTGCATCACCAACTCGGCCTCACTGAGCGGCAGATCGGGCAGCACCCGCTCCGGGTGCGCCCGCCCGGGCGGGCGCAGTGCGCGCGGCAGCGGCCCGGCTGCGGGCGCCGCACCGGCCGATCGGCCCAGCAGATGTGCGACGGCGTAGGGCGGTGGCACGAAGCCGTACATGGCCGCCAGGATCGCGAGCGGCCGGAAGACGGCGTACAGGACCCGCTCGGCGGCCGACCCCCTGTCCTTCATGGCGCCTCCTCTCGGATTGTCAGCGGTGAGAGCGTGCCACCGGGCTCTTGAGAAATGCTCAGGCTGCCTGCTGCCAGCTGAGCGGCGAGTGGTACGCCGGACGGGTCCCGACGACCCGGCGAACGGCCGGCGGCGCGGACGCCTGGCGGAGGGCGGCGATCCTGGCGGCCAGGACGGCGGTGAGGGCGGCGAGCTCCTCGTCGGTGAGGCTCCCGCGTTCGATCCGCAGGACGGCGTGCTCTGTCATGTGATCCTCCGTCACATCGGCGGGTTGCCGTGCTTGCGGCTGGGCAGGTCGGCGTGCTTGGTGCGGAGCATGGCGAGGGAGGAGGCGAGGACGGCCCGGGTCTCGGCG
>NZ_JARZAJ010000041.1 GCF_029892105.1 Kitasatospora sp. GP82 | reverse complement strand
GGCGTCGGTCATGTCCGACGGATACCGTCGCACACGCTCACCATGATCGGCCGCATTCCCGTACGTGTGAGCGAGGCAATCACACGACGACACGCAGGAGTTGGACGCAACAGGCGCGAGCGCGACAGACTGGGACAACAGGGCCTCTCTGTTACTCGGTAGGACTTCGACAATCCCCGAACTGTGCAGGAGGCCCTGCTTCTATGCGTCCACTGGCCCGCGATCACCCGATCGAGACTTCCGTTCGATCGGCAGGCGCTCTGATCGGTACGACAACGGCTACTGACTTCCGGATCAGATCGGCGAACACCGACACTGGCCAGGTCACGCCAGCCGGCCCGCGTCTTGGTTGGGGCAGTCCAACGGCCACTGGGCCGATCCCCGGGTCTGTAGCACGGTTGCCTATGCTTGCGTGGTGGTCTGTACTCGGACTGACACGGAGTCTGAGTTGCCTGCGCTCCAGGGGGGATGGTTTGGAGACTCGTTTCGGCCTGCTCGGGCCTCTATCGGTGTGGTACGGCCCGGAGCAGCGCAGGGTCTCGGGCCCAAAGGCGCGGCTGCTGTTGGGGGCCCTGCTACTGCAGCCCAACCAGGTCGTGTCCCTCGACCGGCTGCAAGAGGTTCTGTGGGGAGAGGAACCGCCGTCGACCGCTGTGTCCTCGTTGCACAACCACGCTGCTGGGCTGCGCAGGTGTCTGGGGCCCCAGCTTGCTCAGCGGCTCCGGGCGATTGCGCCTGGCTACCTGCTGGAGGTTCGCGACGCGGAATTGGACAGTCAGCTCTTCGCCGTCCATGTCCAACGAGCCCAGGCCGCTCAGCGGCGACAGGATTGGCCGGCGGTCGAGTCCGAGTCGGATGCTGGGCTGGCGCTGTGGCGGGGCCGGCCGTTCGCTGACGTGCCTGCGCTGACCGACTATTCGGAGGCTGCTCGTCTTATGGAGCTGCGGCTGCAGGCTCTGGAGTGCCGCTTCGAGGCCGGGCTGCATCTGGGCCGGCACCAGGAGATGGGGGCTGAGCTGGCACTGCTCGCGGCCGATCACCCTCTGCGCGAGGCGTTCCACCGCCAACTGATGCTGGCTCTGCACCGTAGCGGCCGCACCGCTGACGCCCTCGAGGTCCACCGGGCGCTGAGGGAGGCACTCGCCGAGGAACTAGGGGTCGATCCCGGCCGCCCGGTGCAGGAGGCCTACCAGACGCTCCTTGTCCCGGACCAGTCCGCCGCCGACCCGGGGCGGGCGAGTCGGCCGTCCGACGTTCCGTCCCAGCTGCCGCGACCCGTCAGCGGATTCGTCGGCCGTCGGCGCGAATTGGCGCTGGTGACCGCCGCGCTGGCGACACCGAGTGGTCTCGGTCACCGGGGTGGCGGCGACACCGTTGCGACCGTGGTCATCTCCGGTATGGGTGGCGTTGGGAAGACTGCCCTGGCGATACGCGCGGCCGACGCCCTGCGGGCCGACTACCCGGACGGGCAGCTGTACGCCGACCTCAACGGCTTCGCCGCCTCGCCGGCTCGCGAGCCACAGGAACTACTGGCACGGTTCCTCGTCGATCTCGGTATCCCCGGCCCGGACTTGCCTGAGCACGCCGACGATCGGGCCGCCCTGTTCCGGGCCACCCTCGCCGAGCGCCGCGTCCTTCTGCTCCTCGACAACGCCGTCGACAGCACCCAGGTCGCCCCGCTGATACCCGGAGCCGACCGCTCCGCCGTGATCGTGACCAGTCGTCGCGCCCTGGTCGGCCGCCTCGACGGCACGCACGTCTCCCTGGAACCGCTCGGGCCGGAAGGGGAGGAGCTGCTGGCCTCGGTCTGCGGCCCGGACCGGGTCACCGCCGAACCGGACGCCACCCAGCGCATCCTCGCCGCCTGCGGCGGCCTGCCCCTGGCGCTGCGCCTCGCCGCAGCCCGCATCGCCAACCGCCCCAACTGGCCACTGCACGTCATCGCCGACCGGTTGGCCGATCCTCCTCGCCGGCTTGAGCTCCTTTCCGCCGACGACACCTCGGTGCGCACCGTGTTCGCGATGAGCTACCAGGCCCTGCTGGACAGTGGCCACCAGGTGGAGTCAGCTGCTGCCCGCGCCTTCCACCGCCTGGGGCTGTGGTCGGGCCCCCCGCTGTCTCTCGAAGCCGCCGCAGCCCTGCTCGGCGAGCAGGTCGACGTCACGCTCGACCTGCTCGATGTTCTGGTTGACGCCCAGATCCTCCAGTCACCGGCGGCGAACACCTACCGGCTCCACGACTTGGTAGCCGAGTACGCGGCCGAACTCGCCCGCTCCCAGGAGACCACGCAGACCCGGGCTGCCGCCGTCGGCCGCCTGCTCACCTGGTACACCGTCGCCGTCCACCGCGCCGGCTCACTCTGCTGGCCGTACGGGAGCGAGGCAGAGGTCGACCTGCCGCCCATCCCCTCTCCACTGCCCGACCTCACGTCGGCTGAGCATGCGCTGGCCTGGCTGCGCCGGGAGATGCCCGCCATCAGGTGCGCCGTCCAGCGGGCTGACGACTACGGCCTGCCCCACCTCGCCTACTCGATCGCCACCATGCTGCAGGGCTACGGGAACAGCTACTGGTGGGACGGGCACTGGGAGGCCGTCATCACCGACACGCTCGCCATCGCCCGCGCCCACGAGAACCGCAAGGCCGAGGCCGACCTGCACAACCTGCTGGCCGCCAGTCAGGGCCGGGCCGGCCGGTACGAGGACTGCCTGACCCACTTGAACGCCGCGCAGGAACTGCACTCCGCCAGCGGAGACCTGCGTGGCCTTGCGGCGGTCCTGGGCAACAAGTCGCTGCTCTTCGACGAACTCGGGCGCCTCGACGAAGCCTTCGACGCCGCCGAGCGCTCGATCGAGCTGTACCGGGAAGCCACCGGCGCCGACAACATGATGGCGCTCCACGGCCTGGCGGGCCTGTACCTGAAGGCCGGGGACGCCGGCGCCGCAGAGCCCGTCTACCGGCGGGTGCTGGAAGAGTTCCGGCGCGACCGCCTCCCCGGGCCGGTCGCCGCCACGCTGATCAACCTCGGCGATGCCCTTCGGTACCTCGGGCGGCAACAGGAGGCCCTCGCGGCGCTCGGCGAGGCGCTCACCATCACCGAGGACCTCGAAGACCACTCGGGCATGGCGGACACCCTCGAAACGATCGCCCGAGCCCACGCCGACTTCGGTGACCTGGAAGCGGCCAGGTGCAGTTGGACTCGTGCTCTCGCACTCGCCCGTCAGGTCGGCGCCGCACGCGTGATCGCCGACAGTCTCAAGGGATTGCAGTCGCTCCCGTCCTCGGGCGAGCCCTGAGCAGTGCTGTGCCCGTACTGTCGTGCCTGTCAGCAGGGTTGAGCCGGCAAAGACCCGAGCAGCGCGTGGGGCCTTTGCCGGACATTGAACCATCGGGCGGGACCGCCGCATCGCTGCGGCGGTCCCGCCTTCCCGGGCCCAGGAGGGGCCCGTCAGGACGCGCAGTAGTTCGCGGTGCCCTGGGAGAGGCCGTTGGTGCCGCTGGACCAGGCGGCAGAGCCGTCGGCCCGGTAGAAGACGAGGTTGCCGTCGGCCTGGACGACCGCGTGGCCACCCGGGGCGGGGTTCGACTTGCCGATGGTGCAGATGGTGTCGTTGTCGTGCTGCAGCTTGATGTAACCGCTCTGCGACCAGTCCACGTGGTTCACGCCCTGGCCGTAGCTGCCGCTGGCCCACAGCGCCCTGCTGCCGTCGTTGGTGTACAGCACCAGGTTGCCATCGCTCTGGAAGACCAGATTCACGCTGGACGAGTTGGTGTTGTAGCCCGCGTACCAGTCGCCCTGGCCGGCGGTGAAGTACGCGGCCGTCGAGTCATAGTCGCCGGCGGCCATCGCGTTGGTCCCGGCCAGGCCGACCACGGCCACGGCAGCCGTGCAGACCGTGGCAGCGCGGATGACCGTCTTGCGAAGCAGTGATCCGGTGGTTCGGTTCGCAGTCATGAGTGTTCCTCTTCTCGGAGCATCGGTTGATCGTGAGGGACGCAGGCGCGAGGGGCGCACCACCGTCGGAGACCGCCCCGTCGGACGGCAGGTGTCCTCGGGGGAGTCGACGTGTGCGGTCCGGCGCGCACGGTTCGAGGCGAACGGTCGCCCGGAGTGGACCTGGCGGAAGCGGCACGCCAGGTAAGGGTGGAAGCTCGACGTATACGGGTCGAGCCGAAGGGCCCTGCGGCGCCGCCCGCTGGGTGCGGCGGCGGGGGCGCGGATCAGGTGTAGCAGTAGTTCAGGTTGCGGTGACTGTGGCTGTCGGTGGACCAGGTGACGTTGCCGTTGACGTCGTAGAACACGAGGTCGCCGGTGTCCTGGAGCTCCGCGTGGCCACCCGGTGCCGGGTTCAGGGCTCCCATGGTGCAGACGATGTTGCCGGAGGAGTCCAGCAGTTTGACGTATCCGGACTGCGACCAGTCCAGATGCGTCACACCCTTCCCGCTGGTGCCCGAGGCCCACAACGGGTAATCGGTCTCGCCGTCGAAGCCATAGAGAACCAGGTTGCCGTCGTTGAGAAATGACAGTTGCCTCACGCTGCCAGACGCCGCCGTCTGGCCGAGCCACCAGTCGGGCTGGTTGAGTGTGAAGGTCGCGATGGGCGTGTCGGCGGTCGCTGTGGTGGCGGTGGAACCGATGGCACCGGCGGCCGCGGCACACACCAGCACGACGTGCCCCAGGCGCCTGCGCGCCTTGGAACCGGCGGATCTGCTGAATATCACGGGTGTCCCTTCGACGATCAGGTGTAGCAGTAGTTCAGGTTGCCCGGCCCGTTGGAGGTGCCGGTGGACCAAGTGGCGTTGCCGTTGGTGTCGTAGAAGACCATGTTGCCGTCGTCCTGGACCCGGACCGAGCCCCCCGGGGCGGGGTTGAGCTTGCCGAGGGTGCACACGACGTTGTTGGAGGCGTTCAGCAGTTTGGCGTAACCGGACTGCGACCAGTCCACATGGGTCACGCCCCGGCCGCCGGTGCCGCTGGCCCAGAGTCGAATGCCCCCGTCGGTGTCGCTGATGGTGTGCAGCACCAGGTTTCCATCGCTCAGCAGCTCCAATGTGACGGAGGAGGAGGACACGCTGGTGTTGGCGTACCAGTCGGGCTGAGCGAGGGTGAAGGTGGCGGCCGTGCTGTCCTGCGCCATCGCCTCCGCACCGGACAGGCCGACCGCGATGAGAGCCGCCGCGCCCACCAGGGCGGCCCGGACCCCGGCCTTCCTCAGACGCGGACCCGGGACCTGACGTTCCGTCATGAGCTCTCCTCAGTGGATGTGATGCGGGACTCGGCCGAGCGCAGCGCCTCGAACCGGCAGTGCACTGATCTTGTCGGCAGCCACTCATAGTCGACTCACGTGTTGATCACGCACGACGGAGGCGATCTGGGACCGGATCCGCCAGACCGAAGCGGACCGGGGCGAGCATAAGAGACGGCACTGATACGACCCCTCAGCAGCCTGATCCCGTCGATGAAGAACAACAACGCGTCCGGCCAGTTCTTCGGGACCTGAGCCGCCTGGTCTCGTCGCCGTATAGGCGGCGCCCGCCGGTAACAACTCCAGACGTACCCCAGCACGACTGCCCGCCTCCACTCGGAGGACGGTCAGTCGCGCTGTCGCGTTCTGATCGGAACGCGACGGAGCATGACGCAGTACCAGGCAATTCATGTAACAATCTGACTGCCCATCATCACGCGCCATGCACATCGTCGCCGCCAGGGGGTTGTGGCGGCGGCTGCGGCACTCGGCACGACCGGGGCGCCAGCAGAGCACAGGGGGATGCCGGGATGTTCGAATCGCACACGGTCGGCCGCGGCGAGGTGGCCCTTGCCCCGTAGGCCACGACCTCTTGACCCCGACGGCGGCCCGCTGCAGGCGTTCGCGTACGAGCTGAGGTCGCTGCGGCAGGCGGCCGGCAACCCGACATACCGGGCACTCGCGGCGACGGCGGGTTTCAGTGCCACGACACTCAGCGATGCGGCCGGTGGCATGCGCAAACCCACGCTCGAGGTGACGCTGGCGTACGTCGGCGCCTGCCGTGGCGACGTCAAGCTCTGGGAGAAGCGCTGGTGCGCGCTCGACCGCCGACTCGCCGGTACGGCTGGAGCCGACGCGCGGGTTAAGCCCGATGCGCGGGTTCAGCCGTCGCAGGTCCAGGCCCCCCAGATCGTCTTGACGGCGATCGAGCCGACCGAGGCGAGCACCGAGGAGTGCGGCCCGGCGGTGGACGCACTACCCAAGCACGGCTTCGGCCCCGAGCCGGTCGACGGCGAGGAGTCGAGCGCACCGCGCCGGCGCTGGTGGCGGCCACGGGTGTGGCTGCCCGCCCTGGGCTTCGCCTTGGTGCTGGGGCTGACCAGCCTGCTCGTGGTCTGGCAGCGCGCGGCGGACAACACGGGCGCGGCCGCCGAGTCGGGCTGTCCGGCCAGCCCGGCCGGCGGGACGACCTTCCAGGGCACGACCTACAGCGGGGACACGCGGGTCCGCAGCGGCGCCACCCGCAGCGCGGCGGTGATCGGCGAGATCCCGCCCGGATGCAAGGTCCACTTCGTCGGCTTCTGCATCGGTGACGTCGTCCTGGACCAGACGGGCGGGGCACCCGACGTCCGGTGGTTCGAACTGAGCGGTGGCGGGATGGTCTCGTCGGCCTCGGTGCACGGCAATCCGCCCACGGAGGCAAAGCCGGACATCTGCCCCGGCGGGCTCCCGGCTCCTGCCTCGATCTCCCTGACGGTCTCTCACCAGCCGACCGATCCCGATGCCATGGATCTGCACGCCACCGGTTCCTACCTCGGCATCGTGGGGTTCGCCGCGTACTTCTCCGACAGTGGTCAGGCGGTGCCGGCGCCGCGCTGGCACCAGCTCGGCCTGACCGACGTCGGCCCCGACGGGTTCACCGTGCCCTGGCGGCTCGCGAAGCCGACGGCCGATCAGGGCCCGATCCGGCTGGCCGCGGTCGCCTGCCTGGGCGGTGACGGTCCCACCGACGTGGTGGACGCGCTGGCCCTGCCATCTGCCGCCCCCGCGCAGGCACGGCCGGTGTCGCTGGGCGACGGCGAGCGGAGCGTGGCCGCACGGGCCGCCTGCCGTTACCCCGCCAAGTAACAAGGTCCGCCGGCAGGGCGGGGGCCGCTGTTCGGGACCGGGCTCGGCCCGCCGAGTGGGACAGGAACGTTACGGCGTACGGGAAGAGTGTGCCGCG
Organism: Kitasatospora sp. GP82; assembly: GCF_029892105.1. Lineage (GTDB taxonomy): Bacteria > Actinomycetota > Actinomycetes > Streptomycetales > Streptomycetaceae > Kitasatospora. The sequence goes on along the minus strand of NZ_JARZAJ010000041.1, from coordinate 49,694 downwards.
CGGCGCGGCTGGGTGCTCGACGGCACCGTCGGCCGCGCCGTGCCCTGTCCCCCCCTTCCCAAGGAGAACGGTGAATCACCATCACCTCTCAGGATTGGTCAGGCGGATAGCCGGCGCCACGGTCGCCGCCGTGGTGTTCGCCCTGCTGAGCCTCGCCAACCCTGCCACCGCCTCCGCCGCCACGGGTGCGGACGCGGCCGCGCTGGCCGCCGCCAACGTCGACAAGACGGCTGGCACCTGCGCCAACAATCCGACCTACAACAGCCTCGGCGGCCCGCAGTTCGAGACCAGCTGCTCGGGCGGCCCCGAGTACTGGTGCGCCGACTTCGCGCAGTGGGTCTGGGAGCACGCCGGTTTCTCCACCGGCGGCCTGAACGCCGCCGCCTCCAGCTTCGTCGACTACGGCCGGGCCAACAGCACCCTGCACACCTCGGCCTCGTACAGTCCGCAGCCGGGCGACGCCGTGGTCTACGGAAGCACGAAGGACTCCGAGATCCACCACGTCGGCATCGTGACCTCGGTCAACCCCGACGGCTCGATCAGCACCGCCAACGGCGACTGGGGCGGCACCCAGAACACCGGCTCGATGGCCGGCTTCGCGGTCAGCTCCCACGTCGCCGCCATCACCATCGCCGCCGGCCAGAAGAGCGCGGGCAGCGCGCCGGACAACGTGGACGCCGCGGACGGCTACTACATCCTCGGCTACACCACGCCGGTGGCCACCGGCAGTAGCAACCCGTACACCCCGGCCGCGGTCTGCGGCAGCGGCTTCGGCGTGGTCGACTCGCACGCGCTGCCCGGCGCGGTGGTCTACCTGCTGTTCAACGGCGCCACCGGTCAGAACTGCGTCACCACCATGGCCACCCACCCCGTCGGCCAGGTGGCGATGGACGCGACGCTGGCCGCGCAGGGCGGCGCCTCGGCGAGCAACCCCGGCAGCTTCACGTACTACGCGGGCCCGGTCACGCTTGCCGCGCCGAAGGTCTGCGTGCAGTGGGGCGGCTCCTACGCGGGTGCCTCGTGGACCAGCGACTGGAGCCACTGCGGCTGACGGCTGTTCCCCGCTCACCGTGCCGGCTCCGCTCGGGGCCGGCACTTCCCGTCTCCTCAGGCCGCCCCACCCGGCCACCAGTCGGTTGTCCGGTTGTCCGGTTGTCAGGACAGCCGGACAACCGGACATTGTCCGGGATAGCCGAGGGCCCCAGCTGGCGGCGTATCAGGATGACCGCTGTCCGGAGTTGACCACCCTTCACCAGGTTCTGCAGCACTGACAACGTGTCGGCGCATTAGAAAGGGTGATCGATCGTCATGGGCGCGTCGCGAAGCGCGCCCATCACCTTCCACCACCCACGGCAGAGGAGAACAGGCGAGTGGAGTTCGGGATCCTGGGGCCCCTACTGGTCCGCGACGGCGGGCAGACCCGCGCCGTCCCCGGCCGCAGGCAACGTGCGCTTCTCGCGGCGCTCCTGATCCGGCACGGGCAGCCGACGTCGGCGGATTTCCTGGCAGAGGCGGTCTGGGACGGACAGCCGCCCCGGAGCGCGTCCGCCGCCCTGCGCAACTACGTGATGCGGCTGCGCAACGCCCTGGGCGAGTCGGGCGAGCGGATCCGGACCACCGCCGGTGGCTACCTGATCGACGTCGACGACCAGGAGCTCGACGTCCAGCGGTTCACCCTGCTCCGGGACCAGGGCATCTCGGCACTGCGGCGTCAGGACTTCGAGCGCGCGGCTGCCCTGCTGGACGAGGCCCTGGGGCTGTGGCGGGGGTCGGCTCTGGAGGACATCCCCTCGGACGTCCTGCACCGCGAGGAGGCCCGCCGGCTGGCCGAGGCCCGCCTGGACGCTTTGGAGGCACGGACCGAGGCGCAGCTGTGCCTGGGCGACGACACCGATGCCCTCATCACCGAGCTGCGCGCGCGAACGGCCGAGCACCCGGAACGGGAGCGGCTATGGGGCCAGCTCATGACGGTGCTGTACCGGGGTGGGCGGCAGTGCGAGGCGTTGACCGTCTACCAGCGGATGCGGCAGACGCTGGTCGAGCAGATCGGTGTCGAGCCCGGCCGCGAACTGCGCGAGATCCACCAGCGAGTCCTGCGTGGGGAGCCCGATCCGTACGGGCCGGCTCGGGCACGCCCCGAGCCGATCAGCGCGGGCTCCGTGCCGGCGCCCAGGCCGGCCGGCGGGTCCGTGGCCGCGACCGGGCACCCGACAGCCGGGAAGCCCGCGACCGCGCGGGTGAACGCCGGCCCGGGGACGGCAGCTGTGACGCCCTGCCAGCTCCCGCCGCCCCTGCCCGAATTCACCGGCCGCGACGAGCAGGTGTCCCTGCTCGTCGACCGGCTGACCTCCGCGAACCGCCTGGCACCGTTCGTCGCGGTGATCTCGGGCCAGCCCGGAGTCGGCAAGAGCGCGCTCGCCGATCAGGTCGCACACGCCGTCCGGACCGAGTTCCCGGATGGCACCCTCTACGCCGACCTCCACGCCACGGCCGACCAACCCGCCGCCCTCGCCGCCCCTGCAGCCGTGCTCGGCGCCTTCCTGCTCGCCCTGGGAGTTCCGGCCGAGCGGCTACCGACCGGTCTGGACGAGCGCGTCTCGCTCTACCGCTCGCTGCTGACCGGCCGTCGCGTGCTGGTGGTGCTGGACGACGCCTGCGACAGTGCGCAGCTGCGCCCGCTGCTGCCGAGCGACCCCGGCTGCGCGGTGCTGGTCACCAGTCGCCACCGGCTGCCCGACCTGTTCGAGGCCCTGCCGCTCGGGCTGGACGTGCTGACCGTGCCGGAGTCCGAGCGGCTCCTGCACCGGTTGGTCGGGTCGTCACGGGTGGCGGCCGAACCGCAGGCGGTGGCCCGGGTCGTCGACGCCTGCGGTCGACTCCCGCTGGCACTGCGGATCTGCGCCGCCCGGCTCGGCGCGCGGCCCGCGTGGAGCATCGGATACCTCGCCGACCGACTGACCGACGAACTGCTGCTCGACGAACTGCGGGTGGGAAGCCTGGACCTCAGGACCCGGGTGGCGGCCAGCTACCGGGCACTCGATCCGACCGCCGCCTGGGCCTTCCGGCTGCTGGCGTCGGCCACGGACGGCCGGTTCTCGAGCGCGCAGGCTGCCCGTGCCATGGACCTGCCGCTGCTGGTCGCGGAGGAGGTGCTCGAACGGCTCGTGGACGCCCATATTCTGGCCACCGACACCCCCGGTAGCTACTCCTGCCCCGCCCTGCTGCGCGCTTTCGCCCGCGAGTTGGGCCACCCGCAGGGCCATCCTCGGGTCCGGGTACTGCCAGTGCCCGCAGCCAGGGCGCGAATCTGGTTGTGATCGAGACCGGTTCGGCCAGGTGCGCATGGGGTTGCGTAGTTCTACCGATGGGGCCGGTAGACCCGGGTGAGGGCTACCGGTGACCTGGCCGGCGAACCCGTGCATTGGGTGTGGGGATCCGTGTCCGGCGCCCCGGGGCGCCCAACGGCGTTCAAGGGCAGGCGAAGTGCGCGGATCGTACGGCTACGGCGGCGGAGCGGTTTGGAGTCGCTGTAGGTCTCTCAAAATCCCTGTACGGAACCTCTATGCACGAGGAGGGCTTTGAGCTGGCTTGACAGTGGAGACTTCTGACGGATTGACACGCGGCTGGGGGTCAAGGGGTCGCAGGTTCAAATCCTGTCGCCCCGACTTCGGACTGATGTCCAAAGTCGCAGATCAGAGGCCGTATCTTGTTTTCAAGATACGGCCTTTTTGCGTTCTCGGGGGCGGTTTCTGGGAGCGTGGGGCTGGGAGTGTTGGGAGTAAATGGGAGCGGTGTGCTCCCAGTCTGCTCCCAGAGGTCAATGCGGCGCCGAGTGTTGTCACCCGATCCGGTCGAGTTTGCAAATCGGCCGGGCCACGAAAGATGCCGCCCCTACGTTTGACGCCTGCTCCGTGGGGGCACTGCGTCTGGCCCTGCGCATGAACGGAATCGGGTGTGTCCATGGACCCGCCCCACCGAAAGCACGAAGCCCCCGGCCGCGTTGGCCGGGAGCTTCGGTGCACGGGTCAGCCTTGCCAGGCAAGCGGGCTCAGAAGGTGTTGTCTTTCCGCTCGTGATCGGTGGGGTTCAACAACGGCTCTTCACTGTCGGGTCGTGACGGATTGGTGCTGACAGTAGTGATGAAAGGCCAGGTCATTCTCGTGCCGACTCCTATGGCGGCCGGGCTATTTGCACAGGTCAGAGGAGTGCGGCTCCCTGTCGATCGCTCTGTTCTGGGCATGCCTGGCTTGCGCTGCTGCTTGGTCTGCAGGCTGTAGTGGACGGTGAAGTGGAGGCATTGCCCGGGCCGTCGGTTTGATGTCCACGGGCCCGCCGACTCGGGCCCAGACGGTCACAAGGGCGTGGGAGCCGACGGGGGCCACATGTGGCTCATGGCCGAGCGGCTGGTGCCCACTCTGCTGAGACGCTCCGGTCAGTGGGCTTGTCCGCTACAAGCACGTAGGCGGGAAACAGATCCATTGCGCGAAACGGAGGTGGCAAGCTCTCGAAGCACCTCTGCAGTACCGGCACGGCTCAACTCGGCCGGGCGGACGTCGGCGGACTGGCGGCGTGTCGAAGCCCCGTTGGACGAAGGCGACTTGGAGGGGTCACCTGTCCGACGGGGCTTCGATGCGTACCGCTGCGGCTCCGGCGGACATCGTCACACCGCCGTGACCTGCACACTCACCAGATCATCCCGGCTGTGAGGTTGCCCTTGGCCCGGGTGTGCCGGTGTCCTGCTGGTGGTTGTTCAGAAGTGGAGCATCCACTGGAAGTCGCGCTGTGCGTTGCTGACGTGGAGGTGGCTGCGGGTGCCGTAGGCGAGATCGTTGTCCCAGTTGTATTCCTCGACGTCGAAGGAGCCGTCGGAGTAGACGGCGTTGACGTAGGCGACGTGGCCGACCTTGTGGACGGTGTTGACGGCGATGGCACCGACGGTGGGGGTGGTGTCGACGCTGACGCCGACGCGGCGGGCGGCATCGGCCCAGTCGCCGGCGTTGCCCCAGGTGGTGCCGCCCCAGGAGTTGCTGAAGTCCGAGACGCCGAGACGGCTGGCGATGCGGTACGCCGCGAAGGCGGTGCAGTTCTTGGCGTCGAAGCCGCGGGTGCGGTAGTCGAAGTCGTCGGTGGTGCTCTGGTTGTCGCTGCTGCTGCTGCCGCCGCTGAGGAACTTGTGAGAGGCATTGTTGTTCTTCAGGGTGGCGTTGAGGTTGCCCTTTTCACCGGGGGCGAAGTCCTGGCTGGCGCCGCCGAAGCCGCTGTTGTAGTAGACGCGGACGGTCTGCCCGGTGCGGTTCCACACCGATGCGGCGTTGTTCTTGACGCAGACGCCCTGGCCGTTGCCGCCGCCCTTGAATTCGTAGCAGGTCGGCTGGGTGGCTCCGAGGTCGCTGATGGAGCCGGTGAAGTCGGAGACCGAGCCGGCCTCGTTGCTGTTGTAGTAGTAGCAGAACTCTCCGTCGTCGCAGGCTCCGTCGCGGGACGCGGCGAAGGCGGGGGCGGAGGTGGCGCCGATGAGGGGAACGGCCATGGCCAGTGCGGTGCCGGCGACGGCGAGCGTGGTGCGTATGTTCTTCAAGGCTTTCTCTTTTCGTGACGTGTCATCGACGGGCGCTTCGGTTGTGCTCGGGTGGTGCCGTGCGCGGTCAGTGGGTGCGCTGGTACTCCTCCCAGGTCTGGATGGGGATGCGGGGGCCGTCGTCGTCGGCCTGGTTGGCCAGGCCGTTGAGGCCGAGGTAGTAGTCACCGGTCTGGTGCTGGGCCTGGGTGGACAGATCGGTGTCGTTGATCGCTGCGGCGTGGATGTGCCACGGCCAGTCGCCCTGGCTGGGGTTGCGGACCCAGGCGGCGAATCCGACCTCGCGCAGTGCTCGGGCGACGGCGGTGCGGGTGCTGCTGGACATGCCGTCGACGTCGATGTCCACGACGCCACCGCCGTCGTGGGTGCCGGCGGAAGTGGGATCGCCGCCGGGGTTGTAGGAGCCCTGGGACAGGGTGAGGTGGAAGCCCAGGAGGCGTTCGGCTTCGGTGAGCATGTTCTGGGTGCGGGTGTCGATGGTGTATCCGTCGCGTTGCAGCTTCGCGCCGGGTCCGATCTTGTGGGTGAGGGTGAACCGGCCCTGCCCGAGTGCGGTGAGGGAGGAGGCGCCGGGCAGTCCGTTGGCGGCCAGGCCGGTGTAGCCGAGGGAGCGCTGGAAGGCGGCGTAGGCGGTGATGGTGGTGGTGCCGAAGTAGCCGTCCACCCAACGGGCGTCGAGGAGGCCACGGGCCTGCAGAGCCTGCTCGACGGCCAGGACCGAGTCATGGGCCCCCGGGGTCAGCGTGTTGTCGGGGCGTCGGGGATCGATCTGGGCAGCCAGAACAGTGGCTTCCATGTCCACCACGGGCAGCGCGGCAGCGGTGGCCGCCGATGCCTCGGTATGGAGCGGCGGGGTTGCCGCGTGGGCCTGTGCGGCGCTCAGCACCAGGCCGCTCAGGACGGCGGCGGCCGCGAGCAGTCGGGTTGCGGTCTTGCGGGTCTTGATGGCGGATGCCATGTGGTGGTTCCTTCTGGTTCGGTGGAGGATCGGCCCTGACCTCGTCCCGGTGTCGGGCACCAGCGGGTGAGAGGTCTGATGGAGGGCTCCCGGCTGGGGGCAGCGCTCAGCGGCACCGCTGGTGGGTGCGGCCGTCGCTGACCTGGTTGCTGCGGAGAAGGGCGGCGTCTGCGCAGGCGCGCTTACCGCTCACCCGGCGAAGCCGGGTGAGCGGTACGTGTTCCGGTGACGGCTCGGGGACCGGTACTGCTCGATGGACATGACCGGCTTCGCAGCATCCGCCGGACAGTCAGCAACAGCCGTTGTGGGACCCGGCGTTACGGCGGTCGCCGTGGGCCGAGGGGTCAGCAGCGGACGTCGGTCTTGACGGCGACCTCGCCGGAGTAGGGAATGGGGCCGGTCCCGTTCCAGCCCAGGGCCTGGGTGCACTGCGTCAGGGTGTCGGCGCCGGAGGACCAGATCTCCACTTCGTTGTGGCCGCACTGGGGGTCCTGGACGTGCGAGCCGTCGACGACGACGGCCGCGCACACATCCCAGCCGCTGTGGGAGGAGCGGTAGCCCTCCCACACGTACAGGTAGGAGTAGTTCTTCCCGCAGCCCTTGTACTGCTTCACCGACGCCATCGTCTGCCCGTCGACGTTGAGGTAGGCGGTGCTGCCGATCTGCGAGACGCTGGAACAACCACCCGGGGTGGAGGCCTCGGCGGTCCCGGGAACAGCGACGAGCGCCGGCACGGCAAGGGCGGCGACGGCCGCGATCTTGGTGAATATGCGCATGACGAACAACCTTCTTTCAGGAAACGGGAAATGGAGGAGATGCCCCCGGCGTCGCCAGGGCATTGGAGTGAGCTTCTTCCGCGGACAGACCGCACCGCCGAGTCCCCGGCACCGGGTTGACGGCGCGCTCCGGTTCGAGACAGGTCACGTGACGCCGCCTCACCCCGCCGGCGCCCCCCGGCCAGGGACCTCAGGGCGCGCGGACACCGGCGGACGAGGCCGAGGAGCCCGCAACGACCGCTGCGCCGGCCATCAGGGCTGTCGCGGTCGGGTGCGTTTCTTTCCGAGTGGACGTCATGTGCTCGGCCGACCCGAGGTGTTCGGACGGAGGCGGGCAGGTGGTTCTCGATCTCCCGGCGCGACTGCACTCATGCGGCCAGGAGAGCCGTGGGCTCGGTTCGTGGAGGTCTTACGTGAGGACGAGGCACCAGCCAGGCAGGGCCGGCGCGTGCTGCAGAGCGCGTTCGCAGACGCGGCGCAGGTTCGCAGTTGCCGCATCTGGAGTGTCCGCGATGATCGCGGCAGCGATGCAATAGCGGTTGAGGTCGACGCGGGGTCGTTGCGGAAGCTGTCACGGCCGAACTCATAGACCGGCGGCCGCCATCGCGGCCACCGGTGCGCTCATGGCCAGCTGCTTAAAGATCTTCCGCACTCGTCCACCGTTCTCTTCTGGTCCGTTGGCAGTGGGCTGGCGGGTGAGCCCTCGGCCTGGACGCCATCGTGGTGGACGGAGGTATCGCGGTGGTCTCATTCCCGTAATGCCCGGCGACGTGGCCGGGAGCTTCGGTGTCTGGGTCAGTCTTTTGCGCGCCAGCCTGGTTGGCGCCGTTGCCGACGCACACACGTTGGGCGACTCGCTCGACCGGGCCCACAACGCGCTGAGCCCGCTCGCCTGGCAGCATTCACGTCCTCACCCAGCCGTGACGGCGTAACCGTCCAGCCTGGCCCGGTGACCTAAAAAGCGATTCCCAAACTGAAGGTAGGGTCACGTTTTCCCAGGTGAGGTGTGTAGTCGCCTCTCGGTAGGCATGCTCGGACTGTCGTGACGGTGCGGGGCGTGCTTGGAGGTGGCGGATGCCGTCGGTGCTGGGGGTACTGGAGCGGCGCGAGCGGGTGGCGCTGGCGCGGGCGGAGGAGTTGCGCGCCGAGTTGGAGCGGCTTCAGGCTGCTGTGGCCGAGGCGGATGAGGCCGCGCGGCGCGCGGTCATCGCTCGCGAGGAGACCGTCGCGGCCTTGGCCGAGACGGTCGATGAGGCCGTGGTGTCCGATGCGCCGGCGGTGGTGTCGGCTGCGGTCGGTGTCGGACCGCGAGTCGAAGTCCCGCTCTGGCGTGAAGGGGTGGGGATCGATGTGCTCCCGCCCGACTGCGCGCGGATCGTGACCTTGGTCGAGCGCGAGGCCACGGGTGGCGGGGAGGGGGTGCGGGCGCGGCGGATGCGTGAGCATCTGGGCTGGCCTGCGACCGACGTGAAGGAGCAAGCGGCCCGGTTCCGGGCGAAGCGGCTGGTGGCGCGGGGATGGTTGGCCGAGGAGCGTCCGGGGCTGTTCAGGCCGCGGACCGCTTGACGCGGCGCGGTGCCGGCTGGCCGGAGCGGGCCAGGCGGCGGGTGGCCGGGATGCTCGCGGCCCACCAGGCCATCGCTTCGGCGCTGTCGATGCTGGTCTCGTAGTCCCGGGCCAGGCGCCGGGCCCGGATCAGGTGGGAGAAACTGCGCTCCACGACCCAGCGGCGCGGCAGCACCACGAACCCCTTGGCGTCGTCGTTGCGTTTGACGACGGTCAGCGCGAGGGCCAGGACGGTGGTGGCGAAGGCGACCAGCCAGCCGGTGTAGCCGCCGTCGGCCCAGACAAGGGCGATGTGGCGGTGTTCGGCGCGCAGTTGTTCAAGGAGGTCTCGGCCGGCGTCGTTGTCCTTGACCGAGGCGGCGGTGACCATCACGGTCAGCAGCAGGCCCAGAGTGTCCACAGCGATGTGCCGCTTGCCTCGCGGGGGCCGCCGGGGCGGGGCAGGTCGGTGGCCAGGTACCAGGTGGCTTGCGCGGGCAGCGTGGCCGGGTCGGTGGTGGCCACGACCAGGCGGACGTTCCCGTCGGGTCCCCACCAGCCCAGGCGGGCGTCGGCGGCCCACCAGGTCTCGGTGCGCCCGTCACGGAAGGTTCGCGCGACGGCGGTCCAGTCACCCGGTGTCGGGGTACGCCTCCCGGTACCCAGCCGGGTACACAGGAGTGTGCCCACACGGCAGGGCGGCTACATGGTGCCGGCCCCTTGGGCGCGACTGGGATCATGAACGCATGCTCGAGGAATCGAACCTGCTGTCAGGCCTGTGGCCGCTCGCGCCGTCCGATGCGACCGACTGGTTGTTGGAGCTGTGCGGCGATGGTGTGACCGGGTTCATCCCGCCCGCGATGCCCGATGCCGTCTGGGTGCTCAACGCCATGTACGAACACGAGCAGGGGCCGGCCGAGGTGTCATACCACGAATACCGCCAGGCGGGTTTGGCGGACGGGAGCGTTCAGCCCGCCACCTTGGCGGGCATCGACCTCGAAGTGGGTATCGCCACGGGAGGCGGGCTGGGTCGCGCCGAGCACCCCGGAAGCGGCTGGCGGCGGCTGCGCTGGGCGGAACTCGCCCGGCGTACCGGCGATCCCGTCGTGCCCGAGGGGCGGCAGCCCTCCAACGGCTGTTTTCCCTCGGCCAAGAAGGAGGGGAGTTGGCCGCTCGGTATCGTCCCGCCCACCGAGGGGAGCCTGGACCGTGAGACCTGGGACCGGCTGATCGCCGTCCTCACCGAGCACAGCCCCGCGGGTCCGGACACTCCCTGCCTGGCCTACTACAACCCGCTGATGCTCACGGTCATCGACGTCGACAACCTTCATGTGCAGGCTGGCCGCCTCGGCGATGCCGCGATTCTCTACGACAATCCCGAGGCCGACTTCAGCCCGTCCAACCTGTGGGCGGGGGACCGCTCATGGGTCCTGTGTACCGACTACGACCTCTGGGGCACCAAGGTCGCCGGGCCACCGGCTCTCGTCGAAGCGCTGCTGAACGACCCCGAGATCGAGGCAGTACGACTGCCTTGGGCGGCCTGATGGCGTGCCGCCCCGCGCCCGATTGAACCCGAAACGCGAGCGCTTTCACGTGTACGCGGCTGAGTACTTCACCTGTACGCCGACACCCGGGTGTTCGGGATCCGTCCAGGTCAAGGCACGGGCGGCATCGACGGGGGAGTGTAGGCGTCCTTGCCGTAGGCCCACGTGCCGTGGCTCGGTTTGAGAGCCATGACGAACGGCAGCCCCGCCGCTGCGAGTTGTCTGCGGAAGCCGTCCTGGTCGCCGTAGGCACAGTCGGCGGCCACGGCCCGGAAGGCTACCCCGTCGGCCTTCGCGGTGCGGGCGAGTTCGGCTGCGATCTGCAGCTTGGTACGGAAGTCGGGGTCGCTCTTACCCTTGGGGAAGTGATGGGCGGGGCTGTAGGGCACGGCGTGCAGCGGGTAGTAGAGGCTCTCATCGGCCCAGCAGGTGGTCACGGTGACGATGCCGTTGTCGGTCTTGCCCAGCCGGCCCAGCCATTGCCGGCCGACGTGCGCGGTAGCTTTCCCGTCCTTGCGGTCGCCTGAGTCGTCGATCACCAGTACCCCGCGGGGGTGGGGCGCGGTCGCGGGGTCGGCCAGCAGCAGCTCCACCCTGCGGGCGTTGACCCGCTCGTGGTCCCAGGTCGACTCGGACGGGAAGAACTGCAGCCGCTGCACCGAGGCGTGTTGGGCGCCGACGAGGGGTTCGGTGCCGGCCAGGCAGGTCAGCGTCTTGTTGCGGTCCCGCGGCAGCAGCAACCCCGCGAGGTACTCGCGGAACCCCCGACGCTGTGCCAGTGTGGAAAGCAGGTCATCGAAGCGTGCGGCGTAGGCTTCCAGCGGGCCCGGAGCGGGCGGACACGGCACACGGCGGGTCATCACAGCTCCCAGGCGGCCAGCCGCAGGTCCGCCACCGCGCCGCGCACCCCGGCCACCGCCGTGCCGACCAGGACCACCAGCAGCCGGGGGAACGCTCGCCAGCGCCGTTCCCACGCCCGCCCCGACCCGTCCTCGCCCGTCTGCTCCCACACCCGGGCGCAGGCCGCCAGCTGCGCCGCGGTCTGCTCGTCGCCGACGCCGGGGCGGTGGCGCTCGATGAACGCCCGCAGGCGGTGCCGCTCGTCGCCGGTGCCGGCGGTGTAGGCGAGGTGGGCGGCGGGCCGGTAGACCTCGGCGCCGCCGGCGGCCAGCTCAGGGGCGGGGACGAGGTCGAGCGGGCCGCAGGCCTCGCCGCGGGTGCGGGCGTCGGTGACGAAGGCGGCGTGGATCCGGCCGACGTCGAGCAGGTGCTCGCGCCCGTGCCTCACCGCCGGCTTCTGCTCGCCCGGCACGGGGGCGCCCGGGCGCAGGGCCTCGGGGAAGGTGGCGGTCACGGCGGAGCCGGCCGCGGTGAGGTGCCAGGCCTTCGCGCGGCCGGCCTGCGGCAGGGTCACGAACTCCGCCAGGCCCTCGGCCTGGAGCTGGGTCAGCCGCTTCTGGGTCTGCTTGATCCCGGCGGCGCCGCCGTGCAACTGGTGGAGCTGCTCGGCGGTCGCCAGGGTGAAGCGGTGGAGTGTCACCAGGACGTCGTGGTCGGTCTCCAGATCCCCGTGCGCGTAGGTGCTCCCTCATTCCGTGCGCGGGCTGCTCCCGCGCTCGGAGAATGAAACCCCGCGTTTCTCGCCGGATTTCTTGCCATCAATGGGGCCTTTCCATAACGATTTGATAACTCCCGCTGCCAAGGTATCCCGCGTTCTTACCGGTCCGAAATGAGGTCCGTAATCCCGTCCGCTAACCAGTCCCTACCTCGGGGCCCCCGTCGGCCGGGTCGGCACGTCTCTGGCCTGCGTTGATAGCCCATCAAGGTGCCTGGTGAGTTTCCTTGGTGGCCTGTCAAGGAAACTCATCGATACCTTGGTGACCCTGGTGAGTTTGCCGGAACGCTTCCGTTCCCCCTGCCGTTTCCTCCTCCGCTCCCCCTGCCGGTCACCTCATGCCCGAGGGGCGAATCGGCCCAGCCAGCGCCAGAATCCGGGCCGCCACCGCATTCTGACAACCCTCTTCTCCCGTCTTTCTGCTTTTGGTTTTGGTTTGTGGTTGTGGCGTTGTCGGTTGGTCGGTTCGGGTTGTTCGCACCTGCGGTGGGCTTCTCCTTTTCTCGCGTCCGGCTGGTGCCGGCCGCTCGCTGCTGGGGGTGGCGGCGGAGGCCGGATCCGGGGTGGTGGGAGAGGGAGCGGAGCGCGGGCCAGGAACGGGCTTGGCCACTGTCGTCCCGGCCGGATATCCCGGAGAGGCAGCAGCCGACCACGACCACCGGGGAGACGCCCGTGAGCACCCGTCCAAGCCCCGCCCCGCCCGACGACAACGACGACCACGACCAGGACGACGGGCAGCCGTCCCGGCCGCGACGCACCGCATACCGGCGCGGCGCCGACAACCCCAACGGCTCGACCACCGCGCTGCGCGCCGACGTCCTCGCCGCGCTCGGCGTCCTCAAGGTCGCCACCGCCGACCAGCTCCAGCGCCTGCTGCGCCCGCAGGCGACGTCGAACAAGGCGATCCGGCAGGCGCTCGGTGGCCTCGCGCTGCACGGCCTCGTCGCCTCGGACGGCAACACCGCCGCTCGGCACAAGACGTGGCGGCCGGAGGGCGCGGCCGGGCTGGACGCCGCCGCTTCGGTGCTCGGGATGGTCCGCTCGGAGATGGGCGGCAGCGCCCGAGGCGCCGGCCGCTCCGGCGCGCCGCACGAGACGGTCAGCAGCCCGGGTACGGCCTCTGACCATCCGCCAGTTCCGATCCGGACTGGTCTGCCAGGCCCCCACCATTGACGAGACAGATCTGTCTCGATTAGAAAGGACCGCATGAATGAAGACCGATCTGTCTTGTTACCTCACCAGGAGACACCCGAGGCAACGCTCGGGGAACCGATAACGCGAGAATCCGCGATCGACATCGTCCGGCGGCTGGCCGCCGTCAAGAGCCGCCAGGATGTCCAGGCTGCCATGGCGATCTACCACCCTGAAGCCGTGCTGGAGTCACCCACACTCGGTTCGCGCTACGAGGGCCCCGCGATCACGAAGGCGCTGGAGAACTGGTTCGCCTTCGCGCCGGACTACCGGGTGGACCTGGACGGCCACGCGCTGGACGGGCGGACGCTGTGCTGCTGGGGGCACATCAGCCTCACCCCGGCGTTCACCGCCGGCGGCGCCGTACCCAATGGCGAGTCGGCCCGGGTGAACGCGTTCATCCTCTTCCACTTCCGGGAGGGACAGGTGCTGTGGGAGAGCTTCCACTTCGACGTCGCAGCCCTCGCACGGCAGTGCGGCGTCGCGGCGACCGACCTCGTGGTGGGGTCATGATCGTCGGAGCCCGCCGGCCCGGCGCCATGACCATGAGGGCGGCGCAGCACGTCGATTGGGGCTCGCCGCTGCGGATCGCGCGGGTCGATCGACCCGAACCGATGGCCGGCGAGGTGGGGATCCGGGTCCGCGCCACCAGCGTGAACCCCATTGACATGCATACCGGTCGCAAGGCCGGTTACGAGCAGTCGATGCGACTGCCGTTCGTTCCCGGCTGGGATGTCGCCGGTGTCGTCGATGCCGTGGGGTACGGCGTCACCCGCCACGCGGTCGGCGATCGGGTCTTCGGGCTCGCCTGGTTCCCCTACCCCGCCGGCACGTACGCCGAGTACATGACCGTTCCCGCCCACCAGGTCGTGGCGATGCCGGCCTCCGCGTCGTTCACCGAGGCCGGGTGCCTGCCCATGACGGCGCTGACCGCTGGGCAGATGCTCGACGCCGCGCACGTCGAGCCGGGCGCTCGGGTCCTGGTCAGCGGAGCATCGGGCGGAGTGGGGCACCTCGCCGTTCAGATCGCCACGGCCCGCGGTGCCAAGGTCGTCGCGCTCGCGCGGCCGGGTCACCACGCGACACTCCTCGCCCTGGGAGCTCACACGTGCGTGGACTACACCGAGCCCGAGCAGATCGCCTCGGCGGGGCGGTTCGACGCTGTCATCGATCTCGTCGGCGGTGAACTCGGCCGTTCGCTCTTCGACCGCGTCACCCCCGGCGGGTCGATCGCCCTCGCGACCGCCTGGTCGATCCCCACGTACACCGCCGACGCAGCCGACCGCGGGATCCACGTCGCCTCGTGCCTCGTCGAGCCCGACCCCCAAGGGCTCACCGCCATCGCGTCTCTGGTCGACGCCGGTCGGCTCCGGGTCGTCATCGGCGCCGAGTACGACCTGACCCGTGCGGCTGAAGCACAACAGTGGGTGTCGGATCGACGTGGCTTCGGCAAGGTCGCCATTGTGATGCACACCGAGGAGCTCGACCGTGACTGACAAACCCAAGCAGTTGCGCGGGGTCGCCGTGCGCGACCATCTCGTCGACACGGCGGCTCGACTCTTCTACGAGAACGGCACGCACGCGGTCGGCGTCGACGAAGTCGTGCGCCGCTCCGGCATGGCCAAGGCGAGCCTGTACCGATGGTTTCCCAGCAAGGACGACCTGATCCTCGCCGTCCTCCAGCGGCGCGACGACGACTTCTGGCAGCGATGGGACGCCCGGGCGGCCGCACACCCCGGTGATCCACGGGCCGAACTGGAGGCCCAGCTCGCCTGGATCGAGGAGCTCGCCGCCCGGGACGGCTACCGGGGTTGTGCGTTCGTCAACACCGCCGCGGAGTTCGACGCGGACAAGGCCGACATCCGCCGGCGCTGCCTCCAGCACGAGCGGGAGCTCGGCCGCAGACTTCACGAACTCGCACAGCGCCTTGACGTTGCCGACAGCGCCCTCCTGGCCGACCAGCTTCACGTCGCCATCGTCGGCGCATTCGCCGTCGGCGGGATCTACCCGTCCGGCGGCCCCGCCACCCGCCTGCGCCAGCTCGCACACCGGCTGATGGCGGTGTGACCGGAATCGGCCGCTCGCGGCTGCCCGGCGGTCGACCTCGTGAAAGCGCGAGGCCACAGGGCGGTCAACGAAACCCCGTTGTGACTGACCGCGTAACAGGCGGTCAGTCACGACGACGGGCTCACCTCAAGAAGTGCAGGCAGAGCGTGTACCGGTTCGAGCCCTCGTAGGTGAAGAAGCCGTCGGCATCGGCGTACTTGCGGCAGGCGGCGTCGCCGTCGCTGGTGGCGTTCTCCCTGGCGACGACCTTGGCCTCGGCCGACGGGTCGGAGCAGGCGACGACCACCACGTCGGGGTGGGTGTATTGAGCAGGGTCTTTGAGAGCCGGTAGGGCGGCGGTAGCGAGAGCCACTGGTTTGGGCAACGCAGATCGCGGTGCCAGCGCAGCACGGTGTCCGGCCGCACCGGCAACCGCATCCGGCGCAGCACCTGCGTCGGCAGGCCCTGGAGCAGGGCTGCCAGGAAGGCCCGGTCGCTCGCTTCGAACCGCACCCGCTGTCCGCTCAGCTGCCGCTCCAGCACGGTGATCTGATGGCGCAGTGCGAGGATCTCCACGTCCTTGGCGCGGTCGCTCATCGGCAGAAGTCGCAGGATCGCGAATGCGTTGGTCACACCCAGGTACGCCAGTCGCAGAAGCACGGTCGATCATCATGCCGGGCTGATCGCCGGTCCCGCCAGAGCGCCGGCTCGACCGACGAGGGTCGGCACTTCTCTGCACTCTCGCGAGTGCTTCTCACCAGGGCGGACGAGGTTATCGGCAAGGGCAACGCCACCTTCTCAGAGAGTGCTGGCGCATGTCGCTGAACGGCTGAGAGGACGGATGATCAGGCGTACTGGTGAACAGGTGACCTTCAGAGGTCGGGTCATCGGCACCAGGTGCCCCGCGCGAACGGGCGGTGGGCCCAGCGGCGCGGTTGCGGGTGGCGGTCGGTGCGCCGATCGCCCGGCAGTCCGTGGGTTGGCGGCCGGATCAGGCTCTCCCGATGCCATGGCCTGCGGCCGGTGCCGAACCCTTGGTGGTGGGGTGCTGGCCTCGCCGGGCTTACCTCGCCGCGGGAACGGCCTGGCCGATCGTGTCGGGCGACTGGTCGGCCGCGCCGGTCTGGACGGTGATCTTGCGGCGCCGGGAGGCCGAGGCGATGGGGACGGTGATGGTCAGGACGCCGTCCTGCAGGTGGGCCGCGATGCGGCCCGGGTCGAGGCTGTCGGCCAGCTGGATGCGGCGCTCGAAGACCCCGTGGGCCCGTTCGGCGTGCTGGGTGCGCACGTCCTCGCCGCGCGGGGTGGACCGGCGTTCGGCCTTCACGGTGACTATCCGGCCCAGTGCTTGGACCTCGATCCCCTCCAGCGGGATGCCGGGCAGGTCGAGCGCGATCACGAAGCGGTCGTCCTCGCGCCAGGCGTCCATCGGGATCGGGGCCGGCTGGGACCAGGGCCTGGGGGGCGCCTGGTGGGTCACCGCAGTGCGCACGGACATCGTCGGACACCTCCGGTCCAGAAGGGCTTCGGGTGGTTCGCACCGGTGCGGCGCGACACGACCCGTTGTAGCATGTCATCCAGGCGATGACAAATACCCAGTCAGCGAAAGAGTGACGACATGGAGACGCAGGACACCGGCGCAGCCGGGGTGGGGCCGGCCTCGTTCCTGGCCGCCGCCGCCGCGCTGGGCATGATGGACGCCGCCGCCCGCACCGCCCGCCACGCACCCCAGGACGACGCAGGCCAGGCCGATCCGCAACAGGCCCTTTCCGCACTCCTGCTGCTGCGCCACCTGCGCGAGGAACTCGCCGGCTGGGAGACCGGCCTGATCGAGACCGCACGCGATGCGGGCGCCACCTGGGCCGACCTCGCAGAACCGCTGGGAGTCCAGAGCCGCCAGGCCGCCGAGCGCCGCTATCTGCGTCTGCGTCCCAACGCGGACGCAGGCACCGGGGCGGGCAGCACCGGCGAGCAGCGCGTCCAGGCCACGCGCGACCAGCGCGCCGCCGACCGCGCGGTGACCACCTGGGCCCGCGACAACGCCGCGGACCTGCGCCACCTCGCCGGACAGATCGGTGCCCTGGACGGCCTCAGCACGCAAGCGGCCCCCGCCGTAGAACGCCTGCTGGACGCGCTCGGCAACAACGACCCCGCCCGTCTGCTCGCCCCGCTCGCCGAGACCCGGTCTTTCCTGGAGGCGGACCACCCGAAGATCGCCGACCGCCTCGATCAGCTCACCGCCCGGGCCGACCAGCTGCGCGCCGACAGCGACCGGCAGCGCCGCACACCCCCAGCCGGCCCGTGACTACCCCGGGTCACGCCCCTGCCGGTCTGCGACCCGCGCGCTGTGGACCGGTTTACCGCCGTAAGCCTGCACGAGGCGCCTGCCCCGGCAGGTGGGGCGCGAGTTGACGCCTGACGGTTCTCGGCGTGCAGACCGCCCGTATCTTCCGGACCGTGACGGCCGCGCCGTCCCCGACCCCAGCCGACTCCCATGACTCCAGCCGACCTGCAGCAGCTGCTCATCGAGCGTGCCCTGGGCATACCGGGCATTGCCGGTGCCGGCAAGCGTGACGACGACAGCCCCTACGGACTGACCGTGGCCCTGGAGGGCGGCGGACAGATGTGGTGGACCATCACCGGCGCCAGCGGCCCCGCCCCCACCATCACCCCCGGCGACGGTGACGGCGCCGAGAGCGTGGAGGCGCCGGACCTGACGGGCTCGTCGGTTCCGGTGGCCCTCGTCGAGCAGGCCCTGGTCGCCGCCGCCATCGCGGCCGACGACCCGGCCGGCGGGATCGTGCGCGTCGACCGGTACAGCACGCTCCCGGACCCGCCCGCCGTCCGCTACGGCGCGACGCTGGAGTGCCGCGACGGCTGGAAGCTCTTCCTGTCCTGCTACGGCACCACCCGCCCCGGCCACACCCGCCCCGAGCAGCCCTACCAGCCCCTCAGCCACATCTGAACACCCCCGGGGCCGGCCACGCAGCACACCGGCTGGCCCCGGCAGCTCGACCCCATCCGAACCCTTTCCACCACTCGAAGGAGACGCCTCCCGTGGCCAGTCCGACCCAGACGCTGGAGTTCCAGGCGGAGACCCGCCAGCTGCTGCAGCTGGTGATCCACTCGATCTACTCGAACAAGGACATCTTCCTGCGCGAGCTGATCTCCAACGCCTCCGATGCCCTCGACAAGCTCCGCCTGGAATCCCTCACCGACACCGACCTCGCGGCCGACACCTCCGACCTGCACATCACCCTGGAAGTCGACCGGCAGGCCCGCACCCTGACGGTGCGGGACAACGGCATCGGCATGACCCGCGAGGACGTCGTCGACCTTATCGGCACCATCGCCAAGTCCGGCACCGCGAGCCTGCTGGCCAAGATCAAGGAGGCCAAGGACGCGGACGCGGCGCAGAGCCTGATCGGTCAGTTCGGGGTCGGCTTCTACTCGGCGTTCATGGTCGCCGACAAGGTCACCCTGCACACCCGCCGCGCCGGCACCGAGCAGGGCACCGCGTGGGAGTCCGACGGCGAGGGCACCTACACCATCGCGCAGGCCGACGATCTGCCGGTGGGTACCTCGGTCACGCTGCACCTCAAGCCGGCGGACGGCGAGGACGGGCTCGGCGACTACCTCGCCGGGTGGAAGATCCGCCAGATCGTCAAGCAGTACTCGGACTTCATCCGCTGGCCCATCCGTATGGCCGCCGAATCCGGTGCCGCGGACGAGGCCGTGGACGGGGCCGCAGGCGCTCCGGAGACGCTGAACTCGATGAAGGCGCTGTGGGCCCGCCCGCGCAGCGAGGTGACCGAGGCCGAGTACAACGAGTTCTACCGGCAGATCAGCCACGACTGGCAGGACCCGGCCGAGACGATCCACATGCGCGCCGAGGGCACCTTCGAGTACGAGGCGCTGCTGTTCATCCCCGCCCACGCCCCGTTCGACCTGTTCTCCCGCGACACCAAGCGGGGCGTGCAGCTGTACGTCAAGCGCGTGTTCATCATGGACGACTGCGACGCGCTGATGCCGAACTACCTGCGCTTCGTCAAGGGCGTCGTCGACGCCCACGACCTCTCGCTGAACGTCTCACGCGAGATCCTGCAGCACGACCGCCAGATCACCGCGGTACGCCGGCGCCTCGTCAAGAAGGTCCTCGGCGCACTCAAGAGCACGCAGGCCACCAACACCGAGGCCTACCTCAAGCTGTGGGAGCAGTTCGGCCGGGTCCTCAAGGAGGGCCTGATCGAGGACCGCGACAACACCGAGGCGCTGTTGGAACTGGTCAGCGCCGCCTCGACCAACGATGCGGAGAAGCCGACCACGCTGCGCGAGTACGTCGCGCGGATGAAGGACGGCCAGGACGCCATCTACTACCTGACCGGCGAGAACCGCCAGATGGTGGAGAACTCCCCGCACATGGAGGCCTTCACCGCCAAGGGCTACGAGGTCCTGATCCTCACCGACCCCGTCGACGAGGTCTGGACCGACCAGATCCCCACCTTCGACGGCCACCGCTTCCAGTCCATCGCCAAGGGGCAGGTCGACCTCGACCACGACGCCGACGGCGACGTCAGCGACGAGGCGAAGGCGGAGAAGGCCCGGCGCGAACAGGACTTCGCCGACCTCCTGGCCTGGCTTGAGACCACCCTGGCCGAGCACGTCAAGCAGGTCCGCCTCTCCACCCGCCTGACCACCTCGGCGGCGTGCCTGGTCGGTGACGCCCACGACCTGACCCCCACCCTGGAGAAGATGTACCGGGCCATGGGCCAGGACCTCCCCCCGGTCAAGCGCATCCTCGAACTCAACCCCACCCACCTGCTCATCACCGCCCTCCACCAGGCCCACCAGGCAAAGCCCGACGACCCGGCCCTCACAGACATCGCCGAACTCGTCCACGGCAGCGCCCTGCTCGCCGAAGGCGGCGACCTGCCCGACCCGGCCCGCTTCACCCGCCTCCTGACCGACCACCTCACCCACACCCTGTAACCCCCGCCGGGGTGCGGCCCGCCGGACGCCAGACCAGCCCGGCCGGCCGCACCCCCGCATCGTGTTCGGCCGTCCCCGCCCGGCGCACGCCGCAGGGAAGGGTCTGAGGCGCTGCACACGAGTCGCATCGAACCGGGCGTCCCGCCAGAGCCGAGCCCGGCCCCGGCGGGACGCGCGTGCAGCGCCCGCCTCGGCATCCACGCCCCTGTTGCACCGCCGCCATTACCCGCTTCGGCTGCCAGACACGGAAGCCGGCCACCCGACCGACCAAGGAGACAGAAGCGTGTACCAGTACACCGACCGCAAGAACCGCACCCTGGCCGACCGCGTCAATGCCGTCGCCGAGCGCCGCCTCGACGAGGCCACCGAGCAGGACTGCGCCGCCGCGACCGCCCTGCTGGCCGACATGCTCCACGCCGCCGCCCAGCACGGCATCACCCTCGATGTCTTCGACTGGGTCACCGACCTGCCCGGAAACTGCTACGCCGCCGTCGTCTCCCCTCTGCACGCGCGAACCACCCAGTGGGCCACGGCCAGCTGAACTCGACGAGCCGGGCTACGCCTCACCGTCCCCTTTCGCCGACGCTTCGCGCACGATCCTCGCCCGGTGCGGACGGTGCGCCCCGGGGGCCCGCCTATCTGCGTGCGCCTCGCCCGCGGCCCAGGCGCACGCCGCCGAGCACCAGGGCTGCGACGAACAGCACGGCACCGATGACGAGCAGCCACAGCAGGCCCTTCACGAGAGCGCCGAGGAAGCCGAACACCACGGCGATGAGCAGGATGAACAGGAACAGGGCCATGCCGCTGCCTCCCTTGGTCAGTCGTTGCGTGGTCAGTCGTTGCGCTTCAGGGCGCCTTTCGCCCGGTCCGCGGCGCCTTGCACGGCGTCCCTGACGTCGTCCGCGGCCTGCCTGAGCTTCGACTCGACCTGGTCGGCCTGGCCCTCGCCCTTGAGTTCCTCGTCACCGGTCAGGTCACCGGCCTTCTCCTTCGCCTTGCCGGCCAGTTCGTGCGCCGTGTTCGGCAGGTCGCTCATCGGTTCCTCCAGTCGTCCGCCAGGCGGCGCAGCCGCACCGCCCCTTCGCCACCCGTTTTACCGATATTCGCCCTTTCATGCGCGCGGAACGGGATCAGCGGCCGTCCTGGCCGTTGCGGGGAGGCTCTCCGGCGGGCTCGCGCCGGTTGCGGCGGGATGGCCGGAGGGCCTGCGGGCGCGGGGAAGGCCTGCGGGGGCCAGGTCGTGGCGGAGGGCGTCGACTCTGGCCAGGCAGGTGTCGATGGTGGCGATGGCGTCGCTGCTGTGCTCGCGGATGCGGCATTCGATGGCGGCGAGCCGGTCTTCGATGTGCTGCCGGCGCTCCTCGGCGGTGGCGTCAGGTGCGTCGTTGGTCGCTGTCATGGCGGATGCGGTCGGTGTGGTGGGTGAGGTCGTCGAGGCGGGCGGCGAGGTCGGGGTGGGCGGCGACGTGGGGTCGCATCGCCGCCAGGGGCGCTATCAGGCCGGCCGGGTCGGGCGCGCCGAGGGCGGTGGTGAGCGCGGTCAGCGCGGGACGGGCCCGGGGTGAGGCCGGGCGCGGCGGTGACCTGGGTGGCCAGCACGCGCAGGTCGGCCGCGTGGTCGCGGGCCCAGGCGGTGACGGCGCGCTCGGCGGCCCGCCGGTCGCGCACAGCTTTGACCCGCTCCGCTCCGGTCTCCGCCTCGGTGCTGTCGGTGGGGCGCAGGCGCAGGTAGCGGTTCTCGGCGGCCTGGCGGCTGGCGACGCCCATGGGCTGGGCGAGTTCGGCCCAGGTGGCGCCGCCGGCGCGGGCGGCATCGACCAGGCCCGCTTCCCAGTCCGCAAGCTCGGTGCGCAGCTCGCGCAGCAGCACCAGCGCGGCCAGCGCGGGCTCCGGTCCCTCGTCCGGTGTACCGGCACCGGGCCGGGCGGCCGGGCTGGTGTTCTGGGCGGTGCGGACGGCGTCGTCGATGGCGGCGAGCGCGGCGGCGGCGAGGAAGGACGCCGGTCCTGTGGGCGGGCTGCCTCCGGTGGCCGGCGGGTCGGGCCGTCTGCCCATTGGTGTCACTTCTTTGGTGACTCAGGAGTTTGTCATCGGATAGATGACATGCTAGAACAGATTCAGGTGAAGCGCACTGGCTCCCATCGATCAGTGGAGGTGTTTCGCGATGCTGATGCGCACTGACCCGTTCCGCGAACTGGACCGGTTGACCCAGCAGTTCCTGGGCACGAACGGCACCTGGTCCCGGCCGGCCCCGATGCCGCTGGACGCCTGCCGTGTCGGCGACGAGTACGTGATCTGCTTCGACCTGCCCGGGGTGGACCCGCAGGCGATCGACATCGACGTCGAACGGAACATGCTGACCGTCAAGGCCGAACGCCGCCCCCGCCACGAGGGCGACAATGTGGAGTGGGAGCTGTCCGAGCGCCCGCTCGGCGTGTTCTCCCGCCAGGTCATGCTCTCCGACACCCTCGACCCCGCCGGGATCAGTGCCGACTACGACGCCGGCGTACTGACCCTGAAGATCCCGGTCGCCGAAAAGGCCAAGCCCCGCAAGATCGCCATCAGCCACAGCGGCGACTGCAAGCAGATCCAGGCCTGACCGGCCCCACGGACCGCCGTCCCGCACCGCCAACCCCCGGGCCCTGCGGGACGGCCACCCCAGCCGGACGACCCGCCCGGCCCCGCGGTCCCCGGCACACCACGGGCCGACAACGAGAGACCACCATGCGCGATCAGGTCCAGGTGCCCTTCGTGGTGAGGGCCGGCGGCGAGATCGACCTCGACACCGCCCCCTCACTGCGCCGTGCTCTGGCCGCCGCGCTCGAGTCGCACTGGGAGGTGGTGCTCGACCTGTCGGAGGTGACGTTCATGGACTGTGCGGGCCTGAGCGCCCTCGTCCGGGCCCGCAACCAGGCCGACCGCTTCGGCGCCCGTCTGGTCCTGCGCGGGGCGGGGGAGTGCGTGGTCCGGCTGCTCAAACTCACCGGCCTGCACCGGCGCCTGGCCGTCGAACCCTGACCGGGCACCGTTCGCACCGGCTCCTCGGGATGGAGGGAGAACCGCGGTGACTCTTCGATGGGAGGCGTTCCTGGAGGAGGTCCGGGAGCGCGGCGAATACGACACACCCCAGGAGGCCGAGCGGGTGGCGCGTGTCGTCCTGGCCCTGCTCGGCGCCCACCTGGTCGGCCATGTGCGGGCCGAACTGGCCGCCCGCCTGCCCGAGACCCTCGCCCTGATCCTGCTCAACCCGCTGCAGGCCGCCGAGCCGCTCAGCTCCGAGCGGTTCGTGCGCGCGACCGCGGCCTGGATCGAGGGCGCCACCGAGACCACCGCGCTGTGGGACATCGGCGCGGTCCTGTCCACGGTGGCCGACGCCGCCGGCGACGACCTCACCGAGCGTGTCCTGCTCCAGCTGCCGCCCGGCTACGACCTCCTGTTCGGCCGGCCCCAGCCCGGCCGCCGCCCCTGAACCCGTCCGCGCCGCCGCCCCCGCCTGGCCGGCCCCGCCCCGGAAGGCCACCGCCATGACCCGGTACCGCCTCCTTCTCCAGCACGTCCGCACCCTCGGCCGCTACACCTGTGACGAGGAGGCCGAACGCGTCCTGCACGCCGTCCTGGCCGTCCTCGGCAGCCAGCTCACCGGCGAGGAACGCTGCGACCTCGCCGCAGCCCTGCCCGAACGCGCCCGCGCCGTCTTCGCCTCGCAGATCCCGCTGCCCCAGCCCGTTGCCGCCCCGGCCTTCGTCGAAGCCGTCGCCCGCGCCCTGAACACCAGCCTCACCAGCGCATGCTGGGACGCCTCCTCCGTCCTGGCCGCCCTCGCCGACCCGGCCGGCGACCGGCTCACCGACCGAATCCTCGCCCACCTGCCCCGCGGCTACGCGCTCCTGTTCGGCCGCGCCGACCTCACCGCCGCGGCTTGACCAGGGCGGCACCACCGTCGTCGGCCTCTGCGCGCAGGCCGACGAGGCAGGACCGCTACCGCCCCGCCGAGTACCCGGTTCAAGTCCGGCGCCACAGTGGTGCGCCGCGACATCCGCCTCGGCAGGTGCGCTCCGTCCAGCCGTACCGGGCACTGGCGGGCACCGGCACGGTGCTGGAGCTCGCCTACTGGACGGGCATCGGCTCCCCTCGCCCCGACCACTCAGGGCGAGCGCGCTGCGCACCACGACGCCAGGCGCAAGATCGATCTGAACGCCCTGGTCGGGCAGGTCCGCTAGTCCCGTCCTCCGCACGTCACTCGGGAGAGTGAAGATCGAATGCCTGAATTGGCAGAGTTCGACATAGAATCGCACCCCACCCCGACGTCCGCATCGTGAGATTCCGATGCCATCGCCAGTCGGCTATCGATCTTCACGCCTATGTGCGAAGTCTCCGGCTAGTGCGTTCCGGCAGGAGTCACCTCTACCCGTGGGCACCAGGTGGGCGGGCGGTGTCGAGGGCGTCGCGCAAGGCGTACAGGTCGGTGATGGTGGCCAGTTCGGCGAAGCGGGCCAGCAGCCGGCGGACAGTTCGGTTGTCGCCGTCGCGCACGGCCTCGGGGATCGCTTCGATCAGATCCGCCTGTCCGTTGCGGGCTGTCTCTGGTGCTGTGGGCACCAGGTGTTCCACTGCCGCCTCCATGCGGGGTGTCGCTCGTTTCTTCGGGCGCGCGGCGGCGGCTCGGGGGGTTGCCGCCGCCGCGCAGCGGAAGGCTACCTCACTCGCGAGCGCCGCAAAATCTGTGCGCGCCGGAGTAGACATTACTCGCGGGCGGGTCTAACGTTTCTCTCGTAGACAGCAGTCGGCGATACCGGCCAGACGCGAACTGGCCGGGGTTGTTGGACAGAAGTTCGCGGTTCGGTCCGGCAGTGGAGTTCCGAAGCCAGGCAGGTGCAGGACGGCGACGGGGCTGGCTGCCGGACCGGGCGGCCCGCAGGTATCAGGGGCCGCCACCAGCGGTATCCAGCAGTACGCAGTTCAGTGAGTGCGGTACCAGCAGTACGCAAGTGACAGTTCAGTACAGAGGATGAACGGAGGGCGCAAGCGCCATCAGGATCGCCCGGCCCGTGAACACTCGTCCGGGCGGACACCGCAGACCCCAAGGCAAGGACGGTGGTTTCCGGTCACGCATACGCGATCCCCGCACACCCCTCCCCCGGGGCAGTGCGGCAGTAACAGGACCGGCCCAGGCCGGTAGATGGTGTTGTTCCCCTTCGGGGCCCCGGGCCGACACGGCCCCGGGGCCCCTCGACGCGTTCTCCCCGAGAACCAGAGAGGTGCAGTGACTACAACGGCCAGCCCCGACACACCCGACAAACTCGACGACGATGACTACCCCGCCTACACCATGGGCCGCGCCGCCGAGATGACCGGCACCACCCCCGGCTTCCTCCGAGCCCTCGGCGAACACCGCCTCATCACCCCGCTACGCTCCGACGGCGGCCACCGCCGCTACTCCCGCTACCAACTACGCATCGCCATGCGCGCCCGCGACCTCGTCAACCAGGGCACCCCCATCGAAGCGGCTTGCCGCATCGTCATCCTCGAAGACCAACTCGAAGAAGCCCTGCGCCTCAACGAACAACTCCGCCGCGCCCAGCACGACCAGGAGCCCACCGCGGACACCTGACCGGACCGGCAACCTGGCCCACAGCTCCTTCCAGCCGTACGGCCGCCCGCCGCAGAGGCCAGATAGGGGGACGGCCTCGCGCTCTGCACGCTCTGGCCGTCGCCTCGTACGGCAACACCGCAGCGCGGCACAAGACGTGGCGGCTGGAGGGCGCGGCCGGGCTGGACCCCGCCGGCCAGGTGCTCGGGATGGTCCGCTCAGAGAGGGCGGCACCGCCCGGGGCGCCGGTGCCTTCGGCTCGCCCGCTGTGCCCTTCGTCTCTGCGGCCGGGGCCGTCAGCGGTCGCACCCCGACACCCGGACCAGCCGTCACGGCACCCGCTCAAGGCTCAGCGACTCCTTGGTGCGGGGACGTAGGGCGCCAAGCCGGGCGGCCTCTTGGCCTGCCGTGGTGGTCAGGAATCGGAGTAGCTGAGGTCCCCGACCGTCCAGCTGCTGACGTCCTCGATGGCGATGCGGTACATGCCGCCGGTGTGGGGAAGCCCGAAGTCGCCCTGAAGGATCTTCGCCCGGTGGAGATGCAGATGGGTGGGCCGTGCGGGCGGGCCGTCGGCGGGCGGGGCGAAGAGAGCGGCGAACGGCTTCAGGTGCTCCGAGGCCTGGAGGACCTCCGCGACCCGCTCCAACCACAGGGTCACCGGCGCGAGCCTGCCGGTGATCACGGCGCCGGGGACCACCACGGTCAGGGACATCTGATTGCTGTGCTCGGCCTCGACCATCGCGGCGATGTCGACGAGCAGCCCGTCAGGGTTCGACATGCCCCCCAGGATAGGACACGGCCTTTGCGGCGCCCACGGGCCCGGGGCAGCGGCCATGGCGGCCACGGGCCTTGCGCCTGCTGCACGGCCGGGCGCTACGCGACGGCGACCTGACACGCCGATCGGCTGCGCCGCGGTGCAGGGCAGATGGCGGCGGCCGTGAGGGCCGGGGCATCGCCCGGATCGCGCGGGCCGGCGGTGACGAGCAGGTCGGCTCCGAGGGTGGTGACGGTGAAGCCCGCGGAGCCGAGGACCTCCGCCAGGGCCAGCATCAGCGCGCCGCGGATGCCGCGGAACTCGGTGCGACCGGCGGCGTCGGCGGGATGCGGGCAGGCGTGGAGGGTCGGTCCGATCAGGTCCTGGCCCGGGCTCCACCCCAGCACCAGGCCGCCCCCCGGACGCTGCCGGGCGAAGAGCCCGGCCGCCTGCGACGGTGTCGGCTCGAACCCCCGGTGGGAGAGCACTGCACAGACGGACTCAAACAGATGTTTGTCATCCACGCGCAGAGTTTATCGCCTGCCCGGCCCGCACCCGCCCATCGGTGACGACTCGTCACATTCCCTTCCGGCCATTGCCGGTGAGGCTGCGGGGCCGGAGCGTCGGGTTCCCGTTCGACCCGGTCGGGGTGCGCACTCTCTGGACGGTGCGCCGACGCGACGGGCCGGGGGCCTACCGCAGGGTCCGCGCCATGCGCGGCGCACTCGGCGGAGAACCGCGTGCGTCCTGGGTCAGAGTTTGAACATCGCGGTGTAGGGCTGGGTGATGCGTTCCCGCCGCGATCCGAAGTCGACGAGTACCGCGATGTCGCTGTCGCCTTCGACGCCGATGGCCCGGCCGAGGCCGTAGGTGTCGTGGGTGACGCGGTCGCCGACGGCGAAGTGCTTGCGCGGTGCTTCGGCCGGGGGCTTGAAGGGGCTGGTGGGCAGGACGCGGCGTACTGCTGCAGATTTCGTCATTCCCTGCAGTATGCGCCGAAAATCGCGGGAGCGGGTTTTCTCGGTGCACTCGATTTCGGAGCTACGACAGGAATTTCGCGCAAGCCGTCCAGTGCGCCCCCGGATGGCGCCGGTGGGCGTGGTGCGTTGCTTTCGCGGGTCTGTCGCGGCGGGGGCGGGTGCTCAGCTCCCGCGCGACTCGCCCTCCTGGGGGAGCGCGTGGTCGGCGCCCAGGAGGCGGGATCCATGCCCAACCTGGCTGCCATGCATGCGTGTTGACGGGCCTGTCGCCCCGCACCCGGCGACCCCGGGGGAAGGGGCCTGCAGGACCGGGGGTGGGATATCCGCCCGCGGCGGGCCTGGGCCTGCTAGAGTCGTTTTAGTTGCAGTAGTGGTTCCCATGAACTTTGTGTGCGCCTGCTGGTGTTTCGCAGGCGCCTTTTTGTTTCCCGGCTCTTCCCCGGGTGGGTGCTCATCGCGGCGACTCGAAGCGCGCGCTGTGCGTGCTTCGGACAGCCCCTTGAAGGAGATTTCTTTATGGCTAATGGCACTGTGAAGTGGTTCAACGCGGAAAAGGGCTTCGGCTTCATCGAGCAGGACGGTGGCGGCCCCGACGTCTTCGCCCACTACTCGAACATCAACGCCAACGGCTTCCGTGAGCTGCTCGAGGGCCAGAAGGTCGAGTTCGACGTCACGCAGGGCCAGAAGGGCCCGCAGGCCGAGAACATTCGTCCGCTGTAGTTTCCGCCACGGCACCCGCCTGGTAGCGAGGGGCCCGCACCGCGTACACGATGCCCGGTGCGGGCCCCTCGGCATTGCGCCACGACGCGCTTCCCCGGCTGTTTCTGGCCCCCTGGCTCCGCCACCGGCGGCCATCCCCACGCGAGACGCACAGCGCCGCGTCCGGATCGCCGCCCTGCCGTGACAGCTCACGGTTCGAGGTTCTCCGCTCCCGCCCTCCGCGGTGAGCGCCGACCGTAGGTGACGTGCCGCACGGTTCCACCGTCCACGCCCCGCTCCCCACACTTTCGGCCCGTTCCTTGCGACCTCCTGCCGGCGCCTCGCGCTGCGGAGCTTCCTCGCGACGTGCCACCCCAGGAAGGTCTCACATGAACCGCTCCAGTCGCTCCTCGTACCAGAACGCCAACTCCCGCTCCTCGGCCTCCTCCCGCTCCGGCGGCACCCACGGGTCCCGCTCCGGCGGCAGCTCCTTCTACGGCGACCGGCCCGCCCGCGGCCGTAGCGCCCGCCAGAGTTCTTCTCCGCAGGGCGAGTTCGCGATGCCGGTGAGCACCACCCCGGCGCTCCCGGCCGTCGAAGCGTTCGACGAACTGGACATGCCCAAGGCCCTGCTCTCCACCCTGACCCGCCAGGGCGTGACCGCGCCGTTCCCGATCCAGGCCGCGACGCTCCCGAACTCGCTGGCCGGCCGGGACGTCCTCGGTCGGGGCCGGACCGGTTCCGGCAAGACCATCGCGTTCGGCCTCGCCGTGCTGGCCCGCACCGCCGGCCGGCGCGCCGAACCGCGCCGCCCGCTGGCCCTCGTCCTGGTCCCCACCCGCGAGCTCGCGCAACAGGTGACCGACGCCCTCACCCCGTTCGCCCACGCGGTGCGGCTGCGGATGGCGGCCGTGGTGGGCGGGATGTCGATCGGACGCCAGGCCCAGGCGCTCAACCGCGGGGCGGAGGTCGTGGTGGCCACCCCCGGCCGGCTCAAGGACCTGATCCAACGCGGCGACTGCCAGCTGGACGGCGTCGGCATCACCGTCCTCGACGAGGCCGACCAGATGGCCGACATGGGCTTCCTGCCGCAGGTCACCGAGCTCCTCGAACAGGTCGCCGAGGGCTGCCAGACGATGCTGTTCTCCGCCACCCTGGACCGCAACGTCGACCGCCTGGTGCGGCGCTTCCTCAAGGACCCGGTCACGCACTCGGTCGACCCGTCCGCCGGAGCGGTCAGCACCATGGAGCACCACGTGCTGCACGTGCAGAACTACGACAAGAACGCCACGATCGCCCACATCGCCTCCCGTGACGGCGGGGTGATCATGTTCACCGACACCAAGCACGGCGCGGACCGCCTGGTGGAGGACCTGCTCGCCAACGGGGTGAAGGCCGCTGCCCTGCACGGAGGCAAGTCCCAGCCGCAGCGCACCCGCACCCTGGAGCAGTTCCGCACCGGCCAGGTCACCGCGCTGATCGCGACCAACGTCGCCGCCCGGGGCATCCACGTCGACGGGCTCGACCTCGTCGTCAACCTGGACCCGCCGGCAGACCACAAGGACTACCTGCACCGCGGCGGGCGCACCGCCCGGGCCGGCGAGTCCGGCACCGTCGTCACGCTGGTGCTGCCCAACCAGCGCCGCGAGATGGCCCGCCTGATGAACATGGCCGCCATCACCCCCGTCACCACCAGGGTCACCGCCGGCGACGAGGACCTGACCCGCATCACCGGCGCCCGCGTCCCCACCGGCATCCCCACCGTGATCGCCGCCCCCGCCGTCGAACGCCCGCGCCGCAGCCCGTCCACGAGCCGCAACCGCCGCAGCCGCCCCGCCCACGCGGCCGGTGACACCCGCGCGACCGTCGCAGGCCGTGACAACCAGGGCTCCTCCGGCCGCCGCCGGGCACCGAGGCGCGTCGCCCTCGCCGCCTAGTAGGCAGGTGTGGGCCTGGACCGCCGCTGCGGTCCAGGCCCACACGACTCACCAGCGCGAAGCAGGAGTCCCGGCCCGCTCCGGCGGACCCCGCCGGCCCTCCCACCGCCGATGCCCCGACCACCGCCGGCCCCGGCGGAACCGACACCAAGGAGTCCGCCCATGCCCCTCACCCTCGAACACCCCGCGACCACCGCCACGGTCGGCGACCTCATGAGACACCCCGAACTGCAGATCAGCGACGACGTCATGGTCGACATGGCGATCGACATCCTGCACAGCTCCGGCGCCGACCACCTCCTGGTCCGCGACGACGACGGCCGCTGCGCGGGTCTGCTGACCCGCCTGCACCTCGCCCCGTTCCAGACCCGCACCCGGTCCACCGAGCGCACCCCGGTGCGCGACATCGTCCTCGACCAGGCCCCGTTCGCCACCGCCGACATGCCCGCCACCACCGCAGCCGTCGCCATGCGCGCCCGCGGCCTGGACACGTGGCCGGTGGTCGACCCCGACGGCCACGCCATCGGCCTGCTCAGCTTCTAGGCCAACTCTGCCGGCGCCGACGCGCCGGCAGTCGCATGCCCAGGGCGCTGTCCACGGCGGCGTTCAGCATTGGGCCGCTGTCCTGGTCCGGGTCGCCCATCGCGTCGAGCACCAGGTCGCCGGTTCCCGGTCGCGGGCGGATGTCGAGGGCAGGGGATCGGACTCCGCGGGGACGGCCACCGAGTACTCCTCGCGGCCCCGGTCTCGGGCGGGCCGTAGTGCGCCCGCAAAGCGGGCGACTTGCCTGACGGCCCGCAGGCGGCGGCGCAACCCCACCGTAGCGGCCGGGCGACCGCGCGGACCGCCCGCTCAGGGCAGGCGAACCGCCCGCGGCAGGCGCGGCCAAGGACCGGGCAAGGAAGCACAGTTGTGCACTGAGCGCGGCCTGAACGATCCGGTCCCGAGGGGGCCGGTGCATCCGACCAGCGGGCCGTGCGGAAGTGGCGTCGGCGTCCCTTCCTCGGTCACCTCCCGTGCGGCGCGGGCGGTCGCGGAGTGGTCATCGGGGGTGCGACCGAGGCGGTGGGAGCGTGGGCTCGGTCCGGTCGACGGGAAGTAGGCCGGGCCCGGGGCAGAACGGTAGTGGATGAACCCCTGCTGTGTACTTCAACGGGGCGGCGTGCCGTCGTGCCGGGCGGCCTGGAACCGGTCCGCGCCAGTGAGACAGGGTGCCGGGCAGCCTGGCCGGTGGAGAACGGTCGGCCGACGATCGGGGAGTGAGGGGTAATCGTGTCCGGGGCGGCCTGCGGTGAGCGCCCGTCGCTCACCGCGGACCGGTCTCGGCGGCCTGGCAGGTGGGTCAGGTGTCGGCGGCGGACTCCTGGCCGCGCGGCGAGCGGCGGAGCTCTTCGTTGATGCGCAGTGCTTCTTCGAGTTGGTCTTCGAGGATGACGATGCGGCAGGCGGCCTCGATGGCGGTGCCCTGGTCGACGAGGTCGCGGGCGCGCATGGCGATGCGCAGCTGGTAGCGGGAGTAGCGGCGGTGGCCGCCGTCGGAACGCAGGGGGGTGATGAGGGTCCTCGACGCAACCGACTGCGACAATCGCAACGTCGGCAGCGTCTTCCTTAGCCCCGTTATCGACAGCGACCAAGCTGAACAGCTTCGCGCCGAGCACGCGCCGGTCAACGACTTTCCAGATGGCCTGACGAGAGTCAGCGCCAGCTGGCTCATCAAGGCTGCAGGCTTCACCCTCGGGCAGCAACTCGCTCCCGGCATCCGCATGTCCTGCAAGCACTTCACCCTCGTCGCCGAGGGAGAAACCACCGCGGCCGCGCTCGCCGATGCCACCCGTCAGATCGCCGACGGCGTACTGCAGGCCACCGGAATCCAGTTGGCCCCCGAACCCGATCTGTTCGGGGAGGAACCGACGTACCAGCAGCTCAAGCGAACGACGCTGGCCAGCCTGAGCTGAGGGCTCGGAGGCATTCCCGTGGACGACAGGCTTCCCTCCGGACGATGCTGGACGGCGTCAACTGGCCACGCTGACACCGATGAGGGGCAAGCCGAGAGAAGCTGGTGTGTCGGCAGCCGACGAGCTGATCCACGACCACATCGCCGAGACAGCAGCGATTCCCGCTGACGGGCGAGTGATCGATCTTGGGTGCGGGAGAGGCCCGACGCTTGCGGCATTCGCACGCCGTTACCTCGGGGCCCGGCTGACCGGACTCGACCGGTCAGCAGTAAGTGTGGAAGCCGCGCGCAATCTGCTGGCTGGCCGTGCAGGCGGCGTCGAGATCGAGGTTGTGGATCTAGGCAAGCCGACACCGCTGCCGGACCGTTGTGCCGATGCCGTGGTCTCCTACAACCTCCTTGAGTGCCTGCCGGAGCCTGCCGCGCTCCTCGCCGAGGCATGGCGCCTGCTCAAGCCGGGCGGCCGGGCCGTCATCGCGCACGTCGACTTCGACTCCATCGTGATCGCCGGAGCCGACCGCGAGCTGGACCGGCGGATCTGCCACGCCTTCACCGATGACCAGCAGCCCTGGATGGACCACGCAGACGGACGGATCGGCCGCAAGCTGCCCGGGTTGGTCAACTCCTCACCTCTGACCCTGGAACGGGCCCATCCCTGGGGCACCAGCTCGACCGAGCTGACAGGCCCCGCGGCCCGCCGGGTCGAGAACATCCGCCACGTGCTGACGGGCGCCGTGCGGAACGGCCGCACAAGCGTTGAGGTGGACGAGATCGAGGCTTGGTACGCGAAGATCGAGGAGGCTGCGGAGTGTGGACACTTCTTCTTTGCAGAGACTGCCTTGGTTGTCTCCGCGCTCTGCTAACCGAGAAGCCACACTGGTGCGCAGTGAGCCCTGTAGGAAGACCAGGTCGCCTCACCGGTCCTACTCGCCGTAGTCGATCTCCTTCCAATGGCGACATGGGAGGCGCACCGCGGTGTCGCGCCACCACCCACAGGCAGGCACCGGGCCGGCCAGCAGGACGAGGGCGGCCGCCGCCCAGGCGTTCACTGCGTCCTGCCCGGGCGGGCGACAGCCTCTTCGACCGGTCCCGCCTCCGGCCGCAGGGCGTGCACCACCACCTCGTCGTTGCCCGGGACGTCGATCACGCAGGTGTCCGGGGAGGCGGCGAGCAGCGCGCCGGCCCAGCCCGCGTCCGCCCCCGGTTTCAGGCGGATGCGCCGCACCACCGCGGCGTTGGGACACTGTGTCATGGCGGCCACCAGGACGGCCAGGCCGCGAACGACCGCGCGGGGCAGCGACAGCACCGCCCCTGCCGCGCGGCGGGCGCCTGTGAAACCGGCGTCGGCGGCCAGGCGCATCCGCCGGGCCGCCACTGCGCCGCCCACCGAGGCGACGCCGGCCACCGCCAGCTCGACGGGCGACACCGAGCTGATCGACACCACCGTCAGAGCCAGCAGCACAGCGCACCACACCACGATCTCGACCCCAGCGCGCACCGGACCTCCTGTCGCCCAAGCCATTGTTCGACCACCTGGCGGCCCGCCGCCGCGCGAATGGCGGGTGGCGTGACCGGGGCGCCACCCGTACGGCTCAGCGCCGCCGAGCGGCCTGCGTTCAGTCGGGCGGCTCCTGTGGGCGAGGCCCCGGCTCTGGCGGGGCGGGTTCGCCCGGGCGGGGCGGGGTGGGCGGCTCGGGTGGCGGGATGGGCGAGCCGGGCGGCGCCGGTGGGTCCGGTGGCTTCGGAGGCTCGGTCGGTTCCGGCGGACCGGGTGGCTCGACAGGTTCCTGCGGGCCCGGGGGTGACGGGGGCACGGGGGGCGGTGCGGGGGTGACATCGGGGTCGGGCGGCACTGGAACGGTGCCCATGATCACAGTCTCCCTATCGGCCGAGGGCATTCTCGAGCTGCTTCTTGTTCATCTTCGAGCGGCCGTGGATGTTGCGCTGCTTGGCCTCGTTGTACAGCTGCTCCTTCGTGGGGCCCTGGGAGCCGCTGTGAGAGCGCAGGCCGCCGCGCCGGGAGGAGGATATGTCCTTGACTGAGCTGCGGCTGGCGGTCTTCGACTCCCCGTGCCGGGCCCGTTCCTTGTTCACTGTGCGAGCGGCGATCTCCCTGGCGCGCTTCTCGCTCTCACCGCGCTCCAGCGCACTGTCCTTGATGTGTTCGTACTGGCGTTCCCGCTTGGGAGTTGATCCGCGAGGCATGGTCACCTGACTCCTACTCGTGTGACTACGCGGGGCGCGTGTGTCCCCGCATCCGTGAAACGAACCCGGCGCGAGCCCCGGGCAAACCCGCTCTCACCCGTCCGACCGCGCGCCTGGCGCCATCTGTGAGGGCGCCGACGCGGTGGGCGGTCTGCTGCTGGAGGCTTCGGGCGCGGGCCCGGTCGTCGAACCGGCCGTGCGCCCCGAAGTCTTGCCACGAATCCACGGGGTGGAACAGGTTGTCCGGATCGCCCGGGCGCCGTCGCTCACCGGTCTGCTGGGAAGCGAAGCCGGTGCGGGCCAGGTGACGGTCCAACAGACCCGGCACGACCGCGTTCGCCACCAGGGTCGCCACCGTGCTGGCGCCGACCCAGTACTCGCGCCGCCCGGGGTGGTCGGCCGCGTACAGCACGGCGCGGGCGGCGACCTCGGGCTGGTAGATCGGCGGAACCGGCTGCGCGCGCTCCGCCAGGCGGGAGCGGACCCAGTCGAACTGCGGGGTGTTCACGGCCGGCATCTGCACCATCGTGGTACGCACCTTGGTGCCGGAGGCGAGCAGTTCGCAGCGCAGCGCCTCGTGCCAGCCCTGGATGGCCGTGCTTGGCGCCGCTGTAGGCGCTCTGCAGCGGGATGCCGCGGTAGGCGATCGCCGAGCCGACCTGCACGATCACCCCCGCGTCGCGGGGCAGCATGCGGCGCAGCGCCGCGCCGGTGGCGTACACGTAGCCGAGGTAGCTGACCTCGGTGACGCGCAGGAACTCCTCGGGGGTGATCTCGGTGAAGCGGGCGAAGACGGAGGCGAACGCGTCGTTGACCCACACGTCGATCGGGCCGAGCTCCTCGATCGGCCGTCTCAAACGGGCGTGGAGGCTGTGCGGTGGGCGCGGGCGGGCCGCCCTGATGTCCCGTGTGGCTTCCCTCGGCGCCGACCAGCGCGCCCGCCTCACCCTCCACGCCGAACCCATCGAAGCAGCGGGCCTGGTGGAGGTGGCGGACCTGGCCCTCGCCTCCATCGTCGTCGCCTGTCTCGACCCCGCCACCCACCCAGCTGCCGTCCGAGCGCGAGACGGTGGGGCGGCTCGCGGCGGCCTGCGCGGTGACCGCCGGATGCAGCCGCACCGTCGGACAGGTCACCAGCGTGGTGACCGGCAAGGCGACGGCCTGCGACGGAGCGCCGATCATCGACCAGACGAACGCGCTGTTGCCCTGCGCGTCGTTCCACGGATGGAAGTGATCGGATCGCCAGCCGGGTGAAACCCGCCTGCTGCGCCCGCCGGGCCTGGTCGATCAGCTCGGCTGGGGTGAACTCCTCAGACGACAGGAAGTAGCCGAACTCGGTCATCGGATCCCGCTCCTCTGCGAACGTCTGACCCCGGTCTCGGTGACCAGGGGCGCGTGGGAGGTGCTCTTCGGGCGGGATCGGTAGTCATCCCGCGCTCTTCGTCCTGGGGCCGGTGCCTGCAGGCAATGGCCGCCCGCACGGGTGTGGGCCGCATGGGGCGGCTGACCGCTGGGCGGTGAGGCAAACCGGCGTTGTCGCCCGGATCGGAGCCTAGGGGTGCGGGACAGGCCCGCAGCCCGAGACCGCTGCCTCCGCGGCCCCTGCACCTGGTCGAACGTCGCCTGCCCGGGGCGGGGACACAACGCCGGGCGGGTCCGATCGGGTGAGACCGGCGTGTCGGGCGCGGCCGCGGTGTGCCGGGAGAGGGTAAGTCCCTGCCGGGCGGCAGCGACCCGCCCCTGACGGGACGAGAGGTGATACGTGATGGGGAACGGCGGGGACGTGATCGATGAGCTGATGACCGACCACGGCGAGGTCGAGGAGATGTTCGCCCGCATCCAGGCGATGACCGGCCAGGGTCAGCAGCTGCGTGACAAGGAGATCGAGGGCCACAGTCGCGTCGAGAAGATCCTCAAGCATTCCTGTGAAGCCCAGTAGGCCTTGCTGTTGGCGTCAGGGCGTTAGCTCCCGGAGTACCGGGGCACACGCACGATCGGGAACGACAACAGTGCGACCGAAGGAGCGAGCCCATGAGCATCGTGCAGGAATCCGTCGAGGTGGAGGTGCCGCTGCACACCGCCTACAACCAGTGGACGCAGTTCGAGGACTTCCCCCGCTTCATGGAGGGCGTCAAGGAGGTCACCCAGCTCGACGAGCGGCACAACCACTGGAAGACCAGCGTCGCCGGGGTGAGCCGCGAGTTCGACACTGAAATCGTCGACCAGCTGCCCGACCAGAAGATCGCCTGGCGCACTGTGGGCGGCGACGTCCAGCAGATGGGCGTGGTGACATTTGAGCGCCTGGACGACCAACACACCACCGTCCGCCTCGCGATGGACTTCGCACCCGAAGGCGTCACCGAGAAGGCCGCGGACGTGATGGGCATGGTCGACCGACGCGTCAAGGGCGACCTGCGGCGCTTCAAGTCCTTCATCGAAGACCGCGGGACGGAGAGCGGAGGCTGGCGGGGGCGGATCACACCCGGCTGACGCGACAGGACCCCGGGGCGGTGCTGCCAGCAGGGCGGCGCCGCCCCATCGCCGCGTCCGGGCTCGGGACGAAGCACGTCAAGGGAAATGTCCACACACTGGTGCTCGCAGCACTCGCAGCACTCGCAGCACTCGCGGCCTTCGAGCCGACATCTGGCCCCGTCGCCCTTGGAGCGCACGGCCCGCCCCCGACGGCCCGGCCGTGCAATCCGGCCGCCATCGCACCCTCACCGACCCTTCCGACGCGCCACACCTGGTGTCGCATGCACCGGCCGACGCTGACTTGATGGTGCGCGCACGGGCTCCGTTTCGAGCACCGTCGCCCGGCGGGCACCGGGCAGGACCGTCACAGGGGGCTCAGCGCGGCGGCGCGAGCCGGGAGGCGGCTTCGAGTATGAGCGCGTGAACGAACGCCTGGGGCAGGTTCCCGCGCAGCTGGCGCTGGGCGACGTCGAACTCCTCCGCGTACAGGCCGGGCGCGCCGCGGGTGGCCCGGTTGCACCAGCAGCGCCTCCGCGGCCGGCACCTCGCCCGACACCGCGGGCCTGTCCATCACCGTGCTCGCCCGACAACGATCCGCCGTAGGAGGCGACGAGGTCGGCCGCTTCGAAGAGGAACGCCCGGAACGCCTCGACGCCCTTGCCCTCGCGCAGCTCGAACGGGATCCGCGTGTGCACGCAGCCCTGCCCGAAGTGCCCATAGAGAGAGGCCTGTTGGTAGCCGTACCGATCGAAGAGCCGCTCCAGGTCACGCAGGTAGGCGCCGAGCTTCTCAGGGGCGACCGCAGAGTCCTCCCAGCCCTCCCACGTCTCGGAGCCGTCCGGCGGCCGGGCGGTCACGCCCAGGCCCGCCTCCCGGGCCTTGAGCATCTCGTGCTCCCGCGCCGGATCGTCGGAGAGCGCCACCGCCGGGTCGTCCTCGTCGCGGCCCAGCGCCTGCAGCAGCTCGTACGCCTGTGCGTCGGCCTGCTCGTTCGTGTCGCCTGTGAACTGGATCGGCACGGGCGTGCCGTGCGCCCTGCCCGATCAGCATCGCGACCTTCTCGCCGGCATTGAGGACCTTCGCCGCGCGGGCCAGATCCTCCTCGGCCGGGACGGGGGCGTAGTAGGGGACGCCGAGGCTGGAGGGGACCTGCTTGAAGGCGTGCGCCGGCGGCTCGTAGTCGAGTTCCTGCACGTCGGCCGGGATGATCACCGCGGTGGCTGTGCGCCGGGGGCGGCCACCCGCATGGCGCGGTCCAGCACGTTGGGCAGCTGGGCGGGGACGGTGACCATCTCGCAGAACTCCGAGGCCACGTCCTTGTAGAGAGTCAGCAGGTCGACTTCCTGCTGGTAGGAGCCGCCCATCGCGCTGCGGTCGGTCTGCCCGACGATGGCGACCACCGGGACGTGGTCGAGTTTCGCGTCGTACAGGCCGTTGAGCAGGTGGATCGCACCCGGTCCGGAGGTGGCCGCGCACACCCCGGTCCGTCCGGAGAACTTGGCGTAGCCGACTGCTTCGAAGGCGGCCATCTCCTCGTGCCTCGCCTGGATGAAGCGCGGCCGGTCCTCGGCGCGGCCCCAGGCGGCGAGCAGCCCGTTGATGCCGTCCCCGGGGTAGGCGAAGACGTGCTCGACCTCCCAGTCGCGCAGGCGCTTGAGCACATAGTCGGAAACCTTCATCACCCAATTCCTCCACTGTGCGGTCCTGGCACCTCGGGGCACCGGGTCGGCCTATGAGCACGGCTAACCGCTGGCGCCGCGATGAAACCGGCGGACGTCCGCATCAGCGGCGGCGGGCGCCCGGGGCTGCACCTAATCGGGCGCTTGTACCGACGTCTGGGCCTGGCCACGGGCTCCGCCCGTGGGTTAGCCCATGATCGCCGTTTCGCTCACCAGATTCCCCACCGACCGGGGACCTGTCGGCGTAAGGGGTGCAGTCCGGTCCTAAGCTGTGATCATGTCCAGCTCTGATCTGCTCGCCCCCGGGGATGCGCTCGACGTACTGCTGCGCGGCAATCAGCGCTTCGTGTCGGGCACGCCGGAGCATCCGAACCAGGATGCCGCACGCCGTGCCGCGCTCGCCCCCGTTCAGAACCCCTTCGCTGTCCTCTTCGGGTGCTCCGACTCCCGCCTGGCTGCCGAGATCATCTTCGACCGCGGGCTGGGCGACCTGTTCGTCGTGCGGACTGCCGGCCACGTCATCGGGCCGGAAGTGCTGGGCAGCATCGAGTACGGCGTGAGCGTCCTGGACTGCCGGTTGGTGGTGGTACTCGGTCACGACTCCTGCGGCGCGGTGGGAGCGGCCAGCGCCGCGCTGGAGAACGGGCTACCACCGGCGGGGTACGTGCGTGATGTCGTGGAGCGGGTCACCCCAAGCGTGCTGGCGGCGCGCGCGGCCGGGTTGGAGCGGCCCGAGGAGCTCATCGAGGCGCACATAAAGCACACCGTGGATCTGATGCTCGACCGGTCCAGGGTGCTCGCCGAGCAGGTCGCAGCTGGTCGTACGGCTGTCGTGGGCCTCTACTACGGGCTGGCCGACGGCACGGCACGGATCGTCGCCGTCCGAGGCATGGAGGTGGCTGTCCCTCCTGGGCCCTGAACCCGGCACGGGACGGCGCCTACCTGAGAACGAGTTCGCCTCACCGCTCACTCGCGCCGCTGCGGTGCCCGATTGCGTCGCGAACCACCGCCTCCAGGTCGATGAGCACGCTCGGATCAACATGACCTCGATGCTTGCCGCTCTCACCACCCAGGCCTGAGCGGCCGCGTGACGTGTAGGGAATGTGTTCGCGGGCAGACGCGAGCGGCGAGGAGACGGTACTCATGATCGCATTGCTGCTCGTTCTTCTGGTGATCATCGCCCTGGCGGGCGCGGGCTTCGCCCTCCACGTCCTGTGGTGGGTCGCGGTGCTGGTGCTGTGGCTGCTCGGCTTCGTCGCCCGCGGGGCCTCGGTCGGCGGGGTCCTGCACACCTGGGGCTTCGCCATCTACCTCGCCAGCCGCGACGGCTAACAGGACAACGTCCTGCCCAGCGGCTACCCCGCCGGATCACCGGAAGAAGCCCTCGACTGCGCGTGCCGCCTCTACCTCAACGACCCCACTGCCTGGACAAACGCACCCTCAACGATCTAACGCGGTGCAGCACTAGCTAGTGGTCCCGCTGCTGACACCGTGCCGCGACCGGGTCCCCACGCGACTTCTCTCGGCCCCGCGTCACCCGGCGTGCGCGGATTCGCTCCCGGCGTCCTGACCACCGGCCAAGCCCGCGCGCAGGACCTGGAAGCTGTAAGCGAGCAGCCGGGAGACGTGCATCTGGGAGATCCCGAGGCGCTGCCCGATCTCGGCTTGGGTGAGGTCCTGGGTGAACCGCAGGGCCAGTATCGTGCGCTCCCGCTCAGACAGTGCGGCTATCAGCGGTTTCAGGGACTGTACGTCCTCCACCAGGGCGAGCGCCGGGTCGCAGCAGCCCAAGCGGCACTCCCGGGTGCTGTCCGCGTCCCCGTCGTCCAGCGGCGCGTCCAGGGAGGTCGCGGTGCGCGCGGTGGCGGCTTCGAGCGCTTCGACCACCTCGTCGTGTGGCAGCGCGACGTATTCGGCGAGTTCCTGTGTGCTGGGCGCCCGACCGAGGTCCTGCTCCAGTTCGTCCGAGCCCTTGACGACAGCGAGCCGGGCCTCCTGAAGCCGTCTGGGCACGTGCACCGCCCAGGTCGAGTCGCGGAAGAACCGGCGGATCTCGCCGATGATCGTCGGTAGGGCGAACGTGGTGAACTCCACTCCACGGTCCGGGTCGAAGCGGTCGATGGCCTTGATGAGACCCACGGTGCCGGTCTGGATGATGTCGTCCATCGATTCGTGGCTGCTGCGGAAGCGCCTGGCCGCGAACTTGACCAGAGAGACGTTGAGTTCGATCAGCGTCCCACGCACATAGGAATGCAACTCGGTGCCCTGCTCCGTCTGCCGCAGGCGGAGCAGGAGGACGCGCGACAGCTCCCTCGCCTCGGCGGTGCTGACGGCCAGTGGATCGGCGATCTCCGGCAACCCGTGCCGGCGGGGGGAGAAGCCTGAATCGGTGCCTGTCCTCGGCTCGTTCTCCGGCGCCACCGTTCTCGGCATGGACATTGAGCGTTCCTTCCTGGTACCCCATCGCCATTTCGACCCTGCCCACGCGCTTCGCCCAGCGCGAGGCCTTCGCCGCGCGAGTAGTGAGGCCGGGCCGCAGACATGCACGCCGGGTACCTCTCACCACACCGCGACGTCGCCCTGCGGCGGCGGTCAGCCGCTACGAGCCGAGGTGCTCGATCAGCGTCTTGCCGAAGGCTGGCAGATCGTCCGGCTTCCGGCTGGAGATGAGGACGTTCGGTCCCTGCGTACACACATGGACCTCCTGGTCGACCCAGGCCGCGCCGGCGTTGAGCAGGTCGGTGCGCAGGCTGGGCCAGGAGGTCAGCGTCCGGCCGCTCAGCACTCCGGCTTCGATGAGCGTCCAGGGGCCGTGGCAGATCACGGCGACGGGCTTCCCTGCGGCGAAGAAGGACCGGACGAAGTCGACGGCCTCGGAGTTCACGCGCAGGAGGTCGGGATTGGCGACCCCGCCAGGCAGGACCAGGGCATCGAAATCGCCGGCCGACACCTCCCCGGCCACCGCGTCCACCGGGAAGGTGTCGCTTCGGTCCAAGTGGCGGAAGGCCTGGGCCGTGCCGGGCTCGGTCAAAATCAGCCGGGCCGTCGCGCCCGCCTGGGTCACCACCTCCCAGGGCGCGGCCAACTCCTGCTGCTCCACACCTTCGGGTGCGACCAGAAAGGCCACCTTCGAGCCTTGCAGATCGGTCATGTCAGTCACCTACTTTGTGGGAGATGCCGCGGACGCGCTGCCGGGCCCGCCAGGCAAGCGACGGGCCGGAACCGGTGTCGGCGGCGGTGATCAGCAGGCCGCCGAGCATGGAGAGGTTCTTGAGGAAGTGGATCCGCTGCTGGGCGCGCTCCTGCTCGTCCTCGGCCTCCCAGAAGCGGTGGCCCGCCCAGGTGACCGGGACGAGGGTGACAGCCAGCGCCAGCGCCGACACCCGCGTGAGGCGCCCGG
Source organism: Kitasatospora sp. GP82 (assembly GCF_029892105.1). Classification (GTDB taxonomy): domain Bacteria; phylum Actinomycetota; class Actinomycetes; order Streptomycetales; family Streptomycetaceae; genus Kitasatospora. The sequence goes on along the minus strand of NZ_JARZAJ010000041.1, from coordinate 7,782 downwards.
ACGCAAGGAGCACGGCGGCCACGACCTGGACACCCGCGTTGAGGCGGATGGCGGTGGCCGTGTCGGCGGGTACGGCCGGAAGGCGGTCGGCAAGGGAGTGGACCACCGGGTCAGCAGCCGGAACGACGTTCTCGGGCTCGGCCAGTGCGTGTGGGAACCGCCGTAGAGGAACATCGAGGCCAGCATCGGCCGCGCACAGGTTCTGAGGATGGACATGTCGGTTGCCGCCTCTCGCTTGCTTGACGATGTCTGGTGACCGAGCCGCGTATGCCCGCGATGGGGCTCGCGACTCACTCCGGCGACCGAGCTGTCCACCATCGAACGCGATCACGCATGCCGACTCGCTGCGCCATTGATGGAAGCGCCGAGCACTTCTCGGGTACCGGTGAGGTCGATGAGCCGCGACATCCGGGGGCTCACGGAGCTCACTCGTACGGCGCATCCGGTCGCTGCGGCGCGCCTGCGCACCCATAGGAGGACGTTCAGACCGGCGCAGTCGCAGAACGAGAGGCCCGCGAGGTCCAGTTCGAGCCCCACGGGGTACTCCTTCAAGGCGGTCGCCATCGCGTGCCGGAACGCGTCAGCGCCGTCGTAGTCGACCTCGCCAGCCACTGCTGCCAGCGCCGAACCGTCGGGCTTTCCGGTGAGCTCCACGGTGAACCGGGCGGCCGCCGAAGGTGACCCCAACTGCCGTGCGCCCGCAGCGGTTGGCGAAACCAGTGAAACCGACTGCTGGCGCACCTGGTGACGGGACATGGACGTTCTCCTCCCGCAAGAGGAAGGGTTCTACGACCGATCGTCTGTCTGCTATCGAAGTATGTCAAGGAATGCACGAAAATTTGTGCACATATTTGAGGGCGCGAAATGCCGATCGTACGATGGCAAGGTGGACACAAATACCGGCAGCCACCGGCCGTGGACGTTTCTGACCAACCACGCCCGGGTGCTCTCGCTGATCGCCAGGGATCCCGGGATCCGGTTGCGGGACGTGGCCGCGGCCTGCCAGTTGACCGAGCGCGCCGTGCAGACGATCGTCGCCGACCTGGAGGCGGACGGCTACCTCACGCACTCGCGAGAAGGGCGGCGCAATCGCTACCAGGTCACACCTCACACTCAGTTGCGGCACCCCGCCGAAGCCGGCCGCACCGTAGCCGCCCTACTCCAGCTGCTCGACGAGGAACCCGCTACCACCAACGGCGAGCCGGACCAGCCACCTGAACACCCTGCCGAGCGGGATTCGTGACGCCACGGCTCCCCCGCTCCCGCACAGGGTCCTTCACTCGCGTTGCTCATCACCTCGGGCCAGAGCCCCTCAATCCGAGGAGGCCGTTGCATGAACACCGAACCGCAGCGGGCAGGGACGTCATCGTGCAGCCCGGAAGGCGGCCCCGGTCGTGAGGAGACGGCCGAGGAGCGGGCGGACCGGCTGTGGAGCGAGATGCTGCAAGAGGCCCGCGTCTGCCAGACCGGTGCCCAGATCCTCTTCGGCTTCCTGCTGAGCGTCGCGTTCACACCCCGCTTCGCGTCGCTGGGAGGATTCGACAAGAGCCTGTACGTCGTCACCGTCATCCTCGGCACCTGCGCCACCGCAGCGCTCATCGCCCCCGTCTCCTTTCACCACTTCTTCGCCGGGCACGACCTCAAGACGGAGCTGGTCCACGTGGCCGGCAAGCTCATCGACTGCGGAATGGTCCTGCTCGGCCTCACCATCGGAGCCGCACTCCTCCTGCTGCTACGGACGGCCACCGGCCACCCGCTGCTGGCCGGGATTCTCACCGGCTGCGTTCTGGCCTGGTTCGCCGTCTCATGGCTCGTCCTGCCTCTCCTGACCCTGCGCCGAACCGAGCGCAACACCCGGCGGCAGCACACGTCCTGAGCCGTGAGCAAACTCGGACTCGCCGGCGTGCCGTTCCCACAGGCGCGAGGCCTCGCGTGGGAGATCCAGGTGTGGAACCGCGCGTCGTGGGCAGGCGCGAACCGAAGCAACCTCGCCGCGCAAGGCCAGAACCAACGGGACCAGGCGGAGGTGACGGGGTGAACAGCATCGCGAGAACCCGAACCGACGGCGACCGCCGCGGGTTCGGCGATGCACGCCGTCTCGACCTTTCCACCGCGCAGCACGCGGTCACCACCGCTCGCGACTTCACCCGCGACGTTCTCGCCGGATGGGAGCTCGGCGAGCGCGCCGGAAGCGACGCTGTTCTCGTGGTCTGCGAGTTGGTCGCGAACGCCGCACAACACACCGGGGGCCCCCGGGCACTACGTCTGAGCCGCTCCAGGACGGCGCTGCGCATCGAGGTCAGCGATACGGATCCCGCTGCACCAACCCCCCGACCCCCAGGCGTCGGCCGACCCGGCGGGTACGGGCTGATCGTACTCGAGCGGCTGTGTCACCGCTGGGGCAGCGATCCGCATCCTGCCGGGAAGACGGTCTGGGCGGAGATCCTCCTCACCCCACCGAGACCCGGCCGTTCTCCCGTCCAGGTGTCGACGCACCAACCTCGGCAACCTCAGCACCCGAAAGCCGGTTCGTGAGGCACTGGAGCGCCCTGGGGTCAGTCCGTGCCGGTGGAAGCCGCCGGCTCCGGCAGGAAAACCCGGCACCGGGTAGCGCCGGCCTCTGCATGAACGCCCCCGTTCGGGGAACGCGCGCCGCACGTAGAGCCAGCCGGTCCGGGCGTCGGCATCATTCAGCATCACCGAGGAGAACAGCCATGAGCGGCGAGGACAAGGTCAAGAACGTCGCCGAGAAGGCGAAGGGCAAGGCGAAGGAGGCGGCGGGCAAGGCGGTCGGCAATGAGCGCTTGACCGCAGAGGGGAAGGCCGACCAGGTCAGCGGCGACGCCAAGCAGGCGGGAGAGAAGATCAAGGACGTCTTCAAGCACTGAACCATCCCGAGGAGGGTGCCTGTCGTTTGCACTGGCGGGCACCCTCCGGAGAGGGAGCGCGATGCGAATTCGACTCCCCGGACCGAATGCCGGGGGCCGGGGTCGCGACAACCCGCGATGTACCCGCACCGGCGCAGCGTGGGTCGGCACGACCCTGTTCGCGCTGGTGCTTCTGATCTTGTTGATCTTCGTTCTCGAGAACGGCGACTCCGTAGACGTGGCGTTCTTCGGCGCCCACGGAAGCATCCCGCTCGGGGTCGCGCTGCTGCTGGCTGCGGTCTTCGGCATCCTCCTGAGCCGCGAGAGCACCGTGATGGCGCGAGGCCCACGCCTGCACGCTGTGCTCACGCGCGCGGTCATCGAAACGGCCGTGCGCACCGTAGTCCTCGTCCATGTCGACCTGCTCCCACAGGTTCGTGGGCTCGTCGCGGCGCCGCCGTTCCGTAGTCTGCTGCGAGTCGAAGCCGGTGCGCGCCAGATACCGGTCCAGCAGCCCGGGCACCACCGCGTTGGCGACCAACGTCGTCGCGGTGCTACCGCCCACCCAGTACTCGCGGCGCCCCGGGTGATCCGCCGCATACACCACGGCCCGGGCCGCCAGCTCCGGCTGGTAGATCGGCGGCACCGGCTGCGCGCGTCGCGGGAGCCGGGAGAGCACCCAGTCGAACTGCGGGGTGTTCACGGCCGGCAGCTGGACCATGGTGCAGCGCACGTTCGTGCCCGCGTGCAGGAGTTCGCAGCGCAGCGCCTCGTGCCCCCCCTGCAGGGCGTGCTTGGCGCAGCTGTATGCACTCTGCAGCGGAATGCCCCGGTACGCGATCGCCGAACCGACCTGCACGATTGTGCCGCTGTCACGCGGCAGCATCCCGGAGCGCGGCCCGGGTGGCATAGACGTACTCGAGGTAGGTCACCTCGGCGACACGGCGGAACTCCTCCGGCTCGATCTCCACGTCGATCGGACCGACTTCGCGCTCGGCCATCTCGGCCGCATGCTCGACGGCCTTCGGATCCGCCATGTCGGCCACGACGGCGACGGCTTCGGCGCCCGAGGCACGGGCCTCCGCCAGTGCGGCGTCCAGGCCGGCCCGGCCCCGTCCGAGGTCACCTTCGTTCTGCCCGCGGACCATAGTTGTGGACCGGTCAGCGTGGTCGGCGACTTCAACGACTGGCAGCCCGGCAAGCAAGCACCCCTTCGAGAAGCGTGCCGACGGCACGCGCGCTGTCACCCTCATCCTCCCGGCAGGGCAGCGGTTCCGGTTCCGCTACCTCGCCCACGGCGACTACTGGTTCGACGAGGACTGCGCGGACGGGCAGGACGGGCACAACAGCCTGCTGAACACCTGACGACCTGCGCAGCGCGCGCAGGTCTTGGCGCGGGTGTCGCGAGTCTGGCTGCCCTGTAGGGCGAGGAGCTCCTGCGGTGCCAGCACCGATCGGATCCGGCATGCCGGATCCCCGCGTCAATCCGAGCAGCCAATCCATAGGCAGGCGCGCAGTGGCTGGTCAGACGCTCCGTCAGGACGACTTCCCCACTCACACGTTGCGCGACTACGCTCTGCTCGCGGATGGAGAACGCGGCGCGATCATCGGACTCTGGGGCGACCTGGTCTGGATGTGCGCTCCGCGCTGGGAGTCCGATGCGGTCTTCTCCCGCCTCATCGGTGGTGAGGGGCTGTATGCCGTCACTCCCCGCGAGCGCTTCGCATCGGGCGGCTTCTACGAGGAGAGCACGCTGATCTGGCGCAGCCGGTGGGTGACCACCGGTGGAATCGTCGAATGCCGTGAATCGCTGGCCTTCCCGGGAGACCGGCACACGGCGGTGATCCTACGGCGCATCATGGCGGTGGAGGGCGAGGCCCACGTCCGTGTGGTCCTGCAACCCTGCGCCGGGTTCGGCTCCTGGCCGTTGCGCAGACTTCGGCAGCAGCCATCAGGTGTGTGGACCGCCCGAAGCGGGAAGCTGAAGATGCGTTGGACCGGGCGGCAGCGCGGCGAATGCCGAGCCGTCCGAGAGCAGGCCGGTCCGACTGACCCTGGATCTGACCCTCGGAGCCGGCACCTGCCACGACCTCGTCCTGGAGGTCTCGAACACCGGACTCGCTGAACCGGTGGATGTGGGCCGGGCGTGGGCCGCTACCGAACGGGCATGGAGACGCGCCGTACCGGCTCTGGATAATATCCTGGCTCCCCGCGACGCCCGACAGGCGTACACCGTGCTGCGAGGACTGACCAGCGCTGACGGTGGCACGGTGGCCGCACACGTGTCCTGCTCCTCCAGGGGGCGGCACCCGGAGGATCCCTCACGCTGCACAGCGACGCCGGGCCGGAGGTCCTGCGCGCAGTGCGGACCCTGCTGAGCGGCTACTGAGGCCGACCCCCCCGGCTCCGGCGTCGGAGGCCTCGCAGGTCAGGCAGCGGCCGCTGACCAGCCGAACGGTGATGTACCGGCCACAGCGGATGGCGCTGGTGATCGGCTCGCTGAGGACCAGTCCGGCGGTCCAGCCCGGATCGGCCAACGGGCTCAATCTGCCGGAAGACCTTCGCTCCGGCGTTTCGACCCGCCAATTCGGGGCAGCGGCTGGCTACAAGAGTCTCAAGGAGGACCCGATGTCCACAGGGAACCTCATTGCGATCATCGTCCCTATCGCGGTCGTTCTGATCCTGCTCGCCCTCGCAGCCTGGTACCTCACCCGCCGCCGTCGGCTACAGGAGCGCTTCGGACCGGAGTACGAACGGACCGTCCGGCGCTCGGAGAGCCGATTCGCGGCCGAGCGCGACCTGCGCGCCCGCGAACAGCGCCACGACCGGCTGGACATCAGGCCGCTGCCGGCCCCGGTCAGGGACCGCTACGCCGAGGACTGGACCCAGGTGCAGCAACAGTTCGTGGATCAGCCGGGCCAGGCGGTCCAGCAGGCCGACCGACTGGTGACCGTGCTCATGCGCGAGCGCGGCTACCCGACGGAGGGGTACGAGCAGGAACTCCGGGACCTCTCGGTCGAACACGGACGCACTCTGGAGCACTTCAGAGCTGCTCATGCGGTCAACGAGCGGGCCGGCAGCGACAAGGCGACCACGGAGGAGCTCCGAGGGGCGATGGTGCACTACCGCGCGCTCTTCGACGAACTGCTCGGCGACGGCAACGGCCGGACGAGCGGCGGCCGGACCTGAGACATCCGGGCGGTGAGCGCACACGAATGCGGAAACGAGATGAGGCAGATGAAGTACGAAAACCGGCCCGGGGACGACGAAGGCCGCCTGACCACCGAGGATCTGGCCCGTTCCCGCACCACCGATGACGAGGAGCTCGGGGCTTCGGCGCAGAAGGACACCGAGAGCCGGGACGACCGACCCGTCTTCCCCGGGGAGGCCACCGACACGGGCCTCAGCCGGGAGGACGAAGAGGCTCCAGTGACGGACGAGGCGGAGGCGCAGGCCGGACCGGCGACGGAGGAGCCGGCCGAGACGCGGGACCGCGCGACCGGCGAGGGCCACCCAAGGAGCGAGGAACAACCGCTGTTCTCCTCGGAGGACGAGCACGAAGTCCGGGACCGCTGGCAGGAGATCCAGAACGATTTCGTCGACGACCCCCGACAGGCGGTTCAGGCAGCGGATGCCCTCGTCGCGGACTTGATGCAGCGGCTGGCCGGCTCGTTTGCCGAGCACAAGGAGCGGCTGGAGCAGCAGTGGAACCGCGGTGACGAGGTCCAGACCGAGGATCTGCGGCTGGCGCTTCAGCAGTACCGGTCGTTCTTCAACCGGTTGCTCAGCAGCTGACTGATTGGGCCCAGGCCGAAGGCGAGCCCTCGCGCGATGCCACCCGGTGGTCCGCCGGCGTTTCCCGGCGGACCACCTCTTTCGGACCGGGCCCTCGAATTCCCGGCCAGGCCCTCGAAGGCACGAAGGCGTGCCACCGGGCGTGAGGAGCGCGACCACCATGTCGACAGATGCCATCGTCCTCCCCAGGGAGCATCACCGGGAGATCCCTCGTGTTTCGCACTTGCTGGTGATCACGTTCCGGCGATTGCCCAGGCAGTGAGGACGGCCCGGATTTCTTCGGGTTCTGGCTGGTGGAGGCATGGGCCGCGAAAACGGTGGGCGATGATGACGCGGCGGAGCTTGGCGGTCATGTCCTCGAAGGACGGCTGGGTCTTGGTGGTGTACCAGCGGGCCCGAGCGCGATGCTCTTCGGTATCGGCAGGCTGGTGGCCGGCCAGTGCGTACCAGGCGATGACCACTGTGTAGGCGAGCAGGCCGAAGGGGACGGTGCGTTGGACCGCGAGGATGGTGCGGTTGCGGGCCTCGCCGACGCCGAGGGTCTGGCGGGCGTCGAAGAAGGCGGTCTCGATCGCCCAGCGGGACGCGTAGCGTTCAACGATGTGCTCGGCGGGGCTGGTCAGGTCGGTGGTGACCAGGGCCAGGCCGTAGTCGCGGTCCGACCCGGTGCCGGGTCCGCAACGCTCGTCCCACACCAGGACCACGCGCACCGGCTGGATGTGGAACGAGCCGTACCACAGGCAGACGCGGTCGGCGATCAGGACGGCGTCTGTGCGCCCGTAGCGGCGGATCTTGACGGGGCGCCAGTCCAGCAGTTGGGAGAGGTCGGCCGGGGTGCCCAGGCGTGGGCCTCTCGTGCGCGGGCGGCCTTTCTTCCCGGTGCGCGGGGGCGGCAGTTCGTGCAGCACGGACGTGGTCTTCAGGCGGCTGGTCCACGTGATCTGCGGGTTCAGTGCGCGCAGGTGCTCACCGACGTAGGCCGCGTCGCCGACGGCGTGCACGGTGCGGTCGGGGAAGTGGGCGGCGAGCGGTTCCACCATCTCCCGGGCCAGAGCGATCTTCCCGGTGCGGCGGGGCCGCCAAAGTCGGGCCAGGACCGGCAGGCACATCGGCCGGGACA
>NZ_JARZAJ010000040.1 GCF_029892105.1 Kitasatospora sp. GP82 | reverse complement strand
TTCCTTCGAGCCGCCTTCCAGCGGGCCCTCCGGGCGCTTCGTTCTTTCGTGTTTCCAGCTTATCAGATGTTTTCCGCTCCGTTTTCCGGAGTTTCACTCACCCGACTCGCTTTCCTTCGGCCTTTCGGCGTTTCCGACTCTATCAGATCTCTCTGACCGTCTTTCACGCTTCCCGGCCTTCAGGAGGCTTTGTCGGAACCGGCCTGACGGCCTCTCCGACGCTTCGAACCTTAGCCGATCCCCGCTTCACAAAGCGAATCCGGCTGCAATCCGGAAACACGCAGACGGCAATTCGCACTGAGACGCGACAAGGCACAGCTCAGCACGGAGAGAAGAAATGGTGTTTCAAAGGATTGGCTACCCCGGGACCGTCCGCGCCGATGCGTGTCCGGTGCTCCCTGCCAGGCAGCTCGGAGAACACTAGACCTCCACGACAGCCGAGTCAAGGGACGGATCGAGGGCCGGGGCCGCTGGTACGTGGAAGGCGAGTACCGCGACGTCGTCGTCGTGCTCGGAGGTGACGCCCATGGCGCGGAGCAGGCGGGCGCAGACGATCTCGGGGTCTCCGATGGCTCCGCCAAGGGTTCGGGCGAGCAGGTCGAGGCCCTCGTCGATGTCCTCGTCCCGGCGTTCGACCAGGCCGTCCGTGTAGAGGACGCCCGTGGTGCCCGGCAGCAGGCGGAGGGTGTGGGAGTGGTGGGCGCCGCCACCGGTGCCGAGGGGTGGCCCGTTCTGTTCCTCACCGCGAAGGACGGTGCCGTCGGGGCAGCGGAGCAGCAGGGGAAGGTGGCCGGCGGAGGCGTAGAGAAGGGCGCCCGGGGCCGGGTCCCAGATGGCATAGGTGCAGGTGGCGATCTGGTTGGCGTCGATCTCCATGGCAAGTCCGTCGAGCAGGCACATGACCTCGTGGGGAGGGAGGTCCAGGCGGGCGTACGCGCGGACCGCCGTGCGCAGCTGGCCCATGACGGCGGCGGCGCGCAGTCCTCGGCCCATGACGTCGCCGATCACCAGCGCGGTCCGGCCGCCGCCGAGGCCGATGACGTCGTACCAGTCACCGCCGACTGCTGCGTCGGCGCCGCCGGGCTGGTAGGTGGCGGCGACGTGGAGGTCGGCGGGCTGTTCGAGCTTCTGCGGCAGGAGGCTGCGTTGCAGGGTGACGGCGGCCTCGCGCTGGCGGCGTTCGGCTTCACGGAGGCGGGCCGCGGCCTGGACCTGGTCGGTGACTTCGGCGGCGAAGATGAGGACGCCGACCGGAGGCCCTGATTCCTCTTCTTCTTCACCACCCAGCGGGACGCAGGAGATGTTGTAGTAGCGATTGCCGCCGAGGCCGAGGATGCAGCGCGCCTTGACGCTGCGCGGTCGGCCGCTGCGGATGACCTGGTCCATCAGCGGAAGGACCCCGAGAGTGGCGAGTTCGGGCAGGGCCTCGCAGGCGGGCAGCCCGCCGGTGCGTTCGCCGAAGAGTTCGCGGTACGCGCGGTTGGCGTAGCCGAGCTGGTGCAGCGGGCCGTAGGTGACGGCGACCGGTGCGGGGAGGCGGGCGAGTACGTCTCTGAGGTCGTACAGCTCGTGGATGTCGCGCGGGTCGAGCAGGCCGGGTGTCGCACTGGGGTCGCGCGGCCCTGGGACGGTGACCGGGTCGGCGGGCGGGGTGATGGGAGCGGTGCGCCACGGGGCTCCGGTGAGCCGGGCGCTCCAGCGCATGAGGTTCAACTCGGCCGCTTCCTCGGTCAGTTTCCGAACAGATAATCACACTTGGTGCGCAGGGCAGCACTGGGCGTAATGATTTGGTTGGGCAGATCCTGTCAGGCCGAGACGTGGTTTCGGAAGTCGTATGACCATTGCAGCGCGTCCGGGTCGCGCGGCAGCAGGTCGTACGACCCCCTGGGCGGGCCGAGTTCATCCGGCCTCAGCGCTCCGGGAACCCGGCCTCGAACTCCGAACGCGGGTGCTCCACCGACCCGAGCGAGACCACCTCGCGGCTGAACAGGCCACCGAGAAACCAGCCGGTCAGGATGCGCACCCGCCGGTCCAGGCTGGGCAGCCGCTGGAGGTGGCGGGCGCGGTGCAGCCACCAGGCGCGACGGCCGGTGAGGTGGCCCCGCTTGGTGTGCGCGACTCCCCGGCCGATGCCGAGCGAGGTCGAGCAGTCCTGGCGTTCGGGCCGGTAAGGGCGCTGGGGGCGGCCGGCCAGCACGGCGACGAGGTTCTCGGCTAGGAGGCGGGCCTGGGCAAGGGCGTGCAGCGCGTTCGGGGCACAGAGCTCGACATCGACCGGAGGCACGGTGGCCGAGGAGACAGAGGAGGCCGAGGAGACAGAGGAGGTTGATGGGGCAGGCGCGGCCGGTACCGCTGCGCAGTCACCGGCGGCCCAGGCATCGGAAAGCGGCTCGCCGTCCGGTCCGATGATCTGAAGTGTGGGCAGGCAGCGGACCCGGCCGGCCGCGTCCAGTGGGAGGTCGGTGTCGCGCAGCAACGGCGCGGGCCGTACGCCCGCCGTCCACACCAGGGTGCGAGCGGCAAAGCGGCTGCCGTCGGAGAGGCTCATCACCCGGTCCACGGCGGATTCCAGCGTGGTGCCCAGGCGTACGTCCACGCTGCGGTCGCGCAGTTCGGCGAGGGTGTGGGCGGCCAGGTCCAGTGACTCCTCGGGGAGGATCCGGTCGGTTGCCTCGACCAGGACCCAGCGCAGGTCCTCCGGGGCGAGGTTGTGGTAGCCCTTGACGGCGTAGCGGGCCATGTCCTCCAGCTCCGCGAGCGCACCGACGCCCGCGTACCCGGCGCCGACGAAGACGAAGGTCAGCGCGGCCTGGCGGAGCGCCGGGTCACGGGTGGAGGAGGCCAGGTCGAGCTGTTCCAGGACGTGGTTGCGCAGGCCGACCGCCGCGCCGACGGTGGCGAAGCCCAGGCCGTGCTCGGCAAGTCCCGGGACGGGTGCGGTGCGGGAGACCGACCCGGGCGCCACCACCAGCAGGTCGTAGGCGATTTCGGTGGGCGTGCCGCGTTCACCGCGTGGTGCGGTGTCGATCCAGGCCCGGCGGGCGGCGTGCTCGATCCGGGTGATGCGGGCGGTGAGCACCCGGCAGTCCGGCAGCACCCGGCGCAGCGGTACGACCACATGCCTCGGGTCGATGGATCCGGCCGCGACCTCGGCGAGCAGTGGGTGGTACGTCAGATAAGGCTGAGGTTCGACCACGGTGATCTCGGCTCGCCCGGAGCCGAGTTGTGGCTTGAGCAGCTGTTGGAGACGGAGTGCGGCGGACATTCCGGCGCAGCCACCGCCGACGATCAGGATCCTGATGGGGCACCCCCTGCCGATGTGACCTGCTTCACGCCTTCAATGACGCCCTGCCGGACGGCTTCTTGTCCACAGGCCGTACCGGAAGCGGTGGGCTGGACTCCGCTACGGATGGGCCCGATCTGCCTCCGGGCCGGGATTTAGGGCCACTTCTACCGCGAACTTCCTTGAACTATGGTCGGATTGTGCGTCGGGCCGGAACGACCGGTACCGACCATCGCGTGTCCGACTGCGCCAGGGTGAACCGGGGAAGGGTGGTCCAGGAAGGCCGTCCGGTCCCGGACGGCGGTACTGCGCGCACCGGGGGGGTGCGAACTGGCCAGGCAGTGACGCCCGTTGCCGGGCGCCTGCGGGGGAGGTTTTGGGATGACGGATCAAGAACGAGTGCTCGGCCACCCGGTGTCATCGGGAGCCGAGGGCGGCACTGGCGGCCTCGGCGGGGCCGGACTGCACGGAGGCGGACTGCACGGCAGTGCTCCAGGCCCCGGTGCGCTCGGCGGGATCGGCGGGATCGTGCCCGAACAGCGCGGCCCGGGGGACCACGAGACGTACGGCACCGCGGCTCAGTCCCCGCACAGCACGCCCGGCGTGTCCGGCACGCACGGGGGCTGTGGCGGCTCGGCCGAGGACTCACCGCGCGGCGGCGGCCCGGCCCGGCTGCGGGTGGACGCCCGCCGGAACCTGGAGAGCGTCCTGCGGGCGGCCCGTGAGGTCTTCGGCGAACTCGGCTACGACGCGCCGATGGAGGAGGTGGCGCGGCGGGCCGGGGTCGGGGTCGGCACGGTGTACCGGCGGTTCCCGAGCAAGGAGGTGCTGGTCCAGCGGATCGCGGCCGAGGAGGTCGCCTGGCTGACCGCGCAGGCACGGGAGTCGCTGTACGGGAGCGCGGGTCCGTGGGAGGCGCTGGCCGGTTACCTGGCGCGGGCGGTCGGTTCGGGCGCGGGAAGACTCCTGCCACCGTCGGCCTTCCGGTACGCGGAGGAGCTCGGCACGGCGGGCGCGCCGCACGTGCCCGAACAGCGTCTGCCGGAGCACAGCGCCCCGGAGCAGTTCTTCGCGGAACAGCGCTTCGGCCAGGCAGGCGGAGGGGGCTTCGGCGGGCAGAGCCTCGGGCAACCGGGCCACGGCCGATCGGGATTCGCGCCGCAGAGCCTTGCCGAGCAGGGCTTCGGGCAGCGCCGGATCGGGGAGTTCGGGTTCCCGGAACCGTGGGTGCCCGAACAACGCGGGTCGGGGGCCGAGGCACAGCCCTCCACCGACGCCGATCCCCGGCTGCTGCTGCATCTGCTGGCGGCGCTCGTCGCGCGGGCCGGTGCGGCGGGCGAGCTGCGGCCAGGGGTGACGGTGTCGGACGTGGTGCTGGTACTGACGGCCGCCGTGCCGGTGCATGTGATCCAGGGTCACCCGGCGCGCGGCTCCGAGGCCGTGGTCGGTTCGGTCTCCGGCTCCGGCTCCGGCTCCGGAAGCGGTCTCGGCATCGGGGCCGGCACCGGAATCGGCGTCGGAGCCGGGGAGGGCGACGGTATCCATGATCGTGACGGCCGGGCAGTGGCGGGCCTGACGGACGGTTCGCCCGCGGACCGGCTGCTGCAGATCCTGCTGCACGGTCTACGAGCCCGCTGACGCACGACAGTTCCCGCTCGAACACACCCGCGAAGTGTTGCCCGGAAGAGTGGGTCGCCGACGATCCGGCTACCGGTGGCCGCCGCACTATGCCATTCTTTGGCCGTGGTTGGAGCCATTGTCCCGTTGCGTGCCGTTCGCCCGACTGCGGGTGCCCAGGGTGCACTCACACATCGGCGTACCGTCCCGTGCGGATGTGCTGGGGGTCGCGGCCTCCTGAACCGTGGCAACGGCGGTTCCGCGGGCCGTGCCGAGCACTGGAGGCCGCATTGAGCCCCGAGGAGCAGAACGACCACGGTTACGGCCTCGACCTGCCTGGACAGTCGCCGTCCCCGGTGCCCGGCCACCGAGCCGGGCAGACACCGAGTCAGGTACCCGACCAGAGCGGTATGCCCATCCGCGAGTCACTGTCCGGCCGGGTGCCGGGCCAGGCCCCGGCCGGTCGGGGCGGGGTGACCCCGGAGGCGTTCGTCGGCGACGGCCGTCACCGGGCCGGACGGCCGGAGGACGGCCCCGCCCGCGCCGTGGTTCCCGCCCCCGCCGACCCCGTGGACGGGGAACGCCCACCGTCCGACGCCGAGTTGACCGCCCGGGTACGAGCCGGGGACGACACCGCGTACGGGGAGATCTACCGGCGGCACGCCGACTCGGTGCGCCGCTACGCCCGCACCTGCTGCCGGGACAGCTTCACCGCCGAGGACCTGGCGGGCGAGGTCTTCGCCCGCACCCTTCAGGCCCTGCGCTCGGGCAAGGGCCCCGACTTCGCCGTCCGCGCCTACCTGCTGACGGCCGTCCGGAACGTCGCCGCCGCCTGGGCGCGCAGCGAACGGCGCGAGCAACTGGTCAACGATTTCAGTACGTTCGCACAGACCTCGGCCGCCACCGACGACCTCGATCTGTCGGACCCGGGCGCCGACGCCTGGGCGATGGCCATGGCCGACCAGCGGATGGTGATGCAGGCGTTCGTCGGACTCCCCGAGGACGACCGGATGGTGCTCTGGCACACCGAGGTCGAGCGGGAGTCGCCCAAGACCGTCGCGGTGATGCTCGGCAAGACCGCCAACGCCACGGCCGTCCAGGCGCACCGGGCACGCGACCGCCTGGCCGCCGGCTTCCTGCAGGCCCATGTGTCGGGCAGCCAGGCCCAGGACTGCGAGGCGTACGCCAACCGGCTCGGTGCGTACGCGCGCGGCTCGCTGCGCAAGCGCGCCTCGGCGGAGGTCGGCAGGCACGTCCAGGAGTGCGATCGCTGCACGGCGGCATACCTGGAACTGACCGAGATCAACACCGGGCTGCGCGTACTCCTGCCCGGCGGTGTGCTGGTCTGGGTCGGGGCCGGGTACCTCACCGCAGCGGCGGCCGCCGTCGGGGTCGGTGCCGTCGGGGCGACGGCGGTGGCCGGTGGCGCGGCCACCGGCGGTTCGGCAGGCGGAGCCGCCGCCGGTGCTTCCGGGGCGGGCGGGGCGGCAGGCGGCGGGAACGCCGGGGCCGTCGCCGCAGAGGGCCTGGGCACCGCGGCCAAGACGACCATCGCGGCCGGTATCGCGGTGGCGGCGGCGGCCGCCGTCGCCGCGTACGCGCTGACCAGTACGACCGCGCCCAAGCCGCCGGCAGCCGCGCCTGCGGCCTCCTCGCCCGTTCTGTCGACGCCTGCCGTCAGGCCGAGCCCGGCGCCAGCCGGCGCACCGTCGCCTTCGGCAACGCCCGAGCCCACGCTGACGCCGACACCGACACCGACACCGACGCCCACACCGAGCCGGCGGGCGCCGGCACCCGCCCAGCGGCCGAGCCCGGCCGCTTCGTCGGCCCCGTCCGCCCCCGCTCCGCCCGTGGAACGGCCCCCGACGCCCGAACCGCCTGCGGTCCCGTCCCCGCCACCGGTCCCGCCGGTGCCGACACCCGAACCGCCGACACCCGAACCGCCGACCCCCGCGCCGGTGCCGACGCCCACCGTCCCGACACCGTCCCCGCCGCCGGTCCCGCCGACCGACTACTGGGTGAACAACCTCCCGTTCAGCCACGGTTCGGACCGGGAACCGCCCTCGGGGCCGAGCATCTCGCGCAGCACCAGCGACTGGGTCTGGCAGCGCGACGACCTCTGGACCAGCGGTCGGCACTACCGGCACGGGCTGAGCGTGGGCCCCGACTCGACGGTGACCGTGGAGCTCAACCGCAGCTGCTCGTCCTTCCAGGCCGTCGCCGGCCTCGACGACGCCACGGTGCGGTTCGGGAAGGTCGTCTTCAGCGTGCAGGACGGTGGCGGCGAGACGCTGTGGCGCTCGGGCGAGTTCGAGCAGGGCGACGCCCCCGTACGCCTGCGGGTCGGGCTGGACGGCCGGCGGACGATCCGGCTCGTCGTCACTCCGGCGCACGGCAGCTGGGAGCTGGTCAGCCTCGCCGACTGGGCGGACGCACGGTTCAGCTGCACCTGAGGCGGCTGCCGGACCGCCGTCAGACGGCGCAGCTGTCGTCGGTGCAAGCGGCCCCGGCGGTCTCGGCGGTCTTGGCGGTCTTGGCGGTCTCGGCGGTCTCGGCGGTCTCGGCGGCGACCTGCTCCAGGACGCGGAGGAAGGTGGCCGCCTCCTGACCGCCCTGGACGGCCCACTTGCCCTCGAAGACGAAGGTCGGCACGGCGGTGATGCCGAGTTCGCGGGCCTCCGCGAGCTGCGCGCGGACCTCGGCGGTGCCCTCCTCGCCCTCGAGGTACTCCGCCACCCGGGCCCGGTCGAGACCGGCGGCGACGGCGATCTCGGTGAGCTGCTCCCGGTCTCCGATGTCCGCGCCATCGCTGAAGTGCGCCTTCAGCAGGCGCTCCTTGAGCTCGACCTGCGTACGGGCGCCGTACTCGCTCTCGGCCAGGTGCAGCAGACGATGGCCCAGGAAGGTGTTGGCGTGCAGGGCGGCGTCGAAGTCGTAGTCGATGCCCTCCGCCCGGCCGAGCTCGGCGACCCGGGCGTCCATCGCGACGGACTGCGGGCCGTAGCGCTCGGCCAGCCAGGCGCGGTGCGGTGTGGCCTGCTCGGGGGCGTCCGGGACCAGCTGGTACGGACGGAAGACCACCTCGACCTCGTCCTTGCCCGGGAAGCGGTCGAGCGCCTGCTCGAAGCGACGCTTACCGATGAAGCACCAAGGGCATCCATGAACCAAGGGAGCAACAGGTTACCGCGAGCGCCCCCCAGACGGGTGAAAACCCCGACCATGCGCCACGGGGGACGACGCACGGACGGGGCCGCTTAGGGGCGGGCAGCTACTCGCCGTCCCACTTGCCGGGTACCACGGTCACGGCGTCCGTGACGGTCCGCAGAAAGGCCGTGTGGCCCGACTCTGCGGTGTGCGCAGAGATGGCCTTGGTCAGGTCGTCCATGCTCGCCGGAGCACCGTCCGTGCTCCACATGCACAGCCCCTCACCATCGGTGCACCGGGCGATGCCGACGGGGGCCGTTTCCGCGTTGTGCCTGACGTGGTACTCCCGGAACCGCAGACGCTGCTTGACGGTCATTCCTGCCCCTCCTCAGCCACCGGAGCGGCATCCGTCGCCACGTCGCCCCCCAGGGGCTCAGAGACCGGCTCACAGCCCCTGTGCGCGGGCAGGTAGGCCGACCGGGGCGGGTGCCCGTCCCCGTGGCTGTCGAACATGCCGGACTGCGGACGGTGGGGGTTGAAAGGCACGTGCAGCATCCTCCTGCGCCTGTGGCGCGTCTCGGATCGAAGGATCATGGTTCGGCGTCGCAGCGCCTCTACGCCCGGCAGCTCAGCGGGCGTCAGTTCGGGTCGGGGGTCAATCACCGGTGCCCCCTCGCGGGTTGGTGCACTCGTCCCAATCGGCGTGCTGGGCACGCCACTTGGAGACCATGTTGAGGATCGTCCGGTTCTCCGGGTACTTCGCGGCTACAGCATCGAAGCCAGCGCAGGACGGGCAGTCATTCGCCGTCACGCCCGGGGGGTTGCTCTCCATGACGGTCTGCTCAGGCGGCATCGTTCACCGCCGGGGGAATCGAACGGCTCAGGTGGAGCCCCAGCGCGCTGCCGTCGGCCTTCCCCTTGTCAGGGCACTTCTCGCTGCCGCACTCGCAGAAGTGCCAATCCCGGGGCGTGCCACGCACGGACAGCAGCCGGGCGGCCGTCGCCGGGTCGTAGTCGTCCAGCGGACGCCAACCCTTGGACGGGATTACCTGTTTGCGGCGCTCGGCCTTGTACTCCTCATACGTCTTGGCTGTGCGCGTACTTCCCGCCACGGGCGCGACTCCTCTCCGTATCAACACGAAGAGGTTCCCGTCACGGGAGTACCGCCGACAGGGACGGAACGTCCTACTTCTGAGCGCTTATTCGGCAACGCCCAGGAGCCGCGCGAGCTTGCGCAGGCCAGGCGGTCGCGCTGGTCCCGCCCAGAGATCGGACACGATGGCTACGGCGAGAGTGTGATGCCGCATCCAGCCCGGCGCGACCCGTTGCAGCCTCTCCAGCGTCGCCACAGCCCCGGCAGCGTCGCCCATGTCGGCGTACGCGCGGGCAACGTCCAGGAGCAGCCAGGTACGCCACGACGGGGGCGTGTCGGCACTCAGCCGGATGCCCCTCGCTAGCGCCAACGCCTCGTCCGGCCGGGCATGCTGGACAGCGAGCCGGACCCGTTCGATACGGACGGACGACCGGTTGAAAACGCTCACCATCCGGCCGTCGGCAGTGGCGGGCATGCGAGCAAGGCGACCGGTTGCCTCCTCGGCGGTCAGCATCATGTCGGACGCCCCCGTGTAGTCCCCGCTGCGCGCCGTACTCGTGGCCGCCGACATAACTAGGCCACCCCACACCCGCAGCCCCTCAGCGCTGGTCGCGTGGTCGCGCTCCACACCATCGGCCGCATGGACAGCGAGGTTCTGCGCGTCGTCTAGCCGGTTCTGACGCTGGTAGGCCCACGCCACTGAGTTGCAGATCATCGCAGGTAGAAGCGGGTCTTCGGACGTGTCAGCGGCAGCTATGGCCCGCTCCAAGCTAGACAGCCCGAGATCAGTCTTGCCGAGCCGGATAGCAAGGTGCCCGCCGAGCTGCAATGCCTTGCCTAGAGCATGCTGGCCTTCCAGCCGGTCACGCCCCTTGCCGACGGCAGCCGCTAGCCGAGCATCAGCGATGATTCCGGGAAGCAACTCCATCACGCGTCCGAAGTCAGCAGCGTGGTAAAGCGTCCATGCGTCGGCGATCTCTGCACGTAGCAGCGGGAGGGACAGTGTGTCGGCCCCATCGGCAACCGGCGGTGGAGCGAACAGCGGCGGCATGATTGCCCGGCGCACAGCCACCAATTCCGGCGGCTCAGCATCGCCTGTGGACGGCACAGCTGGAGGGTCACCCAGAAGTGAAGTGACTTCTACGCCAAGCCCTTTGGCAAGTGCGTGGAGCGTCGGCAGCCGGGCGGAATGCTTGCGCTTCTGCTCCAACTTCCTTACTACGTCAGCGGAGACGCCAGACTTCTCCGCCAAGCCTTCCTGTGTCAGATCAGCCAACCGGCGAAGTCGCGCCAGTCGATCCCCAAGATGCTCGCTCGCCATGATGCAGACGGTACGCCCGGCGCAAGCCGCTGGAGTAGCGATCCGCCCACCTGAGGCCGCCAGAGGGGCCGCGCAGGGCCTTCTAGAGGCACGCCCGCCCGATACCCCCCGGTCTCTAATTCGCGGCGGCGTGCGCGCCCCCTGTGGCCGGGTCCCTTCCGCGTGACAACCTGGAGAACGATATGCCCCCCATGCACCCTAATGTCCGTTTTGGGAGTCACACTGGCCAGCCCCAAAAACGACCCGCCAACCTGCGGCCGCGCGCGCAGCGCTGGAGGCTAGATCCAGGGGGCCGTCAGTCTTGAAACCCTCTGACCTGCGGTGTAAGTTTTTCCACGGAAAGACTTACGAAATCTGAGGGGGAACCATGCGGTTGGTCGCTTACATCCGGGTCTCGGGCGCTGGCCAGGTCTCTGACGGCTACGGGCTGGCAGTCCAGGAGAAGGCTGTCAAGGCGTGGGCCAAAGCGCATGGTCACCGCATCGTGCGCATGGTCCGCGAGGAGGGCGTGAGCGGCGCCACCGACGCACTCGACCGGCCCGGCCTGTCCGAGGCTCTCCTGATGATCCGGGAGGGCGACGCCGAGGGACTTCTGATCCCCCGCCTCGACCGGCTCGCTCGCGCGCTCACCGTCCAGGAAGCCACCCTGGCCATCGTGTGGCGCGACAACGGGCACGTCTTCACCGCCGACACTGGAGAGGTCCACCAGGACGACCCGGACGACCCGATGCGCACCGCGATGCGTCAGGTGGTCGGAGTCTTCGCCGAACTCGACCGGCGAATGGTGGTAAAGAGGCTCCGGGACGGCCGGGCAGCCAAGCAAGCCTCCGGCCGGAAGGCTGTCGGCGCGTACGCCTATGGCACTCACGGCGAGGGCGAGGGCCGGGACCGCGACAGCGCGCCCAACCCCGCCGAAGCAGCCGCACGTGACCGCATCTTGCAGCTACGCGCGGAGGGGAAGTCATACCGGGCCATCGGTGAGATTCTCGACGCTGAGGGCCTGCCTCCCCGCCGTGCCGCAACCTGGTCCGCAATGACCGTCCGCTCCGTCTGCCAGAAGGCCGGTGTGGCCTGACGCTGCGCCCGGCTCTCCATCGAGGGCCATGTAGGGCGCAGCACAGCAGAGGGACCACTTACGAACCTCGTAGGTGGTCCCTCTGTCGTTCCCGGACGCCGGGCGATGTAGGTATGTAGGTTTGAGGCTCGATCTGCGTATCCCTATAGAACTCTATAGGCATTACCAGAACAAGCGTCCAACCTACATAACTACATCGCCGGGGGGGCGATTGCCTGGATTCCTCCGCTGTGGGAGCGCGCCAGGCTCCAGCATCTCCCCGCGACTCCCGGCCGGAAGCCTGTGCGGCCGTCCACGGGCATGAAAAAAGCCCCGCCGGACCACAGGGGCCTAGCGGGGCTGAAAGGGCGCCAGAGGGGCGCTCAGGTGCCCTGCAAAGCAACCCTCTCCTTTCGCCGCAGACGGCTGCGCTTCACGGCGTCAAGCGCTACCTCCGGCCAGCTGGCACGGCCTTCTTCGTCTCGCCAATCAGGGATCAGCCGCTCTTCGATCGGCGTCCGGTCCCCCCGGAACCGCGCCGGGGTCAATGTGATGCTCCTCAGAGCCGCAGCCAGCAGCGCGCGCTGTCCCTCCACCCCCGCCGTGCCCCAGAGAGCCGCCAGGGACTCCGCGTCCATCAGCGGGGAGAGATCTGCCTCCCGCTGAAGCTCGGCCAATTCCCGCTTCATACCGTCGATTTGGGCCGAAAGCTCACGACGAAGCACTTCGTAGGTGGTCTCATCCACGCTGCCGCCGATGAAGAACTCTTTCTGGAGCCTCAGTTCCCGACTGACGGCTTTGTCCAGAGCGGCGCTGACGGCAGCCTTTCGGGCTTCCTTCTCGGGGTCCTGATAGGACAGCCACCGCCGCGCGATCTCGTGGATGGTCTCTGACTCCGGCGGCAGCGACATGATGTGATTCAGCCACAGCACGTACACAGCGAAGTCCACGCGCTGACGCTCAGTCGTGATCCCCCGACAGGCCGTCGGGCCGGACTGCTTGCGCGCCAGGCAGTAGTACGAGACTCCGGCGTTCTGCATCGGCCCCTTGCAGTGCGGGCAGCGCAGGAGGGCCGAGAGGAGGGTCACCGGCCTACGCTTTCCGCGCGCCCGGTTCCCGAAGTCGGACCCCTCCACAGCTCGGGAGGCGAGGAGAGCCTGGATCTTCGACCACTCTGCGAACGCGACGACACCCTCACCCGCTGACACTGGGTGGCCGTCCGGCCCCATGAGCGGGCTGCACGCCCGGTGCCACTTGTCCAACGGTGCGCCGAACTCGTCAGTCATCCGCTCCCGGTCGGGCAGCAGACCAGCCCACGCGGGCGAGTGCGCCAGCGAGATGATGCCCGTGGCCGTCCAGTTCTTCCCCGTGCGCGTGCGCGCACCCTCGCTGACGAGCATCGCCGCAATCGTGGCCGGGGTGAACCCAGCCAGCAGCGAGTCAGCGATACGGCGGGAGACCAGATACTCAGTGGGATGGGGCGCCAACCGGCCGGAACCCTTGGGGCTGTACACGCCATACGGCGTCACTCCGCCGGTCCAGCGGCCCTCAGCACGGTGGGCGTCCTTGCCAGCCTTCACGCGCATCGCAATGTCCTTGGCTTCCTCCCGGGCTCGCTCGCTGAGAATGGCAAAGACCATCCGGGAGCCCTTGGAGGAGTCCAGTCCCTCCGTCACGCTGACGACGCGTCCAGAGCGCTTGTCGAAGTCGTCCAGGAGCAACCCGACCTGTCCCATGCCCCGGCGGGACAGCCGGTCGGTCTTCCATACGTAGAGCGTCTTGCTCAGGCCGTCCAGGACAGCGCGGGTGGCCTTGTCGAACTCCTCGCGGCGGACGTGCGCCTTGCTGGCCGATTTCTGTTCAAACCACACGTGCCGGATGCGGACCCCGTCGAAGGCGGCAGCGCGGCAGACGTCGCGAACGTGCTTGCGCAGGGTCGTGACGTCGTCTCGCTTCTGGCTGCGGCGGATGTACGCCTCAGCGAGGGTCACAGGCTCCCCACTGGCGGGCTCCCAGAGCCCGAGGGTCTTCAGCTCATCGTCGGCGAACCCAAGGGCTCGCAGGGTCGTTATGTCGGCGCGTTCCATCGCTTCCCACTCCGTCGCAGGGCCTTACTGGTAACCCTGGAGTGGGAAAGATTCCGCAAATCGGCGTTTCCCCAGGTCAAGGGCCTGTTGCACCCTTGGTCCAGGCCCAGGCGATGTCCGAGAAGATCTCGACCTTCATGGCGGCAGGCTCCTGTCGGGGTGGGAGTTGGGGGCCGGGCGGGTGAACCGTCCGCCACCTGCAGGAATTCCCGCGCGCGGGCGCTTGGGGGCGCGCTCTGTTGCGTCTCGGGGAGTGCACGCTCATGAATGCGCCCGCAGCAGGGACCGGGGAAGGCCAGGGAGGCTCGGTATCAGCGAGCCGGTGGCGCGGGGACGACCAGGACCGGGCAGGCGGCGTGGTGGACGGCCGCGGTGCTGACCGAGCCGAGGAGCAGGCGGGTGAAACCGCCGTTGCCACGCGTCCCGATCACCAGGGTGTGCTGGCCCGGCGTGCAGGACAGCAGGATCTCGATCACATTGCCGAGCACCACATGCAGCGAGAGTTCGCCGTCGTACGGTCGCACACGCGCCACCTGGACGGCGGCGACGGACCTGCGCAGACCGTCGGACATGCTGGCTACCAGCCGTTCGATGCTCTCCTGCACCAGTTCGGCCATGCCCGGCGGGTAGCCGCTCGGGGACGGGTTGACCACCGCGAGGACGCGGAGCGGCAGGCCGAAGACCTCGGCCTCCGTCATCGCGCGGTCCAGTGCCCAGAGCGAACCGTCCGAGCCGTCACAGGCGGCCAGTACACCGGGCGGGTCCGCGACGGGCGCTTCGCCGAGCACCGGGAGGGCTTCGGTCACGGTGGCCTCCTCTGGGCAGGTCACCCCATCATGATCGACCACCTGCCCGGCCGCGAACCACCCCCGGCCGAACTGCGGACCTCTCCGCAGACGGCGGTCGCGCGTCCCCGCACGGTGAACGGCCTGCCACCTGCCCGAGGCCCGTCGGACAGGACCTGGCCCGGCCGGGGGCCGTCAGGCCGGGCGGAGCAGAGCCGGGCGCTGCGGCTGAGGGAGACCGGTCCAGCAGGAGCCGTGGCGGCGGGCGCGGACGCGGCGGAGCCAGAGTTCGGCGGCGACCAGGTCGGCGAGACCGGCCAGCGTCCCGGGCGGGAGCTCGGCGACCGGGTCGGCGGCACGGGTGAGAGCCGCGCGGACAGCGGGCAGGTCGATCAGTCCGGCTTCGGCGAGCAGGGGCTGCTGGAAGAGCTCGGTCAGCCCGTCGGCAGCCTGCCTCAGGCCGGTGCGGGCCGCGCCGGAACGGTCCGGGCGGGGGCCCCGGCCCCAGTCGGCGGGGAGGTCGGTGCGGCCCGCACCGGTGAGGACGGCCCGCAGCAGGGCGTGCCGCGCACCGGGTTGCAGCCGTATCTCGTCGGGCAGCAGCCGGGCCGCGCGCACCACCTGGTTGTCGAGGAACGGCGCGTGCAGCCGCTGGCCGTGCTGCTCGGCGGCCTGGAGCAGGGTGCGGTACTCGGCGGCGCGCCGGTGCAGGGCGAGCCTGGCCCGGCGGGCGCCGGGGGGCTCGGTGGGCACCGGCCCCCGGGCGGCGATCCGCAGGCGGAGGGCGACGGCGGAGAGTGCGTCGTCGGAGAGGAAGCGCGCGGCCGGTCCCGGGACGCACCAGGCGAGGTCGGCGGCCGAGTTCTCGCCGGCCGTCCGGCCGCGCCGGGCGAACCGGCGGGCCGTCAGACGTACCGCCGTGTCGTCGAGGGCCTCCGCGTAGTGCGCCCTGGCGAGGCGGTGGGCGGCGCGTACGACGGTGACCGGCGTGCGGACGGCACCGTCGAAGGTGCCCGCCGTGGCGAGATCGGCCCCGGCCAACGCGGCCACCGGGGAGAGGAGTTCGCGTGATCGGCCGTCCCTGACCAGGTCGGCGAGCCGGGCCGGGTGGCCGTCGAGGACGTGGCGGGCGCCGTAACCGGTGAGGTGGTCCGCGCCGCCGACGCTGAACCGGCCGCCCAGTCGCGCCATGGCGACCAGCGCGGGTCCGGGCTCGTCGGTGAGCGGGCCGGCCGGTGGATCGGCCAGTGGATCGGCCGGTGGATCGGCGTGCGCGGCCCGGGCCCGGCCGGCGGAGCTGGTCTGTCCGGTGGGGCTGGTGGGGCCGGTGGGGCCGGTGGGGCCCGTGGACTCCGGCCGGCCGACGGTCTTGGGGGGAGCCGGCACGGCGGACTCGGACTCGGACTCGGACTCGGCGGGGTCAGCGGGGTCGGGCCTCGCGGGATCCGGCCCGGCGGATGACGCGAACTCGGCGTACGGGAGGGTCGGTGGCAGCACGATGTGCTGTAGGCGCGGCGCTTCGACGGCGAGTGTCATGCCACCGCCGTCGGCCTCGCCGCTGCCCGTTCCCCCGCCCATGGTCTCGCCGACCGTGACGGCGGTGAGTACCTCGCTCCCGGCAGGTTGCTCGGCCGTCCGGCGGGACATCGTCGCTGTCGGCCTGGCCCACGAGCCCTTCACCGCGCCCTTCCGCGGCATGGCGGCCGGGGCAGTGGCCGACGCAGGGCCCGCCGCGGCAGTCGGGGCGGCCGAGGGGCCGATCGGTACCGCAGCGGCGAGCAGCGCGATGGTTGCGGAGGCGGTGCCGTACGAGAGGTCGACACCGAGCCTGGGGCGGTCCTCGGCAGGCGCCGAGGTTCGGACCCGGCAGCGGACGGACTCCAGCAGCGCGCGGGTGAGTTCGCGGACCGCCGGCGCCTCCTCGCGCCGTCCGCCGGTGGTCTCGTGTTCGTACGAGGCGGTGTACGGGCGGCCGCTGCGGATGCCCAGGACGTGGCCGGGCGGGACGCGCTGCACCCCCAGGTAGGGGGTGCCGGTGCCGAGGGCCTCGGGCGATTCGGGGCAGGCCAGCCGGGCGGCGAGGTGGCCGGTGTCGAGCGGGGCGCCGATCAGGTCCGCGAGGGGGAGTGCAGCGGTGGCGTACGCCGTGCCGTCGTACCAGGGGGCGTGGAAGACCGGGAGTGCGCCTGCGAGGTCGGTGAGCAGCAGGGTGCTGCGGGTACCGGTGCGCAGGACGACGGTGTAGCTGCCGGGCCAGGCGGTGAGGTGGCGGACGGCACCGCCGCGTGCCGACGCGAGGCCCGCGGCGAGTTCGGCGTCGGAGGCACCACAGCGGCCGAGGACGGCGAGGCGGGTGGTGGCGGGGGTGTCGTGCTCGGTCGACGCGGGCGTGGTGAGGCCGGTGGTGACGGTGGCCGGTACGCCGGGCCGGAGGGTGACGAGGCGGATCTCCTCGGGACGCCAGTCGCCCACCGCCCAGAGCGGGTTGGGGCCGGACCAGAGAGTGGTTGCGGCCAGCGGTCGGACGGCACTGGGGGGCGCGAAGACCGTGGCATCCACCCCCGCCCGACCTGACGCCGCGTCAGGATCCAGCGCACCAGGGGGCGCCTGGACGCCGGACCGCGCCCGTGATTCCGTACGGGACACCGAGTGCGCACCCGTCCGCGCGGTCGCGTTCGCTGTGGGCGCGCCCCCGCTCCAGCCCGTGAGCCACCGCATCGCGCCTCCACCTGACGATGTGCCAGATGCGTCGGTCGACTGCTCGGCGCCGGCGCACCCTCAGGAGACATGGTGCCACCGGATCTGCCCGCGTTGGCCGTTGTTGCCCTCTCGGCTCGGACGGAACCGCACGCCAGGGCGCTCCGGACAGGACCACCGCCCGCAGCCCGCGACCCGCGACCCGCGACGAGCACTGCACGATCCGAGCGACGGGGACCGCAGTGGGTGGATCGGGGCGGACCGGGCCTCCCCCTCCGTGGCCCGGGCCGCCCCGCGCGGCGTCCTGACATGGACATCCTCAGATGGCCGAAAGGCGTCGCACTGCCCGGGAGGGCATCCGCATGCCCTCCCGGACCCACCGCCGCCCGCGGGGATGGAGGCGGCGGTGTCCCCCGGCCCGCCGGGTCCTCGACGACGGGCCGACCCACAGGCACCAGCGAATCGCCCACCTGCCGCTCGGGCCAGGGGGCACGGCCGGGCGCACATCGACACAGGACCGGAGCACGACCGTCCGGGACGCGCGACCCGACCTGCCGTCACGCCTGCTTCGCCCGGCCACCTCCCGACCGGGCCAGGCACGTGATCCCGCCATCCGGAATGCGAGCCCTTAACCCTCGGAACGCGGACGACTACTCTAGGTGCAGCAGCGCCCCGGCTCCACGCACCGCACCCGGCACCCCGAGCGAACCCCCTCACTCCACAGCGGCCTTTCGCACTGGCGGAGTTCACCGGATCCGCAGGAGAGCCACCACCGCACGCTGCAGTCGCACCACCCACGCACCATCCACCCACGCACCACCGACACACGCACCACCAGCACCACCAGCACCACCAGCACCACCAGCACACAGCAGCCGACGCACAGCAGCCGCCACACAACGCCGCAGGGGGTGCCGCCGCCACCATGACCGTCAGCTCACGAGGGCCGAACGAACGGCTCGGCACGATCCTCACTCTCGCCCAGATCAGCAATGCCGGCCTCGCCCGCCGGGTCAACGACCTCGGCGCCCAGCGCGGACTCACCCTTCGCTACGACAAGACCTCGGTGGCCCGCTGGGTCAGCAAGGGCATGATTCCGCAGGGCCCGGTGCCGCATCTGATCGCGACGGCGATCGGCAGCAAACTCGGCCGCCCTGTGCCACTGGACGAGATCGGACTGGGCGACACCGACCCGACGCCCGAACTCGGTCTCGCCTTCCCGCGCGAGGTCCCGGAGGCGGTCCGCTCGGCGACCGACCTGTGGCGGGTGGACCTGGAGCTGCGTCGCGGTCCGGGCGGCGGCCGCTGGAGCGACAGCCTGGCCGGGACGTTCTCGGTCGCCGCGTATGCGACGCCGGTCTCGCGCTGGCTGATCACCCCGGTCGACGGCTCGGTGGCCCGGGAGGCGCTGGCGCCGGACCTGAGCGGCTACCGGGTGGGCCACTCGGATGCCGCCAAGTTGCGCGAGGCGGCCCAGGAGGCCCGCCGCTGGGACTCCAAGTACGGTGGCGGCGACTGGCGTTCCTCGATGGTGCCGGAGTGCCTGCGGGTGGAGGCCGCGCCGCTGCTGCTGGCCTCGTACAGTGATGCGGTCGGGCGCGCCCTGTTCGGCGCGACGGCCGAACTCACCCGGCTGGCCGGGTGGATGGCCTTCGACACCGGCCAGCACGAGGCGGCGCAGCGCTACTACATCCAGGCGCTGCGACTCGCCCGGGCGGCGGCCGACGTGCCGCTCGGCGGCTATGTGCTGGCCTCGATGAGTCTCCAGGCCAGTTACCGGGGCTTCGCCGAGGAGGCGGTGGACCTGGCCCAGGCCGCGCTTGAGCGCAATCGTGGACTGGCGACGGCCCGCACGATGAGCTTCTTCCATCTGGTGGAGGCCCGTGCCCGGGCGAAGAGCCGCAACGCACCGGCGTGTGCGGCCGCGCTCGCGGCAGCGGAGGGTGCGTTGGAGCGGGCACGCGCCGGGGATCCCGATCCGGCGTGGATCGACTTCTACGCCTACGACCGGCTGGCCGCCGATGCCGCCGAGTGCTTCCGTGACCTGGGCGTGCCGTCCAAGGTCCGGCAGTTCACCCGGGAGGCACTGGCCCGGCCCACCGAGGGCTTCGTCCGCTCGCACGGCCTGCGCCTGGTGGTCTCGGCGATGGCCGAGGCCGAGGCGGGCGATCTGGACGCGGCCGTCGCCGCCGGCGAACGCGCCGTCGAGGTGGCCGGGCGGATCTCCTCCCAGCGCAGCCGGGACTACGTGATCGAGATGCTGCGCCGCCTCGAGCCGTTCCAGGACGAGCGCCGGGTGAGGGAGTTGACCGAGCGGGCCCGGCTGGTGCTGGTGGCACCCGCGTAATTCGGATGCGGGTCCGGGAGCGGTCTGACTATCGTCGTCCTCGTCCAGGTGCGCAGGCAGAGGTTACTTCCACTGTTAATGGGCGGGTTGCGGGTTCGAGTCCCGTCACCGGCTTCGGGCCGGTGTAGCTCAACTGGTAGAGCAGCTTCGTCACCTCAGCCGCTTCTGTTCTCTGGACACCATTCGTGAATAGTTCTGCCGCACCTCCCGGTGCGCAGGCAGCGGTTACTTCTCTGGCAGGTGCCCTCGGCAGGGCGCTGCGGTTCGAACCCGCGAAACACCGCCGCCGCTCTTGATCTCGGGAGGCACAGCACCGGGGCGCCCGGTGCGCAGGCGGGGGTTACTTCCGGCTCAGGGGTGCCAGGTTCGAGTCCTGGTCGGTCCGAGCGCACGCTCGGCCGGTAGCTCAGTCGGACAGAGCACCTGACTGTCACCTCCACCGACGCCGGTTCGCCGGAACCGACACCGATCTCGGGCGCCCCTGCTCCGCCGTGCCTCCCCCTTCTCACCGTTCAGCAGGGGGACTTCAGCATGTCGCGTTTCAACCTTCGCAGGGCCAAGGCGAGTCCGGTGTCGCCCGTGACGACCACCGGGCGACGCGCCGTCAACCACCAGGGCGGCACCGGGTACCTGCGCGACGAGAAGTCCGAGCTCTTCCTGCTCTCGGTGGCCAATATGGTCGGCCAGGACACGTACTACGAGCGTGGTGGCGACCGCGACGACCGGTTCACCGCGCTGGTGCGCCAACTGGCCGTCAGCGACCCCGAATGGACGCATCTCCTGCTCCGCTGGCTGCGCGCCGAAGCGCAGCTGCGGACCGCCGCCCTGGTCGGCGCCGCCGAGTTCACCCGCGCCCGGCTGGACGCCAAGGCACCGGGACACTCCCGCCAGGTGATCGAAGCCGTGCTCCAACGGCCGGACGAGCCCGGTGAGTTCCTCGCCTACTGGACGTCCAGGTACGGCCGCCGACTGCCGCAGCCGGTCAAGCGCGGTGTCGCCGACGCTGCCCGCCGCCTCTACAGCAGCCGGGCACTGCTCAAGTACGACACCTCCTCCAAGGGGTACCGCTTCGGCGATGTACTGGAGCTCACCCACCCGGCGCCGCACCCCGAAAAGCCGTGGCAGGGAGCCCTGTTCAAGTACGCGCTGGACCGGCGGCACCGCCCGGACGAGGCCGTGCCGCCGGCCGGGGACCGGCTGCTGACGGCCAACCGCGAGCTGCTGGCGCTCCCGGTGGCGCAGCGCCGGGCCGCCGTCGTCGCCGACGGCGGCGCCGAGCGGCTGGCCGCGGCGGGGCTGACCTGGGAGGCACTGGCCGGCTGGTTGCAGGGACCGCTGGATGCGGCGGTCTGGGAGGCGGTCATCCCGTCCATGGGCCCGATGGCGCTGCTGCGCAACCTGCGGAACTTCGACCAAGCCGGAGTCTGCGACGAGGTCGCCGCCGAGGTGGCGCGCCGGATCAGCGACCCGGCGGAGGTGGCAAGGTCCAGGCAGTTCCCGTTCCGCTACCTGGCCGCGCACCGCCACACGCCGTCGCTGCGCTGGGGGCGCGCCCTGGAGCGCGCGCTCGGGCACTCGCTGGCCAACGTGCCTGCGCTGCCCGGCCGGACGCTGATCCTGGTGGACCGCTCGGGCTCGATGTTCGACCGGCCCAGCGCACAGAGCCAGCTCAACCGGGCCGACTCGGCGGCGATCTTCGGCACCGCGCTGAAGGTCCGGGCCGAGCAGGCCGACCTGGTCGAGTTCGGCAGTGGCAGCCAGGTGGTCGAGGTCGGCCGGGGCGAGTCGGTGCTCAAGGTGCTGGAGCGGTTCCACAATCTCGGTGGCACCGACACCATGGGCGCCGTCGCCCGCCACCACCACGGCCACGACCGGGTGGTGGTGATCACCGACGAGCAGGCGTACGGCAGTTGGCGCGGCGATCCGCTGGCACCCGTCCCGGCCCACGTCCCGGTCTACACCTGGAACCTCGCCGGGTACGCCACCGGCCACGCGCCGTCGGGCTCGGCCAACCGGCACACCTTCGGCGGGCTCAGCGACGCCGCGTTCCGGCTGATCCCCCTGCTGGAGGCGGGCCGCGACGCCGACTGGCCCTGGCTCTGACCCCTGGCCGGTGGGATCGCTCCGCGGTCGGCACCAGCGCACCGCCCCGGGGGCGCGGGGCAGTTCACCCGCCCGGGATCGGCCGGCCGGACTTTCGGTCGAACGCGCGAGGTGCTCTCGACCGGTGCCCGCCGCCGTGCCAACATCGCAGCGGCGGGCACCTGGGCGGCGGGTGCCGGGAGGAAGAAGGTGCGGCGGTGGCGTACGACTTCGACGTGACGGTGGTCGGCGGCGGGATCGTCGGGCTGTCCACCGCGTACGCGCTCGCCCGACAGCGACCGGACCTCCGGGTGCTGGTGCTGGAGAAGGAACCGGCCTTCGCCACCCACCAGACCGGCCGCAACAGCGGCGTCATCCACAGCGGGGTGTACTACCGGCCCGGCTCGCTCAAGGCCAGGTACGCCACCGAGGGCGCGGCCGAAATGGTCGAGTTCTGCCGCGAGCAGGGCATCCCGTACGAGGTCACCGGGAAGCTGATCGTCGCCACCGGCCGCGAGGAGCTCCCGCGCCTGTACGCGCTGGTGCAGCGCGGCCGGGAGAACGGCATCCCGGTGGCCGAGCTCGACGCGGCCGGTATCGCCGAGTACGAGCCCGAGGTGACAGGGCTGGCCGGGCTGCACGTCAAGACCACCGGCATCTGCGACTTCGCGGCCGTCGCCCGGCGGTACGCCGAACTCGCCGAGGAGGCGGGCGCGGTGCTGCGGACCGGCTGCGCGCTGCGCGGGGTCGTCCGACGGGCGGACGGGGTCACGGTGCAGATCGAGGGCGGCGGGGAGCTGCGCTGTGCGGTGCTGGTCAACTGCGCCGGGCTGCACAGTGATCGCATCGCCCGGCTGGCCGGGGACGATCCCGGGGTGCGGATCATCCCGTTCCGCGGCGAGTACTACGAACTCACCAAGGAGCGGCGCGAGTTGGTCCACGGGCTGGTGTATCCGGTGCCCGATCCGGCCTTCCCGTTCCTCGGCGTGCACCTGACCCGGGGCGTGCACGGCGACGTCCACGTCGGCCCGAACGCCGTCCCCGCACTGGCCCGTGAGGGTTACGACTGGCGGACGGTGCGGCCGCGTGACATCGCCGAGACGGTGGGCTTCCCGGGCACCTGGCAGATCGCACGGCGGCACTGGCGGTACGAGATCGGCGAGTTGCACCGCTCACTGTCCAAGCGGGCGTTCACGGCGGCGGTGCAGCGACTGCTGCCGGCGGTCGCGGCCGAGGACCTGGTCCCGGCCGCCGCCGGGGTGCGGGCCCAGGCCGTGGCCCGGGACGGCGCGCTGCTGGACGACTTCGCCTTCGCCGGCTTCGACCCGGACGATCCGTCCTCGCCCCGGCGCACGGTCCATGTGCTGAACGCCCCGTCCCCGGCGGCCACGGCCTCCCTCCCGATCGGCCGTGAGGTGGCCCGCCGGGCCCTCGCCGCCCTCACGGCGGGCGGTGCGTAGCCCTTCACCGTCGGGCAGCGCGCCGACCGGTGCCTCTGGGGCACGGGCACGGCGTGACTGTGGTGCGGTTCGCGCACGCAGTTGACCGAGCAGAGACTCGCGCCCCTGAGGCACCGCATGGCAGCCGTCTGCGCGGCAGCCGTCTGCATCACGGTGCGCATCGGGCGTGAGGTCTGCGTCACGCGCCCGTCCGGGGGCGGGTACGCCCCCCGTAGAATGGGGCGATTGTGACTGCCACCGCCCCCAGTACCCAGCCTTCCCCGTCCGCCCGGCTCTCCGCCGCACCGGCCGCGTACCCCGCGCCGATGTACCCGCACAAGGCCACCGAGGCCCAGCACAGCGAGCGCCGGATCCGCAGCTTCCAGCCGCGCCGAGGCCGGATGACCAACGCCCAGGCCGGCGCCCTGGACCGGGGTTGGGAGCGGTACGGCCTGGCGATCGACGGCACCCCGCTCGACCTCCCGAGCCTGTTCGGCGAGCTCCCGGTGACCCTGGAGATCGGCTTCGGCATGGGCGAGACCACCGCCGCGATGGCCGCCGCAGACCCGGCCATGGGCATCCTGGCCGCCGACGTCCACACGCCCGGCCATGGCAATCTGCTCCAGATGCTGGAGCGCGACGGCTCGGAGAACGTCCGGCTGGCCGCAGGTGACGCGGTGATCCTGCTGCGCGACATGCTGCCCGACGCCTCGCTCGCCGGTCTGCGCGTCTACTTCGCCGACCCGTGGCCCAAGCCCAAGCACCACAAGCGCCGACTGATCCAGCCGCACTTCCTCGACCTGGTGCTCCCCCGCCTGGCCCCGGGCGCCCTGGTGCACTGCGCCACCGACTGGGAGCCGTACGCCGAGCAGATGCTCGACGTCCTCTCCGCCTCGCCCGAGCTGGAGAACCTGTACCCCGAAGGCGACGGCTCCGGCTGGCTGGAGCCCGCCGACCACCCCGTCGGCAGCGTGCCGGGCTACGCACCCCGGCCCGAGTGGCGTCCGGTCACCAAGTTCGAGCGCGCCGGCACGGCCAAGGGCCATGTCGTGCACGACCTCCTCTTCCGCCGCCGCTGATCCCGGGGCGACCGACCTGACGGATCGTCACCCGAGGTGAGGCAGTCGACACCGATCGTGCCGAGGGGCTGCCCGGGAGTGCACCGTTCCCCTACGCTTTTCGGGTGAGCAGTCCGTCCAGCGACGGCCCATACTCCGACGTCCCGGCGCCCGCAGCGGCCGCCGTCGAATCACCCGGGTCCGCCATCAGCCCGCCCGCGCACTCCGACGGCAACCGGACGAACCCGGGGCCCCGGGTGCACCGGGCGGGCTGGCTGCTGCCCCGGCACCCGTACGTCGGGGCGGACAACCTGCTCCGCCGGATCGCCTCGCTGCGCTACCCGGCCGTCTCCTCCGGGCTGGCCGCCCTCGCCCTCGCCGCCTGCGGCGTGCTGATACTGCAACTGGTCCACCGGCAGACCGGGACCACCGGCCTGCTGGTCGGCCTCGGGCTGGCCCTGCTGCCGCTGCCGTTCGTACTGGGCGCGCTCGCCTGGCTCAACCTGACCGCGCGGGTGCCACTGCGGCACACCCTGTTCTGCCTCGCCTGGGGCGCCTGCGCCGCGACCACCGTGGCGATCATGGCGAACGGCTGGGCCAGCGACTTCCTCATCGCCCACCGGGGCAGCATGCGCGGTGAGACGCTCGTGGCCGAGTTCGCGACCCCGCTGATCGAGGAGACCGCCAAGGGCGCCGCCCTGATCATGCTGCTGCTCCCGGTACGCCGCCGGCTGCGATGCCGGGCCGAGCGCACCTGCGCCGTCCTGATGCGGCGCTCCCCGGCGCCACTGCGCCGCTCGGTGCACCGTCTGCGCGCCGCCCCGCGGCTGCGCCGCCACCTGCGCCCGCTCCCGTACTTCCGCCCGGCGCCGTACCACCGGCCGCACACGCGCGGCGGGCGGCGACGAGCCCGTTCCAACCCGCGCACCCTCGCTGCCGGGGTGGTGCTCGGCGGGGCCACCGCGTGCGGCTTCTCCTTCACCGAGAACGCCCTCTACCTCGGGCGGGCCTTCACCGACGACCAGCAGACCCGGATGGACAACATCGGCCTAGGCGCACAGCCCAGCCTGCGGGACTTCGACAGCACCGTCCACACCTTCGTACTGCGCGGACTGCTCTCCCCCTTCGCCCACCCGCTCTTCACCGCCCTCACCGGACTCGGCCTCGCGATCAGCCTCACCACCGGCCGCCGCTGGCTGGCCCGCCTCGCCGCTCCGGTCGGCCTGCTGCTGGCGATGGCCCTGCACGGCACCTGGAACGCCGCCGCGGGACTCGGCACCCACGGCTTTCTCCTGGTGTACGGGCTGCTGATGGTGCCCGCTTTCGCCGCCCTGGTCTGCTTTGCCGTCTGGGCCGGCGCCCGCACCGCGCGAAGGGCCCGGCATCCGGCCGGGCAGCCGCGGCAGAGCACCGGGCGGGGCGCACCCCCATGAGGAACGCCCGCTGAGGAACGCCCGCTGAGGAACGCCCGGCGAGGAGCACCCGGTGAAAAAGTTGATCGCAGAACCGATTTCCCTTCCTGGCGACTCTCCCGTAGTGTTGGGTTCACCGACGCGGGGTGGAGCAGCTCGGTAGCTCGCTGGGCTCATAACCCAGAGGTCGCAGGTTCAAATCCTGTCCCCGCTACTCAGTAGCCAGAAGGTCCGGCAGATTCGTCTGCCGGACCTTCTGCGTTCCCTCGAAGCTTTCCTCGAATAAATCCGTTGCCTCCTGTCCGGGGCCTGCCTATGGTGGGCTCAGAACACGAAAGGAGGTGATCCTGAGTTGAGTACCCACGCAACTGCGCACGTAGACGCGTCTGACTCGCTCGGGCGCGCCTCCGTGGCGGCGGCCTTCTAGGTCCAGCCCCCGCGGACGCGTGAACCGCGCAGATGTAGTCGTTCCCCCGGGACACCCTCAAGGAGAGGCCCCGGGGGTTCGGCATTTCCGGGCCGGCAAGGGGCGGCCCAGGGCTGGACCGGAGTCGGACCGGCCCGTCGGTCCCACCGTTCGAACGGCTGGGATCGCGCCCAGGTGTGCCGGGAAGACTGGCCGGCAGCGTCATCCGTCGTTCCCGGGAGCCCCCTGTGACCAGTCGTATCCGCAAGGTGCGCGCGGTGGCCGGGTTGCTTCTGCTCTGCCTGGCCGTCCTCTGGGCCGGCCTCACCGTCTCGCGTCGGAGCTGGGTCTGGGATGCGGTGCTGATCGCGAGCCCGTGGCTCTTTCTCCTGGTGGTCCGCGACCTGTGGCGCTCGGCGCGGGACATCCGCCGCCGCTTCGCCCGCAAGCCCGAGGCTCCTGCCGCCGACCGGTCGGCCTGAGCTCGCCGCACTCCCTGTCGGGCCGTGGCGGTGCCCCGCTACAGTCGCTGCCACCAAGCGGGTGATTCGGGGAGGCCGTCGGTGGGTGTCGGGCGTGGGATCGCGGCGAAGCGCGGGTTCGCACGGTATGGAGGCGGGCTGGCGCCGGAGGTTCGGTTCGGCCTCGGCGGTGTGATCGCGGCCGGTCTGGCAGGGCTCGTGCTGTACTCGGCGGCGAGCGGTCACTGGGTGGGCACCCTCGGCGGCGGTCTGCTGGTCGCGGCGATGTCCACGGCGGCCGGCGGTGGGGTCGGCTTTCTCTTCGGCATCCCGCGTCTGCTCTCCAGCGGTGCGGCGGCGCACCCCACCGATCTGAGCGCGACCTCCACCGCGAGCTACGCGCCGAACACCAACCTGGAGCAGGCCTCCGACTGGCTGACCAAGATCCTGCTCGGCGCCGGGCTCACCCAGATCGGCGCGGTGCCGCACCGGCTGCGGCAGGTGGGCGACGCGCTGGCGCCGATGGTCGGCGGCGAGAACGGTGCGGCGGGGTTCGTGGCCACGGTGGTGGTCTACTTCAGCGTGCTCGGGTTCCTGTCCGGCTGGCTGCTGACCCGACTGCTGCTGGCGCGGGCGCTGTCCACCGCCGACCGGCAGACCCTGGCCGACTCGGTGAGCCAGACCTCGACCTCGGCGAGCAGCCTGGACTACACCCCGACCGAGGTGCGGAAGATGTTCGACACCGGGGTCGAGGGCCTGCGGGTGCAGGCCCTCGCACTCCTCCAGGGCAAGCCCGACCCGACCAACCTCGACCTGATCGTCAGGGCGATCGACCGCAACCTCTCGCCCTTCGAGCTGTTGCAGGCGCTGCTCGCCGCACGTGAGATCGCCACCGGCACCGCGCTGACGGACGAGGAGAAGGCGGCACTGCGGGAGGCAGTCGACTACAAGCTGCGCAACCCGACCGCCGTACCGCCGTACTCGCGTCGCAGGGTGGTCGGCGAGGAGATCCTCAAGCTGCTTGCGGCGTCCGCCGAACCGGCCAGGGGCGGAGCTACCGGCGGGAGCGGTGGGACTACCGGCGGGAGCGGCGGGGCTGCGGCCGAGCAGGTTGCCCTCGTCGGCGTGGAACAGGCGGGCGCGGGACAGGCCGTCGCGGCCGAGGCCGGCGCAGGCGAGGTCAGGCAGCCCGCTGGCTGACGCGGTGTCGGCGACGGCGGTGGTCTGCGGCACGCAGTACCAGTACGCGCCGGGTCAGCCCGTCGCCCGCCCTCGGGAAGGCCCGTACCTCGCTGGCGATCTGCCGCCGCCCGAGCGCCGAGCGGAGCTCGTCCAGGTGCGGGCAGCGGCGGCCGCCACCGTCGTACAGCGGGTAGATCCGGACCTCGCCGCCGGGAGCGGTGACCCGGGTCAGTTCGAGCAGTCCGGCCAGTTGTGCGGGCCCGCGTACGCCGGGTCGGCGGCCACCACCCGGATGCCCGGTTCACGGGCCTCGGCGACCAGGTCGGCGGCGCCTCCGGGACAGTCCAGCACGGGCCCGGGCACGGCGCCGATCGCGCTGCGGGTGAGGCCGAAGAGCTGGCAGTGCTCGTCGAGCGGACGGGAGGTGATCAGTGTGGCGGGCGGGCTCACGGGACCTCCCGGGTGGCAGCGTCCGGCCCGCTTCATCCGACCATGATGAGCAGTCGGCCGCATCCGAGCAGCGACCGTGCCGCATCGACCGAGCGGCCGCATCGACCGAGCGACCGTGTGGTCAGCGGTCCGCTGCCCGGGGCCTGGGACTCCGACAGGTGCACGCCCACCGCCTGAGGAAGCGTCGGCCGCTCAGCGGTCGGAGAGCAGGCCCCGGATGGCGGCGCGGCTGACGCTGTTGATCGCACGCACCAGCCCCGCCGCGAGGTAGAGCAGGACGAACCCGAGTATCGAGACGCCCGCGATCTGCCACGGCGAACTGATGAAGTACTCGTAGTGCCCGCTGCCGCTGCGGAAGTCGAACAGCCTGAGGCCGGGCCAGCCGACATACCGGGGAAAGACCCAGTGGTAGGCGGGGTAGAGCGCCAGCGACCAGCCGAGCGCCAGGAAGACCGTCGGCACGACGAAACTCAGCACGCTCCAGGGGAACATCAGCACCTGGTAGAGCACCGCCTTCCACCCCGCCGGGTCGGCCAGCCGTGCGGTGACGCCGCCCCAGAATCCGGGCCGGCCGGGGCGGACCGGGGCCGGGCCCGCGACTTCGGTGGCGAGCAGCGTGCGGGCCCGGTGGCGCTCCAGGGCACCGAAGCCCCGGGCGCCGCTGAGCAGCAGGGCCAGCACCGGCAGGCCGAGTGCGGTGACCAGCAAGCCGAGGCCCGCCGAGAAGAAGGTGACGGCGAAGCCGAAGCTGAGCACCCTGATCGGCAGGGATGTCAGCGCAAATCCGACCTCCCGCCAGGTGGACCCCGCGAGCGGGGCCAGCCAGAACGCCGCGGCCTGCCCGGCGCGGCGCTGCGGCGGGTACGCGTCGGTGCGGTGCAGGGGGGTGGTGCCACCCATGCTGGTGCTGGTCATTGCAGGCCCCTCGGTGTCGTCCGTGCTCACGACTCCAAGATGCCGGTTCGCAGCGACCACCGGTATGCAGCCCACTGCCGAGTTCGTGGTGGGGTTCTCCCTACCTCCGCTCTCCAGCGGGCGCCACCCTTTCGTGCTCCAGCAGCGAGAACAGCAGCGAGTCGTACCAGGTACCGCGCAGGCAGAGGTCGTGCCGGATGCGGCCCTCGGACTGGAAGCCGGCCTTGGTGAGCACCCGGACGGAGGCGGCGTTCTCCGGGTCCACCCGGGCCTCGAGGCGGTGCAGGCCGAGGGCGTCGAAGGCGAACTCGCACAGCAGGGCGGTGATTTCACTCGCATACCCCCGGCCCCAGGTGTCGCGGCGCAGCGCGTACCCGATGGTGGCCGAGCGGTGTTCGCCGAGGCCGAGGACGGCGGTGCCGATCGGGGCGGCGTATTCCGGGTCGTCCTCGACGAGCACGGTGACGGCGAGGCGGTAGGCGGTGCGCGGGTCCGCCTCTGCCTGCTCGATGTAGAGCTCGATCTGGTCGGCACAGGTCTCGCGGTCGCGCGGTTCGAAGGGCAGGTACCTGGCGGTCTCCGGGTCACCGAAGACGGCGTGCAGGGCATCCACGTCGCCGGGAGTGTGGTGGAACTCGCGGATGGCGAGGCGCGGGCCGGTCAGCAGCACGGCCCGTCCCGGTTCAGGCTTCATGCCGCCCGACCCTACAGCCGAGCCGCCCACCGGCCGACCGGAGCACCGAGAGGCCGCAGCACCGAGGCACCGGACACGCTCACCGGTCACCGGGTCGCCGGGCACGCCACCCGCACTGCCGCCGGGCTCCCGCCGCACCGGCTACGGTACGTAGCGTGAACCACGATCTGCAGCTCACCCCTCGTACCCGTACCACCGACCTGCTCGCCTGGGCGGCCGAGCACGGGTACGAGCCGGTGCCCGAGGAGGCACTGCGGACGGTGCTCACCCTGCTGGAGCTCGGGGACGCGCCGATGCACGACGGCTACCCGGAGCTGAGTTCGCCGCTGCTTGAGCAGCTGCTGTACGAGCGGCTGTACCTGTATGTGCAACCCGCGACCGAGCCGGAGGCGTACGGGCGGGTGGTGCGGCTGCTGATCGACCACCAGCGGGCCGGCAGGCGGCTGAACGCCAAGCGGCAGGCGAAACTGCAGGCCGAGGCGGAGTGGCAGGGCGAGCTGCTCTGCGACCTGCTGCGGCGCCCGCACCTGGTGACCTGGCCCCGGCTCTACACACTGCTGCTGCGCGCGGACGGTGTGGACACCTCCGACCAGGCGGCCGTGCGGGCCTGGCTGGACGACTTCCGGGAGCTGACGGAGGATCAGCGGGTGGCGTGCTTCGCCTGGCTGGAGGAGCAGGGGCTGCTGGAGCCCGTCCAGGGGGACGAGGGGTGGAACCGGGCCCGGATGCTGTCGGTCGGCATGGCCACGGACGGCGCCCGGATGCTCCTGGAGAACCGTCTGATGCAGCGCAGTTACCGCAATCTGGCCGGTCTGAACGCGCTTGGGCTGCCGATGCCCGAGGAGCTCTCGGGCGACTTCGAGGGCTTTGAGGCGGTGGTGGCGGCAGAGGCTCTGCGGCTGTGCGGCGAGTGGACGGTGCCGGGGTTGCCCGAGCTGCTGGTGGCGGAGTACCAGGACCTGGCACCCGAGCCGGGCACCGAGGAGATCGAGGAGTACCTGGCGAGCACCGAGGCGGAGGCGGAGGCGGAGGCGGAGGCGGAGGCGGAGGCGGAGGCGGAGGCGGAGGCGGAGGCGGAGGCGGAGGCGGAGGCGGAGGCGGAGGCGGAGTCGGAGGCGGAGTCGGAGTCCTGATCGCAGCCCGGTCGACCGTGCACTGTCCCGAAGGGGGTGCACGGTCGGACGCGTGCCCGAGCTGCGTGAAGGTGTGGGGTTTTTCGCGCAGTTCCCCGCCCCCTGATTCGCGCAGTTCCCCGCGCCCCTGAGGTGGTGCATGGCCCGGCACGTGCCTGAACTGCTCCATGGTGCGGGGATTTCCGCGCAGTTCCCGGCGCCCTCAGGGGGTGCATGGTCGGGCGCGTGATCGAAGTTCCCCGCGCCGCCGGGCTACGGCTGGAGGCCGTGGGCCTGGAGCCAGCTCAGCGGGTCGATCGGGGCTCCGCCGTCGGGGCGGACCTCCAGGTGCAGGTGCGGCCCGGTGACGTTGCCGGTGGCACCGACCTTGCCGAGCACGGTGCCCGGGGCGACCTCGCCGGAGGCTGCGGAGATCGCGGAGAGGTGGCAGTACCAGATCTCGGTGCTGTCGGGCAGGGTCTGGATCACCCGGTACCCGTACGCGCCGGACCAGCCGGCTGAGGTGACCCTGCCCGTGCCGAGAGCGGTGACGGGGGTGCCGGTCGGGGCGGCGAAGTCGAGGCCGGTGTGCAGGTGGGCCCAGTGCGAACCGGACTGGGCGAAGTGCGCGGTGAGCGTGTAGTCGCTGGTCGGCAGGGTGAGGGTGCCGAGCCGGGCGCGCTCGGCCTCGGCTTCGGCCTCCGTCTGCTGGGCGGCCCGCTTGGCCTCGGCCTCCTGGGCGGCGGCCAGCCGGGCGGACTCCTCGGCGGTGGTGTGCTGGCCGTCGGCCTGCTGCTGGATCCGCGCGGCGAGGGCGAGTCCGGGGTCGGCGGACAGAACACGGTCCGAGGCCGTGTCAGGTGCGGAGAGCGCCGGAGCTGCGGCGGGCGGCTGCGCGACGGTGGCAGCGGCGGCCGATCCGGCGGCGGCGAGGCTGGTGGCGCCGAGACCGGCGGCCATCGCGGTCACTCCGAGCAGGGATCCGCTGCGCGGCTGGCGGGGCATCCGGTGCCGGGCGGCCCCGTCAGCCGGTGCGGCCTGCTCCTGGGGGAGTTCGAGCAGCTGGGTGCCGATCCCGAGGTTCACGGGGGTGTGCGACAAGGACGCCACGGGGGCGCGCTCCTTTCCTTCCTTCGCGCCGACCGGGTTAGCTGACGGGTTCGGAGCAGGAAGGTCTCCTACGGGCGGGCCGGGGCCCACTCGATTCACCCCAAGGAACGTGGTTCCCCGGCTCCCGAGCCCGCCTTGGGCGGGCCTTGAGGGATTGGGCGACGGCGCACGGTGCCGTTCGGGTACGGCGTTGCCGACCGCGCTGCGTTATCAAACGTTAATCCGAGAAGCCCATGATTCCAAGCTGCTCGAATGGTGCAGTCCTGGCTTCCTGGGGTGCAATGGGCGATTTGTGACGATTGGCCAGCTCGCCCCATGACGGCCCGTGATGTCCGCCGAGATCAGCCCTGCGCCCGACGGGCCTTCTCGGCGAAGGTGACACCGGCGATCGCCCAGTTCTCGGTCGGGACCTCCTCGATCGCCACCCAGATGTTCTCCGGCTTCACGCCGGTGACCCGGGCGTAGGTCTCGGTGAGCTCGCGGGCGATCTCGGCCCTCTGCTCCTCGGTGCGACCGGCCAGCTGCTTGACGCTGATGAACGGCATGACGACTCCTCGGCTCGGGTCCCACAGACAGCCGCACCGTACAGCACACGCTGCGAAGTCCTGCGAAGTCCTGCGAAGCCCCGCGGACCTCCTTGACGCCTAAGGCTATTAGCCATAGCTTTATGGCTACAGGGAACGGCCACCGAGGAGGCAGGCCATGTCCGACAGCACCGTCACCACCCAGTACCTCGACGTCCCTGGAGGCCGGATCGCGTTCGACGACAGCGGCGCCGGAACGGGTGCGCACCCCCGGCCGGAAGACCGCCACCCGGGGCCAGCTCGGGGGCGACTCCGCAGCGGTGGGGCTGGCCGCGGCCGTACGCTGCCCCGCGCTGGTGATCATGGGCAGCAAGGACATCGACTTCCCCGACCCGGCCGCACTGGCCGACCGGCAGGCGGCGGCGCTGAAGGGCCGTAAGGTGATGATCGACGGTGCCGGGCACTACCCCATGGCGGAGTTCCCCCAGGCCACCGCCGACGCCCTGCTCCCCTTCCTGCACGAGGTCGCCTGATGCCCAGGGTCGGACTCACCCCCGCCGCCGTCGTCGGCCATGCCCTTGAACTGATCGACGAGCAGGGCCCCGAGGCCCTCACCCTGGCCGCCGTCGCCGCCCGCGCGGGCGTCGCCACCCCGTCCCTCTACAAGCACGTCAGCGGCGGCCTGACCGAACTGCGCCGCCTGATCGCCGTCCGGGTCACCGAGGAACTCGCCGAGCAGCTCAGCACCGCGGTGCAGGGAAGGAGCCGGGACGAGGCGACCGAGGCGCTGCTGCGGGCCTACCTGGACTACGCGCGCCGCCACCCCCGCCGGTACGCGGCCCTGCCGCAGGCCCCGCAGGAGGAGCCGGAGTTGCAGCACGCGGCGGCCCGGCTGGTCGGCGTGATCGTGGCGGTGCTGCGCGGATACGGCCTGGAGGGCTCGGAGGCGATCCACGCGGCCCGTACGGTGCGCTCCGTGGCACACGGCTTCGCCTCGCTCTCCACCAGCGGCGCCTTCCAGCTGGCAGAGGACCTGACCGTGACGCAGGAGCGGCTGATCGGCGTCCTGACCCAGGGGCTGCGGGCCTGGCCGACGGCCTGAGGGCCGGCCCGACGGCCCGACGGCCCGACGGCCCGACGGCCCGAAACCCCGCTCCGGCGGGGGTTGACGGAGCGGGTCGCAGGGCGCAGGGTTGCGAACAGGCCGGATCCGCAGGGCGGTTCACCGGCGAGGGTTCACCTGCGCGCCCACTGGCGGCTACCCGCTCACCGCCGGCGCCGCGAGCCGGCCGGACACCCGTTCGAGACCGGCCCGGGCGGCCGGTGCGCGCCGGTATGGATTCGGGTGGATTTCGAGACCGAACCGTCGCAGACGACCCGCCACACTTGCGGTCAGCCGGGGTAGGTAGCATCCGGGCGGCCCACATCCCGTCAGCAGCAGCCCGCTGCTGGGGAGGACACCATGCCGCAGACCACCACGCCCCAGGGCACGATCACTGAAGAGGAGGACGGGATGACGCAGACCGCGCAGACCACCCGGCCCGTCACCGGTCTCGTTCCGAGCCAGCGCACCTCGGTCACGACCTCCGCGACGGCCCGCCCCGCCTCCGGCGGCCTGGTGGAGGCGGCCCGGCGCGCCTTTGTGGTGGCCCGGGGCCTTCGCTCGCTGCGCCCGGTCCCCGCCCGCCCCCAGGAACCGTACGGGGAGAGCGACGGCCAGTAGGCGCTGCCCGCGCCACCCGCTACGCGGGGTCGGGGGGCTCGCAGGCTCACGGGGCAGCGCCCGCCCCAACGGCAAGCGCCGGTACCGAGAACGAACGGCCGCACTGGGAGCAAGGGCCCGCCGCCGGAAGCCGGAGCCCACGCCGACGGCGCCCGACGCGGCAAACACGGGGATCGGCCCGGACGCCGCTAGATTGGGCTGACCCAGCGGCTGGTCAGCGGCCTGGCCCGAGTCTCGGCGGAGGTCCTCGTGCCCGCAGTCACCACGGTGGCACGGCAACTGGCCGGACGGCTGCGGCGAGGCTCCTTCGGCCGCTGGCAGAGCAAACTCCAGGACGGCGACCCGCGGGCCGAACGGACGGCGCTGGCCCTGCTGGCCGTACTCGCCGTGCTGCTCACCGTCCTGGCCATCGCCTCGCCCGACGAATGCCCGCCCTCCGCCCTGATCCTGCCGCTGCTCTTCGGCGGCTTCGTGCTGCACATCCGGCTGTTGCTGGTACTGCTGATCCCCATCGGGCTCGGACTGACCGCCGACTGGCTGCTGCGCGTCCCGTACGGGCTGCGGCCCGGCTCGGCCGTCGTGGTCGTGGTGGCGGCGGTGATCAGCGCGCTGATGTCGTACCACCGCACTCGGCTCGGCCTGCGCGGCACCCGGGGCGGCTCGATGCTGCTGGAGCTCTCCGAACGCACCCGGGCCCTCGGCCGGCTCCCCGAACGGCTGCTGGACTGGCGTTTCCACCGGGCCATCTCCCCGGTCAGCGGCACGTTCTTCGCCGGTGACTTCCTGCTCTCCTCGCACCGCCCCGACCGGGACCTGCTGGAGATCGTCCTGGTGGACGTCTCGGGCAAGGGCAGCCGGGCGGCCGCGCGGTCCATGCACCTCTCCGGAGCCTTCGCGGTACTGCTCGGCTCCGTACCGCCCGAGACCTTCCTGCCCCGGGCCAACGACTATCTCTCCCGGCTGGACTGGGACGACGAGTTCGCCACCGCCATCCATCTCGCGCTCGCCCCCTCCACCGGCCGGTACCGGCTGTTCACCGCCGGACACCCGCCCGCCGGGCACTACCACCGCGCGAACGGCGGCCGTTGGGCGCTGCGCGGCGAACCCGGCCCCGCGCTGGGCATCTTCGGCGGGACGCAGTACCCGGCGGCCACCGGGCGACTGGCGCACGGCGACTCGCTGCTGCTCTACAGCGACGGTCTGGTGGAGGTCCCCGGCGAGGACATCGACCAGGGCATCGACCGGCTGCTGACGGCGGCCGCCCCGCTGCTGCGGTACGGCAGCGCCGCCGACCCGGCACGAGAACTCCTGCGGACACTCGCCCGGAACGTCGCCGACGACCGGACCCTGGTGATCGTCCAGCGCCTCGGCGCGGGCAGCTGAGCCCGATCACCGCCGCCCCACCGGATCGGCACGAAAACCGAAATTACCGACAGGTAACCGGATTTGGGATGACCAGAAGATGAATGGCAGCCCGATTCGGCCAAATTGAGACCTTTCCCGAGCCGCTCAGCAGCAGAAATGTCGGGATCAGATCACTGAACGTCAGATACGTTCACACATACGTAGGATCATCCCCCTAGAATCCCCGCGTGACGATGACTCAGTGGTGCGGTTCGGCTGCCGGCGTGCTCGCCGTCCTCTCCCTGCTGGCCGCCGCCCGGTACCGCGCGGTCAGCCGTACCCTCCAGGCGCGACTCGACGCGCAGGAGCAGGAGTTCACCGCCCTGCGCGCACAGTTCCAGGCCGAGGCGGAACGCCGCAGCAGCGAGCACGCGGCCGTCCAGCACGAGCAGGAGCTCAACGCGTCCACCCGCCGGGCCTTCCTCAGCGTCGCCCGCCGCATTCTGGTCATGGCCCACGACCAGCAGGCCGGTCTCGACGAGATGGAACGGCGCCACGACGACCCCGCCCTGCTGGAGGGGCTGCTCAAGGCCGACCACGCCGCCGCCCAACAGGCCCGCCTGGCCCAGACACTGGCCGTCCTGTGCGGCGCGCGGGCCGGCCGGCACTGGCCCGAACCGGTGGCCCTGGAGGACGTGGTGCGCGGCGCCCAGTCCCGCATCCTGCCCTTCCAGCGCGTGGTGATCCGCAGCCGGATCGAGACCGCCGTGGTCGGCGCCGCCGCCGAGGCGCTGATCCACGCCATCGCCGAGCTCCTCGACAACGCCACCCGCTACTCCCCGCCGAGCACCCAGGTCCACGTCACCCTGATGCCGGTGCACAACGGCGCGGTGATCGAGATCGACGACGCCGGCGTCGGCATGCCCGAGTACGCCGTCGAGAAGGCCGCCGCAGCGCTGGCCGGGGGCACCACGATGGAGGTCTCCCGGCTCGGCGAAGTACCGCAGCTGGGGCTCGCGGCGGTCGGCCGGCTGGCCGAGCAGT
Source organism: Kitasatospora sp. GP82 (assembly GCF_029892105.1). GTDB lineage: Bacteria > Actinomycetota > Actinomycetes > Streptomycetales > Streptomycetaceae > Kitasatospora. The sequence continues at coordinate 22,897 of NZ_JARZAJ010000040.1, read as the reverse complement.
ACGGCTTCCGGGTCACCCTCAGCTCCGCCCCGTCGCCCTACGGCGGGGTGCGCGTCGTGGTGCTGCTGCCGACACCGCTGCTCACCGAGCCGCTGCCCACACCCGCCGGCGGCGGCCGGAGCATGGACGACTTCGGGTTCGGAGCCACTGCGGGAGCGGCCCCCGGTGCCGCACCGGGCCAGGTCCCGCCGGTGGAGCGGGCTCCGGAGCAGGACTGGGCCCCGGCACACGAACGGGTCCCGGCACAGCAGCGGATCTCGCCGGCCGAGCACGTGCCGTCCCCCTCGCCCCCGCCCGGCGGGCTGCCGCGCCGGGTGAACCGGCGGGGCGCGGCCGGGCCCGCGCCCGCCGCCGGCCCGGCCGAGGCCCCGGTGCCGCCGCGCTCCGCACGCGACGCGCAGACCTTCATGTCTCTCTTCCAGGCCGGTACCGCCAGCGGCCGTTCAGCGGCCCGGCAGCAGCCCCGGCCGGACGGTCCGGGCCCTCGGAACGACGACTTCTTCCCCCTTTCCCCCCAAACCCCCCAGCACTTCGGAGACTTCCATGACCACCACTCCTGACCTCGGCTGGCTGCTGGCAGACATCGTCGGCGTTCCCGAGGTGCAGCACGCCGTCGTGGTGTCCAACGACGGCCTGGAGATCGGCCGCAGCGAGCGGATCGCCCGCGACGACGCGGAGCGCCTGGCCGCCGCCTGCTCCGGACTCCAGTCGCTGGCCCGTGGGGTGGCACAGGGTTTCGGCGGCCACCAGAGCAGCACCCGGCAGATCATCATCGAGTACGGCGGCGGCTATCTGTTCGTCGTGGCCGCCGGGGCGGGCGCCCACCTGGCCGTGGTGACCGGCGAGGCCGTGGACGCGGGTCTGGTGGCGTACCAGATGCAGGTGCTGGTCGAGCGGATCGGCACCCACCTGACCAGCCCGCCCCGGGTGGAGCACGGCGCAGGGGGGCTGCGTTGAACGGACCCGTCCGGCCGTATGTGATCACCGGAGGCCGCAGCCGGCCCAGCCCCAACGTCCAGGCGCTGGAGGAACTGGCGCTGGAGAGCCTGGTCAGTGCCGTCCCCGAGGCCGAGCTCGGCGAACTCCTCGACGACGAAGCCACGTTGAACCGGGAGCAGCGCCGAATCCTGAAGCTCTGCCGGGAGTTGCTCTCCGTCGCCGAGGTCGCCGCCCACCTCGGCCTGCCGCTCGGCGTGGTCAAGGTGCTGGTCGGCGACCTCTGGGACCTCGGCGCCGTCCAGGTCCTGCCCCCCGTAGTCCCACCCGTACGGCAGGCCAATCTCCTGCCCGCAACCCTCCTGGAAGAGGTGCTAGTTGGCCTCCGCCAACTCCGCTGAGCCCGTCTACCTGCCGTCCACCGTGCAGGGCGCCGTGAAGATCCTGGTCACCGGTCCGTTCGGGGTGGGCAAGACCACCCTGGTCGGCTCGCTGAGCGAGATCTCGCCACTGCGCACCGAGGAGACCATGACCGCCGCAGGGGCGGACGTGGACGACCTCACCGGCCGGCCCGAGAAGACCACCACCACGGTCGCCCTGGACTTCGGCCGGATCACGCTCAACCCGCGCCTCGCGCTCTATCTCTTCGGGACACCGGGCCAGCAGCGGTTCTGGCCCCTGTGGGAGGACCTCTCGCGCGGGGCGCTCGGCGCGATCGCCCTGGTCGACGCCCGGCGGATCGAGGAGAGCTTCGATGTGCTCGGGCAACTGGAGGAGCAGCAGATCCCCTTCGCGGTGGCCGTCAACACCTTCCCCGACACCCCCGACTACCCCGAGGACGAGCTGCGCGCCTCGCTCGACCTGCTGCCCGAGGTGCCGATCCTCGCCTGTGACGCCCGGGACCGCCAGGGCGCGTACGACGTCCTGATCGACTTCGTCGACCACCTGCACGCCACCGCAGTCCTGGAGCCCCAGCCATGACAACTCCCCAGCCGGACACCCAGGTTCCCGGGGCCCAGGTCCCGCCGCCCGGCTGCCCGATGCACGGAAAGCTGGGCACCGTACCGCTCTACGGCTCCTCGGTCTCGGACGACCCGCACGGCCTCTACGCCAGGATGCGGGAGGAGCACGGCGCGGTCGCGCCGATCGAGCTCGAACCCGGGGTCGAGGCCTGGCTGGTGCTCGGCTACGCCGAACTGCTCGAACTCACCCGCAACGAGCAGCTGTTCTCCAAGGACTCGCGTCGCTGGCGAATACCGCAGGAGGGCCGGCTCAAGCCCGACTCGCGCCTGCTGCCGATGACCTCCTGGCGACCCACCCTGCTCAACCTGGACGGCGCCGAACACCAGCGGCTGCGCGGCGCGGTCGCCGACACCCTGGCCCGGATCGACCACCGGCAGCTGCGTCAGATGACCGAGAACGCCGCCAACGCCCTGATCGACAGCTGGGGTCCGGACGGCACCGCCGACCTGGTCGCCCAGTACGCCCGCCGCCTGCCGCTGCTGGTCTTCACCCAGCTGCTCGGCCTGCCCTCCGAGGCGGGACCCCATCTCATCGAGCTGATCAGCCACTTCGTGGACAGCAGCGAGAAGTCGGTACGGGCGAACGCCGAGTTCCAGGCCATCCTGGTCGACCTGGTCCGCCGCTGCCGGGCCACGCCCGGTGCCGACCTCACCTCCTGGCTGCTGGCCCACCCGGCCCGGCTGACCGACGAGGAGGCGGTGCACCACCTGGTGGTGATCCTGGTCGCGGGCAACGAGACCAGCATCAACTGGACCGGGAACACTCTGCGCCTGCTGCTCACCGACCGGCGCTTCCGGGCGACCCTCGCGGGCGGACGGCTGACCGTCTCGGACGCCCTGGACGAGGTGCTCTGGCGCGACCCGCCCACCCAGAACTTCCCCGGCCGGTGGGCCACCGGCGACACCGTCCTCGGCGGCCAGTACATCAACGCGGGCGACATGCTGGTCCTCGGCCTCGCCGCCGCCAACGCCGACCCGGCCGTCCAGAGCCCCGAGGGCGTCAGCGGCAACCGCGCCCACCTCGCCTGGGGTGCGGGACGGCACGTCTGCCCGGCCCAGCACCCGGCCCGGCTGATCGTGGAAACCGCCGTGGAGACCCTGCTGCACCGGCTTCCCGATCTCCAACTCGCCGTCCCCTCCCACGAACTGGCCTGGCGCCCGTCGCCGTGGTCGCGAGCGCTGGTGTCCCTGCCGGTGCTCTACAGCGCCTTCACCCCGCCCCGCACCCCTGCCCCGGAAAGGCCCGTATGGACACCTCCGATACCCTCGACCATGCCCGCCCCGCCCCCGTCCGGCTCGACCCCTTCGGAGGCGACCAGCACACCGAGAACGCCCGGCTCCGCGCCGCCGGCCCGGCGGTCCTGGTGGAACTCCCTGGCGGGGTGGTGGTCTGGGCGATAACCCACCACGACACCCTCCAGCAGCTGCTCGCCGACCCCCGGGTGGGCAAGAACGCCCAGCTCTGGGACACCTTCCGCGAGGGCCGTCTGCCCAAGGGCTGGCCGCTGCTCAACTTCATCACCGTGCCGGGGATGACCACGGCGGACGGCGAGGACCACCGACGGCTGCGCGGCCTGGTCAGCCAGGCGTTCACCCCGCGCCGGGTCGCCGCGCTCCAGCCGCGGATCGAGCTGCTCACCGAACGCCTGCTGGACCGGGTGGCCCTGCTGGACGGCGAGTTCGACCTGCGCAAGCACTTCGCGTACCCGCTGCCGATGCAGGTGATCGGCGAACTGCTCGGCCTCCCGCCCCAGCAGCAGGACGAACTGCACGCGCTCTCCGACACCCTGGTCAGCAGCTCCGCCACCCCGGACGCGGCCATCGCCGCCCAGGCCGACCTGTACGCCCTGCTGGGCGGCCTGGCCGAGGCCAAGCGCGCCGAACCCGGCGACGACCTGACCACCGCGCTGATCGCCGCCCGCGAGGTCGACGACCGGCTCAGCGAGCGGGAGCTGGTCGGCACCCTGCTGCTGATGCTGGTGGCCGGGCACGAGACCACGCTCAACCTGATCACCAATGCCGTCCGTGCGCTGCTCGCCCATCCCGAGCAGCTGCGGCAGGTCCTGGACGGGACGTACGAGTGGTCGGCGGTGGTCGAGGAGACCCTGCGCTACGACTCCCCGGTGGGGCAGTTCCCGCTGCGGTACGCCACCGAGGACATCGAGGTGGGCGGGGTGCTGATCCGGCGCGGCGAGGCGATGCTCGCCTCCTACGCCGCCGCCGGACGCGACGACGCGCACTACCCGGACGCGGACCGCTTCGACCTCTCCCGCCAACCGGGCAGGCACCTCTCGCTCGGCCACGGCCCGCACTTCTGCCTCGGCTCCGGCCTGGCCCGGCTGGAGGCGGAGACCGCCCTGCGCGGCCTCTTCGGACGCTTCCCCAGCCTGGCCCTCGCGGACGGCCCCGCGCCCGCCCCCATCCCCTCCTTCGTCGGCAACAGCGTCCGCACCCTCCCCGTACGGGCACGCTGACCGCGAGCGACAGGGGCCGGCCGGGGCGGGCTAGGAGTCGGACTCGTCGAGCCGTAGTGCCCACAGGCCGCGGCCGTGGGTGGCCGCGTAGAGGCGGCCGTCGGGGCCGAACTTGAGCTGGTCGACCGCGACGGCGGGGAGTTCGCCGAGGCGCTGCCAGCCGGTGCGGCCGGCCGGGCGGTAGAGGACGCCGATGTCCGTCGCCAGGGCGAGACCGCCGCCGGGGGTGACGGCCAGGGAGTCGGCGGGGACGTCCGGCAGGTTCGCCGAGATGTCGCTCCAGTGGGCCCCGGCGTCCCTGGTCTCGAAGACATGCCCGACGCCCGCGCCCGGCCCTTCCGTCCAGTGCCGGGAGAAGCCGTTGACCGCCAGGTAGACGTGGGCGGGGTCGGCCGGGTCGATGGTCAGCCCGCTGAGGTACCGGTTGGGGACCAGGCCGTCGGCCGGCAGGGCGAGCTGCTGCCAGCCGGTGCCGTCCGCGTTGCCGACCGCGATGCCCCGGGTGAAGCCCTGGTTGTTGCAGGGGCCGCACCAGGCCGCGTACACCTTGCCCCCGGAGGCCGCGACCGCCGTCGCCACATGCCCGTCGCCGAGGTCGTACGCGCTGGTCCAGGCGCTGCCCGACCGGATCGCGTAGCCCTGGTTCTGCACCCAGACGTGCCGCCCGCCTGCCACCCAGGCGTTGTCGTTCCCGAGGTCCACGCCGAGCGGGGCGATGAAGCGGGCACCGGCACCGCCGAGTGCGTTGTCCGGCGGCGCGACGTTCCACGAGGTGGCCTTGCCCGGGTCCGTCGCCCAGGCACCGTCGTTCACCCCGCAGTTCTGGGTGACCTGGATGGCCAGGTAGACGTACTCCTGGGCCAGGTTGCAGCCGTTGGCCGGGTCGGTGAGCGTGTCGCCGCCGTCGCCGCCGAAGTTGGAGCCCATCACCGTGTCGTGCGGCCGCAGCATCGACTGCCCGTTGTCCTGGAGTCCGCCGGTGACGGCCACGCCCCGGCCGGACGGGTCCTTGCCGATGCCCACGGAGTAGTACTGGAGGCTGTCGATGGTGCCGTCGTTGAGCGAGGTCCAGTCGGTGGCGTGGCCGCTCGCGTCGGTCTGGCCGGTCAGCGGACGCCGGTACAGGCCACCGTCGTTGCCCGCGATCAGATACGGGTGGCCGTGGTAGCTTCCGACCGCCAGGCCGTGCTGGTCGGGGTGTGTGGTGGGCGGGCAGTCACCGCTCTGCTTGTGCGGGTCGATGCTCCAGCAGCTGAAGGTGAAGTTCCAGTACGGCCCGGCGGTCTTCCAGGACGCGCCGCCGTCGGTGGTCTCGAAGACCTCCTCGAGGCCGGCGTAGAGGTGGTCCGGATTGGTCGGGTCCACCTGGAGCGACTGGTCGTACCAGGACTGAAGGCCCGGCTGATCACCCGCCTGGGTGAGCGCTGAACCGGCGGCGGCGAGCTTGTGGTAGTCGGCGATCCTGGTCCACGGGCCCAGCGGGGAACCGGACTTGGAGACGAAGATCCCCGCAAGACCGCTGTTCGGGTCGCTCGCCTGCTGGGCGGGGGACTGGTCGATCGCGTAGTAGCGCGAACCGTCCGCCGAGCGGGCGAAGGTGACGCTGCCGACGTCGGCGGCACCGGAGGGCAGGTCACCGAGCGAGCCGCCGAGCCGCTGCCAACTCCCGTCCACCTTCGTGTAGAAGCCGTTGCTCGGGTCGCCGCCACGCCAGCCGACGGCCAGGACGACCTTGGAGGGATCACGCGGGTCGATGGCGATGTCGCTGGTGAGGTTCTTGTACGGCGCGTTGGGGTCGGCAGCCTTCGAACCGCCGTGCAGATATTCGGGGTTGGGTGCGAACTCCAGCTGCCACGGCCCGGAGAGATCACTCAGCGAGTGGCTCCAGACACCCTGGCTGGTCGCGGCCCAGGCCCGGTCGCCGCCGAACCGGATGGCGTGGATGGTGGTGCTGTCCAGCTCGGCGCCGCCGACCCGGCTGCGCGCGCTGAACTGACCGTCCTCCGGGTGGGCCAGCACATAGACGCCCGCCCCCAGATACCCGTCCGAGCTGGTGACCGCCTCACCCGTGCCCAGCCACAGCCGGCCCCGGCCGTCGAGGGCCAGCGCGCCGGTGGCCTGGGTGGGCAGCTTGTCGCTGATGGGCTGCCAGTGGCCGCCGCCGGTCGTGGAACGCCAGACGCCGCCGCCCGCACTGCCCGCGTACACCGTGCCGTGGTCGTCTGCCGCGACGGCGGCCATCCGGCCGGTCACCTTCCCCATGCCCGCACTGGAGTTGGAGGATATGTCGCGGTACCGAGGATCGTCCGAGTCGTACGGCAGGCCGGTGAGGTGCTTCCAGTCCCCGCCCGCCTGCGGCAGAGCGCGCAGTTGCGCCCAGGCGGCGGCGAAGGCCCCCGGGGCGACCGCACCGGGCGAGGTACGGGCCTCGGCACGCTGGTCGGCGCCCTCCTGGATCTCGTCCGCCTCACCACCGCTGCCCTGGCCCGCCGGACGGAACGCGCCCGTCGCGGCCGCCGCCCGTGCATTCCGCTGCGCTTTCGCGTCCAGCTGGCGGGCGCCGAACGGAAGCGCCGAGTGGCCGCCGGGAGCCGCTCCGGCGGGTACACCGATCAGTCCCATCGTGGCCGTGATGGCGCAGATCGTGAGCCATCGCCTGGTACGGGTTGGTGCCGACAACAGTGCCTCCCCAGTCGTCATTGACCCAAAGCCCTTGGTGTCCGAGATGGTTGACAACCAAGGGGCCGGGGAGACTCGACCACACTTCCGGGGCTGCCGGCACCACCGGGTGAAGACTTGACCGAAGTTTTGTCCGGAACCTGACCGCTCCGACCTCCCCACTCAAGAACCCTGACGAGGCGTCGACGAGTGGGGAGGCCAGTGAACCGGGGAAGCTCTCCGGCTGCGGCTACCGGCGCCCCGTGACGCCGGTGACCGCGGCCGGAAGACGTGGACCGACCGGTCCTGTCTGTTGATTCCCGGTCAGCGCTGGAACAGACCGTTGAGCTCGGGGTAGCTCAGCCCGTCGGCGAGGCCGCCGTAGGTGCCCTTGGCGTACACCTCGCGAGCCGCTCGCCGGACCGCCGCGTACGCGACCTCGGCGAGGCCGGGGCCGAGGCTGATCCGGCCGACACCGAGGGCGGCGAGCTCGGCGACGGTCGGGGCACCGGGGGCGGCGAGCACGTTGAGCGGGACCGGCAGGGCCTCGGCCAGCGCCGCGATGACGGCCGGATCTGCGCTGCCGGGTACGAACACACCACTCGCCCCGGCCTCCACATAGGCCAGCCCCCGGGCGATCGCCGCGTCCAGACGGCCCTGAGGCTCGCCGATGCCCCGCAGGAAGACATCCGTCCTGGCGTTGATGTACAGCGGCACACCGGCGGCATCGGCCGCCGCGCGGGCGGCCGCGATCCGCTCGGCGGCTTCACCGACCGGACGCAACTCGCGTGCCCCGCCGTCGAGTCCGTCCTCCAGGTTGACGCCGATCGCGCCGGTGGCGAGCAGGGCGGTGACGGTCTCGCCGACCCCGGCGGCGGTCTCGGCGAAACCGCTCTCCAGGTCGGCGGTGACCGGCAGCTCCACCGCGCCCGCGACCAGGGCGGTCTGGGCGAGTGCCCGGTCCCGGTCGAGGCCGCCGCCGTCCTGGGCACCGAGCGTCCAGGAGACACTGGCGCTGGCGGTGGCGATCGCCTGCGCACCGGCGGCGGCGACCAGCCGGGCGCTGGCGGCGTCCCAGACGTTGGCCAGCACCAGCGGGTCGCCGGGCCGGTGCAGGTCGGTGAAGAGCTTGGCCTTGTCGTACTGAGTCGTCATGGTGGCAGCCTGTCGGTGAGGCATGGCAGCGGACTGGCGGAAATCGGCCCGAGTAGACCCTTTAGGGGCAAGGGGTAACCGCATAGGGGCGCGGGGCTCTGCTTGGCTCACGCTTGCCCGGAGAGGTTGGGCTCAGCCCTGCTTGGGGGCCGGGCTGAGGCGGGAGGCGATGGCAATCCGGTTCCAGGAGTTGATCGTGATGATCATCGCAAGCAGCTGGGCCAGCTCCTTCTCCTCGAAGACCTTGGCGGCCTCGTCGAAGACCTCGTCCGGGACGTGCCCCTCGGTGACCTTGGTGACCGCCTCGGTCAGCGCCAGGGCGGCCCGCTCGCGGGCGGTGAACCACGGGGTCTCGCGCCAGGCCGGCAGGCTGTAGATCCGGTGGTCCTGCTCGCCGATCTTGCGGGCGTCGGTGGTGTGCATGTCGAGGCAGAAGGCACAGCCGTTGATCATCGAGGCGTGGATCTTGACCAGCTCGGCGATGATCGGGTCGAGTCCGGCGGACGCCGCGCTGTCCAGCTTGATCATCGCCCGGTAGAACTCCGGGGCCAGCTCGGGGAGCGAGATGCGCTGGACGGGGGCGGGGACGTAAGCGTTCTGGTTCGTCGTCATGTGTTCAACCGTAGGTGCCAGGTGGCCCGTCACCGTGGTTCATTTGGCACATGGAATCCTGGGCCACTTTCGGTGGCGACCTGCACCTGGACCTGACGGCCGGACGCGCTCGCGGCCTCGGCCTGCGCGAGGCGCTGGAGGACGCGCTGCGCACCGCCGTCCGCGACGGCCGCCTGTCGCCCGGCACCCGGCTGCCCTCCTCCCGCGTGCTCTCCGGCGACCTCGGCATCGCCCGGAACACCGTCGCGGAGGCGTACGCCCAGCTCAGCGCCGAAGGCTGGCTGGCCTCCCGGCAGGGTTCCGGCACGGTGGTGGCCGAGCGCGGAACGCCGTCCGCCACTGCCGCGCCGGCCATCCGGCCCCGGCGGCCCGCCGTCCGGTACGAGCTGCTGGCGGGCCGCCCGGACGTCTCGCGGTTCCCGCGCTCCGCCTGGCTGGCGGCTGCCCGCCGGGCCCTGGCCGTGGCACCCCACGAGGCGCTCAGCTACTCCGACCCGCGCGGCAGGATCGAACTGCGCCGCGCCCTCGCCGAGTACCTGGCCCGGGTGCGCGGCGTCCGCACCGATCCGGAGCGGATTCTGATCTGCTCGGGCTACACCCAGGGCCTCGGGCTGCTCTGCGGTGCACTGCGCGAGCGCGGCGTCCGGGCACTGGCGGTCGAGGAGTACGGGCTGCCGCCCCAGCAGCAGGTGATCACGGCGGCCGGCCTGGCGACCGTGCCGCTGCCGCTGGACGAGGGCGGGGCACGCACCGATCTGCTGGCCGGCTCGGACGTGGGCGCGGCGGTGCTCACCCCGGCGCACCAGTTCCCGACCGGCGTACCGCTGCGGGCCGCGCGCCGGGCGGCCGCCGTCGCCTGGGCCCGCGAGAGCGGCGGGATCGTCATCGAGGACGACTACGACGGCGAGTTCCGGTACGACCGGCAGCCCGTCGGCGCCATGCAGGCCCTCGATCCGGAACGGGTGGTCTACGCGGGCACCGCCAGTAAGAGTCTCGCCCCCGGACTGCGGCTCGGCTGGCTCGTCCTGCCCGGCGACCTGGTCGAACCGGTCGTCCGGCAGAAGGAGTTGGCCGACGGCCAGTCCGGCGCCTTCGAACAGCTCACCCTCGCCGAACTGATCACCTCGGGCGGCTTCGACCGGCACATCCGCCGCTCCCGACTGCACTACCGGCGCCGGCGCGACCAGCTGGTCGCCACCCTCGCCGAACGCGCCCCGCGGGTACGGGTCACCGGGATCGCCGCCGGGCTGCACGCGGTCGTCCGACTGCCGCCCGACTCGCTCAGCGAGCACGAACTGCGCAGCCAGGCCGCCTGGTTGGGCCTCTCGCTACAAACCTTGTCGGAGTGCCGCACCCCCGCCGCCGGGCCCGCACCGGACCAGGCGCCCGCCCTGGTGATCGGCTACGGGACCCCACCCGAGCACGCCTTCGCCCCCGCACTGGAGGCGCTGTGCACACTGCTCCGGTTGTGATCGCAACAACCGGACTGCTACGCCTACTTGTTTCGCGAGCCGAGCTCGAAGAGCAGCAGAATGAAACCGGCGAACACATGGGTCGCCGCCGTGTAGACGATCATGCGTATCCAGACACGCCGGTCCGCTACCCGTCCGGCGTCGATCGTGCGCTTGGTCATCCCGGGCCTCCCGTCGGATTGGGTCTCAGCCGGCAGAGCTCTTGCCGCCGACCGCTCAGTGCGCCATGCCCAGGCAGAGTTCGCCGGCCGGGCTCTGGAGCAGGGTGTGCATGAAGAGGAGCTCGACGCCGTCGGGCGAGTCGGCGGCGATGCGGTGCGGGGTGAGCGAGTCGAAGTGCGCGGAGTCACCCTCGTCCAGCAGATGGACCCGGTCACCGAGGGTCAGTCGCATCCGGCCCTTGGTGACGTACAGCCACTCCTCGCCCGGGTGCACCCGGACCACGGAATCCTGCAGGCCCGGCGGCACGTGGACGCGCAGGGCCTGCATCGCACGCCCGGGCGCGCCCGCCCGCCGGTAGCCCCAGCCACCGGCCCGACCGGGTTCGATCGCACCGCCCCGGATCACCGGATCCGGCTCACCGGGCAACTCGCCCAGCAGTCCGGCGACCGTCGTCCCGTACGCCCGGGCCAACCCGAGCAGCACCGGAAGCGAGGGCTGCCGCTGCCCCGTCTCCAGACGCGACAGATACGCTGGGGAGAGGCCCACCCGGGCCGACGCCGCTTCGAGGGTGTACCGACTGCCCAGCCGGTGCTCCCTCAACCGGGCGCCGAGGCCCTCGACCTCCTGGTCCTCACTCATGCGTCCAGTGCACACCGGCCATGCCTCCCAGGCAAGAATTTTGCCCCACAGGCAAACCCGGGCAACCCCTCTCACCATCCGGTGCCCCTCCAGCCGCCGAACAGGCAGGCCGTCCGCCCAGGCCGCCGCCTCGACCACCGTGGAACGGTCGGGCGGCAGCGACCTGTGCCGGTCGTCCAGCGAGCGGACTCGTCGAGACAGCCAGGCGGACTCCAGGCGAGGACTACGCGAACGCCCTTGCCGCAGCATTCGGCACCGACGGATTCCCCCCCCCGCTGGCAGAAGAGCAGGCACAGCAACGGCGATGGTGGGGCGTGCATCGAGTTCGCCCCCGAGTTCGCCTCCACCCACGGCATCGTGCCCGTCCGCGACTCCAAGAACCCTGACGGGCCCCAGCTCCACTTCACCAGCGACGCCTGGGCCAGCTTCGCCGCCGCCGCACAGGGCGACTTCGGCACCGTCTGACTACACACCCACCCCAACCGCTGGACGGCCGACTGGCCGGTCGCCCTGTCTGCGGCGAACGGAAGGACACACCGTCAGCCGAACGGGGAGGCGTGCCCCGGCCTGCATCCCCTGGGGGCGCTGTTGCCGCTGATGTCGAAGTCCCCGCAGGTCAGAAAGACATGGTTCAGCTTGCCGAGCGCAAAGGCGAGCACACCGACGACCGCGATGGCGCCGACGACCCTCCTCTGCTGGCGCACGGAGAGCGTCGAATCCCCGAACAGCAGGATCTGCAGGAGCAGCCAGGTCAACAGCGGCGTGCCGACGATGCTGAGGATGCCCCCTCCCAGGAAGAGCAGGCCGCCCGGCAGCTTCCCCTTGTGGGGCACGATGGCCGCGACGCCGATCCACACGCTGGGCAGCGCCAGGCATGCCCGGTACACCCATCCGCGCCCTGGCCCGCGGTCACGTAGCAGCAGGCTGCTGAGCAGCACGCCTGTCGACACCGCCCAGAGGGTGAGCACCTGGTAGTAGAAAACGACGTTGTAGGCACCGAGTGTGAAAGCGGGCTCCCAGACCGCCAGCGCTCCGCCGCCTGCGACCACGGCAGTCGGCGGTACCACTCGGGCGGCGCCGGGTCCGCACGGGGCCGCGGGGACTGCGTCTGCGGAATGGGCGTCGTCATCCATGGGGATCCATATCCGGCGTAGCGACATTTACGGACATCATGGACATCGTAGGGTCGGGCACACCGGCGGTTGAGGCTGGTGAGCCCGCATGTTTCCGGTGTCGTGCATTCGCGGCCACCGTGTGACTACCGACGACGGCGGACCGTGCGGCACCGACGGAGCAGCGGGCCTGCCTGGCCTCGGCGTCTCAACCGGCCTACGGCCTGGGGATGTTGCGCAGGTTGCTGCGGGCCAGGTCGATCATCTTGCCGACGCCGCCCGAGAGGACCGTTCTGCTCGCCGCCAGTGCGAAGCCCTTGAGCTGGGCGGCGGTGATGCGGGGCGGGATGGAGAGTGCGTTGGGGTCGGTGACGACGTCCACCAGGGCGGGGCCCGGGCGCTCCAGGGCCTCCGTGAGGGCCTGCCTCACCTGGGCCGGGTCGGTGACGCGCTTGGCCTGGATGCCCATCGCGCGGGCGATGGCCGCGTAGTCGACGTCGCCGTTGTCGATCTCCCATTCGGGGTAGCCGGAGACCAGCATCTCCAGCTTGATCATGCCGAGCGCGCCGTTGTTGAAGACCACCGTCTTCACGGGCAGGCGGTGTTTGGCCACGGTGAGGAGTTCCCCGAGCAGCATGCCGATCCCGCCGTCGCCGGACATCGAGATCACCTGCCGCCCGGGGAAGGCGAGTTGGGCACCGATCGCGTGCGGCAGCGCGTTGGCCATGGAGCCGTGCAGGAAGGAGCCGATCACCCGGCGACTGCCGTTCGGTGTCAGGTAGCGGGCCGCCCAGACGTTGCACATCCCGGTGTCGACCGTGAACACCGCCTCCTCGGCGGCGAGTTCGTCCAGTACGGCCGCCACGAACTCGGGGTGGATCGGCACCAGGGTGTCGATCTTCCTGGTGTAGGCGCCGACCACGCCCTCCAGCGCCTTGCAGTGCTTTTGCAGCAGGTCGTCGAGGAAGCGGCGGTCCTGCTTCTGCTCCAGCAGTGGCAGTACGGCCCGCAGGGTCGCCGATACGTCGCCGTGAACGGCGAGTTCGAGTGGCGTGCGCCGCCCGAGTCTGGTCGCGTCGTGGTCGACCTGGATGGTGCGGGCCTGCGGCAGAAAGGAGTCGTACGGGAAGTCGGTGCCCAGCAGCAGGACCAACTCGGCCTCGTGCAGGGCCTCGTGGCAGGCTCCGTAGCCCAACAGGCCGCTCATCCCGACGTCATAGGGGTTGTCGTACTGGATCCACTCCTTGCCGCGCAGCGAGTGGCCGATCGGGGAGTTGAGCCTTCCGGCGAGTTCCATCACCTCGGTGTGGGCGTCGCGTACACCGGCGCCGCAGAACAGGGTGATCCGGGAGGCCGAGTTGAGCGCCTCGGCCAGGGCCTGCACCTGGGACCAGGGCGGGGCGGCGACGGCCTGTTCGGTGAGGAAGTGGCTGCTGCCGGTCGGCCCGGCGGCGGGGAGAGCGGCGACGTCGCCGGGGAAGACCAGGACCGAGACGCCGCGCGCGCCGAGCGCGTGCTGCACCGCGACCCGCAGCAGGCGCGGGAGCTGGGCGGGCGTGCCGACCATCTCACAGAAGCTGCTGCAGTCGGTGAACACCCGCTCGGGGTGGGTCTCCTGGAAGAAGCCGGTGCCGATCTGGCCGGACGGGATGTGCGAGGCCAGCGCCAGCACGGGAACGCCGCTGCGCTGGGCGTCGTAGAGGCCCTGGATCAGGTGGGTGTTGCCGGGGCCGCAGGATCCGGCACAGACCGCCAGCTGCCCGGTGAGTTCGGCTTCCGCGGCTGCGGCGAAGGCGCCGGCCTCCTCGTTGCGGACGTGGATCCAGGCGAGGTCCGGTGCGCGACGGATGGCGTCCACCACGGGGTTGAGGCTGTCCCCGACCACGCCGTAGACCCGCTCCACCCCGGCCTGCCGGAGCACTTCCACCATCTGTTCGGCCACGCTGCCCATCGGGCACCTCGTCTCACCGTCCGGTCACAGGACGCCACCAGCCTGAGGGCGGCAGCGGCCCCGGGCATCAGGGGTGCGCCGGAAGGGTGAGCGAGCCGACGAGGGCCCGCCGCAGCGGCGGGCCCTCGCGGCGGAGCGGATCAGCCCGCGAAGGCGGTGGTGCCGTTGGGGGTGCCGAGGCCGGTCGGGCCGTCGTAGCCGGTGCCCGCGGTGCAGAGGTAGGACGGCGAGCAGCTGCCGTTCGAGCCGGTGGTCACGTCGTTGAGCGAGGAGGTGTGCGCGTACGGGAAGGACGACGGGTAGCTGCCCGAGGACGGGGTGCCCGCCAGCGCGTAGACGCCCGCGATGATCGGCGAGGAGGCGCTGGTACCGCCGTAGACCGCCCAGCCGCTGCCGCCGTAGGTCTGGTAGACGGCGACGCCGGTGGCCGGGTCGGCGACGGCGGAGACGTCCGAGACGGTGCGCTTTGCGCAGCCGGTGTCCTTCTGCCAGCTGGGCTTGGCATCGTACGCCGAGCAGCCGGAGCCGGTGCCCTCGGTGCTGCTGGTGGACCAGACCGACTCGCTCCAGCCACGGGCGTTGGAGCTGCGGTTGAGCGCGGTACCGCCGACGGAGGTGACGTACCTGGAGGAGGCCGGGTACTGGGCGCCGTACGCCGAGTCGCCCGCGCTGACCGTGATGGCGATGCCGGGGTGGTTGAAGTACGAGGTGTCGTACGAGGTGTCGGAGGAGGACTCCGAGCCGCCGTAGCTGTTGGAGACGAACTTGGCCCCGAGCTTGACCGCGGTGTTCACCGAGGTGCCGAGGTTGGTCATGCTCGCCGTGTTGGCCTCGACCAGGATGATCTTCGCGTTGGGGGCTATCGCGGAGACCATGTCGAGGTCGAGCGATATCTCACCCGCCCAACCGGAGTTGCTGGCCGGGTACTTGGTGCCGCCGGTCTGGTTCACCTTCTTGAAGCAGCCGTTGGCCGTGGTGCAGGCCGGGAGACCGTACTGGGCACGGTAGACGGCCAGGTCCGACTCGGCGTTGGGGTCGTTGTACGCGTCCACGATGGCGATGGTCTGGCCCGCGCCGCCGCCCGCCGGCAGGTTGTAGGCGCTGAGCAGGTCGCTCGGGCCGTAGCCGGAGGGCGTCGCATCGGGGGTGACGCCGAGCGTGTGGACGGACTGGACGGTGCTGGTGACGCGCAGCGCGTTACAGGCCATGGTGTCGCCCTTGGCGAGGGTGTCACAGGCCCGCACCCACGAAGTGCCACCCTTGCTGTGGACGGTGGCGGGGGCGGCACCGGCCGGAACGGCGGTGGAGATGGCCGATACTGCGAGCGCCGCGGTGCCTGCGAGTGCCAGGACGAACCGGCGGGTGGACGCGGGCATGGTGGGGGTATGCACCGAACTGCCTCCTGTGGCGGGGGTAAACCGGGGGCTGTGCGTGGGGGGCAGTCGCATGGGCGCAGGTGGGCGCGCCGGCGACCGGACGGGCGGAAATGACGGTCGATCAGGCCGCCACTCACCACCGGGATCCGGCGCAGACGCTAGTGAGCCATGGTCAGGTCAAACAACGGGTCGTTCAAAGATTCGACCAGCCCTTTACCGGGGCAGGGGGAAACCCGGGGCGAGTTCACAGCTCCGGTACATTGCGGAAACACGACCAGCCCCCCTCCGGCGGAAAGGAGTTGGCCGAATCACTCGGCGGGCAGGTGCTCCACCACGCCGATCGGCAGGCCCGCCTGCGCCTGCCTCCGGGCAGGTTCGCGTCCCGGAGGCTGGACGCACCGCTCGGTGGGCGCCTCGGGCACCACGGTCGGCCGGCTGACCGGCCTGCCCCGGCCCAGTTTCAGCTTCTCCCCGTCGTGCAGCAGGGTCATCGCCTCACCCCGGCGCAGCGTGTAGGTGGTCCGGTGATGGGTGATCTCCACATGCAGCAGCCGGTCCCTCACCACCATGGCGAAGGCCAACCGCCGCAGCCCGGGGGGCAGTCGGGGGCTGAAGAAGAGTTCCTCCCCGTGGTCACGCAGACCACCGAAGCCCGCAACCAGGGCGATGCAGGCTCCCGCCAGCGAGGCCATGTGCAGGCCGTCGCGGGTGTTGCCGCCGAGGTCGTGCAGGTCCATCAGGGCGGCCTCGGCGGTGTAGTCGTACGCCAGGTCCAGCTGGCCGACCTCGGCCGCGATGACCGCCTGGGTGCAGGCGGAGAGCGAGGAGTCACGGACCGTGAGCCGCTCGTAGTAGGCGAAGTTGCGCTCCTTCTGCTCGGGGGTGAAGGCGTCTCCGCGCACCTGCATGGCGAGCACCAGATCGGCCTGCTTGACCACCTGCTTGCGGTACAGGTCGAAGTACGGATAGTGCAGCAGCAGCGGGTACTTCTCCGGCGGGGTGTTGTCGAAGTCCCAGAACTGGTGCTGGGTGAAGTCGTCGGCCTGCGGGTGCACGCCGAGATTCTCGTCGTACGGGATGTACATCGCGGCTGCCGCGTCCCGCCAGGCCGCCGTCTCCTCGGTGTCCACGCCCATGGCGGCGGCCTCGTGCTGGTGCCGGGCTACGGCCTCGGCGGCCTCGCGCAGGTTGGTCTGCGCCATCAGGTTGGTGAAGACGTTGTTGTCCGCGATGGCGCTGTACTCGTCGGGCCCGGTGACGCCCTCGATGCGGAAGCGGCCGACCGAGTCGTGGTGGCCGAGCGAGCGCCACATCCTGGCCGTCTCCACCAACACCTCAAGGCCATAGGTGCGTTCGAACTCGGCGTCCCCCGTCGCCCGGACGTAGCGGGCGACGGCGACGGCGATGTCCGCACCGATGTGGAAGGCCGCCGTACCGGCGGGCCAGTAGCCCGAGCACTCCTCGCCGTGGATCGTCCGCCAGGGGAACACCGCTCCGGCCAGGCCGAGTTGGGCGGCCCGGTCGCGGGCCATCGGCAGCGTGCTGTGCCGCCAGGTGAGCACCTGCTTGACGGCGGCTGGCAGGCAGTAGGTGAGCACCGGCAGCACAAAGGTCTCGGTGTCCCAGAAGCTGTGCCCGTCGTAGCCGGGGCCGGTCAACCCCTTGGCAGGGATGGCCCGTTCCTCGCTCCGGGCACCGGCCTGGAGGATGTGGAAGAGTGCGAAGCGGACGGCCTGCTGCAACTCCACATCGCCGTCCAGCTGGACGTCGCTGGTGTCCCAGAACTGCTTGAGGAACTCCTGCTGTTCGGCGAGCAGGCCCTCCCAGCCGGTGAACCGGGCGGCGGTCAGCGCCGCCTCCACCTGGTCCCGGACGGCGGGCAGCGAACGGGTCGCCGACCAGCCGTAGGCGATGAACTTGACCAGACGCAGCTCCTCGCCGGGCTTCAGCACGGTGGTGACGCTGATCCGGCCCTGGTCCTCGGTGCTCTCGGCGGTGGTGTCGAAACGCTCGGGCCCCTCGACCAGGTGGTCCATCCCGGCGGCCACCCGCAGACTGCTGAACCTGGTCCGGTGCACCAGCACGGCCTTCATCCCGCTGGCGTGCGCGGCCTCGGCGAGCAGCGGGGCCTCCAGGGCGGCTGCGGCACGTGGATCGCCGGTGCTGTCCGGGAGTTGCTCGTTGGCGACCAGCTCGGACTGGAGCACGATCCGCACCGGGCCGTCCACCGCCGTCACCCGGTATTCGATCGCGGCGACGGCGCGCTGGGTGAGCGAGACCAGCCGGTTGGAGGCGACCCTGATGGTCCGGCCGGCTGGCGAGGTCCACTCCGCCTCCCGGCGCAGCACTCCCTCACGGAAGTCCAGACTGCGCTGGTGGCTGCGGAGTTCGCCGTAGCGCAGATCGAAGGGCTCGTCGTCGACCAGCAGTCGGATGATCTTTCCGTTGGTGACGTTGATGACGCTCTGCCCGGACTCCGGGAAGCCGTAGCCGCCCTCGGCGTACGGCAGCGGACGCAGCTCGAAGACACCGTTGAGGTAGGTGCCGGGCAGACCGTGCGGCTCGCCCTCGTCCAGGTTGGCGCGCAGGCCGATATGGCCGTTGGAGAGCGCGAACACCGATTCGGCGCGGGCGAGTCCGGGCAGGTCGAGGCCGTGTTCAGCGACGCCCCAGGGGTCGATGGTGAAGACGTTCGCCGGACTCATGCCTGGTTCCCCCCACCGCTGCCGCCGCCCTCGGGGTCCTCGGCACTGTCCGAACCCTGGCCGCCGGCCGGCTCGATCAGCTCGGCGAGGTCGGTGACGACCACGTCGGCGCCGTGCTCGCGCAGGGCCTCGGCCTGTCCGACGCGGTCCACACCGACCACCATCCCGAAACCACCGGCCCGGCCGGAGGCGACCCCGGCGAGGGCGTCCTCGAAGACGGCAGCGTGCTCGGGAGGGGTGTTCAGGGCCTTGGCGGCGGCCAGGTAGGTGTCGGGCGCGGGCTTGCCCGGCAGGTGGTCGCGCTGGGCGACCAGGCCGTCCACCACCACGTCGAACAGCCCGTCGATGCCCGCCGCCCGCAGCACGTCCCGGCAGTTGGCGCTGGAGGAGACCACGGCACGCGGCAGTCCGAGCACCTGCAGCCGGTGCAGGTACGCCACCGAACCCTGGTACGGCTGGACGCCCTGTTCCTGGATCATGCGCAGCACGGTGACGTTCTTGGCCGTGCTCAGGCCCTGGACGGTACGGGTGCCCGGCGGGTCGTCCGGGGTTCCCTCGGGCAGGTCGATGCCCCGGGAGGCGAGGAACCCCCGGGTGCCGTCCAGCCTCGGGCGGCCGTCCACGTAGTCGTCGTAGTCCGCGACCGCGTCGAACGGGACGAACTCCTCACCACTGCGGTCGGCCTCGGCTCTCAGGAAGGTGTCGAACATGTCCTTCCAGGCGGCGGCATGCACCTTGGCGGTCTGGGTGAGCACACCGTCGAGGTCGAAGAGGAAGGCGTGGATGTGGTCCGGAAGCCCCAACATGCTTGCCAGTGTGGCCCTTCCACAGCTCGAAGCCGCCCATTTGCGGCGCGTCTGGCGCGTCGCAGGGCGGCTCCGGTCTCTGCTGCGGAGGAGTCCTACATCGGCTTGGCCTTGATGACCGCGAAGACGGCGCCCTGCGGGTCGGCGAGCACCGCCATCCGCCCGGCGACCATGTCGAACGGCGGCACCAGTACCGTGCCGCCGCGCTTGACCAGCGCGTCCACCACGCTGTCCGCGTCGTCCACGGAGAAGTAGGTCAGCCAGTGCGCGGGGGTACCGGGCGGGTCGTTGCTGAGCCTGGTCATCCCGCCGACGGGCTTCCCGCCGACCTTGAGCGCGTAGTAGTCCTCGGCGCCCTCCATCGGCCCGGCGTCGATGCCGAGCGCGCTCCCGTAGAAGGCGGTGGCGGCGTCGACGTCGCCGGTGTGCAGCTCGTTCCAGGTGAGCGCGCCGGGCTCGTTGACCACGTGCGCGCCGAAGAAGTCCACCGGCTGCCAGACGCCGAACACCGCACCGGTCGGGTCCGCCGCCACCAGCATCCGGCCGACGGTGCCGACGTCCATGACCGGGTACATCACGGTGCCGCCGTTGGCGGTGATGGCCTGCTGGGCGGCGTCGGCGTCACTGGTCGAGATGTAGGTGGTCCAGACGGTCGGCGGCGTCGGCTGCCCCTCGGGCGCCATGGCAGTCATGACCCCTGCGACCGGCTTCCCGTTCAGGGTGCACACCGTGTAACCGCCGAACTCGGGCGGGCCGATCTGGCCCTGCCAGCCGAACAGGTCACGGTAGAAATCCAGCGCGGCCTGCTGGTCCTTGGCCATCAGATCGACCCAGCACGGTGTGCCGGGCGCGTACGCTTCGGTAACTTCAGGCATCTCGCCTCCCTGGTGGTGACCCCCGTCGCCCACCATGACCGCAGGTACCCGTTCTCGCCACCTGGGCAGCTCGCACCGCTCGGCGGCGTACTCGGCGTACTCGGCGTACTCGGTGGGCTCGTACGGGCGGTCTCAGCCGACGCTGATCCGGAAGCGGCTCCCGTTGGTCGGCCCGAGTGCCGCCCGCACCCGGGTCACGGCCGCCGAGGTGTCCACCCGGAACACGCCGTGCCCCAGGCCCAGCCGGGCCTTGCGCTGACCCCGGTACCGGAAGAACACCGCGATCTCGTGCGACCCGGCACCGACCGCCACCTCGTTCTCGCCCCACACCGCGCCGAACTCGACGCCGTCGATCTCGACCACCGGCCTGGTGAACGCCCGATGGAACCACACATTCGCCGGGAACGGCCTGACCTCGACCACCACCCGGCCCCTCGCCGCCTGCCCGACGGGCGAGAGTCCGTCCTGGACCTGCGTCCGATTGTCCACGCGGGTACTTCCGACAGCCAGTTCGACCATTGATCCAACGTAGCACCGGCTGACGCCGGGTCAGCCGACGGTGTCGTGCCCCATCACCTGGCGGGTGGGTCGGACCCGGCTGGATATGTTCAGCTTGGCGACCTGGCGGCGCTGAAGCGCTACCTGGAGATCAGGGAGGCCGGGTTCGTCCGAGCGATGTCCCGGCCGGGCCCGGTCCTCCCCGCCGTCCGGAGCCTGGTCCAGAGCTGGGTCGACTCGGAAGCCTCGTGAGTGCTTTTAGGGGCACTGCTCACGCCCTGCGAAGGTTTCGCAGGGCGCCGCGCCCCTGAAAGCAACCCCGCCGGTTCGACCCCCGTCCGGGCCAGGTGCACCGGTCACACCCGTTGGGCGCCCCCGGTTGCCGGCCCACCGCCGGAGCCGGGCCGGCTCAGCCGACCTGCGGACGTACCTGGGCCGCGATCAGCTCCAGGTGCTCCAGGTCGTCCAGGTCGAGGATCTGGAAGTAGATCCGCTGCGTCCCGGCCTCCCGGTAGTGGCCGATCCGGTCCGCCACCTCCGCCGGAGTACCGGCCAGACCGTTGGCCTTCAGCTCCGCCACGTCCCGCCCGATCGCCGCCGCCCGGCGGGCCACCTCGGCATCGTCCCGGCCCACGCAGGCGACCAGGGCATTGGAGTACACCAGATCGTCCGCCGGCCGTCCGCGCTCCTCGGCCGCCGCCCGCACCCGGGCGAACTGCTCCCGGGTCTGCTCGACCGAGACGAAGGGCAGATTGAACTCGGCTGCGTAGCGCGCCGCGAGAGCCGGCGTCCGCTTGGCACCCAGGCCGCCGATCAGCACCGGGATCCGCTCCTGGACGGGCTTGGGCAGCGCCGGGGAGTCCTTCAGCCGGTAGTGCGCGCCCTCGAAGCTGAAGGTCTCGCCCAGCTTGGTCTCCCACAATCCGGTGACGATGGCGAGCTGCTCCTCCAGCAGGCCGAACCGCCGGTCGGGGAAGGGGATGCCGTACGCGTCGTGCTCCTCCTTGAACCACCCTGCGCCCAGGCCGAGTTCGACCCGGCCGCCACTCATCGCGTCCACCTGCGCGACCTGGATCGCCAGCACCCCGGGCAGCCGGAAGGTCGCGGCCGTCATCAGCGTCCCGAGCCGGATCCGCTCGGTCTCCCGCGCCAGGCCCGCCAAGGTGATCCAGGCATCCGTCGGACCGGGCAGCCCGTCGCCGTCCCCCATCCGCAGATAGTGGTCAGAGCGGAAGAAGCCGTCGTAGTCGAGCTGTTCGGCCGCACGGGCCACGCGCAGCAACGTCTCGTACGAAGCGCCCTGCTGCGGCTCGGTGAAGATTCGAAAGTCCATGCGTACCACCATGCCCCGAATTCCACCCGGCAGTCCGCAGCGGCTCGCACCATCCGCCCGGAAGCCCTAACGGGCCGCCCGCACATCCCGGTTGCGGAGCAGCCACCGCTCCAGCGGGGTGAAGACGAGCAGGTCGATGGCGACGCCGACGAAGAGGATCAGGATGATGCCGAGCAGGACGCCGGACATGTCGTTGAACTCCCGCTGGTTCTCCAGGTAGCGGCCGAGGCCGAGGCCCAGGTCGGGGGAGGAGGCGATGAGTTCGGCGGCCATCAGGGAGCGCCAGGAGAAGGCCCAGCCCTGCCTGAGACCGGCCAGGTAGCCGGGGAGGGCGGCCGGCAGCAGGACGTGGCGGGCACCGGCGAGTCCGGTGGCGCCCATGGCCCGGCCTGCGCGCAGGAAGAGCGGCGGGATCTGGTCGATGCCGCCGATCAGGCCGTTGGCGACGGAGGGAACGGCGCCGAGCAGGATCACGGCGTACATCGCCGAGCTGTTGATGCCGAGCCAGATGACGGCGGCGGGCACCCAGGCCACCGAGGGCAGCGACTGGAGGCCGGAGAGCACCGGGCCGACCGCGGCACGTACGAACCGCACCCGGGCGACCAGCAGTCCGATCGGTGTACCGATCACCACGGCGGCGGCGAAGCCGGACAGACCCCGCCAGACGCTGGTCCAGATGATCGAGAACAGCGTCCCCTCGTACCAGAGGTCGGTCAGCGAGTGCCAGACCATGGCCGGGCCGGGGAGCCGGTACTCCGAGGTCAGCTGCAGGCTGTACGCGCCCTGCCAGAGGACGAGCACCAGCAGCAGACCGAGCAGCGGCGGCAGCACCGTCTCCCGGAGCACCCGGGCCACCGGGGTCCGCAGGGGCCGGACGGCGTCGAGGGCGTCCAGACCGGCCTCGACGCCGTGCAGCTCCGTGGCACGCAGCCCGGAGCGGGGCTGGGGACGGGACCCGGAGCGAGGCCGGGAGGCGACCGCCCCGATACGCCGCTGCACGCCGGGCACGATGTCAATGCTTGCCATGGCGGCGGATCTCCCCACGCAGTTCTTCGGTGATCTCGATGGACAGGTCGGCGACGCCGGAGGATTCGATGCGGCGCGGCTGGGG
>NZ_JARZAJ010000039.1 GCF_029892105.1 Kitasatospora sp. GP82 | reverse complement strand
TCGGGCGCGGGGGGGGGGGTTTTCCTCTGGGTCCGGGTCCTCCGGGCGTGGGGGGGGGGGGGGCCACTCATGCCCCCCCCCCCCCGGGGGGGGGGCCCCCCCCCCGCGGCCCCCCCCCCCACCTGGTCATCCCACAGGCGCAGAAGGGTCTGCCGTCCCAGCTCATACCGTGCGCGCCCGCGGCGCACTACGTTGGGGGACGTGTCCACTGTCATCAAGACGGACGGCCTCACCAAGAGGTTCCCCCGGGTCACCGCGCTCGACCAGCTCACCGTGGAGGTGCAGCCTGGGGTGGTCGGCCTGGTGGGGGCGAACGGGGCGGGCAAGTCCACACTCATCAAGATTCTGCTCGGGCTCTCCCCGGCGACGTCCGGCACCGGCCAGGTGCTCGGTCTGGACATCGCCACCGAGGGCTCGGCCATCCGCGAGCGGGTCGGCTACATGCCGGAGCACGACTGCCTGCCGCCGGACGTCTCCGCGACCGAATTCGTCGTCCACATGGCCCGGATGGCCGGCCTCCCGGCCGCCGCCGCCCGCGAACGGACCGCCGACACGCTGCGGCACGTCGGACTGTACGAGGAGCGGTACCGCCCGATGGGCGGCTACTCCACCGGTATGAAGCAGCGGGTGAAGCTGGCTCAGGCGCTCGTCCACGACCCGCAGTTGGTGCTGCTGGACGAGCCGACGAACGGCCTCGACCCGGTCGGCCGCGACGACATGCTGGCGCTGATCCGCCGGGTGTACAGCGACTTCGGCATCTCCGTCCTCGTCACCACCCATCTGCTGGGCGAGTTGGAACGCACCTGCGACCACCTGGTCGTCATCGACGGCGGCCGCCTGCTGCGCTCCTCCTCCACGGCCTCCTTCACCGAGGTCACCCAGCTGCTCGCGGTCGAGGTCACCGACCACCCGACGGACCTGGACTTCGACGCCGACGCGGCCGTCCGCGCCCGGCTCACCGAGGCCGGACTCTCGGTCTCGTCGGACAGCTCCCGTCCTGCGGGAGGCGAGCTGGGCGGAAGGGGTCTGCTCGTCGAGATAAGGGACGACGACACCTACGACACGGTCCGCGACACCGTCGCCGACCTGGGGCTCGGCCTGGTCCGGCTGGAACAGCGCCGGCACCGGGTCGCCGAGATCTTCACCGACGAGGCACGAGAGGCAGGGGGTGCCCACGATGTCGCTGCCTCCTGAGGCCACGGCCAACCGGACGGCTGCCGCCGACAGCGGCGTCATCCACAACATCGGCTACCGCTCGTACCAGGGCCCGCGCCTCGGCCGCTCGTACGCCACCCGCTCGCTCTTCGTCCAGAGCCTGCGGGCCGCGTACGGTCTCGGCCGCTCGGGCAAGTCCAAGGTGCTGCCGGTGCTGGTGCTGGGTGCGTTGGCGGCGCCCGCCCTGGTGATCGTCGCCTACGCGATCCTGCAGCATGCCAAGCAGCTGCCGGTGGACTACCCGCAGTACCTCTCCACCTTCTCGATCTTCATCGAGATCTTCCTGGCCGCCCAGGCGCCCGTGCTGATGTCCCGTGACCTGCGCTATCAGACGGTGCCGCTGTACTTCTCGCGGCCGATCACCCGGGGCGACTACGTCCGGGCCAAGTTCGGCGCGATGGTCTCGGCGATGCTGATCCTGATGGCCGTGCCGCTGCTGGTGCTCTACCTGGGCTCGATCCTCGGCGGCCTGCCGCTGGGGCACAACACCGGCCATCTCCTCTACGGTCTGGTGGCCGCCGTGCTGTACGCGGTGCTGTACTCGGCGCTCGGCCTGCTGATCGCCGCGAGCACCCCTCGCCGGGGCTTCGGCGTCGCCGCGATCATGGGTGCGCTGGTGGTCAGTTCGATCTTCGCGGGCGTCGTCTTCGGCCTGTCGGGCGGCCTGAACGGCTATGTGCCGGAGTCCGCGCACTGGTCGGCCGTGCTCTCCCCGTCGATGCTGGTGGACGGCCTGGTCAACCAGGTCTTCGGCCTGGTCGGCGACCCGCGTACGACGCATGCGCCCGGTGCGCTCGGGGTGGCGGTCTTCGCCGTCGAGATCGCCGCGCTGGTGGTCGGTTCGTACTGGCTGATGCTCAGCCGCTACCGGAAGATCTGAGAGGGCGTCGGTATGGCTGTCATCACCATCGACAAGGTCTCCCGCTGGTTCGGGAACGTGGTCGCCGTCAACGATGTCTCGATGAGCATCGGGCCCGGGATCACCGGCCTGCTGGGGCCGAACGGCGCGGGCAAGTCCACCCTCATCCATATGATGAGCGGCTTCCTCGCCCCGTCCGCCGGTGCCGTCACGCTGGACGGCGAGCAGATCTGGCGCAACCAGCAGGTCTACCGGAAGATCGGCCTGGTCCCGGAGCGGGAGTCGATGTACGACTACCTGACCGGTTGGGAGTTCGTCCTCGCCAACGCCGAGCTGCACGGACTGCCGGACCCGGGCGCCGCCGCCGAGCGGGCACTGGCCCTGGTCGAGATGGAGTACGCCCAGGAGCGCCGCACCGGCACCTACTCCAAGGGCATGAAGCAGCGCGTCAAGATGGCCTCGGCCCTGGTGCACGACCCCTCGGTGCTGCTGCTCGACGAGCCGTTCAACGGCATGGACCCGCGCCAGCGGCTGCACCTGATGGAGCTGCTGCGCCGCTTCGGCGCGGACGGCCGCACGGTGCTCTTCTCCTCGCACATCCTGGAGGAGGTCGAGCAACTGGCCCGCCACATCGAGGTGGTGGTGGCCGGGCGGCACGCCGCCTCCGGTGACTTCCGCAAGATCCGGCGGCTGATGACCGACCGGCCGCACCGCTACCTGGTCCGCTCCAGCGACGACCGGCGCCTCGCCGCCGCGCTGATCGCCGACGGCTCCACCGCCGGTATCGAACTCGACTGGCAGGAGCGCGCGCTGCGGATCCAGGCGATCAACTTCCAGGGTTTCACCACCCTGTTGCCCAAGGTCGCCAAGGAGGCCGGCATCCGCCTCTACACCGTCTCCCCGGACGACGAGTCCCTGGAGAGCGTCTTCTCCTACCTCGTCGCGTCCTGACCCCCGTTCCACTGGAAGGGCTGGAACCCATGAACCGGACCGTAGCCAGGCTGACCGTCCTCGGTCTGCTGGGCCGCCGCCGCGGCGCCCTGCTGCTGGTCGTCCCGGCGCTGCTGCTGGTGATCTCCGTCATCGCGCGGGGCGCCGACGTCGACAAGCACGACCTGGCCGTCAGCATCCTCGGCCAGCTCTCGCTCGGCACCCTGGTGCCGATCCTGGGCCTGGTGGTCGGGACGGGCGTGATCGCCACCGAGATCGACGACGGCTCGATCGTCTACCTGCTGGCCAAGCCGCTGCCCCGGTGGAAGATCATCACCACCAAGCTGGCCGTGGCGATCGTCACCACATGGGTGTTCGCCGCCGTTCCGACCTTCCTGGCGGGGCTGATCCTGGTCGGCACACAGGACAACCTGGCGGTCGCCTTCACCCTGGGAACCATGGTCTCGGGCGCCGCGTACAGCGCGCTGTTCCTGCTGCTCGGCGTGGTCACCCGGCACGCGGTGGTCGCCGGACTGGCGTACGCGCTGGTCTGGGAGAGCCTGGTCGGCAACTTCGTCAACGGCGCCAAGACGCTCAGCGTGCAGCAGTGGGGCCTGTCGGTGGCCAGGACGGTCGCCGCCGACGGTTCGATCAGCGCCCCGGTCGCCCTCGGGGTGGCCGTCCCGCTGCTGATCGTGGTGACCGTCGCCGCCACCGCCTTCGCCTCGGTCAAACTGGCGGGCCTGACCCTGGCGGCCGAGGAGTGAGCGGTACAGCCCGGTAGGGGCCTGATACGCATCCGACCGTACGGGCCCACGGCAAGCCGTGAGCCCGTACGGTCGGTTCGTTTCGGTGGCCTCAGCGCTCGGTCCCCGTACAGCCCGGAGGGTTCAGAGCGTACGGTCCCGGCCCGCGCCCCAGCCCGCCGCGGCGGCGACCGAGGCGAGGACGAGCAGCAGGATCAGCGGCAGGTTCCAGTTGCCGGTCACCTGGTGCAGGGCACCCGCGCCGACCGGACCCACGGCCGCGACCAGATAGCCGATCGCCTGGCTCATCCCGCCGAGCTGCGCCGTGCCCGCCGCGCTGCCGGTCCGCAGCACGATGAAGGCCAGCGCCAGGCCGAGCGAACCGCCCTGGGCGATGCCGAGCACGGCGGCCGAGACCCAGGCGCCGGAGACCGGGGCGACGAGCAGGCCGGTGATACCGATCGCGTTGAGCGTCGCCATCGAGACGGCCAGGCCGCGCTGGCGGCTCATCCGACCGGCCGCCAGCGGCACCAGGAAGGCGCCCGCGACCTGCACCAGGTTGCTGAAGGCGAAGACCAGACCGGCCTCGCCCCGGTCCATGCCGTGGTCGGCCAGGATCGTCGGCATCCAGGCGACCAGGGTGTAGACCAGCAGCGAGGAGATGCCCATGAAGAGGCTGATCTGCCAGGCCAGCGGCGAACGCCAGATCCCCTCGATCTGCCTGCCGGTCGGTGCGGCGGCCACCGCCGCCTTCTCCTGGCGGGAACGCAGCACCTGCGGCAGCCAGGCGACCGCCGCGATCAGCGCGAGCAGCGACCAGGCACCGAGCGAGGCCTCCCAGCCACCGCCGAGCACCTTCTCCAACGGCACCGAGGAACCGGCCGCCAGGGTGGCGCCGATCAGCATGGTGGTGGAGTAGACGCCGGTCATGGTCGCGGCCTTGTCCGGGAACTCCCGCTTGACCAGGCCGGGCATCGAGACGTTCAGGACGGCGATCGCGACACCGATCACCACGCACCCCGCGTACAGCGCGGCCACCGAGGGCAGCACCCGCAGCAGCACACCGGCACCCAGTACCAGCACCGCGCCGAGCACCACCCGCTCCGCACCGAAGCGCCGGGTCAGCCGGGGTGTGAGCGGTGCGCCGACGCCCTGGAACAGCACCGGGACGGTGGTGATCAGACCGCTCGCGGTCGCCGAGAGCCCGAAGGTGTGCTGGATCTCGCCGACCATCGGCGAGATGGCGGCCAGGCAGGCGCGCATGTTGAGCGCGACCAGCACGATGCCGGTCAGCAGCAGCGCCGGGTGGGCGAGCCTGGTGCGAGTACGGACTACTGGGGTGGCGACCGGCTGCTGGGCGCGGGTGACCGACATGGCGGGTTTCTCTCCGGGCAGGGCTTGGCAGGGCGTCCGGGCAGGACGCGGAAAAGTGGTGGCGGGGCGCGGAAGGCGGGGCTCGGCGGCTCGGAGTGACCGTTACTTCCGGGCGGCGATGCTGGCGAGAAGCTGCTCCACGGCGGCCGTCGGCTCCGCGAGCAGCTCACGACACGCGGCCTCGGCGCGCTCGGGGTCACCGCTCTCGATCGCGTCCACCAGAGCCGCGTGGGTCGCGACGACCACCTCCGGCATCTCGTGGTCGCCGAAGGCCGTCCGCATGGACTCGCGCACGGAGGCGCCGAAGTAGCGGTAGATCTCGGCGAGCGCCGGGTTGTGCGCGGCCTCCACCACGGCGGTGTGGAACTCCAGGTCGTGCTCGACCGTGGCCTCGCGGCCGGCCCGCTCCGGGTGCGAGGCGATCACCTCGGCCTCGCGGGCCAGTGCGGCCCGCATCCGGGCGATGTCCTCGGGTGTGTGCCGCAGCGCGGCGAGCCTCGCCGCCTCGGTCTCCAGCGCGGCACGGACCTCCAGTACGTCCCGTACGCCGGAGCGCTGCACACCGCGCAGTACCGCGGCCGGGTCACTGGTCGACCGGACGAACGTCCCCTCGCCCTGGCGCGACACCAGCATCCCTGCGTGCACCAGCACCCGGATCGCCTCGCGCACGGTGTTCCGTCCGACCTGGAGCCGCTCGGCCAGCTCGTGCTCGGTCGGGATCTTCCCGCCGACCGGCCAGCTGCCCGCGCTCAGCTGCTCCCGCAGCTGCTCGATCGTGGCGTCCACCAGCGAGCGCCGCCCGGCAGCCTGCAGACCGTCGTTGCTCACGTTGGTCATCGAGGGCTCCTTCCGGGTCGGTACGCGAGTCATCCTACAACTGCTTGCCCGGTCATCCTACAAGTACTTGCCCGGTTGTCCTACAACTGACGGGCGAGGAAGTTTTCGAAAATATATTCGAAGATTGAATGAGGAGTTGATCAAAGCCCACGGAACTCCGGCCGTCCAACCATGTCGTGGAGTTTTCGCGGCAGTGTTGTGCAGGGCGCCAAGGCCGTGCTCCGCCGGGGCCTTCGGGCCGCCCAGTAGGCTTGCCACCTGGGCGATCGTGCAATCCGGAGCCCAGGCAGTGACTTCGTCATCTTGCCTTTATATGCTCCGCTGAAGCTCTTTGCGTATATATGTGCGAGAGCTGAGCATCACCGGGGCGGTGGTGCGGCACGTTCGGCAGACGCCGGGCGTTGCTCCTGCGCACGGTGAGTCCGCTGTGGGCAGCTGTTCCTGCCGTCTGGTGGAGGGTGTACGTATGTCAGGCCAGAGGGCGGGAGCGTCCGATCACGACGCCGACTGGTGGCGCGACGACGCACCCCAGGGCGGCGGTCCGGGCCACGGCCGGGACTCCTCCCGCGGCGTGCCTTCACCGCGACGCGGGTCCGGCCCGGACGCGCCGCTGCCCGGCGGCCGGGCGGCGGCCCGCCGGGGCGGCGGCAACGGCGGTAGCGGCGACGGGGGCGACGGCGGTGGTCGCGGGGCCGGCCGCGGCGCGCCGCGCGGCAAGCAGAAGCGCAGCAAGAAGAAGGTCATCACCTGGGTGGCGGCCTCCTCGATGGCCCTGGTGGTCCTCGCCGGTGGCGCGGTCTATATGAAGCTGAACGGCAACATCAGCACCTTCGGCCAGGACGGGGTCAGCAAGGACCGGCCCGACGCCGGTGCGGCCGACGCCAACGGCAACCGTCCGGTCAACGTCCTGCTCATCGGCTCCGACTCGCGCGCGGGCGCGAACAAGGACCTCGGGGGCGGCGGTGACTCCGGCGCGCGCTCGGACACCACGATCCTGTTGCACATATACGCCGACCACAAGCACTCCGTGGGCATATCGTTCCCGCGCGACGCCCTGGTGACCCGTCCGGCCTGCAAGATGCCCAACGGCAAGTGGACCAAGGAGGAGAACAACGTCATGTTCAACTCCGCCTTCGCGGTCGGCGACACCGAGCAGGGCAACCCGGCCTGCACTCAGAACACCGTCGAGAAGCTCACCAATCTGCGGGTCGACCACACCATGGTGGTCAACTTCGAAGGCTTCGCCGCGATGACCAGCGCCATCGGCGGCGTCAACGTCTGCCTGCCGAACGCCGTCTACGAGGGCGATCTCGACCCCAACCTCGGCCACAAGGGCAAGGAGATCTTCAAGAAGGGCGAGCAGATGGTCGAGGGCCAGCAGGCGCTCGACTACGTCCGGCTGCGGCACGGCGTCGGCGACGGCTCGGACATCGGCCGGATGAAGCGCCAGCAGGCGTTCCTCTCCGCGCTGATCAAGGACGTCAAGGGCAAGGGCATGAACCCGACCAACCTGCTTCCGCTGGCGGACGCCGCGACCAAGTCGCTGACCGTGGACGAGGGGCTGGGCTCGGCACAGAAGCTGCTCTCCTTCGCGCTCTCGCTGAAGAACATCGACCTGCGCAACATCAAGTTCATCACCACCCCCTGGCGCTTCGAGGGCGCCCGGGTCGGCCTGGTCCACCCCGATGTCGACCAGCTCTTCGCGGCGCTCAAGGCCGACCGCACGCTGGACGGCCAGGACGCCAGTGGCGGACAGGCCAGTGCGGCCCCGTCGGCCGCAGCCTCCGCCACCCCCGCCGCCGACAGCCAGGGCGCGCCCGCTCCCGCCTCGGTGGACGGGAGCGGCATCCGGGTCGGCGTCTACAACGGCACCCAGACGGCGGGGCTCGCCAGCACGGCCGAGACCAGGCTGAAGGACGCCAAGTTCACCGTCACCACGACGACCAACGCGTCCTCGCGCAACCACACCACCACCTCGGTCCAGTACGGGCCCGGTGAGAAGGCCAAGGCGCAGACCGTCGCCTCGCTCTTCCCCGGTGCGACCCTGGAGCCGGTCTCGAAGGCGGGCATCAGCGTGGTCCTGGGCAAGGACTTCGCGGCAGCAGGCGGCGGCACCGGCAGCACCTCCGGCGGGGCGAGCGTGGCCCCGGGCCCGCTGCCGAGCAGCGTCAGCGCCGACGCCCGCTCGGCCGACGACGACCCGTGCAGCAACGTCTCCTACGGCTGACCCACCGAACCGAAGGACGCCCTGAGCCCGATCACCACCGGCCCAGGGCGTCCTTCGGTGCAAGCCGCACTTCTCAGGGCGCGGGGCACTCCGAACGCAAAGGGGCAACCCAACAGGGCCCCGCGCCCTTGTGGGTACCTCGGGGGCCTAGTTTGCCGGGAAGAGCCGTTCCAGGACGACGGCGACGCCGTTCTCGTCGTTGCTGACGGTGATCTCGTCCGCGACTGCCAGCAGTTGCTCATGGGCGTTGGCCATGGCCACGCCGTGGGCGGCCCAGGCGAACATCGGGACGTCGTTGGGCATGTCGCCGAAGGCGATGGTCTGCCTGGCCTTGACGCCGAGCCGGTTGGCGGCGACCGCGAGCCCGGTGGCCTTGGTCAGGCCGAGCGGCAGCAACTCCACCACGCCGGCCCCGGCCATGGTGACGCCGACCAGGTCGCCCGCCACCTGCTGGGCGATCTGCGCCAGCGAATCGTCGTCGAAACCCGGGTGCTGGATGTAGAGCTTGCTGATCGGCGAGTCGAACAGCTCGGCGCCGTCCACCCGGACGATCGGCAGCTCGGAGCCGATCTGCAGCTCGTACCCGGGTCCTGCCAGCACGGCGCCCTCCAGGCCGTCCTGGTTGGCGGCCACCGCGAGCGGGCCGACCTCGGCCTCGATCTTGGCCAGCGCCAGCGCGGCGAGCCGCCGGTCCAGGGTGAGCGAGGTGAGCAGCCGGTGCTCGCCGGCGTGGTAGACCTGCGCGCCCTGGCCGCAGACCGCTATCCCGGCGTAGCCGATCTCGTCGAAGACCGGGCGGGCCCAGGTGGCCGAGCGGCCGGTGACGATGATGTGCAGGGCCCCGGCGGCGACGGTGGCGGCCAGCGCGGCGCGAGTCCGCCCGGACACGGTCTCGGCCGAGTTCAGCAGGGTGCCGTCCAGGTCGGTGGCGACCAGCCGGTAGGGCAGGTCGCCACCGAGGGAAGTACCAGGAGGAGCACCGGGGGAGACGTCGGGTCGGTGGCTTGCGATGCTCATCTGCCGTACGTCTCCAGGGAGTTGCTTGTGCATGTCCGACTGCCGGACGGTGGTGCCTACTTGACGGGCTCCAGGACGGCGCGCCCGCCGAGGAACGGACGGAGCGCCTCGGGGACGACCACCGAGCCGTCGGCCTGCTGGTGGTTCTCCAGGATCGCCACGATCACGCGCGGGACGGCGACCAGGGTGCCGTTCAGCGTCGCCAGCGGGCGGACCTTGTTGCCCTCCTCGCGCATCCGGATGGAGAGGCGGCGGGACTGGTACTCGGTGGTGTTCGAGGTCGAGGTGACCTCGCGGTACTTGCCCTGGGTCGGGATCCAGGCCTCGATGTCGAACTTCCGCACGGCCGAGGCGCCGAGGTCGCCGGAGGCGACGTCGATCACCCGGTAGGGGAGTTCGAGCGCGGTGAGGAAGTCCTTCTCCCACTGGAGCAGGCGGCGGTGCTCGGCCTCCGCGTCCTCCGGCGTGGTGTAGACGAACATCTCCACCTTCTCGAACTGGTGCACCCGGATGATGCCTCGGGTGTCCTTGCCGTAGGTGCCCGCCTCGCGGCGGAAGCAGGAGGAGAAACCGGCGTAGCGCAGCGGCAGCTTCTCGGCGTCGAGGATCTCGTCCATGTGGTAAGCCGCCAGCGGGACCTCGCTGGTGCCGACCAGGTACCGGTCCTCCTCGGGGAGGTGGTAGACGTTCTCCGCCGCCTGGCCGAGGAAGCCGGTGCCGTCCATGGCGGCCGGCCGGACCAGGGCCGGGGTGATCATCGGGATGAAACCGGCCTCGGTGGCCTGCGCCATCGCCATGTTGACCAGGGCGAGCTCCAGCAGCGCGCCGACGCCGGTCAGGTAGTAGGAGCGGGCACCGGCGACCTTGGCGCCGCGCTCGGTGTCGATCGCGCCGAGGATCTGGCCCAGCTCGACGTGGTCCTTCGGCGCGAAGCCCTCGGCCGCGAAGTCGCGCGGGGTGCCGATCTCCTCGAGGGTGACGAAGTCCTCCTCGCCACCGACCGGCGCGGCCGGGTCGATCAGGTTGGCGAGCGAGCGGAGCAGGCGGTCGGCCTCCTCCTTGGCCTCGGTCTGCTCGGCGTCGGCGGCCTTGACCGCGGCGGCCAGCTCGGAGGCGCGCCTGAGCAGCTCGGCCTTCTCCTCGCCCTGGGCCTTGGGGATCTGCTTGCCGAGCGTCTTCTGCTCGTTGCGCAGCTCGTCGAAGCGACTGCCCGAGGACCGGCGCCGCTCGTCGGCGGAGAGGAGGGCGTCGACCAGGTCGACGTCCTCGCCACGGGCACGCTGCGAGGCGCGCACTCGGTCTGGGTCCTCACGGAGCAGGCGAAGGTCAATCACGGGCCCAGCCTACCGGGGAGGGGGGCCCGTACAGGAACCGGTTTGGCGCGTCGTACTCGACGGCCGAGGGACCGCCGGGCTCCGCCGGCCGTGCCGCCGCCCGCCGTGGTCCGTCAGGCGCTCTGGGATCCTGCCCCAGGACCGATGCCGGGGCACCCGTCGGCGGGCGTGCGAACGGGCGCGAGGTGGTGGATCGGGGCTGGGGATAACTCACGCCAGCCTGTGGATAAGTGCTGTGGAGGAGCGGTCGGGGAGGGGGTCCGGGCCCGCTGTCCACAGGGGCGCCGCAGGCCCTGTGGACGGCTGGATGGTGAAGGTTCTACGCGTAATCGACCGAGGAATTGAGGTTTCAAACCTCGATTGGCCTTCTCGGGCGAGGTAATTTGCTCACTCGGACAGGTGATTTGATGGAACAAGGGTGACTCTGGCCCGATTGATCACCTCTGAACGCCTAGCTGATGATCTGACCGGCTCCGCAGGTGGATATGCCGGTTTGTCGATTCATCCCCAGCCCTGTGGATAACTGTGGATAACCTGCGCGCACTCGTGCCTGTGGATGAACGGCCGGACCTGTGGACGACCCCCGCTCGAGCGGCCCCGGTCGCACTCCGGCTGCACTCCGGCTGCACCCCGGCCGAGCACGATCCGCCGCTGCCGTGCGGCAGTTGTCGATCGGCTGTCCGGGTGAAGTGTCCGGGGTGTCGGAAATTGGCCTACTTCGACCGAAATCGTTTGCAGAATTGATCACCAATGATCCGATCGCCGAGGATCGCAGATCAGCGTCCTCGGGTGGTCAGTGGTGTCCTGGCGGTCGGCGGCGCCGGGCGGTCGGCTGCCGCCGGACGGTCAGAGTTCGCCGCGTCCGTCGAGGCAGCGTGAGAGCCAGTCGGCCGCCGCACTGAATTCCTCGTCCAGGGTGCCGGGGCGCAGCGGTGTCGAGGTGCCGTGATCGGCGCGGGGATAGGAGCCGAGGAACCGTACCTGCGGGCAGATCCGCTTCAGTCCCATCAGTGCCTCGCTCACCCGCCGCTCGCTCAGGTGGCCCTCGCAGTCGATCAGGAAGCAGTAGTTGCCCAGCCCCTCACCGGTGGGCCGGGACTCGATCCGCATCAGGTTGACCCCGCGCACCGCGAACTCCTGCAGCAGCTCCAGCAGCGCACCCGGGTGGTCGTCGGGCAGCCAGACCACCATGGACGTCTTGTCCGTGCCGGTCGGCGAGGAGACCCGCCCCGGACGGCCGACCAGGACGAACCGGGTCACCGCGTTCTCGGCGTCGTGGATGTCGTTGACCAGGACGTCCAGCTCGTAGATCGGAGCGGCGAACTCGCCCGCGAAGGCGCCGTCGTGGCGGCCCTCCTGCACCAGCCTGGCCCCGTCCGCGTTGGACGCCGCCGCCTCCCAGCGGGCATCCGGCAGGTTGGCGGCGATCCAGCGGCGGACCTGCGGCTGGGCCACCGGGTGGCTGGTGACGGTCTTGACGTCCTCCAGCGTGGTGCCGGGGCGGACCAGCAGCGCGAAGGCGATCGGCAGCAGCACCTCACGGTAGATCATCAGCGGCTTGCCGCCGGCCAGTTCGTCACTGGTCGCGGTCACCGCGCCCTCGACCGAGTTCTCCACCGGGACGAAGGCCCCGGCCGCCTCCCCCGCCCGGACGGCGTCCAGCGCGGCCTGAACCGAGGCGAGCGGAACCAGCTCGCGGGTGGCCGCCTCGGGCAGGGTGCGCAGGGCGGCTTCCGTGAAGGTGCCCGCGGGCCCGAGGTAGGTGTAGCGGGTGGCCGACATGCCGCCTCCGTGCGAATGGGGTGGTGCGTGATCGTGCTCGACGTGCCACCTTAGCCAGTCGGGACGGACGCCCGCGAAGGATTCCGACCCGTGAGCAGCCGCCCGCCCACCGGGGGGCAAGGGCCCGTCCCCGCGCCCCCGGGACGGGTGGACGGGTTCAGCTCTCCAGGAGGGGCTGGCCGACATAGCCGCCCTCAGGTGCACCCGGCGGTACGGCATACAGCCCGCTCGCCTCGTGCCGCAGGAAGCGCGAGAGGCTGTCGCCCCGCGACAGGCGACGCTGCACCGGGATGAAGCCCCGCGCGGGGTCGGCCTGGAAGGCCAGGAACAGCAGCCCGGCGTCCAGCGAACCGTCCGGCAGCACCCCGTCCTGGTAGGAGAAGCCCCGGCGGAGCATCGCCGCCCCGCTGTTGGAGGCGGGCGCGGCGACCCGGATGTGGGCGTCGACGGGTATCGCGAGCATCCCGTCGTCGTTCTGCTTCGCCAGGTCGACCGGGGTGAACTCGGTGCCGCCCGAGAGCGGTGCCCCGTCCGCCTTGCGGCGCCCTATCACCCGTTCCTGACGGTCCGTCGGCACGTTCTCCCAGTTGTCCAGCAGCATCCGGATCCGGCGGAACACCACATAGGAACCGCCGGTCAGCCAGCCGGGGCCGCCGGCGAAGACCTTGGCGGTGAAGTCGGGGTCGGCGGGCTTCGGGTTGTTGGTGCCGTCCACCTGGCCCATCAGGTTGCGAGCCGTCATGGGGCGCTCGGTGGCGCCCGGCGTCCGGCTGAAGCCGGACATCTGCCACCGAAGGGTGGCCAGGCCGACGGCCTGCTGCTGAAGGACCCGCAGGGCGTGGAAGGCCACCAGGGCGTCGTCCGCACCGATCTGCACCCACAGGTCGCCGTCGCTGCGGGAGCGGTCGATGGCGTCCTCGGGGAAGTCCGGGAGCGGGGCGAGCGCGGGCGGGCGCTGGGCCGTCAGCCCGGTCCTGTCGAAGAGCGAGGCGCCGAAACCGAAGGTGACGGTGAGCGCGCAGGGGCCGGCGCCCAGCGCGATCTGGTTCTCGCGCGCCCCGGCCTGCTCTCCGCGGGCCAGCAGCGCGGTCGTCTCCGACCAGCCCTTCAGCAGCCGGCGCAGTCCGTCCCGGCCCGCGCCCTGCGCCAGGTCGAAGGAGGCCAGGTGGACGCGGGCCTGCTGGGGCTCGACGATCCCGGCCTGGCGCTCCCCGTGGAACGGAACGGCTGCCCGGCCGAGCGCCTGGCCGCCCGGGGCGGACCGCGCCGCGCTTCCGTGCGGGTCGGCGAGGGCCTTGCCGGCGAGTACGCCCGAGCCCGCGCCGACCGCCAGCCCCGCGCCCGCGGTGCCCAGCAGGGCCCGTCGGGAGAAGCCGGCGGCGGCGTTCACGTCCTGGCGCTCGTCGGGCGCAGCGTGAATGTTCACGCCCCCGGGTATGTTCACGTCTTCGTCGAGGGCCGGTGCGTCCGTCCCTGAGGTCTGCGGGGTCTGTCCGGTCATTCCGTTCACCCGATCTTGAGCTGCTTGACCTCGGTCGCCTGATCAATGTCCGAGGAACGTACGGTCACCGCCACCACCCAGTTGCCCGTCAGCGGCAGCTGGGCCGTCCCGGACCAGCGTCCGGGGCCCTGCGCCTTGAGGGCGGCGGGCAGCGGGCCGAGGTCGCGGTCGGGCAGGGTGAAGGCCAGTTGCAGTTCAGGCACCTCGGCGGGCTTGCCCGAGGAGTCGTCCAGGCTGAGCTGCACGGTGTTGGTACCGGTCGAAGCGGGGCTGAGCGTCACCGTGGCGGTGCCCTTGGCGTTCGGGGTCCTGCCACCGGTGTCGTACGGGATCTTGAGCTCGACGGTCTTTCCGGGGGCGGCGGACGTCCCGGGTGTGCCGCCCGTCGCGGGGGCCGTCGCGATGCCGTTGGCGGCGGCGGCCTGGGCGACCCGTCCGGGCGGGGAGTTGGTCAGCATGGTGGTGACCACCAGCACCAGGACCGCGACGGCGGTCTCGACCAGCACCGAGCGGCGCAACCCGGCGCGGGCCGGCGGCCCGTCCTGGGCACGCTGGACGCTGGCAGTTCTGCGGGCCGCCCGCTGCCGGGCCAGCTGCGCCTGCCGTACGGGGTCGTCCGCCTTGTGCTCGCCCCCGGTGGAGCCTGCGGAGCCGGTGGCTTCCCTGGCGCGAACCCCGGCGCCGACGGCCCCCTCGGCGACGTCCTCGGCCCCCTCGGCGACGTCCTCGGCCCCTGCGCGCAGGCGGGCCACCCAGGAGCGGGAGATCCATGCGACGCCGACCATGGCGACCACACAGCCGATCTTGACCAGCAGCAGCCGCCCGTACTCGGTGTCGACCAGCGCACCCCACGAGCCGACGCCGCGCCACGCCTGGTAGAGGCCGGTGGCCGCGAGCACCGAGACGGCACCGAGGGCGAGCTTGGAGAAGCGCTCGACGGCGGCGGCCGGGAGCCCGTTGCGCAGGCCGATGGCCATGGTGGTCAGCCCACCGAGCCAGAGCGCCATCGCCAGCAGGTGCAGGATCCCGGCGGGCAGGGCCAGCCAGACCTGGATGCCGACCGAGGCGTGGTCCGCACCGACCCAGGTGGCGGCGAGTGCGACGGCCAGCACCAGCCCGGCGATGCCGAGGCCGAGGCGGGTGTCCCGCTGGGGACGGTCGGCGGCGCGCTGCTCCAGGCGGTGCAGCTCGTCCTCCTCCGTTTCGTCGGCCGCTGCCTCGTCGTCCGGTTCGGCCTTCGCGGCGCCCTTCGCGGCGCCCTTCGCGGCGCCCTTCGCGGCGCCCTTCGCGGCGCCCTTCGCGGCGCCGTCCGCATCCGAAGACCGCGCGGGCCCGGCGGCTCCCGCAGCCGCAGCGGCCGCCTCGGACTGTCCCAACTGGCCGACCAGCAGCGACAGGAACACCCCGCCCGCCGCGAGCAGCAGCAGCCGCGAGGAGAGCGCGGTGCCGATCCGCTCCTCCAGGGTGCTGCGCACCAGCGAGAGGTCGAAGGCCACGCTGATGCCGCTGCCGCGCTCGTACGGCCCGCGCAGCAGCAGGACCGCCACGGTGGCGGCGAGGAGTCCGATCCAACCGGTCATCAGCAGCCGTTGCACCGACCGCACCGCCGCGCCCCTGGGCCAGCAGATCAGGACGAACGCGGAGACGCCGGCCAGCAGCGCGAAGGCGGTGTACGCGACGATCCGGGCGAGCCCGTAGACGGCGGCGACCAGGCTGTCGGCCTTGGCGTTCTCGTACGCACTGGTGGAGACCGAGGTGGCCGAGGGGGCGCCGATCGAGAAGGTGAAGGCCCCGCCGACCGGGTGCGAGTCCTCCGAGACCGCTCGCCAGGCGACGGTGTAAGTCCCGTTGGGGATACCGCTGTTGAGTGAGACCCGGGCGGTGTCGTTCTTCCCGTCGACATGGCTCGGGCTGCCGCCGTCGACCGGCTGGCCGTTCGGGCCGAGGACCCGGACCGAGTCGGAGGAGAGCGAGACGCCCTCGCTGAAGGTCAGCGTCACCGTGGCGGGGGCCTGCGGGACCACCGAGTTCTGGGCGGGGTCGGTGGTGACAAGTGCCGCGTGGGCGGCGGCCGGTCCGGCCGTTCCCAGGAGCAGCACGATCGCGGCGCCGAGGGCCGCCACCAGAGCACCGAGTCTCTTCAACATGTCGCCGCTAGCTCCCCGGTCGGTAGGTGAGGGGTTTGACCGGCACCTGGACGGAGATGGTGTTCCCCTTGGCGAAGGTCAGGTCGAGTTCCAGCTTGTCGCCGACGGCCGGGGCCTTGTCCCAGTCCATGATCATGAGGTGGTTGCCGCCCCGGTCCAGGGCGAGCGTCCCATGGGCGGGCACGTCGAGGGCGTCGACCTCCTCCATGGTGTTCTCGTTGGAGCGGTGCATGGTCACCGACTTGGCGCCCGGGCTGGACACCTTGACCAGTTGGTCGGTGCCTGCGCCGGCGTTCTTGACGGTCAGGTATCCGGCCGCCATTCCGCCGGGGGCCGCCGGGAGGGGGATGTAGGAGTCGGCGATGCTCAGCTCGGACTTCGGGCTGCCTGCACTGCTGCTGCCCCCGCCGCCGCAGGCGACGAGGATGGTGCCGGCCGTCAGTGCGGCGGCCACGCCGGAGCCGATCAGCGCGCTGCGGCGGAACTGCCTGCTCATGCCCCGGCCTCGCTTCTCTCCCGGCCCCCGGCCGCGGGGAACACCTTGTCGCGCCCGCTCATGCGAGCACCCCCTTGGCCAGCAGCGGCAGGTCGTGCGTGTAGGTGTCGGTCGAGCTGTTGCTCAGGTAGAGCAGGTGCGCCTTGTTGTCGGACGGCATGAAGGCGAGCACCTGGGCGCCGTGGCTGGAGGTGACGCTGCCGTCCTTGTTGACGATCGGGTCCTCGACCATGACACCGAGCGTCCTGGCGGCGGCCTTGACCTTGTTCAGGTCGCCGGTGAGGCCGATGAAGCTCTTGCCCATCGAGTCCAGCCAGGTGCGCAGCACCTTCGGGGTGTCGCGCTCGGGGTCGGTGGAGACGAAGACCACGTCGATCTTCTTCTGGTCCTCGGCGGAGAGCTTGGACATCGCGACGCCGATGTCGCCCATGGTGGTCGGGCAGACGTCGGGGCAGCTGGTGTAGCCGAAGAACAGCAGGGTGGTGCGTCCGGCGGTCTGCTTGCGCAGGTCGAAGGGCTGGCCCGAGGTGTCGTCGAGTACCAGGTCGGGCTTCTCGAACTGCTTGGTCAGCACGGTGCCCTTGTACGGGGAGTTGCTGGTCTCCTTGACGACCTTGGCGGCTCCCCCTTCGTTGCTGCTGCCCCCGCTGGAGCCGCAGGCGGTCAGGGCGAGGGCGGCGGCGAGCCCGAGGGCGGCGGCACCGAACACCCGGCGGCTGGTGCGGCCGGTGCCGGTCTGGCTGGTGGTTTCGGTACGACGTGTCATGGCGTGCTTCCGATCGTCAGCGTGATGCTGCCGGGCAGGGGCCGCGCCGTGGTGTGCACGGCCCCTGCCCGGCCGGTTTCAGGAGGCGGAGCCGCTGCTCTTGCGGCGCAGGCCCGCGACGCCGAGGGCGGCGCCGATCACGCCGACGACGATGCCGACCACGCCGAGCGTACGGGCGGTGGAGTCGGAGGACTCGGCGGAGGCCGTGCTCGCCTTGTCGTCCTGGGGGGCGGCGGTGCCCGAGGCGCCCATGGCGTGGTCGCCGGCACCGGCGGCGGGGGCCTTGGTGAGGTTCAGGGTCGGGGCCGGGTGGGCCGGCTCGGGCTGGCCGTCCTTGGCCTCGTCGATCCAGCGGACCACGTCGCCGTTGTCGTACGTCTGCAGGGCCTTGAAGGTCAGCTTGTCGGTGTCGGCCGGCAGGGCGCCGAGCGAGACCTTGAACTCCTGGAACTGGCCGGGTGCGATCTTCGCACTGGCGTCGGCGGTCCAAGTGATCTTGGAGACGGCCTCGGTGATGTCCTGGCCGTGGGTCTTCAGCGGCTTGTCGAGCTTCGACTTCTCCAGCGTGGCGGTCCAGCCCGGCAGCGGCAGGACGCGCACCGAGGCCATCGGCTGGTCCATCGGCAGGTTGACCTCCAGCTTGACGGTGGAGGCGGTGTCGCTCTCGTCCGGCACCCGGAAGGCGACGGCGGTGTAGCCGCCCTGCTGGGCACTGCCCGGCTGCACGGTGACGTGCGCGAAGGCCGGGACGGCGAGGGCGATCACGGCGGTGGTGGCGGCGACGGTGACACCGGCGATCCGGCGGGCAGGAGTGATACGCATCGGGTGGGCTCCAACGGAGAGGGGCACATGGGCCGGCCGCAGCGGCGGCGCACATGCGCGGAGGACTGTGGGTGGCGTGGCCGTGACGCGCGTGGCGCGCGTACGGCGGTGCCGCTCGTACGGTCCGTGAGGCGCGGTCCTCGGAGACCTCGCGCCCGGGGATACGGCGGCGCGGCTGCGCGTACCGAGCTCCCGACTCCGGTAGAGGCAGGGCCTGCGGAGCAGGACCCGCGGGGAAGGGCTCGGTCAGCGCGCGAAGGCCGCCACCGGCGGGCCCCGCCGGATCACGCTGTGCCGCAGCGCGGCCGCCGCCGCCGGCAGCCGCCAGTCCTCGGCCCGGGTCCGAACGCGGCGCACCGGCCCCCCCTCGGGGGCGGTACCCAGCAGCAGCGCCGCGAGCAGCGCGAACGCCGTCCGCAGCGGGGCCGCGTACTCCTGCGCCACCGCGGCCGTCATCCTGAGCAGTCGCCACAGCGCGGCCTCGCCGCGCCGCAGCCACCAGCCCGCCACCACGGCGGCGGCGAGGTGGCCCAGCAGCATCGAGGGTGTCATCCCGAACAGCGCGGCGGGCGGCGCGGTGGCGTACGCCTGCGGGTCGAGACCGGCGGCGCTGACCAGTTGCTCGGGGTCCAGCGGTACGACGGTCAGGCCGGCGCGCTGGGAGTCGTCGCAGATCAGCCGTCCGGCCACCTGCGGCAGGGTGTCAGGACCGCCCTGGCCCATGCCGGCCATCGCGGTGTGCGAACCGGAGCAGTGGAAGAGGAGGTGCAGACCGAGCTGCCCGATTCCGAGGGCTCCGGCGATCGCGGACAGCGAGCGCTCCCGTCCGCCCAGCAGGATCGCCGGCAGGCAGACCGCGGCGAAGCCGACCGCCAGCGCGGGCAGGGCGACGTCCCCGCCGCCCGCCATGGCGTGCCCGGCGGCCGCGATCAGTGTGCAGACCAGGGCGAACGGAACCGCCCGTGCCACCCGCAGATCCCAGGCCGCGGCCGGTACCCGGGCATCCGGGGCGGCGGCGCCTGTACGCGGGGCGGCGTGGTGGTCGGTCATGGCTGGGACATCATCTCACCGCCTACACGGACGGCCCAGGGAGGGGGCGGCAGTGCATCTGATTGGTCCGTTCGGCCGCGGCGTGCGTGCGGTGCCGTGCGCCGCCCGGCACAGGCTGCTGCCCCCGTCCATCCGCCGAACGGGCGGTCCCGGCCGCGCGGCGCGGTTCGCCGTGGGATCGTCCGGAGATACCTAGTTCTATGTGGAGCCGCAGCCAGGAGGGACCTCCCGTGGACATCTGGTGGACTCTGCACCTCAAGCGCGACCCGGCCAGCGTTCCGCTCGCTCGGCGCATCCTGCTCAGCGCGATGGAGACCGCAGGGGTCGATCCGCAGGTCGCGCACGACCTCGGGGTCGCCCTTACCGAGGCGTGCGCCAACGCCGTCGAGCACGCGGTGAGCGGTCGGCCCGACGAGGGCTTCCAGGTGACCGCGTCGATCGCCGGGGACCGGCTCCGGATCGAGGTGGTCGACTCGGGCCCCGGGCTACCGAGCTCGGCCCTGCCGCAGCACGTTCCCGCCGGGCCGGCTTCCGTACCGAGCGCCGTACCCGGGCTGCCGACCGGCGTGCCCGCGCTCGCCGCCAGGCCCGCGTTCCCGGCCCTGCCGGCGGCCGCGACCGCCGCGACCGCCCTGCCCGGCGGCGCCCCCGCCGCGCCCGCGCTCGCCAGGGCAGGCGCCGTGCCCGCGCTGCCGATGGCAGGACCCACGGTGCGCCGTTCGATGGCGCCGCCCGCCCGGCCCGCTGCCGGGCGTCGGCGCAGCCGTCGGGGGCGGGCCGCCCTCTCGGTGCCGGTGCTCACCGCGCACCGCCCGCGCCGCACCGACCGACCGGCCCCGTACGACACCCATGTCCTGCCGGCCCCGCCGCTCTGTTCCCCCGCCGCAGCGTCGGCGGACTCGCTGTTCGTCCTCCAGGGCCTGGCCGAGCTCGCCGACTTTCCCGAGTTCCGTGATCTTCCTCTGCCGGAGCTGCCCGCGCTCGATGCGGAGAGCGGGCGTGGGCTGTTCCTGATCCATGCGCTCGCCGACCATGTCCAGCTGCGGAACCACCCGCTGCGCGGGGCGATCGTCAGCTTCGACAAGATCCTCAAGCGCCGGGACGGCTCGCTGCTGCGCGCGGTCTCCTGATACGGAGCCGTCCGCTGATACGGAGCCGTCCGCCGGGATCCGACCCCTAGGCCGGGTGGGTGTGCGAAGTGCCGACAAGGGATGTGCCGACAAGGGCTCTGGAAACAAACCGCATAGATGGTATTGTTCCCGCGATCGGCCCCACCGTGGTTGCAGGAAGGAGCCACGCCGTGCAGGTGCAGCAGGCGAGCGCCCCATGACCGACACCGCTCTGCCGGTCCTCGACCGGAACCCCGCTTCGCCGCCGGAGATCGGCACCCTCGGCGAAGCCCTTGTCCGGGCCTCGCGGACCGGGAACCCGGAGGGCCTCACCTTCATCGTGCCGGACGGCGCCGAACTGCGGCAGACCTACCTCCAGTTGCTGATGGAGGCGTCCCGGATCCTTGCCGGGCTGCGTGCGGCAGGCGTCCGGCCCGGCGAGCAGGTCGTCCTCCAGGTCGCCCGCGCCCCCGAACTCCTCGCCGCCTACTGGGCCTGCATCCTCGGCGGTTACGTGGCCGTTCCGCTGGGCGCGGGCGGTGCGGCGGCCGAGTGCCTGGTCGAGCCTCGGCGGCTGCACCGGGTCTGGCTGGCGCACGGCGCTCCGCGCGTGATCACCGGCAGCTGCCAGGAGATCGCCCCGGCGACCGCCGCCGACCCGCGCTGGCGCCATGCCTGGCTCGGCGACACCAGGCGGCTGCTCGCCAACGTCCCCGACCTGGACTGGCATCGGCCCGGCCCCGACGACCTCGTCGTCCTGCTGCCCGCCGCCGACCGCAGCGGCACGCCGGAGGCGCTCGCGCTGAGCCACCGCGAGGTGCTCGGCCGCAGCGCCGCCACCGCCGTGGCCGACGGCCTCGACCGGGACAGCCGGACCTTCAACCCGCTGCCGCTGGACCGCCTCGGCGGCCTGATCGAGTTCCACACCCGCGACGTCGTCCTCGGGTGCCATCAGATCCACGCCCCTGCCGAGTGGCTACGGGCCGACCCGTTGCGCTGGCTGGACGTCGTCCATGCGCACCGCGTCCAGCTCGCCCGGGCGCCCGACTGCGCCTTCGGTCTTGCCGGTGAGCAGATCGAGCGGATCAAGGAGCGCGGGTGGGAGCTCAGTTGCCTGCACCGCATCGAGAACGACCGTGGGCGCAAGGGGAGTTCGGCTGCCCTCCGGTTGCTCGAACTGCTGGAGCCGTACGGCCTGCCACAGGAGGCGATACGCCCGGCCCGAGGGCGTCCGGGCGCTCGGCAGGGGCGGCGGGCCGCCGTGGTGCTGCCGTCGGCACGGGCGGCGGATGGTGTGTCGCGGCAGTCGTGAC
The DNA here is from genome assembly GCF_029892105.1 of Kitasatospora sp. GP82. GTDB lineage: Bacteria > Actinomycetota > Actinomycetes > Streptomycetales > Streptomycetaceae > Kitasatospora. Next base: position 39,474 of record NZ_JARZAJ010000039.1, on the reverse strand, counting down.
CCGGCCGTTCTCCGGCTGCGCCGGCACGGCAGCCCGGTGCCTCCGAAGGCGTAGCCCGTATTGCCCACACCCGGGTGGCTTCGCACCATGGTGATCATGATGCACCAGATGCGAGCCGAGTACGGTCCCGGCGGCAAGCCGGGCGGAGTGAAGACCTGGCACATCGTGGTGGAGGACGACACCACGGCGATGTGCGGACGCGGGCTGGAACCGGAGGCCGAGACCAGGGACCCGGTCCACTGGACCGACCGGCCCGGCCTCTCCTGCCACGCCTGCGGTGCGCTCTTCCTGCGCGAGGCCCCGTACCTCCCCACCGAGCACGGCTACCGCGAACAGCCGGAGTAGTCCCCGTCCGGCGGATGACGGACAGCGGATACCGGATGCCGGACACGCGATCGGCCGGGCACCGTGCGGGAGCCGCCGCCCCTGAAGCCGCGGATCGCCGACCACCCGCCCGCGTTGTGGCGCGGACCCCGAGGCCCCCTGGGCCGTAGCGTGGGGACATGGAGCCACCGATCCCGCTCGTCCGCGCGGCCGCCGCTCTGCGTGCCGGGGAACCGGGCCCGTCCGTCGAGGTCGAGCGGCTGTGTGCCCGGATCGACCGGACCGACCCGGTGGTCAGAGCCTTCACCCCGGAGCCGGGCCGCCACCAGCGGCTGATCGCCGAGGCCCGCGCGGTCGAGGACCGCTACCGGACGGGCGAACGGCCGCCGCTGTACGGCGTGCCGGTCGGGATCAAGGACGTGATCCAGGTGGACGGCCTGCCCACCCACGCCGGCTCCGCGCTGCCGCCCGGGGTGCTCGCCGGGCCGCAGGCCGAGGTGGTGGACCGGTTGCGGGCGGCGGGTGCGCTGGTGGCGGGCAAGACCGTCACCGCCGAGTTCGCGATCGACGCACCCGGGCCGACCAGGAATCCGCACGACATCGGGCACACACCGGGCGGCTCCAGCAGCGGTTCGGCGGCGGCGGTCGCCGCCGGGCTGGTGCCGCTGGCCATCGGCACCCAGACGGTGGGATCGGTGATCCGTCCGGCCGCGTACTGCGGAGTGGTGGGTTTCCGCCCGACCTACGGACGGATCCCGACCGACGGCGTACTGGCCAACGCGCCGACCGTGGACACCATCGGCACCTTCACCACCGATGTGGCGGGTGCGGCACTCGCGGCGGGCGTCCTCTGCGACGGCTGGTCCGCGCAGTCGGCGGAGCCGGGGACACCCGGGTGGCCCGGGGCGCCCGTACTCGGCGTCCCGGCCGGCCCCTACCTGGAGCAGGCCGGGCCGCTGGCGCGGGCCGCCTTCGCCCGGCAGCTCGACGGGCTGCGCGAGTGCGGCCTGGTCGTCCGGGAGGTGCCGCTGCTGTCCGACTTCGAGGACGTGGTGCGGATCTTCAAGATCGTGAACGGCTACGAACTGGCCCGGGTGCACGCCGAGCTCTTCCCGCGCTTCTCGGCGCTCTACCGCCAGGAGACGACGGCAGCCGTCCGACGCGGCCGCGAGATCGGCGCGGTGACGTACGCGGCGGCGCTCCAGGTCAGGAGCTCCTACCGGCACAGGCTCGCCGAGAGGATGACGGCGGAGGGCATCGACCTGTGGGCGACCCCGGCGGCCACAGGTCCTGCGCCGCTCGGACTGGACAGCACCGGTGACGCGACCATGTCGCTGCCGTGGAGCCACGCGGGTCTGCCGGCGATCACCCTGCCCGCCGGGTATGCGCCGGGCGGGCTCCCGCTGGGCCTTCAACTGGTCGGCGCGGAGAGTACGGACGAGCGGCTGCTGCTCTGGGCGTCGAGCGTCGAGCCGCTGCTGCGCCCGGCAGTACCGGCGCACTGAGACCGGGCCGCCGCACCGTGGCGCCACCGTTCCGGGGCGCAACGCCGAAGGGGGCGCCCGGTCGAGTTCCGGGGCGCCCCCTTCGGCATTGCGCTGCGTACGGCGGCGTACCGTCAGCCGCCGCTCTTGCGGCGGAAGTTGCGCTTGCCGCCGGCGGCCGCGTGCGTGCCGTGGATCTTCGACCCGTCGGTGCCGGGGCCGCCGACGTTGCCCCGGCCGCCGTGCTTGTGCTGAAGGGCGGCGAGGAACTTCGCCTTCACGTCGTCCGGGTCGGTCTGGGCAACCGGCGCGACCTCCGGTGCCTGCGGCTCTACGGGTTCGGCTGCGTCGCTGCTCATACGTGACCTCCTGGACGAGAGCTGGTGTGCAAGCCACACCATCCCATGCCGGGCGCCCCGGGACGCCCGATTTTCTCTGCCGAGCCTATCTGTCGCCGCAGCCCGCCGCCGACCGCTGTCAGGGGGCCCGGGCCGTCGGGCGCGGATCAGCGGTGGTGGTCGCGGAAGTTCGGCCCGCCGATCAGGAAGAGCAGCGCGGCGGTGGGAAAACCGATCGAGGCGATCACGACGACAAAGAACTGAAGGACCAGCACGGCAGCCTCCAGGCGCATGGTGGGCAGTGAACAGATCCGACGTTATGCCCGCTTCTGTCCACCTGCCACCCTGGAATCGCGGACCGGCCCCTGTCCCGCACCCCTTCCGCCCGCCACACTGACGGCATGCAGGTAGAGCTCGCGGGGGAACCGCAGAGACCCGGCCAGGAGAACGAGGACTTCGCCGCCGCCTCGCCCGAGGCACTGGTGCTGCTGGACGGCTCCAGCGCACCGGCCGGGATGGAGTCGGGCTGTCGGCACGGCACCTCCTGGTACGTACGGCGGCTGGGCGTGCACCTGCTCGCCCGGCTGACCGACCGGTCGGACCGCTCGATCACCGAGTGCCTCCAGGACGCCATCGTGGAGACGGCCGCCCTGCACGGCGGCCGCTGCGATCTCGGGCATCCGAACACCCCGGCCGCGATGGTGGTCGCCGCCCGGCTGCACGGCAGCTCGCTGGAGTACCTGGTGCTCGGCGACTCGCTGCTGGTGCTGCAGCTGAAGGACGGCCCTCCTCGGGTGATCGGCGACAACCAGCGCTTCCCGGGCGGCGAGGAGCTGCGGCGACAGGTCTGGGCGACCGTCCCCGGCTCCATCGAGCGCAAGGCCCTGCACCTCAGGTATGCGCTGGCGGTCCGGGCCGCCAGGAACACCGGCCACGGGCCCTGGATCGCCGCCGCGGTCCCGAAGGCGGCCGCGCACGCCGAGACCGGGTTCGTCCGGCTGTCCGCTCTGCACGCGGTGGCAGCCATGACCGACGGCGCCGCACGCTTCACCGAGCGCTTCGGCCTTGGCAGTTGGTCGGACGCGCTGAGGCTGCTCGCCGAGTCGGGCCCGGCCGAGTTGATCTCCCAGGTCCGGGCGGTGGAGCGGGCCGACGCGCGCTGCGAGCGCTGGCCGAGGGGCAAGGCCCACGACGACGCCTCGGCGCTGTACGCGCGGATCTGACGACGAATCGGACGAGTGACGGGAGGGGCCCGCGCCGTCACGCACCAGGAGGAGCCCACGTGACGGTGCGGACGGCTTCCTGCGCCGCCTGGCCCGTCATCCGGAGAACGGCGCGGACAGCGTCACCGACCCGGCTCGCTGACGCGGTCGAGGGGCGGGGCCCGGGGGGGCCGGCCCGCCGCCCCCCGGGGGGCGGGGGGGGGGGGGCGCCGGCGCCCGGCAGGGAGTGCCGCCAGGGCGGCGCCACTGGCCGGGGGGGGGTGAGGCCCCCCGCCCCCCCCCCCCCCCCCCCGGCCCCGGCGGGGCCCCCCCCCCCCCCCCCCCCGGGCCGGGGGGGGGGGGGCCGGGGGGGGCCCCCCCCCCCCCCCCGCCGGGGTCAGTCGGTCGGGTGGCCGAAGGCGCCGGACTGGAAGTCCCGCATGGCCTGCTCCAGTTCGCGGTGGCTGTTCATCACGAACGGCCCGTACCAGGCGACCGGCTCGCGGATCGGCTGCCCGCCCAGGATGATCACGTCCAGGTCGGGGTGCCGGGACTCCTGCTTGGTGTCGGCCGAGATGGTGAGGGTGTCGCCCTCGCCGAAGACCACCGCCTGGCCGGAGTGGACCGGGCGGCCCTCGGCGCCGACCGTGCCGTCGCCGTTCAGGACGTACGCCAGGGCGTTGAAGTCCTTGCGCCACGGGATGGTGAGCCGGGCGCCGGGGGTGACGGTGGCGTGCAGCAGGGTGATCGGGGTGTGCGTGATGCCCGGGCCCTGGTGGCCGTCCAGTCCGCCCGCGATCAGGCGCAGGATCGCGCCGCCGTCCGGGGTGGCGAGCAGCTTGACGTGACCGCCGTGGATGTCCTGGTAGCGCGGGGCGGTCATCTTGTCGGCGGCCGGGAGGTTGACCCACAGCTGGATGCCGTGGAACAGGCCGCCGGTCATCACCAGCTGCTCGGGCGGCGTCTCGATGTGCAGGATGCCGGACCCGGCCGTCATCCACTGGGTGTCGCCACCGCCGAGGTGTCCGCCACCACCGTGCGAGTCCTTGTGGATGAACTCGCCGTCGATCAGGTACGTGACGGTCTCGAAGCCGCGGTGCGGGTGCCACGGGGTGCCCTTGGGCTCGCCGGCGGCGTACTCCACCTCACCCATCTGGTCCATCATGATGAACGGGTCGAGGTACTTGGTGTTGATCTTGGCGAAGGCCCGGCGCACCGGGAAGCCCTCGCCCTCGTAGCCCTCGGGGGCGGTGACCACCGTGAGTACCGGGCGCGGGGCGTGCGTGGCGGGGTCGGGGGTGGCGACGCGCGGAAGGGTCAGCGGGTTCTCGACGGTCACGGCGGGCATGTCGGCCTCCTTCGGGGGTCTGTGGCCTACGTCCAGCAGGTTAGTTCAATGCTCAACTAAAAGCAAGTTGAAATTTGAACCATGTGGTGGTGGATGTGCGGCACCGGGGATGCGGCCCGGCCGGTGTCTTCCGGGGTCTGCTGAAAGGGTGGGGTCGAGCGCCTGCCGCGGAGCGGCGGTCAGCCGTACATCCGCCGCATGGTGAAGTCGACCATCTGCTCGACCGCCTTGGCGTCGAAGACCATCCGGTGCTCGCCCTCCATGTCGAGGGCGAAGCCGTATCCCGTCGGCAGCAGGTCGAGGACCTCGGCGCCGCTCACGCTGAAGTGCTTGGACTCCTTGCCCGCGTAGCGGCGCAGCTCCTTGAGGGAGCTGAACATCGGGATCACCGGGGTCGGTGTGTTGTGCAGGGCCAGGAAGCCGGGGCGGTCGCCGCGCGGGCAGTGCACCTTGGAGGTGATGAAGATGGCCTGGAAGTCCTCGACGGTCATCGAGCCGGTGGTGAAGGCCCGGACGGCGTCGGCCAGTGAGGGCGGCGAGGGCTCGGGGTAGAGCGACTGCTGCGGTGCGGCCTGCGGCTGTGGCTCCCCGTACGGGCCGGGGCCGGGCATGCCGTTCATCCCTGCCTGCTGCTGGGCCTGCTGGTAGGGGTCGCCCTGGTAGGTGCTCTGGTCGTAGCCGTACACGGGGACAGGCTATCGGGCCCAAGGGGCCTCGTGGGTCGGCCGATCCGGACAACTCGTGATGCCATCAGGTTGTGGGATGTGACTGCGTGGGATGTGACTGCGCGGGACGTGACCACCTTCATAGGGCTTTCGTATCGAAGAGTCCGCGAAGGGGCTTGAACAAGTTACCAACGGGTAGCATCATGGGCTCTACTGGCGGGTAAGTGGGGCGCACGCAGCGGCGGACCCCCGGAAGCGACGAACCGGAGAAAACGGCCATGGGTCACTACAAGTCCAACCTGCGGGACGTGGAGTTCAACCTCTTCGAGGTGTTCGGCCGCGACCAGGTGTACGGCACCGGTCCGTTCGCCGACATGGACGTCGAGACCGCGAAGAACATCCTGAGCGAGATCGCGCGCCTCGCCGAGAACGACCTCGCTGCCTCCTTCACCGACACCGACCGCAACCCGCCGGTCTTCGACCCGGAGACCAACACCGCGCCGGTCCCGGCCTCCTTCAAGAAGAGCTACCAGGCGTACATGGACGCCGAGTGGTGGCGTCTGGGCATCCCGGAGGCCATCGGCGGCCAGGTCACCCCGTCCTCGTTGATCTGGGCGTACGCCGAGCAGATCCTCGGCTCCAACCCGGCGATCTGGATGTACTCCTCGGGCCCGGCCTTCGCCGGCGTCGTCCACGACGAGGGCACCGAGGAGCAGAAGAAGGTCGCCCAGCGCATGATCGACGGCCTCTGGGGCGCGACCATGGTGCTGACCGAGCCCGACGCGGGCTCGGACGTCGGCGCCGGCCGTACCAAGGCGATCAAGCAGGAGGACGGCTCCTGGCACATCGAGGGTGTGAAGCGCTTCATCACCTCCGGTGAGCACGACATGTCCGACAACATCATCCACCTGGTGCTGGCCCGCCCCGAGGGCGGCAAGCCGGGCACCAAGGGCCTCGGCCTCTACATCGTGCCGAAGTTCGACTTCGACTGGGAGACCGGCGAGCTCGGCGAGCGCAACGGCGCCTACGCCACCAACGTCGAGCACAAGATGGGCCTCAAGGCGTCCAACACCTGCGAGATGACCTTCGGCGCCAAGCACCCGGCCAAGGGCTGGCTGCTCGGCGAGACCGTCGACGGCATCCGCCAGATGTTCAAGATCATTGAGTTCGCCCGGATGATGGTCGGCACGAAGGCCATCGCAACCCTCTCCACCGGCTACCTCAACGCCCTCGAGTACGCCAAGGAGCGCGTGCAGGGTGCGGACATCTCCAACTTTCTGGACAAGGCCGCCCCGCGCGTCACCATCACCAACCACCCGGACGTGCGCCGTTCGCTGATGACCCAGAAGGCGTACGCCGAGGGCATGCGCGCCCTGGTCCTCTACACCGCCTCCGTCCAGGACGACATGCTCGCCGCCCGCCTGCGCGGCGAGAGCGACGAGGCCGCCGAGCGCCTGAACGACCTGCTGCTGCCGATCGTCAAGGGCTATGGCTCCGAGAAGTCCTACGAGCAGCTCGCCCAGTCCCTGCAGACCTTCGGTGGCTCCGGCTACCTGCAGGAGTACCCGATCGAGCAGTACATCCGGGACGCCAAGATCGACACCCTCTACGAGGGCACCACGGCGATCCAGGGCCTGGACTTCTTCTTCCGCAAGATCGTCAAGGACGGCGGCCAGGCGCTGACCGCGGTCTCCGAGCAGATCCAGAAGTTCCTCGGCACCAACGAGGGCGGCGACGCCCTGGCCGCCGAGCGCGAGCTGCTCGCCAAGGCCGCCGGCGACCTGGAGGCCATCGTCGGCAAGCTGCTCGCCGACCTCTCCTCGGTCGAGCAGGACGTCAAGAACATGTACAAGGTGGGCCTCAACTCCACCCGCCTGCTGCTGGTCTCCGGCGACGTCGTGATCGGCTGGCTGCTGCTGCGTCAGGCCGCCGTCGCGCTGGCCAAGCTGGAGGCCGGCGCCTCCGAGAAGGACATCCCCTTCTACCAGGGCAAGGTCGCCGCCGCCCGCTTCTTCGCCCGCAACATCCTCCCGACCGTTGCCTCCCAGCGGCAGATCGCCGAGGGCATCGACAACGAGATCATGGAGCTCGCCGAGAACGCCTTCTAGCAGAGGCGCAGCCAGACTGCCTGACACACCCTCAGTGTGAAGAGGGCCTACGCTCCGCGCGTAGGCCCTCTTCGCACGTCGGCCCCGGTACTCCTCACCGTTGTGTCACCGTTGTTGAGTTCACAGCGTCATGTCCGTGTACGGGCATATGCTCGGGGGCGAAGCCGGTCCCCCATCCGGCTTCCGCCCTCCCTCTACTCAGGAGCAGCATGCCAACCGCCGCCCATCAGGCCGCCTTCGACCGAACGCACACCGACGACCTGATCGCGTACCTGAGCGCCTCACCGTCTCCATTCCATGCTGTGGCCAGCGCGGCCGAGCGGTTGGAGAAGGTCGGGTTCCGGAGGGTTCTGGAGACCGACGCCTGGGACGCCTCGGCCGGGGGCCGCTACCTGATCAGGGGCGGTGCGCTGATCGCCTGGTACGTGCCCGAGGGGGTCGGGCCCGAGACGCCGTTCCGGGTGGTCGGGACGCACACCGACTCGCCGAACCTGCGGGTGAAGCCGCTGCCGGACACCGGCTCGGCCGGCTGGCGGCAGGTGGCCGTCGAGATCTACGGCGGGGTGCCGCTGAACACCTGGCTGGACCGCGACCTGGGCCTGTCCGGGCGGCTCGCGCTGCGCGACGGCAGCGCCGTCCTGGTGCAGATCGACGAACCGCTGCTGCGCGTCCCGCAGCTGGCGATCCACCTGGACCGGCAGGTCAACGACGGCCTGAAGCTCGACAAGCAGCGCCACCTCACGCCGATCTGGGGGATCGGTGAGGTCACCGAGGGGTCGCTGATCGAGTTCGTCGCGGAGCGCGCCGGGGTCGCGGCTGCGGACGTCGTCGGCTGGGATCTGATGACCCATGACGTCCAGCCGCCGTCCTACCTGGGCCGGGACCGCGAGCTGCTGGCCGGTCCCCGGCTGGACAACCTGCTCTCGGTGCACGCCGCGACCGCAGCCCTGGCCTCCCTCGCGGGCGCCGAACTGGCGTACATCCCGGTCCTTGCCGCCTTCGACCACGAGGAGACCGGCAGCGAGTCCGACACCGGAGCGCAGAGCCCGCTGCTGGGCAACGTCCTGGACCGCAGCGTGTACGCGCGCGGCGGCACCTCGGAGGACCGGGCCCGGGCCCTGGCCGGTACCGTCTGCCTCTCCTCCGACATGGGCCACGCCGTCCACCCCAACTACAGCGAGCGCCACGAGCCGGGCCACCACCCGATGCCCAACGGCGGCCCGATCCTCAAGGTCAACGTCAACAACCGGTACGCGACCGACGCGGTCGGCCGGGCGGTGTTCGCCGCCGCCTGCGACAGGGCCGGGGTGCCGTGGCAGACCTTCGTCTCCAACAACGCCATGCCCTGCGGCACCACGATCGGCCCGATCACCGCGGCCCGGCTCGGCATCACCACCGTGGACTGCGGTATCGCCGCGCTGTCCATGCACTCGGCGCGTGAGCTGTGCGGGGCGGACGACCCCTACCTGCTGGCCAGCGCCATCAAGGCGTTCCTGGAGGGCTGAGCCTTCTCGGCAAGGGGCAACCGCGACACCGCGTGCGCGATCGGGTTGCCCTGAGGGGCACGGGGCTCTGCACGCCGTTGATCGAGCAGAGCCCCGCGCCCCTGGTTGCTCACGCTTGCCCTGAGCAGCTACTCCATGCCTGCCAGGACGAGCGGGAGGCGGGTGGCGCCGTCGGGGGTGAGCTTCACGGGGACGCCCCAGTCCTGCTGGTGCACGTGGCAGGCGGGGAACTCGATCTCCGGGTCGTCGTCGCAGGAGGCGGCCATCGCCGAGACGTGCAGCACGCCTTCCAGGACCTCGTCGGAGAGGACCAGCTCGCGGGAGAGCGCGGTGTCCGCCCCCGCGCCGGAGAGCAGCAGCTCGGGCGGGGTCGAGCTGACCAGCAGCCGGGTGGAGGGGCCGTAGCGCTCGTCCAGCTTCTGGCCGGTGGGCGCGGCGAAGACCACGTCCAACCGGAGCCTGCCGGGGGCGACCTCGGTGGCCGCCCGCTGGGTGCGGTGTGCCACCGACTCGACCTGGACGGCCTCCTCGGGCAGCCGCAGCCGGGTCAGCCGGTGCCGGGCGGACTCGACCACCACGATGTCACCGTCCACCAGTACCGCGCCCGAAGGCTCGCGCAGGTCGGTCGCCAGGGTGGTGACCTCGCCGCTGAGGGGCTCGTAGCGGCGCAGCGCGTGGTTGTAGGTGTCGGCGATCGCCACCGAGCCGTCGGGCAGGACCGTCACGCCGAGCGGGTGCTGGAGCAGGGCCTGTCCGGCGGCACCGTCGCGGTGCCCGAAGTCGAACAGCCCGGTGCCGACGGCGGTGTGGACCGTCCCCGTTTCACCTGCACCCTTCGGCTTCTCGATCCAACGGACCGCCGACGTCTCCGAGTCGGCGACCCACAGCCGCTCGCCGTCGGCCGAGAGGGCGAGCCCGGACGGCTGGGCGAACCACGCCTCGGCCACCGGGCCGTCGACCAGACCCTCGTTGGTCGTCCCGGCCGCGACGGCGACGGTGTCGGCCACCGGGTCGTACGCCCAGAGCTGGTGCACCCCGGCCATCGCGATCCAGAACCGGCCGTCGAACCAGGCGACGTCCCACGGTGAGGAGAGGTCCACCTCGCGGGCCGGGCCATCGGTCGCCGAGCCCTGCCACCACTGCCGCCCGGTGCCGGCCAGCGTGGTGACGCTGCCGTCGGCCAGGCGTACGCCGCGCAGCGCGTGGTTGACCGTGTCGGCGACGATCACGTCGTAGCCCAGGTCCAGGCTGGCCGGGACCAGTGCCAGGCCCTGCGGCTCGCTGAAGCGAGGGGCGGGCCCGTCCACCAGGCCGCGCTCGCCGTCGCCGATCCGGCGGACGACGCTCTCGCCGTCCTCGGCCAGCTCGACCAGCGAGTGGTGGCCGGAGTCGGCGACCAGGAAGGTGCCGCTGGGAAGTCGGACGGCCTTGCCGGGGAAGCGCAGGTCGCCCGCCTCCGGCTCGGGCGCCACATAGGGGCCGTCGCCGCGCCGCAGCGTGCCCTTGGCCTCGTGCTCGGCCTCCAACTCCTCGACCAGCTTGGCGATCGCATGCGCATGCCCCTCGCCCGCGTGCTGGGCGACCACGTACCCCTCGGGGTCGATCACCACCAGCGTCGGCCAGGCCCGGACGGCGTACTGCTTCCAGGTCGCCAGCTCCGGGTCGTCCAGCACCGGGTGGTGCACCTCGTAGCGGGCGACGGCGTCGACCACGGCCTGGTGGTCGGCCTCGTGCACGAACTTGGGGGAGTGCACACCGATGACCACCACGGTGTCGCGGTGCTGCTCCTCCAACTCCCTCAGTTCGTCCAGGACATGGAGGCAGTTGATGCAGCAGAACGTCCAGAAGTCCAGGACGACACACTTGCCCCGAAGGCCGGCAAGAGTGAGATCCTTGCCGCCGGTGTTGAGCCATCCGCCCCTGCCGACGAGTTCGGGGGCGCGTACGCGTGCACGAGAAGCCATGCCCCAATCAAACCGCACCATGGGTGTCCGCATTCCGGGCAGGCCGGAGAAGCGCGGCCACCGGCGGTCAGCGCCGGGCGCGTTCAGCGGTGGGCCGGGGGCCGGTGAGGGCGAGGGCGATGGTCTCCCAGGCGTTCTCGATGCCCAGGGCGAAGCCGACACCCGGTGGCAGCAGGGCGGCCGAGTGGCCGCCGAGGACGACGGCGAGCAGCAGCCGGGCCGTTTCGCCCGGAGGGTGGTCGGGAGCGATCTCACCGGCGTCCTGGGCGCGACGGACCAGCGCTGCGACATGCCGCTGTGCCTCTGCGAAGAAGCCGTGCGCGGGGCTCCCGGCACCGTGGGCGGCGTGCCCGCCGGGGACGCCGTCGGCCAGCAGCCGGTACGCGGCCCGCAGCCCGACGTCCTCGCGCAGCGCGCGGGCCAGCGCGAGCACCACGGCGCGGAGCGCCGCCAGCGGGGTGGCGCCCGGCGGGCTGTTCTCGGACTGGATGCGCTGCCAGGCGGCGTCCGCCTGCCGGATGACGGCGCAGGTCAGCTCCTCCTTCGAGGCGAAGTGCCCGTACAGGGCGCCCTTGGTCATGCCGATCCGCGCCGCCATCGCGTTCATCGTGGTGTTGCCGTAGCCGTGGGCGGCGAACTCCTCCATCGCCGCCCGCAGTACGTGTTCCCGTGTCCGCCTGGCCCTGTCCTGCATGGTTGATCACCCGTGCCTTCTCGCCGGGGCCGGCAGCCCCGGCAGCCCCGGCAGCCCCGGCAGCAAGATACTGACCGGACGGCGGGCGTGGAGGCTCTTTCCGAGTACTGCTCCGTCCACGAATCAGCGCTTCGGTGCCCGTCCGCAGCGTGCCGCAGCTGCCTGGGGTCGCCCGCCTGCCGCAGGATGTCCGAAGAGCGAGTGCATCCGACGGAAGCGAGCCCGGCATGAAGTACCTGGTCAAGGAACGGCTGTTCGGCATCGGTGAGGACTACTGGATCGAGGACTCCGGCGGTCACAAGGCGTTCCTGGTGGACGCCAAGGTGCTGCGTCTGCGCGACACCTTCGAGCTGAAGGACAGCGCCGGGCAGGTGGTCGCGGTGATCAAGGAGAAGACGCTGACCGTCCGCGACGCCATGAAGATCGAGAGCGCCTCCGGCCATGTCGTCGCGACCGTACGGAAGAAGCTGTTCACGCCCTTCCGGGACAAGTACCACGTCGAACTGGCCGACGGTGGCGAGCTGTCCGTCCATGGTGACCTGATCGACAAGGAGTACCGGATCGAGGCGCACGGCAACCGGATCGCCGAGATCTCCCGCAAGTGGTTCCGATTCCGCGACACCTACGGCGTGGAGATCGCGGCGGGTGCGGACGCCGCGCTGCTGCTCGCCGTCGCCGTCTGCGTCGAGCACCTTGTGCACGAGGATAACTGACGCAGCGTCAGACGATGATGTGCGGGAGGAATCGGGCGCCCTGGTGGGTGATCAGGCTGTCCTCGGTCTCCCGGATGCCGAGTCCGGCGGCCTCGCCGTCCACCACCCAGGCGCCGAGCACCGGCCGGTTGCGCCGCCGCCCTGGTCGATCCCGGAGAGCAGCTGCTCCCCGAACTCGGCCTCGGCCAGCCACTCCCAGGGGTAGAGCTTGAAGACGGAGCGGATGTAGCGCTGCTCCAGGTCCACGAAGCGGCCGGAGAGCGGATCCCAGCCGATGTCCTCCATCGCGATGCCGACCGTCGCCAACCCGGCCTGCTCGGCGGTCTCCTGGAGGTAGAGGGTGGTCATCCAGTCCTCGCCCTCGGTGTCCCCGCGCGAGTGCGCGAAGTGCAGCGGGCCGGGTGGCATCGCATCCGGGGCCTCGCTCAGCCCGCTGCCAGCCGCTCCGTCAGCCGGGCCTTCGCGGCCGGCCACTCGTCCCGCAGCATCGAGAAGTAGACGGTGTCCCGCCAGCTGCCGTCGGCGCGCTGCCTGGACCGCCGGAAGGTGCCCTCGTAGCTGGCGCCAAGGCGCCGGACGGCGTTCTGCGAACGCTCGTTGAGACTGTCGGTCTTCCAGCAGACCCGGCCCATGCCCAGCTCCTCGAAGGCGTGGGTGAGCAGCAGCAGTTTGGATTCGGTGTTCACGGCGGTGCGCCAGACCGAGCGGGCGTAGAAGGTGCCGCCGATCTCCAGCCGCTCGTCGTCGGCGCTGATGTCGAGGTAGCAGGTCAGGCCGACGGTGCGGCCGGTCTCCCGGGCGACCACCGCGAAGGGCAGGAAGCCGCTCCTGGCCCAGGTGCCGATGCGGTCGGCGAGCTGCTGCTCGGTCTGCGGGACGGGCACCGGGATCCACCGCCACACCTCCTCGTCCCGGCCCGTCGCCTCGAAGAGGTCGGCCAGGTGCGCGGGGCCGAAGGGCTCCAGGCGGACACGGGTGCCGGTGAGGGTGACGGGGGCGGGCGGCTTCGCGGTCATGCGCCGCACCCTAGCCCCGACTTGCACTAGGTGCAATACCATTCTGTACTAGTTCAAAGCCACCCACTCATGCACAAGGGCCCTGCACCGGTCGGTGCAGGGCCCTTGGGGAAAGGCGGGATCAGGCTCAGACGAAGGAGTTGATCTGGATGGTCTCGGTCCGGCCGGGGCCGACGCCGATCGCGGAGATCGGTGCGCCCGACATCTCCTCCAGCGCCCTCACGTACGCCTGCGCGTTCTTCGGCAGGTCGGCGAAGGTCTGGGCCTTGCTGATGTCCTCGGTCCAGCCGGGAAGCGTCTCGTAGATCGGCTTGGCGTGGTGGAAGTCGGACTGGTTGTACGGGAGTTCCTCGACCCGCTTGCCGTCGATCTCGTACGCCACGCAGACCGGGATCTGCTCCCAGCCGGTGAGCACGTCCAGCTTGGTGAGGAAGAAGTCGGTCAGGCCGTTGACCCGGGTCGCGTAGCGGGCGATCACCGCGTCGAACCAGCCGCAGCGGCGGTCACGGCCGGTGGTGACACCGCGCTCGCCGCCGATCCGGCGCAGCGCCTCGCCGTCGGCGTCCAGCAGCTCGGTCGGGAACGGGCCCGAGCCGACGCGGGTGGTGTACGCCTTCAGGATGCCGATGACCCGGTCGATCTTGGTGGGACCGATGCCCGCGCCGGTGCAGGCGCCGCCGGAGGTCGGGTTGGACGAGGTCACGAAGGGGTACGTGCCGTGGTCCACGTCCAGCAGGGTGCCCTGGCCGCCCTCCAGGAGGACGACCTTGTTGGCCTTGAGCGCCTCGTCCAGGACGAGGGTGGTGTCGGCCAGGAAGGGCTTGATCTTCTCGGCGTAGCCCAGGTACTCCTGCAGCACCAGGTCGGCCGGGATGGCGCGGCGGTTGTAGAGCTTGACCAGGATCTGGTTCTTGTCGTGCAGAGCCGCTTCGATCTTCTGCTGGAGGATCGATTCGTCGAACAGGTCCTGGACCCGGATGCCGACCCGGTTGATCTTGTCGGCGTAGGTCGGACCGATACCGCGCCCGGTGGTGCCGATCCGGCGCTTGCCGAGGAAGCGCTCGGTGACCTTGTCCAGGGTGCGGTGGTACGGGGTGATCAGGTGGGCATTGCCCGAGATCAGCAGCTTCGAGGTGTCGATGCCGCGCTCGTTCAGGCCGTTGAGCTCGGAGAGCAGCACGCCCGGGTCGATCACGACGCCGTTGCCGATCACCGGCGTCACATTCGGGCTGAGGATGCCGGAAGGCAGCAGGTGCAGGGCGTACTTCTGGTCGCCGATGACCACCGTGTGACCGGCGTTGTTGCCGCCCTGGTAGCGGACGACGTAGTCGACGGAGCCGCCGAGGAGGTCGGTGGCCTTCCCCTTGCCCTCGTCTCCCCACTGAGCGCCAACGAGCACGAGTGCCGGCACAGGCGTACACCCCTTCCGGTTGGGGCATCCTGCGTAGGCCGCAGTCTGCCCCGAGATAGACGAAGCCCCTGGCGCAATAGCGCAAGGGGCTCTTGCACCGAGAGATTACCTGAGGAAGGACCGGTCGTGTCGTCCCTGTCCACGCCCGAATCCCGACCCGTGGACCAGGCCGGTCCCGACCCGCTCCTGCTACTCCTCGACCCGGCGGCCCGGCAGACCGACGGCGAGTCGGTACGGATCGCCCGCGACGTCCTGTGCGGCGGGGCGGACGTCAAGGTGTCGCTGCCCGAAAGTCCGTCCGAACTCGACCGTGCGCTGTCGCGTCGCGGCCATCGGCGACCGGTCGTGATCGGTTCCGATCTGGCCTTGCAGCGGGTCCTTCAGGCCCTGCACCGGCACCGCGAGTTGGGTGCCGAGCCGATAGGCGTGGTGCCGGTGGGGCGTCCCGGGGCGGTGGCCGTGGCACATGCACTGGGCGTCCCGTCCGAGCCCGTCGCGGCGGCCCGGACGGTGATCAACGGCAGTTCGCGGAAGCTGGATCTGCTGGTCGACGACGGCGGCGGGGTGGTGCTCGGCGGCCTGCGGATCCAGCCGCACCGGCTGAGCCGTCCGGGTGGCTGGCGTTCGCTATGGGCGAAATTTGCTGCGGCCGAGCAGGCGATGGCCCCCGCCGGGCAGTCCCGGCTGCGGATCGAGGCCGACGGCCGGCTGCTGGCCGACGTCCACCAGCCGCTGTGCCGGCTGCACATCACCGTCCCCGCGGCCGAGGGCGTGATGGAGCTGCACCTGCGCATCGGTGCCGACCCGCAGCGGATCAGGGCGGGCAGCCTCACGGTGGTCGGTCGCGGCTTCGGCTACGAGGCGGACGGATGCCCGGTCGGCCCGGTCGGAGCACGCACCTGGACGGTGCACGCCGGAGCGTGGGAGCTGATGCTGCCCGCCAGGTGAGCAGCGTCACGTCGCCCGTCGAACGCGAACGGGCCGTCAGCCGCCCGATATCCCCCGAAGGCGCACAGGACAAGGCAACTCGACGCCCCGACGAATTGCGGTGTCTGAAATGCGCTCGCGGTAAGGGGTTTTGTCTACGCGCGTCGCTATTCGATCGGCCAATAACGAAGGGCTCCCGCGTTCGGGAAGGCGTACGGAACTGCCCTAGACTCGAAGACGTGCCACGTGGTGACGGAAGACTCAACCACGATCTTCTTCCCGGCGAGAAAGGCCCCCAGGACGCTTGCGGCGTCTTCGGTGTCTGGGCTCCCGGCGAGGAGGTCGCAAAGCTCACGTACTTCGGCCTCTATGCCCTGCAGCACCGCGGACAGGAATCCGCGGGCATCGCAGTGAGCAACGGCTCCCAGATTCTCGTCTTCAAGGACATGGGACTCGTCTCCCAGGTCTTCGACGAGGCATCCCTGGGATCCTTGCACGGGCATATCGCGGTCGGACATGCCCGCTACTCGACAACAGGTTCGTCGGTCTGGGAGAACGCCCAGCCGACTTTCCGGGCGACCGTCCACGGTTCGCTGGCCCTCGGCCACAACGGAAACCTGGTGAACACCGCCGAGCTCGCGGCCATGGTCGCCGAGCTGCCCGGCGAGGAGCACGTCTCCCGCTCGGGTCGTACGGCAGCCACCAACGACACCGACCTGGTGACGGCCCTGCTCGCCGGACACCCGGACCTCTCCATCGAGGAAGCCGCCCGGCAGGTCCTGCCCAAGGTCAAGGGCGCCTTCTCGCTCGTCTTCATGGACGAGCACACCCTCTACGCCGCCCGTGACCCGCAGGGCATCCGCCCGCTGGTGCTCGGCCGGCTGGAGCGCGGCTGGGTGGTCGCCTCCGAGACGGCGGCGCTGGACATCTGCGGCGCCTCCTTCATCCGCGAGGTCGAGCCCGGCGAGCTGATCGCCGTCGACGAGAACGGCATGCGCAGCAGCCGCTTCGCCGAGGCCAAGCCCAAGGGCTGCGTCTTCGAGTACGTCTACCTGGCCCGCCCCGACACCTCCATCGCCGGCCGCAACGTCCACCTCTCCCGTGTGGAGATGGGCCGTCGCCTGGCGAAGGAGGCCCCGGTCGAGGCCGACCTGGTGATAGCGACTCCCGAGTCCGGCACCCCCGCCGCGATCGGTTACGCCGAGGCCAGCGGTATTCCGTACGGCTCGGGACTGGTGAAGAACGCCTACGTCGGGCGCACCTTCATCCAGCCCAGCCAGACCATCCGCCAGCTCGGTATCCGGCTCAAGCTCAACCCGCTGCGCGAGGTCATCGCGGGCAAGCGCCTGGTGGTCGTGGACGACTCGATCGTCCGCGGCAACACCCAGCGGGCCCTGGTCCGGATGCTCCGCGAGGCCGGTGCCGCCGAGGTGCACATCCGCATCTCCTCCCCGCCGGTCAAGTGGCCCTGCTTCTTCGGCATCGACTTCGCCACCCGCGCGGAGCTGATCGCCAACGGGATGACCGTCGAGGAGATCGGCCGCACCCTCGGTGCGGACTCGCTCGCCTACATCTCGCTCGACGGCATGATCGAGGCCACCAAGCAGCCCAAGGACCGGCTCTGCCGGGCCTGCTTCGACGGCGAGTACCCGATGGAGCTGCCCGACCCGGCTCTGCTCGGCAAGCTCCTGCTGGAGGCCGAGATCGCCGGCGGGAAACAGCAGCCCCCCGTCCGCGGCAAGCCGACCAGCGACCTGGACGGCGTCCAGTCGCTGCTCGGTGGCGCAGGTGCGGGCGACGCGCTGCGGCGACCGTAAGCCCCCAGGGGCAAGGGTTGACCAGACAGGGGCGGGGGGCTCTGCTCGATCAACGGCGTGCGTGCAGCGGTAGGCGACCGGGTTCGGTCGGGCCCGGTGGGTGGGTTGCACCTGGTGACCTCCGGTGGGGCAGTGCGACTTGCCCTTCAGGGGTCCGGTGCGGCTCCAGCGTCTTCCATTTCGCGCACGCCGTCGATCGAGCAGAGCCTCGCGCCCCTATGGCTTCACCCTTGCCCCCGAGAGATTTCCCCGCGTTCCGAACCCCCTTCGACCCGAGAGGGCCGCACAGCAGTGACCAGCAATGAGAGCGGTGCCACCTACGCCGCCGCAGGTGTCGACATCGAGGCCGGCGATCGCGCCGTCGAGCTCATGAAGGAGTGGGTGAAGAAGACCAGCCGCCCCGAGGTGGTGGGTGGCCTCGGCGGCTTCGCCGGGCTCTTCGACGTCTCCGGCCTCAAGCGCTACGAGCGTCCGCTGCTGGCCTCCGCGACCGACGGCGTCGGGACGAAGGTCGCGATCGCCCAGGCCATGGACAAGCACGACACCATCGGCCACGACCTGGTCGGCATGGTCGTCGACGACCTGGTGGTCTGCGGTGCCGAGCCGCTCTTCATGACCGACTACATCTGCGTCGGCAAGGTCGTCCCCGAGCGGGTCGCCGCGATCGTCAAGGGCATCGCCGAGGGCTGCACGCTGGCCGGCTGCTCGCTGGTCGGCGGCGAGACCGCCGAGCACCCGGGTCTGCTGGGCCCGGACGAGTACGACGTCGCGGGTGCCGGTACCGGTGTGGTCGAGGCCGACGCGCTGCTGGGCGCCGAGCGCGTCCGCGCGGGCGACGTGGTGATCGCGATGGCCGCCTCGGGTCTGCACTCCAACGGCTACTCGCTGGTCCGCCACGTGCTGCTGAACCAGGCAGGCTGGTCGCTGGACCGCCGGGTCGAGGAGTTCGGCCGGACCCTGGGCGAGGAGCTCCTGGAGCCCACCCGGATCTACTCGCTGGACTGCCTGGCGCTGACCCGTGCCACCGAGATCCACGCCTTCTCGCACGTCACCGGTGGCGGCCTTGCGGCCAACCTGGCCCGGGTGATCCCGGCCGGGCTGCACGCCCGCCTGGACCGCGGCACCTGGACCCCGCTGCCGGTCTTCCAGACCGTCGCCCAGGTCGGCAGGATGGCCACCCTGGAGATCGAGAAGACCCTGAACATGGGTGTCGGCATGGTCGCCGTCGTCCCGCCGTCCTCGGTGGACGTGGTGCTGGCCGTTCTGGAGGACCGCGGGGTCGAGTCCTGGCTGCTCGGCGACATCGTCGAGCGCACCGACGAGCACGACGGCGGTGCGGCCCTCTACAACGCGTACGAGGGCTTCGAGCTCAGCTGACGTCCCGGTACGGAGAAGGGGCCCTTGGGGCCCCTTTCTTCGTACCGGCGGACCTTCCGGGGGCAACGCGCAAGTGAGCCCTTCCCCGCGCCCCTACGGCTTCACCCCGTGCCCGTGGGCAGTGGGTGCGGGAACGCCGAAGACCGGCTCGGCGCCCGGTGAGCGCCAAGCCGGTCCGGTCAGGCTCTTACGCGCGACGGCGGGACTGGCTGCTGCCCGCGTCCGCCTCCGCGTCGTCGTCCTCGTCGGCATAGAGATCCGCATACGCCGCGTAAGGATCGTCGTCCTCTTCTTCGATCGGCTCAGGCTTGATCGAAGCGGTAGAGGGCGATACGCCCAGCTCGCTGGACAGACGGTTAGCGTCGAAGCCGCCGCTGTTGTACTTCAGCTCGCGGGCGACCTTCGTCTGCTTGGCCTTGGCCCGGCCGCGCCCCATGGGTCGACCCCCTCAACGATGGGGCTCACGGCCCCGAGTCTGACACGTGTTCATGATCAGGATCGGCGCGCCCGAAGTGGGAGAACCGTCCCTTGGAGCATTAACGGTACCTGTTTCCGCCGCCGAACGGTACGTCGCCGGTGTGACGTGGCGCGCACAGTCTGCCCCCGAAACCGGTTCTTTCCTGGTCACGTGGGGATTTACGGGCTTTCGCAGGCTGTTCGGAGCCTGCCCTGGTCCGTCGTTCCAGGTTCGATTATCCCCCGCCGGGGGGTGCAGGATCGCCCGATCGGGCTACGAAGTGAGAATCCGGTTCCACATTGTGATGCAGGTGGCGGTGGGGGCCGTCGGGGTTCCCGCGGCCGCCACCGCCACCCGTCCCGGGTCAGCCCTTGCGGGCGCCCGGCAGCAGGATGGTGCGCAGTGCGCTGATCTCCCGCATCCGCTTCTCGGCCAGGCGGTCCGCGGCCACGGCCGGCGGGACGCCGTCGGAGGCGGCCCGGGTGAAGATCTCCAGGGTGGTGTCGAAGATCTTGGTGGCCTTGTTCTTGGCGCGCTCGAAGTTGAAGCCCTCGATCTCGTCGGCGACCTGGATCACGCCGCCGGAGTTCACCAGGTAGTCCGGCGCGTAGAGGATGCCCCGGTCGGCCAGGTCCTTCTCGACGCCCGGGTGGGCCAGCTGGTTGTTGGCAGCGCCGCAGACCACCGAGGTGCCGGCCGCGCCGAGCGCGGCCACCGTCAGGTCGTCCAGCGCACCGCCCAGGGCGCAGGGGGCGTAGACGTCCAGCTGGGCCTGGAGCAGGGCCTTGGTGTCGGCCACGACCTCGACCTCGGGGTGCGCGGCGCGGACGCGGTTCAGGGCGGTCTCGGAGACGTCCGTGATGACGACCGTGGCGCCGTCCGCGACCAGGTGGCCGACCAGGTAGTGGCCGACCTTGCCGACGCCCGCGACGCCGACGCGCTTGCCGCGCAGGGTCGGCTGGCCCCAGCGGGCCTGCGCGGAGGCGCGCATGCCCTGGAAGACGCCGAACGCGGTCAGGATCGAGGAGTCACCTGCGCCGCCGTTCTCCGGCGAGCGGCCGGTCACGAACTCGGTCTCGCGGGCGATCACGTCCATGTCCTGGACGTAGGTGCCGACGTCGCAGGCGGTGATGTAGCGGCCGCGCAGGGACTGCACGAAGCGGCCGTACGCGCGGAGCATCGCCTCGTTCTTCTCCTTGTTCGGGTCGCCGATGATGACGGCCTTGCCGCCACCGAGGTCGAGACCGGCAAGGGCGTTCTTGTAGCTCATGCCGCGAGAGAGGCGGAGCGCGTCCTCCAGTGCCTCCTCCTCGGAGTCGTACCGGTGGAAGCGGGTGCCGCCGAGGGCCGGGCCCAGGGCGGTGGAGTGGATGGCGATGATGGCCTTCAGGCCGGAGCTGCGGTCGTGGCAGAGGACGACCTGCTCGTGGCCGTCGCCGGGGACGCCGTCCTGCTCGGTACGGAAGATCCTGCTGAGCACGCCGGGTGCGGAGTGCGTCGCGGATGCGGTCTGTACGTCGGTCACTGTGGTGACTCCAGTATCTGTGGCCCACTGCTGTGGTGTGGGCGCCTGAGGGAAGCCTAGCTCCGGGGCAGGCCCCGGATCTGCCCCTCTGCGGCAACGAAAGGACGACGGGAACGCCAACGAGGAAGGGGCTGTGGCGGCAACGGGAGAACGGTGTGCAGGAGAGCTTCCGGACACCCTCCCGGGCCCCGGGGGCGGCGTGCGACGATGCGGTGCGTGACCACAGTGCGCACTTCGGTCCTTCCGCCGTACGCCGCCCATCTGCGGGTCTATGAGCCGCTGGCCGCCTACCCCGAGCCCGAGCGGGCCCGCTGGCAGGCGTACGCCGCGGCGCGCGGCCCGGACGCGGCCGCCCCCGACCACTCCGTCGCGCCGGCCGCGCTCGCGGAACAGCGCCGGGCGCTCGCCGAGGTGCTCGGCCGCACCCCGCGCGCCCTGCCCGACCGGGAGAGCGCGCGGGCCTTCGTCCGGCAGGTGGACGGGGTGACGTACATCTGCCCGTGGGCGACCAGACTGCGCAGCTGGCAGGCGCTGGAGGAGCTGCGCGCCGCGCTGCCGGTGGCGCTGTTGGACACGGTGCTGCCACCTGCCGTGCGGGCGGCGGCAGCGGCCGACCGGGAGCGCTGGCAGGCGGGTCATCCGGACGCCCGGCCATGGATTCTGACCAGCCGTTGGGAGGTTCCGGTGCGCTGGTTCCTGCCGTTCGGGTCGGAGGACCGCTGCTTCGTGCCCGGCAGCGCCGAGGGGCCCGGCGGGCCGGTTCCGGCCGCCCTGTTCTATCTGACGCCGATGGCGCAGGCGCGCCGCCGGGTGGCACGCGGCTACCGGGCGCTGCGGGAGCAGCAGCCGGGCCGGGAGCCGGCCGCGCCGGCCCGGCAGGCGAGGGGCCGGGACGGGTCGCTGGTGCAGGGGGCGGAGCGGATCGGGCGCTGGCTGGAGGAGTTCCACCCGAGGTCGCTGGTGGAGCTCGACTACGGGGGCCTGGTGCACCTGCTGGGCCCCGAGCGGCTGGCGGCCGAGGACTCGGTGGCCGAGATCGAGGCCGGGCTGCTGGCCCTGCGCTCGGGCGACGGCGAGGGCGCGACGCGGGCATACGAATCGGTGACGGCGCGTTGGCGGCAGGTGCTGGCTCTTCGGTACGCCAGCTGACGAGCCCTCAGTGGAGATCCGGGGGAGAGTGTCAGTGGGCCGGGTAAGGATGGTTGGGTCCTTTGGGTCTGCCGAGCGGGGACCTAGGTCCCGGTTCGGGTCAATACCCCTCGAACGTGACACTACTCACCGTTGACGCGAACTTACACCTATATGCAAAAATGGGACAACCAGCCCAAGTTCACTCACGTGTGTCCACTTTTGGGTGGATCTGACGGTGGTGCGTGCTTTGCGGGGAAACTGAGGATCTGGTCCACTCCTGACCGAAGGTCACCGTGCGGTGACTGTCCGCTATGGGGTGGTCCATGGCCATCCGTCGTGCTTGAACCCGTGAGGGGTCAATTTTGGCGGTTTGGCCGATAGGGCTGGACGAATGGTGTAGTTGTAGACACCAGGACAAGCCGTTCGTCCTATAACCGACTCGGCCCGTCTGTGCCATTTCGGGCATCGCGGGCCAAGGTGCAGAATTTGAAGGATAGAACCGCCCTGGTTCGGTTCTCCCGAGGAGGCCGCTCATGACCGCTCGTACCCCTGACGCTGAGCCCCTGCTGACACCGGCAGAGGTCGCCACCATGTTCCGCGTGGACCCGAAGACGGTCACTCGTTGGGCCAAGGCAGGCAAGCTCACGTCCATCCGCACTCTCGGCGGTCACCGCCGTTACCGTGAGGCGGAGGTGCGCGCACTGCTGGCCGGTATTCCGGCGCAGCGTACCGAGGCCTGAGAGGCCCGCTGACGCTTTTCGCAAGGGGCCGTATCCCTGACTCCGCCGGGTCCGGGGTGCGGCCCCTTCCGCATGCCTTCCACGCGGCTTCCGCGCGCCCGGAATCGGGTGTGCGGAATCGGATCTTCCTATTGGTGCAGTTGTTGGTGGGGGGAATACCGGGAATACATGTACAATTTTATATATTAAATTACGGGGTCTTGCCGGGGTGTCTGGAGTGTCCGGTCTCAAGAAAAGATAAGTGACGACCGTCACAGGGTCGTTATCTTGTGGTCTAGACCTACTCTGGGATAGAGCGCCTGACGCCGGGTCACCACAACACAAGAGGCCCGGAGCCTTACGGCTCCGGGCCTCTCATCACTTGCGATCCCGACGGGACTTGAACCCGCGACCTCCACCTTGACAGGGTGGCGAGCTAACCAACTGCTCCACGGGACCAGAGTGTTCTGATCTCTTGTTCACTCGCTTGCGCTGTGCGAACAAGACAGATCGTACTGCATCTGTGGCCCCCAGGTCGAACTGGCTCAGATCGTGGCGGCGGCAGCCTCCATCGCCTTGAGGATGCGCTTCTCGGAGACCGGGGTCGGGGTGCCCAGGCCCTGGGCGAAGAAGCTCACCCGCAGCTCCTCGATCATCCAGCGGACGGCCCGCAGCTCCGGCGAGGGCTCACGCCCGGCCGGCACCTTGGCCAGCAGCTCGCCGTAGGCGTCCTGCACCTGCTGGACCTTGTGCAGATGCAGCAGGTCGCGCTGGGGGTGGTTGGGCAGCGCCTCCAGGCGCCGGTCCACGGCGAGCAGATAGCGCTTCAGGTCGGGCAGCCGCTGCCAGCCGGTCGCGGTGACGAAGCCCGCACTGTCCTTGGCGGGCGGGTGGATCAGCGAGGTGAGGTGCAGTCGGATGTCGTTGACCGCCGTCAGCAGCACCGGGCTGGAGACCGACTTCAGGCGGGTGGACGCCTTGTGGAAGGCGATCAGCGCGGTGGCCGTCTTCAGGGTGGTGTCCGCGGACAGGTCGTAGAGATCCGCCCGCACCTTGTCGTACAGCTTGGTGAAGGCCGCCTCGTCCCAGGCGGGGCCGCCGTTCAGGGTCATCAGCCGGTCCACGGCGGCCGAGACGATGTCCTCGAAGAGCGCGGTGACCGACCCGTGCGGGTTGTAGGAGAGGGCCAGCTTCGCCTGGTTGCCAAGGCGGCCCTGGATGGCCTTGGCGGGCGAGGGAACGGTGAGCGTCAGCAGCCGCCGGGTGCCGGCCCACATCGCCTGGTGCTGCGCCTCGGGTGTGTCGAAGAGCCGGATGCCCACCGAGGAGCCCTCGTCCACCAGCGCCGGGTACGCGCGCAGCGAGTGCCCGCGCGAGCGCTGCTCGAAGGTGCGCTGAAGCACCGGCAGGTCGGCCGGCCAGGCGGTGAGCCCGCCGCGCTCGATGCCCTGCCCGGAGGCCGCGCTGGAGAGCGTCTCCTTCAGCTTGGGCTTCAGCTGGAGCCGCAGGTCCTCCAGGTCCTTGGACTCGGCCAGCTTCCGCTTGCCGTCCACCACCCGGAAGGTCACCTTCAGGTGGTCGGGCACCCGCTCGTCGTCCCAGGCCTCCGGCGGGATCGGGATCGCCGACATGCGGTGCAGGATCCGCTCCAGGGTGGGCAGCAAGGGCTCCTGACGTTCCTTCACCTGGCGCAGTGCGGCCGCCGCGAAGTCCGGGGCGGGCACGAAGTTGCGCCGGACCGCCTTGGGCAGGGACCGGATGTACGCGGTGACCAGCTCCGCCCGCAGGCCGGGGATCTGCCAGTCGAAGCCCTCCGCGGTGACCTGGTTGAGGACCGGCAGCGGGATGTGGACGGTCACGCCGTCCGCGTCGCTGCCCGGCTCGAACTGGTAGGTCAGCTTGAACCGCAGCTTGCCCTGCTGCCAGTAGTCCGGGTAATCCTCCTCGGTGACGCCGTCCGCCGAGTCGTTGATCAGCATCGACTTCTCGAAGTTGAGCAGGTCCGGCTGCTCGTGCCGGGCCTGCTTCCACCAGGAGTCGAAGTGCCGGGTGGAGACGATCTCCTCGGGCAGCCGGGAGTCGTAGAAGTCGAACAGGGTCTGGTCGTCCACCAGGATGTCCCGGCGGCGGGCCCGGTTCTCCAGCTCCGCCACCTCGGAGAGCAGCCGGCGGTTCTCCGCGAAGAACTTGTGGTGGGTCTCCCAGTCGCCCTCCACCAGGGCGTTGCGGATGAAGAGTTCGCGGCAGAGCTCGGGGTCGATCCGCCCGTAGTTCACCTTCCGCTGGGCGACGATCGGCACCCCGTAGAGGGTGACCTTCTCGTACGCCAGCACCGCGCCGGACTTCTTCTCCCAGTGCGGCTCGCTGTAGCTCTTCTTGATCAGGTGGCTGGCCAGCGGCTCCACCCACTCGGGCTCGATCTTCGCGTTGATCCTGGCCCAGAGCCGGGACGTCTCGACGAGCTCGGCCGACATCACCCAGCGCGGCGGCTTCTTGAACAGCCCCGAGCCGGGGAAGACGGCGAAGCGGGCGCCGCGCGCACCGCCGTACTCGCGCTTCTCCACGTCGAACAGGCCGATGTGCGAGAGCAGACCGGAGAGCAGCGCCTGGTGGATCCGGTCGGCGTCCGGCTCGGCGTCGTCGTGGGGCTCCTCGATCGTGACGCCGAGCTGCTTGGCCACCGTACGCAGCTGGGTGTAGATGTCCTGCCATTCGCGTATCCGCAGGTAGTTCAGGAACTCGGACTTGCACATCCGGCGGAAGGCAGACGAGGACAGCTCGCGCTGCTGCTCCTTGACGTACCGCCACATCGCCAGATACGAGAGGAAGTCGGAGGTCTCCGAGCTGAAGCGGCGGTGCCGCTCGTCGGCCACCTGGCGCTTCTCGGCGGGGCGTTCGCGCGGGTCCTGGATGGAGAGCGCGGCGGCGATCACCATCACGTCGCGTACGCAGCCCAGGCGGTCGGCCTCCAGCACCATGCGGGCCATCCGCGGGTCCACCGGCAGCTGGGCCAGCTTGCGGCCCAGGCCCGTCAGCCGCTTGCGCGGGTCCTTCTCGGCCGGATCGAGGGCGCCCAGCTCGTGGAGCAGGTTGACGCCGTCCTTGATGTTGCGGGAGTCCGGCGGGTCCAGGAACGGGAAGGCGGAGATGTCGCCGAGCCCGGCGGCGGTCATCTGGAGGATGACGGAGGCCAGGTTGGTGCGGAGGATCTCCGCGTCGGTGAACTCCGGGCGGGAGAGGAAGTCCTCCTCCGAGTACAGCCGGATGCAGATACCGTCCGAGGTACGGCCGCAGCGGCCCTTGCGCTGGTTGGCGCTGGCCTGGCTGACCGCCTCGATCGGCAGGCGCTGCACCTTGGTGCGGTGGCTGTAGCGGGAGATCCGGGCGGTGCCCGGGTCGATCACGTACTTGATGCCGGGGACGGTGAGCGAGGTCTCGGCGACGTTGGTCGCCAGCACGATCCGGCGGCTGTTGGAGCGCTGGAAGACGCGGTGCTGCTCGGCCGAGCTGAGGCGGGCGTAGAGCGGCAGGACCTCGGTGAACTTCAGGTTGAGCTTGTTCAGCGCGTCGGCGGTGTCGCGGATCT
Source organism: Kitasatospora sp. GP82 (assembly GCF_029892105.1). Taxonomy (GTDB): domain Bacteria; phylum Actinomycetota; class Actinomycetes; order Streptomycetales; family Streptomycetaceae; genus Kitasatospora. Next base: position 13,163 of record NZ_JARZAJ010000039.1, on the reverse strand, counting down.
CCCGCTCGCCGGAGAGGAAGACCAGGATGTCGCCGGGCCCCTCGGCCTGGAGTTCCCGGGCCGCCTCGCAGATCGCCTGGACCTGGTCGCGGTCCCGGTCGATGTCCTCCTCGCTCTCCCCCTCCTCCAGGATCGGGCGGTAGCGGACCTCGACCGGGTAGGTGCGGCCGGAGACCTCGACGATCGGGGCGTCGCCGAAGTGGGCGGCGAAGCGCTCCGGGTCGATCGTCGCCGAGGTGATCACGACCTTGAGGTCGGGGCGGCGCGGGAGCAGCTGCTTGACGTACCCGAGGATGAAGTCGATGTTGAGGCTGCGCTCGTGCGCCTCGTCGATGATCAGGGTGTCGTACTGGCGCAGCTCGCGGTCCGTCTGGATCTCGGCCAGCAGGATGCCGTCCGTCATCAGCTTGACCAGGGTGTCCTGGCCGACCTGGTCGGTGAACCGGACCTTCCAGCCGACCGCCTCGCCCAGCGGGGTGTTCAGCTCCTCGGCCACCCGCTCGGCCACCGTACGGGCGGCGATCCGGCGCGGCTGGGTGTGGCCGACCAGGCCCCGGACGCCACGGCCCAGCTCCAGACAGATCTTCGGGATCTGGGTGGTCTTGCCGGACCCCGTCTCACCGGCCACGATCACCACCTGGTGGTCCCGGATCGCGGCGAGGATCTCGTCCTTCTTCTGGCTGACCGGCAGCTCCTGCGGGTACGAGATCGCCGGTACGGCCTCGCGACGCTGCTGGACGCGCAGCTCGGCCTTCTCGATCTCCGCCGTCAGCTCCTCGGCGATCTTCTGCCGGGCCTCCGGCTTGCGGACCCGCCGCGCACCGTCCAGCCTCCGGCCGATCCGCTGCTGATCGCGGATCGTGAGCTCGGTCAGACGGGCTGCCAGCCCCCCGATGGTGGGCGCATCGGTGGGCTGGGCTACGGGAGAACTCACTGCGGACATCCCTCTAGGTTCGCAAGGAGGCACAGGCAGGCGCACCTCGGTTTTCGAGCTCCTCCAGTGTCACAGACCGATCGCCTGTACGGCCGGGTGGCAGGGCGGCGGGTACGTGTGCGGCTGGGATTCCCCCGAGGCGCGGGCCTCTTCTTGATCAACTGTGGGCGGAACAGTGAGGGGTTCGGGTCGCGTGGCGGGCACACTCGGCGTCGGTCGAACACCCCCGCCGCCGGTCGGGCACTGCTTCCGCCGGTCGGGCACCTCGCTCTGCCGTTGGGCAAAGGGCTGGTAGGACCTCGTGGGCCGCTCTCCCCGGCGGGTGAGCGTTCGGTTAGCCTCATGATGGGTTATCAGGGTGCACACGTGTGTACGGGGGAGCGGGAATGAACTTCTTCAGTGAGGCGTGGGACGACACCAAGGACCTCGTGGGCGATGTCGCCAAGGTGGGCAAGGACATCGTCATGGCGCCCGCCGAGATCGCCCACTGGGCGCTGAACGAGATGTTCGGAGCGGGCGATCTGGAGAAGATCGCCGCGGAGCTGGCCGAACTCGGCAAGCAGGTGGACGCGCTGGGCAAGGACATCAACACGGCCCTTGGCCAACTCACCTGGCACGGCCCGGCGTCCGACGCCTTCGTCGACCACGCCCATGGCCGGGTCCGCGAGATCGCGACCGTCGCCGACGAGTTGGACGGTCTCAGCAAGTCCGTCAAGAGTCTCAACAACGTGTTCTGATCCCGCTGGTGTCGGGCGTAGAGGGTGGTGGATCGCATGGGTAGCGACCAGTTCGGGGTAGAGCTGCAGGATCTGGCGAAGATCCAGCGGGACTGGCACGAACTCAGCCAGAAGATGGAGGAGTTCAACGCGAAGCTGGCGAGCATCCGCTCGACGATCGCTCGCGCGGCGGAGATCGACCTGGCCGCCAGCCCGCTGGCCGGGATCGCCGGGCTCGGTGCCGCGTACCAGGTGGTGCAGGACGTACGGGAGATCCAGCAGCGGGCCGATGCACTCGGCCAGCTCAAGACGCAGCTGACCAAGGAACTGGCCGACGACGCGCAGAAGATCCAGCTCGTGATCAAGGAGTACGAGCAGGCCGAGCAGAAGATCAAGGAGGGTCTTGGCAAGGTCAAGGACCCGACTCCCCCGCCCACCAGCCCCAAGCCGAGCGGCCGTGGCGGCGGTGGTGGCGGAGGCGGCAGCCACGGTGGTGGCGGTGGCGGTGGCGGGGGCAGCCACGGTGGCGGCGGTGGCGGAGGCGGCAGCCACGGTGGCGGCGGTGGCGGAGGCGGCAGCCACGGTGGCGGCGAAGGCGGTGGTGGCGGTGGCGGTGGCGGCAGTGACAGCTACCCCTCCGGGCAGGGCACCGGCGACTGGAAGACCACCGGCAACTGGGACGCCTGGTCCCCCGGCAAGCACCACACCACCACCGGTGCGGGCATCGAGACCGAGCCCAACACCGACGGCCTCTCCCAGGACCGCAAGGAGGCCCTCGACCGCGCCCTCGACCGCGTCCGCCACCGGATCGGCTACAGCCAGTCGGCCTTCACCAACGGATACCGGGACGACTGCTCCGGCTTCGTCTCGGCTGCCTGGGGACTGGAGACCCCGGGCCTCAACACCTGGGGCCTGATGGAGTCGAGCGTCGCCCACCGGATCACCAAGGACGATCTCCAGCCCGGTGACGCACTGATCGCGGGCGACCACACGGTCCTGTTCGGCGGCTGGGCCGACGCCGCCCACACCAAGTACATAGCACTGGAGGACAACGGCTCCCAGGGCACGGTCTCGCACGTGATCCCGTACCCGTACTACTCCGGCGACGCGGGCTCCGAGGCCGCCGCCGGGCACCCGTACCTGCCGTACCGGCGCAACGGCATGAACTGACCCCGGCCACCGGGGCAGACCGATCCGGACGGTCCCGGTGACCCGGTCGGCCGTGCACCACCCGGGGCCCTGCGCCTGCGGGTGGTGCACGGATGCCGTCCTCGGCGGGGCCCGCCGCGGCGGCCCGGCGTCCGGTCAGGGGCGCGGGCCGGTGCCGTCCGGGGTCTCGGGCGGGCGGAGTTCGGCCAGCACGGCCCGGACCGCGGCGGCGTCCTCGGTCAGGCCGGACTGCTCCAGCCACGGCAGGGCCTGCCGGTAGAGCTCGGCCGCCTCGTCGAGGTGTCCCATGACGTGTGCGACGGAGGCGATGGTGCGGAGTGCCAGGTTCACCCCGAAGTCGTTGCCGACCTCCCGGTGGATGGCGAGGGCGTACCGGTAGGCGGTGATGGCCTCCTCGAGACGGCCGACCATGCTGTAGACCGCACCGAGGGCGCCCAGGCACTCGCCCTCCCTGGGGCGGTCGCCGAGGGCCTGGTAGAGGACGAGGGCCTGGCGCTGGTGGTCGATGGACTCGTCGTAGCGCCCCGAGGCGAAGTAGCCGCCGGCGAGCAGCGTGAGAGCCGGGGCTTCCTTGGCCTGGTCTGCTGTCTCCCGGTGGATGGTGACGGCCTGCTGGAGGTGGCCGCGAGCCTCGTCGAACCGTTCCAGGAAGGTGTAGGCGAGCCCGAGTCCGGTGTGGGCCGAGCCCTCCCCGTGGCGGTCCCCGAGCTCCTGGTGGATCGCCAGGGCCGCCAGGTGGTCGGGGACGGCTGCTTCGAACGCACCGGCCTGCGTCTTGGCGAAGGCCGTGTTGTCCAGGCTCAGGGCTTCGGCATGGCGATCGCCCAGCTCGCGGTAGAGCGCCAGCGCCTGCTCGTAGTTGCCGAGGGCATCGGCGGAGCGTTGCAGACGGAAGTAGGTGAGTCCGATGTTGACGAGTGTCGCGGCGCGGCCGTGGTGGTCGCCGATCTCCTGGCGGATGTCGAGGGCCTGCCTGTGGCGCGCGAGTGCCTCGTCGAACAGCTCCACGGCGGTGAGGTCGCAGCCCCACGAGGTGAGGACCATGCCTTCGCCGTACCGGTCGCCCAGTTCGCGGTAGATGGCGAGGGCCTCCTCGTAGTAGGTGAAGGCGGTGTCGGACCGGCGCATGTCGCCGAGGGCGATCCCGAGGTTGTGACGGGCCGCGGCCTGGCCGTAGCGGTTGCCGAGCTCGGTGTGGATCGTGAGGGCCGCCCGGTACTGGGCCACCGCCTCCGGGTGCTGACGCATCGTCATGAGGACGATGCCCAGGCCGTTCAGCGACCAGGCTTCGCACTCGCGGTCGCCCAGCTCCCGCGCGATGGCGGCGGCCTGCCGGTAGTGCGAGATCGCCTCCGTGAGCCGCCGCTGGTTGAGATGGGCGGTGCCGACCGAGCGAAGGGCGTGCGCCTCGCCGATGCGGTCGGCGAGCCGGCGGGTGGCCCCGAGGCGCAGGCCGACGACCAGATCCAGGTCGCGCCAGTGGACGCCGATGTCGAGGAAGAGGGCGAGCGCGCTGGCGAGATCGCGGGCGTGGGCGTCCCGTCCGGTGCGCGCGGCCAGTGCCACGGCGGCGACCAGGTCCGGGCGTTCGGTCTCGAACCACTCCAGTGCCTCGGACCGTCCGGCGAACCGCGGGTCGTCCGGCTCGGTCACGGCAAGGTGGCTGGCCGCGGCCCGGGCGGTGCCCAGGTAGTGGCCGAGGAGCCGGTCGGTCGCCGAGTCGCGCTCCGACCCGGGCAGCTGCTCGGCGACTTCGGCCGCGTACAGCCGGACCAGGTCGTGGAACCGGTAGTGGTCGCCGGGAACGCCGACCTGGATCAGATGGGCCCAGCGCAGTAACTTCACCAGCTGCCCGGCCCGCCGCACGGGAAGGCCGGCGAGGGCGGCCGCGGCCTCGATGCTCACCTGTGGCCCCGGGGCCAGGGCGAGCAGGGCGAAGAGCCGGGACTGCTCGGCGGTGAGCCGCCGGTACGACAGGTCGAACGCGGCGCGCACCGGGTGGCCCGTGCCCAGTTCCAGTTCGTCCAGGCGGTACTCCTCGTCGGCCAGCAGCTGCACCAACTGGCCTGCGGAAAGCTCTGGTTGGCACTTGAGCAGACCGGCTGCGAGCTCCAGTGCCAGCGGGAGACCGCCGCACTTCCCGGCGAGGGCGGCAGCGTCGTCGGCGGCTGCGGTGATCCGGTCGTCGCCCGTGTCGGGGGTGCGGAGCAGTGCGTCCAGGAGTTCCACGGCGGTGCCGTCGGACAGGACCTCGACATCGAGCCGGCCGGCGTCGGGGAGACCGACGAAGGAGTCGCGACTGGTGGCCAGCACACGGTGCCCCGGAGCGCCCGGCAGCAGCGGCGTCACCTGGTCGATCGACGAGACGTTGTCCGCCACCACCAGGACCCGCCGGCCCTGCTCCGCCCAGCGCGCGAGGATGCCCCGGTAGCGGGCCGCCCGCTCGCCCTCGGTCGGCGGGAGCTCCTGGTCGGGGACGCCCAGCCAGCGCAGACACGCGTTGACCGCCTGGTCGGCGGTGACCCGGTCGCCGGGCACCGGCGCGTAGCCGTGCAGGTTCAGGTAGAGGACGCCCTCGAACATGCCCGCCGCCTGGGCCCGGTGCCCGGCGGCGACCGCGAGGGCGGTCTTGCCGACCCCGGCCATCCCCGTGAGTACCGAGACCACCGGCTCCGCCCGGCCACCGGGGGCCGGGCGCAGGTCTGCCAGCAACCGCGCCAGCTCGTCCTCCCTGCCGACGAACACGCCCGCTCTGGGCAAGGTGTTCAGCGCCGACGGCGTCGGCCGGGGTTCGATGTGGTTGATGTTCACGGTGCCGCCGTGGCCGACCTGGACGACCTGGTGCTGGGTGCCGCCACTGATCTCGTTCCTGATACTGCTCTGCATGCGCCCGTTCTACCGTCGCGCACCGTCCGCTTCAGCGGAACGTCCGAATCCGCAGGCCGGGCGCCCTTCGGCAACGGCTCAGCCGAAGTCGAGGTCGCCGGTCCTGGTGCGCTTCAGCTCGAAGAACTTCGGGTAGCCGGCCAGCAGTTGTACGCCGTCGAAGATGCGCGTGGCCTCCTCGCCGCGCGGAATGGCCGTCAGGACCGGGCCGAAGAAGGCCACGCCGTCTATGTGGACGGTGGGAGTGCCCACCTCCTCGCCCACCGGATCCATGCCCTCGTGGTGGCTCTTGCGCAGCGCCTCGTCGTAGTCGGTACTGGTCGCCGCTTCGGCCAGGTCCAGGGGCAGGCCGACCTCGGCGAGGGCCTCCCTGATCACGTCGTCGTCGGCTGCCCGGTCCTGGTCGTGGAAGCGGTTGCCGAGCGCGGTGTAGAGGTCGCGCAGCACGTGCTCGCCGTGCTGCTGGGCGGCGGCGATGCACACCCGCACCGGACCCCAGCCGCGGTCGAGCAACTCCCGGTAGCGCTCGGGCAGGTCCTCGCGGCCCTCGTTGAGGACGGAGAGGCTCATCACGCGGAAGTTCAGGTCCAGTTCGCGGTGGCGTTCGACCTCCAGGATCCAGCGGGAGGTGATCCAGGCGAACGGGCAGATCGGGTCGAAGTAGAAGTCAACTTTGCTCGTCATGGTGGCGAGCCTATGGGGTGGGTGGCCCAGTCAGAAGGGCCATTGAAGCGCTGGAATGTTGGGCCAATGCGGCTGTGCCGCCCGGCCCGGATTCCCCTTTCCTCGGCAGGTTCCCCGCCCTCGAACGCGAGGTCACCGAGCGCCGCGGCGAACCCGCCACCACCGACGACTGTCTGACCGCCATCGCCGAAACCCGCCCGACGCTGAACTCGCCCTGACGTCGGCTGGGGCTCTCGCCGCCCTGCTGCTGGGCGGCGTGTACCTGGTCACCCGGGGGGCGGTCGGCGGCGCGCTACGCCCGGTGGCGGTGATGAGCGCCCAAGCAGCGGCCTGGAGCGCGGCGGACACCAGCCGCCGCTTCGGAACCGCTCAGCGTCCGGCCGAACTTGCCGCCCTCGCGGGCAGCCTCGACGAACTGTTGGACCGGCTGGCCGCCGTGCTGCGGCACGAGCAGCAACTCACGGCGGAGCTGTCGCACGAGTTGCGCACCCCGCTGGCACGTATCACGGCCGAGACGGACTGGCTGCTGGCAAAGCCGCGGGACGCCACGGAGCGGCAGGCCGCCCACCATGCCATTGCGGAAGGAGCGGCGCGGATGCAGGAGATCTGCGAGACGCTGCTCTCCCAGGCACGCACCGGAATCGGCCCGGGCGGTGGAACCGGGGCGGCGCCGGGCCGCTGCCTGCTCCCCCCGCTGCTGGTCATGCTGGCCGAGCGCAGCGCTCAGGAGTGCCCAGAGGCGCCGCCGGTACGGGTCCGCGAGCGCGAGAGGCAAGCCGTGGCCGGGGTCTCGGCCTCGATCGTCGAGCGAATCCTGGTGCCGCTGCTCGACAACGCCCGCCGTTATGCCCAGACGCTGGTGACCATGGAGTGTGTCGTACGGCCCGGTTCGGTCGTGGTGGTCGTCCGCGACGACGGCCCCGGAGTTCCCGAGGAGACGGGCGAGGCGGTGTTCGAGCCAGGGCGGCGCGCCGATCCCGGCGACGGCCATGACGGCGCGGGCCTGGGTCTGGCCCTCGCCCGTCGCCTCGCTCGCGCGGCAGGCGGCGACCTTACCCTCGGACAGCCGGGTACCGGTGCCAAGGCCGGTGGCTGTTTCGAGGTCACACTGCCAACGGGGTGAGCACGGCCACGCGGTTGCCGGGGGCGAGGCGGGTGGGGGCATCGACCTGTAGCCGTGCCGGTCGGTCGTAGGTCCCTGACCTGGCTGGAGGAGACGCTGTCCCAGCTGGTTGGGCGTCAGCGTCAAACGACACGAGAAAGCCCCCGAGCGCTCTGCGCTCGGGGGCTTTCTGCTGGTCGAACCGACGTGGCCAGGGCCGGGGTCGAACCGGCGACCTTCCGCTTTTCAGGCGGACGCTCGTACCAACTGAGCTACCTGGCCGTACTGCACCGTCTCTTGCGAGACGAGCGATCCCGACGGGACTTGAACCCGCGACCTCCACCTTGACAGGGTGGCGAGCTAACCAACTGCTCCACGGGACCATGTACGGATTTTCACCGCACAGGGCCTTGCGGCACTGACTTTACTACGGGTACTGCGTGCCCCCAACGGGATTCGAACCCGTGCTACCGCCTTGAAAGGGCGGCGTCCTGGGCCACTAGACGATGAGGGCTTGCGGCCCTTCCGGCTGTTATCCAGCGTTCGGGGACGTCGAGAAGCATATGGGATGCCGGGCGCGAACACCAAAACGGTTTCGCCCGGGCGAGGCGAGTGGGGCTGGTGAGGCGGGTGGGGCGGTGGGACGGGGCGGCCGGGGGCTCAGGACCAGCCGAGTTCGTGGAGTTCGTGGTCGTCGAAGCCGAAGTGGTGGGCGACCTCGTGGATCACCGTGGTGCGGACCTCCTCGACCACCTGTTCCCGGCTCTCGCAGTGCCGCAGGGTCGGGCCCATGTAGACCAGGATCCGGTCGGGCAGGACGCCCGCGTACCACTCGCCGCGCTCGGTGAGCGGAGTGCCCTCGTACAGTCCGAGCAGTTCCGGTGCGGCCGGATCGGGTTCGTCCTCGACGAAGACGGCGACGTTGTCCATCATGGCCGCGAGTTGCGGGGGGATCTCGTCCAGGGCATCGGCGACCAGCGTCTCGAACTCGTCCCGGGTCATGTCCACCACCCCATTGTCGGGTGAGGGGTGACGTGGTGCCAGATGATCCGCAGAGGTGGTTTCCGGATCCGGTACGACGTGCGGGGCGGGGCCGGTCTTCATGGGCGCAGATCCGCTGGTGATTCACTGAGGTGTGAGTTCGGAACGGGGCGGACACGGCGGCCGACAGCCGGGAGCAGCGGCAGGACCGGCAGGAACGCCGGGGCCGGCGGGACCGGCCGTGCCGCCGGCGCGTGGCCGAGCCTCCATCCTCAGGGGGCAGGGCCCGGTGGTGGCCGTGGTCGTGCTCGGTGGCGTGCTCGGCGCCTCGGCCAGGTACGGGGCCGGGCTGCTGTGGCCCACCGCGCCGACCGCCTTCCCGTGGACCACCCTGGTGGTGAACGTCGTCGGCTGTGCGGTGATCGGGGCCTTCCTGGTCCAGATCACCGAGGGGCGGACGCCGCACCCGCTGCTGCGCCCGTTCTTCGGCACCGGCGTACTCGGCGGGTTCACCACCTTCTCGACGTACACGGTGGACGTGCAGCGACTGGTCGATCGCGGGTACGCCGCGCGGGGTCTGGCGTATCTGGCGGTGACCCTGCTGGCCGCGCTGGCGGCGGTCTGGGCGGCGTCGGCGCTGACCCGGTGGGTGCGGGCGGCGTGGCAGGCGCGGGCAACGGCAAGGGCGGATGCGCGGGCGGCGTCACAGGCGGCGTCACAAGCGACGGCGGAACGGGCCGTCGAGCGTGATCGGAGTACGGAATGACCAGGCTGACGGGCAGTGCGCTGCGGGTGACGGTGTTCGTCGGGGAGAGCGACACCTGGCACCACCGGCCGCTGTACAGCGAGATCGTGCACCGTGCCCATGCCGCGGGACTGGCCGGGGCGAGCGTCTTCCGGGGCATCGAGGGCTTCGGGGCCTCCTCGCTCGTCCACACCGCGCGGTTGCTGTCGCTCGGTGAGGACCTGCCGGTGGCGGTGGTGATCGTGGACACCGCCGAGCGGGTCCGGGCGTTCCTGCCGCAGCTCGACGAACTGGTCGAGGAGGGGCTGATGATCCTCGACGAGTGCGAAGTGATCCTCCCCAAGCCTCCGGCCGGGGGTGTCCCCCTCGTCGGCCGCAAGCGGGCCGAGCGGGGTGGCTGGGGAGCGCGGTCGGGGGCCGAGCCGGGGCAGCGGGAGTCGGAGCAGGGGGAGCGGGAGAAGTGAGTCTTGCGGCGCTCGTGAACTGGCTGCTGGTGGTCGCAGGGGCGGCTGTCGGCGCACCGCTGCGCTACCTGACGGACCGTGCGGTGCAGGCCAGGCATGACACGGTCTTCCCCTGGGGGACGTTCACCGTCAACGTGGGCGGCTGCACGGTGCTGGGCCTGGTCACGGGGGCGGTCGCGGCCGGGGCGGTCGGTTCGCATGTCCAGTTGCTGCTCGGCACGGGCCTCTGCGGTGCGCTGACCACATACTCCACGTTCTCGTACGAGACGCTCCGGCTCGCCGAGAGCGGTGCCCGGCTGTTCGCGGCGGCGAATGTGGTCGGAAGCCTGCTGGCCGGTCTGGGGGCGGTGTGGGCGGGGACCGCCGTGGCCCACGTGCTCTGGGGGTGAGCCCCGGTGCGGTCGTAGCCGGGGCCCGGGGCGGCCGCTGAAGGCCGATCGACCCACTGCCCGTGTCCGGGGAGCCCCGCGCGCGTTGGGCACCGGAAGCGGCCGTCCGTGCCGAGCGTGCGCGCGGCGAGCCGGAGCGTGCGCGGGCGGCCGTCGTCGGCCGACCCGGGCGGGGCGGGCAGGAGAGGTGGCTCGGTGATGGCAGGGCGTACGGCTCGGAAGGCGCAGACGGCAGGGGCGGCGCACGGAACGCGGGGCCCGGCAGAGGCAGCCGGGGCGACCGGGGCGGCTGCGCCGGCACGTTCGCCGGCATCGGAGGCATCGCAGGCCCGTGTCGTCGGCGGGGCCCGCGTGGTCCGCAGGGTTCGGGTGCTGTCCGGCCCGGCTGCCGGGCGGGCGCGCAGGAGCGCGCGGGCGCGCCTGGCGGGCGGCGTGGTGCTGGCGCTCGCGGGGATGGGGATGGCGGGCTGCATGTCGGTCGGGGCGGGCTCCTCGGAGCAGCAGCACGGCACCCAGCCGGTCGGGCAGGCCGGCGTGATCGGGAAGGCGGGCGCCAGTGGTGTGCCGGGAAGGCCCGGGAGCGCGCAGCGGATGGAGCGTCCCGGCGGCGGGGGCGGCAGTGCGGGTGCGGAGTCACCGGCGGCCGGGGGCGGTACGGCTTCGCCGGGGCCCGCGCTGCCCGGGGCCACCCCGCCGCCTGCTCCCGGTCAGCCCGGCTCGACGCCCGGCGGGGAGGCCGGCGCTCCCAGCGGCAGTCCGGCGACGCATCCGGCTCCTTCGCCGAAGCCTTCGAGCGGTTCGACGGCCGGCCCCACCGCCTCCTCCGGGAGCTCGCCCACCAGTGCTCCGCCCCCGCCGGCACCGTCGCCCTCGACGGCCCCGGACCCTTCGCCGAGCAACCCCGCAACAGCGTCCCCGACTCGGGACTCGACCGCCCATTAGTGCCCTGGCCAGCGCATTTGCCTTGGATCCACAGGTTCCTCTATGGTGGTAGATCGTTCGTTTGATTCATCTGTCTGGCGCCCTGTTCCGATCTGGCGCCCTTGGCGCGTTCCGGCGATCCGTGGCTACCGCATAGAGGCGGTTGTAAACAGAACCCCGGACTTAGGCGCGTGCCACTTCCGGAAGGTTTTGAATGTCTCTCGTTGACGACGACCGCTTTGCCATGCCCGCGAGCGGTTCGGACGCCGATGCCCCTGCCACCGCCGACTCCACCGAGATCGACAACGTCGACGCAGTCGTGAACGCTCACGACGCCGAGAACGCCGACGCCGTCGAGAACCTCGACGCCGAGAACGCCGACGACGCCGACGCCGCCGAGCCCACCCTCACCTTCGGTGACCTGGGCCTGCCGGACGACGTCGTGCGTGCCCTCGCCAAGCGCGGCGTCACCACCCCCTTCCCGATCCAGGCCGCGACCATCCCGGACGCCCTGGCCGGAAAGGACGTCCTGGGCCGTGGCCGTACCGGCTCCGGCAAGACCCTGAGCTTCGGTCTCCCGCTGCTCACCCGCCTCGCCGATGGCGAGCGCACCAAGCCCAAGCACCCGCGCGGCCTGATCCTCGTCCCGACCCGCGAGCTGGCGATGCAGGTCGCCGACGCTCTGGAGCCCTTCGGCTCGGTGCTCGGCCTCAAGCTCAAGGTCGTCTGCGGTGGCACGTCGATGTCCAACCAGATCTACGCGCTGGAGCGCGGCGTCGACGTCCTGGTCGCCACCCCCGGCCGACTGCGTGACCTGATCAACCGTGGCAGCGCCAAGCTCGCCGACGTCCAGGTCGCCGTCCTCGACGAGGCCGACCAGATGGCCGACATGGGCTTCCTGCCCGAGGTCACCGAGATCCTCGACCAGGTGCCGGCCGGCGGCCAGCGCCTGCTGTTCTCCGCCACCCTGGAGAACGAGATCGACACGCTGGTCAAGCGCTACCTGAACAGCCCGGTCACCCACGAGGTCGACCCGTCGGCCGGTGCGGTCACCACCATGACCCACCACATCCTCGTGGTGAAGCCCAAGGACAAGGCGCCGATCACCAACGCGATCGCCGCCCGCAAGGGCCGCACGATCATCTTCGTCCGCACCCAGATGGGCGCCGACCGCGTCGCCGAGCAGCTCATCGAGGCCGGCGTGAAGGCCGACGCGCTGCACGGCGGTATGACCCAGGGCGCCCGTACCCGGGTGCTCGGTGACTTCAAGGACGGCTACGTCAACGTCGTCGTCGCCACCGACGTCGCCGCGCGTGGCATCCACGTCGACGGCATCGACCTGGTCCTCAACGTCGACCCGGCCGGTGACCACAAGGACTACCTGCACCGCTCCGGCCGCACCGCGCGGGCCGGCCGCTCCGGCACCGTCGTCACCCTGGTGCTCCCGCACCAGCGCCGCAGCGTCTTCCGCCTGATGGAGGACGCGGGCGTCGACGCCGGCCGCCACATCCTCGACCACGCCTTCGACCCCGAGGTCGCCCGGATCACCGGTGCCCGCTCGCTGGTCGAGGTGCAGGCCGAGTCCGCCTCCGGCATCGCCGGTGCGGCGGAGCGCGAGGTCGCCGAGATGACCCGCCAGCTGGAGCGCGCGCAGCGTCGCGCCACCGAGCTGCGCGAGGAGGCCGACCGTCTGGCCGCTCGTGCCGCGCGTGAGCGTGCCGAGCTGGGCATCGTGGACGAGGTCGAGGCCGCTGTCGAGGAGGCTACGGCGTCCGCGCCCGAGTCGGTCCCGGCTTCGACCGAGGCACCCGTGGCCGAGGCGCCGTCGTACCGAGAGGCGCGCTCCGAGCGCTCCTCCTCGTACGGTGACCGTGACCGCAACCGCGACGACCGTGGCGACCGTGGTGGCTTCAACCGTGACCGCGACCGTGAGCGTCCGTCCTTCGGCCGTGACCGCGACCGCGACAACCGTGGCGGTGGCTTCGGTGGCGGCCGTGACCGGGACAACCGTTCCGGTGGCTTCAACCGCGATGACCGTGGCGCCCGTTCGTTCGGCGACCGTGACCGCAACCGCGACGACCGTGGTGGCTTCAACCGTGACCGCGACCGTGAGCGTCCGTCCTTCGGCCGTGACCGCGACCGCGACAACCGTGGCGGTGGCTTCGGTGGCG
>NZ_JARZAJ010000038.1 GCF_029892105.1 Kitasatospora sp. GP82 | reverse complement strand
GGAGCCGGGAGCCGGGAGCCGGGAGCCGGGAGCCGGGAGCCGGGAGCCGGGAGCCGGGAGCCGGGAGCCGGGAGCCGGGAGCCGGGAGCCGGGAGCCGGGAGGACTGGGCGAGGTCGTCGGGGTGGGGTTGCGGATGAGGTGGCCGAGGTGCGGTTCGGGGGCGCGGCGACGGTCGTTACCGTCCGCCGAGTCCTCCTGGTGATCCGTACGGCCACCGCTCTCAACCGGCTGCTGGACATCGTCCCGGTACTCGCCGACGACACCCGGATCGAACTCTCCTTCACCGTCGCCGCCGGCTCGGCCTTCGAGGACGGGCTGCCCGCACTGCTCGACACGCTCGACGCCCGCAGCATCCCGTGGGACGAAGCCGTCCGCCGTCCCTTCCACCTGGCACTCACCGCCAGCGCCAACGGCGACCTGTACGCCCTCCCCACCCCGGTCCTGCTCGTCCCGCACGGAGCGGGGTTCAACAAGCTCCAGCCCGAGTACGCCGCCGCACAGTCTGCGCCCTCCGGCCTCACCCCCGAGCAGCTGCTCCACAACGGACGGGTCGTCCCGGCCGGCATCGGTCTCGCGCACCCCGAGCAGGTACGCCGCCTGGGACACCACTGCCCGCCCGCCGCCGAGTACGCCACCGTCGTCGGCGACCCCTGCCACGACCGCCTGCGCGCCAGCCTGCCCTGGCGCGAGGACTACCGGTCCGCGCTCGCTGTGGGGCCGGCGCAGTCGCTCGTACTGCTCTCCTCCACCTGGGGCCCGGAGTCACTGATCGGACGTCATCCGCAGCTCGCGGCCCGCCTGCTCGCCGAACTGCCCGTGGACGAGTACCGCACCGCACTCGTCATGCACCCGAACGTGTGGACGTACCACGGGGAGTTCCAGCTCCGGCTGTGGCTGAGGTCCGCGCTGGCGGCAGGTCTGATCCTGATACCGCCGGACGAGGGCTGGCGCGCCGCCCTGGTCGCCGCCGACACCCTGGTCTGCGACCACGGCTCGGTCGCCCTCTACGGTGCCGCGGTCGGCCTGCCACTGCTGCTCGCAACGGACGGCGGACCCGAGGTCGCCGAGGACTCGCCGATGAATGAACTCCGGCGCGGTGCACCGCGCCTGGACCTGCGACACCCGTTGCGGCCCCAGTTCGACCACGTCCCGCCCCCGGTACCCCTCCCGGCCGGAGCCTTCAGCCACGAGGACCAGTCCCTCGCGCTGCTCACCGAGCTGATCTACGGCCACCTCGGCCTGCCCGCGCCCACCGAGCGGCCGTTGCCGCAGCCCGTACCGCTGCCCGCGATCTGCGCCGAGCCGGTCCGCGAGTTCACGGTCCGCACGGAGCTGGTGGAACCCGAGGCCGAGGGCAAACCGGCCGTGATCCGCGTCCGCCGCTTCCCCGCCCGTCTGCTCGACCTCAGCCCGCACTCGCCGGCCCCCACGGACGCCCCCGTACAGCAGCACCGGCTCTGCGAACCGACCCCACAGGCCCACCACTTGGCCCAGAGCGCCACCGTCCTCGCCCGTCGGGCGGGCACCGGAGCCGGCCATGGCCCGGTGGACGAGACCTGGCCGGAACGTACACTGGCCCGCTTCCCGCAGTGCCGGATCGCGGCCGTGGTGCTGGACCGCACCCGATGTCTGCTCCAACTACGTGACGGTGGGCGGCCGTTCCATACCGAACTGCGCTCGGAGGCCGGCGGCGGACCGGGCCCTGACCCCCTGCTGGCCGTCTCCGCCCTCCAGCATGCCCTGAGTGCCACGCACCCAGAGCCCCCGCGCTCCCTGCGCCTGGAAATCGGCGGCCACCGCTACACCGCCACCTTCACACCCGCAACCGGCGCCTAGGTCTCCGGGTCGGCGCGCCGGCGCAGGTGTCGCAGTGCCCACCGCAGTGGCCCGCCCGGTCAGGACTCCGGTTCCCCGTAGCTGTCGAGTGCCGCCCGCAGTTCGGCGGCGCGGGGACTGCCGGTGGCCTCGTGGATCGCCAGGGCACGGGCCAGGTACTCCCGGGCGCGGGCGGTGTCGCCCTGGGCGTCGGCGGCGCGGGAAAGGCTCTCCAGGATCGGCGCCTCGTCCATCGGGGTGTCCCGACGCCGGACGATCTCGTCCGCCCAGTCGAGGAGCTCCAAGGCGCGCTCGTACTGCCCGAGTTGGAGACAGGCACTGCCGAGGGTGGTCGCGATCCTGGCACTGGTGCGCTCGTCCGGGCCGCCGTCGGACAGTCCCGCCGGCGGGGCGACAGGCGCGACGGCAGGCGGCCCGGACGAAGAGCCCCCGGCCGCCGAGACCTCCGCCGCCGCACCGAGCTCGAAGGCCCGGACGAGCACCTCGGCGGCCTCCTCCCATCGGCCGCGCCGTACCGACACCTGCCCGAGATGGTGCAGTTGCAGCCGGGCACCGCGCGAGCGGTGGAGGCTCTCGTTGATCCGCAGCGCCTCCCGGAAGGCGTCCTCCGCCTTGTCGAGCAGCTCATTCGCCGGATTCGTCCGGTCGAGCAGCTGCTCCGCCAGGTACGCCTTGCCGGTGAACTCCAGTACCGAGGCCTCCGCCCGCTCGTCCTGTGCAGCCCGGGCTGCCGCGAGCGCCGGGCCGAGCTCGGCGTGGGCGGACTCCATGTCACCCAGCTCCCAGTACGCGCGCGCCAGTTGACTGCGGAAGCGGGCCAGCTGCAGCAGATCCTCCGACCGCTCGGCCGCCTCGACCGCCATCGAGTACGCCGCGATCCAGTACGCGTACGGGCGGTAGTTCATCACCAGTGCCCAGAGCGGCTCGGCCAGCCGGCAAACCAGTTCGTCCTCACCAAGGTCGAACGCCTCGTGCATACAGCCGAGCAGGGTGTAACGCTCGGCCCAGAACCAGCCATTGGCCTCGGCCGCATCGGCGAACGGGACGTCCGGACCGTGGCAGTCGGGCAGCGGCGTCAGATAGCGCAGGCGAGTGCCGAGCGCGATCCGGTCGGCACGCTCGGCCTGCCGGGCGTACCAGCGGACCGTCCGCAGCCAGGACGCCTGCCGCTCCGCACCGCGCGGGTCCTCGGTCTGCGCGACCCGACGGGCGTGCTCGCGCAGCGGACGGTGGTAGCCGAGCCGACCGTCGCCGTCCTCCTCCAGCAGGCTGGCGGTGAGGAGTTCGTCCAAGGCCTCCTCGGTCTCGGCGAGCGAGAGCGCTGTCGCGGCGGCAGCGGCGGCCGGAGTGAAGGAGACCCCCGGGTGGTGGGCCAGCAGCCGGTACAGCCGCGCGGCCCTCTGGGACAGCGTGCGGTAGCTGCCGTCCCAGAGTTCCCACATCTTCGACTCCCAGGCCCCGGCTGCCCGATCGGCCGATGCCAGCTCATCCACCAGATCCGCCACGGTGCTCCGCCTGCGGCGCGCCAGCTGTCCGCCCGCGACCCGCAGCGCGATCGGCAGACCGCCACACCAGCGGGCCAGCGCGGCAACGGCATCCGGTTCGGCGGCGGCCCTGGCCCTGCCGATCAGCGCGGCCAGCAGGTCCTCGGCGTGCTCCTGCGAGAGCACCCCGATCGGGACGGCCACGGCGCCTTCGTCCTCCAGGTCGTACTGGCGCCGAGGACTGGTGACCAGGACGACACTGCGCTCGTCGCCGGGCAGCAGCGCCTCGGCCTCCTCCCGCATCAGCACATCGTCCAGGACGACCAGCAGTCGCCGGCCGTGGGTCTCACTGCGAAAGCGCGCCTGGAGCCGAGCCAGGCCCTTCGGGTGCCAGAACCGGTGCACACCCAGCGCCTCCAGGAAGTCGGCCAGCACCTCGGCGAGGTCGACCCCGCCGTCCCGGCGCAGTCGGCCGAGGTCCGCATAGAGCACTCCGTCCGGGAACTGCCCCCTGACCTCGTGGCCCCAGCGGCGGCTCAGCGCGCTCTTGCCGACGCCGCCGACCCCGCTGAGCACCAGCACGGCCGGGCGGCCCTCCCCGGGACGGTCCAACACGGCTGTACACGAGGCACGT
This sequence comes from Kitasatospora sp. GP82, assembly GCF_029892105.1. Taxonomy (GTDB): domain Bacteria; phylum Actinomycetota; class Actinomycetes; order Streptomycetales; family Streptomycetaceae; genus Kitasatospora. Next base: position 58,399 of record NZ_JARZAJ010000038.1, on the reverse strand, counting down.
TCATCATCCCGGTCAACGAAGTTGCCCGAATGGAAGGGAAGTTGCTGCGGTGCCCGAGGCGGGAGCGCGGGCGGGTGCAGGTTGATCTGCCCGATGGAACCGGCCTGCACGAGGGTGCCGATCTCCGCCTCACCGGACACCTGATTGACCGTCATATCAGCCACCCCTGCGAGGCCCCGCCACCAGGCACGCAGCAGCTCGGCGACGGCGGGTTCGGCCTCGGCCCGCGCCCACAGCGCCCGCCCGGCCGAGACCGCCCAGGCCAGGTCCTCGGAAACACCAGCCTCCGAAGCAGCGGCCCGGGAAGCAGCGGCCCGGGAAGCAGCGAGCGGAAGATGCCCGGCGAGCGGGCCGAGAGCGGCCTCAGTCGGACCGATCCGCTCCAGCGCCCGCACCAGCGACGGCAGCGACAGTGCCTCCACGTCCACCCCTCACCCGCCCCGACTGCCGCTCCCTGGGCCCCGGGAGTCCCGACCACTCTAGACGCTATGTCAGGTCCAGTGGGTGGAACTCGCCCTCGTCGAGCACATCGTCGCAGGTCGGCAAGGGCGTGGCCGAGATCACGCAGCGCGACCTGTCACCTACGGTGGCGTAGGTTACTTTAGTCAGTGAAGTATTACGGTCATGGCTGACAACCAGGAGACCCTTGACCTCAGCTCCTACGCAGCCCTCGGGGACAGCTTCACCGAGGGCCTCAACGATCCGCGCCCGGACGGCCAGTTCGCCGGCTGGGCCGACCGCCTTGCCGGGATGCTGTCCGCACGCCGCCCCGACGGCGACTTCCGTTATGCCAACCTTGCCGTCCGGGGACGGCTGTTGGACCAGATCGTCGCCGAGCAGGTTCCCCAGGTGCGGCGGATCGCGCCGGATCTGGTGACGCTGTGCGCGGGGGGAAACGACATCCTGCGGCCGGGCAGCGACCCGGACGATGTCGCGGAGCGGTTCGAGGCCGCGATCGTGGAGCTGCGCGAGCACGTGGGCACGCTGCTGATCTGCACCGGCTTCGACACCCGTGGCGTTCCCGTGCTCGGACTGCTCCGGGGCAAGATCGCGACCTACAACAACCATCTGCGGGCGATCGCCGACCGCAACGGCTGCGCCGTGGCCGACCTCTGGTCGCTGCGCTCGGTGCACGACCGCCGCGCCTGGAGCGAGGACCGGCTGCACCTCTCCCCCGACGGCCACCAGCGCGTCGCCCTGCTGGCCGCCCGGTCCCTCGGCCTCGCTGTGGACGACCCGGAGGCGCCGTGGCCGTTCCAGCCGACGCCGTCCTCGGCCGACGTCCGCCGGGAGAACATCCAGTGGGCGCGCGAGTTCCTGCTGCCCTGGGTCGGACGCCGACTGCGCGGCGAGTCCTCGGGCGACCATGTCGAGGCCAAGCGCCCCGACCTGCTCCCGCTCTGACCGGCCTGCGCATACTCGAACGCACAGATCCTTTTCGATGCTTCATACGACTGCGCAGGGCCCGGCCGTCCCCCGAACGGGCCGACCTGTCCCGCGGAGCCACCCCTCCCGGGGGGCGGCCCCTGTACGGCCCTCGCGAGGGCTGCTACGGAACGTAACCTGACGGTGCCACACCGAGGACCCGATCGGCGGAGCGGGTCCGGGCGAGGACCGCAGGGGTACGTATGGACCGGGGACCGAAGGCGGGCGGGAGCGGCGCGGCACAGGCCGGGCCGGAGGGGGCGGAGAGCCAGTTCGGCGTACGGCTACGGGAGTTGCGGGCAGCCCGGCGGATGTCGCTGAGCGAACTCGCCCGGCTGATCCACTACAGCAAGGGCTATCTCAGCAAGATCGAGAACGGCACCAAGCCGGCCACGCCCGATGTGGCCCGCCGCTGCGACGAAGCCCTTCAGGCCGGTGGACTGCTGCTGCGGCTGGTCGGTACGGAACAGGCGCGCACGGCCGTCCCGGCACCGGCGCAACCACCGGGCGAGGGCCAACCGCACGCCGCGGACGCGACCCGTCCCGAGTGTCCGTACCCGGGACTGGCGGCCTTCGGCTCGCGCGAGGCCCGGTGGTTCTTCGGCCGTGAGGCGACCTGCACCGCGCTGCTCGACCGGCTGGCCGAGCGGATCGGCCGCGGCCCGGTCGCGCTGGTGGCCCCCTCCGGCGCGGGCAAGTCCTCGCTGCTGATGGCGGGACTGCTGCCCGCGCTCCGCGACGGCCGCTTCCCGGACCGGCCGTCGCAGGACGGGGCACCGCCGGTGGCCGACTGCGCGGACTGGCCCGTCGTGGTCGGCACCCCGACCGGCCGACCGCTCGCCGCGCTGCTCAGAGCACTGGAGTCGACGCTGGGCGGCGTGGCGCCTTGTCTGACGGTCACTCAACTGCTCGGCTCCCCCCAGGAGGCGGCCGAGGAGTTCCGGGCAGCGCTCGGCCGCGCCTGGCAGCTGCCCGCCGCCGCGCCGGGCGTCGGCGCGGGACCCGAGCCCGGGACCGAACCCGGGGTCGAACCGGGAATCCAGCCCTCCCGGCCCGCCGGCAGCGGCGCACCCGGTGGTCTGGTGCTGGTGGTGGACCAGTTCGAGGAGACCTTCACCCTCTGTACGGACGAGGCCGAACAGCGCGCCTTCATCCGCTTTCTGCACGGCCTCGCCGCTCCCCCGCAGTCCACCGCCCCCTCCGACGCGGCCACGGCCCGGCTGCCGGTGGCCGTCCTGCTGGGTGTCCGGGCCGACTTCTGCGGGCGATGTCTTGAGCACCCCGAACTCGCCCCGGTCTTCACCCACGGCTCGCTCGCGCTGCCGCCGATGAACGCCGCCGAGCTGCGCGCCTCGATCACCCGCCCTGCGGAACAGGCCCAACTGGTCCTGGAACCCGGCCTGGTGGAGCTGTTGCTGCGCGACCTCGGCAGCCCGGACGACCTGCCCGGCGGCGCCGTGGGGGCCGGACCGCCAGCCGGGGCGCTCCCGCTGCTCTCACACGCGCTGCGCGCCACCTGGCACCAGCGCCAGGGCCGGGTCATGACCGTGGAGGGGTATCTGCACAGCGGAGGAATCCACGGCGCGGTCGCCCGGACCGCCGAGGACGTCTTCACCCGGCTCACCCCCGCCGAACAGCGGCTCGCACGCCGCCTGCTGGTGCGGCTCGTGCATCTGCGGGAGGGCGGCGAGGAGACCCGCTCGCGCGCGGAACGCGACCGGCTGCTGCGGCAGTCGTCCGACCCCGACGGCGCGGCGGCGGTGCTGGACGCCTTCGTCCGGGCCCGGCTGGTCACGGCGGACCGCGAGGCGGTGGAGATCACCCATGAGGCACTGCTGCGGGCCTGGCCCCGCCTGCGGCGCTGGATCCAGGTAGACCGTACGGCGCTGCTGGGCCGTCAGCAGCTGGCGGAGGCCACGGCGGAGTGGCAGCGCGAAGGCCAGGACCCCGCTCTGCTGTATCGGGGCACCAAGCTGGCGGCGGCCCGGGAGTGGGCCGAGGACGGCGGTCGGCGCTCTGAACTCGGCAGCGGCGAGGCGGCTTTCCTGTCGGCGAGCGTGGCCGCCGAGGAGGCCCAGCGGCAGGCGGCCGAGCGGCAGTCCAGCCGCCAGCGGCGGATGGTGGCCACGCTCGCCGCCCTGCTGGCGCTGACCCTGCTGGCCGGGGCCCTGGCGTTGCAGCAGCGGTCCGGGGCACTCGCCCAACGGCGCGAGGCCCAGTCACGGGCGATGGCGGCCCGTGCGGCGGCGCTGGCGGTCGGGCGGCCGGAGGCGGCGATGCTGCTGGCCCGTGCGGCGTACCGGAGTTCGCCGACCGTGGAGGCTCGTGGTGCGCTGCTGAGTACGCAGGCGCAGCCGTTCCAGGGCCGACTGCTCGGCCACGGCGGGCCGGTCAACGCGGTCGCCTTCGCGCCGGACGGCCGCCTGCTGGCGTCGGCCGGTTCGGATGAAGCGGTGAAGCTGTGGGACACCTCGGAGCGCACCCTGATCGCCACGCTGACGGGCCATCGGGGGCGGGTGCGGTCGGTGGCCTTCAGCCCGGACGGCTCTTCGGTGGCCTCGGCCGCCTCGGACGGCACGGTGCGGCTGTGGGACGTGGCCGCCCACCGCGAGAGAGCCGTGATGACGGGCCACGGTGACGCCGCCCGCGCGGTGGCGTTCAGCCCCGACGGTCGGCTGCTCGCCTCGGCGGGTGCGGATCACACCGTCCGGCTCTGGGACACCGCCAGCCACCAGGCCGTCGCCGTTCTCACCGGTCACACCGAGGAGGTCGACGCGGTCGCCTTCAGCCCGGACGGGCGGACGATCGCCTCCGCCGGCGCGGACCGGACCGTGCGCCTCTGGGACACCGCCGGCCGGCAGAGTGTCGCGGTGCTGACCGGCCACACCGACGATGTCCTCGGCCTCACCTTCAGCCCGGACGGGCGGACCATCGCCTCCGGGAGCGCCGACCGCACCCTGCGCCTCTGGGACACCACCAGCCACGAGAACACCGCCACACTCACCGGCCACACCGACGACATCAACGCGGTCGCCTTCACCCCGGACGGCAGCACGGTGGTCAGCGCGAGCGGCGACGGCACGGCGCGGCTGTGGGACGTGCCGAGCCTGCGGACGGTCGCCACGCTCGCCGGTCACACGGACTATGTGCAGGGCGTGGCGGTGAGTTCGCACGGCCAGGTGGCCACCGCGGGCTTCGACCAGTCGGTGGTGCTCTGGGATCCGGGAACGGCGGCGCTGGTCCCGCGCCCGTTCACCGAGGTGTGGAAGGTGGCCTTCGGCCCGGACGGACGGCGGCTGGTCACGGCCGGGGCCGATCACACGGTGGGAGTCTGGGATGCCGGGTCGCACCGGGTGCTGCACTCCTTGACCGGCCACGAGGGTTCGGTGTTCGCGGTGGCGTGCAGCCCGGACGGCTCGCTGGCCGCCACCGGCGGCGCCGACCGGACGGTCAGGCTGTGGGACATCGACCGCGGACTCCCGGTGGCAACGTTGACTGGTCATCAGGGTTCGGTGCTCGCGGTGGCCTTCAGTCCGGACGGGCGGCTGCTCGCCTCGGCGGGTGAGGACCGCACGGTGCGGCTCTGGGACGTCAGGGACCAGCGGGTGGTGGCGGTGCTCAACGGGCACACCGATTTCGTCAATGCCCTGGCGTTCAGCCCCGATGGCCAGACCCTGGCCAGCGGCAGTGATGATCTGACGATCGCTCTGTGGGAGGTGGCCGGCGGACGGCTCACCGGCACGCTCACCGGACACACGGGTTCGGTCAGGGGGCTGGCGTACGGCCCCGACGGGCGCATCCTGGCGAGCAGCGGCAACGACGCCACCGTACGCCTCTGGGACACCGGCACTCACGGGAGCATCGCCGTCCTCACCGGACACACGGGTTCGGTCCGGGGCCTGGCCTTCGAGCGCGACGGGCACACCCTGGCCAGCAGCGGGAACGACGCCACCGTACGCCTCTGGGACACCGGCACTCACGGGAGCATCGCCGTCCTCACCGGACACACCAGCGCGGTATGGGGCGTCGCCTTCAGCCCGGACGGAGCGACGCTGGCAAGCAGCGGGAACGACGGCACCGTCAGGCTGTGGGACGCGGATCCGGGACGGCAGGCGGCGGCGGTCTGCACCCTGGTCGGTCCCGTGGACCGGGGGCGGTGGGCGCAGCTGCTGCCGGATCAGCCGTACGACGCCGGGTGCGCCGGGTCCTGAGATGACGTCACCGCAGGTCACGGGAGGTTTCCCGATCGTTTCCCGTCTCCTGCCGCCGTGGGAGACGGCTGCCTCGTAGTTTTCGGCTGCTCGGTGAGGAAGGCTCAAGTCATCGGCCCGCCGGAGCTCGCAGGGGCTCCGCCGGCTCCGCCGCGCTCCGTCGGGCCGACCCAGCCGACCGTCCAACCGCGTCGGGGGGACACCGCGTCAGAAGACCGCGTCGGGAGAGACCGGCGGCCACCGGGCCGGCAGACCCCGAGGGCGCGTCAGGGAACCGGCCGGGAACTTCCGAGGAGTGGAGCACCCACCATGAGAATCCGAATCACCGCCGCTGCGGCCGCCGCCGCAGGTCTCGCCTTCGCGATCGGTCCGATGCCCGACAGCACCGGCGAGGCCCTTGCCATCAGTGCCGCTTTCCCCGGGTCCACCGCCGACGGTGACTGCGCGGTCCTCGCCCCCGGCGCCTCGGCCGCCGCCGAGAACGCGGTGCGGGCGGCCTGCTCACAGATCGGCGTCTGGTACACCTGGGGCGGTGGTCACGGCGACCAGCCGGGCGCGACGTACGGCCACCCGGACGGGGTGGACCCGGCGAGCGACCACGACGCGGAACGGCTCGGCTTCGACTGCTCCGGGCTGGTCAGGTACGCGTACGCCCAGGCCGTGGGCCAGGACATCCTGGGCGGCTCCGCCGACGACCAGTTCTACACCGTCCACGCGGCGCAGCGTTTCACTCCCGACCAGGGCCTCGGTCCGCTGCTGCCCGGTGACCTGATCGCCTACGGCAACGCGGCCGACCTCCACCACATCGCCGTCTACCTGGGCGCCGGGAAGATGGTCGAGGCGCGGGAGTCGGGAACGCACATCATGGTGAACGACGTCCGCCTCGGCGGCGATCTGTTCGGGGTGGTGCGGATCAACCCGGGCCCGGTGCAGGGGCAGGTGTTCAGCACCTGGGGCACCGGCGTGTGGTCGCACACCCAGCCCGCGATGGACAGCGCCCGGGTCCACGCCTTCCCCGGCCCGGCCACCGTGCGGGTCGGCTGTCAGAAGCACGCCCAGAGCGTGACGGCCGAGGGCATCACCAACGACGCCTGGTCGTTCCTGCCGGACTACCGGGCGTGGGTCACCAACATCTACGTCCAGGGCGGCGCTTGGCTCGACGGGGTTCCGGCCTGCAGCTGAGTCCCGTCGCGCAGCACACCGTCACACCGACGTGCAGCACACCGTCACACCAACCCAGGAGGATCGTCATGTTCATCACCCGTGCCATCGGTGCCACCACTGCCGCGCTCGCGCTCGGCGCCGGTCTGCTGATCGTCGGCCCGGCGGCCGGCCCGGCGCTGGCCTCCGCCGCCGACTGCTCCGGCGGTGCCAACGGCTTCGTCGACGTCTCCGACAACGCCTCCGGCACCGTGCAGCGTTCGTCCTTCCACGACGGCGACACCATCTCGCTGCAGTCCGCGGGCGGCCGTGGCTTCGCGAAGCTCGAAGGCGCCACCACCTCGTCCGAGAGCGTCTGGATGGACTGGACGCGCGACGGCGGGCGGACCTGGCTCCAGTGCGGCCCCTTCCAGGTGGACCACGGCAACGGCAGCTCGAAGACCTCCGCCGCCAAGGCCACCAGCAGTGACCCGAACTACCGGTTCCGGGCCTGCGCTCTCACCGCGGACGGTGTGATCACCTGCACCAACTGGTGGTAGGGAGTTCTGAGCTGCCGGTTGGGGACGGTCACGGGGGGCCGCCCCCAACCGGCCTTTGGCTTACGGAACTTGGGATCTCAGGCGATCACACCGGCCTTGCGCAGCAGCCAGCGGTTGGTGCACCCGACCAGACCCGACCGGTCCAGGACGCCGATCACCTTGGCAGCCATCTCCGTCTTGACGGCCCGCCAGTGCGGGTTGCGGCGGGCGGCCTCGCGGCCCACCCGCGGGTCTATGCCGACTGCGGCGTAGACCCGGGGGTTGATCAGGCTCCTGGTCGACCGGAGGATGATCAGTCCGATGAACAGCTGTTCCCAGCGGCGGCGGACCGGGCCCAGACGCCCCCGCTGAAGCTCCTCGCGGGCATAGCTGATGTGCCGCGACTCCTCGATCACATGGATTCGGGAGACCTGACGGGTCAGCGGTTGCAGCGACTCGTCGTTCATCAGCTCGCGCTGGAAGGCGTCCAGGATCTCCTCGACGTACATGGTGCCGCCGAAGGTCTGGCTGTGGGTCGAGGTGGCCTTGAAGAAGCGCCCCAGTTCGTGCGAGAGCCGTCCGGGACCGTAGGCGGGCACGCCCATCCAGGAGATCATCTTCGCGAACATCACCGAGTGCCGGCACTCGTCCGCGATCTCGGTCAGCGCGTACTGCACGTGCGCGGTGGTCGGGTCGCGGTCGAAGGCGTGGCGCAGCAGCATCTGCATCAGGATCTCCTCGAACCAGATGCCCACGCTGGCGATGCTCGCCACCTCGTGCTTGCTGAGCTCGATCCGCTGGTCCTCCGTCAACTGCTCCCAGAGTTCGGTCCCGTAGAGGGACAGCTGCCGGGGCGGCGAGTAGTAGCGGCCGGGGAGCGGCTCGGCGGCCCAGTCGACGTCCTTGAGCGGGTCGAAGGAGAGCTTCGCGGAGGAGGCGAGCAGCCGCTCGGCCGTGCGTCGGCGGTCCCTGACCAACCGCTCGGCGCCTGGCCGGGCGCCGGCCCCGCTGCCACCCTTGCTGTCGCTGCTGCGCTGGGTCGTGGTCATGGACAACTCCTCCTCGGGTCGCCGAGGGGCGGCCGGCCTGACGGGCCCCTCCTTTCGAGAAGCTAGAGACTATTAGACTTCCCGTCAATAGTGGTCACAGGAAGCGGCGCGGACGGGCACGAGCGGGAGTTCACCGACCGTCAGCGGCGGCAGGAGCTGCCAGTGGCCCGGAGCAGTCGGGCTTCGGCCATGAGCCAGCGTTCATCGCCGACCCGAGCAGGATCGCCAGCGCGGACCTGCACCCGGCGTGGACTCGGCCGCCGGCGGGTGCCGGGCACCCGGACAGGAGCGAGGGCGCCGGCCGTCACTGCGCCGGGCCGCCGGGGGCGGCGTCGGACCAGTAGACGGGATCGACCGGCGGGCGGTGGCGCAGGTCGGCCCTGACCTTGTCGGCCAGCTTGCGGGTGTCGCGCCGATTCACGGTGGCGCCGAACCCCGCGCCGACCAGCAGTGGTGTCAGCGACGGCAGCCTGCGCAGAGTACTCCGGGTCAGCCGCCTGCGCAGTTTCTGCCGCACCTCCGAACCGACAGCCACCACCGCGAAGCCCGCCGGGCCGACCAGGGACGTCGGGTCGATGCCCCGCTGGTTCGCCCAGGCCACGACGTACGCGGTGGCCCGCTGGGCGGCGGTGCCGGCAGCGGGCTGACCGTAGACCTGGTGGAGTTCGGCGATCAGTTTGATCTCCACCGCCGCGACGGCGAGAGTCTCGGCCGCGATCTCCACCGCCATCGCGGGCGGCACCGGCAGCATGGCCGCCGCACCGACGCTCGCGCCGACCGCGCTCGACGCCCGGCAGGCCCCGGCGACCAGCTGGTCGGCGAGGTCCTCCGGACCGGCGACGTCCGGGTGGTGGGCACGCAGCGTCGCCAGGTCCCGCACCGGGATGCGCGGCGCGGCCTGCACGAGCCGATCGGCCAGCGCCCGTCCGCCGACGCCCGCGCCTTTCGCCGCCGCCACGCTCCCGCGTCCGAGCAGCCCGGCCAGGGTGCGGACCAGTACCGTGGCGCGCTCGCTGCCCGTGCGCCGGTACCAGCGCTCGCGGGCCTCCGGGGTCGCGCCCGGGGGCCGCCGCTCCATGTCCGCGCTGAGCGCGGCCAGTTCCTCGACGGCCTCCTCGGGCTCCGGCCGCCCAGCACTCTTCGGGCGGTCGGGGGTCGGCGCCGCGCCCCGGCGGGCCCGGCGAAACCTTCGGAAGGACGCTCCCATGCTCAGCGCCTACCCGCCCCACCACCCCGGCACGCCTCACCGTCCCGACCCGTCACTCCTCTGCCCGACCGCGTGGCAACGGTGCAGACGCCCCCCGGCATCGCACGGGCAGGGCCTCCGGTCACACACGGAGCTTCGGCCCTGTCCGTCCGATCGTTCGGCAGACGGCGGCCGTGCACTGTCCAGGCGCGCAACGCCGTGGAGAGTGCGCGGCCGCCGTCGCGCCCGGGTCCGGACGGGACGGACCCGGGCGCGCATCCGCGGCCCGGGACCCGGCGTCTGCGGCGCTCGGAGGCGCGGTGCGCCTCCGTCGTCCGACCGGCCGCTGTTCAGGCCGACTGGCGTCTCAGAACTCGGAGTTGGCGAACCAGTGCGCGAGCAGCTCCTTGTCCCCGAGCAGCTCGAAGCCGCCCGCCGCGTGGTCCAGACGGCCGTAGACGAGCAGCAGCAGATCCGCTGCGGTTCCCCGGACCGTCGCATCCGGGGTGGTGGCCTTCGGCCCCGTACGGTCCACCTCGATCCCGAAGCCGTCGGGACGCAGGCGGACCAGCCAGTCGCCGTCCCCGTCGGTGCAGCTGAAGCGGATGGCCCGGTCGGCGCCGCGCAGCTGGGCGGTCTTGGGGGCGAAGGATGCGGCGAAGGGGAGGTTGACCAGGAACTCGTCCACGCCGTCCACCGCGAGCGCGCGGTCGATCGCCGGTCGGACTCCCAGCGCGAGCTCCGCGTCGATCCGGTGCACCAGGGTCTCGAACAGCATCCGGCGGATCCAGAACCTGGCGTGCTGATCGGCACCCCAGGCCCACATCGGCGAGTCGGGGTCGATGGTCGCGAACACGTCGGCGGCCTCGGCCGCACCGGCAGCCAGCCAGTCGACATAGCCGTCGTGCTGCTCCGGCAGCCGCAGGTCGACCTCGCGGCTGAGCGGCCGCTCCTGGACCCGCTGGCGCAGCAGGTTGGTGAACCAGCGGTGCACGGTGCCGGTGTGCCTGACCAGGTCGGCGAGCGTCCAGCCGGGACAGGTGGGGATCGCGGTCGCGAGGTCGGCCTCCCTGGCCACGGTGACGAGTCTGGCGCTCTCCGCCGCGACTGCCGCCTGGTGGTCGACCGGGGCCGGTCCGCGGTCCGGCCGGTCCGGTGTGTTCGATGTGCTCATGCTCGTGCCCTCCTGGGTTTTGACGGTGGGACGGTCCCCGGCCGGCTGCCGGGGACCGCCATCTTCTCGTGCACCGGGCCGGCTTCCCGCGGGCCGCGTCGGCTTCTCACGGGCCGGGCCGGCTCCTCGCGGGCCGGGTCAGCCGAGGGGCTTGTCGAGGACGGCCTTGAGGTGGCTGAAGGTGTCGATGGAGTACTCGCCGTGGTAGCGGCCCATGCCGCTCTCGCCCACGCCGCCGAACGGCAGCTCGGGCACCGCCAGGTAGGAGACGGGCAGACCGAAGACGAGAGCGCCGGAGGAGGTCTCCTCCGCCAGCCGCTGCTTGGTCCGCTCCGACTCGGTGAAGGCGTAGAGGGCGAGCGGCTTGTCCCGGTTGTTGATGAAGGCGATCGCCGCGTCGAGGTCGGGCACGGCGATGATCGGCAGAACGGGACCGAAGATCTCCGCCTGCATCACGGGCGCGTTCTCGGACACGTCGGCGAGGACGGTGGGAGCGAGGTAGCGGTTCGCGCGGTCGTGTCCCCCACCGGTGACGACACGTCCGTCCTCCAGCAGCGCCGCGAGCCGGTCGAAGTGCCGCTCGTTGACGATCCGCCCGTACTCGGGGCTGAGCGCCGGGTCGTCCCCGTACAGCGCGTGGACCGCAGCCGCCAGGTGCGTTTCGAGCTCGGGGGCGGTGTCGCCGACGGCGAGGATGTAGTCGGGGGCGACGCAGGTCTGGCCGGCGTTCTGGAACTTGCCACGGGCGATCCGCTGCGCGGTGACCGCCAGGTCCGCACCGGGTTCGACCACGACGGGGCTCTTGCCGCCGAGTTCCAGGGTGACGGGGGTGAGGTGCCTGGCGGCGGCCGCCATGACGATCCGTCCGACCGTGCCGTTGCCGGTGTAGAAGATGTGGTCGAAGCGCTCTTCCAGCAGTGCCGTGGTCTCCGGCACGGCACCCTCGACGACGGCGACGGCCTCCCGGTCGAGGTAGCGCGGGAGCAGGCGGGCCATCGCCGCCGAGGTGGCCGGGGCGAGCTCGCTGGGCTTGATCACGGCGGTGTTCCCCGCCGCCAGGGCGCCCACCAGCGGGGCGAGGGCGAGCTGGAGCGGGTAGTTCCAGGGTGCGATGACCAGCACGACGCCGAGCGGGTCGCGGACCACGCGTGCCTCCGCGGGCAGGAACGCGCCCGGAACGGCGGCCGGCCTGGGGCGCAGCCACTCCTCCAGGTGCGTCAGGGTGTGGTCGATCTCGTTCAGGGTGAATCCGACCTCGCCGTGGTACGCCTCGGTCGCGCTCTTGCCCAGGTCGGCTCGGAGGGCCGCCAGGAAGACCTCGGACTGCTCGGTGAGCAGTGCGCGCAGAGCCCGCAGCCGGGTGAGCCTCCAGGCGAGCGGCTTGGTACGGCCGGTGTCGAAGGTGGCCCTCAGCCGTGCCGCCACGGTGCCCGCGTCGGTGGACAGGGCCTCGACGAGCGTACGGGCCAGCGCGGCGGAGGAGCTCGGGTTCTGGCCGGTGTAGAGGTTGCGGTCGATGACGGTGTGCGGCTCGAACGGGGCGCCCTCGACGAAGTCGGCGCCGAGTTCGGTGAGGCGGTCCTGGAGCAGCCACCTGGCGCCCGCGGCGAGGCCGACCGCGGTCTCCTCGGCGTTGGTGAAAGCGGTCATCCGGTAGCCGGCGAACGGCCAACTGCCGTCCTCGCGACGGGCGGCGAGCAGCGCGGCGGGTGCGTGGCACACCACGCCGAGCGGCTTGCCCGAGTCGAGGGCGCGGGTGAGGATCCGGCCGGAGGCGGCATCGAGGGCGAGGTCCTCCATCGGTCCGTGTCCCCCCGGGTAGAAGACCAGGTCGTACGCGTCGGGGTCGATGTCCTCCAGCCTGGCCGGGCTCTTGAGGGCTGCACCGATGGAGTCGAGGTACGCGCCCAGGCCGTCGGCTCGCTCCTGGCCACCGTTGGCCGCGGCACTCAGGCTGCCCCGGTCGACGGTCGCGGCGACACCACCGGGTGTGGCCACGGTGATCTCGTAGCCCGCCTCGCGGAAGATCCGGTGCGGCTCAGCGAGTTCCTCGGCCCAGAACCCCGTCGGGTGCTGGGTGCCGTCGGCCAGGGTCCAGTGGGTGGCGCCGGTGACGACGAACAGAGCGGAGGTCATGGTGGTGCTCCAGGTGGCAGGGGGCTTGAACGTAAGGTGCCGCTGAACAGCGCTGTACCGGTGAGGAGTTGGGCTGCGCACGGGCTCCGGGGCCCGGCAATTGAAGGCATATATGGTTGATGTCTTCAAGCAATAGCATGAAAGTAATCCTCAATGGTTGAGGATGTCAAGCAATCTTGCCTACACTTGACCCATGACTCAGTCCGCCACGCCGCGCACGGCCGTCCCCACGCCCGTCCAGCTCATGGACCAACTCGCGCGGGCCGCGGCAGGCTACTACCGGCACTTCGCCGCGGTGGCGGCGGAGCGCGGTCTCACGCTCATGCAGGGCAAGATGCTCAGCCTCCTGCGGGAGCCGAGGCCCATGCGCACCCTTGCCGACCTGCTCGCCTGTGACGCCTCCAACGTCACCGGGATCGTCGACCGGCTTCAGGCGCGCGGGCTGGTCCGTCGCGAGGTCGACCCCGCCGACCGGCGGATCAAGAACGTGATGCTCACCGAGGAGGGCGAGGAGACCGTCCGCCTGATCCGCGCGGAGCTGATGTCCAACCTCACCACGCTGGAGCAGCTCAGCGACGAGGAACGGCAAGGCTTCCAGAACCTGCTGAGCCGGGTCTTCCCCGAACCGACCGACTGAGGCGGCTGCTGGGCGGCTGGGCCGTCGGCTGCGCTTCGGCCGCCCGGCCGGAGGGATGCCAGAATCTGCACAGCGCGGCGCCCGGCCGCCCTCGGGAGGAGACACACGTGGACACCTACGCGGCCCCGCTCGCGGCCATCGACATCGGCGGCACCAAGATCGCGGCGGCGCTGGTGGACGGCGACGGCACCCTGCTGGCCCGTACGCAGCGGCCCACTCCCGCCGCCCTGGACGAGGACTCCGTGCTCGGCGCGGTGGTCGATGCACTGGACGAGCTGGCCGCAGCGCCCGGCTGGTCCGAGGTGCGCGCGCTCGGCGTGGGCAGTGCCGGCCCGGTGGACATCAGCCGAGGCACCGTCAGCCCGGTCAACATCCCCGGCTGGCGCGGGTTTCCGATTGTCGATCGGCTCTCGGGCCACCCGGCGGTGAAGGGGCTGCCGGTGGTGCTGGCCGGGGACGGGATCGCGATCGCGGCCGCCGAGCACCGCTTCGGCGCGGCACGGCCGTACGACAACGTGCTGTGCATGGTGGTGTCCACGGGTGTCGGCGGCGGGCTGGTCCTGAACGGCGAACTGCACACCGGCACCACGGGCAACGCGGGCCACATCGGCCATATCACCGTCGATCTCGACGGCGATCCCTGCCCGTGCGGCAGCCGGGGCTGCGTGGAGCAGCTGGCCAGCGGCACCGCCATCGCCCGGTACGCACTGCGCTCCGGTTGGCGTCCGGCCGCCGAGGACGCCTCGGCCGTTGCCGTGGCGGCTGCCGCACGCGCCGGGGACCCGATCGCGCTGGCCGCGTACCATCGGGCGGCGCGGGCGCTGGCCGCCGGGATCGCCGCCACCGCGACGCTGGTCGAGCTGGACGCGGTGGTGATCGGCGGCGGTGTGGCCCAGGTCGGCGCGCTGCTGCTCGACCCGCTGCGGGACCACCTGCGGACGTACGCCGCGCTGCCCTTCGCCGCCGGGATCGCCGTCCACCGGGCCGAGCTCGGCACCGACGCCGGTCTGGTCGGTGCGGCGGCCGTGGCCGCCCACGCGCTGTCCCACTGACCGCGCCGGGCCCGGGGCGGGCCCGCAAGACCCTGGCGCCGACCGGGCTCGCGCGCACGGCGCACGGCCGGGCTCGCCTGGATGGAGTGCCTGAGCCCATGGGAGTATGGCAGGGCTGACGACTGACCCCCGGGCGGTTGCGTGATCATGCAAACCGACGAGCAGGGACCTGGTACGGCGCCCCACCGACGGACGACGGGTGGGGAGCAGGAGCATGACGGCCTGCTGATGCTCCCGATCGCGACCGCGCTGGTCGGCTCCGACGGCCGGATCCTGCACTGGAGCTCGGATGCGGCGGCGCTGCTCGGCTTCTCCACCGAGGAGGCCCTCGGCCGGTTCGCCGCCGATCTGCTGGTCGCCGACGAGCGGCGGCCCGAGGTGATGGGCCTGTTCGAGAGCATTCTGAGCGGGCGGCCCTGGTCCGGGGTGTTCCCGGTCCGGCACCGCGAGGGCCACTATGTGGACCTGGAGTTCCGCACTCATCCGTTCGTGGGCCCCGACGGTCAGCCACTGGTCCTCGCGGTCGCCTCGGACGTGACCGCACTGCGGCGGTTGCAGGCCGACCTCGCGGTGCTGGACGGCTTCTTCAACCAGTCCCCGGTCGGGATGGCGGTCTACGACACCGAGTTGCGCTACCTCCGGCTCAACGAGGCGCTCGCACGGGCGAACGGGCTGCCGGTGGAGGAGCATCTGGGCCGCCGGGTGACGGAGGTGCTGCCGGGGGTCAACGCCGCCGAGGTCGAGGCGACGATGCGGCGGGTGATCGCGGGCGCGGGGCCGGTGGTCGATTCCCGCTCGCACGGCCGGACGCCGGGTGACCCTGAGCACGATCGTGCCTGGTCGGCGTCGTACTTCCGGTTGGAGCGGCCCGACGGCGAGGTGCTCGGGGTGAGTTCCACCATCGTCGATGTGACGGCGCGCTACCGGGCCGAGTCCCGCGCGGCGCGGGCGCAGGAGCGGTTGGCGGTGCTGGTGGCGGCGGGCGAGACGATCGGCACCACCCTCGATCTGCGGCGCACCGCACGGGAGCTGGCCGAGGCGATGGTGCCCCGGGTGGCGGACGCCTGCGGGGTGTTCGCGCTGGAGCGGCTGGTGTCGGGCCCCGAGCAGGGGCAGCAGGAGGAGGAGAGTGGGCAGCAGGTGCGCAGGCTGGCGGTGGCCGCGACGGCCCCGGACTTCCCCTTCGAGTACCTGCCCATCGAGGCGGTGTACCGGATTCCGCCGGACTCCGGGTACGCCGAGGCGATGTCCACGGGCCGGACGGTGGTGGTCCCGTCATGGGAGCTGCCGTTGCTCACCGACGACATGCCCAGCGACCAGCTGGCGGCCTACCGGGGCAGACGCTCCCGTTCTGTGCGGATCACCCCGCTGGTTGCGCGGGGCACCGTGCTGGGCATGCTGATGTACGCGCGACACGG
The DNA here is from genome assembly GCF_029892105.1 of Kitasatospora sp. GP82. Taxonomy (GTDB): domain Bacteria; phylum Actinomycetota; class Actinomycetes; order Streptomycetales; family Streptomycetaceae; genus Kitasatospora. Next base: position 42,432 of record NZ_JARZAJ010000038.1, on the reverse strand, counting down.
CGAGCGGGAGTCCTTCGACGAGGAGGACATCAGGCTCGCCGACGAGCTGGTGGCGCGGGCGGCCGTGGCGGTCGACAACGCCCGGCTCTACCAACGGCAGCACGAGACGGCGCTGGCCAGGGCGCAGGCGCTGCGCGAGGCGAAGGCGGCGCAGGGGCGCCTGGCACTGGTGAACACGGCCTCGGCCCGGATCGGCACCACCCTTGATCTGTCGCAGACCGCACGGGAGTTGGCCGAGGTGGCCACGCCCACACTGGCGGACAGCGTGGTGGTGGAGGTACTGGACGCGCTGGTGCGCGGCGAGGAGGCAAAGACCCCGAGCCCGGCGGACCGCTCGGCGGTGATGCGCCGGATGGCCTTCCACAGCGTGCCGGGTTCGGGGGCACAGGCCGTCGCACCGCTCGGCGACGTGCACCGCTTCCCCCCGTCCACTCCGTATGCCTGGGCGCTGGCGCACCGCCGTCCGGTGCTGGTCGCGAAGCTGGACGAGGCCGCGCTGAGCTGGTTCGCCGACGACCCCAAGCGCCGGGCCGCCGCAACGCAGGAGAACGTGCGCTCGATGATGGTGGTGCCGCTGATCGCCAGGGGTACGGCGGTCGGCGTGGCGGCCTTCTACCGGAACCGGACCGAGCAGCCGTTCAACGAGCAGGACCTGGCGCTGGCCGGGGAGTTGGCGTCGCGGGCGGCGGTGTGCATCGACAACGCCCTGCTGTACACCCGGGAGCGGGATGCGGCCCGGCTGCGCCAGCAGGCGCTGGAGGAGGCCCATGCGGCGCAGCAGCGCCTTGCACTGCTGAACGAGGCGAGCACCCGGATCGGGACCACGCTCGATCTGCACCGTACGGCGCGCGAGCTGGTGGAGGCGGTGGTCCCGCGGTTCGCCGACTTCGTCACGGTGGATCTGCTGGAGTCGGTGCTGGAGGGTGAGGAGCCGACGGCACTGCCGCTGGACGGGCCGCTGCTGATGCGGGCGGTGGCGGTCGGCGAGGTGGGCGACTCCAACCTGCTGGCGGGAGCGACGGACCCGGTCGGCGGTGTGTCGCAGTCGGCCGACCTGTACGCGGTGAGCCTTCGCACCGGCCGGTCCATCATGGTGCCCGAGGTGGACGCGGCGGCGCTGCACCGGATCGTGGCCTCTCCGGATCGGGTGGCGCCGAGCCTGGAGGCGGGCGTGCACTCGTATCTGATGGTGCCGTTGCTGGCCCGTGGTGTGGTGCTCGGCGGGGCGGAGTTCATCCGGACGGTCAATCCGGAGCCGTTCGGTGCCGAGGATGTGGCGCTGGCCGAGGAGTTGGCGGCGCGGGCGGCGGTCTGCATCGACAACGCCCGGCTCTACCGGCGCGAGCGGGACACCGCGCTGACCCTCCAGCGCAGTCTGCTGCCGCAGGAGGTGCACAGCACGCTCGGTCTGGAGATCGCGTACCGCTATCTGCCGAGCAGCGTGATCAGCGAGGTGGGCGGGGACTGGTTCGATGTGGTGCCGCTCTCCGGCGGGCGGGTTGCGCTGATCGTCGGCGATGTGATGGGCCACGGCATCAGGGCCGCCGCGACGATGGGCCAACTCCGCACGGTGGCACGGACACTGATCACTCTGGACGTGGACCCGGCCCGGGTGCTGAGACGACTGGACGACGCTGCGGCGGCGGTCGGCGAGGGCCAGTTCGCGACCTGCATCTGTGTGGTCTTCGATCCGCTGAACCGGAACTGCACAGCCGCCAGTGCCGGTCATCTGCCGCCGGTGGTGGCCGATTCCTCAGGTTCGGCGTATCTGCTGGAGCTGCCGCCGGGCGCGCCGCTGGGGGTCGGCGGGGTGCCCTTCGAGTCGGTGCGCTTCACGCTGCCCGAGGACGGCATCCTGGTCCTCTACACCGACGGTCTGGTGGAGCGCCGGGACCAGGACCTGGACGAGGGCCTGGAGCTGCTGCGCCGAACGGTGGCGGACCGGCAGAGCACCCTGGAGCTGACCTGCGACGCCGTGCTCACGACGCTGACCGCGCAGTCCGTACAGGGCGACGACATCGCCGTGATCATGGCGCATGCCCGTCCGGTGGGGACGGACAGGCTGGCCGTACTGCCGCTGGCGGGCGACCCTGCGATGGTCGGCCACGCCCGCCGCTTCCTCCGCCGCACGCTGCGGTCCTGGAATCTGCGCGCTCTGACCGACCTGGCCGAGCTGCTGACCAGCGAGCTGATCACCAACGCGCTGGTGCACGCGGGTGCACCGACCGAGGTACGGATCTTCCGCAGCACGGTGCTGACGGTGGAGGTCGCCGACATCGACAGCCACGCACCGAAGATCCGCCGCGCCCGGGAGTCCGACGAGGGCGGCCGGGGCATGCACCTGGTCAACGAGCTCGCCCACCGCTGGGGCAGCCGCAGCACCGCCGCCGGCAAGGTCGTCTGGTTCGAGCTGGAGCTCCCACCCGGCGGCCCGCACTGAGACCGACCGGCCATAGGGAGCGCGGCCCGGCCGCAGGGATGACCGGCACCACTGACCTCCGGCAGGCCCGGCCGACCGGTCGGACCTGCCGGAGCCCGCCTCACTGCGGTGTCACGTACGCACCGGAGATGCCACCGTCCACCAGGAAGGTGTTCGCCGTCATGAACGAGGAGTCGTCACTCGCCAGGAAGGCCACCGCGGCGGCGATCTCCTCCGGCTCGGCGAAGCGCCCGAGCGGAATGTGGACCAGACGGCGGGCCGCCCGCTCGGGGTCCTTCGCGAAGAGCTCCTGGAGCAGCGGGGTGTTGACCGGCCCGGGGCAGAGCGCGTTGACCCGGATCCCCTCCCGCGCGAACTGGACGCCCAGCTCCCGTGACATCGACAGCACTCCGCCCTTGGAGGCGCTGTAGGAGATCTGCGAGGTCGCCGCGCCCATCACCGCCACGAAGGACGCGGTGTTGATGATCGACCCCTTCTTCTGCCGCTGCATGTGCGGGATCGCGTACTTGCAGCACAGGTACACACTCGTCAGGTTGACCTCCTGGACGCGCTTCCACGCCTCCAGGCCGGTGGTGAGGATCGAGTCGTCCTCCGGCGGCGAGATGCCCGCGTTGTTGAAGGCGATGTCCAGACTGCCGTACTCGCGCACGGCCCTCTCGTACATCTCCCTGACGGCGTCCTCGTCCGTCACGTCCGCCTGGATGAACAGACCGTCCACCTCTGCGGCGGCCTTCTTCCCACTGTCCTCGTTCATGTCGACGCAGACCACCTTCGCGCCCTCCGCCGCGAACCTCCTGGCGGTGGCCAGCCCGATGCCGCTGCCTGCGCCGGTGATGACCGCCACCCGGCCGGTCAGTCGCTTGGTCATACTGTTCACTCCTCGGTCGAGATGAAGACGTTCTTGGTTTCGGTGAAGGCGGAGAGAGCGTCAGGCCCGAGCTCGCGCCCCAGACCCGACTGCTTGAAGCCGCCGAACGGTGTCGAGTACCGCACCGAGGAGTGGGAGTTGACGGAGAGGTTCCCCGCCTCCACCCCTCGGGCGACGCGCAGCGCTCGGCCCACGTCCCTGGTCCAGATCGAGCCGGAGAGCCCGTACTCCGTCCGGTTGGCGATCCGCAGCGCGTCGTCCTCGTCGCGGAACGGCACCACCGCGACGACCGGGCCGAAGATCTCCTCGGTGAACGCGGGCGAGTCCTGGTCCACCGGGGAGAGCACGGTCGGCGGGAACCAGAAACCCCGGCCCTCCGGCGTCAGTCCCTGCACGGCGACCGGTGCGCCGTCCGGGACGAAGGAGGCGACCCGGTCCCGCTGCGCGGCGGAGATCAGCGGGCCCATCTCGGTCTTCTCGTCGCGCGGGTCGCCGACCCGTACGCCCAGCACCGCCGGTTCCAGCAGCGCCATGAACTCCTCGAACACCGACTCCTGCACCAGGATGCGCGAGCGGGCGCAGCAGTCCTGCCCCGCGTTGTCGAAGACCGCGTAGGGCGCGGTGGCGGCGGCCCTCGCCAGCTCGGCATCGGCGAAGACGATGTTGGCGTTCTTGCCGCCCAGCTCCAGGGTGACCTGCTTGACCTGCTCGGCGCACCCGGCCGCCACCGCCCTGCCCACCCGGGTCGAGCCGGTGAAGACCACCTTGCGCACGTCCGGGTGGGTCACGAACCGCTGGCCGACCACCGGGCCGCGTCCGGGCAGCACCTGGAACACGCCGTCCGGGATGCCCGCGATCCGGGCGAGTTCGGCCAGCCGCAGGGCGGTCAGCGGGGTCAGCTCGGCGGGCTTGAGGACGACCGTGTTCCCGGCGGCGAGTGCGGGGGCGAAGCCCCAGGCGGCAATGGGCATCGGGAAGTTCCACGGCACGATGATGCCGACGACCCCGAGCGGCTCCTGGAAGGTGACGTCGATGCCTCCGGCGACCGGGATCTGGCGGCCGAAGAGGCGTTCCGGCGCGGCGGCGTAGTACTCGATGACGTCACGGGCGTTGCCCGCCTCCCAGCGGGCATTGCCCACGGTGTGCCCGGCGTTGGCGATTTCGAGCTGGGCGAGGTTCTCCAGGTCACTGTCGACGGCGGCGGCGAAGGCCCGCAGCAGCCGGGCGCGATCGGCGGGGGCGACCCTCCGCCAGCTGTCGAAGGCGGCCTTGGCGCGGGCGATCGCCGCGTCGGTCTCGGCGACTGTGGCCATCGCGACGGTCTCGATCACCTCCTCGGTGGCCGGGTTGACCACCTGGAAGAGGTCGGGTTCGGTCATGCTGAGATCTCCCTGACGACGACTGGACGAGCTTGGTAGCCGGTCGGCCGTGCCCTTCGCAGGGCCACGGCGGTCCGCCTGAGCACGCGGTCACGACCAACCGGACGGGCCCTGGTGGCCTCGTCCTGCGGCCTGGACGAATGCTTCGAAGAGCCGGGGGTCGGCCGGATCGGCCTCCGGGTGCCACTGCACACCCAGGGCGAACCGGCGGTCGGGCCGTTCCAGCGCCTCGACGCTGCGGTCCGCGCTCCATGCGGTGGCGCGCAGTCCGGTGCCGAGCCGTCCGACGGCCTGGTGGTGGTAGCAGGGCACCTTGGCGGTGCGGCCGAGGATCTCGCCGAGCCGGCTGTCGGGCTGGATCTCCACAGCCTGCTGGTGGAAGGTCGCGGGGGCGATCCGGTGCCCGTCGTCGCCGACCTTCTCGGGCAGGTGCTGGATGAGGTCTCCGCCGTGGGCGACATTGAGCAGCTGCATGCCCCGGCAGATGCCGAGGACCGGAAGGTCCAGCTCCAGTGCGCCGTTCAGCAGCTCGAGCTCCCAGTCGTCGCGCTCCTCGTGGAACGGTCCGCTGCTCGGGTGCGGGTCGGCGGCGTAGCGGTCGGGGGCGATGTCGGGGCCGCCGGAGAGCAGTAGCCCGTCGAGCCGTTCCAACAGCCTTCCGGTGTCCGCGGCCTGCGGCGGAAGCAGTACGGCGGTGCCGCCCGCCCGGGTGACGGCGTCCACGTACCACTGCGGGATGAGCGCAGCGGGCTGGCGCCAGACACCCCAGGCGGCCGTGTCGAGGTAGCTGGTGATCCCCACCAGGGGCTGGACGGTTGATGATTGACGATCGGTCACAGTCGCTCGAATCCTCGGCGGCGCTCCCAGTCGGTCACGGCCGCGTCGAAGTCGGCCAGTTCGACCCGGCCGGCGTGGGTGTAGTGGCGGACGACGTCCTTGCCGAAGGCGAGGGCCGCGGCCTCGCTCTGCTCGAAGGCGGCGACGGCGTCGCGCAGGGTGGCGGGGACGTGCGGAGCGTCGGAGGTGTATGCGTTGCCGGTGAACTCGGCTTCCAGCTCCAGCTGGTGCTCGATTCCGTGCAGTCCTGCGGCGATCAGCGCGGCGACCGCGAGGTAGGGGTTGACGTCTCCGCCGGGCACCCGGTTCTCGAAGCGCAGCGAGGAGCCGTGGCCGACCACCCGCAGCGCGCAGCTGCGGTTGTCCCGCCCCCAGGCGATGGCCGTGGGCGCGAAACTGCCCGGCACATACCGTTTGTAGGAGTTGACGGTCGGGGCGAGCAGCAGGGAGAACTCGGCCAGGCAGGCGAGTTGTCCCGCCAGGAAGTGCTGCATCACCCGGGAGAAGCCGTGCGGCTCGTCACCGGCCATCACCGGCGCGCCGCCCTCGTCGCGCAGGCTGAAATGGATGTGACAGGAGTTGCCCTCGCGCTCGTTGTACTTGGCCATGAAGGTGAGGCTGTAGTCCTCCTGTCCGGCGATCTCCTTGGCGCCGGTCTTGTAGACGGAGTGGTCGTCGCAGGTGGTCAGCGCCTCGGCGTACTTGAAGGCGATCTCGTGCTGGCCGAGGTTGCACTCGCCCTTGGCGGATTCGACGGTGAGCCCGGCACCGGCCATCTCGTTGCGCAGGCGGCGCAGCAAGGGCTCGACCTTCGCAGTGCCGAGGATGGAATAGTCCGCGTTGTACTGATTGGCGGGGGTGAGCCGCTGGTAGTCCTTGTCCCAGGCCTGCTCGTAGGTGTCGCGGAAGACGATGAACTCCAACTCCGTTCCGACATACGCCCGCCAGCCGTAGCCGGCCAGGCGCTCCAGCTGGCGGCGCAGCACCTGCCGGGGAGAGACCGGGACGGGGGTGCCGTCGTGGTGGGTGACGTCGCACTGGACCATGGCGGTGGCGGGGTGCCAGGGAACCATGCGAAGGGTGTCGAAGTCGGGGACGAGGACGAAGTCGCCGTAGCCCTTCTCCCAGGAGGAGATCTCGTAGCCGTCCACGGTGTTCATGTCGATGTCGACGGCGAGCAGATAGCCGCAGCCCTCGGCGGAGTTGGGGACGACATCGGAGAGGAAGTAGTCGGCGGCGATCCGTTTGCCCTGCAGTCGGCCCTGCATATCGGTCATGGCGAGGACGACGGTGTCCACGGATCCTGCGGCGACGAGCGTGCGCAGTCGGTCGAGGGTAAGTCGTGAGCCGCTCATCGGATCTCCAATTCGCTTGTCCGGTCCAACGGTTCGGCAGGATTGCCCTGAATCCTGGGCCCGGTGAACCAGTGCCGGGCCGAGACCAGCCACCAGATCCCGGCCGAGCCGAGGACCACGGCGACCGCGACGGGGGTGTAGTTGAAGCTGGTGACAGTGATCGGGCTGACGGTGGGCAGCATGAACAGCACGCTGATCAGCACTGTCCAGCCGACCGCCAGGGTACCGATGGGCCTGCTCCACCGGCCCAGATGCCAGGGACCGCGTTCGAAGGCGTCACCCTGACGGAGCCTCAGATAGACCGGGATGACGTACGCGATGTACATCCCGATGACGGAGACCGAGGTGACGGCGGCGTACGCGGTGGCGTTCCACAGGTCCTGGACGCCGAGCAGGAAGGCGCCGCCGGTGGCGAGCCAGACGGCGTTGGTGGGCGTCTGGGTACGCGGGTCGATCCGGTGCCAGATCCGGGATCCGGGCAGTGCTCCGTCACGCGAGAAGGCGTAGATCATACGGGAGTTGGCGGTCACCGAGGCCATCCCGCAGAAGAACTGGGCACCGATCACGATCAGCAGGAGCAGCTTGGCGCCACTCCCGCCCAGGGCGTCCAGGAAGATCTGCGCGGGCGGCACTCCGGTGGGGCTGTCGACCGCACCGCTGTAGTCCTGGATCGCGAAGGTGATCCCGAGCAGCAGGATCCAGCCGGCGACCAGCGACACCAGCACGGAGTTGACGATGCCCTTGGGGCCCGACCGGGCGGCGTCCTGGGTCTCCTCGGTCATATGGGCGGAGGCGTCGTACCCGGTGAGGGTGTACTGGGCGAGCAGCAGACCGAGCATGGCGACGTAGAACGAGCTGTGGAAACCGGTGCCGTTGACGAAATGCGTGAACACGAAGGAGGCGGAGGCGTGGTGAGCGGGCAGCAGGGCCAGCGCGCCGACGATGACCAGCACGCCGAACAGGTGCCACCAGACGCTGACGTTGTTCAGAACGGCCACCAGCCGGACGCCGCGGGTGTTGAGCAGACCGTGCAGGAGCAGGATGACCGCGAAGATGAGCACCGTGTGCGCGGGGGTGACGCTGAGGCCCCACTGGAGTTCGAGGAAGGCGTTGGTGAAGAACGCGGCCCCGAAGTCCACGCCTGCGGTGACGGCGACCTGGCCGAGGAAGTTGAAGTACCCGGCGAACCAGGCCCACGCGGGCCCGCGTGAGGGCGCCAGCTTGGCCGCCCAGTAGTAGAGTCCGCCCGCCGTCGGGTAACTGGAGCAGATCTCGGCCATGGCGAGCGCGACGCACATCGTCATCAGGCCCACCAGCGGCCAGCCCCAGGTGATCAGAGCGGGCCCGCCGGTGGTCATGCCGAAACCGTAGAGGGTCAGGCAGCCGGAGAGGATGGAGACGATCGAGAAGGAGACGGCGAAGTTGGAGAAACCCGACAGCGAGCGGGCCAACTCCTGGGTGTAGCCGAGCTCTCGGAGCCGGCGCTCGTCCGCCGACAGGGCCTCGGCCTGCTCGGCGGGCGGGTGTGGTGGTTGCGGTGAGTGGTCGGGAGACATGCGCACCCCTGGGGGTTCGGTGGGGGATCCGAAACGTGCGCCCACGGCACTGTGGCGGTCAATGGCCCGGAAACAGACCATTGGCGTAGTGCGCATGTTTCACCCTGCGCCACTGCCGCGTCAAGAGGGCATACAGAGGACGTGCAGGAGCCCTTCCGAAGCACACCTCGGTACGATTCCACCGTGGACGAGGCAGACAGAGGCGGCATACGGACGGACTGGCAGGGCGGCGCCATCTTCCGTCCCGTCCGGACCGGCAACGCGTTCGAGGAGACGGTCCAGCGACTGATGGAGGCCATCAAGCTGGGAGTCTTCGAGCACGGTGACCGGCTTCCCGCCGAACGCGAGCTCGCCACCAGGCTCAACATCAGCCGCGAGACCCTGCGCGAGGCGATCCGCTCGCTCCAGCAGGCCGGCTGCGTCGAATCCCGCCGTGGCCGCTACGGCGGCACCTTTGTGACATACCGTCAGCCACCGCCTGATCTCGGCGAACTCCGCCGTGCCGTACGCCACATGGGCGCCGAGCTGGAGGACGCACTGACCTACCGGATGGTCCTGGAGACCGGAGCCGCCGAGCAGGCGGCGAGGCGCGCCCTGGCGGCCGCACTGACGGCGGATCAGCGAGAGCATCTCCGCGAACGGCTGTCCGACCTCGAACAGGCCACCCCGGGGGCGTACCGGCAGCTCGACTCGCGCTTCCACCTCGCCATCGCCGAACTCACCGGCTCACACTCGCTGGCCGCCGGTGTCGCCGAGATCCGGATGCGACTCAACGACCTGCTGAACGCGATCCCGATCCTGGAACGCAACATCGAGAACGCTTCCGCGCAGCACCGCGCGATGGCCGAGGCGATCCTGGAGGGCGACACCGAGCGCGCCCGCCGGGCCACGGAGGAACACCTGGAGGCCACGGCCTCGCTGCTCCGGGGCTTCCTGGGCTGACCTGCGCTGCTGCCCCTGGTCAGCCGGCGTGCGCGCCGCGTACCACCAGATCGGCGAGCAACTCCCGGGTGGCCTCGGCCACTGTCGCCACCGCCCGGTCGAACGCCTCCCGGTTGTGCGCGGCGGGAGCCCGGAACCCGGAGACCTTCCGCACGTACTGCAACGCCGCAGCGCGGATGTCCTCTTCGGTGACCTCGGGCATCACGGGAGCCCGCAGGGTCTTGATACTCCGGCACATGCCACCAGTGTCCCCCAACGGCCCGCTATCCGGTCCCCGAACCGGATTTCGGCGTCGCGGCGGACGCGGGTGCCGACGTCGGCACAGCCGTGGGTACGGCTGTGGGCACGGCTGTAGGCAGAGAGGTGGGCAGAGACGTCGGCGCGTAGCCGGACGACACGGACGTTTCGGTCGTCGTAGCAGTCATGGCGGTCATGGCGGTCATGGCAGTCGTAGCAGTCGTGGCAGTCGTGGGGGTTCCGGCGGCGGCGGAGGTCGGGGGCGAGGTCGGAGCAGAGACCGACCGCGAGGACGGGGGCAGGTACGAGGTGGTCACCGAGGGCGAGGCCGTCCCGGAACCTGTCGCAGGACTCGGGCTCGCGCTGGTGCTGGCGCTGGGGCTCGCACTGAGGCTGGGGCTCGCGCTCGGACTGGTGCTTGGGCTGGTACTCGGGCTGGCGCTGGTACTCGGGCTCCCGCTGAGGCTTGCGCTGGGGCTGGTACTCGGGCTCGCGCTGGTGCTACTACTGGTCTCCGACCCGGTCGCGGTCGTCGTCCCGGTCGCGGTCGTCGTCCCGGTCGCGGTCGTCGTCCCGGTCGCGGTCGTCGTCCCGGTTCCTGGACGCGTCCCGCTACCCGGGCTGGAACCCGAACTCGGGTTTGCCGTCGGACCTGTGGCCGTACTCGTACCGGTTCCAGTGCTCACCGTGCCCGTAGGGCCGACGGGTTTGGCGAACGACTGACCGCTGGTGGGGTCCACCACGACGACCTTGGGCACCGGGCTGGACGCCGGCAGCACCACCACGACCGTCTCCGCCCGGAAGGACGACCAGGGCGTTCCCAGGTAGGCGGGCGCCGCCGTCAGCGCGGGCGGCAGCAGGGGGTTTCCGCAGGCGCACCGGACCCTGGGCAGCCCATGTGCATCGACCAGCACGGCGGTGCCCGACTGCAACACGGACTGGAACTCCGTCGCCGCGCCGTTGCTGTAGCCGTGGTTGGTGACATGGGTGTCGGCCCGCAGTACGACCGGCGTCAGCGCCTGAAGATACGAGCCGATCGTCTTCGGGTCGATCCCTTCGACCTTGGCCCAGGCACGGGCCTTGGCCTCGTCGGAGGCCAGGAAAGCGGAAAGCTTGGGCACATCGCAGCTGTCCACGGACAGGCTTCCGCCGTAGAGCCCCGCCTGTGTGCCCTGCACCGACTGCCCGGCACTCGTCCCCACCGAAGCGGTGGCCGTCGCCATCGAGGTCGAGGACGGGGCAACCGGTTGCATCGCGACCGAACCCGTGAACGGGTCGGGACCGGCGGCACTCACGGGTTGCAGAAGCACCTGTGAGGCGTTGGCATGCCCCCCGGTGGAGCGATTGGTCAGCGCGAAGGTCACCCCGCCCAGGACCACCACCACGCCGGCCAGCAGCGCGATCATCCGGACGCTGCGCCACCATGGCACGGGCTTGCCGCCGTGGTCCCCTCCGCCGCCCGAGTCCCCGCCCGTCGTCCCCGCCCCACCGGTCGCCCCGGACCCACCGGGCGGCGGCTCAGGAGGCGGCCCCGTTGTTCCGTGGGGCCCCGACCTGCCGAGCGGGCCGACGGGCGGCCCTTCCGGCGGGATGGAGGGCGACCCGGGAGGATGATCCGAGGGCGGCGGCCCGACCCCGGAGTCCGCCCCGGCTCCCGGCCGCGCGTCCGGTGGACCGAACGGCCCCGCCAGTGTCGGCTCATGAGGCGGTTCGCCCGGCGGCTGCTGCGGCGCGCCGGACGGACCGCGCGACGACTCGGTCGGCGGACCGGCCTCCGGCTCGTGGGGCTGCCCGTTCGGGCGATCAGGGGGCGGCGGCGGGTGGGAAGTCACGGATCACCTCCAGGACTGGTGTCCCCCGCACTCCCCCTGCAGAGCCTCCCCCCTGCAAAATCCCCCTGTCTCATTCTCTGCCGCCCTCCGCAGCGCCTCGCAACCGCTGCAGGCACAACCACCCGCCCACCCGCCACAGGTCGGACCCGTCGGGCCCCGGGATCGCACCGCGCGCTCGCCGAAGCCCGCCAAGTGGCCGAAGCTGGAGGTGCGATCCTTCCCGTCCCGGGCGAGACCGCGACGGGGGCAGAGGACAACGCAGACCACAACAGGGGGCTCACGCTCGCGGGAGGCAGCGTGCATCCGAGTGACCAGACCCGGACCGCCCCGGGTAGCCGACTCCGCCTCTGGGGGCATGCCCTCGCCACGGCGGTCGCCCCGCTCGCGGTGATGACCGCCGTCGCCGCGCTCGGCCTCTGGGCTGCCGGGGCCGCCTCCTTACCCGAGGGTGCCTTCCCGTACGTCCTAGCCGCGACCGTGCTGCTGGCCGTCGGTGTGCCGCTCGACCTCACCGGCAGCGCCGCCTTCGTCGCCGAGGCCCAGGGCGGTATCACCGCCCTGCCGCTGTCGGTGACCTTGGTCGGCGCGCTGGTGATGGGTGCCGTCTTCGTCCACCCGTTGCGCCGGCACGCTCTGGTACGGCCCGCCGAGCTAGCCGGACGCGCCGCCCGTACGGCGCTGTTCTGGCTCCTTCTCCTGCTGCTCGTCCGGCAGTTCGCCCAGCACACCTTCACCGTCCCGACCGGTGACTCGCTCCTGGACCAGCTCGGCAACATCTTCGGCGCCGCGCCCACCGTGGGCTTCCGGGCCGCTGCACTGCCGACCGTGGGCATCGGGCTGCTCTGGCTCTGCGGGGTCCTGCTGCTCACCTTCCTGATCGCCCGGCGCGCGCCGCTGCCCGCGCGCCTGCTGCGCATCCACGCAACCGTCAGACCCGCCGGGCACGCCGTACTGACGCTGCTCATGGTGTACGTCGTACTGGGCCTGATCGCCGGGCTGGTGTCCGCCGCCACGGACGGGCACCCTCGTGACACCCTTGCCGTGCTCCTGCTCGCCCTGCCCAACCTCTCCTGGATCGCTCTCGGTATCGGCCTCGGAGGCTCCTGGCACGGTCACTCGGCGGGCAGCATCGGCCTGCCGATCCCGGAGCCGCTCGCCTCCGTGCTCCAGGCGTCGCGCACCAGGGACGTCACCCTCGACCTCTCCTCGCTCGGCCAGCAGGACGGCCGCAGCTGGCTGCTGCTCGTCCTGGCAGCCCTTCTCCTGGTGCTCACGGGGATCGGCGCGGCGTGGCACTCCCCCGGCCGTCTCCCGCTGTGGCGCCACGCCCTGCACCTCGCCGTCGCGATGGCCCTCGCCATGCTGGTCACCGGGCTGCTCACCGGCATCTCGGCCGAGTTCGGGCTCTCCCTCCTCGGCCTGAACAGCGGCGCGGGCAGCCTCCACCTCAGCCCCGACCTGCTGCTCTCCGTCCCGCTCGGCGCCCTCTGGGGAGCGGCCGTCGGCCTCCTCGGCGGCTTCCTCGCGCCCAAGGGCGGCGGACGGAACTCGCCCAGGAGCGGCGGGCAGAGCTCCTAGTCCGGCGGGTAGTACAGAGCTCCTAGTCCGGCGGGCCGTTCCGGAAGATCGGCCACGCCCACGCGGGCGGTTCGGGTATCGCCGGCCTTTTCGGCGGCACTTTCGGCGGCACTTTCGGTGGCACTTTCAGCCGGCCGGCCTCCCTCAGGGCGGCCACGAAACCGAGGCAGCTGTCGTAGCGCTCCTCCGGCGTCTTGGCGAGTGCTCTGGTGAGCACCGGATCCAGGGCGGCGGGCAGCTCCGGACGCTGGTCGGTGAGCAGCGGAGGCGGGTCCTGGATGTGGGCCCAGAGCAGGGAGAGATCGTCGTCGCGGTGGAACGGAGGCAGACCGGTGAAGGCCTCGAAGACCACGCAGGCCAGGCTGTAGAGGTCGCAACGGCCGTCCACCGGGCGACCGTTGATCTGCTCGGGGGCAACGTAGTCGAGGGTGCCGACGAAGTGGCCGACCGTGGTCAGTCCGCTCAGTGACAGGGACTTCTTGGTCAGGCCGAAGTCGGTGAGGTAGGCGTGCTCGGGGTGTTCGGCGTCGGCTCCTTCGGCGATCAGGATGTTGCCGGGTTTGACGTCCCGGTGGACCAGGTCGTGGGCGTGAGCGGCGTCCAGCGCGGAGGCGACCTGGGCGATGATCCGGACCGTCTGGTCGACGGAGAGCGGGCCCTGACGGTCTAGCAGGGCGCGCAGGTCCCGTCCGGCGACGTAGCGCATGGCGATGTAGAGCACACCGTCCGCCTCGCCCGCCTCGTAGACGGGGACGATGTGCGGGTGGTCGATGGCGGCGGCGGCCCTGGACTCACGCGCGAAGCGCTGTCGGAAGATGTCGTTGCGGGCCAGTTCCGGCGCGAGCAGCTTGATGGCCACCGTGCGGCCGAGCCTCAGGTCCTCGGCCTGGTAGACGACGGCCATCCCACCCCGGCCGATCATGGTCCCGAGCTGGTAACCGGCCAGTCGGTGCCCGGTCAGATCCTCGTACGCGGCGGTACTCACGCACCCTCCTCACTCCACTTCGTCGGTACCCGTGCCCAACACACACCTTCCGGCTCGCTCGCTCATCCGCTCATCCGCTCACCCGGTGTCCCGGGTGAAGGTCGCCGACGGTTCGACGGTGGCGTACGTCTGGAGGCCGGTGCCGTCGCAGAAGTACCAGCGGCCCTGGTCGGGGTCGAGCAGCCAGGCGGACGGGCCGTCGATCACCGCACCGATCCGCAGCGCACCGGTACGGCGACGGAAGGTGTCCAAGTCGATGCTTCCGGCGGCGAGTTGCTCCATCAGCTCGCGGTAGGCGGCCAGGGCCCGTTCCAGAGCGGCGAGCAGCGGCCGGGGGTCGTCGGCGGTGCCGAGGATCCCGTTGGTCCTGGGCGGGTGCTGCGGGAGGGCGATGAGGAGCCGGCCGTCCACCCAGGCACTCCAGCCGTTGGCGCAGACGATGCGGGCCCAGTCGCCGCTGGTCTCGGCGAGTTGGACGGGGAGCAGCGGGTCCAGGTGGGCACTCGGCCGGGACGGGTCGGGTCCGGCCCAGCTCGGCAGGCCGTCCACGGGGACGACGTGGGTGGGCCGGAACTCGTACACGCTGCCGTGCGGTCCGGCGTTGGGACTGCTCATCGGGGCTTCCTGCTACCTGCGCATGATGGCGGGTTCGTGCCGCCGCAGCAGTCGGAGGACCAGGATGCCGCAGAGGACCGAGAGCACGATCAACATGCCCATGTCGAGCAGCCAGATGCCCTGCCGGTGAGCGAAGAAGGGGTCGGCGGTGGCCGCTTCGGGCATGATCTTGTGCAGGTCGAGGGTGGCGGACATGGCGCCGAGGCCCCAGCGGGAAGGCACCAGCCAGGAGAACTGGTCGAGCACGGGAACGGTGTAGAGCTGGAGCAGGGCGCCGCAGAAGACCACCTGGACGATGGCGAGCAGCACCAGCAGCGGCATGGTCACCTCCTCCTTCTTGACCAGGGCGGAGACGAGCAGCCCGAGCATCATGGCGGTGAAGGCGAGCAGGGCGACCGCGAGGGTGATCTCCAGCAGCGGTGGCAGGAGGACGCCGCTGCCGCCCTGCGGGCGCAGCCGTACTCCGGTGAGGGCGACCAGGGTGAGCACCACGGACTGGAGGACGGTGACCGTGCCGAGGACGACGATCTTCGAGCAGAGGTAGGCCGATCTGGACAGACCTACAGCGCGTTCGCGCTGGTAGATGACGCGTTCCTTGACGAGCTCGCGCACCGCGTTGGCGGCGCCGGTGAGCACGGCGCCGACGCACAGGATGAGCAGGGCGTTGACGGCGGTGTTCTGGTCGAGACTGCGCCCGGCGAGGGCCCGGGCCATTGCGCCCATCACGAACGGTAGGGCGATCATGACGGCGAGGAAGGTCCGGTCGGTGGCGAGCGCGGCGGTGTAGCGGCGTACCAGGGTGCCGAGTTGGGACCACCAGCCCTGCGGCGGCGACGGTGCGACGGGCGGTGCGGTGGGCGGCGGGGCCTCGCGGGCGCCCCGGTTCGCGGAGGCGATGTAGCGGCTGTGGAGCGTGGAGTTGCGGTACTGCCCCGCCCAGTCGCGCCCGGCGTCGTTCTCGAAGGCTTCGAAGGCTTCGGGCCACTGGCTGTAGCCGACGAATTCGAGGGCTTCGCCGGGCGGGCCGTAGTAGGCGATCCTCCCACCGGGGGCGAGCAGCAGTAGGCGGTCGCAGAGGTCGAGGCTGAGCACACTGTGGGTGACGACGACGACGGTGCGCCCGTCGTCGGCGAGGGTACGCAGCATCAGCATGACCGAGCGGTCCATGCCGGGGTCGAGTCCCGAGGTGGGCTCGTCGAGGAAGAGCAGCGACGGTTTGGTGAGGAGTTCCAGGGCGACGCTGACGCGTTTGCGCTGGCCGCCGGAGAGGGTGGCGATGACCTGGTCGGCCCGCTGGCCGAGGCCGAGTTCGCCGATCACCTCCTCGACCCGGGCGGCGCGTTCGGCGGGGGCGGTGTCTCCGGGGAAGCGCAGTTCGGCGGCGTAGCCCAGGGCGCGGCGGACGGTGAGCTGGGTGTGCAGGATGTCGTCCTGCGGGACGAGGCCGATCCGGCGGCACAGTTCGGCGTAGTCGCGGTAGAGGTCACGGCCGTCGTAGCGGACGGTGCCCTCGTCGGCGGGGCGCAGCCCGGTGAGCGCGTTGAGGAGGGTGGACTTTCCCGATCCGCTGGGCCCGGCGACGGCCAGCAGGCACTTCTGGCCGACCGGGAAGGTGATGTGGTCGAGCAGCCGGCGGCCTTCGGCGACGGTGACCACCAGGTCCTCGACGTCCAGGTCGATGTCTCCGGTGTCGACGAACTCCTGGAGTTCGTCGCCGACCAGGCAGAGCATGGCGGGGCCGATGCCGACCAGGTCGCCGGGCCCGACCCGGGCCTGTAGGACGGGCTGGCCGTTGAGGTAGGTGCCGTTGTGGCTGCCGATGTCGGCGATCTCGTAGTGGCCGTCGGGGACGGCGCGCAGCTCGGCGTGGTGGCGGGAGACCGACAGGTCGGGGATGACCAGGTCGTTGTCGGTGGCCCGGCCGATCCGCACGATCCTGGCCGGCAGCGGCCGGACGGTGGTGGGCGGACGGCGCGATCCCGTGATCGAGGCGAGCGCGGAGGTGCCGGGGACGGCGGGGGCGACGGCGGTCGGTGCGTGCACGGCACGCAGGGTGGCGGTCGGGCCGTCCTCGGGGCTGCCGAAGCGCACGGTGGTGCCGGGGCCGACGTCCAGATGGCGGACCCGGCGGCCTTCCCGCCAGGTGCCGTTGGTGCTGTCGGTGTCGTCCAGCGTCCAGTGGCCGTCGTCGGTGTGGAGCACGGCGTGGTGCCAGGAGACCCGGGGGTCGGTGAGGACGATCTCCCCGGTGGGGTCACGTCCTACGTGGTACTCGCGGCTCGGGCTCATGACCTGTGAGTCGCCGTCGGTCTCCAGTACCAGTTGCGGCGCGCTGGGCGCGACGGGTCGCTCTCCCATATCCACGATGCTAGACCCCCCTCGGGGTGGCTGCCGCTGGGCAGTTCGGGTACCGCAGCCGGGGGTGTCGCTGCGGGGTGGGCGGTGGCGCAGCGGGGGAAGATAGGCCCCATGAGCGACGAGCAGCAGGGCAAATCGGCGCCGGACCGCACCTGGGCCACCTGGACCACACAGGGGATCCTCTCGGGGCGCGGTGGGGTGCTGACGGAGGAGATCGGCGCGATCAGCGGGGATCTCACGGTGCACACGATGTGGATCGACGGCGAGGCGCGGTTGACGGTGCAGTACTCGGGCGCGCAGGACTGGTTCACGGTGCAGGGCAGTCCGGTGCCGGCCGTGGACGAGCCGACGGCCCGCAACATCCACCAGGCGATGGTCAACGCGGCGAAAGCCGGGGGCGGCGCGCAGGCACCGCAGTGAGCGGGCCTGGTGAGGGCTTCGACGGTGGCTGTGGCTGTGGCTTCGACGGTGGCTGTGGCTGTGGCTGTGGCTGTGGCTGTGGCTGTGGCTGTGGCTGTGACGGAGTCGATGACGGCGGCGGTGAGGGGGCTGCGGTGGAGCTCTGGCTCGAAAGAATCCTCCGAAGAGCGTGAGACCTCTGCGCGGGGCGGGGCACATAGGTCGTTGATGCCTGCACATTCAGGCATCCGACCTGACCATCAGATCCAGCGATCATCTGACATCCTGTCGGATGATAGTTTGCGCCTGACGACAAGCGGGGGCTTTCGGCCGATCCGCATCGGGCTGCGGGGGCCTTCGACAAGCCTCTCCCTGCTTCGGTGCGGTGGGGCGTGACTGCGCCCCGCCGTACCCGACGTATGGAGCGATCTTGCATCTGCCCGCGCGCCTGCACCGCCGCACGCTGCCCCTCGCCGCCGTTGCGCTCGCCACCTCCGTGCTGGCCGGTTCCGCCCAGGCGGACTCGCCGTCCCCGGCCGACCCGACTCTGGCCGCCGACATCGACACGATCCTCGCCAACCCGGTGCTCGCGGGCGCCGAGTCCGGTGTCGAGATCGTCGACCTCGGCACCGGCAAGGTCGTCTACCAGCACCAGGCCGACGCCTACCTCACCCCGGCGTCCACCATGAAGACGATCACCTCGGCGGCCGCCCTCGACCTGCTCGGCCCGGACTACAAGTTCACCACCGAGGTACGGACGACCGGGGCCCGCAAGGGCGCCGTGCTCAACGGCGACCTGGTGCTGCGCGGCGGCGGCGACCCGAGCCTGCTGCCGCAGGACCTGGACGACCTGGCCGCCAAGGTGGCCGCCGCCGGGATCACCAAGGTCAACGGCCGGGTGCTGGCCGACGGCAGCCGCTACGACAACGTGCCGTTCGGGCCCGGCTGGGCCTGGGACGACCAGCCGTACTCGTACAGCCCGCAGATCTCGGGGCTGACCGTGGCCACCGACGCCGAGTACGTGATGGACACCGTCAAGATCACGGTGACGCCCGGCAAGGAGGGCGAGGCCGCCAAGGTCTCGCTGTTCCCGGCCGAGGCGCCGCTCAAGTTCGACGGGCAGATCACCACCGGTGCGGCCGGGAGCGCGCCGAGCGCCAACGCGGAGCGCCGGCCCGGCGTCAACGTCCTGGCGCTCACCGGCAGCATCCCGGCGGGCGGCGCCCCGGTCAGCTTCGTGTCGACCATCGAGGACCCGACCCGCTACACCGGCCAGGTCTTCGCCGGTGCCCTCGCCCGGCACGGCGTCACCGTGGGCAAGGGCGTGACCGCGGCCACCGGCCGTGAGACCTCCCAGTCGCTGGCCGGGCACGACTCGCGTCCGCTCTCCGAGCTGCTCCCCCCGCTGCTGAAGCTCAGCAACAACGGCATCGCCGAGCACCTGACCAAGGAGATGGGCAAGGTCAAGGGCGGGCAGGGCAGTTGGACCGCCGGCGTGGCCCAGATCGGCGGCTTCCTGAACGCCAACGGCCTGGCCGCCCCGGCGGGCCGCCAGGTGGACGGCTCCGGCCTGTCCCGCTACGACCTGGTCACCGCGGGCAAGATGACCGGCCTGCTGAAGGTCGCCGCCAACAAGCCCTGGTTCAAGACCTGGTACGAGGCGCTGCCGATCGCGGGCAACCCGGCCCGGATGGTCGGCGGCACCCTGGCGACCCGGATGCAGGGCACGCCCGCCGCCAACAACGTGCACGCCAAGAGCGGCTCGATGGGCGGCGTGGACAACCTCTCCGGCTACGCGACCGCACCGGACGGCCGCCGGCTGGCGTTCACCGTGATGGTGAACAACTACGCGGGTTCGCGGCCGCGCGCCGCACTGGACGCGATCGCCGTCCGCCTCGCCTCCGGACCGGCCAAGAGCACCTCCGGCAAGACCTCGGGTGCAGTGCCCGCGCAGCGCAGCGCGCCCGAGTCCGCTCTGATGGGCCCGTCGGGCCAGTCGGCCGAGGTGCCCCCCACGCGGTGGGAGGAGTGCGAGACGCTCGGCCGCTGCTGACACCGGGTCACCCCTGCGGTCGGCATACCGACCGTCAACCGCATAACCCGATCCAGTGATTTACACGCTGAATCCGTAACCCCGGAACCGGGCCCTGCTGACACTCGTTGGCAGGGCCCGGCCCGTTGCCGGCCGGTCCCCGTTGCCGGTCGGTCTCGGGCCCGCAAGGTTTCCGCAAGCGTCCGGCATGCCTTTCGCCAGGCCCTCCGGGCATTCCCCCGACAGGGCCGCAGCGACCTGGAGTCGGTGCGGCCGGACAGTCGATCTCACCGATCAAGGGGGATGCACCATGCCATCGAAGAGTGAGGGGCGCCCACCGGTCCACCGCGACCCCGGCCAGTGGGTCACGATCGACGGCTGCAAGCGGATCCTGGTCGTCGTCCACACCCTGGTGTACGGCCAACGGCTCCAGGACATCTTCGAGCTGCTCCGCGCCGACCTGCGGATCCAGGTCGTCTTCACCGTCGCACCGCACGCCTTCAACCCGGGCGTGGACGCCTTCCTGCGCGCCCTCGGCGCCCCGGTGCTGCCCTGGCGGGAGGCAGTGCACACCGAGTTCGACCTCGCCCTGGCGGCCGGCTCGCAGGGCATCGAACAGATCCGGGGGCCGGTGGTCCGACTGCCGCACGGCGCCGGGCACATCAAGCTCTCCCGGTCCGCCGACGGCGATCGGCGCACCGTCGGCGGGCTCGGCCGCGACTACCTCACCTGGGCCGGACAGGTAGTGCCCACCGCCGTCGCCCTGGCCCACCACGAGGACCTGGACGAGCTGCGCCGCTGGTGCCCCGAGGCACTGCCGTTCGCGGAGGTCGTCGGCGACGCCTGCTACGACCGGATCGCTGCCAGCCTCCCGCACCGTGCCGAGTACCGCCGCGAGTTGGGGATCGGCGACGGGGAGTCCTTCGTCCTGGTCGCCTCCACCTGGGGGCTCGGCTCCTCCTTCAACCGACTGGACGCCCTGCTGCCGCGCCTGCTGACCGAGCTCCCGCCCGAGAGCCACCGCACCGCCCTGCTGCTGCACCCGAACGTCTGGTCCTGGCACGGACGTTGGCAGATCGAGGCATGGCTCTTCGGACACGCCCGGCGGCGCATCCACCTGGTGCCGCCAGAGGCCGACTGGCGGGCCCTGCTCGTCGCGGCCGACGCCGTGATCGGCGACCACGGTTCGGTGACCCTGTACGGCGCGATGACCGGGGTGCCGGTGCTGCTCGCCCGCTTCCCGTTCCAGGACGTCAACCCGAACTCGCCCGCCGCCTGGCTGGCCCGCACCGCGCCCGCCCTCTCGGCCGGCCACTCGCTGACCGACCAGCTCGCCTACGCCCGGCACAGCTACCGGCCCGAGCCCTACGCCCGGATCGCGGCCCGGATCTCCTCCGAGCCCGGCCGGTTCAACCGCAAGGTCCGTCGACTCCTCTACCGGCAGCTGGGGCTCGGCGAGCCCGCGTACCACCCGGCCACCGAACCCCTTCCGCTGCTCGGGAGGCTGGCGGACCTCGGTGCGGAGCGGGTGCGGCCATGGGCGAGCTGACCGGACGTCAGGCCGCCTTCGTACGGGTTGCCCTCCACCTTCCCGGCGTGTCCCCCGCAGCACGGCTGGTCGAGGAGCACCTCAGTGTCGACCTCGACAGCCCGGAGGCGAGCCGGTGGCGGCCACTCGCCGATGTGCTGCACAGCGAACGCCCGGCCGGCGTCGAGGAGTCGGTCAGCCGTGCGCGGTGGGAACTGCGCCGTCACCCGGGCTGCCGGGTCGCCACCGTGAGGACGGCCGAGGGGGCGGTGCTCGCCGCGACGGCCGCCCGTACGCTGCACCTCGTCGCCATCCCCCACTTCGCCCACGTGGTCGGCTCCCTGCTGCACACCTGGCTCGCCTCGGGGGTGACGATACCGTCGGACCTGACACTCACGGCCGAGCAGGCCGGGGCCGGTCAGCTGCTCTCCCTCTCCTGGGGCGACCCACCCGGAAGAGCCGCGATCCGCTCCGCGATCCGTAGCATGTCCGGGCCCGGGATCGACCGGTAGATCTGCAGGGCGCGCTCGTACCGCTCCCGGGCGGCCTTCGAGCGGCCCTGCGCCTGCGCCGACTCACCGAGCCAGCCGAGCACCCGGGCCTCCCAGGGCAGCGAACCGCACGCCTGGAACTCACCGACGGCTTCGCCGAGCCGGCTCTCGGCGAGCCGGTGGCGGCCCAGCGCGCCGGAGGCTCGGCCCAGCATCGCGAGGGCGCGAGCCGCCTCGTAGCGATCGGGCAGCGCAAGCAGATCGCCGCGAGCACGGAGCAGGCGAGATGATCGCCTCGGTGGCGGTCGCCACCGCCAGGTACCAGCTCACGGCCCGCCGGACGACCCCCTCGGCAGCCGTCCTGTCGGCCTCCGCCGCATGGGCGTGCAGCCGGACGAGGTCGTGGAAACGGTAACGCTCCAGCCCCTCCTCCTCCAGCAGGTTCACCTCGGCCAGCGCGTCCAGCAGCAACTCCGCTTCGGCGAGGTCCAGTTCGGCCGTGGCCGCCGCCAGACCCACGGAGAAGGACGTGAACGGCAGCTGGCCGAGCAGCCGGTACAGGCGTGCCGCATCGACCGGCAGCCCCTGGTACGAGGCTTCCAGGGCACTCTGCACCGCGTTGTCCCCCTCCAGCCTCAGTACTGAGAGCCGTTCGGACTCCCGAGCCAGCGCGGCGGCCGTGACGGACACCGGCTGGCGACGGCCGGTGAAGTAGGCCGGGGCGGGTAGCAGTTGATGCGGCACCGGCAGCTGCGCGGCAGGCGCATGGAGGTGGATTCCGCCCTGGATGTCGCGGGCCTGGACGGTCGTCCCGGCGAATTGCGCGGAACCGGTGATCAGATTTCCGTGCCGGCCGGCCGGATTCGGGGGCTGGGCGATCTCCGCCTTTCCGGCTTCCCGGTTGACCATGGAAATCCAGTCGAGAAGGCGCAGCCTCAGCGCCGCGGCCGTGGCGAATTTCGCTATCAGCAAGGTGGCCAGTTCTGTGTGCTGTCCCGGACCTGCCGATTCCGCTTCGGCCAGTCGGAAGATCCCCGACAACTCGCCGCTTCCCTCCAACTCACCGTGGAGTCGGTCACGGAGAACTGACCACTGCGCCGGATCGGCCGCACCCAGGGCGGACACCAGCGAGGCGATCGTCAGTGGTTCCATAGGCCGTTTCCCCCGTTCACAGCCGCCTGTCTGGAGCCGATTGGCCTCTACCGTCCCGCCGCTAGCACATGAATCGCAGTCGGATGATGTTTTCCGGCAATGAGTGCACCATTCAATCCCTGAATGCTATGGCACAGTCGTCAGCATCGTGTCATGCTCCCACACGGAGTAGCGACAATGAACCAGCCAGACCCCGCCCGGGGGGAATAAGTATGGTTAAAGTCCGCTTGCTTGGCACCGTCGACATTCAGGCACATGATCAGATACTCCGGCTGGGGTCCGACCGGGAACGCGGGGTGCTCGCCTCCCTGGCCCATGATCTCGGCCGTCCGGTCTCCAGGGAGACGCTCGCCGAACGGATCTGGGACGACGATCCGCCGGCCACCGCCTATGCCACCCTGCAGGCTCATCTCTCCAAGGTCCGCCGCGTGCTGCGCACCGCGTCGACGATCGAGGCGTCGAGCTCCGGGAGGCCGGCTCCCGAAATCACCCGAGTCGCGCACACCTACCGGCTGGAGGCCGAACCGGAGTCGGTGGACTGGCAGTTCTTCATGCGCGCGGTCGGCCGGGCTCGTTCGCTCGCGGAGGCCGGTGACGACCTCCGGGCCCTTCACGCGTTCAGGCAGGCCGACAGCCTGTGGCAGGGCGAGGCCCTTGCCGGCCTTCCCGGTATCTGGGCCCATACCGCCAGACTCGGTATGGACAACCAGCGACTCGCCGCCACCCTCGCCCGATTCGCGATCGAACTGCGGCTCGGCCGGTTCACGGATCTCGTGCCCGAACTCTCCCGCCTGTTCGAACTGAGCCCCGACAACGAGGCCCTGGCCAGTCAGCTGATCATCGCCCTGTACGGGTGCGGCCGCCAGGGCGATGCGCTCGACGTCTACCAGCGCACCAGAACCCGACTGCTGAAGACACTCGGCGCAGAGCCCGGCGAGCAGCTCGCACGCATCCACCGGCAGGTCCTCCAGGGCGCCCCACCCGCCGAGCTGCTCTCCGACCGGTTCCGCACCGCCCGCCCCGGCCCGGGCACTGTCCAAGGTCCTTCGACACTGCCTCCCACCACCCGTCTCGTGGGCAGAAGAGAGGAGTTGGCCCGCCTCACCGACGTGCGTGGCGCGGCAGGGCACGGTGGTGTGATCCGGATCGAGGCGATCTCGGGGATGGGCGGCATCGGCAAGACCACACTTGCCGTCCACGCTGCCGAGATGCTTCGGGAGCACTTCCCCGACGCTCAGCTCTATCTCAACCTCCGCGCGCACTCCCCCGCACAGGAGGCGCTCACTCCGGAGGCGGCTCTCAGTACCCTGCTCCGCGCGCTCCGTGTGCCTCCCCAGTCCATCCCCGAGACACTGGAGGAGCTCGGCGCGCTCTGGCAGCGGCAACTCGCCTCCCGCCGCGCGGTGATCATCCTCGATGACGCCGCCGACCCCGACCAAGTCCGTCCCCTGCTCCCCGAGAAGTCACCCTCGCTCGTCCTCGTCACCAGCCGCCATCGCCTGGCCGAACTTCCAGGAACCGCACCCGTCTTCGTACAGGTCCTGTCCGCGGACGATGCCGTTGCGCTGTTCCGCCACCTCGTCGGCCCCGATCGCGCGGACGACGCGGACCTGATCCGCGCGATCGTCGAGCGCTGCGGATACCTGCCGCTCGCCGTCACCATGGTGGCCAGTCGCTTCAAGGCCCATCCCACCTGGTCGCTGCACCACCTGGCGCAACGGCTCACCCGCGAGTCCGGGCGCCTGGGCGAGACCCGGCACCGGTACGACGAGATTGCCGGCACCTTCGCGATGTCGTATCTCTCGCTGACGCCCGACCAGCAGACGGCCTTCCGAAGACTCGGTCTGCACCCCGGCCCCGATTTCGGCCCGCACGACGCCGCCGCGCTCTTCGGACTGAACCTCGACACCACCGAACGCATTCTCGAAAGCCTCCTGGACTGCCACCTCCTCGAAGAGCCGGCCCCGGACCGCTTTCGCGCACACGACCTCCTCGCCGACTACGCCGCCCTGCTGGCCGCCCGCGACGAACCCCCCAAGGAGCGGGAGCAGGCGCTGTACCGGCTGATCGCCTTCTGCCTGCTCGCCGCCGACCGGGCCGACCGGCTGCTGTATCCGCGCCGAGCGCGACTGACCGTCCCGCGCATGGACGTCCAGTCCCCGCAGCCGCAGTGGGCCGACGAGGCCGAAGCCCATGCCTGGCTCGTCGAGTCCACCGGCACCCTGGTCTCCGTCGAATGCCTCGCCCGGCGGCAGGGGCATCCCGCCGAGGCCGCCTGGCTGGCCCATGTCCTGGGGGAATTCCTCCACGTGGAGGGCCACTTCGCGGCAGCAGAGACCATGCACCGAGCCGCCGCCACCCACTGGGAGGCGGTCGGCGACACCCGGGCCCGGGCCCGCGCCCTCCTCAACCTCTGCGCGACCCTGGAGCGCCGCTCGCGCTACACCCCCGCGTACGACGCCGGCCAGCTTGCCCTCACCCTCGCCAAGTCCGCGGACGACCTGGACGGTCTCATCGAGTCCTACCTTCTGCTCGCGACCCTCCACTGGGCCGTCAGCGAGTTCGATGCCGCGCTGCTGATCCAACGACACGTCCTGCGTGTGCACGCCGGCAGCGGAAGCCGCTGGAACCGGGCACGGATCCTCAACAACACGGCGGTGTCCCTGTCACATCTCGGGAAGCAGGCGGCAGCCCTTGCCGCCTTCACCAAGGCGCTGTCGGAGCTGCGTCATATCGGCGACTCCCGACTGGTGGCCGGAAGTCTGAGCAACATCGGACAGCTTCAGCAGGAGATGGGCGACCTGGAATCGGCACGGAGGTCGTTCGAGGAATCCCTGGCCCTCGCCTCACTCGTCAGTCCGGACGCCCACCGGGCCGCCATCCAGATGAATCTGGCCAGTACGCTGATATTCCCGGAGGAACTCCCCAGGGCACTCGGCCTCTGCCGGTCGGCCCTCGCGACCTGCCGCCGACTCGGGGACCGCCGAAACGAGGCCAACGCACTGATCGCCCTCGGCCACGCATGCGCCGGCTCCGCCCGGCACGACGAAGCCCACGAGTACTACACCGAAGCCCGCGAGCTCGCGAGAACCATCGGCGCAGCCCACGAGGAGGCCACCGCCCTGCACGGAATCGGCAAGGCCGCGGCCGCACTCGGCGATCCCGCCCGCGCCGTGAAGCTACTGGCCGAGGCCGTCAATCTGGCCCGGCTGATCCGCTCCCCCGTCGATGAGTCCCGCGCCCGGGAAACACTCGACTCGGTGGTCGAACAATACGGCGAGAGTTTCCGAACCTCGAATACCTGACCGATATTTCCAATCGGACCCACCAGCGGATTTCCGCCCATAACCCAATGGCGGGGCGTCACATGGACCCCCAGCCCGATCGCGAGTTATCCAGGCACATTTACCCACCCTATGGTGATCACCGCATTGGGTGGCTGCAACCCGAACACCATAAGGCGCAAAAGCCCATGCGTAGGACCCTGGTTCTGGCCGCTATCGTCGGCTCCCTGATGTTCTTCGTTCCGACTCAGGCCCTGGCGGCCTCCCCCCGGACGGCGAAGCCGTGCACCGCCACCTCGGACGTCTACATCATGTTCGGCCGGTGTGCCTGATCCGAACAGCCGCTGCCTTCGCCCCTGCGCGGGGGCGAAGGCAGTCACACCGGGGCCCGGCGGCTTCCCGGGCCTCACTCCCCGTCGCGACGGCGGGCCGACTCCGCAGCCTCGGCGGCGACCGAACCGGCGTGGACCAGGCGGTGGCCCAGCTCGATCAGTGCGCGCCCGGCGGCGAGCTCGTCGCCGATGACGGTGGCGGGTGGATCGTGCGGGCTGCGGCGGGCCTGGGCGTCCGATTCCAGGATGTTCTGCCCGGTGTCCAGTTCGAGGTGGGCCTGGGTGAGATCACCCTCCTCCGTCAGCCGGAGCCTCATCGTCCACTCGGTGCTGTGGGGCGGCTGTGCCTGTGCCATGTTCCCGTCGTTCCCGTTCACCGTGCCGTGTCCTCCGTCGGCGTTCACCGTGCGGTGTTCTCCGTCGGCTCGTCGAGGCGCTCGCCCTCGGCCGGGGATTCGTTCTGAGCGCTGATGTTCTGGAACGAGGTGACACCCTCCTCCGGGTCCGCCGCCCGGATGTCCTCGCGGTCCTCCCCGGCCTTGTCCACGAACTTCTGCTGCATGTCCGACATCGCGGGCTCCCTCTGCTCGGGTACCCGGCACCCCCTCGGCGCGACACCGATGCGCGCGACCGACCGGGCAGCACGTTCCTGCTCTGCCTCCAGCCTGCCCCCAACGCGCCGCCCGGGCCAGTCATCCGTCCAGGTCGACGGCTGCGTCCAGCCCGGTGAGCTCGACGAGCAGGGACGGGTTGACGATCTCGACGATCGCCCGGACGTCCGCCGGGGAGGCGGCCGGCCACAGGAGCTCGCGGGCCGCGCGGTAACGGGCGGCGAGGCGCTCGCGTTCCGGGGCCGCGAGGCGGGCGGCGCGAGCCGGGAGCGAGTTGTGGGCGTTGTCGGCGATCTTGAGTAGGGTGGCCGAATGGTCGGTGGTGATCTGCTGAAGCATGGCCCGGTACGCCACTCCGGGTTCCTTGGTCACCCGGCGGACGGTCGCCACCACACCGAGCGGGACCCCGGCCCGCAACAGGTCGTCCGCGCCGAGTTCGGTGTCCTCCAGGACGTCGTGCAGCAGCCCAGCCATCTGCAGGCCCACGCCGAACGGGGCGAGCCCCGCCGACACCGCGCGCAGGTGACCGATATACGGTTCACCGATCTTGTCCAGCTGGCCGGCGTGCGCGCCGGCCGCGAGGGCGTCGACGTCGGCAAGGGTCAGCACAGGCACAACGGCCCTCCAAGGAAAGGCAAGTGATGATCAGTTGTCTTGCAATATAGTCGAGTTGACGATCAGGAAAGGAACCGCCTGGTCTTGCAGGTGAACCCGATCTCTCCCGAACGCCTGACCGCGATGCTGACCGAGCGGATCGACGCCCTCCCGGCCGGGGACAGCAGCCGACGGCTGCGGGTCGCCATCGACGGAGCAGCGGCCGCCCGCCCCGCCGAACTCGCCGACGCCCTGGTCGAGCCGCTGCGCCTGCGCGGACGCCCGGTGCTCCGGGTGTCCGCGGCGGACTTTCTGCGCCCGGCCTCGCTGCGCCTCGAGTACGGCCGACACGACCCGGACGCCTACTACGACACCTGGCTGGACGACGGCGCGCTGCTCCGCGAGGTGCTCGACCCCCTCGAACCGGGCGGGAGCGGACGGGTGCTGCCCTCCCTCTGGGATGCCGCCGCCGACCGGGCCACGCGCGCGCCGTACGCCGAACTCCCGCCCGGTGGCGTCCTGTTGCTGGACGGCGCACTGCTGCTCGGGCGTTGGCTGCCGTTCGAGCTGACGGTGCATCTCGCACTAAGTCCCGGCGCCCTGGCCCGCCGCACTCCCCCCGACGAGCAGTGGACGCTCCCGGCCTTCGCCCGCTACGAGGCCGAGACCGACCCGACCTCGCTCGCCGACCTCACGGTACGGTCGGACGATCCGCGCCACCCGGCGCTGGTGCTGCACTGACCCGGCGGCCGGGACGGCACCCGGCGCCGATGAGGTGCACCGGTTCACCCGGAGGCGGGCTGGCACGTCCGCGCCCGTCCGCCACGCCCATCCCGTCCGCCACGCGTATTACGAGGTGCTGACGGCTCGTCGGGGAGAGGTCACAGCGGCGGGCGGACCGGCTAGCTTCGCGGGTATGGAGATTCTGGTCACCGGCGGTGCCGGGTTCATCGGGTCGGCGGTGGCGGCGCAGCTGGCCGAGGCGGGGCACGGGGTGCGGGTGCTGGATGCGCTGCTCCCGGCCGTTCATCCGGCCGGGCGGGCACCGGAGCCGGCGCCCGGCATCGAGTTCGTCCGGGGCGATGTCCGGGACCGGGCGGTGGTGGAGCGGGTGCTGCACGGCGTGGACGCGGTGTGTCACCAGGCGGCGATGGTGGGGCTGGGTCTCGATCTCGACGACGCCCCCGAGTATGTGGGGTGCAACGACCTGGGGACCTCGGTACTGCTGGCGGCAATGGCGCGGAGCGGCGTAGGGAGTCTGGTGCTGGCCGGCTCGATGGTGGTGTACGGCGAGGGGCGGTACCGCTGCGCCGAGCACGGGGACGTGGTACCGGGGCCGCGCCGGATCGCCGATCTGGATGCGGGACGGTTCGAGCCGCCGTGTCCGCACTGCGGCGAACCGCTGGTACCCGGCCTGGTGGGCGAGGAGGCGCCGGCGGATCCGCGCAATGTGTACGCGGCGACCAAGCTGGCGCAGGAGCACCTGGCCTCCGCCTGGGCGCGGGCCTGCGGAGGGCGGCTTCTGACGCTGCGGTACCACAATGTGTACGGGCCGGGGATGCCGCGCGACACTCCGTACGCGGGGGTGGCGTCGCTGTTCCGTTCGGCCTTGGCACGGGGTGAGGCGCCCCGGGTGTTCGAGGACGGGGCGCAGCGGCGCGACTTCGTCCATGTCGCCGATGTGGCCTCGGCGAACCTGGCGGCGCTGGCGGCGGTCGGCGAGCGCCCCGCGGGGAGCGCACGGGTGTTCAACGTCGGCAGCGGCACGGTTCACACCGTCGGTGAGATGGCCGAGGCGCTGGCCGAGGCGCACGGGGGCCCGCGTCCGCTGGTGACGGGCGAGTACCGGCTCGGCGACGTCCGGCATGTGACGGCGGATTCGAGCCGCCTTCGGAAGGAGCTCGGCTGGCGGCCGGTGGTCGGTTTCGCCGACGGGATGGCGCAGTTCGCGGCGGCGTCACTGCGGCCGGGGCCGTAGTGACGCCGTAGTACTGACGCCGTGGTACTACTGACGTCCGAGCACCCAGCCCGCCAGCGAGAGCGTGCCCATCGACACCAGTGTGGAGAACATCACCGAGTCGCGGGCCAGGGTCGTGCTCAGGCCGTACTCGCGCGCGTAGATGAAGACGTTCTGGGCGGTGGGCAGTGCGGAGCAGACCACCACCGCGAGGAGTTGGTGCGCGGGCAGATGCAGGACCAGACTGCCGACGGCCAGCGCGACCAGCGGCTGTATCAGGGTCTTGATGACGACGGCGGCCCCGACCTCGGCGCGCTGGGCCGGGCCGGTGACGGGCCGGCGGGCGTGCAGCGAGATGCCGAGGGTGATCAGTGCGGTCGGCACCCCGGCGTTGCCCAGCAGTTCGCAGGAGTGCCCGAGGGTGGCGGGGAGGTGCCATCCGGTGGCGGAGACCAGGCTGCCGAGGGCCGAAGCCAGGACGATCGGATTGCGCAGGGGCAGCAGCAGCATCCGACGGGCCGTACCGCCGCTGCGGGACCGCCCGTCGGCCCCTCCTCCCCCGGTTCGCTTTCCGGTACCGGCGTCCAGCAGGGCGAGGATCAGCGGGGTGACCACCAGTACCTGGAAGATCAGCACCGGCGCTATGAAGGACGCGTCCCCGAGGACCTGTACCGCCACCGGGATACCCAGGTTCGCGGAGTTGACGTACCCGGCTGCCATACCGCCGATGGCCTGGTCGGCCAGGTCCCGGCCGAAGCACCATCGGGCGAGGGCGAACCCGAGCAGCGAGGCCACAGCCGTGCCGGCCGCGAAGGCGAGCATCGACGCGTTCACGAAGGTGTCCAGCGGTGTCCTGGCGATCATGGTGAACAGAGCGGCGGGCATGGCCACATGGAAGACGAACCGGCCGAGGACGGCCTCCGCCTGAGCACCCAGCAGGCCGGCGCGGGCAACGAGGTAACCACCGGCGGTGAGGGCCCAGATCGGGACGAAGGCGGCGAGCAGGGGGTGCAGGGCGTGCATGATTCCTCGTTGATCCGGTCGATCCGATGGACGCCACCGACACCTGGTCGATCTGGTCGATCTCCCCGGTCGGCGTCCTGGGCCCGGGGTCTTGGGCCCCTCCGCAGTCAATCAGGCGTCCCCCGAGGGCCGGCGGCCCCCCTTCCGCTGCGCCATCCGCCCCCACCCCCGCCTCGCCGTACTGCCGGACAGGACCTACTCCGTGAGCAGCCGGCCCCGCAGCGCTGCGGTGAACTCCCGTCCGAGGCCGAGCACTTCGCCTACGTAGCCGGACGCGGATCCGTACCGCGCGTCAGGTCCTCGGGCACCCGTCCGTTGGCCTCGATCTCCCACGGGTGGCGCAGGTCGATCACGGTACGGATGCCGAGGCCCAGAAGGCGCTCACGGTCCGACTCGCCCGCCGACTTCGCCAGCGAGTCGGACCGGTAGACCCTTCCCGGGCGGACGGTGCGGCCGTGCTCGGTGCGCAGGCCGCCGAGGTCACGGAAGTTGTGGAGCCGTCGGACTCGATGTGCCGGATCATCGGCTCACCGTAGAAGACACGACGTCCGGCAGTCGCAGCCCCTGCCCGCCTCCGGACACGGAAGTCCCGGCCCTCGTCGGGGCCTCGGTGCGATGCCGCTCGGGTCGGGCTACCGGTGCTGCCGGATCGGCGGCTTCGGCCGGATCCGGAGGTACATCACTGCGGCGCCCGCCGCCCAGACGCTCAGCACCGATACGTCGAGCAGCTTCTGCGTGGTGGGATGGCCCACCAGGCTCGCGTACACCCCGGACAGCACGGCCCGCACGACCAGGGCCGGCACCGCGGCCACAATCCCCGCCAGCAGCGCCTCGATCTGGCCCTCTCGCCCAGCCATCCCGCCCCCTGGTATGTCGGCCTCCCCGCACTCTACCCACCCGGGCAGGCCGACACCCCTGGGATCACCGGGCCGACACCACCGGGGACGGGCCGACTCTGCTCACGCCGGGACTTCGCGGGACGGTCCCGCCGTCGGCCCCGAGCCGAGCAACTTGCCGAGCCGGGCCACTGCTTC
Organism: Kitasatospora sp. GP82; assembly: GCF_029892105.1. Lineage (GTDB taxonomy): Bacteria > Actinomycetota > Actinomycetes > Streptomycetales > Streptomycetaceae > Kitasatospora. The sequence goes on along the minus strand of NZ_JARZAJ010000038.1, from coordinate 11,013 downwards.
GGCCACCACCGCCTGGTCCTGGGTGTGGCAGAGGCGGAACCAGCCGGGGCCGTCGGGGTGGAACACCTCGCCCGGGATGATGCTGACCCTGGCCTCGGAGAGGATGGTCTGCCAGAGTCGGCGCTCACCGTCGTAGGTGGGCTCGGGGAGGTGTTCGCGCAGGTCCAGCCAGAGGGAACAGCCCGCCTCGGCCGGCAGATGCCGGATGCCGTGCTGTGCCAGTGCGCTGGCGGTCGCCTCGTAGGAGGCGGCCTGCCGGCGGCGGCTCTCGGCGAGGTAGTCCGCCGTCCACTCCGGTTCGGCCAGCAGGTCCGCCAGGAGCGCCTGGGTGCCGGTGGAGACCGGGGCGAAGTAGGCGAGCGTGCGGGCCGCCTCGCGGACCTGAGGATCTGTCACATGCAGTACACCGGTCTTGAACCCGGGTAGGCCGAAGTCCTTGGCGAAGCCCCAGATGGTGTGGGTCCGGCCTGCCCTGGCCCGGCCCACGGCCGGGTCGCGCAGGCTGGTGTACGGGGTCGGGCCGAACACCGAATGCGAGTAGAGCTCATCACCGATCAGGTCGACGTCATGGGCCGCCGCGACCTCGGCGAGTTCGCGCAGCTGCTCGGCGCTGTGCACCTGGCCGAGCGGGTTGGAGGGCGAGGCGAGTGCGACGGCCCGGACGGTGACGCCCTGTCGGGTCAGCCCGGTGATCGTACGGTCCACCGCCTGCGCACAGAGCGCGAAGCCGTTCGAGGCGTCCATCGGCGCGGGCACCACCCGGGCCCCGGAGCGTCCGCCGAGGTCGGTGTCGAAGGCCGCGTAGTAGGGGGCGGGTACGACTATGGCATCGCCCCGGTGGCAGAGCACACTGGCGATGATGTCCAGGGCGGCCGTTGCGCCGCTGACCACCACCAGGTTCTCCGGGTCGACCGGGGAGTTGCCGGTGCGGGTGAGGAGTTCGGCGACCCGCTCACGCAGCACCGGGGTGCCGTGCAGCTCGGCGTAGCGGGTTTCGGCCTCGGTGAAGACGTGCGGTCGGCTCAGCCGCTCGGTGATGAGGTCGCCGACCAGGCGGTTCTCGGCGGTGCCGAGGTTGAGGTAGCCGTCCGGGCGCAGCTCGGGGTGGTAGGGGTACGCCTCGGCGCGGAAGTGGGCGTCGGCGATGGCCGGTGAGGCGGCGACGAGGGCGGCGGCGGTCGGTGACACCATCAGCGGTCTCCGGGAGTAGAGGTGACAGCGGGGTCGGGAGGTGCGGCGGCAGCGGGGTCGGCTGCGAAGAGGGGCGGTGCGGATCCGGAGCCGGCTCCGTCGGGTCGCTCCGGGTCAGGCACTGGAAACCACCGTGGACCGAGGGCCCGGGGATGCTCTGCGGTCGGGTCCTGGGACTCAGGCCCCGGCGGTGGGTGCGGCCTGCGACCCGGAGGCGGGTGGCGCGGCCGGCGTTCCGGTGATCAGACCGGGGTGGACGCCCAGACCCATCGAGGCGTCGATGACCGCGCCGTGCAGCAGCGCGGACTGCGGCCCGGCCAGCCACCGCACGAGCTCGGCGACCTCGGCCGGTTCGATGAGCCGTCCGCGCGGCAGCCGGGCGAGCAGCCCGGCGCGCTCGTCGACCGACAGGCCGGTCAGGGTACTTGCCTCGAACATGCCTGTCGCGGTGGCCCCGGGGCAGATCGCGAAGACATCCACGTTCTCGTGGGCGAGTTCGGCGGCGAGCTGCCGGGTGAGGTGGCCGATGGCGGCCTTGCTCATTCCGTCGGCCAGCCGGAAGCCCGGGAACTGGGAGACTCCGCCGCCGACGCTGGAGACATTGACGATCTTGCCGAAGCCGCGTTCCAGCATGCCGGGCAGCAGTTGCTGGATCAGCCAGAGCGGTCCGACCGCGTTGATCCGCAGCAGCGCGGCGTCCTGCTCGTGCTCGGGCCCGTCGGCGTAGCGCCCGACGGTGGCGGAGCCCGCGCCGGCGTTGTTGACCAGGATGTCGACCGGGCCGGGGAGTTCGCGCACCAGGCGCTCGTGGTCCTCCCACTCGCCCTGCCGGAAGGGGAAGGCCTGGACGGCCCCAGGCCGCTTCCGGTTCAGCTCCTCGGCGAGGGCGGCGGCCCGCTCGTGCCCCGAGTGGTAGGTGAACCAGACCCGGTCGCCGTCGGCGGCGAACCGTTCCACGCACGCGCGTCCGATGCCGGCCGAGCCGCCGGTGATCAGGACATTCCGCTGTTCCATACGCCCCCTCGGGCTCGGCTGCGGTCCGCGCGGAGCAGGCACGCAGCGAGATCCGCCTGCCCGGACGGGCAGTTCGGTCAAGACCCTCCGGCAATCGGGAGTGGGTCCAAGGACGACTGATCATCGCATCGGCATGAGCATAGCGATAGCTCCGAAGAAAACCAGGAGACGCCGACAGGCCACCGTGCTAGCTTCCGATCACATGAAACCGGTCACCGACGAACAAATCCGTGCTTCCTTCGCGAACTGCACCAAAGGGGAGGCCCGCAGGCTCAACCTGCCGCGGGGGCTGGCCCACTTGGCGTGGGAGGACTTGGACTTTCTCGGCTGGCGCGACCCGGGTGCCCCCGACCGTGCCTATCTGGTCGCCGAGCGGCCCGATCGCCCCGACGGGCTGATCGGCATCACCCTGCGCGCCACGACCGGGATCCGGCGCAGCCTTCTCAGGAGCAACCTCTGCTCCATCTGCATCACCTCGCACTCCGGCTCCGGTGTAGCGCTGCTGGCGGCGCGCCGAGCAGGTCTGGCCGGGCGGGAGGGCAGCACGGTGGGCACGTACATCTGCGCCGACCTCGCCTGCTCGCTGTATGTCCGGGGGAAGAAGCGCTCGCAGCTGGCGGAGCGGGTGACCGAGTCGCTGACTCTTGAGGAGCAGATTCTCCGCACCCAGGTCAACCTCGACGCCTTCATCGACCAGGTGCTGCAAGAGGGTTGAGGGCAAGTTCCCGCCGGTCGGCCTCCAGGGAGCTGACGAGCCTGCTCAGCAGCGTACGGAAGTTCTCGACATCGGCATCGATGTCGACATCTGCGGGGTCGAGGGCGGCGGCGGAGTCGGTGGACGGCATGGTGCGGGGGCTCTCCTGGCAGTGCGGGTGAGGTGGACTGACTCCGCCATGCTCGCGTCCGGCCGTCAACGGCCGATAAACGATCAGTAACAGCCCCCGCTGCGGCCTGCCCTGCGACCTCAGGCCCGGCCGAGGACCCGGTCCACCGTGATCTCGATGGCCACGCGCTCGGGGTTCTCCCTCGGCTGCCGGTAGCGCTCGGCGTACCGTCGCACCGCATCGGCGACCCGCTCCGGCTCGTCGCGCACCATCGCGATGCCCTCCAGGGTGCACCACCGTGCCCGGTCCACCTGGCAGAGCGCCACCCGCAGGCCGTCCCCACCGGCGGCCAGCACGTTGCGGACCTTGTGGCTGTGGCGGCCGCTGATCACCCGCGCTATGCCGGTGGCCGCGTCGAAGGTCGCGCCGACCGGGACGACGTGCGGGGTGCCGTCCGGCCGGAGGGTGGTGAGAGTACACAGGTGGTACTCGCGCCAGAAGCTGAGAAACGTCTCGTCCAATGCACGCGGGTCATGAGCCATACCGGAATGCTACGACCTCGACTCCGCTCACCGGACGTCCCGTGCACAACCCCCGCCCCTGCCGTTCCGAGCGCTCTCACACCCGCCCACCGGCCACAACAGGTAGCGTTCCTACCTGTGGCGGCGTCAGCTGATGACGCATGACGGAACGGAGTCCGGCAGTGGCGGGGTTGGTCGAGCCGAGAACGGGGACCGAGGGACAGGCCGGGCACGAGGGCGGCCGCAGCTTCGCCGTGGCGGGCTTCGCACCCTGGCCACCGCCCGGAGGTGAGCGGCGGCGCGGAAAACGACTGCGCGAGCGGGTACCCCGCGAGTCGCAGGCGCACCTCGTCCTCCCCGACGACCGCCCGAGCGTCGTACAGGCCGTCGAGGGCGCCAATACCGGACGGCTCGCCGGTCTCATACCGATCAGGATCGGCCGGATGTCCGCCTCCCCCTTCGCCTTCCTGCGCGGCTCCGCCGCTCTGATGGCCTGCGACCTGGCCGCAGGGCCCGCCTGCGGAGTGACCGCGCAGCTGTGCGGTGATGCCCATGCCGCCAACTTCGGCCTCTACGGCGATGCCAGAGGCCGGCTGGTGATGGACATCAACGACTTCGACGAGACCGTTCCCGGCCCCTGGGAGTGGGACGTGAAACGGCTGGCCGCCAGCCTGGTACTGGCGGGCCGGCAGTCCGGTGCGGACGAGGACGCCTGCCGCCGGGCCGCCTTCGACGCCGCCGGCTCGTACCGGCGGACGATGCGCCTGCTGGCCAAGTTGCCCGCGCAGGACGCCTGGAACGCCGTCGCCGACGGGCAGTTGGTCACCTTCGCCGATGCCCACGAGCTGACCGACGTACTGCGTGGCGTGGGTGCGAAGGCGCTGCGCAACACCAGCGCCAAGTTCGCCGCCAAGTCCACCGTCCGGGGCTCCGACGGCCAGTGGCGGTTCACCGCAGCGCCGCCCGTCCTGAGCGAGGTGACCGACCGGCAGGCACAGGCGGTCGCCAACTCCCTTGCGGTGTACCTGGAGACGGTGCCTGCCGAGCTGCATCCGCTGCTGTCCCGCTACAGCGTGCACGACGTGGCCTTCCGGGTGGTCGGCACCGGCAGCGTCGGCACTCGTTCGTACGTCGTCCTCCTGCTCGACCAGCGCCAGGAGCCGCTGGTGCTTCAGGTCAAGGAGGCCCGGCCCTCCGCGCTGCTGCCGCACCTGGCGCGGGCCGGGTATGCGGTGCCTCCCGTCGAGCACGAGGGCCGGCGGGTGGTGCTCGGCCAGAAGCGGATGCAGGTGGTCAGCGATGTTCTGATGGGCTGGACGACCGTGGACGGACTCCCCTACCAGGTACGGCAGTTCCGCAACCGCAAGGGCAGCGTCGATCCGGCGGCACTGCTGCCTGGCCAGCTGGACGACTACGGCCGGATGACGGGCGCACTGCTCGCGCGGGCGCATGCGCACACCGCCGACGCCGCCGTGATCTCCGGCTACTGCGGCAGGAGCGAGGCCCTGGACGAGGCCATCGCCGCCTTCGCCGTGGCGTACGCGGACCGGAGCGAGGCCGACCACTCGGCACTGCTGGCGGCCGTGCGCTCCGGCCGGCTGCCCGCCGAGACGGGTGTCTGAGGCACAACGTCCGGCGAGCGGGGCCTGCCGCCCAGGTGGCGGGCCCCGCGGCCCGGAACAACGGTCGTATCGCCGCCGGTTGGCCCGTTTTCGGTGATCCATTGGCCGGTTCATGCTCTTCTCGCCGGGGATTCGACGACATACCGTCGGTAACGGCGCGTCGACACGGCGTGCTCTCTTCCGAGCGCGAGGAGGACGCGATGACCGTCGAGTACAGCGGGGCATCAACCGAAGGACCACTGATCCCCCTGCACTGCCTGCGCCAGGCGGAGCCCGGTCCGCCCAGACTCACCGCACTTCCCACGGGCACACCGGTCTGGCTGGTGACCCGGCACACGGACGTCCGCCAGGTGCTCACCGATCCACGGCTGGACCGGGCCACCCTCTACGCCCCGGACGCCCCGCCGATCTCGACCACCCCGAACATCCTGGACGACCCGGACGGCCTGCTCAACATCGACGGCCCCGAGCACCAGCGGCTGCGCCGTACCGTCCAACGTGCCTTCACGCCAAGGGCGATAGCCCGCTGGCGGCCGTGGGTGGCCTCGGTGATAGAACGGCTGATCGACGATCTGGAGGCCGCGGGCTCGCCGGTCGACGTGGTTGCCGGGCTCACCCGTTCACTGCCGGTCGCGGTGATCAGCCGTCTGATGGACCTGGGCGACCTCGCCCTGGAGCGGCTCGGCCGCTGGAGCGACCACGCGCTGTCGGCCACCGCCTACCCGGCCGATGAAGTCCGACAGGCGATGGGGGAATTCTACGCCTTCTCCGAGGCGCTGATCGCCGAGCGGCGGAAGAACCCGGGGGACGACCTGGTCAGCAGCCTGCTCCAGGCGGCGGACGAGACCGACGGTGTGACCGAGAAGCAACTCACCGCACTGGTCTGCGGCTTGGTGGTGGCAGGACACGAGACCACGATGACCTCGTTCGGCAACGCACTGGTCCAGCTGCTCTCCGAGGCCCCTCAGGCATGGGCCCGGATCGGCGCCGACCCGCAGAGCGCGACCGCCGCCACCGAGCAGATCCTGCGGGCCGTCCCGCTCGGCGACTCCAAGGTGTTCCCCGGGCTGCTGCGTCGCGCCGTCGCCGAGCTGGAGATCGGCGGGGTGACGATCCCGGCCGGCAGCGTGGTGGCCGCCGACACCGGCGCCGCCAACCACGACCCGGAGGTCTACCCGGCGGGGAGCCGCCTCGACCACTTCGCACCTCTGGGCGCCCCCAGCCTCACCTTCGGCGCCGGACCGCACCACTGCCTCGGCGCCTGGCTGGCCCGGATGGAACTGGAGCTGGGCCTGCACCGGCTGGCCAACCGTCTGCCGGGCCTGCGGCTGACCGACCCGGTCGAGGCGATCCACTGGCGGGAGGGCCTGCTCACCCGCAGTCCGGCGTCGCTGTCGGTGGCCTGGTGAGCGCCGCCGAGCCGGAGCTGATCGTCACAGTGGACCGCACCCGCTGTGTGGGGACCGGCGCCTGCACCGGCACGGCGCCCGACGATCTCGAACTGGGCCCGGACGGCCGGGCCAGAGCGCTGCGTCCGGCATCCACCGCCAGGGACGAGCTCACCGAGGCCGCGGAGATGTGCCCGGTCGAGGCCATCACCGTCCACTTCGCCCACAGCGGCGAACAGGTCGCCCCGCTCTACTGAGAACACCACCCTGCGACCCTTCATGCCGGTACCCGGGAGAGCCCGCTCCGTCACTCCGACCGGGGTGGGCTCTCCGCACTGCCCGTCTCGTCGCTCATCCTGCCGTCCGGGCTTCCGGCACGATCACGCGTGGCCGGTGCCGTCCGGTGGCGGCCTCAAGTGCCAGCCGGGCCAGGGCGGTTGTGGCTCCCCGCTGACCCCGGATGCCCGGGAAGGCGTTCACGTCCACGATCAGCGGTGCGCCACCGATGTCCAGGATGTCCACCCCGTACACGTCCAGCCCGAAGACCTCGCCCACGTCCAGTGCCAACTCATCCCATCCGAGGGGAAGTTCATCAATCGAACGGGACGGGAGCCGCTCCCCCGGGGCCAGTTCGGAGTGGCGCAGCTCGGCGAAGACCTCACCGGCGACCACCCAGAGCTTGTGGTCCCAGCCGGAACCCGGCGCCAGATCCTGGACGACGACCGGCTCACCGGGCCACCGGGCGGCGAGTTCGCGCAGCCGCACCTCGTCGGCGACGCGGGCGACCAGGTCGCCCCGCCGGCTGTGGCGGCTCTTCACCACCAGCGGACTCCTCACCGGCCCTTGGGCCAACAGGGCGTCGAGATCGGGCAGTTCGGTGGTGGCGACGAAGGGAAGCCCGGCCCGATCGGCGAGTCCGGCCATCCGTACCCGGTCCTGGCAGAATCCGGTCGAGGCTGCCGAGTTGACGACCGGTGCACCGAGCGCCTCCAGCCGCCCGGCGAGCGCGAGCGCGGCGGGGGTGCGGGACTTGAGCAGATAGACGTCGGCGAGCGAGGAGGCATCGGCCTGCTGATCAGGTGTCAGCTGCTCGACGATGTGGCCGTCTTCGGCCAGCAGGGCCGCGGTTGCGGCAAGCAGCGGATGATCCGGTGCCGCGGTCAGCAGGCAGATCCTCACAGGGCGGCCGCCTGCTCGGGGATCCGCACCCCGCGCGGGACGGCCGACGGCCAGGAGGATCCGTTCCGCGCCAGCCGGAGGATCGCCCGTGACACCCTGTCCACGGCGTCGGGGACCTGCCGGAAGCTCGGGAAGTCGTTCACGTCCACCACCACCGGGCCGTCGGGGCCGAGCAGGATGTCCACCCCGTACAGGTCGAGTCCGTAGACCTCGCCGACCGCCGTCGCGATCGCCGCGACCTCGGCGCCGAGCTTCACGGGCCGCTCCCGCACCGGCCCGCCGCCCGCGACCAGCGGGGAGGTCCGCTCGGTCCCGAACAGCTCACCGGCGGCGCAGTAGACCTTCAGGTCCACGCCCGCATTGGGTACGTACGGCTGCGCAAGCAGCAGGCCCTCTCCCCCGGGGTGCTCCCTCAGACCCGTCAGCGAGGCCAACTGCTCGGGCCGGTCGATCCGGTGGACGGCCCGGCCGGAGCTGCCGTCGGCCGGCTTCACCACCAGCGGGTAGCGGTCTTCCGGTATTCGGGCCAGGTCCTCGGTTCTGGCGGCCGCCCAGGTGGCCGGGACGGGCAGGCCGGCGACCTCCGCCAGGACCGCCGCCTGCGCCTTGTCGCGCACACCGCGGATCGCTCGGGCGTCGTTGATCGTGGTCAGCCCGGTGGCGGCGGCGGCCTCCAGGAGGCCGAGGCCGGGGCCGCCGGAGACGGTCTTGAGCACCCAGGCGTCGTGGTCGCCGCCCCGGATCAGCGCGCCGAGGTCGAGCAGCGAACTGCCCGGCCGCAGGACGTCCACCCGGTGGCCCCAGGCCCTCAACCGGCACACGACGTCCAGCGGCATGCCGTCGTTGCGGTACTGCTCCTCCACCAGGAAGCAGATTCTCATGCGTACTACCCCTGTCCCCCCGTTTGCCGGTCGACCAGGTTCGGCCGACCATAGCGCCCCAGGATGCCATGAATTGCCCCCACAAGATCACCCGCATGGTAATGAAACGGCAACAAGCCCGCCACGGAAGGATTTAGACGGACCTGACGGGGTCCAACGAGCCGGCCCACCGACCCCGTGCCGCCCGCCCATGACCATCCGCCATCTCCGCGCACCCGCATTCCTGGCGATCAACGCAGCAAGGCGGTAGAACGTCACAGGAGGGCCCGGAAGCCGCCCCGACCCAGCCTCAGCGGCCTTCTCCCTCGCCACTGTCAGACCCCGGCATTACCATCTCTTGGTGAACGCGTGAGTCACCCAAGGGGCAGCAGAACCGGGAGGACGAGGAGGGGCTGTGCGAAACACCGTCAGAGTCGGCGCCACCCGGCCCGCCGTCGTGCGCGTCGGCACCCGGCCCACAGCATCGGCCCGGGCCGTCGCCGGCTCGCCACTCGTCCTGCGCCCGCACGGCCTGCACGACCTGCGCCGCGGTGCCACGCCCGTCGGTCCGGCCGTACTGAGCTACCCGGCCGCCGATCTGCTGATCGTCACCGGCCTGCCCGGCAGCGGGAAGAGCACCTTGATGCGGCGCTGCGCCCACGCACCGATCGTCGACTCCCAGTCGAGCCGCGAGCACTACGCCCGCCTCCTCCCGCGCTGGCTGCCGTACGCCTTGTACCGTCCGCTCGTCCGGCTCCGCCACTACCGTCGGCTGCGCCGGGCGCTCTTAGCCGGCGGCCCCCTGGTGGTGCACGACTGCGGGGCGCTCCCCTGGGTGCGCAACTGGCTGGCCCGGGCGGCCCGGCGCCAGGGCAGGCGGCTGCACCTGATCCTGCTCGACAGCACCCCGGCCGAGGCTCGGCAGGGCCAGGAGGCCCGCGGCCGCACGGTCTCCGCCTATGCCTTCGCGCGGCACCGCCGCGCCACCCTTCGGCTGCACGCCCGGCTGCTCGGCGGCAGGCCGGGGGCACAGATCAAGGGCTGCGCGTCCATGGTGGTGCTCGATCGCGCTGCGGCGCGCGGGCTGCGCGAGATCGAGTTCAGCGGCGGCCCTCCGGGGCGGTCGCTCCCGCCGCCGATCTGATGTTGCATCAGCTCTCCTTCGTTCGTACGGGTCAAAGCGCAGGGTGAATCGACGGCCGAACGGCGCGGCAGACGGAGCCCACCACATCCTCCTCCGATCATCGTGATTCCGATCGGGAGTCATGGAGACCATTCCTATGCGCATGCCCACGCCCCGTAAGGCCGCCACCCTGTCGGTCGCCATCGCCGTCTGTCTCGGCCTGGGCACGCCCAGCGCCTCGTACGCCGCCTCCGACCGGTCCACAACCGACTTACCACAGCCCAGGCGTTCGCCCTCGGGCACCATCACCCCCTTCACGCCGACGGTCCCCAATCCGGACACCGCGACGGCCGAACAGCTCGCCGCGGGCGCCACTGCGGCGGGCCTGCCGACCGGTCCGATCATCGACCCGCTGGGCCAGGCCGGTCAGCCGATCACCCGCGACGAGGTGATCGCCAGGGCCGAGAGCTGGATCGCGCAGGGGGTTCCGTACAGCCAGACCGCGTACTACACGGACAGCAACGGCACGTACCGAACGGACTGTTCCGGCTATGTCTCGATGGCCTGGAACCTGCCGTCGAGCGACGCCGACAACTGGGGCGAGACGACCTGGACGCTGCCGAACTTCGCCACGCGTCTCGGCAGTCTGGACGATCTCCGGGCCGGCGACATCATCGACAAGACTGATCAGCATGTCGTCCTCTTCAAGGATTGGGCTGATGCGGGCCACACCAGGGCCATGGTCCTGGAGTTGGCACACCCTGGCACGAACGCCCGGCAGTCGACGTACAGCCGCGACTATCTGACGCAGAACAACTTCCTGCCCTTCCGGTACGACAACATCCTCGACGCACCGCCGCCACCACCGCCGCCCCCTCCGCCACCGCCGCGGCACGGCGCCCTGTGGCATCGGGAGCGTTCCACGAACGGTTCATGGCAGGTCCACGCGCGGCTCGTCGATGCCAACTACAACCTCAACGGTGTTGCCGCTGCCGCCCTCCCCGATGACACCCTGCATGCCATCACCCTGACCAACGGCACCGTCTGGGACCGGGCCCGCAACCCCGACGGCACCTGGCAAGCCCACGCCAAGAACATCGACAACAACAGCACCATCAACAACATCACCGCCGCCGCCCTCCCCGACGGCACCCTCCACGTCCTCACCCTCACCAACGGCACCGTCTGGGACCGCACCCGCAACCCCGACGGCACCTGGCAAGCCCACGCCAAGAACATCGACAACAACAGCACCATCAACAACATCACCGCCGCCGCCCTCCCCGACGGC
>NZ_JARZAJ010000037.1 GCF_029892105.1 Kitasatospora sp. GP82 | reverse complement strand
CCCCGCTGCGCCCACCCCCCCCACCACACCCGCCCACCACGTCGTTTGGGGGGTCCCGAGTTCCCGGGCCGGGGGGCCCCCCCCCCCCCTTGGGGGAGTGCGGGGACCCCGCTCGAGGTTCCGGCCGCGAACACTGCGGCGTGATCTCAGGCGGGGTATGCAGTCAGTAGTTACGCAGTCGGCAACCGCGTGCACAAGGGCGGGATCACGCCGGTCTCCAGGGCGGCGGTCACCAGGCGCACCATCCCCTCGGGGACTTTCGACCCGAATTCCCCGCCGCTCCGACGGGTCATGAGGGACATGTCGAAGATCCGGATCGCGGTGTGGAGCAGGCCGGTGGGCACCGGATGTCCGAGACGCTGTGTGACTGCGGCCTGAAGACCGGTGATGCTGCTCGCCTCCGGCAGAACCTCAGCGATCGTGTCCACGAGCAGGTCGTACCGGGTCATGATCAGATCGGCTGTCCTGGGGTGGACCTCCAGCGCGGTGCCGTACTCGTCGTGGCGCACCGTCACCGCGAACCCGTCCTTCACCAGGGCCTCGCGCAGTCGGTCTCGCGGCTCCGGCTCGTCCATGCCGTAGACCACGACCAGGCCGGACCAGTTCTCTGTCCGAAGGGCAAAATGGTCAATGCTCAGCAGGTCAACGAGCCGACTCACCCCTTCGCAGACCTGGCTGAGATCTCCGACGTGCACCGGATCCAGTGACCCGTCCCCGCGGAACGTGTGACGGGGATAGCGAGCGGGCGCGTTCATGAAGTCGACGAGCGATTTCCCATCCATGCCAACCTCCGGCGGTCGTGTCTGCACTTCAGCGTTCGCTGCCGCCCACGGGGCCATCGGGAATGATGAGGCGGCCGAAGTCCCGGCGTGCCCGCTCAACGAGCTCGGGGTCGGGACCGTCGGGCGAGAACCAGGCATCCGGGTTCCGGTCCTCCACCAGGAAGCGGTCCGGTCGGATTTCGGTGACAGACCACCCGGACAGATCCTCGGCCCGGTCGAGGTGGGCGCCGGTGAGGAGCTGGATGCCGTGGGCGTCCGGTACGTGCCGGCTCCAGACAGAGTGGTTGGCTCGTAGGTCGGTGGTGGAGATGGTGGGCAGAGCGGGCAGTTGCCTGCCGCGGTCCTCCCAGCTGTAGGCCCACAGGCCGGTCATCGCGACGAAGGCGAGCCGGGCGCTGGGTGCCTCGGCGACGACGGCGTCCCGGACGCGGTCGATCAGTTCGGTCCACGGCAGGGCGGGGTCGTACGCCTGGTAGACAGCCAGGCCGTCCCGCTGGACGAACACCCGAGCAGCGCGGGCCTCCGCTTCCTCGTACTGCATGAGCGTCGCAGTGTCGGAGCCGCGGAGAGTGGCGGTCAGGTGCGCCGCGATCTCCGCAGGCCCGGCAGGGTCGTGCTGGAGGATCGGTGTTGCGCTCAGGTGAGCGGTCCCGCCGGCGTGGGCGGCCCAGCTGGCCGCCCGCTCGCCCCACAGGAGGACATCGGCGCGGCCGGTGAGCGCGTGGTCGAGGGCGACGAAGGCGGTGGCGCGTAGTTCGCGCCCGTGGCGCAGCCAGTGAGGCGGCATCACGCTGGAGGTCGCACGGACCAATCCCGACTGCCCCTGCTGTCGCAGGGATGTGCTGAAGTCCTCCAGCCAGGTGGTCAGCGACGCGGGGCCGGCGTAGCCCTTGAGTGTCAGGCCGGTGCCGTCCAGGGTGAGCACCGGCCCTTGGCCCCACATCGCATCGTCCGTTCCGTCCCGGTCCGCGGCCGCGAGCGCGGCCTCGGTTGCTGCGAGCAAATCGGTGTTGTCGCCGTCCCACCTGGAGCCGCCAGGGCGGTCCGGTACGAACTCGATGTGGCAGCTGTCGTGGCCGTTCCGCTCGAGTGCCGCCTCGATCCCAGCGAGGTTGAGCCGGATTCCCCCCGTATCGGTCATGCCGGAACCCTATCCCTGCTGAGGGTGACAGCCGGGGTCGTAGCCGGGTCGGGCCCGCCGCTGGATCACCAGCGATCGTGTTTACGGGTTCAGAGTCTCGGTTGGGTCGCCCGGTTCGGCGTGGTCCGTCATGCGTGGGTGTCCAGAGGCAGCATCGGATCCCGGGCTGCCGAAGCCCACCGCGCACTGGATCACTGCGCTCCCGAAGATGCAGTCCAGCCGGTGCCGCACCATCCTCACCACGGTCCGCACAGCCGGCGGTCGGCAACTGCGCGCCGCCGGGCACAGTGATGCGCTGGACGCCCTACGCACGGCACTATCGACACCATGACCTCGCCGCTCCAGGCCGCCCCTCAATGGACACTCACCGCCGTCCCGTACGGCAGCTCCGACGCCCGCACCCTCACCCAAGCCCTCCACCAGGAACAGCTGGCCACCTACGGCACCGCCGACGACCCCGGGGCCACCGAGGACGCGGAGTTCGCCGCCCCCAACGGCCTGTTCCTGATCGCCCGGCTCGGGGATGGACCGGCACTGGCCTGCGGAGGCTGGCGCACGCTCAACGCCTCGACCGCCGAGATCAAGCGGATGTACGTAGCCCCGCCCGCCCGCGGCCAGGGGCTCGGCTGCCGGATCCTCGCCGCTCTGGAACAAGACGTACTCGACCGTGGCCCCACCGAGATCCTGCTGGAGACCGGCGTACGCAACGTCGCCGCCCTCGCCCTGTACACCACGTGCGGGTACGCACCGATCCCCGCGTACGTTCCCGGTCGCAACCCCGACATCAACCGGGCGCTGAAAAAGGTCAGCCGGCAGCAGTCAGCACGCCGTCTGCACACCGACCTGCTCACACGGCCAGACCGATGAAACACCCCGACCGGCCCGGCCCACCAGCCGCCGATGCACCGCCGGAGCTCCCCGCACCGGGAGCCGTCGCGTTGACCGGCGGGCGCATGACGACGGGCATCGCCCGTGACGGCGCCACAGTCCGTCGCCCTTCCACCCCAGCCTCACCCTTCGTCGCCGCCCTCCTCGGGCTGCTGCACGCCCGCGGCTTCGACGGCGCGCCGCGCTACCTTCGGCGCGAGGGAGCGACCGACATCCTCGACTTCCTGCCTGGCGAGGTCCCCGCACGATTCCGCACCTGGTCAAACCAGCAGGTCAGCGCCGCCGGTACGCTCCTACGCTCATTCCACGACGCCACCAGAGGAAGCGACCTCGCCGGCCGATTCCCGGTGGTCTGCCACCACGACCCCGGACCGAACAACGTCGTCTTCCGCGACGGAGTGCCGGCAGCTCTCATCGACTTCGACACCGCGGCACCCGGCTCCCCGTTGGAGGATCTCGGCTATATGGCGTGGACGTGTTCTTCGCGCTCAGCATGTCTCATGAGACATAGGGCCGATCACGAGTCATGCAGTGGACCTGCGGCGCACTGACGCTAGCGATGACCCAGGTAACGTCACCCCTCAACAGCCGCGTGACACAACTGAGCGATCCGCCCTGTGAACGGCGGCAGGAAGGAACCGGCGGCATGGCCGAGATTCTTGACGAAGTCGTCCCGTTGCAGGGAGGCCGGATCACCAGCGGCGTTGTGCGTGTCGGTGAAACGGTCCGGAGACCGGCCTCGGCTGCCTCGCCGTTCGTCGCCTCTCTGCTTGGTCTGTTGGAGAGCCGAGGGTTCACCGGAGCGCCGCGCTATCTCGGTCGTGATCAGTCGGGCAGGGACACCTTCAGTTATGTGCCGGGCTGGGTTCCGGCTAAGTTCCGGCCGTGGACCGACGCGCAGGTCGCTGCAGCCGGCGTCTTGGCGCGCGCGATGCACGAGGCCACCCGGGGCAGCGATCTTGCTGGTCAGCATCGGGTCGTGTGCCACCACGACTTGGGACCGAACAACGCCGTCTTTCAGGATGAGATGCCGATCGCCTTCATCGACTTCGACATGGCCGCGCCGGGCAGTCCGTTGGAGGATGTCGGGTATATGGCCTGGCTGTGGTGCTCGTCATCGAAGGAAGGGGCGCCTCCTGCGGATGTTCAGGCATCCCAGGTGCGTGTGCTGGCAGACGCCTATGGCCTGGTTGGTCCTGAGCGTGCTGTGCTCGTCGACTCGATGCTGGAACGGCAGGCCCGCAACGTCCGCTTCTGGGCGGAGGTGCAGGCCGGCTTCCAGGCCGTCGAAGCCACTGCCCAGCAGATCTCGGATCGCATCACCTGGTCCCGGCGTGAGCACGAACACACTGCTGCGCACCGCAAGGTCTTTGAAGACGCCCTCAAGTAGTTGGGGTGAACTACTGAGGCAGCGTCGACTCAGGGCATCCGAGGGCAACCGCCGTCGGATGCGGCGGTGAGCGGCTGCGGGCCGAGGTTCCACGTCAGGGCGACACCCTCGGGGCGCGTGGCAACGGCGAGGCCGGTGGTGCCGGGCTCGGTGAGCACGTAGCCGGCGTCGTGCAGAGCCGTGCGAACCGCCTCGTACAGGTGCTGGTGGTGCTGGTGGTGCATCGGGCGAGCCTAACCCGCCGGTACCTCTGGGTTGGTCACCCAGCACGGCATCGCCCTGCCCGAGGCCCTGCAGCAACCACCGCCGGTCCGCTGACGATCCCGCTTCGGCGCCGAAGGGCGCTCAGGCGGCTCTGAGCCGCTCCAGGAATTCCGGGACGCCGTCCACCTGGCGGTAGGGCTTGAAGGCCGGCGCGAGGTCGCGCACCAGGGTGACGCACCGCTGGGCGCCGATGCGGGTGGCGAGGTCCAGGGACTTGTTGGTGACGGCGAGGGCCTGTTCCACCTCGCGGGCCTTGAGGAGGTTGCGGGCCTCGTAGGTGAGGAAGATGCCGCGAGTCTTGTCCCGGGCGCGGGGCAGCAGGCCCATGCCCTCGGTGATGCGGGCGTGCGCGAGGTCGGTCCGTCCGAGATCGAGCATGCACTGGCCGGAGTCGACGGCGAGGTCTGCCGGGCTCATCCACGCACACCACCCGGGGGCCGGGTCGGAGGAGGTGGCCGACAACGCGGTCTCGGCGGCCGTCAGGTCGCGGTAGCAGTCGGAGCGTTCACCGAGTGCGGCGTGCGCCCGGGCCCGGCGCAGGAACAGCAGGGAGCGGGCGGTGGGGTGCTCGGTGCGGACAAGCGCGTTGCCGAGCAGGTCCACGGAGATGCCTGGCTTGCCAAGCCAGTTCGACTGGTAGGCGAAGTCGGAAAGGACCCCGGCGCCGAAGTCGCGGGCGCCCGCCGCGTGGGAGCTGTGCAGGGCCGAGGTCCACAGGCGGCCCGCGGCGGAGTGCCGGCCCTGGTCGAAGCGGTACCAGCCGCAGGTGGTGGCCAGGGACGCCGCCAGGACGTGCAGGCGCTGGCCGGTGGGCTCGGTGTAGCGGCCGTCGGCGATCAGGTCGGTGACGGTGGCGAGGTGGGCGTCCATCAGCCGGGCGGTGTGCTGGCGCTGTTCGGTCGGCAGGGCCGTCAGCTTCGCGCTGGTGTCCTCCAGCCAGTCGACCAGCTCGGTGTCCACACGCTTACCGTTCAGCGCGGTGGTCAGGCGGTCCGGCTCGACGCGGGCCCACTGGGAGGCGAGGCCGGCCAGCGACACGGCGCTGAGGGTCATGAAGGTGCGGCGGTCCATCGCGGTTCTCTGGGCCTCTCGAAGTGCTTGGACGGTGTACGCGGAGCCGAGCGGCAGCGGGATGTCGTGGCCGGGCAGCCAGTCCGGCCAGCCGAACATCTCGACGTCCTCGGGCGGGACCTCGAAGGCTTCGGCGATCCAGACCTGGGTCTCGGAGCTCGGGACCTTGCGCCAGGTCTCCCATTTGCTGACGGCGGCCTTGTCCGCGCCCGAGCGGAACCCGTGCGTGCGGGCCGCCCGGTCCATGTGCAGGGCGAGGTCCGACTGCGACCAGCCGCGCAGGTCGCGTGCGTAGGCGAGGGGGTGCCGGATCGCGTCGTCCACGGGCCCAATTTCATCATCGACAGTGACGGGAAGCCTACTGCCAGCGAGGGCGGGACTACCTCGGGACTACAGACAATGCCTGTTCGGTGACTGTCCGTTGGGCTGTACTCGACACGCATCGACAAGTTCTCGCACGAAGCGGAAGGAGTCTGCCCATGAAACGTCGAGCCGCCGTCATCGGCCTCGGTCACCAGGCGCTCGAAGACCACCTGCCCGGCCTGCTCGGGTCAGGCCGGGCCGAGCTGGTCGCGGTCTGCGACAGCGACCCGGACGCACTGCGGACCCAGCAGGACGCCCTGAAGGTGCCGGGCTTCGCCAGCTCCGGCGACCTGCTGGACGCGGTGAAGCCGGACTTCGTGATCGTCGCCGTCCCGCACCACGCCGGCCGGACGGTGATCCAGGAGTGCGCCGCCCGGGGCGTGCACGTGCTGAAGGAGAAGCCGTTCGCCACCTCCCTGCCCGAGGCGCGCGAGCTCGCGGAGATCTGCGAGGCGGGCCGCGTGGAGCTGATGGTCACCCTCCAGCGGCGCTTCAACCCGCTCTACACCTCGGTGCCGCAGCTGCTGGACCAGATCGGCACCCCGTTCCTGATCGACGGCCAGTACACGTTCCACACCGACGACCCCGGCGGCGGCTGGCGCGGGGACGTCAGCCAGGCCGGCGGCGGCTGCATCATCGACATGGGCTACCACCTGGTCGACCTGCTGCTGTGGTACTTCGGCATGCCCAACCGGGTGCTCGCCGAACTGTCGGCCTCCGCCGTGCCCGAGGGCGGCTACGACGCCGAGGACACCGCTGTCATCCAGCTCGGCTACGACAACGACCTCTACGGCTCCATCCTGCTGTCGCGCTGGATGGCCCCCAAGACCGAGAAGCTGCACGTCGTCGGCACCCGCGGCTCGGTCCTGCTGACGAAGGGCCAGGTCCAGCGCCTGGCCCTGGACGGAACGGTGGTCGAGGAGCTGTCCCGCCCGCAGGCCCCGGCGAGCGCCGCGACCGCGCAGATCGACTACTTCTGCCGGGTCCTGGACGGCGAGCGCCCCAACACCTCCGGACCCGACCAGCACCTTGCCCACGCCGCCTTCGTCGCCTCCTGCTACGCGTCGAAGAAGGCCGGGCGCTACATCGACCCGAAGGAGATGCTGTGACCCAGACCCTCGCCCTGCTCGGCGGCGAACCGTCGGTGACCGCCCCCGGCGCGCACTTCGCGTGGCCGCCGATCGACGACACCACCCGCGCCAAGGTCGCCGCCCAGCTGGATACGGCCGTCTCCATCCCCGGCCGGTCCGGCATCGTCGCCGAGCTGGAGGACGCCCTGCAGGACTACTTCGGGGTCCGGCACGCGGTCACCCTCAGCTCCGGCACCTCCGCCCTGCACGCCGCCTACTGGGCCGCCCGCGTCAACGCCGGGGACGAGGTGATCGTCCCGGCCTGGACCTTCCACGCCACCGCCTCCCCGCTGTTCCACCTGCGCGCCGTGCCGGTGCTCTGCGAGACCGGCCCGGACGGCAACATCGACCCCACCCGGGTCGAGGAGCTGATCACGCCCCGCACGCGGGCCATTATGATCACCCACCTGTGGGGCCGCCCGGCCGCCATGCACGCGCTTCGGGCCATCGCCAAGACCCACAAGCTGGCCCTGCTGGAGGACGGCTCCCACGCCCACGGCGCCTCCCACGGGGGGCAGAAGGTCGGGACGTTCGGCCTCGCCGGGGCGTTCTCCCTCAACGGCCCCAAGCCGTTGTCCGGCGGCGAGGGCGGGTTCGTCCTCACCAACGACGATGACACGTACTACCGGGTGCTGACCTTCGCGCACTACAACAAGCGGGCCAAGTCGGAGATCCCGCAAGGCCATCCGCTGGCGCGGTACGCGGTCACCGGCTCCGGCCTCAAGCTCCGCATCCACCCGCTGGCCGCCGCCCTCGCCAACGACCAGCTCGGCCGCCTCGACGGCTACCTCGCCGGCCGGGCCGAGATCGCCCGCTACCTGAGCGAGCAGTTCGCCGACATGCCCGGCCTGGATGTCGTCGCGATGCCCGACGGGGTGATCCCGTCCTGGTACGCCTTGACGTTCACCTACCGCCCCGACGAACTGGGCGGGCTGAGCGTCGACCGGTTCCACCAGGCGCTCCTGGCCGAAGGTGCCACCGAGTTCGACCGGCCCGGCTCCACCCGCCCGATGAACCAGCTGCCGCTGTACCGCCAGCCCGGCCCGCTGTTCCCCGGCCACCCGCACTCCCACCGCCGGTACGTGGACGGGGACTTCCCCATCGCCGAGCACACCTACCAGCACACGATCAAGCTCCCGGTCTGGCATCGTGAGCAGGATCTTCCGCTGGCCGAGAGCTACGTCAGCGCGGCCCGCAAGGTGATCGACCACCATAAGGAGCTTCTGTGACCTCCCTCTTCGCCACCGAACCCGACTTCGTCCCCGGCCTGCTGGCCGAAGCCGAGCAGGCGGGTATCGGGCAGTTCGTCGTCGGTGCGCTGATCACCGACGAGTCCGGCCGCGTGCTGCTGCTGCGACGCAAGCCCGAGGACTTCCTCGGCGGCCTGTGGGAGCTGCCCGGCGGCGGCGTCGACCCGGGCGAGCACCTTCAGGAGGCCCTGAGCCGGGAGGTCATGGAGGAGACCGGCCTGACCGTCATCAGGGTCACCGGCTACGTCGGCACCTTCGACTACTCCTCGGACAACGGGCTGATGACCCGACAGTTCACCTTCGCCGTCACCGTCGAGAAGCACGATCCGATCGTCCTGACCGAGCACGACGACTCGACCTGGGCCGACCGGGGCGAGCTGCCGACCGTCAGCGACGAGACCCGGGCGCTCCTCGTCCCCTGACACCTGCGGTACCGGTAGGACAGCGGCGCGGGCCGTGGACAACTCTGCAACGAGTCGTCCACGGCCCGCGCTGTCGCTCAGTCGGCCGCCAGCTCGGCGCGCGGGTCCCGCAACGCCGCAGACGCGCGGTCGGCGGGCCCGAGACGGCCGCCGCCCACCTCCCTCACCGTCTACTGGGCGTTCAGCGGCCTGAAGCCCTCCAGCGCCACCAGGGCGTCGTCCATCTCGTCCCTGACGTGGGTCCAGTTGAGCTCCCGGGCGGCCTTCGCGCACCGGGTGCAGCCTGCCATCTCGAACGAGGCGCCGTGGGGCCCGGTGTGGAAGGGCCCCTGCTGGCGGCACAGTGCCTCGTCGGGGGCCGTGATGATGTGCACGGACAGGCCCTGGCGGGTGTAGCCGAACTTCAGCCCCATCCCGGTGTGCAGGATCCGCTTCCCGTCCGCTTCCGCTTCGGCGCGGGCCTGTGCGGGCACCGTCGGGGCCGTCGGCCCGTCCGGGCCGACGATCTGACCGATCAGGCCGGGATAGCGGGCGGTCCAGCGGTCGAACAGCTCGCGCAGCTGGACCTCGCGCTCCTCCCGCAGGGCGAACGCCTCGCCGTCCTCGGCCCCGTGCGCGGCGAAGGACTCGTTCTCGGCGAACCACTGCTTGCCGATGGCCGCCAGCTCGGCGTACAGCCGCAGGTGGTCCGGGTGCCGGCGCCAGTTGTCGCAGCCCTCCTCGGCGGACAGGTCCATGCCGTCGGGCATCAGGTACAGGCTGGTGAACCAGTCGGGTTCGTCCTCGACGCCGCACTGCCCGAACAGGCTCGGGCCGTCCTCCTCCTCGCCGAAGTCGATGCCGTACACCGTGTCGCCCGGCAGGTCTGAGACCTGGTCCGCGTCCTCCAGCATCCGCAACGCGGTCGGCTGCCCGGGCCCGGTGTGGCGCCACTCGACCACGTGGAAGGCGTCGCGCCTGGCCTGCTGGACGGCCTGGAACCTGGCGCAGTCGCGCGACTCGCGGGCCGACTCCTGCCGCTTGCGGCGCTTGGCGCGGGCCGACTTGCTCGGGCTCATACGGTGATACCTCCAGGTCAGGGCCGACAACGGGGCCGCCCTGCTCAACGACGCCGGCCCCGGCGGGGTGACTGGCGCTCAGGCCACCGCGCGAAGGCGGCGATGCTGATGGCACTGCGGGCACTCGACGGGGTTGGGTTCAGTGACGTTGCCGGGGGCCGCGGGGGCGGATGGGCGTGACCGTGGTTGTGATGTCTTTGTCCAGCTGCTGCCGGAGTGCTTCGTTGTCATGGAAGAGGGCGGCGATCGCGGTGTGGGCGGCCTTGAGTTTGTTCTCCAGGAGCGTGCATTCCTGAGTCTTCGCGGTCAGGCGCCTTTTGAGGTCGGCGATGGCCGCGTCTCGCTTCGCTTCGCCGGGGGTGGCCTTGCCGTGGGCGGCGAGGTGCGCGTCCCACTCGGCGAGGACTGCGTGGGCGCGGTTCATGGTCGCGCGGCTGACCTGGGCCTCTTTGTAGAGGTTCTCCTTGGTGAGGCGGCCGTCGCTCCGTTGTGGGCGGCCTTCGAAGAGCCGGGTCATCGCGGCTCGCAGGGCGGCAGCGGTCTTCGGGCTGACCTGGTCCTCACCGGCGTCGATGGGACCGGTCACCGGGGCTCACCGGCCATCTTGAGGACGTTGCGGGTGATGTCCAGTTCGCGTTCGGCGAGGTCTCGGCGGCAGGCCGGCGTGGAGACGTTGTTGATGAGTTGGAGCTGTTTGCGCTGGTGGGAGTCGTAGATCGGCAGGTGCTCGGGGCCGATCATGCTGTTGGCGCACCGGTCGGGCCGACAGCGTTCGTCGAGGGGGCCGGTGTGGCCTTTCGGAATGATCGCGTTCTCAAGGCAGACGGCGCCGACGGGGTTGGTGTGGTCCGCGGTGCAGTTGTTGAGCATGCCGAACCGGATATGGATCCTGGTCGTTCGCAGGAGAGTGTCGGCAGTGCGGGCGTCCCCGTTGCGAGCCTTGACGGTGGCGTCGATCTGGTCGAAGGCGTCCTTGACGCGATCGGCGCCAGGCCCGAATCCGATCTCCTCCCCTGCGGTGTGACGCTCGTAGAGGTCTTTGATCTTGCGGAACTTGACGCTGTCGAGGGCGTCTTCGAGGTACTTGGCCCAGTTGTCATCGGAGGCGGCGTAGCTGCGGGTGGTGGCGTTGGCCAGGGCACGTTTGGCGAGGTGCTTGAGCTGGATGCCGGTGGCGATCTCGGACCCGGGGAACTGGTCGGTGAGCATCGCCATCGTGCGGCGGAACATGTGCGGGCGGATGTAGGTCGTGGGGATCTCGTCGAGGCCGGTCCAGGCCCGGTTCTCGTTCACGAAGCGGACGAACGCCGCCAGCATCCTGGAGCCGACGATAGTGCCGTCCTGCCTGTCCGCGCCGACCGGGGAGAAGACGCGCTCAGGGTGCCGGGAGACGGCCTCGGCGACCGTGAGGGCTTCAACGAGCGGTTCGGCGATCCACCAGTGCTTTCCTGGGCGGTTGGGCGTGCCCTTGATCTTCGTGGACGAGATGGCCGGGGTGCTGTAATGCTCGACGACGGCTGCCCGCAAGATCTCGTGGATCTCCGAGTCGCGCATCATGGAAAGGCCCACGACCAGGACGAATGCCGCATTACGAAGTGCCGTCTTCAGGTCGTTCAGCGGTCGCGGGCCGATGCCGGGGTGCCAGGGCCCCGTACTGCCGTCCGGCCGAGCCGTCTGTGCGAGTTCTCCGGTCAGCGCCTGGGTCGTGGTCCGCCCCTTGACCACTTCCCCCAAGACCAGCGCACGTCGCTGCCTCCCGATCCGACTGCCCGACGCGGAAAAAGCCTCATGGTTGTCCCGTTCGTATCCCAGGAGAAGCGCCAGCAGGCTCCAATTCACCTGCGGATCCCGATCTTTCGAGGGCACGGTGTGGAGGGGGATCTTGTTCTGGGGGTCGGCGAGCCATTCCTCAAGCCGGTCGTCGATGTCGAGTGCCGACGGGTTCGCGGCAGCAAGGAGCTCATCGTGACGGCGATCGGCGCGCAGGACGTCAGGGGCGAAGTCGTGAATGTAGGCCCAGGCTGCGCGGATCAGTGGGAACCACGTCGCCGGGGGAACCGTGGGGGTAGCAAGAACTTGGCTGACACTCAGCTGGGCGACGCTGCGGGCGCTCTGACCAGGCCACGGGTCGCCGACAGGCCAGGGCAGGCTCAGGGCGGGGGCGGCTGCCGCCAGATTCTTGAGGGCGGTCACGTGCCCCCTGACCGTGTCCCCAGCGGCCCCGGTCGCGGCCATGTCGATGATGCGTTGCCGCAGGTCCTGCGCCGTCCACGCGTCCGGATGAGCCGGGAGTCCGTTCTTGTGGCCCCACTTCGCCGCCGTCCGCAGGCGCGAGGCCGTCTGGATCAAGGCGCCCGGGGCGCCGTAGCCTTCGAGGACGACACCGCTCTTGAGGACGGCGGGGTGCCGCGGGTTGAAGGTCAGCATCAGGAACTCGCGGGCCAGCAGATTCCAGTACGGATCCTCCAGCTCAAGGCTGAAGTGGACCATCCACGAAGCGGCTGTGCGGTTGGCTGGCCGCTTGAGAACTCCGTTGAAGTTCCAGAGGTTCCTGTCGCCGAACCGGGGGATCCGGGCGCCGGGCTCACGGGCCTCGGGCAGCAGTGAGCGTCCCTGGACAACGGGTTCGTCGTCGCGGAACAGAGATGGGCGTCGCTGCTCGGGCAGGGACAGGGGCAGGGTCATGCGTCGAACTCCGTGTTCGCGGCGAGCGGCAGGTCGAGGACGGCCTGGCCGGCTTCGATGTGCTTGCGGGCCTGGTCCAGTTCCTCGGGGGTGCGGCCCTCCAGGACGGCGCGGAGGTTCACCCAGCTCTGCCCCCAGAGCCGCTCGAATGCCTGCGGAGGCAGAACTGTGCGAAGTCGTTCCAAGTGCTGTTTGAATAGGATGAGTTGAGGCAGATTGGAAGGAAGGATCCAGGCGTTGCGGCATTCCAGGCAGCGCAGCGGTGCGACGGCGCAGAGCTCGCCGGGTCGGCTGTAGGGACCCTGGTAGGGGTTCTTGCAGTGGGAGACGCCCATGTCGAGCTGACCGGCCATGATGTCCGCGGCCTCCTGGGCGGACAGGCCCGAGTCCTCCAGCAGGTCTTGGTCGACTTCCCCCACGGCGCCGGAGATGACGGTGGGGCCGTCGACCCGGTCAAGAGCCTTGTCGAGCCAGTGCTGCTGGGCCGTGGCGATTGTCCGCCCGGACATGATTCGCAGCGTGGTGCCCTGTGCGTAGTGGGTGGCGAACGTTTCCTCGGTGTGGTCGTCCGCAGCAGCGCTGATGCGTCCTTCGGTCACGATGGCCTTCTCGACCTTGACCGACTTCCGCATGCGGCCGATGTGCCGGTCGCCCTTGATGTCGACGCCCATAGCGTCCAGCCAGTTCCCGAACGAGCTCGGGGGCACGGGCTTCCACTCGTCGAAGACCGCGGTGTAGTCGTTGCGGACGGTGGCGCTGACGAAGAGCGTGTGGGTGACGTGCGGGGCCTTGACCCGGACCCGGGCGGTCATGTCCAGGAACTGGCGGACCACCTCGCTGGCCTCGCGCCGTGGCCAGTTCACCGAGAGCTGCCCTTCAGCGTCTTCATCCGGGCCCTGCTCCACGGGTGCGGACTGGTCTCGAAAGGCCTGGTGGCGCCGGCGGTCTCGTCCAGCAACGCCGTCGACAGATATCTGCCGAACTCGCATAGGGGCGGGATCGGCGTCTGCGTCTCCTCGTCGAGGTACACCGGCGTTCCGTCGAGGATGCCCCGCCGCTTCAGCAAAGCGGCCACCTTCGCAGCAGAGATCACATCAGTGTCCAGGTACTTCTCCAGCAGCCCGGACTGCACAAAGGCAAGATCCACAGTCGTTCCTCCCCAGGAGCCGGAGAGGAACTCCCGTCAGCTCACCTGTCTCGCACCACCACAACGAGTCGAGACTGAACCACACATCTCATGAGACAGTTTTGAACAGCAGAAAGAAGACCTGGTGCATCACTGCCAAGCCAGCGGCCCCGGCAGTTAAGGACCAGGCCGCACAGGTCCGGGTCCTCGCGGACGCGTACGGTCTCGATGCCCGCGGGCGCGGCGCGCTTGTCGACTCCATCCTGGAAAGGCAGATCCGCAATGCCCGGTTCTGGGCAGAGCAGGGGATCGCCCCAGACGGAGGCACCGCCAGCGCGGAAGCCATCGCACAACGCATCGCATGGAGCCGCCGCGAGCACGCCTTCGCTTACGCTCACCGCCAGATCTTCGACGCTGCCCTGTGACCACCCCGCCCGGACAGATCCAGACGGGACGGGGCTGGGGTCCGCTGCTGCAGTCGGGATCGCTGGGCAGAACCGGGGGCGAGGGCCATCGGGCAACTCCTGGTCCGGATCGCAGCGGAGGGGTGATCGGGACCGGGCCCGCGCTCCGTTCGGGCTACGGCTGGTACGCAACCATCCGGTCGAGGACGAGGTGGCCGCGCGCCACGAGGTCGTCTCGATCCTTGATCAGGCCGTTGCACAGGTAGGAGACACCGAGGCGGACGGTCAGCAGGTGCAGCAGCCTGTCCTCCTCGGAGGTCAGCGGGCGGCCGTAGCCGGTGAAGCACGCCTCGCGCAGGTCGGGGCGCAGGGGCCAGACGGCGCCGAACAGCCAGACGAACTCGGACGCGGCAATGCCGTGTGCGGCTGTCGAGAAGTCGATCAGTCCGTGCTGGCCGGTGGCCTCGTCGAACAGCCAGTTGCGGGTCTCGTAGTCGCCGTGCCGGTAGACCAGCGGTAGCTGCTCGGCGAGGTCGGTGAGTTCCTTCGACGCAGCCTCGACCAGGGCGAGCCGGTCGGCGGCCAGGTGCGCCGCGACGTGCTCCAGGCAGTCGGCGGCCTCTCGGGCCTGCCCTTGCATGTCGGAGCGCACCGCGGCGCGGTCCGCGTCCGTGCCGGGCTCGGACGCGTCGTGCCAGCGACGCAGCAGCCGCCCGGCGTCTTCGTGCAGGCGCAGCTCGGTGCTGGTCTCCAGTGGCAGGTCCCGTACGACGCGGCCGGGCAGCGGCGAGCTGAGGATCGCGCGCAGGTGCGGGTCGCAGGCCAGTAGCCGCGGTGCCTCCCGGTCGGTCAGGTGCGCTCCGGCGTAGGCGTATCCGGCGACTTCGCGTTCGAAGTCGAGGTCGCTGGGGCTGATCTTCACGTAGGCGTCCCAGTCGCCCCTAACGTGCCACACGAGGGAGTTGCTGCGCGGCCAGGAGCGGTCCTCACTCGCGTCCAGGCCGGGCAGATGGCCGGCGACCCAGTCGTGCAGCTCGGGCGGGAAGTGCTTGGCAGGCGCCATGGCGGTAGGTCTCCGTATGGGCGTGGGAGCGGGTGGATTGGGTGGGCCAGGTGTGCGGGGTCGCGCGGGGCGGGCTGCGGTTCAACCGGCTTCTCCTTCCAGCGGATGGCGAGCGTGATCTTGTAGGCGTTGAGGTTCGCCAGACGTATCGTCATATCTTCCAATGTGCCTGTTCGTGCTGAGTGTTCGGACAGTTTGGGTCAGAGAGTCAGTTTGGGCGTTCCGCATTCCCCGATCGTCGGCAGCGGTGACCGGATGGTGCTGACCGGCGCTGGCCGGCCACTGGAACACGAGGCGGCAGTGATCCTTCTCCAGCGCGCGGTCCGCAGTCTGCAGATCGCCAGGGGTGTCAGCCGGGTATGGTCCAGAGCCTTGGCGGTGCGGCCGATCGCCTCCGCGAGCGCGGTGCGCAGGTCGGTGCCCGGGTCGCCGGCGAGTGTGAGGACCTCCTCACCGAGGATGCCGGCGTAGGTGCCGCCGAGCGTTTCGGCGCCGTCGACGACGACGATCAGGCCCGGCGCGGTACGCGCCCGGTCCTCCGACGCCACGTGGGGACTGCCGGCCCGGGTGGCTGCCGTGATCTTCAACCTGTGCATTCGCTCCTCCAGGAACGCTCGGTGGTGCGCGAGGTCAGGGGCGGTCGGGCGGAGGGAAGGGCAGACCGGCGGCGTCCAGACGGACCATGACCGTGCGGACCTGGCCGTCGGGCAGGAACTCGCCCCGGTAGAGGAATACGGCGTCGCCGCCGTCCGGGACGGCGACGCCCTCCTCCGTGACCGCCTGTCCGCCCGCCACGGCCCGCAGCTGCAGTTCGGCATCGGCCGGGCGCTGCGCTGACGGATCGGGCAGGCGGCTGTGGCGGCCGGCCATGCTCACACGGTGCCTGCGGTGGGCGAGCCCGGGCTGGCTGTGGTGCGCTGCGCGGTCAGCAGGACTGCCGCGAGGGTGCCGGCCTCGGTGATCCGGCCGTCGCCACACATCGCCACAGCCTGTTCCAGGGGTACCCAGTGCAGCTCCATGTCGGCCTCGCTCGGGTCCCGGTGGTGCTCGCCGACGCTCAGGGCCCTGGCGAGGTAGAGGTGTTCGCGGGTGCGCGCGCCAGCGGGCATCCGCCACATCGTCGTCAGCAGCTCGATCTCGGCGGCGCGGATGCCGGCCTCCTCGGCCAGCTCCCGGCGCGCGGCCGCCAGCGGGTCCTCGCCGGGCTCGCAGCCGCCGCCGGGGCACATCAGCAGCCGCTGGTCGCACACGTAGACGTTCTCGGCCACCAGGGCGATCCGGCCCTGGTCGTCGAGGGCCACGACGCGCACCCCGTCGACGGACTCGGTGTACTCGTACGTCCCCAGGCTCTGGTCGGCGCGCCGGACCGAGTCGCGGCGCACCACCACCCGGACACCCGTGTACTCGACGGTCGAGGAGACCGTGCTCCAGCCGTCGATCATGCCGGCCCCTCCTGCTGACTCTGCTGCGCCGGCAGGACGAGACCCAAGGCCGCCCGGTGGGCGAGGTGGGCGCTGAGCTGCTCCGGGTCGTCCTCGGCGCCGGCGGGGGCGCCGTCCAGCCAGGCCATCAGCTGCAGCGCGAGGAGTCGGCTG
Organism: Kitasatospora sp. GP82; assembly: GCF_029892105.1. GTDB lineage: Bacteria > Actinomycetota > Actinomycetes > Streptomycetales > Streptomycetaceae > Kitasatospora. The sequence goes on along the minus strand of NZ_JARZAJ010000037.1, from coordinate 46,949 downwards.
TCCTCGGAGATGGTCGGGTCGGTGGTGAGGCGGCTGTGGGTGAACCAGGTGAGCTGGTGGTCGGCCCGCTGCTCAGCGGCCGCGGACGCGGTGTCCACGAGGGCCAGGTAGATGTGGTCGACGTGGCTGTGCGGGGTGCTGGTGTGTCCGTCGGGACTCGCATCTCCCTCGCAGATCCACCACGGAGCGGGAACGGGACGGTGGGGGAAGCCGGCCGGGGTGGGCGCCGCGGGCCCGGGGACCAGGCGGGCCCTGTGGCCGGTCTCCTCCAGGACCTCGCGGACCGCGGCGGCGTGCACTCCCTCCCCGACCTCGCCGTGACCGCCGTTATGAACAGTTCGCATGTCTCACACCGCCTCCTGTCTCAGCGAGCGGCCTGGGACAGCAGCAGCTCGGTCCTCGCCGGTGACGCCTATCGATGTCTCAGCCGGAGGGGAAGATTTTGTCGTTCCGTGATCGGCTGCCTGAGCAACCGCGACCTCGGGTCGCGCTCCGTCAGCCGAACGAGCGATGGTGACTCCGTGATCAGCGGGGTGCCCTAGCCTTGTCACATGGCGGACATCGAGACGGCATTCAAGTCCCTTGACGGCACAGCGCTTTACGGAACCCTGGCGAGCAACGGAGACCCGGTGGCCGGGGTGGCGGTGCTGGCCCATGGCTCCGGGGTGACTCGGGAGGAGGGGGGCTTCTTCACCCGCCTCGCCTCCGGTCTTGCCGATGCTGGCGTGCCGAACCTGCGGTTCGACCTGCGGGCACACGGCGCGAGTGCGGGGACCGAGTCCGACCTGACGATCGCATCCGTCGTGAACGACGTCCGCGCGGCCTCCGATCACGTCCGGCGCGAGACCGGGTGGTCGGGGCCGGTGACCGTGGTCTCGGCCTCGTTCTCCGGCGGTGCGTGCGCCATGCTGGCCGGTCACCGGCCCCAGGACGTGGCGAAGTTGGTGCTGCTGAACCCTCGGTTGGACTACCGCGAGCGGTACACCGTCTCGCAGCCCGGCTGGTCCGGCGACTACCTGGACAAGGGGAAGGCCGAGGAGCTGGATGCCCGTGGCTATACCGAGAAGTCGCCGTTCGCGCTGGGCCGGGCTCTGTTGAACGAGGTGCTGCTGTGGGACCTGCCGGCGGTGCTGGGCGCGGTCCAGGTGCCGGTGCTGATGGTGCACGGCACCGCGGACACCTTCGTGCCGGTGGAGCTGTCGCGCCGGTTCCGGCCGCTGTTCGGCGCGGGGGCGGAGCTGGTCGAGATCGAGGGCTGCCAGCACGGCTTCGCGGTGCACGATGATCCGCGGTACCTGGATCCGCAGACGCAGGCGTGGCAGCGTGAGGTGATCGCGTTGGTCAGCGCCTTCGTGACGGGCTGACGACCCGGGTAACAGGGGGCGGTCCACTCAGGCCGCCACGGTGGCCAGGCGCTGGTGGAGTTCCTGGACGGCGGCCCGGTTGCGGTGCGGCTGGAGCTGCGCGGCGGTGCGGTGGAGCTCGGACAGGGCCTGACCGAAGCGGGCGGCAGACGCCAGGCCCAGCGCGAGCAGGGCCGCGGCGGCGGCTTCGTCCGGTTCGCCGGCGGCGGCCAGGGCTCCGGCCAGGTGGGCGGTGAAGAAGGCGCGGTCGCGGGGTGCGAAGGTGCCGGTGGCCAGGTGGTGTTGGAAGAGGTGGGCTGCGCGTTCGGGCTGGCCGGCTTCGCGGTAGCAGATGGCGGTCTGCACCATGAGCCGCTCGGTGGTGTAGCTGTCGCCCAGGGGCCCGGTGCAGGTCGGCGGCTCGGTGATGGGGGCGGCTTGGCCGAGGGCGGCCTGGGCCCGGTCCAGGACGCGGTCGATCTCGGCGAGGGTGGCGCCGGTCATCGCCAGGGCGCGGGCTTCCTGCTGGAGTGCTTCGGCGCGAGGGCGCGGTGGAAGCGTCCAGGGGCCGGTGGTGGCGGCGCGGGCGAGGTCGAGCATCAGGGCGGGGTCGCGGCGGTCGGTGGCCTGGGCCTGCCGCAGCAGGACGTAGGCGTGCATCGGGCCGTCGCCGGTCAGGGTGGCCCACTCCTTGGACTGCTGGTGCCAGTAGGCGGTGTCGCGGTCGGGGGCTCCGCCGTCCTTGTGGAGCCAGGCCGCCAGTTCCGCGCCGCGGGCGCCCAGGACCAGCAGGCTGCGGCGGATCTCGGGGCGGGCCTCGCGGGCGGTGCTGCTGATCGTTGCCAGGATGCCGAGGGTGGCGGGCAGGGCCTGGTGGGGTCCTATGCGCCCGTCCGATCGGGCGCTGTCGTCCAGGGCACCGCGCAGGTGGTCCAGGAGTTCGTGGTCGCTGTAGCGGCGGGCGTCCCGGGCGGCGGCGGTGAGGTGTTCGAGTGCGTCCAGGTCGAACAGCGGGACAGCGCTGGCCAGGGCGCCGCCCAGGAAGGTACGACGGCGCACGTCCTCCTCCAACTCCATCGGTTCGGTGGGTGCCGTCGCGCTCCGGCCGCTTGGGCGCGGCGGGCGGATGAACCCGAGGTCTTCCAGGGGTAGGTCGAACAGGGCAGTCAGGACGCGGCGGGCGTCGCGGTTGGGCCAGGTCGTGGCCCCGGACTCCCACCGCCGGATCTGCCGGACCGAGATCCGGGCCTGCTCGTTCATCTGCTGGGCCTTGACGTCGTACGCCTCGGCGAATTCTGACTGGGTGTGCCATCCGCGAGCGCTGCGGGCAGCGACGAACACCTCGTTGGCGACAGGGTGTTGAGCCACGAGAACCCCCGACTTCCGACATCCACGCTACCCATCAACGCGCACCGCAAGGAACAGGACACTACCCGTGAGCGGATGTGTCCGGTGGTGTGTCCGCTGATCTGGCCTCGACGCGCTGCGTGACCAGCGGTGAACTTGTTGTACTCGCCGCCGGGGCCGTGGCCGGATCCCATTCCTTCGGTCGCCGGCGGCGTCCAAGCTCGCCGCCTCGGGTCTGCCCGGGCCGCGCGAGGACCGACGAGGGCGACGGCAGGGACAGCTGATGACCACCACCACTTCCTCCACCCGCTGGTTCCTGGTGTGCGCGCCGGCCAGCGTCGGCACCGCCCGGCGCCACGCGGTCACGCAGCTGCGGTCGTGGGGGTACCGGTTCGACGAGGACGTAGCCATGACGTTCGCGCTGCTGGTCAGCGAGCTGGTCACCAACGCCTGCCTGCACGGCCGGGGTGACTTCCTGACGGTGGCCCTGGTCGCGCGCGGCGAGGAGGTCTTCGTCGAGGTCTTGGACGCCTCGAACGTCGCCCCGCGGCAGCTGCGCGCCGGCGCTGGGGACGAGGGCGGCCGCGGCATGTTCCTGGTCGACGCCCTGTCCCGCAGCTGGGGCACGCAATCAACGCCCCGGGGCAAGGCGGTGTGGTTCACCTACACCCTGCCCCCGCAGCCGGCCCCCTCCCGGCGGGCCCGACGAGCGGGCCTGCTCCACGCGCTCACCCGAAGGCCACGGCCGCGAATCCGCGTCGGGGCCCGCCCGGCGCTGTCCGCGCAGACCTGACCATGCTCTTTCCCCTGCTCGTCCTCTGCCCAAGGGAGTGCCCGTGCACGAGCTGATCGCCTCTCCGTTCCTCACCGAACACGTGGTCGTCCGCCCCGGCCGTCGTCAGGGCCTGAAGATCGGGGCGGCCCGGTACCGGGAACTGCTGACCGCTCCCGCCGACAGCACCCTGCCCGGCTGGCTGGCCCAGGCCGCGAGCAGTGCCTGGGGCCTGGACCTTGCCGACCGCCGAGTGGACGGCGCGCTCCTGGTGCGGGCGCCCTCCGACCTCGGGTACGGCCGCGCGTCGTGGGAGATCAACAAGGGGTGCGACTACGACTGCGAGCACTGCTACCTCGGACAGAAGAACTTCGAGGGCCTGGCCTGGGACGACAAGGTCAGAATGCTCCACGTCGTGAGGGACTCCGGGGCCCTGTGGTTCCAGATCACCGGCGGTGAGCCGCTGATCGACCGCTCCTTCCCGGCGGCGTACGCGTACGCCTGCGAGCTGGGGCTGATGGTGTCGATCGCCAGCAACGGCAGCCAGCTGTCCAAGCCGCGGATCCAGGAGCTGTTCGCCCGCCACCGCCCCTACCTGATCGCGGTCAGCGTGTACGGCGCGACGGCCGACTCCTACGACGGGATGACCCGCAACCGCGGGGCGTTCGACCGGTTCGTCAAGGGGTTGGAAGCCTCCCGGGACGCGGGCCTGCCCCTGAAGCTCAACATCGTGGTCTCCGAGCGCAACGCCGGCGAGATCCCGGCGATGCAGGCGCTGGCCGACCGGTACGGCTTCCCGCACCACGTCTTCACCACCATGAGCCCGACCATCGAGGGCGGCGCCGAGCGGATGGGCACCCAGGCCGCCGACTACGTCATGCCCCGCACCCCCTTCCGCGGCTGCAACGCCGGCCACACCTTCTTCCACGCCGACCCCTGGGGCAAGGCGTCGATCTGCAAGGTCGGCCGCGACCCCCAGTTTGACCTCATCACGCAGGGCCTGGACGGCCTGCGGCAGCTCGGCGACGTCGCCGACTCCCTCCAGCTTCGCACCGGCGGATGCTCCGGCTGCACGCTGTCCGGCACCTGCTTCACCTGCCGGCCACTGGCCAAGCTCTACCAGGAGGCGAAGGCCCCGCTCAACACCTACTGCCAGCACGGAGGGAGGTAGACCCATGCCCGGACCGGTAGCCCTTACGCTCACCGAGCGGCCCCTGGAAGACGAGGAGGTCGTGTACATCGGCGACCTCGACGAGATCCTCGAAGTCGCCATGTGCTCCTGCGCCGCGAGCGACTCGCAGCCGTACTAGCAAGCCCGGCGCCCCGGCCGCCACGGCCGGGGCGCCGCCGCACCATCGTCTGGAGTCCTCCCGTGCCGATGACCCGCCTGACCTGGCAGCAGCTGCCACCCGCCGCCCGGGCCGCTGTCCAAAAGCGCACCGGCGACTTCCTGACGGCCGCCGACGCCACCACCGGTGCCAACTCCGGGATCGCCGTGAAGGTCCTGACCGCCACCGGCGAGGTCTTCATCAAGGGCATCCCCGTCGACCACGGCCAGGTCAAGACGCAGCTGCGCGAAGCGGCCGTCAACCCCTACCTGCCCAAGTCCTCCCCCCGGCTGCTGTGGCACCTACAGGCAGGAGGCTGGGACCTGCTCGGCTTCGAGGTCATCAACGGGCCCGTCGCGGACTTCTCACCCGACAGCCCCGACCTGCCGCTGGTCGTCGACGCCCTCACCGAACTCGCCGACACCCCCTGCCCGGACATCGAACTGCTGAGCCTGGCCAAGCGCTTCACGGCCTATAGCGACACCCCGCACCTGTTCACCGGCGACCGTCTGCTGCACACCGACATGGCCCCGCACAACGTCCTGGTCGACCAGGCCGCCCACCTGATCGACTGGGCCTGGCCGACCCGCGGCCCCGGTTGGGCCGACCCTGCGGTCTGGTGCGTCCGGCTGATCGCCGCCGGCCATGCCCCGGCCCAGGCCGAGCAGTGGGCCCGCCGCCTGCCCGCCTTCGCCACCGCCGACCCCGGCGTCCTGGATGCCTTCGCCGAGGCGAACACCCGCTACTGGCACGAGGTCCACCACGGCGACCCGACCCGGAGCTGGACCCGGCAGATGGCCGCCGCCGCGAGCGCCTGGCGCGACCACCGGCACGGCGGGACATGACCGCCACCGCCTCCCATCCCGGGGAGGCCAGCCCGATGGATCCGGCAGCGGTCACCGCCCTCCTGAGGGACGTCAGCGCCTCCCTCCATCTCCAGGAGCCGGACCGGACGCCCATGCGCGTCTGGTCCATGTCCGGCGTCGAACGCCTGACCTATCCCGGGGGCGCCACCGCGGTGCTGAAGTACGCACGAGGGCCGTTCACCCACGAGGACCGAAACCTGCGCGCCGCGGACCTGGCCGGACTGCCGGTGCCCCGGCTCCTCGGATCCGCCCAGCGCGAGGGCCTGCTGGTGATGGTCATCGAGGACCTCGGCGACCCCCAAGGCGAGCCCACCGACAGCGACGCCGCGGCAGCCGCAGCCGAACTGCACGCAACCCCTCCGCCCTCGGCCCTTCCCGTGCTGGACCAGCAGGCACTGGCGGATCTGCCGAGCAGAGCGGTGTACCACCTGCGCCAGCTGCATGCGGCTGGCCGCTGGACGCTGGACACCGAGGACATTACCGACCGGCTCCGCGCACTGGAACGTGCCGCCGCCATCCGCTCGACAGGCGCCCTGATCGCCCCGTTCGGCTGGACCCACTCCGAGTTCCACCCCTCCAACGTCCATGTCGGCCCACGCGGCTGGCACCTGCTGGACCTCGCGCGCTGCTTCAACGGGCCGGGCCTGCTCGACCTCGCGTCCTGGCAGGGACTCAGCCTGCGTCACCCTCCGGACCGCGAACGCCTATGCGCACTCATCGAGCACTACATTGCCGCAGGCGGAGCAAGCAGCGCGCGGAAAGACCGCGGTGGCCTGCCTCCCGAGGCATGGGCGCTGGGATGGCACCGCGTCTGGGCCGTCGAGTGGTTCCTCGAGCAAGCCCACCGCTGGATCAACGACCCCGCCAGGGACGCCGGCTCCATCCAGGTCGTCCGTCACCACCTGGAGGCAGCGGTCGGCCTGCTCAACGTGTAACAGCAGACTCCTCGCCTGCCGACCGACGCTGCCGAGGCGAGGGGCTCCGAGGTGCCTTGGGCCGGTCGGCCAGTCCCGGGATCTCCTGGTACAGCGTCACCCGGGAGACGCCCAGCGCCTTCGCCACCCCGGAGATCGTCTGCTTCGGGTCGGCCAACATCTCGGTGGCCCGCTTCACGACCTCCTCGACCCGCTGACGCTGCTTCACGGTCCGGCCGCGGGGAGCGATGGGCCTGCCGCTGACGCCGGGAACCTCGGCGTACAGATCCGCCTTGGGGACGCCCAGGATCCTGGCCGCGCCCGTGATCGTCTGTGCGGGGTCTGCCAGCAGCTCGACCGCCTTCGCCGTCTGCTCCGCAGTCAGCCTGCGCGGCACGTCGAGCGAGACCGGATCGCCGTTGGCGTCCCGTACCACATAGGGGTGCAGCTTCCCTGAGATCTGCTCGTCCGCGACAATGTGGGCCAGCTCCAGGTCGACACGGCGCCCGGTGGACCGAAGTTCGGCGATGAAGTCGTCGCGCGCCTGCCACGCGGCCCCCAACTCCTCCACTCCGACCTCCTGCGTCCCGCAGGCGTCCAGACCGTAGCCGTCCTGCGCCAGGGCCATCCGCTTGTACACAGCGATCGCACGTTCAAGGGTCTCGTCCACGGACTGAACAACCATCAGCCCGGTGGTCCGGTTCCGGCCGATAGGCCGAACGGGAAGCCATCGCTGACGCTGCAGGCAATCGCCTAGGGCGGGCCAGCTGCAGGGCCGCCCCGACGGCCATCCGCGGCTCCGATGTCAGAGGGGGCTGCCACGATGTACTCGTGGACACCACTGTGGGCGCACTGACGCCCGACCGGGATCTTCGCGGCCTGCTGACCGATCTGCTCGACCGTCTGGAACCCTGGGATCCGCTGGAGCGCGAGCACATCGACTCCACTCGGCGCTGGATCGCCAGCGGGGCGCCCCTGGCCCGGGTGGTGAAGCCCAGCACGCCGCCACAGCACCTGGTCAGCTACTTCGTGATGCTCGACGCGGCACAGCAGAGGGTTCTCCTGGGTGAGCATCGCCTCGCCTCCCTGTGGCTCCCCACGGGAGGGCACTGCGAGGAGGGGGAGACACCCTGGTCGACGACGGTGCGCGAGTGCCGCGAAGAGTTGGACCTGGAGGCCGTGCCGAGCGAGGTGTGCGGTGAACGCCCCCTGTTCGTCACCGTCACGCCGACCCACGGCCCGCACTCGCACACCGATGTCTCGCTGTGGCACGTACTGGCCGCTGACTCCGGCCAACTGCCTGCCTTCGACCAGCGGGAGTTCCGTTCGATGAGGTGGCTGACTCTCGACGAGGTACTCGGGGAGCCGATCGAGGCCATGGACCCTCATATGCACCGCTTCACGCACAAGCTGCTGGCTGCCCTGGACGCGTAGGGGCTGGTCATCGCGCCGGACAGCATGTTCCGCCGCTCGCGAGGCATGCTGCCCGGTCCGGTGGCCGGGGCCTACTCCTTCCAGGGGCCGACGGGTAGAGCGGCGACCTTGCCCCGCTCTCTCTTGGTTGCCGCCTCCTTCAGCGTGCAGTTCTCGTGGTAGAGGTTCGCGGTCACCGTCGCGAGGGCGTCGAGTTTCCCCTGCAGTTCGCTGCAGCGCCGGGTGGCCTCGCCCAACCGCTTCTTCAGCGCGGCGATCGTCTCGTCGCGCTGCAGCTCGCCCGGTGTCCGCAGCACCGGTTTGGCGACCCGGGCGTCCCACTCGGCCAGGACAGCTTCGGCCCGGTGGACGGTGGCATGGCTGACCTGGGCCTCGCGGGCCAGGTTCTCCTTGCTGAGCGTGCCGTCGCTGTGGAGTGGCTGGCCGGCCAGAAGCCGGGCCATGGCTTCGCGCAGCTTCCTTTCGGTGGGGGCGGAGACCGGCATCAGACGCTCGCCTTCATCGTGTCGAACTGAGTGTTCGTGCTGCGGACCTCGGCGAGTCTGCCCTGGGCCTGCTCCCGCAGCGGCTTGGACAGTTTCATCTCCAGGAAGGCGAGCAGGTCGGCCTCCTCCATCCGCCAGACCCGCTCGTGAGCGAGCGTCAGCACGGAATTGCGGCAGCGGGACGGTTGGCAGGCACCCAGCAATGGGGCCTGGCCGCGCTGCTCGACGGGCAGCTGGTTCTGGCATTCAGCGGTCGGGGCGTTCCACAGGCAGTGGTTGATGGTGCCGAGGTGCAGGTTGGCGAACTCGCCCTGCAGCAGGGTGGCCTGCAGTCGCTCGTCTGCCAGTTGGGCGCGCAGTGCAGGTTCGTCGGCGAGACTGGTGTTGATCTTGTCGAGGCCGGCGTGGAAGCGGCCGGCGCCGGGGCCGACTGCCACGGTCTGACCTGAGCGCCGCGCCTGGAGCAGTGCGACCAGCTTCTTCGCGGCGGCGCGCTCCATCTGGGTGTCGAACTCCTTGGCCCATTTGGTGTCGGCCTTGCCGTAGGACAGGGTCAGGCGGTTGGACAGCGCTCGGCGGGCCGCGTGCTTGAGCTGGAGGCCGAGCGCGATCTCACCGTCAGGCTCCTGAGCGGCCAGCACGGACATCGTGCGGCGAAACATGTGCGGGCGTACCAGCCCTGCGGGGATCTCCTCCAGACCGGTGCGGTCCCGGTTCGCGTTGACCGTCGCGATGAAGTCGTCGATGTCCATGTCCGCCGCAAAGCCGCCGCCGTTCACCCCCAGCCCGGCCGTCACCGAGGTGAACACCCTGCTCTCGTGCCAGGTGACCTGTTCGGCGACGGCGATGGCCTGGGCGACGGGCGCGATGATCCACCAGTAGGTGCGCGGGCGCGAGGGGTCCCGCTTGATCTTGCGGGACTCGACGGCCGGGGCGCCGTAGTGCTGAGTGACCGACCCGCGCGTGATCTCCTGGATTTCAGAGTCTCTCATCGCGGTGAGCGCCGCTACGAACACGTAGCAGGCAGCTCTCAGCATCCGAATGCCCATCCCGTCGTCGTTCGGGCGCACCCGGGCCGGATCCTTGGCTGCCTCGACCACCCAGGCTCGGCGGTGCATGGCGGCCCTGTAGTGGCCAAGGGGGTTCGTGTTGTCGTCGGTCCCGTAGATCAGCCTGCTGGTCTCGCTCCAGTTCGGCTTGCCGGCGCGATCGGTCTGGTCGTCGTCGGGGTGCACAGGGATGAGGTTGGAGGGGTCGGCCAGCCACTTCTTCAGGATGTCGTCGGCGAACCCGGCAGGTGTCCGGCGCACGCGCTCCTGGTCCTGGGGCCAGTAGCGGGTGTGGATGGCGGGGTCGAAGTCGTAGGACCTACCTGTGGCCGCAATCCACGCTCTGATCTTCTCCTTGCGCGCGTCGCCGCTGGCGTTGGTCGGAAAGAGGAACGCGGGCTGCATGTCCAGAACCTGGCGGCCGATCTCGTTCCACATGGGCTCGCCGGCCTGAGCGCGTCCGTTGCTTCGGGCGGTCAGTGGCACTCGGCTGCTGGGGTTCGCCAGCCACAGGTCAAGTCGCCGGTCGGCATCGCCTGCGGGTCGCCGCACCTCCGCTCGCGGGGACTGTTTCTGCTTGTGGTCCCGTCGCCCCAAGATGGCCGGCGCGAAACGGCCGATGTAGGCCCAGGCCGCCCGCAGCAGCGGCCACCAGACCTCCGGCGGGATCGGGGCCGTCGACAGGTCTTCGCTCCAGGGGCAGTCGGCGACCTCGGAGTTCGAGCGGCCGGGCCACGGGTCCGCGATCGAGGACACGCCGGTCAGGCCAGGAGCGAACAGAACCAGATGCCGGATGACCGCGACGTAGCTGCGGACGGTGCCGGGCATGTTCTCGGCCGCCCTGGCGTCGATGAACGCCTGCCAGTCCTCCACCTCCCAATCGCCGAAGTCCTCCGGCAGTGCCTGCTCGCGCGCCCAGTCCAGGAGCGTGGACAGCTGATTGATCTTGCCGCTCGCGGTTCGCAGGCCCCATTGGTTGGGCTTGAGGAAGATCCCGGCTTGGCGCAGAGCGGAGTGAGTCGGATTGAGGAGGCAGAACGCGAGCTCCCGCGCCAGCAGGTTCTCCCTGGGATCGAGGGGGAAGGGGCCGACCATCCACGAGGCCGGGACCCGGTTGGCCGGCCTGCGCACGCAGGTTCCGGGCCAGATGTCGTGGCGGCCGAAGGTCGGCCCCGCCGCACCGGGGATCTGGCCGGGCAGGCTGGCGAACACCGGCTCGTGGTCCGGGAAGGTGGCCGAGGCTCGGTCGCAGTGGACGAGGGGGTTCAACGGTCGTACTCCGTTCGCATGCCCAGCGGCAGGTTGAGGGACAGGCTCTGCTCGGCGATCGCCGAGCGGGCTGCCGGGATCTCGTCGGCCAGTTCCTGGAAGACGGAGGCCAGGGCGGCGGCTTGGCGTCCCCATACGGCCGTCCAGGTGGTCGGGTTCAGGACGTCCCGCATGTGCTCGATGTGGTCCCACAGCAGCAGTTGCTGCGGGAGTTGGGAGACGAAGACCACGGCGTTGCTGCAGATCATGCACATCGCCGGGGCCACGTGGCAGAGCTTGCCGCGGGTGCTGTGGGGAGAGTCGCGCGGGTCCTTGCAGTTGCTGACGCCCATATCCAGCTCACCGTCACGCAGCTCGATGCCCTGCTCCGAGCTCACCCCGAGCGCCGAGGCGACCTCCGGTTCCCCCAGCCGGGCCTGCTCAGCGGGCAGGACCAGCGTCGCCCTCCCGCTGATCTTGTCGAACACCTTGGTCTGCGCCCGGTTCATCGCGGCGGCGGCCAGCACGTGGGCCGTGGTGCCGTGCGCGTAGTGCCGCTGGAACACCTGGACGGAGTGGTCGTCGCCGGCGAGGTCGGTCAAGGTGCCGCCGAGGGCGACCACTCGGGTCGTCTTGGACGTCTTGCGTACCCGCCGAACGTCGTGGGGCTGAGACAGCCCCTGCGGGAACGGCAGGTCCGCTCCCGTGTTCGCGGCTATCCAGTGGGTGAAGCCCCGGCCAGGGTCCTGGAACGTCGCAATCGCCGGCTCCATGCGCGTTCCGTGCCTCATCTCCACCGCTGTGAACAGCGGCTCCGCGTTCCCGAAGACCTCCCTGGTCAGTGAGGCCGCGTCGACGAGTCGTCGAAGCAGGCCCGGCACGTCCCACTCGCCGCGTCCTTCGTAGTACAGGTCCAGGCCCTCGGGCACGGGTCCGGCGGAATCTACTGGGTGAAAGTCAGCGCGCACCCGCTCCGCGCGGTTCTTGGCCTGCACCACCCGTACGCCCTCAGCGTTGAATTCCAGGTCGGATACCGAAAGCGCGTGCAGCTCCTCCGATGTGCAGTCCGTCATGCCCAGCAGCAGAAGCACCCGGAACGGGTGCAGGTCCCTCTCGCGTGGGAACAGCATCCAGTGCACCCCGCGCACCAGGCCGCCGAAGGCGCGGTACCCCTCACCGCGGTCGGCTAGGAACTCGCGCAGGTTGGCCGGCCAGTTCTTGGCGTGCCACGGCAAATGCTCGCGCAGCACTGCGACGCTCAGCACGTCGTTGCGGGCGGCCCACAGGAGGTTCGGCACCTCGCGCCACCCGTGCTCGCGAGGATCGCGCCCCACCGCGAGCATCTCGCGGCCCTCAGCCAGCCGCTTCTCCAGGGCCCGCAGGTCAGCTTGCGCAGCCCCCTTGAGCTGGAGCCGCTCGTTGTTCGTGAACTCGTCCAGAACCTGGGAGGTGACACGACTGAGACCGACAGGCGCTTCGGCCCGTCGGCGAAGCCGCTCCGGCACCGCAGGTGCCCGCTCGGCCCAGTGGTGAACCAGCGTGAGCAGACTGCGAGCCAGGCTCCAGGGGCGGCGTGAGTTCTCCGGGTACTTCGTCAGGAGGTCCTGCTCCCACCGGTAGATGATCTCCGGATAGTCGACTCCCTCGTCTTCCAGGCGCGCGGTCGCCGGATCGGCGCCCAGACTGCGCAGCTGCCCGGCGGCGAACGGCACGAAGGAGCGGATGGCGACGTCGTAGCCGTGGACCGTCTTCAGGTTGCTCTTGCGGTGGTAGTCCACCCAGGCGTCAGCCAACTGGGCGGCCAGTTCCGGGCAGTCGAAGGCGGACGGGTCGATCGTGGCCCGCGTCTCGCGGACGCCGGCGAAGTACACGACCTCGCGGATGCCGACGTGCCCCACGGAGGTAGGCGGCTGCGGTGCACGGACGCCGGTCGTCGTACGGCGTTCTCCACGACGGGGCATCAGATTCCCCAACCGGAGGAGCGCTGCAGGGCCAGGTCCGCAAACGTGCGGTCCTGGTCGTTCCATGCCTGGACTGCTTGCGCCACCAGCAGATTCGTTCGCTTCTTGTACGTCAGGTACCGCATGGTCGATTCGGGGCGCCGATGTCCGAGCAACCCCATCAGGGTCAGGAACGGGTTGCGGGCCTGGTGGTCGGCGGCGTAGGTGGGCACCCGCCCGCTGCGGGCGAACTCCTCCGCGTCCTGAGCGCGGAGGATCTCGGTCATCATCTCCAGCATGTAGACGGCGAAAGTATGGCGAAGATCATGTATTCGCACAGACCGGGGCATTTCCACTGTGGTCTCGCACTCCGCGCTCAGCCGCTGGGCCCGCGAGTGCGCACTGGCGAAGACCTGCTCCCACCGCTGGTTGCTCACCATCAGGCCGGGCCGCCCGACGAACAGCGCCATCGCTTCGAGCCCGTGGTCCGCCTCGAACACGGTGATCTTTCGCAGTGCGGCGTCCATGGCCGAGATCGCGAACGTCCTGCGGCGGCCGTGCAGCACCCCGCTGACCTTCATCTGGCGATGGTTGACGTCGCTGACGACGAACAGTTCCTCACGCCGCCGCCACAGATTCTTCGCGGCCTTGCGAACGACGCCGGCCCGCTCGGCCTTCCGGTACCAGTCAATCTCCCGCAGCACGCGGTCCTGGACCTCCACCGTGCGGGGCAGACCGAACTTGGCTATCGCCTGGAGATCCACCTCCGCGGCCGTGCCGTCGCGTCGGGGGGCGCCGACCTCGACGTCGAGCAGGGCACGGAACTCACGCAGACGCAGACCCGTCGTGATGGAGAGGTTGCCGCCGCAACTGTTGCGCAGTGGGTGCGCTGAGCGGAAGGTCGGATCGACGGAGCCGTCCGGACGCAGCCCCCGCAGCCCGACGCGGTCGAGCAGCCACCACTGGTCGTACGTCAAGCAGCGGACGGCAAGCTCTGCAACTGCGTCGCCGGACAGTACATCTCGGCCGTTCGCCTTGCGGAGGTAAGGTCGCCGCTCCAGCAACCCGGTCTCGACAGCCCAGTTGTAGAAGTTGTTGAGAGTGGTCCGGTGGCGTCGCCAGCTCGCCGGCCTCATCGGCTCGTCTCGGTACTTCGTGCAGTGCTCGCGGTAGGCCAGGAGGTCATCCTCCGTAGCCGACAGCACATCGCTTGGCGGGTCCAGCGATGAGAGGAAGTCGTCCAAGCCGAGGAAGTCGTACGCGTAGTCCTGTAGCGACTTGGCCTTGTTGGTCTTGGCCATCTCGCGGAAGAACGAGCAGTGCGGTTCCAGGGGACGCATATCCGTGCCGAGGAAGAACGGGGTTCCGTCCGTGACCGCCCGGTCGCGGGTGACGTAGCGGACGGCATCCAGCTCGACACCGTCCACCACATCCGGGTAGCGCCGGACCTTATCTCGGGACGTGAAGAAGTAGTCCATGCAGCTCCTTGAGACAGGTGAGGAGCCGTGAACCTAACCGATCTTCGGCGTTCTGACGACCGAGTCGATCAACCGCTGAGACATGTACAGATGCTTGTCCTAACCGCCGGCCGGCAGGCGCAGGCCGCTCTTGATGTGGTGGCCCAGCAGGAGCTCTTCACGGTCAGGGTCAGCGACGATGAAGTAGGCGACCAGGTGCGGGTCGGGCACATCGAACGCGATCCGGTCCAGCGGTGCCCCGCTGGAGATCCACGCCGCGGTCTCCCTCAGGTGCTGGGCCTCCATCGAGTCCCAGGCGCTGATGGCGGCGAGGTCCTGGAGCAGCCGTTGGCGGCGGTCGTGGTCGGGTTGAGCGGGGATCACTGCGGGCTGCTCCTCGGGATCGGCTGGTCGAACGGGCGGCGGTGTGGTGCTGCGATCGGTGCGCGCGGGGCCTGACGGTGCCAGGGCCTGCGTGCGGCGGGGCCGTCCTGGTCAGGCCGGGCGGTTGGTGATGCGGAGCAGCGCCGGGGGGTGGCGGCGGCCGTTGACCTGGAGCGCGAGGTGGTAGCTGCCCGGTGCGAGGGCGGCGGTGCCGGTGGACTTCAGGAGGTGGGTTTTGTTCAGGTGCAGTGGTGCGCCGGCCTTGACGGTGGCCCGGGTGAGGTGGGCGACCTTCTCCCGGGCCGCGGTGTCGGTGTCGGTGCGGGTCAGGACGTACATGACGTGCACCAGGGTGTCGGTGGGGGCGGTGAGGTCGGCCTCGAAGGCGAGGTTGTCGCCCAGCCGGTACTCGGTGTGGGGCAGGCGGAGGGGGCTGACGCTGACGGCCGCTTGCGGGTCGTATCCGGTCAGGGTGTAGGCGGGCGCCCAGCCGTCCTTGAGGCGGGCCTTGAGCGCCTCGCGGGTGATGAAGGCGAGTTCGGTGGGTGTGGCGCGCCCTTCGGTGCGCCACCTGGTCAGGGTGGCGAGGACGAGGTCGGGTTGGGTGCGGGCGATCGCGCAGATGGTTGGCGACCGACGTGGTTACGAAGCGGCTGCTGTCGGCGTACAGCGCGTCGAGCAGCGGCAGGGCGGTGTCGACGGGCAGGCCGGTGCCGGTTGACCAGGGCAGGTGGGGGCGCAGGGCCTCGCTGGCCAGGCGCCGCACCCGGTGGTCGGCGGCGGTGGCCCACGTGGCGGCAGCCGCCAGCGTCCGCTCGGGGTAGGTGGTGAGGAAGGTGCGGACGGCGTCCTCGGCGGAGAAGTACGGGGTGATCGTGGCGAGCGCGTCGAATGCCTGGTCGAGCCGCTCGGGGTGGAGGTGGTGGGCGGCGACGTAGGCGGAGTGGGGGGCGTAGATGTAGAGGCCGAATTCGGTTTCCGCGCCAGCGGCCTCCGGGGTGGCCGGCAGGGAGCGCAGCACGGTGTCGAGGGCGGTGGGCCCGGTGACGGGAAGGTGCTGGTGCAGGCCCTCGGCGGTGCGGGCGATGCGGGCCTTGAGCTCCAGGCTGGGCAGGTCGGCGGTGACCCGGGCGGTGAACGAGGCGGCGTCGAAGCCGGGGCAGGCGGCCTGCATCTCGCGCCCGATCCGGGCGATCCGATCCGGGTTCAAGGCCCGCTCTTTCATGGGCACTTGGGAGCTCATTCGGCCACCCTATTGCCGGTTCGGCGTGGTGGTGGGCGGCTCGGTGGGGATTCCTCCGTCGGGGGGACTCGGGCGGCGTGTCGGCTGGCGTACGGCGACCCGCACCAGCAACCGCCCGGCTCCACCCCGAGCTCGGCGCCCAGGCCTCCGCGCCCGCGGCCGGCTCTGCGTGCCCAGCTGCTCTAACAAGCCCGGACAGTCGAGTTCGCTCTCCGGGCCTGCGGGACCCATGAACGCCATGAACTCAGCGAAGAGCGTCACTCAGGGCCTCCTCCAAGACAGGTAGCCGGTTCAGCAGCATCAGAGCTACCTCGTGCCGTGCCCGCGCGTAGGACTCGAGGGCGGCGTCGACGAGGTGCGGTCGTTCCACTGGTGCCGACAGCGGAAAGGTCGAGCAGAGCTTGGCTGCACAGCCGACACGAAGCGAGGACACGAGGTCGTCCGCAGGCGCCTTGGGGTTGGCGTCTCGATAGGCGAGGGCGAGATCGGTGTATCCCTTGAGCCAGCTCTCCACACCGTTGGACAGGACGCTCTTGGGGTCGCAGCCGAGGCGCACGATTTCCCAGGCGAGGTACCCAGGTGTGGGTGGTCCGAAGTCCACGATCGCGGCGACATCGTCGTTCGTCACCAGGACGTTGGGGCCTGCCAGGTCGCCGTGCATGACCTGGACCGTCAGCTGTGGAAGTGAAGCGAGGATGCGCTCGACGTCGCCCAGGACGGCTTGTCGCTCGCGCGCCGCCTGCAGAGCCCATGTCTCGAACTCCCCAAGCGTGGGCCTGTGCTGGTACGCGAGAATCAGTCTCTCGAAGCGGTGGCGTGCGGTGGCCACGTCGCACAACGCGGCACCCGGTTCCAGGGTGGGTGCGGCGGCGGGGTGAGTGGCGAGTCGGCGGTGGAGGCAGCCCATCGCGGCGCCGGCTGCTGCCCACCGCGCACCCCTCAGGGTCCCCTCGGCAGTCTCGGTGTGCGGCACGTACGACCACAGCGACATGGGCAGGCGGCCGTGTGTCTCGATGAGTTCGTGCCCGCGCGTCCGGATTGCCCGCGCGGTGGCGACACCTCCGTCGGCGGCGTACTCGGACAGTTCGACCGACGCCCGCTCAAGGGCCAGGCGATCTTGACCGCGATAGACCTTGGCGAAGTACCAACGGCCTGTCCGGTCCACGACGGCGTAGTTGTCCGTCGCGGTGCCCTCCGGGATTCGCGTGATTTCTGCCGGGTGCAGTCCGTACGCGAGCACCAGCGTGTCGGCGACCGCCGTGATCTGCTCCTCCTCCGCGGTGCGGCCGGGTGTGGAGGGCGCGGCGGCCGGCGCGGTGGCGGGCTGGCGAGATGCGGTGGACATGGTCTCCTCGTCGAAGCGCACAGCGATAGTGGTCGGATGATGAGCGGGCGGCAGGTGGTCGGGGCGGTCAGGACGCGGGCACGGGGGTCCCGGTGAGGGGTTCGGCCCGGTGGGCGATGTGTCGGGCGATGTGCGGAGTGAGCGTGGGGTGGACACCTCTGCCGCAGGCCTGCAGCAGCTGGCCGAGCACGACCAGTTCCCCGGCCCGGCCGGCCGCCAGGCGCTCAGCGAGCTGCGTCGGGCCGCGCCAGGTGCGGCGGGTCCGCATGGTCACCGACGGACAGCGCTCCGTCAATGCGGTCATCTGATTGCGCCTCCCTCGTTCGGGTTGGGCCAGTACCCGGCACCGCCGCCAGCTGCCGGCAGGAAGCCGGCCGGCCAAGCCGACACCGCGGCGCCCTGCGGCGTGAACCCGGCTGATCGAGGCGGTGAACGCGGTGACCGACACCGGCTCTTCGTGACGAGGGCAACCGGTTCGGCATCGCACAGGCGGAACGTAGGGCGGACCGGCGGGCGCCGCGGCACCGGGAGGGATGCTCGTCGCATAAAGTGCGGGCGCGCGGGTGTCCACGTCGTTTACCAAAAGATGATCTTGGATGCCTTCGCTCTCGTCTACGCCGGCACCCCACGGGCCGCACCGCCAGGAGGAACCAGTGTTGTCCCCGCAAGTGATCACCCCCGAGGAGAAGCTCGCCGAGGCGAAGAAGCAGCTGAGTTTCCCGCGTATCGTCGCGATCTGCGGCTCCACTCGCTTCATGGCAGAGATGGCCGAGGCCGATCTGCTGGAGACCAAGGCCGGGAGGATTGTCGTCAAGCCGGGTTGCGACCTGAAGTCGCCGCACGCGCTGTGGTCCGACCCTGCCGAGGCTGAGGCGCTGAAGGTTCGACTCGACGAACTGCACCGGGCGAAGATCCTGCTCGCCGATGAGGTGCTCGTGGTCGGCGACTACATCGGAGACAGCACCCGGGCCGAGATCGCCTACGCCCGGTCGCTGGGCAGGCCCGTGCGGTTCACGCACCCCGAAGTCGATCCCGACGCCTGAGGGCCCGTCCCCGCGCCCGCTGCGGGCACCCTGGTGGGATTGATCAGCCAGCAGGTGGGGTGGTGGGAGCGAGCTCATGCAGCGGCGGAACGCATCGCGTCCGTGATGGCGGCAGCGAGGGGTCGCTGGTGGTCCATCACGTAGAAGTGGTCGCCCTCGTACATCTCGAGTCCGCGGAAGTTCGTGGTGAACGCTTGCCAGGAGAGCAGACCGGCCTCGTCGATCAGCATGTCGTGGCGGCCCCCGAACACCGAGAGTGGAACGGGCAGCGGCTCGGGGTCGCGGGGAGGCGCCCAGGTGTCCAGGAGTTTGAAGTCGCTGCGGAACACCGGGGCGAACGTGCGCCAGACGGCGTCGTCGTCGAGGAGCTGCGGGGTACTGCCGCCCACGTTCCGCAGCCAGCCGCGCAGTTCGTCGTCGGACATCAGGTGAGGGCGGGCGTCGGTGCCGGCCTCGCCTCGTGGGGCGCCGTAGGCGGACACACCCAGCCAGGTGGGGAGCGGGTCCCCCTCGTGCTGAAGCCGACGGGTGAGCTGGTAGGCGATGAGGGCGCCCAGGCTGTGGCCGAAGAACCCGAAGGGCCGGTCGAGCAGGGGAGCGACAGCGGTGTGGAAGTAGTCGACCAGCCGGTCGCAGTCGTCGATCAGCGGGAGTGTCTGCAGCTGGCCTCGGCCGGGGGCCTCCAGGAGGCAGAGTTCCCAGTCCTGGGGGAAGTGCTCCGCCCAGCCCCGGTAGAGCAGGTGCGAGCCGCCGGCGTGGTGGAACAGGAACAGGCGCACCGCCGGGTCGCTCAGCGGCCTGGGGCGGATGACCGGGCCGGCCGACGTCTCGCCGACGCGCTTCGAGACGACGAAGGCGTGCAGCTCGGCGAGGGTCCTGGCAGCGCTGATGGCCACGGTGTTCTCCGGGACGCCGAACGCGTTCTCCATGCGGGTGGAGATCTCGAGCATCAGCAGCGAGTCGATGTCGAGCTCGTCGGCGAAGTGCGCCTCGTCGGTGACCTCCCCGGGGTCGATCTCCAGTACGCCGGCTATCAGGGCGCGGAGATCCTCGATGTTGACGGTCGCACTGGTCATGGGTGTTCCCCCGGCTCCTGCGTAAATGGACTAGTGGTCAGCAGCACAGTGGCCGCCGCGTCGTAGCGAGGGCCTCCGGCCGTGGCGAGCACGTTCCCGGCGGCGCCGCTCTCCAGGTGGGCAGCCGCGGCGGCGCACTGCAGGACGCCGAGCGCCCCGGACAGCGGGCCCAGCCGGGCTTCCAGGTCGATCCGGCGAGTGGCTGCGAGCAGCCGGCCAGCCCCGGCACCCGTCTCGTCCCCGAGCCACAGTCCGAGGGATTCCCACTGCGTCACACCGGCGGCGGCCAGCGCCGCGGCGAGGTCCCGGGCCCGCGCGTACCCGGCGATCGTGGCGCGAGGCCGTGCGCCACGGGAAGCGGCTGCGTCCGCCGGTTCGAGGACGACGGCGACCGCCGCGTCGGTGGACTGCTCGCCGAGCAGCTTCGTCGCCACGTCGTTGGCTGGTTCGACGCCGACGACGACGGCTGCTTCGGCGCGCCCGGCCACGATGAGGTTCCGGGCCCAGGCGAGGGCGTCCAGACCGCTCGTGACGCCGTTGCAGACGGTGAGGTTGGGGCCGCGCAGCCCGTAGCGGATGGCCACCCAGCCGGCGATGACGTTGCTTGAGGTCTGGGGCAGGCCCAAGGGACTGAGGCCCCTGACGCCTGCTCTGGCGATCGTGTCGACGGCTTCGCAGACACTGTCCGCGTTGCCCAGGTTGGTGCTGACCACGACGGCGGTCGCATCAGCCGCGCCCGTGAACGTCGCGTCGGCGTCGGTCAGACCCGCGTCGAGGAGTGCGGACTCGACCGCGCGCAGGGCGAGCCGGGACGCGCGGTCCTTGTGGCGCAGCTCGCGTCCGCTGAGTCCGGTGGCCGGGTCGAAGCCGCCCACCCCCGGCAGAGGTCCGAGGAGGTCGCCGTACGTCGCGACACCGGGGAGCGCCAGTCCGACGCCCGTGACGACGACCTCCCGGACGTTCGGGCTCCGCGTGTCCGCGGTGCTCGTCGTGCTCATCGGGCTGCCTCCACGATCGCGACGGCGTTGATCCCTCCGAAGCCGAACGCGTCGATCTGAGCGATGGCCAAGGCGCCGGCTGCGGGGGAGCCCTGCACCAGGCCCAGTCCTGCGGCCTCCGGGATCGGATCGGCGAGTCCCAGGACCGGAGGCACCGTCCCCTCCTTCATGGCGAGCACCGCCATCACGAGGCTGAGCAGTCCCGAGCCGCCCAGGGTGTGGCCGGTCATCGCCTTGACGGCGGTCATCCGCGGACCGGTTCCGGCGCCGTCGAAGATGCGGCGCAGGACGCTCGCCTCCGTCGCGTCGTTGCGGGGGGTGCCGCTGCCGTGCAGCATCACCAGGTCGATGTCCTGCGCCCGCACCCCTGCTCTGCGGTAGGCGTCGAGCACCGCACGGGTGATGCCGTCGGGGTCGGGCGCGGTGGCGTGGTGGGCGTCGCAGTTCATGGACACACCACGCACCCGGGCGTGCACCCGCCCGCCCCCGGTGCCGGCGCGCTGGACGACGACGGCCACCGCGCCCTCACCCATCAGCATGCCCTTGTGCGTGGCGTCGAAAGGGCGCAGCGCGTCGGGGACATCGTTCTGCACCCGGTCGAGCGTGCCGAAGCCGCTCTCGGTCGCGGCGTCGGTGCCCGCGACAACGACCGTGTCGGCCATGCCGGCCTCGATCATGTCGGTGGCCAGGCCGAGCGCGTACAGCGTGGCTGAGCAGGCGTTGGCGAAGGTGTACGTGGTGGACGCCCCGAAGGCCGCCTTCAGGGCGGTGCCGAAGTGCAGCTCTTCGAGAGCGACGTCCGCGCCGTCACGCCACCACAGCTCGACGCTGCGCTGCTCGCGCATGGTCGTCCCGACCAGCACGGGTACCTGCGACAGGTCCTCGCCCAGGCCCGCGTCGGCAACCGCCTGGCGGACGACGGTGATGAGCCAGCGGGTGGCGCGCCGCGGGATGTCGCCGCCGCCCTCGGGCCGGTCGTCGATCTCGTAGGCGTAGGCCGCCCGGTACTTGTCCGGGTCGAACGCGCGCAGGGGTGTGCGGCTCTCCTGGCCCGCGCACAACGCGGCGAAGATCTCGCGGGGGCTGGCGCCGATGTTGGCGACGGCGGCCATGCCCGTGATGTCCCAGGTCACGGTTGCGCCGCCGCCTTCCTCAGCTCGAAGGCGGCCAGCTTGCCGGTCGACGTGGTCGGGAGCTCGTCGAGGAACTTCAGGCGGGCGGGCCGCTTGTGGGCGGCAAGACCGCCACGGATCGCGGCGGTCACCGCGCGCCGCACCGCGGCCTCCTCGGATCCCGGCCGGGCCACCAGGTACGCCACGGCCTGCTCCAGCCCGTCGGCGTCGCGGCCGCCGACCACCACGCAGTCCTGGACCCCTTCCGCGCCGCGGATGACGTTCTCGATCTCACCGGGCACGACCTTGTAGCCGCCCAGGTTGAGCAGGTCGTCGGCGCGGCACAGATGGGTGAACGTGCCGTCCGGGTCACGGCGCACCACGTCGCCGGTGTAGGCACCTCCGTCAGCGAAGGTGACCGCGGCGGCCTCCGGCCGGCCGATGTAGCCGAGGGCGACGGTCGGCCCGGCGATGTGCAGCCGGCCCTCCTGACCGTCGGCGACGGGCCTGCCGTCCGCGTCCCGGACGGTCGCGGTGATCCCGGGCACCGGGACCCCGAAGGTGCCCGGACGCCCGTTCCCCGGCGGCGTGCCGACGACGATGTGGAGCACCTCGGTGGCGCCGAGCCCGTTGAGCAGACCGGCCTGGAACGCGGTGCGGATCCGCTCGCTGAGCGGACCCGGCAGATTCTCGCCCGCCGCCACGCACAGCCGCACGGAGCCGGAGACGAGCTCGGTCGCCTGGGAGGCGTTCAGCAGCGCCGCGTACAGCCGTGGGACGGAGAACAGCACGGTGGGCCGGTGGCGCTGCATCGCGGCGGCGAGCGCGTGGACGTCGACCGGGCCGCGGATGAGCGCGACGCGGGAGCCGGCCGCCAGAGGGCACAGGACGGAACCGCCGAGCCCGTAGCCGAAACTCATCCGGGCGCTGGACAGCACCGTGTCCTCAGGAGTCAGCGCAAGCACCGTGCCGACACCGTCGGCCATGGCCGCGATCGCTCCCGCCGAGTGCCGCACCCCCTTGGGCATGCCGGTACTTCCGGAGGTGTACTGCACGAGCGCCTCACCCCCCGCACTCCACGCGGCCGGCGCCCCGGCATCCTCCGGGCGCCGTGCGGGGCCGGGCTCGGCCGTCGCCAGAGCGGCGCGAACGTCGGCGCCGGCGAACCGGATTGCAGTGGCGAACAGCTCCTCCAAGGCGCGTTGCCGCGCGGGGGCTGCGTCCAGGTGCACCATCGCGGCGGCGCAGTCCGCGGCGATGTAGCGGACCTCGTCGTCCGTAAGCACCGGGCTGATCACCACCGGCACGCAGCCGTGCCACCACAAGCCGAGGACGGCGACGACAGTCGCCACGGAGTCGTCGGCGACCAGGAGGCCGCGGGCGCCCTTCGGCACGCCAGCTGCCCTGAGGGCGCCCGCGTACCCGCGTGCTGCCTCCAGGAGGCCCGCGTAGGTGATCTCCCCGGCCTGGGGGTCGAGGTAGCTGGCCCGCCCGCCCCGGCCGGAGAAGACATGCCCCGCCACCAGGCGGTCGATCAGGTCGATGCCCTGGGGGCTTGCCGCCCGCTCGCCGAGCACGGACACCGCGGCGTCCAGGCTGGTGAGGGCCGCGGCTTCCTCGGCGGACAGGGTGCCGAACTCGCGCTCGACCGCGACCGCGACCGCGACCTTTTCCAGGGAGCTCATGCCGAGGTCCTCGTAGAACAGGGCGCCGGGCTCGACGTCTTCCTTTTCCACTTCCAGGACGGACGCAACGATCTCTCGCAACTTGTCGCGCGTTGTGTCGGTGGGTTCTGCGTCGCGCATCGGCGGGGTCCTTTCCGTATCTTCGTGGCCGAGAGGTGGGATCTGGTGGGACGGAGAGCGCGGAGGAGGCGGAGACCTGCTCCCGGGGCTGCGCCGTTCGTCGAAATACAGCTTGGTTCCGGTCGGGGTTGAAAGAACGGGGCGGGATGCCGCAGCGCTCAGCGGGAGCGCTCAGGCTCCCAGGCCGACCTCGCAGGGGAACAGGACAGAGACGCCCTGGGGCTCCTCCGTGAAGATGACCCTCTTGGAAAGCGCGGCCATGAAACCGAGCTCGAAGATCGTGCCTTTCCCGACGAGCCCGCCGGGGTTGCAGACGACAACGGCGTCGGCTTGCCGGAACGCGTCCATGTGCACGCACTTGTGCCGCCACGTGTCGCGTTCGTTCTTCAGGAGGTCCTGGTAGTCGAAGAGGATGAAGTCGGTACCCGCGGTCTCCGGCTTGATCCTGGTGCTCCGCGGGCTGAGCACTTCGGTGCCGCGCTCGCGCAGACGGGCGACGGTGTCCTCGATGTACCCGAGGGATTGCTGGAAGCTGCCGCAGACAACAGCCTTCCGGAACTCCCGCCGGATCAGGCCTTCCATCATGTCGTTCGAACCGCACGCGGACATGCCCGTTTCCAGGTAGAACCGCTGTAGCTCAGGCCCGACTATGTTGAAGTAGAGGCCGGTGTCGACGAAGACGCTGTTGACCAGCGCGGCCGCGTTCGGCTGCGGGAGCTGCTGGAACGCCCCGGTGGCGTACAGCCGTGTTCCCGTGTGGTCAACGACCTCGTGGAACTCCTTGAGGCTGGCGCAGAACTCGCCGACTCGTTCTGCCAGCGCCTCGTGGGCGAGGCTGCCGTCGAACGCGAGCTGCTCCCTTTTGAGCAGTTCCAACTCACCGCTCCGGGAGCGGAAAACGCTCACGCGTTCCGAGTCGAAGTGGACCAGGACCCTGCCTTCTGCCGCCAATGTACTGCTCTCCTTCTTCTCGTTCCAACGCGTTGGGGTACTACGACCTCAGCTGAAAGGTGGACGAGAGTTTCGGGGGCGCGCCGACTATTCGTCTTGTCCACGGAAGGCGCTGAGGTACTTTTGGGCGTACTCCTCCTCTCTGCCCCGGTTGTACTGGGTGATGAAACGTGGGTGCTCCAAGGGCACGATGCTCTGGAAGAAGCGCTGGCCCTCGTTCACCTTCGTGAGGAACCTGAAGTTCTCGCCGCTGCCGATGCAGTAGCACACCGAGGTGTCGGTTCCGAATGCCAGCTGCCGCTCCAGGGTGTCCACGAGGAAGGAGTGCAGGAGCTCCAGCAGCTTCTTGTTCTCGTAGTAGTTGCAGTTGACCTCTTTCCCCTCGGGCTTCGTTCTCACCAGGCCGAGGGGGCACACAAAACTCATGACGAAGTCGGCGTAGAACTTGTCGCGGCCCCCGTAGCGCCTGATGACGTCGTGCAGAAACCCGGCGGAGGGCCGGCTGACCGCGTAGCCGTCGACGTCGACTCCCGTTTCGCTTTCGAGGAGCTTGGCGTCTTCGAACGGGACCCCGGTCACGGCCGTGCCGCGTCGGGCGGGCGAGCTCCCCAGCACCAGACGACGCGGCCTGTCGTCGCCGTAGTACTTGCCGTAGAACGCCGTCGTCACCTCCCGGACCCGCTCCTTCTGGGGGCCGCCGAACGGATTGATGACCGCGAACCCGGGAGGCACTTCAAGCGTCGTCCCCGCAAGATCCTCATTAAACTCCAGAATCCGATGGGCAACAGTCGTTCGCGCGGCCATTGCAGAACCCCTTCCTTCACGCCGGCCACTCGGACCGGTCCGGTCGCACCCGGCTGTCCGCGATTCAGCCTTCCCCCGAAACCAGTGGGCCATCGCGGACGCGGCCTACTAGAGGAGCGGCGGAAACGTCAGGCGGCGACAGCCGTCAGGTAGATCTCGGTAATTTTCGGGGACATTCGAACATCTTTGAACCCGGCGCGGTCGAGCTCCGCGCCGATCAGATTGGCCGTGTCCATCCCGCGGTAGAGATCGACGAATTCAGTACCAGGGATAATCAGCCCTGGTATGACGCAGCCGCGCTGAGTATACAGAAACCCGTTGGCCACGGAGACGATAATCGCCGCACCGGACTTCAGCACCCTGTGCGCCTCCGAGGCAGCCGCGGACGTGTCGAAGAACGACGAGTTGTACGTCCTCAATGAGACATAGAGATCGAAACTGTCCTCCGGCAGGGCGGACAGGTTTTCGGCACTCGAGACGACGGTCCTCGACGAGGGAATGCGTCCGCCGATATTCGCAAGGCCACGCTCCGCGATGTCGACGAAGGTGATCTGCGGACAGTCCGAAAACAAGGCTGCCGCCTCGACGCCGGCGCCGACACCGACGTTGAGGATGTTGACGGCAGACAGGGACCTTGCGGATGAACTCCTGTAAATGGACATGAAGTCGTCGGCCCACCCCGGGTTGGCGGCACGGGCGTCGAACGCGTAGTCGTAGGAGCCGTACTTCGCGTCGAACGCTTCGGACAGCGCGCCGTTTACGGCGCGATCAGCCTCTTCGCTCTCGATCCCGTACCTCTGGCAGAGGAGAGACGCGAGTGCACCTCTCCCCCTGTTCGCGTTGACGTCACTCCGGGAAAGCGCGAAGCCCCTCGATCCCAGCTGGGTGGAGACGGCTTCGCTGATGCGATGCGCGGAGTAGTGGGGGTTGCACTCGATGTTCTGCTCGCTCGCCGCGTAGAAGTCTCGGTTCTGCTCGAGGATTTCCCGCTGCAGATCGTCGGGGAAGCGGTGTACATGACCCCGTGCAGTGACGGGGTCATCGTCGAGGTAGCTCGTCAGCGCGGGGTCGGGCAGACCGATGTAGACCCTGTCGACGTGCACTTCCTTCAAGAGCTCGGCAAGCTCGAACGACCGGTCCGCCGACAGGGTGTTGACCGTCAGATAGACGCTCTGGGCGCTGGATGTACCCAGCTCTTGCATCCTGCCCCGCAGGGTGCGGTACCAGGATGCGCCGGGTGCTTCGCCCTCGAAGGCGGAGCAGATCAGCTCGTTGCTTTCGGAAACGAGCGCAACGCCGACCCGCAGACCTGACTGCGGCGCCCGTTGTGCGACCCCGATGACGTGTTTCATCCAACGGGTACTGTTCGGGCTCATCTGGACCTCCGTTTCTCACCTTGCGCGGTACGCACGGGGGCGTCATTGCTCCTCGGGGACGTGGGCAGGCCGGCTCGGTCCGGGGATACATGGCACGGACGCCCTAGGCCCCGCGCCGGTCGGCCAGCACCCGGGGCGCTCAGGGGAACAAGCACACAGCAGATCGGCCTCTGGTGGGAGGCACGTTCGGGGGGCACTTTTCGGTGAGGG
The DNA here is from genome assembly GCF_029892105.1 of Kitasatospora sp. GP82. Classification (GTDB taxonomy): domain Bacteria; phylum Actinomycetota; class Actinomycetes; order Streptomycetales; family Streptomycetaceae; genus Kitasatospora. The sequence continues at coordinate 20,419 of NZ_JARZAJ010000037.1, read as the reverse complement.
CGATCTCCGGCCGGGCCGGCCCGGCCGTGCGTGGGCGCCCACCCTTGTTCCCTCCTTCTTCGGGCAGCAGCGATAGCCGGTTCGAGCGGCCGGAACCATCGGACGCCCCCCGAGCGGGGTGACGAGGCGGGCCGTCCGGACCTGCGAACTTGTACACAACTGCGTTACGCAGCAGCGGGCATGACGCGAACCGGCCCGCGGTTCGGGTCTGTGCCGCTTTGCGCTGCGGTCGCCCCAGTGAACCCGGCACGCTGCCCGTCCGGGCAGGGGGCGGAGGGCACGGACACGTTCATCGTGTTCATGATCGAAAAAGTGGCGCGATGGTGGCCGGCGGACGTACGTACGGAGAGCGGCGTAACCTCCAGCCTCGGCCGGCCTTCGCCCCCGCCTCCCGACAACTGCCCTCCTGGACCACTGGCCTTCTCGCACCGCGCGCCCGGTATCGGCACGCGCGCTGGAGCCGGTCCACTACCGTCTGCAGCAGACGATCTGACGCACCGGCAGGAGCATGTGACGTGACCGAACAAACCAGCGAGCCCCGGATCATGGGAACCGCCGCTCTCCTGTTCGAGGCCCGGGAAGCGGGGGAGATGCCGCGCACCGGCTGGCGCTACGACGGCGTCCCGATGGCCGCGACCGAGACCGTCGCCGACCACAGCCACAGCACCGCCGTCATCGGCCTCGTCCTGGCCGCGATGGAAGGCGCGAACCCCGAGCGCACCACCATGCTGTGCGTCCTGCACGACCTGCCCGAGACCCGCACGGGCGACCAGACCCCCGTCACCCGTCGCTACGTCACCGCCACCGACCCCCGCACCGTGGCCGCCGACCAGGTCGCCGCCGCGCACCCGGACGTCCGGGACGTCGTGCTCGGCGCGATCGCCGAGTTCGAGGACGCCGACACCCCCGAGGCCAGGTGCGCCCACGACGCGGACAAACTCGACTGCTACCTGCAGGGCCTGCGCCTGCTGCGCCAAGGGCACCGGGTGGAAGGCAAGGTCCGGCGCTGCCGCGAGGCGCTGAGGACCGCTTCCGCGCAGCGCCTGGCGGCCGCCGCCGAGACCATGGACCCGGCGCAGTGGCAGCACGACCTACTCCGCGTCCCGGCCTCCCGCTGAGCCCCTCTCCGGCACCGCCTGCGGCGATCATGAACGCGATGAACACGCGCGCGGCCCGGACCCCCTACCCCCGGCCCGGCATGCGGCGCTTGACTGGTGCACACCGGACCGCCCCGCCTCTTTCGCCACTTGGCACCCAGCCCCCGGAGCGCGCATGAGCCCCACCGAGACCGAGACCGCCGCGGTCGATGCCGTCGTCCTGACCATGAACGACCGCCCCGAGCAGTCGGCGGCGCTGCAGTCCCTCCTCGCCCAGGAGGGCGTCGACCTGCGCGTGATCGTGGTCGGCAACGGCGTCCGACCCGAGCACGTCCCCGCCGGCGTGACGACCCTGGCGCTGCCCCAGAACGTGGGCATTCCCGAGGGCCGCAACATCGGCGCCCGGGAACTGGCGGACGCCGGCGGCGGTGGCGAGTTCGTGTTCTTCTTCGACAACGACGCCCACCTGCCCGCCCCCGACACCCTGGCCCGCCTCGTGGCAGAGGCCCGCCGACGCCCCGAGGCCGCCTGGGTCCAGCCCCGGATCGCCGACCCCGACACCGGGGAGACCGTCCGCCGCTGGGTGCCCCGGCTGCGCACCGCCGACCCCGACCGGCCCGGCACCGTCGCGGCGATGGCCGAAGGCGTCGTCCTCGTCCGCCGTCAGGCGTTCGATCAGGTCGGAGGGTGGCCCGGGCACTTCTTCCTCTACCACGAGGGGTTCGACCTGGCACTGCGGTGCTGGAACGCGGGCCTGACGGGCTACTACGCGCCGCAGGTGATCGTCCACCACCCCGCCATCGACGCCGCCCGCCACGCCCTCTACCAGCGCCTGGTCGCCCGCAACCGGGTCTGGGTCGCCTACCGGCGGCTGCCCGCGCCCCTGGTCCCCGTCTACATCGCCACCTGGGTCGCCATCACCGTCCTGCGGGCCCGGCGCGCCCCGCGTACGCTGCTCCCGTGGTTCTCCGGCCTGTGGGAGGGACTGCGCGGCGGCCACGGCGAGCGGAGCCCGATCTCCTGGGCCACCGCCTGGCGCCTCACCAAGGCCGGACGCCCCCCGGTGATCTGACCCCGCCCACCCTCCGCCGGGCCCGACGCCCCGTCAACCCGTCTGTTCAGTAAGTGATGTGCTGCTTTCGCAGAGTCGCGGACCGCGAGTGCGCCACAGCGCTAGCGTGGTCACCACCGGCCGGGTCCGTCGGTGGCGCGACCACCGGGGGCGGACAGTGGCAACACCCAGAACACCTAACCAGCAGCTGGCCGACGCGATGGAAGCGGCCAGCCTCACCCTCGAAGGACTGGCCCGCGCCACCAAGGCGGTCGCGGCCGAGTCCGGAGTCCGGCTGGGCACGTCCCGCTCGGCCGTCCACGCCTGGGTGAGCTCCGGTGCCATCCCCGCAGGCAACACTCCCGCCTACGTCGCCGAGGCGCTGTCCAGAAGACTCCGGCGGCCCGTCACGGTCGCCGAGATCGGCCTGGGCGAGGACACGAGCACCGACTTCATGCTCCTGGGCCTCGCGGCCGCCGCAACCGAAACCGGAAGGCTCCTCGTGCACGACCGCCGCGACTTCCTCGCCCTCGGCTTCTCCGCCGCGGCCCTCTTGGCCCCGCTGGCCCCGGGCCCCCGCACCGCCGCGGCACTGCCCGCCGCCGGCCCCGGCCGCCGGATCGGCAGCGGCGAGACCACGGCGGTGCGCCAGTTCACCGCCACCTTCCGGGCCTCCGACGAGCTCCTGGGGGGCGGGCACGGCCTCAGCGTCGCCGGGACCTTCCTGAGCGACGTCGTCGCCCCCATGCTGCACGGCACCTACGCCGACGACTGCGCCCGCGCCGACGCCTTCGCCACCGCCGCCGACCTCGCCACCCTCATCGGCTTCAAGTGCCACGACGCCGGACGCGAAGGCGCCGCCCAACACCACTACCGGCTCGCCGTCCGCCTCGCCCGCGAAGCCGACCCCGACGACCGCACCGGCCAGGCCGCCTGGGGCATGCGGGCCCTCGTCCACCAGGCCCTCGACCTCGGCCACCCCACAGGCACCGTCGGCCTCGCCGAAGCCGCCCTCGCCCGCACCCGCGGCCGCGTCGACAAGCGCACCGAGGCCCTGCTGCTCATCACCGCCGCCCGCGCCCACGGCGCCAGCGGCAACCCGAGTGCCGCCTCGGCCCTGATCGACACCGCCCGGGAGGCCGCCCTCACCGGAACCGACGCACTGTCCTCCTACGCGGCGGCCGCCGGCCCCACCGACGCCGTCGTCGCCTCCCACACCGGCCGCACGCTGACCGAGATGGGCCACTACGCCGCCGCCGAGCGCCACTACCGCGCCGCCCTTACTGACCGCACCGACCACGCATACCGCCGCACCCGCGCGCTGACCCTCGCCAACATCGCCCGCGCGGTCGCCGCCCAGGACCGCCACGAAGAGGCCGTCGATCTCCTCACCCGCAGCCTCGACCTGGTGGACGGCGTGGCCTCCCACCGCGCCCGCCGCGAACTCGCTGGCATGCAACCGCAGCTGGCGATGTACGCGCGTCGCGGTATCCGCGGCGCCGCCGACGCCGCACACCGCGTCACCCGCCTGGCGGCAGCCTCGTAGAGCGGGCCGACCGCTGCGAGAACGGTCTCCTTGCAGGAGTGAACGGCCGGCCGGTGCGCGCAGGCCGCGGAGGCAGGTGGGACGCGAGCTGATTCGGGGTCGAGGCGCCGCACGAGAGCCGCTGGTACGCTGCGCGGCATCGCCGCCCGCTGTCTGATCTCGTGACCGCGCAACCGCCGTCGGCAGCAGCGGCCCGGGGCGGTCCGGCCTCGGTGTGGGGTGTCGGAGGGGTGGGCGTGACGTTCGTTCAGAAGCTGCTGAGGGTACTGCCCGACCGGGTGCCGCTGCCCCGACCTCGCGCGGGGGAGAAGGGGCGTGCGATCGCCTGGTCCACCGCCGCGACCCTCGCCATCGTCTACATGGCGTACACGGTCGGGTCTGCCTGGCCGGGAGCGCGAGCGGCCGCTTCCGGCGCTGCCCCCAGCGAGGGCCACGCGGCCGCAGACAACGTGCTGTGGGCGTCCGCGGTGTGGCTTGGGCTGGCCGTACCGGCGTGGCTGCTCGTGTGGGTCGCGGAGCGGGCGCCGGCGGTTGGCCTTCGCCGCATGTCGGCCAGAGAAGTGCTGGCGGCCTCCTGCGCGGTGTTCTGCCTGGCGGAGGCGCCGATGTTCTTCGTGGGTGCGCTGTTCGAGCTCGCCCGCGCTCACTCCCGTGCCTTGGCCTCGTACTCCGGCAGCAGCGGGGGCAGTACGGTCCTGGGCGACGTGGTCTCCTCCGTGGCGGCCGGCGTCAGCGAGGAGATCGTCGTGCTGGTCCTGCCCGTCCTAGTCGCGTGGCGGATCGGCGAGGTGGTCGCCAGCGCCCGGCTGCGCCGCGTCGGCTTGGTCGTGCTCGTGGTCCTCCTGACCGCAGCGCGGCTGTCGTATCACCTGGAGTACGGGCTGGCCGCTGTGCCGCTCGTTCCGTGGGCGGTCATCTGCGTGCTCCTGTACCTGCGCTCGCGCGCGGTGCTGCCCCTCATGCTCGCGCACGCGGCCTTCGACGTGGTGCTGGCTGTGGTCAACCGGGTCGGTGTCCGGCACGGTCTCGCTGCGGCGGTGACGGTGTTCGCCGTCGTGACTGCGGTGGCTTTCGTCGCCGCGCTGGGGCTGGCCGGACGAGTCGGCCGGCGGTTCGTCCCGGCCGCATGACCCCCGGCCCCGGGCGGTACCCAGCGGCTGGGGTACTCCTACGGCGTGTGCTGCTCGTCTGCGAGATCCAGCAGCATCTGGTCGAAGACCTGACCCGGTGGCTGGGGGCCTGACCGGTCAGGCCCCCACCCTTGGGAACTACGATCCCCGCCTGCCCAGCTCAGCGGAACGGGTTGCCGTGCCCGCCGGACAGGATGTCGCGAACGATCCCGGCGATCTCCACTGCACCGTTCTCGGTGACCGGCGCCCGCACCGAGACGACCGAGCTACCAGCACTGTTGATCGTCAGCTCCCATCCCCGGTGCAGAGCGATCGTCAGCTCCGACGAGGACACCGACGTGGGCCTGCCGGGCGGGACGGCCACGGTGACACCACTGCGTGTACCCGGCACAGCATCCAGGCCGGCATCCCTCAGCGCTGCGCGCAGCCGGTCCAGCAGGGGAGCGGTCTCACTCGCCGGCCGGATCGGCTGCTCCCGGCTGCGCAGGCGCTGGAGGGTGGCCTCGGCAGCGGCGTTGACCAGCCAGTTCATGCCCGGGGAGTTGACGGTGTGGCCGTGTACGAGGGCCGCGCCGCTGAGGTCGTCGAGCAGCAAGGCGGCCGTCGTGAGGGCGGTCGGCCCGATCAGGTCGGGGCAGTCCGTGAAGAACCGGGAGAGCGCAGCCAGGGACTCGGTGGACGGGGCGCCGGTGGACGGCATGGAGTGCTCCTCGTGGCGAGGTAGTGAGCGGTTCAGCGGCCCTGCGGGCGGGCGTCGGCCTCCCGCTGGTGGTACCAGCCCTCGAAGAAGTCCTCGAGGTGTTGGACATCGGCGGGCAGCTCCCGCACGATCGCTGCGATGTCCTCTCCGGGGTGCGGCGTTCGAGGGTCGTGGCGGAGCAGGTCGGCGATGTCGGCGGCCTGAAGCGCCGCCAGTGCGGCGCGGTGACGATCGCGGAGCGGGACCAGGCCGGGGAGGGCGTCGGCGGCGGCGAGGTAGACCTCGGCCAGAGGGTCGATGGCGATCGCGTGGCCGGCGAGGTGGCGGCGGTACGCGGGGGAGTCAACCGACGCGGTGTTGGCATCCTCGCCGGGCCGGGTGGCGGCCAAGACGTGGTCCTCGCCGAGCATCGCGCTCACCGTGCCGGGTTCGGGGTACTCCTCGCCCTGGCGCCAGTGCCCGCCCGCAGGAGGGTTGTAGAGGTACGGCTCGCTCTGCCGGTCGAGGTCGGCCAGCGCCCGCAGCCCGGCGACGACCTCGTACAGGTCCAGGACCATCTCACCGGGTGCGGCGGACGCGATGAGCTCGGCCGGCTGCGGGTCGCAGTCCGCGGGGACGGGGACCCCCGCCATGCCACCACTGCTGCGCTTCCTGCGCGCACGCCGCGCCAACCTCAACCCCACGCTGCGCCTGCCCGCCACCACGCCCAAACTCGCCCTCACCCTGCTGGTGCTCGCCGGGCACGCACTGGTGCAGGCCGTGGACGGGGCGCCGGGCGATCCGCGGGCGAAGCCGGTCTTGACCGAGTGCCTGACCCGGCTGGCGACGAGCCCGATCGGGGACCGCGTCCAGCCCGGGGACCTGGCCTTCGCCCTGACCGACGAGCAGCGGCAGTCCGCCGACGCCACCGTGTTCGCGCGCGACGAGATCCGCAGGTTCCTCACCGAGGCCGTGCCCCTGCGCAGGGCCGTCGCGGCTCCGGACCAGCCCGCGCTCCTCGTCCTGGACCTCACCGCGCGACCCGAGGCCGAGGACCTCATGCGCGTCATGGCCACCGACAATCCCGCCGACGGCGCAGACACGGTCACCCGCTGGCGGGCGCTGGGCGGCCTGATCCGGCTCGAAGTCACCTGGCTGGAGCCGGTACACACCGAACTCGCCGTGGTCCTGGAACTCGACAAGCACCACGAGGAGCCGACCGCTATCGCCGCTGGCGGGTGCGTCGCGCTGACCTCGACCGACCCGGCCGACAGCCTCGACACCCTGTTCTCGCTCGTCCGGGTCGCCACCGACGGCACAAGCCTGTCCGACGTCATGGCGGCTGCTGCTACGGCTCGCAGGCGTTGATCGCGGGCCGGCCGATGGTCCACTGGTCGCGTGGGAGCCGCATGAAAGCGCGGTGCGCACGCATCTCCCGCCGCAGCCGAGCCGCCGAGACCGAGACGTTGTCGCGGTCGGCCAGCGCGTCCCGCAGTTCCACCGCGGTGAGCGGCCGACTGTGCCGGGCCAGGCAGCGCGCGGCCGACTGCTCCACGGACGGGAACGCGGTCGCCTCCACCACCGTCAGCGTCCCGCTCAGGTCGGCGTGCTCCTGCTTCGCATCGGCCACCACCTGTAGCACCGATTCCGTGATGTCCCAGAGCCCGGACAGCAACGGCCGCCATCCCGCGGTCAGTCGGCCGGTCCGCCACAGATACCAGAGTGCTCCGGCCACCGCAGCCGCCGTCAGCTCGGGCCGACGGGCCGCGACGTCCACGAGCTTGCCGATGCCTGCGGCGCTCGCCTCGAGGACGTACCCGGCGAGAAGCACCGCGTTGGCCCCGTTCGCCTCCAGGCCCGCCGTCCGCAGCAGCGTCTGCGCCACCGTCAGCGAATCCATGACCGCGAGGCCGAAGCGCTCGAACACCTTGTCGCGGGTGAACAGCACACTCGGGCCCAGGAGCTCCGCCAGCGCCATGGTCGGAGCGTCGTCGGGGTCCCCCTGCTGCGCCTTGGGCAGGCCCGGGATCCGGCGCAGGATGTGCCGGGTTCCCGGTGCGAGGTGGTCGCGGATCTCCAGGTCGACCACCCGCACCAGCGGCAGGGTGTGCTCCCGCAGCGCGGCGTCCGCCGCCCCGGTCGGCACCCCGAAGGTCCGGGCCATCTTGGGCAGGTGCTCGTCGATCTCCTCCAGGACGTGCGGCGCCACGTAGAGAGTCGCGCGCCGAGTGCCGGCGAGCGCGGCCAGCGGGTGGTGGGGCCTATTGTGCTTGGCCTGGCTGCACGCCTCGATCAGAAGGGCGTTCGTGTCCAGCACCGCCAGAAGCATCCGCCCGTGCAGCACCATCGGGTTGATGGCTATCGGGTTCTGCGGCAGCGTCCTGGACGGCGCGGCCGGGCGGGGAAGTTCGAGGACCATGGTCCCCAGTGTGGCGTCAACCCGCAGTACAAGACAGGACTTTTCGATCAACTCGGAGGCAGGCTCCGGTCATCGACGAGGAGGGCTCCGGTGAACGGCCCGGTGCAGCCCAGCCTCACCCCCATAGACGGCAGCAGATTGACCGGCTCGTCGAGCCAGCCAGGTGTTCGGCCCCGGCCACTGTCAGCCCGAACCGCTCGAACCCCGGCCGGCCAGCCTTCACCCATCGCCTGATCGTAGGCGGCCGGGCGCCTCGGGATCACGCGATCGGCAGCGCCTGCGGGGCAAGGACCTGACGGTCGTATTCGGCGCGGAGCGCCTCGAGTTCCGCCCACCGCGCGGTCCACCCTGCCGGGGGCTCGGGCTCCGTGACTGCGGTGCCGTCCCACACCGGGCCGGGGACGTACAGGGCGAGCAGCTCGCGCCGCAGAGCGCGCTCGTCGTCCTGGACGATCCTGACACCGCCGGTCCACAGATCGCCGTCCGCCACGGTGGCGACCAGGCCGTGCTGCAGCAAGTGTCCGATGCGGACCGCCCACCACTTGCTGTCCTGGTGATTGCGGAAGTCGTTGCGGCGGGCGAGGTCGACGGCCGAGAGCGCCCCGGCGCCGCGGATGTCGTCCAGGAGCTGGCGATGGACCTCGGTGAGCCGGGGCAGCTTCCGAGGCTTGGCCTGGCTCTCGTTGCGGGGGAGAGGAACACGGGCGGCGTCCCGGAGGCGGGCGTAGAACCCCGTGAGGCAGGCGGCCTCGTGGCGACTACGCCACCAAGCCTCCCGGTCTGGCCGGTCCACCAGCTCCAGCAGGCCCGGGCAGACGTCGCACAGCCGCAGCGTCACCGGTGCCTGCTCCTCCCGCCCACGCTTCGGCCACCATTCCCGCTGCGCCGCCCCGCGGTCGTAGCCGCACAGCGCGCAGCCAGCGGGGTGGTAGGGCTCGGCGGTCAGGGCGTCGAGGCTCTGGCGTACCGCCCCGTACAGGGAGAGGTAGCCGACGAACCCGGACGTTTCGCTGCGGCCCAGGGACAGGCAGGTATCACACAGGGCGATCGGGGAGCGTTCGAACGACTCACCCCGCGCGGCTACCCGGGTGCTGGGGAGCTGGCGTCGACACCAGGAGCAGCCGGTGGCCGGCGCGGGATCGGCGGGCGCCTCGTAGGCCGGGGTGGGTGCGACTTTGACGGTCAGGTCGCGGGTCTCCAGGAACAACACCCGGCCCTCGACGCCGTCGGGGTGTGTGAAGAGGCGGACGGCCTTGCTGCGGCCGGCCAGGGCGAGGCGGGTTCGCCAGTGCCCGTAGCCGTGCATGTCCAGGACGCGGTCGGTGAAGCCGCGGTCGAGTGCATCGTCGTGCAACCGCTTCTCCGCCTTCGCCTGCTCGCGCGGGTCGGCCAGCCGGGGCTGGAGAAGCACGGCCAGGTCGACATGCAGGAGCTGCTCGCGGGAGGGGTCGACGTAGTGACCTACGGCGCGGATCGACTTCACCCACCACAGGTGCTCGTCCGGGTTCTCGTTGATCGCGGCGGCGGCCTTGAGCACCTTGGCCACCAGTGCGTCGGCGGCCCGGCGGGTGGACGGCCTGCGCCCAGAGGCGTAGGCAAGTACGCGGCCGCGAGGGGTGAGCTTCCAGGTCCGGTAGTCGTGTTCGTACTCGGACTGCGGCTCGTCCTCGGAGTCCGGTCCGCTCAGCAGTCCGGCCTGGCCCAGTGCCGCGAGGAAGCCCAGCGCGGCCGGCTTGTCCGTGTTGAGGGCGCGCACCGTGTCGTCAGGTTGAATGCCCCAGGGATCAGCGCGGCGCAGCAGGTCGCGGGACGTGCGGAGCGGACGGCCGAGGAAGGGAGAGCCGAGGTCGACGGCGAGGGCGCCCTCGTAGGTGGAGAGCCCGCCGAGCGGCATCAGCCCCGGACGGTCCTCGTGGGCGGTCCGGCCACGCAGTTCGTCGAGGAGCTCGCGCTCGCCGGGGCTCCGTCCGAGCCCGCCGGACTTGGTGGGGCGCTCTGCTCGCACGGTCAACCTCTCGGTGGCGCGGGTGTGCTGTGGATCAGGCTAGCGAGTCGTAACCGTGCTCGTCGCACGCTTGGAGCTACGCCCCACGTCTCGGTTGGAGCGGGCTGTGGAACCGGCGGTGCTCCTGGAAGTCCTGCCGGTAGCGCGCCCCGGTGGTCAAGCCCCCCGGTCCTCTGTCCCATGTCGCAAGGTCTTGACACCAATGTCAAAGCCTCCCGACATTTCGCGAACCGAACGTCCCTTACGCGGGACACGACACCGGAGCATTGGTCGCCCGTTCCCGTTGCTGACGAGTGGTGGCGGGACGCGCCGAGCCCGCCCGGACTCGGTAGTTCCTGGTCTTCGGGTGCACGACCTGCTTGAATCCTGTCGGGCTATCCCGGCGGCCCTGCTGGCGAGCACCGGCCCTTGCGCTCGCATCCCCCAGCCAGTGGTGATCGACATCCCGGTAAAGACGCAGTCACACCCACACAGGCACACCCTCATCGCGCCAAGGCCGGGGCACCGCGAAGGGACATGCCATGGCTTCTAACCTCGCCAAACTCCTGCGCCAGCGCAGCGCCTACACCGGCGAACGCCTGAACGCGGCCCAGCGAGACCTGGCTCCTCAGCATCGCCGGGCTCAGCCCATCCCGGCTGCGGACAACCCCGACCAGGCCCGCTTCGAGCACTGGATCCTCGACGCCTGCGCCTGCCCGCACGTCATCACCATGAACCCGTGCGGCTTCTCGGCCGTCCGGCCGGCACCGGATCACCTGACGCTCACAGTGGAGAGCGACCCGCGGTTCGTCCAAGATCTCGCCGGACGGATCCTTCCCGCAGGCGACACCGAGCTGTGCGGGATCCCCGGGCTCAGGTACCGCCGGACCGCCGTCGGCGCCGTGGCGCTCTACCTCGCCGGGACCGCAGCGAGTGTGACTCTCCGCGGAGTCTCCTGGGCCGACTGGGTAGAAGCCGCCGACGCCCGGCTCGCTCGACTCACCCAAGACGGCGACCCCACACTGTGGACAGGTCCGCAGGGGGCCCTCACCAGCCAGGAGCGCGAGTATCTCCGCGGGTTCCGCTTCCTACAGGATGCTGAGCACCCCACCTGGCTGCCCAGCGGCATCCTGCGCCGTATCGCGGTGTTCCAGGCCGGTGGCGGACCCAGGTCGTGCCTCGGCTGGAAGGGCGGGCGCTACGACGAGCAGCACTGGGTCTTCCAACTGCTGTACCGACCGGGGCAGTCACTCCCGCACGATCGGATCACCGCGCTGCTCACCGACCCCGTGTTCGGCCTGCCGTTGGCCGCCGCCCGAACGGAGTGCCGCTGCCCGCACGGCGACGAGCGAAAGCAGTGTTGGGTGGATCTGCGGTCAACGCGGGACACAATCAGCAGTGTCCAGCTGCGGTTCAGTTATCGGCCCTGAGCCTCCCCATGCGAGAGGCCCGGCAGCGAATCTGCTCCTGCCTCGGACCAGCACAACGGCGCCGAGCCACCATCCGAGCCGGGGCGATTCGGGCGACAGCGTGCGGCCTGGGCGCCCGCAGACCGGAGCGGGCCCGCCTTGGAGTGGGCCGACCTGCCAGCCGTGCGCGAGCCCCGCCTTGGCCACGAAAGCAACCTTGGGCAGCCCGGCCACCCCTGCTCTCAGCGGAGTAGCTAATGACGGTGTTGGCCAGCGCCAGTACCGGGGCCGCTGGCACAAACCATCGGTAGACCGGCGATACTCAGTCTGGTGTGACGCTTCCATTCGAGACATATCAATGGGCATATGTTCCGGCATGGATCTCCGTCGCTGCACCGCCCTGCGCGGCCGTGGTCATCAGATCCGGTGGGGCTGCGGACTCTGGTACTCCTCCCATAGCACGGTCCGGCCCGCTCCCCGCCGGTGGCGTACCCCGCTCAGGCCGATGATCCGGTGCTGCGCCACGGTGACGGCACGATGGCCGTCCACGGGCCTAAACCGCAGGAGGCCGCGGCGGGGGTCCCAGTCCTCGGGGGGGCCGAACAGCGTGTGCACCGCGGTGGCGCCGGCCGGGCCTGTTTCGACGTGCAGTCGCATCGCCACCCAGTCGTAGCAGTGGGGGAGCAGGGTGATCAGCTGCTGGCGGGCGGGGCCGTCGTCGGTGTCGTCGGGCACCCAGGTCCAGCGGCCCTCGGTGAAGGCATCGGTCCACTTCCACATGGATTCGTCCCGGCGCTTGTCCGACCAGTGCAGCTGGTCCTGGTCGCCCCGGGCGGCGCGCTCGGCGGCGCGGGCCGCCTGGACGTCGGCTGAGGCCTCGGGGACGGGACCGTACGTGGATGCGTCCCCGGCCAGGTACGGGTAGGCCGTTCGCAGGAGGGCTGAGGCCGCCGCCTCGGTCGCGGTCTCGTCCCCGTTGGCTCGGGTGTCACCGGCGGTGATCCGGCCGCGCTGGTGGCGGGCGTGGTCGACGGCCTGGTCGGCGGCGTACCGGGGGACGGAGAGCACCACCGCGTACCGGGGTTCGCGCTGGTAGGGGTCGTACGGGTCGGCGCCCAGGTGGTCGGGGACGGTGGGGCCGGCCTGCGGGAAATGGGCGAGGTAGGCGAGGTCTTCATCTTCGGGCCGGGTCAGCGGCCAGTCCCGGACGAGCAGCAGCACGCGCTCGTCCGAGTCGTCCGCGCCGGGGGCGAGCGCGTCTTCCAGTCGGGTGCACCACGTGGTGACGGTCTCCTTCCACCACGCCTGGAGCACGGCGTCCGCCCAGGCGGACGGCGAGGGGAAGTCCCCGGCCGGAACCGCCGGCGGGTCCGGTAGGACCGTGACGTCCCAGACGCGCGCGCCCGCCCAGCGCTTTCCGGCCTGGTCCAGGGTGAAGGCGAGCGCCTCGCCGGCGGTCCGTCGCTGGCGGCGGGCCGCGCTCCACGCGCTGCGCACCAGCGGCCACAGGGAGGCGTGCTCCCAGTCGTAACGGCTGCCCCGCCCGGTGGCCGTGTCGAGTGCGCGGGAGGTGGCGTGGACGTCCCGCTCCTCGGCCACGGTGTCGCAGGCCCGGCTGATCGCGGCGGTGGTGTCGGCCGCGGGAGCCGCGGCCTGGTAGGCGGCCAGGGCGAGGTGGGAGCGCTCGACGCAGGCGGTCCAGGCCCGCAGTGCCATCCAGGCCTGCTAGCCGACGGTGGGGTCGTCCAACCAGGGCTTCAGCAGGGCGCGGACGGTCTCGTCGTCGTGGTGGGCACCGGCCGCGAGGGCACGGGCGTACCCGGGCCAGGTGCAGGGCCCGCCGTGGCCGGCGAGCGCCCGGGCCCGGCCGTCGGCCTCGACGATCGCCAGGCAGGCCTGCCACAGGCCGCGCACGGCGTCGTCCAGCGCGTCAACGGGCGAGCACTTCGCGCAGATGCCGGCCAGCTGGTCCAGAAAGGGGTGATCGAAGGCAACGGTGAAGTCCCGGGCGTGCTGGCAGCCGCCGCCCCACCGCTTCGCCGCCTCCGGGAGGACGACGTGCCACTTGCCGTTGCCGCGCCGGGCCAGCGGGACGGTGGCCGACAGGATCGCGGGCAGGGCCACCCCCGCCTGCTCCAGAGTCTGCCGGTCGGGCGTCTTGCTGCCGTACCGCGCGCTCATGACCGGCCCGCCGTCGCGCCAGCGGCGGTCATGGCCAGGTGGTCGCGCTCGGCCCGCAGGCCTTCGAGCGCCGCCCACCGCGAGCTCCAGTCTGCCGGCGGCTCGGGCTCGGTAACCACGGTCCCGTCCCACACCGGCCCGGGGGAGTACAAGGTGAGGAGCTCACGCCTAAGCTCCCGTTCGTCGGCCTCCACGAGGCGCACCGGATCGGTCCACTCGTCACCGTTCGTGCCGACGGTGACGACCAGGCCGTGCTGCATGAGGTGCCCGAGGCGCACGACCCACCGCTTGATGCCCTGCTGGCGGGACCGGCCCTCCCGGCGGGAGAGGTCCCGTGCGGAGAGCACTCCGGCGCCGCGGACGTCTTCGAGTAGCTGGCGGTGGACATCCGTGAGCCGGGGCAGCGGACGGCGCTTCGCGCGACCCTCACTGCGGGGGAGGGGCACGGCGGCCGCCTGCTGCAGGCGAGCGCTGAACCCGGCCAGGCAGGCCAGCTCGTGGCGGGCCCGCCACCACTGCGGCCGGTCCGACCGGTCGGCCAGTTCCAGCAGGCCCGGGCACACGTCGCACAGCCGCAGGGTGACCGGCTCCTCCTGGTCCCGGCGGTCACGCTCGGGCCACCAACTGCCCTCCACTGCGCCGGAGTTGCCGCACAGCGCGCAGCCGTAACCGTGGTAGGGCTCGGCGGAGAGTGCGGCCAGCGTGTCGTGCACCGCCCCGAACACCGACAGGGAGCCCAGGAACCCGCCCCCTTCGCTGCGCCCCAGGGCCAGGCAGGCGTCGCACAGCGCGATCGGGGAGCGGCCGACGGACATGCCCTTGACCGCGACCCGGGTTGCCGGGACCTGGCGCTGGCACCACGAGCACCGGTCGGCCGGCTCGGGCTCGGCGAGCGGCTCGTAGGCCGGGGGCGAAGCGGCGGCGATGGTCAGGTCACGTAGTTCCTGGAACAGCAGCAGGCCATCCTCGCCGCCGGGGGAGAGGATGAACAGCCGCACCGCCTTGCTCCGGCCGGCCAGGGCCAGCCGGGTCTTCCAGTGCCCGTAGCCGTTCATGTCCAGGACCCGCTCGGTGAAGCCGCGGTCCTGCGCGTCGTCGTGCAGCCGTTGCTCCGCCTTCGCCTGCTCCACGCGGTCGGCCAGCCGGGGCCGCAGCCGGACGGCCAGGTCGACGTGGAGGAGCTCCGCCCGGCCGGGGTCTGCGTAGTGCCCGACCGCGCGGATCTCCTGGACCCACCAGAGGCGCTCGTCCGGGTTCTCGTTGACCGAGGCCGCGCTCGTGAGCACCTTGGCCACCAAGGCCTCGGCCGCGCGGCGGGTGGACGGCCGGCGGCCCGAGGCGTAGGCGAGCACCTTCCCGGTCGGGGTGAGCTTCCAGGTGCGGTAGTCGTGCCCGTACTCGTCCTGCGCCTCGCCGTCGGGGCTAGGACCGCTGAGGAGGCCACGCCGGACGAGCCCGGCGAGGAAGTTCACCGCGGTCAGCTTGTCACTGCCAAGAGCGCGCATCGCGTCGTCAGGCCGGACACCCCAGGGGTCGGCACGCCGCAGCAGGTCGCGAGACGTACGAAGCGGTCGGCCGAGGAACGATGCGCCAAGGTCGACGGCAAGGGTGCCCTCGTAGGCACCGAGCCCGCCGAGGGGCATCAGCCCGGCGCGGTCCTCGTGGGCGCTGCGGCCGCGCAAGTCCTCGATGAGCTCGCTCTCCCCGGGGCTCTGCCCAAGGTCGCCAGCGGACGTGGTGGGACGGTCTGCACGCACGGACAAGCCTCTCGGTGGCGCGGGGTGCTCTGGACCAGGCTAGCTAGCGACTTGGACCCCGGCCGTTGGCGCGGCCGCCGCGATGGTCTCGGACTTCGCGCTGGCGCTCCTCCGGGCCCTGCTACGCCCTTGCCGGGCTCGGGTGCGACGGATCGCTCACGGCACCGTGGAGGCTGGCGATGTCAAGACCTCTCGACATTGATGTCGCAACCCTTCGACATTTTGTCCCCTGAACGTCCCCTACCTGGGACACCATCCGCTGGCGTCTGACGACCCTTGATGAGGCAGACACCCGTGCGTATCACTGTTACTGAGAATCACAGTGATACGCACTGCAGGCCGGTTCACCTTCTCTGGTCGCAGCCCGGCCGAAAGCGGCAGCAGCTCAACTTGACGGTCCCTGCTTGCCTTCGAGCCCGGCCTCGGATCCAATTGGTTTCGCACCTGCCCCGGTTCGTCCTCGGAAGCTGTCGTCTCGGACCGGGACGCTGTCCCCGACCGCAGTGGGCCGGCCGCGTCCCCGGTTAGGTGCGGGTGCTGTTCCGGCCGCGTTGCGAGCGTGGGGTCTTCTCCCCGACGGTACGGGGCTCAACGGTGCGGGGGTCGACGGCCTCGCCGGGCGCGCCAGCGGCATAGAGGCCTGCGGGGTCGAGGTCTCGGTCGTGCGGCAGGAGGAAGAAGACGCGGCGGCGGTGCAGGCCGCTGTCGGGGTCGGCTTCTGCGGCTTCGTCGAGTTCGGCGTAGCCGACCATGCGGCCGGCCCGGAGCCAGCGGGGCTTGCCACGGCGGCGCGGGGTTTTGTCGATGGTTTGGCGTACGTAGTCGAAGGCCGACGGGTCCTCCAGCCAGACCACGGTCGCTTCGTGGCTGAGAACGCTCTGGTCCAGTAGCGAGCTCATGACCGAGGGCCTTCCTTCGTGGTTGTGGGCCGGAACTGGAGACGGGTGGCGGGCAGGAACGGGTAGGTGGTGCCTGCATCGTAGAGCGGGCGGGCCTGCCGGGTGTAGACGGCGCGGACGGGTGTCCACACGCCGCCTGCCCACGGGGCCGGGCGTTCAGTCGACAAGGAGGCCGATCCCCGGGTAGAACTTGCGCCCGTTGGACTTGACCATGTCGTTGGGCGAGGCCAGGCCGAGGTCCGTGCGAACGCGGGTGGCGAAGGCGCGCTTGCTGGTGGGGCGGGTGCCCTCTCCGAAGTTGCACCAGGCAGCGTACGCGGCGTAGAGCTGCCCCTGCTCGACACGCAGCTCGGCTTCCTCGCTGTTGCGGGTGCAGCATTCGGTCAGGAAGCGACCGATGGTGTCCTCGGTGGTGGCGTATGCGTCGGTGGCCAGGCGGACCCGAGTGGGGCCTTCCAGCGGGTCGGACAGGCTGCCGCCGGCCTGCCGCTGCTCACGGAGGGCGTGGTAGCGAACGGCGCCCTGGACGACCCAGTGGAGGATGCCGGGCCCTTCGTCGCGGACCAGTTCCAGCGCCAGGTTGTCGATCTTGTTCTCGTCGGAGACGGTCTTTTCGAAGGGGACCAAGCGGATGCGGCGCCAGAATGCGAAGCCGCCGGTGCCGACCTCCGGCTTGTGGTTGCCCAGCAGCCACAGGTGGTGCGTCGGTGGGAAGGAGAAGTAGTCCTGCCGCATCCGGCGGGCCTTGATCTTGTCGCCGCCGGTGAGCAGCTTGACGCGGGCTTCGTCGAAGCGGTCGGTCGCCTTGAGCTCGGAGCACACCAGGAGACGCCGACCGTGGAGTTCGGTCAGCTCCGTGGAGTGCTCCGTGAAGGCCCCGCGGTCCATCAGGAAGCCGGGCGGGGCAGCGTCGGCGTAGTCGCCGAGGAGCTGCAGCATGACGTCCAGGAGGACGCTCTTGCCGTTCTTGCCCTCGCCGTAGAGGAATGGCAGGACCTGGCCGCCGACGTCGCCTGTGGTGGAGTAGCCGAGCAGGACGTGCAGAAAGTCGATCATCTCCCGGCCGGCCTGGTCGTCGCCGAACGTCTCGACGAGGAACCGGTTCCAGCGGGGGGTGGGCATGTCCTCCGGCGCCACACTGGTGGCTCGGGAGTGGCATCCATCGAAGGGCGAGGGCTTCTGCAGCTCGCCGGTTCGCAATTCGATCACCCCACCAGGAGTGCACAGCGCCCAGGGGTCGCTGTCCAGGTCCCAGGCCGCCATGGACAGGTCGGGGGATGCCTTGGCCTGCTCAAGGAAGCTCTTGATCCCAGCCGTGCTGCTGGAGCGCCGACGGTGCAGGGCAATCTCACGGTCGGTGAAGATGCTCGCCGGGTCGCTGTCGGGCATCTGCTCAGCGAGCTCACCGGCGGCCCACAGCGCGGCCTTCTCCGCCCCGCGCCTCCACCGGTAGTCCGCCCACTCGTACCACCCCAGGCCCTCGACGTGGCGGAAGACGTCCTTGTGCAGGCGGATAAAGAGCTTGGCATTGCCCCGGTCTGTCAGTTGGTGTGGCAGCAGGCCGTCGTCCTCTGCCCGGACCGCTGCGCCGGCACCCTTCTGGTGGGGCAGCGGTGAGGCCGGGGTGAGCTGCTCCTCGAACTCCAGCATCTGCTGGGCCGAGGCAGCGGCGTCGAGCCCTCGCGGGGTGTCGGCGACGCTCATGGACGACGTCCTTTGAGGTGGAGCGGGCGCAGAGCGCTCGCCGGGAGGGAGACGGTGATCAGATCTTCGATTCCGTGTGCTTGTTGGGCGGGGGCAGCTGACGCTGCAGCCCGACGCTTGGCCACGGCGTGCTCGCGGCTGAGCTCCCTGAGCCCTCGCACGGCCATCACTGAGGGTGGGCCGCTCGACTCAGGTGCGGGCACGTTCAGTCCTTCGTAGGGTCGGGTCTCGGCACCAGCAGCTTCCGCCGGTTGGCGGACAGAGACCAAAGGGACCGAAGGGACCGAGTTCTGCAATGGGATCCAGAGCCTAGCGTGCGGCGGCGTGATCCCCACGTTCGCGCCCCCGGACGGTCCAGCCCCACCAGGCCACCGGCGGAGCCTGCCTGATCTGCCATTTTGTGCAGAAGTGAGACGTTATGCCTGATTTGGAGAGACCGAAGGGACTGAACTCCCGAACCCTATCCGGCTGCTCCCGGGGGGGTCCGAGACACGCCGAAAGGCATGCCCAATGTTCAAACTCAGTCCCTCTAGACCCTTCGGTCTCTGCTACTGGAACCACGTTCCGGGACCGAGGTGGTCCAGGCCAACGCAGTCGACGCAAAACCCCGACGACCACGGCGCCCCCACCCTTCCCGATCCCACCGGCCGGCCCTCCCCAACCTGGGCACGGCGTCGCACACCTCCACCCCGACCACACGCGGGGGAAGGGGCGCACCCCTCTACTCGCGGGGCACCGTTCCCAGATAGCGCAGCCACGGCACGTCCCTGACAATGCCCAGCTGGACATCGGCGCGGCCGTGCTCCCGGATCGCCTGCTGCGCCTGGTCGTGGTTGAGGATCTCCCTCACGGTGAGGACCTCCACGCAGGAGCCGAGGGCGACTGCATGCTCGCCGAACTGCAGCGTCAGCTGCGTGATCACCTCGATGCGGTCGGGCAGGTTCTCGTGGAGGAGCCACAGACCTTCCTCGCCGGCCACCTCCATGGACACCGTCCCTGCGGTGCGCTGGAGCGTTTCCCCCCGCAGGAGGGCCAGGGCCTCCCGTACATCGGCGGCGTCCCCGCGGGTGAAGTGCTCGGGTACGGGGAAGTACCGGCCCGGGCGTTCTGAAGCGCAGTCAGATCGCTGTACGCATCGGCTCCGGCGGCGGCGTCTGGGTCCAGGCCGGTGGGGGGTGCAAATCGTTGGGGCTCGTGGTGGCGATCCGGGTGGGCTCGGCGCCAGTGAACGCCACCTCGAACACGCGGCCTGATGGTCCAGTCCGTCATCGACCTCCACACCCGGCTACGCCCGTGCGGGGCCCTCAGCGGCCCTGCACGGCCCGAGGGGGCCCACACCTACGGTCCCTGCCCGCGCAGTGGGCACCGAGCTCCTGACCGCAGTAGAGAGCGTCCCGCAGTCCTGCAGCAGGGGCTCAACACGCTTTCGAACCCTGGCTCGCTCATATTCAGTCCCTAGGGATAACTGCACGTCAAGTGGGGTACACGGCCCGCCTCAGGGACTGAAGTGACTCAACTCCCTAATTATGAGCAGAATCTTGTACCTGTCCGATATGTATGCGCGCGCACATATAAACGAGCATCCACATGTAGAAATCCGCTCATAACTGCAGCGTTCAGTCCCTTCAGTCCCTCCTTCCAGACCAAAATGCACTCTGACCTGCGGAAACGTCACAGGGACTGAAGAGCAGGGCAGCAGGGTCCGAAGCCGATTCGACGGACACGCACAGGACGTCGGTACCTGCCGCATGTGCCGCTTCCGCCGCCCGGGCTGGGGTCGCCTGTTCGACTGACTCAGTGCCCGCCTGGCACGTCAAGGCGCCGATCACGATCTTCCGGCTGCCGCCGGAACCGGGCCCTTGAGGGCCCTGATCGCGCTCTTGAATCTCGGGTGCTCTCCACCGCTGCACGCCCCTGGTGGCCGGGCCGCCCGGAGCCGGCCCCGCGTTGTTGCCAGCTGTCTTTGAGGTCAGTGGGGCTCAGCCCGGAGGGCCTTTGGGTGTCTGGCGCCGGTGTGATGCGGTGTCGGTTTGTTGGTCGGTTCGGGCGTTGACGGGTGGTGTGGATTTGGTGGTGGCTTCTTCGGTGGCGGCTTGGGGTGGGTTGTTGGTGGGTGTGGTTTCCGGTGTTGTTGACTTCTTGTCAGCGTCTTTGTAGTGGGCTGTTGTTCTCTGGTGGTGGTGTTTTCCGGTGGGTTCTCGGGGTTGGCCCGGAGGGCTGTCTCGGTCTTTTCTCGTGTGGTTTTTCGGGGTGCGGCCCGGAGGGCCGTTGTGCTGCTTAGTGGTCTGTTCCATTTGGTCTACGCCACTCGTGAATGTCTATGGTCTAGTCCTTATAGGTCTAAACCACTTGAAAACTGACGGACTCTCAGCAACAACTGACATACCGCCACGGAATCCATCCCCGCGCACCCCCGCCCCCGACCCGCTACACTGGACCCATGACGACCAGCACCCACCACCCCAGCGCGGAGCGCGCCACCACACACACTCTGACCAGGCAAAACACCCCTCACACTCCCCGAAAAGGCCGGCCTCCGGCCACCCCCACCCACCGCGCTCCG
>NZ_JARZAJ010000036.1 GCF_029892105.1 Kitasatospora sp. GP82 | reverse complement strand
TCAGGCCTCGCCGCCGCCCGCGAGGCCGGACTGGGCGACGTCCTGAAGGAGATGTACGGACAGTGGCACTTCTTCCGCAACTTCCTGTCCAACGTGGAGACCACACTGGCCAAGACCGACCTGCGGATCGCCCGCCACTACGTCGAGCAGCTCGTTCCCGCCGAACTGCACCACGTCTTCGACCAGGTCCAGGCAGAGTACCGGCTCACCGTCAGCGAGCTGCTGCGGGCCACCGGACAGCGTGAACTGCTCGACCGATCACCCGCGTTGAAGCAGACCTACGCGCTGCGGGACGCCTACCTCGACCCGATCTCCTATCTCCAGGTCGCCCTGCTGCGGCGCCAGCGCAACTCCGCGACGCAGGATGCGACGCTCTCGCGGGCACTGCTGCTGACCGTCAACGGCATCGCCGCCGGCCTGCGCAACACCGGCTGACATCCGGGCCCTTCAGGGGCCAACGCGAACGCCAGGGGCGCGAGGCTCTGCTTGATCAACTGCGTGCGCGACCAGCCCTCCACGAAGGTGCATGGTCGTTCGCATACGCAGTTGATCAAGCAGAGTCCCGCGCCCCTGGCGTTATGCGCGATTGGCGCACAGCTCCAGCTCCTGCGGCGGTGCGCTCTCGCCCCGCGGCCCCCCAGCCGGTGGCAGCAGTCCCCTCAGGTCGGCCCGGTAGAGATCATCAACCGACATCACCCCGGCCATGACAGCGAAGTGACGGTCAGTCAACAACGTGTCCTGAGATACGGCGCGCAGCAGGGCGAGCCGCTGGGGCCGGACCTGGAGCCGGGCGGCGAGCAGAGTCGCCCGATAGGTCCGGCCGAGAGTGGCATCGCGCTCCTGCCCGAAGACGGCCGACGCGGCGTCCAGCCGCTCGGGGTCGTCCAGGCGACCGGTGATCCGGTCCGCGAGCAGTTCGGCCTGGAACAGCGCATCGGTGGCGCCGTGAGCGGTGACCGAGTCCTTGTGGTGCCCAGCACCACCGACCAGGACCCAGCCGGGCCCGGCCGCCTGCCGGAAGAAGTTCCGCTGATCGGAGCCGGCCCGGATCAGCCCCGCCGGCTCCGCGCCGCACAGCCGCTCGTACAGTTCGGGGGCGGTGCTCCGGACGGTGTCGAGATAGGCGCGCTCCGGCTGTGACCGCACCGCGCCCGCCTCCGCCTGCGGAAGGTGCGCGGCCACCATGGCAGCCCCGCCACGGGTGCCCAGCACGCTCACTCGCCGGCCCGGCCGCTCGTGGAGTTCCAGCTCCGCGGGCAGGTTCTCCCAGAGGGCGTAGTAGGCGCAGGTGGCGGTGGAGTCGCTGCGGGTGAACGGCGCCCCGGCGAGGTGGGCCACGGTCGAGTGCATCCCGTCGGCACCGACCACCAGGGCGGCGCGGGCCCGTTGAAGCCTGCCGCGAGGGGCGGTGCGGTACTCGACTCCATGGACCCGGCCGGTCCCGTCGCGGAGCAGCCCGACCACGGTGCAGCCCTCACGGAGCTCCGCACCGGCCCCGGCGGCGGCCTCGCCGAGCAGGCGGTCGAGGACTCTGCGCTCCGGCGCGTGGACGGCGTCCTGACCGAGGTAGAAGGGCATGCGGCCGTCCAGCCTGATGTCGGCGACCCGGTGCAGGCTGCGCCGCAGGGGCGGTACGCCTGCGCCCCTGAGCCGCTCCAGCAGCCCCCAGGAGGCGAGCCGGGCCACCGCGGGCAACCGAAGGACGTCGACACGGCGATCGTCCCGGGGGGCGACGGCCCGTTCCAGCACCAGGACTCGGTGGCCCGCATCGGCGAGCAGCATCGCGGCCGATGCGCCGGCGCAGCCCGCGCCGACCACGATGACGTCGTACTTCTCGGACATTCGGGCTTCCTTGAGGGTTCTTCCGGTTCTCTCGCACATCCCGCCCAGGGCAGTGACGGCGACCGGGGTGTGGTGGCGGATCAGGGGCGGACATGCCGGGGGCCGGGTCGGGATCACCAGTCCAGAGAATTCCTTCTGAAAGGTTTGTTCTCTGCCTGCGACCCGGCCCGGCCCTGTTCCCTGACCACACCCCTGGCATTCGCGCCGATCGGGGCTCACCGCGCTCACGGCTGCGGTGTTCGCGCCGCTCTTGGCGTCGGCGCCCTACCGGCGGTTTCAGCCCTGCCGAGGCTCGGAGATCCGTCCCCGCAGACTGGCGACCACGGCACCGCCGGCCAGCGCCACCAGGGTCATCGCCACACCGAAGATGGTTGCTCCCGTGGAGAGGCCGACCGCGTCACTCAGGTAGCCGACCGCCACCGGGAAGAGCCCGGCCGGGATGTAACCACCGGTGTTGAGCGCGGCGTTGGCCTCGGCCAGCCGGGTGGACGGCACGCTGGAGTTGAGCAGCGAGAGGCCACCGAGCTGCCCCAGGCCCTGTCCTGCGCCGGCCAGGACGGCCGCGATCACCAGCAGCACCACCGAGGCAGCGTGCACCGCGAGCATCAGTGCCACCATGCTGAGCGCCGTGCTCAGCGCGCCCATCAGCAGGATGGCCGGCGCCTTGAGCTTCTGAACCGCGAACTGCACACCGGTGGCGGCCGAGAACATCACGAAGGCCATCGCACCCGCGACCACCCGGCTGGTGGTGCCCAGCAGGTCGGAGAGGAGCGAGGGGCCGAGCGAGAGCACGAACGAGGTGGCGGTGATGCCGGGCGCGAACACCACGATGCCCAGCAGCAGTTGGACCCGGTTGGCGCGCGGGACCGACGGCACGCGCACCCAGGAGCCGCCCTTCACCGCACCGGCGGCCTTCTTCGGCAGCGGCATCCGCAGCACCACCAGCACGGCGGTGACCAGCAGGACGATCTCGACCAGGAAGATGGTGACGGTCGGGCCGGGCAGCGTCTCCGAGAGCACGCCGGCGCCCAGCGGGCCGAGACCGGCGCCCAGCACCATCGCGGCCGAAGCCAGCAGGGCGGCGAGCCGCTTGCGCGCGGGTCCGCCGACGTCGGTGACAGCGGCCATACCGGCCGAGACGATGGCACCGATCGCGATTCCCGTCAGCAGTCGGGCCACCGCCAGCGCGAGCACCGAGCCCGCCGTCGCGAAGATGACGCAGGCCAGTACGCCGAGGCCGAGTGCCGGAAGCAGCACCGGCTTGCGCCCGAGCCGGTCGGAGGCCACACCCGCCACCAGCAGGGTGCCGAGCAGACCGACGATGTAGCAGGCGAAGATCACCGTCAGGGTGCCCTTCGAGAAGCCCATGTCGTGCTGCCAGAGCTTGTACAGCGGGGTGGCGGCGTTCGACAGGATGAAGACCGCGGTCACCGGCCAGGCCGCCAGCCAGATCTCCCGGGTCGGCGCCGACGCGGCCACCTCTGTAACCGTCAACTTCCCTGCGACAGGCGGTGCCTGAAGATCAGTCATCAACTCTTCCTCTCGAACTTCCGGGTCTCCACTACGACTAGACTCGAACATAGCATCAGTACGACTAGACTCGTACATAGAAATTGCTTCTGCCGTCCATAGGCCGCACGAACTACCCCGGAAGACGAACCCGAAGAAGGAGCTGCCACCATGCCGACGCCGAATGCCGCCACCCGGCCCGACACCCCCGCCGACCTGCCCGAACCCCTCTCCGAGCCGAGCATCGAGGAGCTCCGCCTCGAGGTGGTGATGGGCGCCTTGGGCGACCCGCTGCGGATGGGTATCGTCCACAAGCTGCTGGTCGACGCGGAGGACTTCGACCACGCCTGCGGCTGGTTCGGCCTCGACCGGCCGAAGTCCTCGCTGACCCACCACTTCCGCACCCTGCGGGACGCCGGTCTTATCCGGCAGCGCCAGTACGGCCTGGAGCGGCGCAGCCACGTCCGGGTGGCGGATCTCAATGCGCGCTTCCCCGGCCTGCTCGCCCTGGTCGCGGACTGGGCCCCGCAGCCGGAGTAACAGCGGCACGGCGGGCACACAGTGGACCGCGATACGGCCGGTGGCGCCGCAGTCTCCGGCGCCACCGGCACTTGCGCGTCCGCCGAGCGGCACACGGGTGTCCGGCTGCGACTGCGGCTGCGGCCGCGGGGAGTGGGCGCAGGCTGCGGATGCGCCGGGCGGTGGACTCCGTGCCCCGTCCGGGGCGGGTCGGGCCGGCCCCCGAAACGGTGCGTCCGATACTTCAGCGATGACCGATCGTCAGTGTGAATTGTCCAGGCGCCTGTTGCTCACGGCCGGTGGCATGACGCTGTTCTCCGCCTGCGGAACGGTCGGTTCCGAGAGCGGGACGGCGAAGAACACCGCCACGGCCCCGGAGAGCAACCCGGCTCCGGCGAGTTCGCCTGCGTCTTCCAGCGCGGCACCGACACCGCAGCCGGCCGGCACCCCCACACCCGCCGCTCCGTCCACCGCCCCGTCAGCCAAGCCGTCCGGGAAGACCCCGGCCGAGCCGGAGTACTACGTGCACGGCGGCCCCATGGAACTGGCCCTGACACTCGACGACGGCCCCAGCCCCGTGTACACCCCCCAGGTGCTCGCCATCCTGCGCCGGCACGGCGTCACCGCGACGTTCTTCCTGATCGGCGCCAATGTCGAGAAGTTCCCGGACATCGTGCGCCAGATCGTCGACGACGGTCACCACCTGGGCAACCACACCTGGTCCCACCCCGATCTCGGCACACTGTCCGCCGGGCAGACCCGGGACGAGATGGAACGCACCAGCGACATCATCGCCCGGTCCGGCCGGGGGCAGCGCCCGACCCTGTTCCGCGCACCCGGCGGTTTCTTCACCCACGCCTCCATGGCCCTGTGCGGGGAGCTCGGGCTGCGGCCGGTGTCCTGGTCGGTCGACCCGAGGGACTGGTCCCGGCCGGGGACCCAGAAGATCGTCGACGAAGTCCTGGGCCACGCTCGGGCCGGATCCATCATCCTCGACCACGACGGCTCCCTCCTCAAGGGCACCGCCCCCGTGCCGGGCAGCCCCGAGGACCGCTCGCAGACCGTCGCCGCCCTCGACACCTACCTCCCCCGCCTCATCGGCGACGGCTACCGGTTCACCGCGCTCGACCCTGCGGCCTGAGAACCCCAGCGGCGCCGTGCCCTGCAATCGCCCCCCCGGGGATCAGAGGTCCGGAATGAACTGCACCAGCAGGTCGATCAGTTTGATGCCGATGAACGGCAGCACCAGACCGCCGAGTCCGAAGACGCGCAGGTTGCGGCCGAGCAGGTCGGAGGCCGAGGACGGCCGGTAGCGAACGCCGCGCAGGGCGAGCGGGATCAGCGCGACGATGATCAGCGCGTTGAAGATGATCGCCGAGGCGATCGCCGAGGTGGGGCTGTGCAGCGCCATGATGTTGAGGTGCCGCAGACCGGGGTAGGCCCCGGCGAACATCGCCGGGATGATCGCGAAGTACTTGGCGACGTCATTGGCGATCGAGAACGTGGTCAACGCGCCTCGGGTGATCAGCAGTTGCTTGCCGATCTCGACGATCTCGATCAGCTTGGTCGGGTTGGAGTCCAGATCGACCATGTTCCCGGCCTCCTTGGCGGCCGAGGTGCCGGTGTTCATGGCGACGCCGACGTCCGCCTGGGCGAGCGCGGGAGCGTCGTTGGTGCCGTCCCCGGTCATCGCAACCAGCTTGCCGCCCTCCTGCTCCTGGCGGATCAGCGCGAGCTTGTCCTCCGGGGTGGCCTCGGCGAGGAAGTCGTCGACCCCGGCCTCCTGCGCGATCGCCCTGGCCGTCAGCGGGTTGTCACCGGTGACCATGACGGTACGGATACCCATCCGACGCAGCTGAAGGAAGCGCTCCCGGATACCGTCCTTGACCACGTCCTTGAGCTGGACCACGCCCAACACCCTTGCCCCGTGCCGGTCGTGGACGGCTACCAGCAGCGGGGTGCCACCGCCCGAGGAGATGATCTCGACCACCTGGGCCGCCTGCGGCGGGAGCACCCCGCCGTTCTCGTAGACCCAGGCGCTCACCGCCGCCGAGGCGCCCTTGCGCACCCGGACGGTCGGACTGCCGTCCGGCCAGCTGAGATCGACACCGCTCATCCGGGTCTGCGCGCTGAACGGGACGAACTCCATCTTCCCGAGCTCCCCCTCCGCCCGCTCACGCAGCCCGTACTGCTTGGCGAGGACGACGATCGAACGGCCCTCGGGGGTCTCGTCCGCGAGCGACGAGAGCTGGGCGGCCTCGGCGAGTTGGGCGGGGTCGACGCCCGGGAGCGGGACGAATCGGGTGGCCTGGCGATTGCCGAAGGTGATCGTGCCGGTCTTGTCGAGCAGCAGCACGTCCACATCGCCGGCCGCCTCCACCGCACGGCCGGACATCGCCAGCACATTGCGCTGCACGAGCCGGTCCATACCCGCGATGCCGATCGCGGAGAGCAGGGCACCGATTGTCGTCGGGATCAGCGCCACCAGCAGCGCGACCAGCACAGTGACCGTCTGCTCGGCACCCGCGTAGATCGCCAGCGGCTGGAGGTTGACGACGCAGAGGATGAACACCACGGTCAGCGTGGCGAGCAACAGGTTGAGGGCGATCTCGTTGGGGGTCTTCTTCCGCTCCGCGCCCTCGACCAGGGCGATCATGCGGTCGATGAACGTCAGTCCCGGCTTGGAGGTGATCCGCACCACGATCCGGTCGGAGAGCACCTTGGTACCACCGGTCACCGCACTGCGGTCGCCGCCCGACTCGCGGATAACCGGCGCGGACTCACCGGTGATCGCCGACTCGTCCACGGCGGCGATGCCCTCGACCACGTCTCCGTCGCCCGGGATCGTCTCACCCGCCTGGACCACCACGAAGTCGTACTGCCGCAGGTCCTCTGCCGCCACCCGCTCCTCGGGGCAGTCCGCCGCGCCGACCCGCCACCTGACCAGCCGTCGGGCGACCGTTCCGGTCCGCGCCTTGCGCAGCGACTCCGCCTGCGCCTTGCCGCGCCCCTCGGCGACCGCCTCGGCGAGGTTGGCGAACACCACGGTCAGCCAGAGCCAGACGCTGATCAGCCAGGTGAACACGCTCGGCGAGACCACCGCCGAGAGGGTGGTGAGCGCCGAGCCGACCTCGACCACGAACATCACCGGGTTCCGCAGCATCAGGCGCGGATGCAGCTTGCGCAGTGCCTCGGGGAAGGAGGTGACCAGTTGCTTCGGGTCGAACAGGCCGCTGGCTGCTCGATGGCGGTGCGCGGACGGGGAGTTCGGCGCGCGGCTGGTGGTGGCGGCCTGGGTGCTGATGACATCCCTCTCGGGAGCCTGATGAAGCATGGGGCGGACCTTCTCGGGCGGGCCTGCGACGGGGTTCGGCATCGGGGCGGCGGACAGCGGGCGGGCGGTGGCGTGCAAGCTCTGAGCTGTGGACTTTGAGCTGGGGGCTAAAGGCTGCCGGTGGACATGGCCCTGGCACGGGCCTCGCCGCAGCCAACCGTGCGGCCGACGCCGCCCGCCTTGGCTCTGACGCCTTCCTGACGGAGCGACTGGGAGAATTGACGCCCGCTTGACGCCTCTGCGACCGCTCCTGTGGGCCGGTGTCAAGGCCGCGTCAAGGTTGTCGGGTGCCGCGTACGGCATGCGTCAAGCACCGGTGACGGGCAGGCCCGGCGGGGGTCCAATGGAGCTGGGAAGTCACCAGGGTCGGCCGGGCCACGGCACGGCAGCGCCCTGCGGTGTTCTCACCCGAGGCGAGAGTCCTCGCCCGAGACCCGGATGGGACCGGATGGGAGCGAATGGCGATGATCGAGAGTACCCGTGTGATCGTGGGGGTCAACGGCTCGCTGAGCAGCCTGGCGGCCGTGCACCGCGCGGTGGAGGAAGCCGCCCGCCGCAACGCGGTCCTCGTCCCCGTCGTCGCGTGGAGCGCCACGGAAGGCGAACGGCTGCGCCCGCTCTCGGAGTTGGAGCACGCCGCCCGCCGCCTGATGGACACCGTCTTCGAGCAGGCCTTCGGCGGCTACCCCGACGGTGTGGTGATCCGCCCGATCGTGGTCCGGGCCGAGCCGGGACCGGCCCTGGTGGCGGTCGCCGACCGGCCCACCGACCTGCTGGTCCTGGGTACCGGCCGACGCAGCCGCCTGCAACACGTCATCCATGGCTCGGTGACCCGCTACTGCCGCGCCCACGCCGTCTGCGAGATCCTGGCGGTCTCCCCGTCCGAGCTGTTGCAGAGCCTGGAGCTCTCCGCACGCAGCGGGGCGCCGATGCCACGCCTCTCCGGCCGCGCCGCAACCTGGGGCCGCCCGGCCGACGCGACCGCACACTGAGGAACCCGGCTGCCGCGCCCCTTGGTTTGCTCGCCCCTGCCCCGTGGGACCCGCCCCGCTTGCTCGACGGGGGTCGGTGCGGCGCCGGGAAGTTCCGGTTTCGCGCTCCTGGGGTGGCGCCTGGGCGGCCGGCGGGTCAGTGGCCGGCTCGGCGAAGGCTGAAGATGAAGGTGGCGCCGCCGGCCGGGGTGTCCTCGACGGAGAGTTCACCGTGCATCGCCTCGACGAAGCCCTTGGCCACCACGAGTCCGAGTCCCATGCCCGTCTCACGTCTGCCGTACCGGGCCGCCGCGCCGGGCTGCGGCTGGAACAGCCGTTGGCGTTCGTCCGGCGGGATCCCCGGGCCCCGGTCGATGATGCGTATGTCGACCCGGTCGGCGACCGCCCCCGCGTCCACTCGTACCGCCGCTCCCGGCGGGGACCATTCCTGGGCGTTGGCCAGCACGTTGGCCAAGGCGCCTTCCAGCAGCCCGAGATCCGCCTCGACCGGCGGCAGGTCCGCGGTCGGACCGACCACGATCTCCGCCGCCGCGCCCGGAAGGCTGGCGATCGCTGCGGCAAGTGCCTCCCCGACCGCCGTCGGATGCAGCGCCACGGGCACCCGCCCGGCCCGCAGCCTGCTCAGATCCAGCAGGTTGGCGACGGAGTGGTTCAACCGGTCCGTCTCGGCTGCGATGGTCTCGGCGCAGTCCCCGCGCTCCGCCCCCGGTAGGCCGTCCGCATCCGCAGAGCGGAGCCGCCTCGCCGCCGTTCTGATCGCGGCGAGCGGGCCGCGCAGGTCGTGGGCGACTGCCTCCAGCAGCGTGGTGTGCAGGGCGTCGGTACGCGCAAGCGACTGCGCGGCGGCAGCCTCGCGGGTCAGCCGTTCGTGTTCCTCGGCCAGTCGTAGCTGGGTGACGAAGGGGCCGAGCAGCCGGGTGTTCTCCTCGTCGATGGCCGGTCCGACCAGGACCAGAACCGTGCCCTGGTCGAGTTCGGCGGCGAACGGCGCGTCCTCGGGCCGGGCGGGCAGCGGGCCACCGGACGAGGCCACCGGGTGCCAGCCCTTCCCGGTCGGCGCGAGGATGCCCGCCGCATCCAGACCGAAGACCCGCCGCAGCTCGGCGAGCAGGCTGCGCAGCGTCCGGCCCTCACCCCGGATCGTCTCCCCCGCCAGCCTGGCCAGGGCGTACGCCTCGGCCCGCGCCCGCGCGGCCTCCTGGGAGCGGCGGGTCAGCGCGTCGATCAGGTGGCTGATGATCGCCGCGACGCACAGGAACACCACCAGCGAGGCGAGGTCCGCGCCATGCCGTACGACCAGGCTGTGCCAGGGCGTGGTGAAGAAGTAGTCCGCGGCGAGCGCGGCCACCAGGGTCGTCGCGGCGGCGGGTGCCGGCCCGCCGATCCCGGCGATGCCCGCGACCAGCAGCAACAGGAAGAGCAGGGCCCCGGAGAGACCGAGGGAGCTGCGCAGCGGCGACAGTGCGGCGGCCAGCGCCACCGCCCCGGTCGGGCCGAGCAGCAGCCCTGCCCGGCTGCGCCGCGCCGAGACGTGCGCGGGCCGTCGGCGGCGCGGGGCCTTCGGCAGCGCGATCCGGTCGGGTCCGGGCGGCGGCAGGATTCGGATGTCGATCGGTCCGGCCAGCCGGATCACCCGGTTGATCACCGAACCGGTGAGCAGTTCCCGCAGTCGCGAGCGGCTGGTCGGCCCGAGCAGGATCTGGGTGGCGCTCTCCGTGCGGGCGAAGTCCACCAGCGTTTGCGCGGCGTCCGTTCCGCTGATCTCGACGTAGCTGCCGTGCAGTTCGCGCAGCAGGGCGCGCTGGGCGGTGAGCGCGGGCGGCTCGGGCTGGAGCGTGCCGTCGTCCAGGCGGACATGGACGCCGATCAGGTCCCCGTGCACCCGGGCCGCCGTCCTGGCCCCGCGCCGGATCAGGTGCTCGCCCTGCGGTGCGCCGTTGAGTGCCACGACGATCCGCTCCTTGGTCTCCCACGGCGCCCGGATGCCGTGCCTGGCCCGGTAGTCGGCCAGTTCCTCCTCCACCCGGTCGGCCAGCCAGAGCAGCGCCAGCTCGCGCAGCGCGCCGAGGTTCCCGGCCCGGAAGTAGTTGTCCAGTGCGACGTCGATCCGGTCGCTCTGGTAGATCTCGCCCTGCGCCATCCGGGTGCGCAGCGCCTCGGGGCTGAGGTCGACCAGCTCGATCCGGTCGGCGGCCCGCGCCACCGCGTCCGGGATCTGCTCGCGCTGGACGATTCCGGTGATCTGCTCGACCACGTCGTTCAGGCTCTCCAGATGCTGGATGTTGAGCGTGGTGGCCACGTCGATACCGGCACCGAGCAGCTCCCAGACGTCCTGCCAGCGCTTGGTGTTGCGGCTGCCCGGGACGTTGGTGTGAGCGAGTTCGTCCACCAGCGCGAGGGCGGGACGGCGGGCGAGCAGCGCGTCCACGTCCAGTTCGGTGAGCACCGTACCCCGGTAGTGCACCGTACGGCGCGGGATCACCGGCAGATCCCCCAGCTGCTCCTGTGTCCCGCGCCGCCCGTACGTCTCGACCAGGCCGACCACCACGTCAAGGCCGCCCGCGCGCAGCCGGCGGCCCTCGGCGAGCATGGCGTAGGTCTTGCCCACCCCCGGCGCGGCGCCGAGGTAGACGCGCAGCTGCCCGCCACCAGCCACGAGGGACCACCCCTCAACCTGCGCCGGTCCGGTGGCTCCACTGCCCGACACCGTCCGGTGCACAGCGCCGGCGACTCACCGACGAGTCGCGGTACCGGTCCCGGTACCAGTCCCAAGATAGCCGCGGTGGCCGCACCTTTCCTTGGGTAGGCACGGCTCCTCGGGTCGGCACGGCCTCGCCGGGGCCGGTCCGGCGGGCCTTGCGGTGTGCCGGGGCGCGGGCCGGGGTCAAGGGGTGGCGCCTCTGGGGAGGGCGGCGGCGCCGGGCGCCGGGAGGGTGGCCGTCACGGCCGGTGGGCCGGGGGTGGCGGTGAGGCGGCGCAGGACCAGTTCGGCGCGGACGTGGGTGGCACCGGCCTGGCGGAGGCCGTGGACGACGGCGTGCAGCTCACGCCGGTCGACGCAGGCCAGGTGCAGCTCCAAGTCCGCCTCGCCGGCCAGGGCCAGGCCGGACTGGACGGCCGGGAAGTGGGCCGCAAGTCGGGTGAAGTCGAGCGGGTCGGGACCGTAGCGAACCCGGACCACGGCCAGGAGCGGCCGTCCCAGGGCGCCCGGGTCCACCTCGGCGCGTACTCCGGTCAGCACGCCGTCGGCGGCCAGCCGCCGTAACCGGGCGTCGACGGCGGCCTCGCTGACGCGCAGCCGCTCGGCGAGCACCCTGACCGGGGCACGGCCGTCGGCGCGCAGCGCGTGCAGCAGCGCCAGGTCCAGGTCGTCCAGCCCCGCCGCCGGTGCGGGTAGTCGCGTCACCGCTGGGGCTCCAGCTCGGAGAAGGGAAACTGCGGGGGGTCGGTGACGGCCGGGGCGACCAGTCTGGGGTCCAGTACGAGCTGCTGGACGCCCAGCGGTGCGATCAGCTGCCGCAGGGCGGGTATCGACAGCTCGATCAACTCCTGCGCAGGGCCGAGAAGCTCACGTGCCGCCGCGGCGGAGCTGAAGGCGCCGACGCAGCGGCTGCCATCGCCACGACGGAAGAAACGTAGTACCCGGACGTCACCGACGGCCCGAACCGGGACGTACCGGACAGTATGTTCGTCGGGCTCTTCAGGAGCGGTGTCAGTGCTGGTCACAGCGGGTCCTCCTGCTGCGAAGCATGGCTCGGGGGATGATTCGGGGGATGGCTCGGGGGATGATTCGGGGGATGGCTCTGCGGATCATCGTCGACCCTCGGTTGGGCACCATCGACGCTAGGCCGGTTTCACCGTAGCGCAACACCTCCTGACGGCGCTTTGACCACCAGCCCCGCTCTCCTGACGCAAACTTGATGGGCCCTGCCGTGGATTCCCGCACCACATGGCGACGGACCTGCGGCATCAAGCGCAGACTGGAGACGGTGACACCGTTACGGAAACCCCACCGAAATTCATGGACGGCCACCGAGCTCCACAGGAGGCAGGGGGACGATGAGCGGCACGGTCTGGGTGTGCCTGGCGCTGTTTGCCGGGCTCGGCGGCGCGGTCGCCGTTCTCGCCGGGCGGGCGGGGCTGAGAGAGATCCGGCGACTGCGCCAAGTGGGTCTGCCCGCGCAGGCGCTGATCAGGTACCGCACCCTGGACGAGGAGGACCGGGCGGGCAGCCCGCGTCCGCTGCTGCAGTTCACCACCGAGGACGGCCGGGTGGTGGAGGTCTTCTCGCCGGTACCGCCCAGCCGAACGCACCGTCTGATCGACGGCGGGCAGGTGTCGATCACCTACGACCCGGACGACCCGGGCCAGGTCCTCGTCGATGGCCGTGAACGCCGCTGGCTGGAGTACGCCTTCCTCGCCTTCGGTGGGACCATCGCACTGGCGACCGCGATCCTGCTGACGTACCGGATCTGATCTCCAAGTCCGGATCTGGGTACACCAATTGGAGGACCTCGGCCGAGGCCCGTCAGAACATGCCCGGCTGGCCGGTCCGAGGTCAGACCCGGCCGGCCTCCTCGGTGCGCGGCCGACGGCGGCCGGAGTCGCAGTGCAGCCGCAGCAGCGACGAGAGTTCACCGCCGGGCTCGACACCGAGTTCCCGGCGGGTGAGTCTGCGGTAGGCGTCATAGCTCCGCAGCGCCTCGACCAGGTTGCCCTCGGCCAGGTGGGCCTCGATGAGCGAGCGCTGCGCGCTCTCGCGCAGCGGCTCGACGCCGACCGCGACCATCGCCGACTCGACCGCCTCCGCATACCGCCCCGCCCGGACGAGGTGGCGGCTCTGGGCCTCCAGGGCGTGCAGCAGGCGCTGTCTGATCCGCTCGCGTTCGATCAGCACCCAGTCGTCGTACCAGCCGGGAAGCAGATCCAGCGCGTCCGCCCGCCACTTGAGGGCGCACAGGTCGCCGGTGGTGGCGGTTCCGCCGATGAGGCGGCCCGCCCAGTCGCACAGGACGTAGAGGTCGACCACGGTGTGTTCGCGCACTCTCAGCGCGTACTTGTCGGAGTCGAGTACGTCGATACCGGCGGCCCTGAGCCGCCACAGCGCGGAGCGGAGGTTGCCCGCCGCCCGCAGGTCGTCACCCAGCGGCCACAACACTCCTGCGGCATAACGCCGCTCGACCCGACCACCGTTGAGGGCAACGAAGGCAAGCAGCCGTTTACTGCCTTCGGGGACCTCCAGCCGACGCCCGGCCTGGACGACGCGCGGCCCACCGAAGAGATGGAGAGTCGGTGCGTGACCCTGACCGGGGATCAGAACCGGCGACTCCAGGAACTGTGCATGCATGGACGGCTCTCCTGCTCGAAGCCCGACCTGCAGATGGTATGCGCACTTCGTCACCTGATCGTCACCTGGAGCGACCGCCCGACGATCGAATGCCCCCACCCCCGCGATCAAGGGTGGGCCCACCGCGTCACCACAGCGTCGCCGGCGGCCAACCGGCACACCGAGTCCGTTCCATGATCAACAGTCATGCCCGGGGGCCACTCGTTCGGATGACAACGGGCATGGTCGGTCTGCGATCACGCAGGCTGCGCCGACACGGCGCGGGGCTCGGAGAGGTGCACCGGAGTCAGACCGACCGGCAATAGGGAGCGCGAGCCTCCGAGGCACCCGCACTCGGCGGTCCGCACTCTCGGCGACCAGGCTGGTGCGACGTGCCGAATGTCTGGGTGAACATCGCTGCCCGCCAGTACGTATCGGTGTTACGTAACGAGGTTACCCTTCAGGCGTACTGCCCAGCATGAAAAGATGTCAAGAGTGAGCCCACGTCAGGCAGATCCGAAACTCGGAGCGGAACTCATCGAAGCAGCCGCTCAACTCCTCGCCGAACAGGGCCCATTGGCGCTGACGACGCGGCGTCTGGCCGCCGCCGTGGGCAGCTCCACCAGCGCCGTCCACACCCACTTCGGCGGTATGGACGATCTGGTCCGGGCCATGGTGCACGAGGGCTTCGCCCGGCTGAACCGCCGGATGAGCCGCATCGGCAATTCTTCCGACCCGGTCGCGGACGTGGTGTCACTCGGTCATGCGTACCGGGCCAACGCCCTCGAACACCGCTATCTCTACAGCATCATGTTCGGCGGTTCCAGCCCGGGCGGATTCGCGCTGACCGACGACGACCGCCAGCACGGGCAGTACACCCTGGAGATCCTGGTGCAGGCGGTCGACCGCTGTATGGCGGCGGGCCGATTCCCCGTCGGGGACGCGTACTTGGTGGCACACCAGATGTGGATCGCACTGCACGGCCTGGTCACCCTGGAGCTGGGCGGCTACCTGATCGAGCCCTACGACGCCGACGCCTGCTTCGACGCTCAGGTCTGCGGCCTGATGGTGGGAGCGGGGGACGCCGTCCCCGAGGCGATGAAGTCCATGGCACGCGCACGGGGACGCCGGGGCCGACTCCCCTGCACGGCGGAACGGCACTCGGGTACGCCGGAGCCCAACCGCGCTCCGGCGTACCCGAGTTGACACTGGCATCGAACTGGATCAGCTCCAGGGCGACGGCGGGAACCAGATGTACCCGAGCCGGCCCAGGATCCGCACGTCCCAGTAGACGAGCGTGAAGACCCCGGCCACCAGGAACGCCGCCGCGGTGAGCGCACTGGCCCGAGCCGGCTCGGCCGCGAGCCAGCGCCGCAGCCGTCCGCCGACCCCGTACGAGAGCAGGACGAACAGCACCGACATCACGACGATGTTCCCGATCGACTGCAGCGCGAAGGCCGTTGCCCCGTAGAGCGGGCTGTGCGTGGTGGCGGCGTGCCGGAACAGGTCGCGGAACAGCGGATACGGGCGGCCGATGAGGAATCCACCGATCAGCGCTCCGACCAGCACCAGCGGAGCATTGGGGAACCGTCGCGAGAGCGCCGCCAGCGGATCCCCGATCAGCCCGGCCGCCGCCAGCCCCAGCACGATCATCACCACCGCGACCAGCCCGAACACCGCCATCGACTGCACGGACCTCGGTGAAAGCCCCTTGCTCGCGGCCGTCGAGAACTGCGGTAGGTGCGTCCCGACGATCCCGACGAGAGCCCCGTAGGCCGCCGAGACGGGGATCATCCCCGCCGCCAGCCAGCCCAGCGGCCGGACGGCCTGCAGAAACCTGGCCCGCCGCGACTGCGCCTGTCCGACCAGCGGACCGACCGCACCGAACGCGGCGATGTTGCAGGCCGTGAAGGACCCGGCCAGCCCGGAGACAAAGGCGAACACCACACCCGAGGCGATCCCGCCGATCGGCGTGGCATGGGCGTTGTGGCCGAGCATGGCGTTCGCGCTGGTGAACCCGATCTCGTCGTCCACCAGCTTGGCGTCCCAGGCATAGGCCGCCAGGAATCCGGCAACGACGCTGAGCAGCAGAAGCAGTCCCCGGCGGCGCGGGAACCGGCCGGTGACGAAGAGGGAGCTGTGCGGCGGGGCGGCGGCCGCCGGACCGGCGATGACTCTACTCACGCTGACATGCCTCCTTGGCTGGGCCAGTTTCTGGCAGTTCGCTCTCTGGTCGAAGCCCGGTCGTGCCGGGGCCCGACGCTGCCGAGGACCGACAGCACGGGGCCCGGTTCGGCTCGGGCACCGTGAGTATGCGTGCGCAACCGGCCTCCGGACTTCTTCCGTACTGCCCTGAGCGAGGACGCCTGCCGAAGCGCCTGCCGAGGCGCCTCCCGCGCCCAACTCCGGTGAGCACGATGGAAGTAGGCGACCGCACGACCCGGCTGGGTGATGGCCCGCCTGCCCAGATTCCGCTGGGCACCTCGCGGCCGAACGGACCGCCCACCCCGGCACCGACGGCGGCGACGTGCTCTCCCGCCTGCTCGACGCCACCCGGCGGGAGGAGGACCCGCGCCCCGACCGCTTCGATCCGGAGCGGTTCGCCGTCGACCGCACGGCGCACCGGTCCCGCGACAGCTACCTCCCCTTCGGCGCGGGGCCGCGCTTCTGCGTCGGCAACACCCTGGGCATGCTGGAGGCCACCGTCGTCACCGCCCTCGTCGCCCGCGACCTCCGGCTCACCGGCCTGCCCGGCCATGTCGTCCGCCCCGAACCGATGCTGACCCTCCGGGTGCGCTACGGCCTGCCGATGACCGTGCACGCGGCGACCTGAACCCCAGGGCGTGTGCGCCGCTCCATGACTCGGGTATTGTTGCGGCCTCAAGCAGTGAACGACCGAGGAGGTGGGACCCATTACCGCTGTAGCAGTCTGGGTGCTTTCACCTCACGGCCGTACCGCCCTTCGGGCATAGGTAGCCTTGAGAGCGCCCTTCGGTATCCCGGAAGGCCCTCATGTCGACTTCATCGTCACCTCTCTTCTTCCCCGTCATCGTCACCAGGCTTCGGGCCTCCGGCTGTGTCTTCGCCGAGGACGAGGCGCAGTTGCTCATCGCCGCGGCGCGGACACCTGAAGAACTCGCCGCCATGGTGCACCGGCGGATCATCGGTCTGCCCCTCGAACAGGTCGTCGGCTGGGCGGAGTTCTGCGGTCAGCGGATCGCCGTGGAGCCCGGGGTCTTCGTACCCCGTCGGCGTACCGAGTTCCTCGCCGGCCAGGCCGCCGCTCTCGCCCGGCCGGGAGCCGTCGTCGTCGACCTGTGCTGCGGCTCCGGTGCGGTGGGCGCCGCGCTGATGGCGAGCGTGGACGGGGTCGAACTGTACGCCGCGGACATCGACCCGGCTGCGGTGCGGTGCGCCCGCCGCAACATCGCCGGCGGCGGCCAGGTGTACGAAGGCGACCTCTACGACCCGCTGCCCGCCACCCTGCGCGGCCGCATCGACGTCCTGGTCGCCAACGCACCCTATGTACCTACCGGAGAGATAGGACTGCTGCCCGTCGAAGCCCGCGAACACGAGCCCCGTGTCGCGCTCGACGGCGGCTCGGACGGCCTCGACATCCAACGACGGGTCACCGCCGCAGCACCGCTGTGGCTGGCACCCGGTGGCCACCTGCTGATCGAGACCAGTGAGCGCCAGGCACCACAGACCGCCGAGGCCTTCGCCCGCAACGGCCTGATCCCGCACATCACCAGTTGCGACGACCTCTACGCCACCGTCGTCATCGGCACCAGGCCCGCCCTCCGGAGCTGACCGGACAGCCGGCGCCGAAGCCCTCCCGGGAAGCAGGACACGGAGCGCGGCCGAGCAACGCTGCTCGGCCGCGCTGTGCGGCTGCGGTTCTCACGCCTCGGTGTGGTGTCGCGGCCGTTACGGGGTGTCGGGGTCGAGACGGTGGAAGGTGCCGGTGCGGCAGAGGAGGGGCTGGGTGGCGAGGCCTTGGCCGAGGGCCAGGACGGAGCCGAGGAAGATGGAGTGGTCGCATCCGTCGTAGGTGGCGGCCAGACCGGACTCCAGCCAGGCCAAGGTCTCCGCCAGAATAGGGGACTCAGCCAACGTAGTTGACGGTCCGCCAGGGGTAAGTCACCGAGGTCAGGCCCCTGTTGGCCACCCGGATATCCGCGCAGGGTCACCACGTAATCCGCCGGAAAACCTTACTGGCTACCCATTGGCCGCGCGCATTTAACCCGCACATCAAGCTTGAGTGCACCAGAGGACTCCGCTACTGTCGGAGGCATCGGGGGATAGTGAGTTACCCGGAAATCCGATCCGGGGTCCAGCCAAGCAGCACGGCGCATCTCTGTCATGACATCTCCGTCATGACATCTCCGTCATGCTCGCCATGCGGGCGGAATTCACCGGTCGGATCCGGCGTCATTGGCTGCGTTCGACCGTGCGGGCTGCACGCGCATGGACAAGAGCACCCAGTTGCATATTCCTCTTCGCATGGACTGGAGAGATATCCTGCAAAGCGCTGTCGAGCGTGCAATCGCCACCATGTGGGACCGGTTTGACGAGCCATTGCTGCTGGAGGATCTGGCGGACGCCGCGATACTGAGCAAATTCTACTTCTCGCGGGTCTTCCGAGATCTCACCGGCACTTCGCCCGGCAGATTCCTGACCGCGATCAGGATCTGCCAGGCCAAGGGCCTCCTGCTGGAAACGTCGCTGACCGTCACCGACATTTCCTACCGCGTCGGCTACAACAGCCTCGGCACATTCACCAGCCGTTTCACCCGGAGCGTCAGTATCTCGCCGGCCCGCTTCCGGGCGCTGTCCCACGCGGGCATCCCGGTTCTGCCGCGGCTGTCCGCACCGGCCTCCGGACCCGACCTCGGTACGGTGGAAGGCTCGGTGAGCGTTCCGGAGACGGATCTGCCCACCCGGATCTACGTCGGTGCGTTCAAGGACCCGATCGTGCAGGGCATACCGAGGTCCTGCGACATCCTCGACTCCCCCGGCCGGTACCGGCTGGACGCCGTCCCGGACGGGCTGTGGTTCATCAAGGTCGCGGTCGTACCGGTCTGTGACCCGGGCCCCTTCCGACGGGGGCGTCAGCCGCTGTTCATCGGCACCAGCCAGGTGGTCACCGTCCGGGCCGGGCGGGTGATCGAGGTGGATATCGCGACCCGCGCCGGCTGCGTCTTCGACCTGCCCATCCTGCTGGCCCTGCCCGAGCTCGACAGCCAGCGGCTGCCCGCGCTCGAACTGGTCGCCCCGCGATCCAGCTGACTCGGCGACGGGTTGACTCAGCCGTGCTCGACGGCCTCCACGGACTCCATGGCTTCGGCGGCCTCGGCGGCCTCGGCCGGCGGGCTGAACGGTCCCCAGGCGAAGGCCTGCAACCACGGCTCGGCCGGAGCGCTCCAGTCCAGCGCCGCGATCTGCGCCGCCGTCCGCCGACCCGCGAGCGAGCGGTGGAGGTCGTGCCTGCTCCCGCGGAGCGTGGCGACCGGTGCCCCCTCCCCGACGGTCCACTCGGCGCCGGGTGCCCGAAGGCTGAACGCCGGCAGGCCGTTCGCGTTCACCGAGGCCGACAGGCCGTCGGTGAGCACCTCGAACGCGACCGGGTAGGCGGGGTGGTCTGCGGGCACCGGCGCGTCCAGCACCTGCCGCAGATCGACCTCGTGCGTGAAGGCGTCCATCGTCACGACGCGTGCGCGCCGGCCGTCCCGTTCGGCCAGAGCCTCGATCCGCTCGGCCAGTTGCTCCCACTCCACGAGCAGCTCGGCGACGCCGACCCCCTCGTGGGCCTGCACGGACTCGGCCACCGCGGCAGGGATCGACGCCGGGTCGGTCACCGCATCACTGGTAACCACTCCGCAGACCACCACCAGATGGGCGACCATGTCGCGCACCGTCCACTGCGGACAGGAGGGGACGCCGAGAGGCGCCGCCTCGGGACAACTGCCGAGCAGTTCGGCGATGTTCTTCCTGGCGTGGTCGTAGGCCAGGTGCACGGGCACCCGCTCCCAGCCGGACGAGGACTGCGGCTGCCCTGCATACTGCTGCTGCACTGTCATGTGCGCTCTCCCACATCGGCCGTGTGGACCGCGAATCAGCGATCTGATCAGCAGTCAACCATACAGAGTTTGCATATCCAACTGTCTCCGCCCGCTACGACTCGACGACCATGACGCCCCGGCTGATCTCCTCCAGGCGACGCTGCCTGGTCTCCGGACCGATCCACAGCAGCATCAACACCGCCAGGAAGAGCGGGATCGCACCGATGACCGCGGTCGTGGTGATGGACGGGATCGCAGCGGCCGCCACCGTGAGCGAGAGGATCAGCACACCGCCGGCCTTCGTCATGGCGGCGGCCAGACCCGTCCCGCGCGAGCGGACGAGGGTCGGATAGACCTCGGCCGCGTACGCGATCATCACAGCCACCACCGAGCTGACCCCGGACAGCGGCACCACCAGCAGCAGCGAGAGCAGTGTCGTCTCGTGCGCCAGCGCATCACCGGCGAACACGAACCCCATGAGGGTGACGCCGGTGGCAGCCGCCACCGCGATGATCGTCTTCCGGCTGCCCCAGACCCCGTACATCCACGCGGTGAGAACGGTCAGCGGCAGGCCGAGCAGCGCGGCGTTGCGTACCACGTAGTCGGACTGCACCGCCGAATAGCCGAGGTGCTGAAGGTTGGTGGGCACCCACAGCTGGAAGCCGTAGGTCATCAGCCCGACCCCGACGCCGAGGACGGTGAGCGCGATCGTCGGCCCCGCGAGCGGGCGGCGGAAGAGGTGAAGGTAGCTGCCGCGCCCGACGGCCGAGCCGAGCGCCGCCTCGTCCTCCCCGATCTCGCCGGCGGTGGCGCCGTAGCGCGCCATGACCTGCTCGGCCTCCTCACGACGGCCGAGCGCCAGCAGAAAGCGCGGCGATTCGGGGATCCACCGGTTCAGGGCGATGAACAGCAGACCGGTGGGCAGCCCGAGCAGCCACAGGATCCGCCAGCCGTAGGTCGGGGTGAGCCACCCGGCCAGCCAGCTGGTGAGGACGTACGCACCCGCGATGTCACCGCCGATCAGGACCATCAGCCAACCCCGGTGCCTCGCCGGGATCGTCTCGGCGAGCAGGGTGAAGGTGATCGGGAGCATCCCCCCGGCGCTCATCCCCATCACCAGGCACATTCCCAGGTTCCAGATGTAGCCGGGCATCGCGCCGCAGATGGAGGTCGTGACGAAGAGCATCCCCGCCAGCAGGATGGACGAGCGCCGCCCGATCCGGTCGCCGAGCCAGCCCCACACCCACGAACCGATGACGGTACCGGTGATACCGGAGAGCGGCAGCCAGGACACCGGGATGTGCCCGTGCGGATTGCCCGGTGACTTCAGCCCGTACTCGTGCGCGAACCCCGGTACGACAAAGGCCAGCGTGGTCGGCTTCATCACGTCGATCGTCACCGCGACCGCCATCACGAGGAGCAGCGCGACATGCGCACGGCCGATCGGTGCGTCGTCCAGCGCCCTGATCCGGATCCGCGCCGCAGTCCGCCGGATCTCCCGGCTCCCGGTGGGCACCACGCCGTAGACCACCGCGAGCAGCCCGACGACGATCAGCGCCATACCGCCGATCATCTCGGGATCGGGCGCCATCCCGACCAGTTCGTAGCCCATGTCCCGGGCGCCCAGGTACATCGGCAGGTGCAGCAGCACGCCGACGGTGCAGGCCAGCGTCCCCAGCCAGAAGGCCACCGGGTGTTCGAACGCCCGGCCGCGCTGTCCGCCGGCGCCTTCTGTGGACATAGGCATGGGCAGGTATCCTCACGTCTCGGGCCACGGGGCGTCACTGTCTTGATCCGTGGTGCTCCCAGACATGGTGAGGCCCAAGGGCATGTCATGCCTTCTCACAACGTGCCCTCTGACACCAATGGTTGACGCACCGTCGGCTGCTGACGCACTCACCGCCTCGGACCGGGACCCCGGTCTCCCGGGTCGGGGTGTCTCAGACCACCGGGCCCGCCGGGACCGGGCCCGCCGCCACGGGCAGCTCGGACGGAAGCCCCCACTCGCTCCATGATCCGTCGTACACGGCGAGATCGCGGTACCCGGCCAGTTCGGCTCCCAGGGCCAGGTTGCAGGCGGTGACCCCCGAGCCGCAGCTGAAGATCAGGCGCTCGCGCCGTCCGACCAGATCAAAGAAGAGGGCCAGGAGTTCACCGGCGGGACGCATCCGGCCGTCCGTCTGGAGATCGCCGAACGGCAGGTTCACGGCGCCGGGCATGTGTCCGCTCCGCAGTCCCGGCCGAGGCTCCTCGACCTGCCCCGCGAATCGCTCCCTGGAACGGGCGTCGAGCACCGCCGAGGCGCCGTCGGACAGTGCCGCCTGCACCACGCCGCTGTCGACGATCAGCCCCTCGCGCGGCCTTGCCACGAAGTCGCCGGGCGGAGGGGCTGCCACGCCGGGGGGAAGTCGGGGCAGCCCGGCGGCGACCCAGGCAGGCAGACCACCATCGAGTACGGCCACCCGGTCGAAGCCCATCGCCCGCAGCATCCACCACGCCCGAGCGCTGGAGTAGATGCCCACCCGGTCGTAGGCCACGACGGCGCTGCTGTCGTTGACCCCGAGCGCGCGCATCTCCCGTGCGAAGTGCTCCGCGCCGGGCATCGTGTGGGGCAGCGGACTCGACCGGTCGGACAGCGCGCCATCGAGGTCGAACAGCCGCGCACCCGGGATCCGCAGCTCCGCACCGCGATCCGCCCCCACGCTGGCATCGAGCACCACCAGATCGGGGTGGTCCAGCCGCTCCGCAAGCCAGCCGACCGTCACCAGCGGGCCCGGGACGGACAGCGGACTCGTCGCGCCACTCCCCCGGCCCGGCCCGCTCGCCACGTTGTCCGTATTGGTCGTCATATCCTCTTCTCTTCCTCCGATACTCCAGCGACCACGTAGCCTGCCAGAAAGTCAGCGGACCTGACGGCCGTCGCCGGACTCATCAGCCAGTACCGCGGCACCGGCTGACCACACGCCGGATCTGCGGCCCGGAGCCGGTGAACCCAGCCTGGGCACTACGGCCCGGTGAGTACGACGTGTCTGTGACGGCCCGTCACCGCCACGGCGCGGCTCACGGCTCGAGGTGCCTCTCGATCCAGCTCGCCGCGGTGCGGCGGAACAGCACCCGGTTGCCCGTGTGCAGGAACTCGTGGCCCTCGTCACGCAGCATCAGCAACTCGGCCGGGACACCACGTCGGCGCGCCGCCTGCACGACCTGCTCGGACTCGCCCGGTGGCACGTTGGTGTCGTGCTCGCCGTGGACCGCCAGCAGCGGCGCCCGCAGCGCGTCGATGCGAGTCATCGGGGACAGGGCGTGCAGGAGTTCACGGTCGTGCTCGGGGTGGCCGTACTTGGCTGCCGCCGACGCCGCGATCCACGGCTCGGTGCCGGCGAAGAACGTCTCGAAGTCGGACATGCCGCAGACCGCGACACCGGTGCGGAACAGCTCCGGGTGCCACACGAGGGAGGCCAGGACCAGGTAGCCGCCGTAGGACCGTCCCATCACGGCCAGCCGCCCCGGATCGGCGAGTCCGGCTGTGACCGCGTGAGCCGCACAGTCGGCGACGTCGTCGATCGCCGCGAACCGCCCGGTACCCAGATCGGCGTCCCGGAAGGACCGCCCCCAACCCGACGAGCCGCGCACGTCCGGTGCGAAGACGTCCAGACCGCGGCCCAGCAGCTCGTGGTAGAGGGGATCGAACACCGGCCGTTCCTGCTCCTCGGGCCCGCCGTGCAGGTGGACGACGCACGGGCTCGGGCGACCGTGCTGTCGGGGTGCGCGGTAGTACCAGCCGCCCAGCGACAACCCGTCGCGGGCGGACAGCCGCAACGGCTCGGGCCGCACCGGTGGCCGGCCGGCCGGGACGGCGTCCGCATCGCGTGAGGACCAGCCGGTCCGTACGGGGGACGCGCCGGAGGGCAGCCACCACACGCCGGGGCGCCGCACCGAACCCGACAGCGCCAGCAGCAGACCCCCGGGGCCGGCCGGGGTGATCCGGGTGACCACTTCGTGCGGCAGTGCCACGGGACGGGGCGGGGCGACATCGACCACACCACCGCCGGGCAGGGCATGGGCCTCCACCTCACTGCGGCCCTGCACGTTCCAGGCCAGAACGGCTGACCCGCCGTCGTCGGACACGGCCAGCAGTTCCAGATCGGCGTCATCACGCTCGGCCGCCACCGCCAGGCGCAGACAGTCACCGTCCGGGCCGAGCTCGGCGGTGAGCAGAACCGCGAATTCGCGGCCGGCGTCGCTTCGCAGCCACAGGGTGCGGCCGTCGGGCGAGAAACGGCCGATCCACGGGTCGCCGTCCGCCACCGGCACTACGCACGCCCTCTCCAGGCCGGCGGTGCGCAGCACCACCGCCTCGCGGCGGCCGCGCGGGCCACGGCGCAGCAGCGCGAGGCGGCCGTCCGGGGTGGTGTCGCACAGTCTCAGGGTGGCGGCGTCGGCATCGGTGGCCAGCAGCACCGGGGAGCGGACGCCGCCGGGGTCG
The DNA here is from genome assembly GCF_029892105.1 of Kitasatospora sp. GP82. Taxonomy (GTDB): domain Bacteria; phylum Actinomycetota; class Actinomycetes; order Streptomycetales; family Streptomycetaceae; genus Kitasatospora. Next base: position 40,078 of record NZ_JARZAJ010000036.1, on the reverse strand, counting down.
ACCAGGTACACGGCCAGGTCGTCGCCTGCGCCGAGGTGCTCGGCCTCGTGCGCGGACTCCGCGGCGGACGGGCCGGGTTCGAGGTGGGCGGGGAACTCGCTCTGCGGCGGCATGCTCGGTGCAGCGGCCACCCCGACCTCACCGGGGTGCGCGCCGCCCAGGAGCACCGCGGGTCCGTCACGGCTGCTCCGCCCGGCGGACGGTGTCGCGGTGTACGGGCCGGTGGAGGTGTCCGGCAGGGCGCTGCCCGGCTCGTCGTGGGTCTGCTCCGCACCACCGTCCACGGGCCTGGCCACGGCGGGCTCGGCGATGGTGACGGCCAGGGCCGAGCCGTCGCGCGTCCAACGGCCCAGGTAGGCGGAGGTACCCGGCTCGGCCCCGCCCAGCAGCCGGCGTCCGGTGCCGTCCGGGCGGATGCACAGCACCCGGGTGTGCTCTCCGCCGCCCGGTGCGACGGTGTACGCGATCCAGTGGCCGTCGGGTGACCAGGACACCTCCGTCACGGGATCCGGGCTCGCGTCCAGCAGGTGGGCCTCGCTGCCGTCCACAGGTCCGGCCCACAGCTGCGGCACACCGGCACGGTTGCAGATGAAGGCCACCTGCCCGCCCGTCGGGTCGGCCGACGGATACCAGCAGCCGTGCGCCGTCACCGGGGCCGGGGTGTCCCGCGAGCCGGGTAGGTCGGGCAGCGGGACCGCGACGGGGGCCGCCGGCGCGGTAGCGGAGTTGCCGGGCCCGAACGCGAGGGTGGGAGCAGCCGTCCGAAGCCCCGGGGTGCCCGTCAGCCGATTCCGTGTCTCTGCAGCCATAGCTCCAGCACCGCTACCTGCCAGAGGGCGTTCGCCCCGCGCTTCGTGCGGTTCGCGTCGGGCGCGGCCAGGAGCCGGGCCACGTACGACTCGTGGAAGACGCCCCGAGCCCTGGCCTCGGGGGCCGTGAGGGCCTCACGGACCCGGTCGAGCACCGGGCCGGCCATGTGGCGGATCGCCGGGACCGGGAAGTAGCCCTTGGGCCGGTCGACGATCCCGGACGGCAGCATCCGGCGGCCGGCGTCCTTGAGCACGCCCTTGCCGCCCTGGGCGATTTTCAGCTGCGGTGGGCAGGCGGCGGCCAGCTCCACCAGTTCGTGGTCCAGGAACGGCACCCGTGCCTCCAGGCCCCAGTCCATGGTCATGTTGTCGACCCGTTTGACCGGGTCGTCGACCAGCATGAGGTGGGTGTCCAGCCGCAGCGCCGCGTCCAGTGCGGTATCGGCCCCGTCGGCCGCCATGTGGATCCTGACGAGCTCACCGGAGGCGTCGTGGTCCGTCAGCATGTGTGGCTGGAGCATCCTGGCCAGGTCGGCGTGCGGACGGTCGAAGTACACCTGGGCGTAGGTCTCGGCCACCCGGTCGCGCCGCGCGGCGGCCAGCTCCGGATACCAGTGGTACCCGGCGAAGACCTCGTCCGCGCCCTGCCCGCTCTGGACGACCCTGACCTCCTTGGAGACCTCCTCCGACAGGAGGTGGAAGGCGATCACGTCGTGGCTGACCATCGGCTCGCTCATCGCGGCGACCGCCCCGTCCAGCGCGGTCGACAGCCGGTCCGAGGGAACCATGATCTGGTGGTGGTCGGTGGCGAACTGCTGAGCGACCAGATCCGAGTACACGAACTCGTCGCCGGCCTCGCCGGCCTCCGCCTCGAAGCCGACGCTGAACGTCGCCAGGTCCCTCTGGCCCGCCTCGGCGAGCAGTGCCACGATCAGGCTGGAGTCCAGCCCGCCGGAGAGCAGCACGCCCACCGGCACATCTGCGACCATGCGGCGGCGGACGGCGGTACGCACGGATTCCAGCACCGCGTCCCGCCAGTCGGCGGCGTCCATGCCCTCATGCTCCGGCCGGCGGTCGTAGGACGGCTGCCAGTAGCGGTGATCGCGACACCTGCCGTCCGGTTCCACGACACGAACGGTGGCCGGAGGGAGCTTGCGCACCCCGGCCAGCACCGTCTGTGGCGCGGCCACCACCGCGTGCAGAGTCAGGTACTGGTGCAGTGCGACGGGGTCGAGCGAGGTGTCCACGTCGCCGCCGGCGAGCAGGGCGGGCAGGGACGAAGCGAAGCGCAGCCGGCCGGGCCGTTCCGCCAGATACAGCGGTTTGATGCCCAGCCGGTCCCTGGCCAGCACCACACGGCCGGTGTCCTGCTCCACCACGGCGAAGGCGAACATCCCGAGGAACCGGCCGACACAGTCCGTACCCCACTGGCGGTAGGCCTTCAGCAGCACCTCGGTGTCGGAGCGGGAGAAGAAGCGGTGCCCCAGGCCCTGCAGCTCCTCCCGCAACTCCCGGTAGTTGTAGATACAACCGTTGAAGACGCCGGTGAGCCGGCTCTCCGGGTCGGTCATCGGCTGGGCCCCGCGCTCCGACAGGTCGATGATCTTCAGCCGCCGATGGCCGAGGGCCACGGCGCGCTGCGCCCACAGCCCCCTGCCGTCAGGCCCACGGGCTTCCAGCCGATCGGTCATGCGCTCGACGGCGGCAAGGTCGGGCCGCCCGCCATCGAAGCGGATCTCTCCGCTCAGTCCACACATAGTGACCAGCTTTCGGCGTTCTGGCGGCCGTTACCCGCCGTAGCGCGGCCCGCAGTTCTCCACCGCACCATGCCATCGCCTGCCCGTTCCCTCAACCGATCACTCGCCAGACTCTCATGCCCCGAGCCTGTCGGCACGTCAGCGCTCACGTGCAGCCTTGACCGGAACCTGCCCGCCCGAGCTGCTCCGGAAGGCCCTTGAAGATCTTGCTCACAGCGCCCGACTCGGACCGCCCCGGCAGCGCGCCGCCCTGCCCGAGCGTGGACAACCCGTGCTCGCCCGCTTCCTCACCGACACTGCGTCAGGAAGCCGGCGTTCCCCGGCCGAGGATCGCCGTGGAGACCGGATAACGTGTCCGGGTGCCCTTGTTCTCACCCCGCGATCTCGCCACACCGTTGGCAGCGCTGATCGCCCGTGACGTTCCGGTCGGGCCAGTACCGCTCGGCCTGTGAGCCTCCACCGCCGTCGGGTCGCGATCGCCGCGGGGGCGATAACCTCGGCCGATGCGAATCCTGTTCACATTCATCGGTGGCAGTGGTCACTTCCGTCCGCTCATCCCGGTGGCCCGCGCAGCTCAGGCGGCGGGGCACACGGTTGCCGTTGCCGGTGCGGGCGGTAGAGGGTCCGAGATCGCGGCGGCCGGGTTCACCGCCTTCGCCACGAGCGGGCCGCGCAGGCGCACCGAGACCACGGAGCGCAGGACGCTGGACACACCCGATCCGGAGGCGGAGGTCCGGCAGCTCACGGAGGGCTTCGCCCGGCGCGGGGCACGGCGCCACGCTGCGGCGGTACTTGAACTCGCCCGTACGTGGAAACCGGATGTCCTGGTGCGCGACGAGGTCGACTTCGGCACCGCAATCGCGGCCGAATCGCTCGCACTTCCCTGCGCGACCGTCCTCGTGCTCGCGGCCGGGGGCTTTCTGCGCAAGGAGGTCGTCGCCGAGCCGCTGCACGAGCTGCGGAACGAATACGGCCTGCCGCTGGATCCCGAACTCGCCATGCTGGAGCGGAACCTGGTCCTGGCGCCGTTCCCGCCGAGCTTCCGAAACCCGCGTTTTCCCCTGCCGGCCGACGTGTTCTCGTTCCGGCAGTCAGCCGTCGCTCCGTCCGCGAGCACGTCACGCACGCCCACCGTGTACTTCACCCTCGGCACCGTGAACAACACCAGTGACCTGTTCTCGCGCGTCCTCACCGGACTCCGGGAGCTCCCCGTGAACGTCGTCGTGACCGTCGGCGACCGCGTCGACCCCGCAGAGCTCGGGCCACTGCCGGACCGTGTCCGGGTGGAAAAGTTCGTTCCGCAGGAGCTGCTTCTGCCGCAGTGCGATCTGGTCATCTCGCACGGCGGTTCCGGCAGCCTCGTCGGAACGCTCGCCCACGGCCTGCCGTCGGTCCTGCTCCCGCTCGGCGCGGATCAGCCGTACAACGCGCAGCGGTGTGTCGAACTCGGCACCGCCCAGGTGCTTGACCCGGTGACTGTGACGCCGGACGAGGTGCGGACGACGGTGTCGGCCGTGCTGGCCGACCAGAGCTACCGCCGCGCCGCCGAGCGGATCCGGGACGAGATCAACGACCTGCCGGGACCGGAGCAGACGATCCCCCTGCTCGAAGCGCTCCGCTGATCAATCCCCCTGCGAATCCGAGCGGTTGCCCCGAAAGTCCGTGGCCGTGCTGATCTCGCTGCGGTGCGGCCGTCGGCCGGTGCCGAGCCGGGAGCGGCTTCGTCCAGCCAGGCGGTGAGTACGGAGGCGAGGAGCGCGGCGGCCTCGGCGCGGGCCTGGTCGACGCCACACGCCGCCCTGATGCACAGCGGCTGCGGATCAAGGAGAGCATCGGACTCTGGGGAGTGGGCGGCCTGGGCGTCCACGCCATGCAGCTCGCGGTCACGTTCTCGACGTCGCGCATCGGGTAGGCGATGCGGCCGTGCAGGGTGCCGGTGGCCGGGTCGGCGAGACAGTGGCCGCTCGGGCCTGTTCCAGCCTGTTCGGGCCTGTGCGGGCCTGTGCGGGGCCTGCGGGGCGGGAGTGACGGTGTGGGTCCGTCGCTTCCGCCCCGCAGTGGTCTATGCGCCGGTCAGGGCGACGGGGAGGGTGGAGACGCCGCTGATGAAGTTGGACGGGAGCCAGTGGACCTGGCCGGTGACCTCGACGGTGGCGACCATCTCGCGCAGGGCGTGGAGCAGGGCGCGGATCTCGATCCGGGCCAGTTGGGCGCCCAGGCAGAAGTGCGGACCGTAGCCGAAGGTGAGGTGGCGGTTGGGGTCGCGGGCCACGTCGAAGGTGTCGGGGTCGTCGAAGACCGTCTCGTCCCGGTTGGCCGAGGCGTTCCACAGGGTCACCACGTCGCCGGGGGCGATCCGTCGGCCGTGAAGTTCGGTCGTGGTGACGGCCGTGCGGCCCACGTGCGCGGCGGGGGTGGTCCAGCGCAGGATCTCCTCGACCGCGGTGTCGACCAGTTGAGGATCGGACCTGAGCCGGTCCCACTGGCCCGAGGTGTCCGAGGCCAGCGCCAGCAGGCCGCCGGCCATCGAGAGCCGGGCTGTCTCGTCACCGCCGATGATGAGGTTGTAGCAGTTGAGCAGCACCTCCTCCTCGGTGAGCGGGTGTCCGTCGATCTCGCTGGCGACCAGCAGGCTGATGACGTCGTCGCCGGGTGTCTTTCGCCGCTCGGCGGCCAGACGGGTGTAGTAGAGCAGGATCTCGCTCTGGGCGATCCTCGCCTCCAGTCCGAGTTCCTCGGTGTGTTCGCCGAGCATGGCCCGGTTGGTCAGGTCCAGCACGTTCGGGCGGTCGGCGTGCGGGATGGCCAGCAGTTCGCAGATCGCGCCGAGCGGGACCTGAGCGGCGACCTCGGTGACGAAGTCGCCGCCGCCGCGCTCCACCAGGCCGGCCACCAGCTCGCGGGTCGCGGTGGTGATGGACTCCCCGATCGGCCCGAGCGAGCGGGGGCCGAAGCCGCCGGAGAGCAGCTTGCGCAGCTCGCCGTGGCGGGGGCCGTCGGTGACGACGAGCATCCGGCCGGAGCCCGGGTCGTGGCCGCGCAGCAGCGTGCCGAGCATATTGCCGTGGATCGAGGTGAACGACCGGGTGTCACGGGCGATGTTCAGCACATCGGCGTGCCGGGTCACCACCCAGAACCCCGGGTTTCCGCCCCTGGCGGGCTGCCACCGCACCGGCTCGTCGGTGCGCAGCCGGCGCCAGACCTCGGTGAGGTCACGGGTGGCGTGCAGATCGGGGTCGAGCAGGTCGACCGCGTCGAGGGGGCCGGTCTCGACCGGGGGCTTGCTGGTCAGGGTGGTCACGGGTGCACCGTCCCTTGCGAGGTGGGAGAGGATCTGGGTCACGGCCGGGCCTCCCCGGCGGGGGTGCGGCGGGCCCGGGGCAGGCGCGGGATGGGCGCCTGGGCCGGCGGCTGCGCCCCGGCCGCCGCCTGCTCGCCGAGCAGCCGGGCGAAGGCTTCGACGGTGGGTGCCTCGAAGAACTGGGCGGTGTTTGCGGGCCGGCCCTCCGAGCTCTCGATGCGCGCGGCGGCGCGGACGGCGCGTAGTGAATTGCCGCCCAGGTCGAAGAAGTTGTCGCGGACGCCGACCCGGTCCAGGTGCAGCACCTCGGCCCAGATCCCGGCCAGCCGCTGCTCAAGGCCGGTACGCGGCGCGAGGTAGCCGGGGCCGAGCTCGGGACGACGGTCGTCCGGTGCGGGAAGGGCCGCCCGGTCCACCTTGCCGCTGGTGGTGAGGGGCAGGGCGGTCAGCGCGACGAAGGCGCTGGGGACCAGCGCAGCGGGCAGAGCCGCCGCCGCGTGGAGTCGCAGGACGTCCGGACGTGTCTCGTGGCCGGGGCTCGGGACGACGTACGCGACGAGTCGCAGGTCGCCGGGTGTGTCCTCGCGGACGGTCACCGCCGCCTGGGCGACGGACGGGTGTCCGGCGAGGACGGCCTCGACCTCGCCGGGCTCGATCCGTACGCCCCGCAGCTTCACCTGGTCGTCGGTGCGTCCGAGGTACTCCAGGGACCCGTCCGGGCCGAAGCGGCCGAGGTCGCCGGTTCGGTACATCCGGGCGCCGGGCAGCGTGGCGTAGGGGTCGGGGACGAAGCGCTCGGCGGTGAGGCCGGGGCGGCCGACGTAGCCGCGGGCGAGTCCGGCGCCGCCGAGGTGGATCTCGCCGGGCGCACCGACCGGGACGGGGCGCAGCCGCTCGTCCAGGACGTAGACCCGCAGGTTGGCCAACGGGCGGCCGATCACCGGGGTGTCGCCGGGGGCGAGTTGCGCGAGTGTGCCGCAGACGGTGCTCTCGGTCGGCCCGTAGGCGTCGATGAACCGCCGGCCCTGCGCCCACCGCTCGACCAGGTCCGCCGGGCAGGACTCCCCCGCCACGACCAGGGTCCGCAGCTCCGGCAGCTCCGCGGGCCCGGCCGGGAGCGAGGCCAGCACGGACGGGGGCAGCGTGACGGCGGTGATCGCGGAGTCGCGCAGGCGGGCGGCCAGCCGCTCGCCCAACTTCTCGTCCTCGGCGGCGATGTGCAGGGCCGCACCTGCCGTCCAGGTCACGTAGAGCTCGGAGACGGAGGCGTCGAAGCCGAGTGAGGCGTACTGGAGGACCCGGTCGGTGGGCGTCACGCCGAAGTCGCGCCCCTGGGCGGTGGCCAGGTTGGCCAGCGAACGGTGGCCGACGGCGACGCCCTTGGGGCGGCCGGTGGAGCCGGAGGTGTAGATGACGTACGCGAGGTCGTCGACGGCGTCGGGCGCCGGGGCCGCCTCGGTATCCGATGTCTCGTCGAACAGAAGTGTGTGTACACCTGTTCCGGAGAGCCGTGCCGCGGTCGAGGCGTCGGCGAGGAGCAGCTGCGCGCCGGAGTCGGCCGCCATGTAGGCGATCCGGTCGTCGGGGTGGGCAGGGTCGAGCGGGAGGTAGGCGGCGCCTGCGCGGTGCACCGCGAGGACTGCGACGGCCATCTCGGCCGACCGGGGCAGGCAGACCCCGACCAGGGTCTCGGGACCGGCGCCCTCGGCGCGCAGCCGGGCGGCCAACCGGTCGGCCCGGGTGAGCAGTTCGCGGTAGGAAAGGGTGGTGTCGCCGTGGACGACGGCGGGGGCGTCGGGGTGCTCGGCGGCGCGGTCGGCGACGAGCCGGTGGACGGGCCGCTCGGGCGGGGCCGCCGTCCGGTCGTTCCAGCTGTGCAGGATCTCGTCGCGTTCCTGCGCGGAGAGCAGCTCGATGGCGCCGATCGGCGCGTCCGGTGCGGCGGCCATGGCGTCGAGCACCCGGGTGAGCGCATCGGACAGCCGCAGCATCGTGTCGCCGTCGAAGGCGTCGGCGCGGTACTCGACGGTGAGGTCGATGCCGTTCGGGGCGCCGTCGCGGGTGTAGCTGTCGGTGGCGTCCAGGACCAGGTCGAACCGGGCGGAACCGGTCCTGACCACCTCGACGCGGGATTCTACGCCCGGAAGGGCGAGTTCGGCCCGGTCGTTGTTCTGGAGCGCGAGCATGACCTGGAACAGCGGGTTGCGGTTCAGCGACCTGGTCGGGCGCAGCTCGTCCACCAACTGCTCGAAGGGGACGTCCTGGTGGGCGTAGGCGGCCAAGTCGGTGTCGCGGATCCGGGCCAGCAGTTCACCGACGGTGGGGTCTGCGGAGACGTCGGTGCGCAGGACCAGGGTGTTGACGAAGAAGCCGACGAGGTCGTCCAGGGCGTCCTCGCCGCGACCGGCGATCGGGGCACCGATCGGGATGTCCTCGCCCGCGCCCAGTCGGGACAGCAGGACGGCCAGGCCGCCCTGGAGCACCATGAAGAGCGTGCACCCGTGTCGCCGGGCGAGTTCGACCAGACGGGTGTGCCGGTCGGCGTCCAGTCGGCGAAGGACGGTCTCGGCGCGGGTCGAGTCCCGCTGCCCGCGGCTGCGGGTGCGCGGCAGCCGCAGCTCCTCCGGTATTCCGTCCAGTGTCTGCCGCCAGTGGGCGAGTTGGCGCCCCAGCAGGCTGTCGGGCCCGCCGGGTTCGCCGAGCAGCTCCTGCTGCCAGAGGGTGTAGTCCGCGTACTGGATCGGCAGTGGCGTCCAGTCCGGCGCACTGCTGCCGATCCGCGCCCGGTAGGCGACGGACAGGTCGCGCATCAGCGGCGGCAGCGACCAGCCGTCGGTGGCGATGTGGTGCATCAGCAGCAGCAGTGCGTGTTCGGGGACCGCCGATGCGCTCTCCCGGACGGTGAACAGGACGGCGCGGAGGGGGAGTTCGGCGGCGAGGTCGAAGCGGTGGCGGGCGGCCTCGGCGATCCGGGCTTCGAGCTCGGTCCGCTCGACGGGCACCGTCTCGAAGGCCGGGTGGGCCTGCTCCGCCGGCAGCACCCGCTGGACGGGCTCGCCCTCGACCTCCGGATAGAGGGTGCGCAGCGCCTCGTGCCGGACGACCACGTCGCCGAGCGCGGCGGCCAGCGCCTGCGGGTCCAGCTCGCCGCGCAGCCGGACCAGCATCGGCATGCTGTACGCGACACCGTCGCCCACCCGGTCGAGGAACCAGAGGCGGCGCTGCGCGGAGGACAGCGGGAGGGTGGCCGGGCGGTCGGCAGGGCGCAGCCGCGGTCGGGCCGCCCCCTCGGCGGAGGCGGCGGCAGCGGCGGTGAGGCGCTGGGCGAGGGCCGCCACGGTCGGGCCCTCGAAGAGTGCCCGGACACCCGGCTCGGCTCCCAGGGCGGCGTGGATACGGCTGAGCAGCCGGGCTGCCAGCAGCGAATTGCCGCCGGATTCGAAGAAGTTGTCGTCGATGCCCACCGAGGGAAGACCGAGGACCTCGGCGAAGACGCCGCAGAGGATCTCCTCGCGGGCGGTGCGCGGTGCGCGACCGGTGGCGTGGGTGGCGGGCTGCGGCGGTGCGGGCAGGGCGGCCCGGTCCAGCTTTCCGGCGGGCGTCAGCGGCAGCGCGTCGAGGGTCACGAAGGCCGCCGGCACCAGGTGGTCCGGGAGTACGGCGGCGGCGTGGCGGCGCAGTTCCTCGCCGATCCCGCTGCCGATCCCGTCGGCGGCTGCGGCCGTACCGCCGGCGGGCGCGCCGGCTGCGGCCGGGACGACGTAGGCGACGAGGCGCCCGTTGCCGGGGGTGTCCTCGCGGGCGAGGACCGCGACCCGCTCGACCGAGCGGTGGCGGGCGAGTACGGCCTCGACCTCACCGGGCTCGATCCTGAAGCCCCGGATCTTGACCTGGCGGTCCGCGCGTCCGATGAACTCCATTGGCCCGTCGGCGTGTTGGCGCACCAGGTCGCCGGTTCGGTACATCCGCTCACCGGACGCGCCGAAAGGGTCGGCCACGAAGCGCTCGGCGGTCAGCTCGGGACGTCCCGTGTAGCCGTGGGCGAGCCCCGCCCCGGCGGCGTACAGCTCGCCGACGGCACCGTCGGCGACCGGCCGCAGCTTCTCGTCCAGGACATAGACCTGCTTGGCCGCGATCGGGCGTCCGATCGGTATCGAGGAGCGGTCAGCGTCGGCGGCCGCGACGGCGTGGGTGGTCATGAAGACCATGCCTTCGACGGGTCCGTACCCGTTGGACAGCCGCAGCTGCGGGTGGCGGGCGAGGGCCCGCCGCACGTGGGCAGCCGAGAGCGCCTCGCCTCCGACGACCAGCCGGTGCAGGCCCGCCAGTGCGTCGGGGTACTCGTCGGCGACGACGTTGAACAGCCCGGCGGAGAGGTAGAGGTTGGTGACGGAGTGCCGGGCCACCAGGGCCGACAGCACCGCCGGTTCGGGACGCTGTCCGGGCTGGAGGACACAGGTCGCCCCGGTGAGCAGGGCGCCCCACAGCTCCAGGGCGAAGGCGTCCCAGGAGACCGGCGAGCACTGCAGCCAGACGGCGGAGGCGTCGAAGTCCAGATAGTCCTGGCCCAGCAGGGTGGCGGTGATCGCCAGATGCGGGGCCGCGACGCCCTTGGGCCGCCCGGTGGATCCGGAGGTGAACATCACGCAGGCCAGGTCAGCCGCGTCGAGTGGCAGGCCCAGGTCCTCGGCCGGGTGCGCGGCGATCCGGGCGGCGTTCGCGTCCACGTCGACCAGCAGGGTCGGCAGGCGGCGGTCGAACAGGCCACGGGCGGTGGCCGACCAGTACACCACCGCAGAGACCTGTGCGTCGGCCACCACCTCGCGCAGCCGGTCCGGGGGGAAGTCCGGGTCCAGCATGGTGTAGGCGGCGCCGGCCTTGAGCACGGCGAGCACCGCGACGACCATCTCGATGCCGCGCTCAAGGTGCACGCCGACGAGCGAGCCGGGCCTGACGCCCTGGCCCACGAGGTGGCGGGCCAGCCGGTTGGCGCGCGCGTTCAGCTGCCCGTAGCTGATCGGCTCGATGCTTGGCGGCTCGATGCTCGTCGACTCGGAGCCCGAGTCACTGCCGAGGATCAGCGCCACGGCGTCGGGGGTCTGCGCTGCCCGCGCCTCGAACAGCGTGTGCACACACACGTCTACCTGGGGTTGAGCCACAGTTACCATTCCGATCGGTCCTGGGAGTGCGAAGGTCGTGGTCGTACGCGAGGGGCCGGGGCTGCGCCGGGCCAGGGGCGGGCCTGGCCCGGCGGACGCCGGTCAGCGTCCGGAGATCAGTTCCAGGACGGCCGGGCCGTCGGCCCGGTGCCTGGTGCGGATGGCCTCCTTGTGCGGATCACCGTCGAGGATGGCGCCCAGTAGGCCGGACTCCTGGCCGCCACCCGGCAGCAGCGAGGCCCGGTACAGCACCCGCAGGCGGCTGAGCGTCAGCCCGCTGAACCGGGCCAGCTCCTCGGCCAGTTCCGTAGGGCGCCCGGCGCGCTCGCCCTCGCCCTCGCCCTCGCCCTCACCCTCACCGGACAGCAGCTCGTGCACCTCGGCCAGCCTCCCGGCGAGGTGCGGCTGCTCGGCGGCGAGGTAGTCGGCCAGAGCGGCGCCCTTGTCCACGAACGGGGCGTGGACCATGCAGATCAGCTGCTCCTCGGTGAGCCCGTAGGCCGCCCGCGCGTAGTCGTCCATCAGGGCACGCATCCTGGCCACCCCGGCCTCACCCTCGTACCGGCGCTGGACGAGGTCGACCAGCCGGTCGGGGAAGTCCTTGCGGCGCATGATCCCGGTGGCGAAGGCCACGTACTCGTCGAGCCCCTCGGCGTACGAACGGCCGTACCGGTGCTCGCACTTGAGGCCCCGCAGGTGTGCCATCAGGCCCGGGTTCCCGCAGTCCGACTCGCTGAAGCTGAAGGCCAGGTCGTCGAAGACGAAACCCAGGAACCCGGTCAGGAACTCCCAGTGGCTGCCGCTCGCGTAGTTGGTCTCCTGGTAGATCGAGAAGAACTCGAGGCCCTCGCGGACCTGGTGCGGCACACCGTGCACGGCGGCATCCACGGCCTCCGCCCCGTGGATGTCGGCGAAGTAGGACTGCGAGATCCCGTCGAACTTCTCCAGCACCCGCTTGAACCCCCGGCGTTGACCGTTTGGAGCCGGCACCGCCGCCGGGCTCGCCACCGTGGCGGTGCGGCCCAGACGGCGGGACAGGCGGCTGGTCCAGCGGTAGTACGCGCGCTGTTCCTCAGGCGAGTCACCGGTGACGATGAGGTCCACCCCGCCCGCGTGGGCGGCAGCGAGGCCGAAGGACTTGACCATGCTCAGGTTGCAGGCGTTGCAGAAGGTCGGACGGCCGTCGCCGGCCGCACGGTGCCCGGTCATCAGGATGTCGGCGCGGTTGCGCTCCACCACCCTTTCGGGGATGGGCAGATCGGCCCGGAACGGAACGATCTCCTCGCCGTCGACCAGCAGCAGCTCGCAGTCGGGGTCGGCTGTCAGTTCGAGCGCGCGGTAGACGCGGTCGATGTTCTCCATCACCGCCGGGGGCATACCGGCATGACGGTTGGTCACCACTCTCATCCGGAAGGTGCGGCCGTGGATCCGGTGCAGGACCAGCTGCATCGCCCGGACGAAGGCCAGCGCGTAACTGCTGTCCTTGCCGCCTCCGTACGCGACCAGGACCACGCCCTGGTCCGAGGTGCCGCCCCGGGCGAGGGCGGCGTGCAGACGGACGGCCGCCTGGGCGGCGCCCGCCAGGTCGGCGGCGGGCAACTCGGCGCGTAACCGGGCGTAGGCGCGGTCGAGTTGCTGCTCGCGGGTGGTTGTGGAGTCTTGGGTCGAGGTGGTCATGTGTGGTGCGTCCTCTCGGCTATGGGTCCGCACGCAGTCGATCCAGCAGGGCCCCGCACCCCGAAGACGTTCCCGACTGCGCAAGGATCCGGGGGCGGGCCTGGGCCCTGTCCGGTCGATCCTGTCGGCTGTGACACCTGCGGCTGACGCCGCGGGGCGCGCGGCGCCGGGCGCCCGGCTGGGCGTGCGACCGGATCGGCCTCGTACTGGGCGTACTCGGGCAATCCGGTCGTGCGTCCGAGGGGGCACCTCCCGGCCGGAGGCCGGGGGAGGGATGCCCGGCGTCGCGCGCCCGGCAGGATCGGCCGGACAGGGCCTAGCGGTGGGAAAGGTCGGCCAGGTGGCGGCGGACGATCTGGAAGAGCTGGTCGGAGTCGCGGAAGTAGAAGTGGCCGCCGGGCAGCAGTTCGAGGGTGAACTCCGCCGTCGTGTGCTCCGCCCAGCCGGAAAGGTCCTCCGGTGACACCACCGGGTCGCTGCTGCCTCCCACGGCCAGGATCGGGATGTCGAGCGGTGGTTCGGGCCGGTGGCGGTAGTTGGTCAGCAGCGCCAGGTCCGAGCGCAGCACGGGGATGATCAGTTCCATCAGCTCCGGCGTGGCGAGGACCTCGGGCGAGGTGCCGCCGAGCAGGCGCAGATAGTCCTCGTAGGCTTCGTCGCCGTCGGCGGGCTGCGGCCGCCCCTCCAGGGGACGTTGGGGCGCCGGGGCGGCGGAGACCACCAGCAGGTCGGGCAGGCGGGCGGCGCGGCGGCGCAGTTCCCGGACCACCTCGAAGGCCACCACGGCACCCATGCTGTGGCCCAGCAGGGCGTAGCCGGTGAAGGTGTCCGGCTCCAGCTCTGCGGCGATGTCCCGGGCCAGCGCCCGAAGATCGACGGCAAGGGGTTCGACGATCCGGCTCTCGCGGCCCGGGTACTGCACGGGTTCGACCGCCGCCGCCCCGGCGAGCGGCGCCCGCCACGGCACGAAGCCGGAGGCGCCGCCACCGGAGGGCGGGAAGCAGTAGAGCCGACGAGTCGTCGCCGGGTCCGGCGTCCTGGAAGCGAATGGCAGGAGCTTGCTGGTGGCCATGGTGTCGGTCTTTCCTCGTTCTTGGGACATTCCTCGGGCCCGCTGCTCGGGGCTCGTTGCTCGGCGGGTCAGCCGCCCGACTCGATTTCGCTGAGCAGGGAGTCGATCAACCCGTCGCTGTCCCGACTCTCCCTGGTCTCGGCGATCCTGTCGATCAGCTCGCGGAGCGTGATCTGCTCCAGCAGCAGGGCGATCGGGATCTCGATCTCCAGGGAGTCACGGAGTTTGCCCGCGAGGTGGACGGCGGCGAGGGAGTCCCCTCCGGCGTCGAAGAAGGAGCGGTCCAGCCCGGCGTCCGACTCGATGCCGAGGGACTCCATGAGCAGCTCGGCGATCCGGTCGCGAACGGAGTCCTGAGGCGTCGGCACGATCGGTGACTGCGCGGCAGGTGACTGCACAGCCGGTTCGGAGCCGGCCAGCGTCTGTGTCGGCACCGATGGCGCAACCGGAGCGGCGGGCTGGGCGACGGTACGGGTGAGGGCCCCGCGCGGGGCCCCGTCGAAGACGTACCCGGGCAGGTGGGCGCGCCGGACGTCGGGGCCGGTCACCGCCGGCCAGTTCACCTGCTGCCCGGACGTCCACAGCTCGCCCAGGGCGCGCAGGGTGCGGGCCTGTTCGGTGTCCTCGGCCAGCGTGGCGTGCGCGGGCCGGCCCGGCAGCACGCGTCGGGCCTGACCGGTCAGCGCATTGCCGGGGCCGAGCTCCAGCAACGGTCCGTCGGTGAGCTCTCCCGCCGCTGCCACGGCATCGGCGAACCGTACCGGCAGCCGCAGTTGGTCCCGCCAGTAGGCCGCCGTGGCCACCCGCGCGGGGTCGGCCGTGCCACCGGTGACGGTGGAGACGAACGGTCCTGCGGGGCGGCGCGGTCCGATCCCGGCGACCTCGGCCTCGAAGGCGTCGAGGATCTCGTCCATCGCCGGGGAGTGGAAGGCGTGGCCGGTGGCGAGAGGACGGGCGCCGATGCGCCTGGCCGCCAGTTCCGCGGTGATCCGGTCCACGTCCTCCACCGGTCCTGACAGGACGCAGGCCGCGGGGCCGTTGACGGCGGCCAGCGCGACGTTTCCGTGTCCCTCCAGCAGCGGCAGCAGTTCGGCCTCCGCAAGCGCGACGGCCACCATCCGGCCCGGCGCGGTGCCGGCCATCAACCGGGCGCGGGTCACCACCAGATCCAGCGCCTCGTCCAGGGTGAAGACCCCGGCGAGCACCGCGGCCGGGTACTCGCCCAGGCTGTGGCCGACCACCGCCGCCGGGGTGACGCCCCAACCGGCCCACAGGCGGGCGGCGGCGTACTCCAGGCTGAACAGTGCCGGCTGCCAGTAGGCGGTGGAGCCGGCGTCGTCGCCGGTCGGTGCGGCGCCGGGCAGCCAGGAGCGCGGGTCGATGCCGTGGCGCTCCGTCAGCCGTTGGGCGCAGGCGTCGAAGGCGTCCCGGAAGGCCGGGTACGCGCGGTACAGGTCCGCGCCCATGCCGGGGTAGTGACCGCCCTGACCGGACAGCAGGAAGACCGGTGCGCCGGGCGAGCAGACCGTGCGGGTCCGGCCCGACCCGGCCAGCAGCCGCAGCTCCTCGGCGGCCTCCACCGCCGTCCTGGCCACCACACAGCCGCGCACGCCGAGCGCCGAGCGGCCGCTCTGGAGGGTGTGGGCGACGTCGGCCAGCGGCACCGTGGCGGGCTCGGCGAGGTGACGGCTGAGCGCCTCGGCGGCGCCGAGCAGGCTGCGCTCGGTACGGGCGGAGAGCGGCAGCAGCTGGGTGGTCTGGGCCTGGGTGTCGGGTGCGGGCTGGTCAGGGGCCTCCTCCAGGACGACGTGGACGTTGGTACCGCCCAGGCCGACCGAGGTCACTCCGGCCCGGCGGCGCGCACCCTCGGGCCTGGGCCACTCGGCGGTGCGGTCCACCACGTAGAACGGCGTCTTCTCCAACTCCAGTTCGGGGTTGGGCCGTTGGAAGTTGGCGGTCGGGACGAGGCTGCGGCGTCGCAGCATCAGGACGACCTTGAGCAGTCCGGCGATTCCGGCGGCGGCGTCCAGGTGCCCGATGTTGGACTTGACCGAGCCGATGCCGCACCAGGCCGTCTCGCCGGGCTCGGCGCCGAACGCGGCGGTGGCGGCGCCGACCTCGATCCGGTCGCCCAGGGCGGTGCCGCTGCCGTGCATCTCGATGTACTGGAGGTCGCGCGGGGAGACACCGGCCGCCGCCATCGCCTCGGCCAGGACAGCCTGCTGTCCTTCCGGACTCGGGGCGGTGAAGCCGACCTTGGCGGCCCCGTCGTTGGTCACCGCGGAGCCGCGGATCACCGCGTACACGCGGTCGCCGTCGCGCAGTGCGTCCTCGTAGCGCCGCAGCACCACCAGGCCCACGCCGTTGCCGCCCAGCGTTCCGGCGGACTGCTCGTCGAAGGGGCGGCAGCGGCCGTCCGGGGAGGCGACACCGCCCTCGTAGTAGAGGTAGCCGCGCCTGGCGAGGTTGTCCACCGCGACACCGCCTGCCAGCGCGAGCGAGCACTCGCCGAGCAGCAGGCTCTGTACCGCCAGGTGGACAGCGGTCAGCGAGGTCGAACAGGCGGTCTGCACCACCATGCTGGGGCCGCGCAGGCCGAGCCGGTAGGAGATCCAGGAGGCCAGATAGTCCTTGTCGGTCAGCAGCTTCACCTGCATGACGCCGCGTTCCTCGGCGAGCCGGAAGTCGCCCTGGGCGGCGACGGCGTGCTCGGTGAGTCCGCCACCGACGTAGACGCCGGTCGTTTCGGGTACGGCGCGCGGGTCGTACCCGGCATCCTCCAGGGCCTTCCAGGCGGTCTCCAGCAGCAGGCGGTGCTGCGGGTCGAGGACGGCGGCCTCCCTGGGGTTGAAGCCGAAGAGCTCCGCCTCGAAGCGGTCCGCGTCGGCCAACAGGCCCTTGGCGGGGACATAGTCGGGCCTGGACACCTCGGCGGGGTCGGCACCGTCGGCGAGCGCCTCTTCGAGGGTGAAGTCGGTGATCGAGCAGATACCGTCCCGCAGGTTGTCCCAGTAGGCGTCGAGGGTGGCGGCGCCCGGGAAGCGCCCGCTCATCCCGACGACCGCTATCGCGTCCGAGAGGGGGTTGTCGTTCAACGTCCGGCCTTTCCGTCAGTGTCTGCCCCGCGCCTGGCTCCCAGAGCGGCTACGCGTCGGCGGCGCTCCGCGCCCCGGTTGGAGGATTCGGTACTGCCCGCGGCCGGAGCGTCCGCGGCGGTGCTGCTGTCCAGGTGGGCGGCGAGCGCGCCGACGGTCGGGAAGCGGAACAGCTCGGGCAGTCGGATACCGGCATCCAGCCCGTGCTCCTTCAGCTGCGCCTGCACCGCCAGCAGGCGGATCGAAGTCCCGCCCAGGTCGAAGAAGTTGTCGTGGACGCCGACCCGGTCCACCTGGAGCACCCCGGCCCAGATCTTCGACAGCCTGCGCTCGGTGTCGCAGCGCGGCGCGACGTACGTCTGCGCCAGCTCGGGCCGTACGGCCTGCGGTGCGGGCAGCGCGGCCTTGTCCACCTTGCCCGCCCGGGTGGTCGGGAAGACCTCCAGGGCGACGAACACCTCCGGCACCATATAGGTCGGCAGCCGGGCACTCAGCCAGGCGCGCAGTTCCTCGCCCGGCGGGACGCCGTCGCCGCTGGCGCCGAGGTAGGCGACCAGCCGGGCCTCCGTCGCCCCCTCCTCGCGGCGGGCCACCACCACCGCGCGGTCCACGCCCGCGTGGGCGCGCAGTGCCTCCTCGACCTCGCCGAGTTCGATCCGGAAGCCGCGCACCTTGACCTGGTCGTCGACCCGGCCGAGGAACTCCAGTCGACCGCCGTCGCGCCAGCGGGCCAGGTCCCCGGTGCGGTAGAGCCGCGAGCCGGGCGGCCCGAACGGGTCGGCGACAAAGCGCTCGGCCGTCAGGGCCGGGCGGCCCACATAGCCCCGGGCCACACCGACACCACCGACATACAGCTCCCCGGCCACACCGAGCGGCACCGGTTCGAGGAGCCCGTCCAGGACGTACACCTGAAGGTTCGCCAGCGGGCCGCCGATCAGCGGCGTCCGTCCGGGGTGGAAGGCCGCGAGGGTGGTCCAGACCGTGCTCTCGGTCGGCCCGTAGGCATCCACCACCAGGCGGTCCTGGGCCCAGGGCTCGATCAGGTCGGCTGCGAACGCCTCCCCGCCGACGTTGAGGATCTCCAGGTCGGGCAGTGCACCGGGAGACCAGGGCAGCGAGGCGACGGCGGACGGGGGGAAGGTCACGGAGGTGATCCGGGAGTCCCGCAGCCGGTCGAACAGCGGGCGGCCCAGGCGCTCGTCCTCGGCGGCGATCTGGAGATAGCCGCCGGCGACCCAGGTGAAGAACATGTCGGAGACGGAGACGTCGAAGCTGAAGGAGGCGAACTGCAGGACCCGGGACTCGGCCGTGATACCGAACTCCGGCCCCTGGGCGACGGCGAGGTTCAGCAGTGAACCGTGTTCGACCGCCACCCCCTTGGGACGACCCGTCGACCCCGAGGTGTAGATCACATACGCCAGATCCGACCCACCCACCACCGGCAGCGCAACCTCCGGCGCCTGCGCCACCCGCACCGCATCCACACCGTCCACCACCACCAACTCAGCGCCCAGACCGGCGACCCTGCCCGCCAACGCCTCCTCGGTCACCACCACCCGAGCACCCGAGTCCGCCACCATGAACCCCAACCGCGCCACCGGATACGCCGCATCGAGAGGCACATACGCACCACCCGCCTTCAACACACCCAGCACCGCCACAGCCATCTCCACCGACCGCCCCAGACAGATCCCCACCACCACACCAGGACCCACCCCCAGCCCCCGCAGACACCAGGCCAGCCGATCCGAACGCTCCCCCAACTCCCCGTACGACAACACCACATCACCACAACCCACCGCCGCACGCGACGGATCCCGCCCCACCAGCCCATGCACCACACCAGGCACGACCGCGACCTCAGTGGCGTTCCACCCCGACAGCACCTCCACCCGCCGCTCCCCCACCACCAGCGGCACCGCACCCACCGGACGGCCACCACCCACCAACAACCCCTCCAACAGCGCCACGAAGCTCTCGACCCACTGCTTCACGGTCTCGGGGGCGAACAGGTCCGAGCGGTACTCGAAGCGGGCGCGGAGCTCGCCGCCGCTGCGCTCCATGTACAGCATGGAGTCGAACTTGGCGATGTCCAACAGGAATTCGACCCGCCGGACGGAGGTGCCGGGAAGGTCGAGGGCGATGTCGGTCTCGTCGTCGAAGGAGAACATCACCTGGAACACCGGGTCGTGGCTGAGCTCCCGGACCGGGGCGATGGCCGAGACCACGCTGTCGAACGGCGCGTCGTGGTGGGGCTGCCCCTCCGCCGTCCGAACGCGCACCCGCTCCAGCAGTTCGGGGAAGGAGGGGTCGTCCGAGAGATCGGTGCGCAGCGCGACGGTGTTGACGAACAGACCGACCACATCGTGCAGTTCGGGCCGCTCGCGGCCGGCGGTGGGAACGCCCACCACCACGTCCGGCTGCCCGGAGAGCCGGGCCAGAAAGACGCTGTAGGCGGCGAGCAGGGTCATGAAGAGGGTGGCACCGGACTGCCGTCCGGCCTGCTCCAGTCGCTCGACCAGCTCGGCGGGCAGTACGAACCGTTCGTTTCCGCCGTGCGGGGTGAGCACCTGCGGTCGGGGGAAGTCCACCGGCAGTTCGAGGAATTCGGGCGCTCCGTGCAGCGAGTCCCGCCAGTACCCGATCTGGTCGCGGTACTCGCCCGACTCGATCCGTTCGCGCTGCCAGGCGGCGAAGTCGGCGTACTGGATCGGCAGTTCGGCAAACGACGGGATCCGGCCCTCGGCCAACTCGCGGTAGGAGAGGGAGAGTTCCCTGAGCAGGACCTCCAGCGACCAGCCGTCGGCGATCAGGTGGTGCATGGTGAGCAGCACGGCCCAGCTGCCGTCGGTGACCTCCGCGAGTACGCAGCGCAGCAGCGGACCTTCGGCCAGGTCGAAGGAGCGCTGTGCCCGGTCCCGCAGCAGCTCGGTCACCTCGTCGGGGTGGATGTGGCGCACCGTCTCCAGGTCGGCGCGGCCCTCGCTGCGGACGACCTGCCGGTGGACGCCGCCGACCACCCGGAAGACCGTTCGCAGCGCCTCGTGGCGGTCCACGGCCAGCGACAGGGACTCCTCGAACACCTTCGGGTCGAAGGCGCCCCGAACGAGGAAGGCCGCGAACAGGTTGTACTGCGGGCTTCCGGGGTTCATCCGATCGAGTACCAGCAGCCGGTCCTGGGCGGCGGAGACCGGAAAGCAGTCCTCACTGACAGTCATTTGGGCGTCGCCTCTCAGATTCACGTTCGGTTCTCTCGCGTTCGCTGCCGCCGGGCCGTGGGCCGGACAGGGCCTGGGTCAGCTGCGGGCGTCGGCCTCGTGCCGGGCGGCCAGGCTGCGCGGGCGCAGGTCGGTCCAGTGCTCCTCGACATAGGCGAGGCAGGCGGCGCGGTCGCTCTCGCCGAAGACGGCCGTCCAGCCGGCGGGGACGTCCAGGAAAGCCGGCCACAGGGAGTGCTGGCCCTCGTCGTTGACCAGGACCCGGTACTGCGCCTCGTCGTTCTCGAAGGGGTTGCTCATCGGTCGCTCCTTGGGAGTTCGGTGCTGGGTTGAGGGCATTGCCGACGTCACGGGGCAAGTGCCTCGGTGAGGACCCGGCCGACCTCGGCGGCCGTCCGGGGGGAGAGCACATCGTGGTGACCGCAGTCGAGTCGGTGGGTGCGGACCGCGTCGGCGTGGCGGTGCCAGTGGTCGACGGGGACCGGGTCCGGTTCAGCCGTGGCGGTGAATGCGAGCAGTTCGCCGCGGAAGCGGCCGGGGCGGTACGTCCGGGCGATCCGGGCGTGGTCGGTGTAGGCGGCGACCACCGCGTCCAGCTGCGGCTCCGTCAGCTCGGCAAGACCGCTGCCCGCCCGGCGCAGCAGCTCACGGGCGGCCGCGCGGTCCACCGGGGCTTCGACAGCGAGGCCGAGGTCCTTCAGCAGGATCTCCAGGGCCTCCCGCTCGGCCTCGGCGGCCGCAGTGATCGGCAGGTCCTCCCGGGCCGGTGTCCGAAGATCGGTGTCGAGGAGGGCCAGCAGCTCCACCTGTTCGCCCTCGGCCTGGAGTCGCAGCGCCAGTTCGAAGGCGACCAGCCCGCCGAAGGACCAGCCCAGCAGCCGGTAGGGGCCGTTGGGCTGCACCTTGCGCAGCCGGTCCAGGTAGTCGGCGGCGAGGTCGCCGACCGACTGCGGCGGCGGTCCCGGCTGTTCGAGTCCCGGCGACTGGAGCGCGTACAGCGGCAGGGCCGGGTCGAGGTGGCGGAGCAGGGCGGTGTAGCTCCAGCCGAGGCCCAGGGCCGGATGGACGCAGAACAGCGGTGCCTGCGCGTCGCCCGTGCCCGGGGAGTCGCCCGCACGCAGGGGCAGGAGGGCGGCGAAGGCGCTCTCCCGGCTGCCATGGTCGAGGCGGCGGGTCAGCGCTGCGGCGGTGGGAGCCTGGAACAGGTCGCGGATGCCCACGGGTACGCCGAGGACGTCGCGGATCCGGGCGGCCAGCCGGGCCGCCAGCAGCGAGTGCCCGCCCAGTTCGAAGAAGCCGTCGTCCATGCCGACCCGGTCCAGACCGAGCACCTCGGCGAACATCCGGCCGACGAGTTCCTCCAGCGGGGTCTCCGGGCCTCGGCTGCTCGTCGGCGCGGTCTGCGGCTCGGGCAGCGCCGCCCGGTCGAGCTTTCCGCTGGTGGTCAGCGGCAGTTCGTCGAGCAGCACCACGACGGAGGGCACCAGGTGCCCCGGCAGCAGCGTGGCCAGTTCACCGCGCAGCCGTCCCGGGTCCAGCTCTGCGCCCTTGGCCGGCACGACGTACCCGACCAGCTGTTCACCGCGTGCGAGCGCAGCGGCCCTGGCCACGCCCGGCAGCCCTGCGAGGTGGGCCTCGACCTCGCCGAGCTCGATCCTGAAGCCCCGGATCTTCACCTGGCCGTCCGCCCGGCCGGCGAACTCCAGCCGGCCGTCCGTCCGCCACCGCACCAGGTCGCCGGTGCGGTACATCCGCTCGCCCGGCTCGCCGTAGGGGCAGGCCACGAAGCGCTCGGAGGTGAGCCCCGGGCGGCCCAGGTAGCCCCGGGCGAGTCCGGCTCCCGCGATGTACAGCTCGCCGACCACACCGGTCGGCACCGGGCCGAGCCGCTCGTCCAGGACGTAGACCCGGACGCCGGGCAGCGGACGGCCGATCGGCAAGGAGGCGCCGAGCACGCTGCCGTCGTCGTGCCAGAGCGTGCTGTAAACCGTCGTCTCGGTCGGCCCGTATGCGTTGACCAGGGTCGCACCGGGAAGTTCGGTGCGGAGCCTGTCGAGCAGGGCGGGTGGCAGGGCCTCTCCGGCGGCGATCACCGTCTGCGGCCGGCCGCCGTCCAGGCCGAGTCCCAGCAGCCCGGCCAGCGCCGAGGGCGCGCCGCTGAGCAGCGCGCCGTCCAGCCGGTCGGGGCCGACCCCTGCCGCGAGGAGCAGGTTCTCGACCACCTCGACCACCGCGCCGCGGACCAGTGCCGGGAAGATCTCGAAGACCGACACGTCGAAGCTGAGCGAGGTGGTGAGCAGCACCCGGCGGCTGCGGCGCAGCAGTTCGGTCCCGCTCCCCCAGCGGGCGAAGGCCGCGAGGCTGCGGTGTTCGACCACCACACCCTTGGGGGTGCCAGTCGATCCGGAGGTGTGGATGACGTAGGCGGCGTCGCCGGGCAGCAGCGGTGCGCTGCGCTCGGCGTCGGTCACGTTCTCGACCCGCTGCTCCGTCAGGAGGGTGCCGAGACCGTGGACCGGCACGTCCGCCGCCGCGACGGCCGCCTCGGTGGCCGGGTCCGCGAGCACCAGCAGCGGCCGGGCGTCGGCGACGGTGCGGGCGATCCGCGCTGCGGGATGCGCGGGGTCGATCGGCAGATAGGCGGCGCCGGACTTGAGCACCCCGAGGACGGCCACCACCAGGTTCTCGGTCCGCGACAGGGCGAGACCGACCAGCTGTCCGGGTCCGGCGCCTCGGGCGATCAGCTCCCGGGCGAGCCCGTTGGCCCGCTCGTTCAACTGGCGGTAGGTCAGAGTGCGCTCGCCGCAGGAGACGGCCGGGTCCTGCGGCGCGGCCGCGGCCTGTCGCTCGAACAGCTCGACCACGGTGGCGGCCTCCTCCTGCACCGGCGAGCCGTTCCACTCGACCAGCAGCCGGCGCCGCTCCGCCGCCTGAAGGATGTCGAGTTCGCCCACCCGCAGGCCGGGGTCGGCCGTGACCGCCTCCAGCACCCGCAGCAGCCGGGCGGCCAGGGCCTCGGCCGTCGCCCGGTCGAAGAGTTCGGTGGCGTATTCGATCACGCCGTGCAGGCCCTGCGGGGTGCCGTCGGGCGCGTACTGGTCCACCAGATGGAAGGAGAGGTCGAACTTGGCCGTCCCGGCATCCGTGTTGAGCTGCTCGGCGCGCAGGCCCGGCAGGTCGAGGGGCGCACCGTGGTCGCTCTCGAAGGCCACCATCACCTGGAAGAGCGGGTGCCGGGCCGTGGAGCGGACCGGGTTGAGGGCCTCCACCAGTCGTTCGAAAGGCAGGTCCTGGTGCTCGTAGGCGCTCAGGTCGGCCTCGCGCACACGGTGCAGCAGCTCACGGAAGGTGGGGTCGCCGCTCAGATCGGTGCGCAGCACCAGGGTGTTGACGAAGAAGCCGACCAGGTCCTCCAGAGCATCGTCGGTGCGGCCCGCCACGACCGAGCCGAGCGGGACGACCGGCCCGGCGCCCAGGCGCCCGAGCAGCGCGGCGAGGGCTGCCTGCACCACCATGAAGGCCGTGCTGCCGGTCTCCTGCGCCAGGGCGGTGAGCCGCCGTTGCAGTTCGGCGCCCGCCCGGATCGGCACCTGCTCGCCGTGGTGCCCGGCGATCGCGGGCCGAGGGCGGTCGAAGGGCAGCCCGAGCTCGTCCGGAAGGTCGGCCAAGGCCCGGCGCCAGTAGGCGAGTTGCTCGTGCTGGAGGCTCTGCGGATCGTCCGCCTCGCCGAGCAGCTCCTGCTGCCAGAGCGTGTAGTCGGTGTACTGGACCGGTAACGGCTCCCAGCCCGGCGAGGTGCCCTTGAGCCGGGCTGCGTAGGCGGTGGCGAGATCGCGGCCGAGCGGGCCCATCGAGTAGCCGTCGGTGGCGATGTGGTGCATCAGCAGGACCAGGACATGCTCCTGGTCCTCCAGTCGCAGCAGGGTGGCCCGGAGCGGCGTCTCGGCAGCTAGGTCGAACGGGCGGCGGACGGCTGCACCGAGCGCGTCCGCCAGGTGCTGCGGCGCGCAGTCCGCCCGGTGGAGCGTCGGACGCCCCTGCGCCGGGTCCAGTACGCGCTGGTAGGGCTCGCCGTCGGCCTCGCCGTAGACCGAGCGCAGCACCTCGTGACGGTCCACGAGGTCGGCGATGGCGGCCTCCAGCGCCGCCACGTCGAGCGGGCCGGTCAGGCGCAGTGTGAGGGGCAGGTTGTAGACGGCGCTCGGACCGTCGAGGCGGGCGAGGAACCAGAGCCTGCGCTGGGCGTAGGAGAGCGGCCTCATCGTGCGTCTCCGGCGGCGGCCTGGCGGCGCACCAGAGCGGGACGGGCGCGGCGCTTGCCGCCCTGGGCGTCCAGGCGCTGGGCGAGGGCGGCGACATTGGGCGCCTCGAAAAGGGCCCTGATGCCGACCTCGGCGCCCAGGGTGGCGCGGACCCGGGCGATCAGCCGGGTGGCCAGCAGCGAGTTGCCGCCGAGTTCGAAGAAGCCGTCGTCGATGCCGACTTCGGCGATGCCGAGTACTTCGCCGAAGAGTTCGCAGAGCGTCTTCTCCCGCGGAGTCCTGGCTGCGCGTCCGGACACCAGCGCGGCGTAGTCGGGGGCGGGCAGGGCGGCGCGGTCCAGCTTGCCCGAGGGGGTCAGCGGCAGTGAGTCGACGAGTACGACCACGGAGGGCACCAGGTGTTCGGGGAGCGCGCCGACGAGCAGTCCGCGCAGCGCGTGCGGGTCCGGCTCGGCACCGGGCGCGGCGACCGCGTAGGCGACCAGCCGGCGGTCACCGGGACGGTCCTCGCGGATGGCCGCGACCGCCTGCACCACCTCGGGCCGGGTGCGCAACGCGGCCTCGATCTCGCCGAGTTCGATCCGGAAGCCGCGCAGCTTCACCTGTCCGTCCGCTCGTCCGGCGAACTCCAGTTCGCCGTCCGCCCGTCGACGCGCCAGGTCGCCAGTGCGGTAGAGCCGCGAGCCGGGCGGCCCGAACGGGTCGGCGATGAAACGCTCGGCCGTCAGAGCCGGACGGCCGACGTAGCCGCGCGCCACTCCGGCGCCGCCCAGGTACAACTCACCGACCACACCCACAGGTACGGGCTCAAGGCGGCCGTCCAGCACATGGGCGCGGACGTGCGGCAGCGGTCGGCCGATCGCCGGACGCCGCCGGGCCTCGACGGGCGTGACCAGGTGGCCGGTGGCGGTCACCGTGGTCTCGGTCGGACCGTAGGTGTTGCGCAGCTCGGCCCGGGTCTCCGAGGCGAACCAGCATGCCAGCGCACCGGGTTCGACGGCCTCGCCGCCGATCACCACCAGACGCACCGAGCCGGGGAGCGGATCGTCGGCGGAGACGGCCCGCACCAGCTCGTGCCAGTAGGCGGTGGGCAGGTCGAGGACGGTGACGTCCTTGCTGCGGACGAGGGCGAAGAGGTCGTGGACGGAGGTGTCGGCAATACCGGCGCCGATCTCCAACCGGGCACCCGCGAGCAGGGTCGGGAAGATCTCCTCGATGCTGGCGTCGAAGCTGAAGGAGGCGAACTGCAGTACGCGGTCCTCGGCCGTGATGCCGAGCTCCCGCCGCTGGGCGACGGCGAGGTTCAGCAGTGAACCGTGTTCGACCGCCACCCCCTTGGGACGACCCGTCGAACCCGAGGTGTAGATCACATACGCCAGATCCGACCCACCCACCACCGGCAGCGCAACCTCCGGCGCCTGCGCCACCCGCACCGCATCCACACCGTCCACCACCACCAACTCAGCACCCAGACCGGCGACCCTGCCCGCCAACGCCTCCTCGGTCACCACCACCCGAGCACCCGAGTCCGCCACCATGAACCCCAACCGCGCCACCGGATACGCCGCATCGAGAGGCACATACGCACCACCCGCCTTCAACACACCCAGCACCGCCACAGCCATCTCCACCGACCGCCCCAGACAGATCCCCACCACCACACCAGGACCCACCCCCAGCCCCCGCAGACACCAGGCCAGCCGATCCGAACGCTCCCCCAACTCCCCGTACGACAACACCACATCACCACAACCCACCGCCGCACGCGACGGATCCCGCCCCACCAGCCCATGCACCACACCAGGCACGACCGCGACCTCAGTGGCGTTCCACCCCGACAGCACCTCCACCCGCCGCTCCCCCACCACCAGCGGCACCGCACCCACCGGACGGCCACCACCCACCAACAACCCCTCCAACAGCGCCACGAAACCGTCCGACCACTGCTCGATCGTGGCCGCCTCGAACAGGTCCGAGCGGTACTCGAAGCTGCCGGCGATGCCCTCGGCGACGTCCCGCAGGATGAGGACGCAGTCGTGCTCCTCGGAGCCCGTGGTCAGGCGCTGGAAGCGCGCGCCCTCCGGCAGGGTGGAGACGCTCTCCTGCTCGGGGAGGTGCATGAAGACCCACTGGAAGAGCGGTGAACGGTTGGGCAGCCGCTCGGGGTTGAGGTCGGCGATGATCCGGCCGTTCGGCACGTCGGCATTGGCCAGCACCTGGGCGAAGGACTCGTTGAAGGCGGCGACGATGGCCTCGAAGTCACCCTCCGGGTCGATCGCCCAGCGAGTGGCGATGATGTTCATGACGTAGCCGATGACCCGCTCCAGGCCCCGGGTCGTCCGGTTGGCGGTCGGCGTGCCGATGAGCAGGTCCCGCTCGCCCGAGACGCGGTGCAGGAAGACCGCGAAGGCCGCCATCAGGACGACGAAGACGGTGGTGCGGTGCTCACGCGCGTACCGCCGCACCTCCGCCGCCAACCCGGCGGGCAGCTCGAACTCGTGGCGTCCGGCCGCGAAGCCCACCGGGGAGGTCGGGTCGAGCGGTGCGGCCACCGACGGGGCACCGGGCAGCTCGGCCAGGTAGGAGCGCCAGAACGCGAGCTGCTGCGCATGGACCCCGGCCTCCTCCCACTCCCGCTGCCAGACGGCGAAGTCCGCGTACTGCACCCGGGGACGCTCCGGCGCCACCGCACTGCCATCCGTCAACGAACGGTGGGCCAGGGCGAATTCGGTGTGCAGCACGTCGAAGGACCACCAGTCGGTGACGACATGGTGCATGCCCAGGAGCAGCATCGAACGGTCGTCGGCGAGTTGGACGAACCTGGCACGCAGCAGCGGGTCCTCGGCCAGGTCGAAGGTACCCCGGCGGAAGGTGTCGACCAGTTCCCGGGCCGCCTCCTCGCGCCGCTGCCCGGGGAGGGAGCGCAGATCCGTCCGCTCCAGCTCGAAGGCACCGGTCGGCCCCGGCACCATCCGCAGCCCCTCGGGCGTCTCGACGATCGAGGAGCGCAGGATGTCGTGGTTGTCCAGCACCAGGTTCAACGCGGCCTGTAACAGGGCCGGTTGGACCTCGTGGTCGAAGTGGTACGCACCGCACAGGTTGATGGTCGCGGTCTCCGGATACATCGACTCGAAGACCCACAGGTCCTCCTGCGCCGGGCTGAGCGGCGCCGGGGCACCCGGCTCGCCGCCCCGCAGCGGCACGGCGGCCGGAATGGCACCCACCTGCTCGCCCTTCGCCACCAGCTGGCGCAGGAAGCGGACGCGCTGCTCGCTGCTGAGGGCCGCGATGCGTTCGGCGAGAGAGGCTTCGGCGGACATGCTCGACTCCAGGTGCGTGAGACCGATGAATGGGTACCGATGGGTGACGTCTGCCGACGGACGGTCAGTCGAGGGACGCCCTGAGCTCACTGAGCCGGTGCAGGGACTTCAGCACCTCGTCGCGCTCCAGCCCGAAGTCCACGAAGCAGGCGATCTCGTCGACGCCCAGTTCGCGCAGATCGGCCATGGTGTCCAGGCAGCGCTGGGGCGAGCCCAGCAGCGAACCCCAGGCGAGGTAGCGCTCGAAGGCGAACTCGACCAGCATGGCGTGGTCCCGCTCGCTCATCTTCGCCATCGCCGCTTCCGTGGCCCCGACCTTGTTGCTGGAGATCTGCCGGACGAAGGACCGCAGGTAGCTCTGCAGCGGAGCGCGGACATGCTGACGGACGGCGGCGTCGCTGTCGCCCACATAGGCGTGCATCATCAGCGTCACCACGTTCTGGGCGCCGCCTGCGGCGGGTGCCGGCGCCGCCCGGTGGGCCTCGCGATAGCGCCGGATCTTGTCGGCCAGCTCGTCCCTGGTCTGGCCGATGGAGGCCGCCAGAATGCCGGTCTGCAGGGTGCCGGCCGCCGCCCAGGTCTCCGGGTTGCCCGAGGTGGTCAGCCAGATCGGCAACTCCCGGCTGGCCGGCACCGGTTGAGGGCGAACGGCGACCGGCTCGCCGATTCCGTCCGGGAACTCGACCGCCTCGCCCGCCCAGAGCCGCCGCAGCAGCGCGATATCGCTCAGCGCGCGCTCACGCCGGTCGGCGTAGTGGTCGGGTGCCAGCACAAAGTCCGTCGAGTGCCAGCCCGTTGCCACCGAGAGACCCACCCGGCCCCGGGAGAGGTTGTCGACGACGGACCACTCCTCGGCGACCCGCAGCGGGTGGTGCAGCGGCAGGACGACGCTGCCAGCCCGGATGTCGATCCGCGAGGTGGACACCGCGAGCGCGGCACCGAGCACGGCCGGGCTCGGGAAGACCTGGCCGAAGTCCTGGAAGTGGCGCTCGGGCGTCCACACCGCCTTGAACCCGAGCTCGTCCGCGGTCCGGGCGATCGCCAGGATGTCCTCGTACTTGTCGGCGGGCGCCATCGTGCTTTCCGCGCCGAAGAACATCACGCTGAGATCCATGTGCTTCTTCCCCTGGGGAGAGAGAGTGGGACGGACTGGGTGACGTTCAGTCAGGTTGTACCGCCCTCGGCCTCGCTGAACTCGGGGACGTGCCTGGTGGCGGGGCCGTCCCGGCTTTCCTCCCCGTCCGGCTCCTCGCCCCCGTCCGGCTCCTCGCCCCCGTCCGGCTCCTCGCCCGCGTCCGGCTCCTCGCCCGCGTCCGGCTCCTCCTCCAGGTCGGGCAGCAGCCGGTCGATGTTGCGCAGGGACGGACTCAGCAGCCCGACCAGGGCGCCCAGCACCCCGAGGAAGCCGCCGAGCGCCAGCATCACGGCCATACCGCTGCCGTGGCCGTGGCCGAAGAGCGGGCTCAGGAACCCCACCAGACCGCTGTCGGAGGCGGCAGCCGGTTCGAAGACGTGGTCGGCGAGCGGGCCGGAGAGCGCGAACCCGACCGGGGCGGCGATCTGCGCGATGAACATCACGCCGCCGAACACCCGGCCCTGGTGCGAGCCCGGCACCTTGTTCTGGATGATTCCCTGCATCGAGACGCCGATCACCGGGATGATCGCCGACCCGACCAGCTCCGCCGCCACCCAGAGCGGCGCGTTGTCGGCCATCGCCATCATGATCTGGTTGACCACACTGGTGGCGATGACACCGAGCATCATTCCGCGCACCCGGTTCTTCGGGTTTCCCCAGAGGGTCAGCAGTGCCCCGCCGATAATCCCGCCGACACCGGTTGCGACATTGACCATCGCGAGGGTCGCGGTGTCGTTCCCGGTCCGGGCCAGAATCATGGCGTTGAGGACCGCGAATCCGAAGGTGGCCGCCAGGTTGATGACGAAGAAGACCAGGCCGAGCGTGCGCAGGCTGGGCCGCTCGAAGATATAGCGCAGGCCGACGAAGGAATCCGCGAAAATCTTCTTCCGCTCGGCCGGGACGTCCTTGCCCCCACCCGATTCCCTGCGGTTCTCGGCGATCTTCGCGGTCCGGATCGTGGTGAGGGCGAAGAGGAAGCTCGCGACGTCCACCAGCAGGATCGAGCCCATGCCGCCGACCGCCACCAGCACACCGCCGAGCGCCGGCCCGCCGATCTCCGCAGTGCTGCGCGCTGTCGCCAGCAGGCTGTTGGCGCCGGTGAGCTGGTCCTTGCGGACCATGTCGGGGACGGCGGAGGAGAACGCCGGGTACTGGAAGGCCTCGGCCGCCCCGAGGACCACCACCGCCAAGTAGAGGTGCCAGGGGTGGAGGCTGCCGGTGAAGTAGACCGCGGCCACCCCGCTCATCGCGAGCAGGCCACCGAGGTCGGTGATCTGAAGGACCGTCTTCCGGCGCCAGCGGTCGACCAGCGCGCCCGCCGTCGGACTCAGCAGCATGCGCGGCAGGAAGGCGGCGACCGACATCAGCACGACCTGGGTGGCGGTGCCGCCGTGGGTCCATAACCAGACGATGAAGGCGAACTTGGTCATGCCGCTGCCGGTGAGCGTCACCAGCTGCCCGGCCCAGATCAGCCAGAAGCTTCCCATACCCTCGAAGCGCCTCAGCCACGACCGCACCCCGCCGGATTTCTGAAGGTCGTCAACCGTTCCCAAGAATCTCCCCTTAGCGCCTGTGCCAGCCGGGTGGGAATTTCCGGTGAGCCGGTTGCGCTTGTGGCTCCGCGACACCTGGAAATCCGAGCTGAGATAAAGACGAAAGCTTGGACAACATGGGGTTGATCGGACCCCCGAATCCGCTCTCACACACTAGGTGACAAGATCCGCCGCACAAATAGCTGTCCGTTTCACCCTCATTGTGGCTATACGCCCGGAACTACCCTGTTCGCGCCACAGGCAAAATTGACCATACGCGGACACTTTCACCGCCAAACGAGACGCATATCACAGTCTGGGACACATCCACTCCATCGGTCTGCGTACTCAAATCAGCCCAAACACGTCGAAGCGGCCCGTCCCGGCCACCACACCAGGACGGGCCGCCTCGGCCCACGGGAGTACGCCCCGCTCAGAGCCCGACCTCAGGCCAGCAGCTGATCCGCCAGCTCGGCCGGCAGCCCGTAGGCCCGCTCTCCGCTCGGCAGTACGCCTGGCCCTGCCTCACGCATCCAGGCCCACAGATCCGTCACGGTCTCCTCGATCGGCCTGCTCGGCAGGCCCAGTCGGCGAGCGGTGGCGGTGTCCGTCCGCCAGGCCGTCCCGGCAAGCTCCGACGGCATCCAGAACGGCAGATGCTTCCACGGCTGAACACCGGCGGACAGCAATTCCGCCTCCCCGATCGGGACCAGCTCGGACGCGGGCGCACCGGTCGCGGCCACGGCCTGCTGACAGGCCCTCAACAGCCCTCCGTAGCTGGTCATCCCGTACGGACCGGTGGCGTTCACCGGCCCGGACAGTCCCTGCTCCGCCGCATCCAGCAGCCAGCCGGACAGATCGCGGACGTCCACAAAGGCCATCGGCTGCTCCAGCACGTCCGGGACGACCACACGGCCACCCTGCGCGATCCGGTGCAGCCACCACGGGAGCCGACCCGAGGTGTCCCCCGGGCCGATGATCAGACCCGCACGGGCGCTGAGCAGCCGCCCGCCGAAGACCTCTCCCAGGATGCGCTCGCTCGCCGCCTTGGCCGGCCCGAAGTCGTCCGACTCCTCCTCCCAGAGCGGACCGTCCTCACCGACGATCGGCCCGGGCGGCCAGTGACGGTAGGCGTTGAGGCTGCTGACATAGACGTAGGACTTGGCGTCCGCCAGCAGCCCCGCCGCGCTCCGGGCGGCCGCGATGCTCTCGCCCGAAGCGTCGATCACGGCGTCGGGGTCCACCCCTTGCAGTGCCGCCGCCATCGCCTGTGCGTCGTTGCGATCCGCACGCACGGCCCGCACACCCGCCGGCGGCTCCCCCGAGACTCCTCGCGTCAACGTGGTGACCTCGTGGCCCCGCTCCAGCGCCGCCACCGCGACCGTGCGACTGAGAAACCCGGTCCCACCCAGAATGAGCATCTTCATCTCCGCACCCTTTCCGGGCCCGGCTCACCCGACCACCCATTTCGCCACCGGCGAACTACGGCAGAGCGCCACCGGCGAACCACAGCAGGGCGCCACCGGCGAACGGCAGCACAGCGCCACCGGCGAACCACGGCAGAGCGCCACCGGCGAACCACAGCACAGCGCCACCGGCGAACCACGGCACAGCGCAACCGCCGGCCGGGACCCCGGTGCCGCATCGTCAGTTTCCGCAGGACAGGGTGGCAGACCGCTCCGCGCGGGGTAGAGATCGAGATCGGCTGGGTCTGATGGGAACACGTAAATCGGGCGCCACCCGGCGGCCATCAGGTGGTAGCCGCCGCGTCGTTCGAGCGCGACACGGTTTCGGCCGAGCGCATTGCAAGGAGAGGCGGACGCCCTATGCCCGAATCCACGCCGAGAGGCGGACGCACGCCGAGAGGTGAACGCACCAGGCGCGACTGGGGCGAACGGGCGCTGGCCTGGGCCTTTCTACTGCCCTCACTGGTGGTGTTCGCGCTCTTCATCGGCTACCCGCTGGGGCGGACACTCTACCTGAGCGCCCACGGCAACGACCTGTTCGGCGCCCCGTCCCGCTATGTGGGGCTGCGTCACTACACCGATCTGCTCGCCTCCGCGGAGTTCCACAAGACGCTGGTCACCACCGTGCTGTTCGTGCTGCTGACGGTGCTGCCCGGGGTGCTCGGTGCGCTTGTGCTCGTCCTGCTGCTGGAGAGCAGGGTCAGGGGCGTGCGCTGGCTGCGCTCCGCGTTCGCCCTGCCGTTCGCCTTCTCGGTGGCCAGCGCCTCGGTGGTCTTCTCGGTCTTCTTCAACCCGGCCATCGGCGTACTCAACGGCGCACTCTCCCAGTTCGGCGCGGGACCGGTGGGATGGCTCACCGACCAGCGGTACGCGCTGGTCTCGGTCGCCGCCGCCACGGTGTGGATGAACCTCGGCTACAACGTCCTGGTGCTCTCCGCCGGAGTCGGCTCCATACCCCAGGAGACCGTCGAGGCCGCCCGGTTGGACGGAGCGGCGGGCTGGCGGCTCGCCCGCAGCATCACCGTCCCGCTGCTGGGACCGCACCTCTTCTTCCTGGTCGTGGTCTCCACCATCAACGCCCTGCAGAGCTTCGGGCAGATCCACATCCTGACCGGCGGCGGCCCGGACGGAGCGACCCGCACGCTCGTCTACTCGGTCTACGAGAAGGCCTTCGCCTACGGGAACAGCGACTTCGGTACCGCAAGCGCTCAGGCGGTGGTGCTGCTCGCGGTCGTACTCGCCTGCGCGGGAGTCCAGTTCGGCGTTCTGGAGCGGAAGGTGCACTACACGTGAGCGAGCGAAGCGAGGCGGGCGCATGAGCGAGCAGGCCATCGAGCAGTACGCGACCGCCGCCAAGGGCGCCGAGTTGCGCGGAGCCGGCCAAGGTGCGAGCCGGGCAAGGGAGTTGCTCGGACGTATCGCCGTCTACACGATGCTGGGCGCAGCGGTGGTCACCGTCGCGTTCCCGGTGTACTACGCCTTCGCCGGGTCCGTCATGGGGCCCTCCGAACTCTCCAGCTATCCACCGGCGTTGCTGCCGCACTCGGTCACCGGGCGGAACTTCACCGGTGCGATCGACGCGATTCCGCTCGGGCGGCAGTACCTCAACTCGGCCGTCACCGCCGGGGCGATCACCCTGGCGCAGCTGCTGACCTCCATCCTGGCGGCGTACGCCTTCGTCTTCCTGCCGCTGCGCTGGCGGGCGGCCGTCTTCGGGATCTTCCTGGCGACGCTGATGGTGCCGTGGGAGGCGGTGATCATCCCCAACTACCTGACGCTGTCCGGGTGGGGGCTCGGCAACACGTACTTCGGGCTGATCCTGCCCTTCCTGGCCTCGGGCTTCGGAACGTTCATGCTGCGCCAGTCCTTCCGGCAGTTCCCGGCCGAACTGCGGGACGCGGCGCGAATCGACGGCGCCGGGCACTGGCGCTTTCTGTGGCGGATCCTGGTGCCGCTGAACAAGCCGTCGCTGGCGGCGATCGCCATCTACGTCTTCCTCTCCGCCTGGAACCAGTACTTCTGGCCGCTGATCATCACCCGCACCGCCCAGATGCAGACCCTCCAGATCGGGCTGGCCGGCCTGCGGGACGCCGAGCGCGCCGACCCCGGGCTGATCCTGGCCGGCGTCGTCCTCACGCTGCTGCCGACCCTCGCCCTGGTGGTCTTCGGGCAGCGCTTCATCGTCCGCGGCCTGACGGCCGGTGCCGTCCGCTGATATTCCAACCCTCCATCTCCAAACGGGAGTTGTCCATGAACAAGTGGAGTCTCAGGCTCGCGGCCACGCTGGCGGCGGCCACCCTCTCGCTGACGGCCTGCAGTTCCTCCGGCGGCTCGGGCGGATCATCCGATGCGGCCGCGCCCGGCCCGCAGGCGCTGGACCGGGCGCAGGGCGTCACCACCGTCAACTTCTGGCATGCGATGACCGGTCAGAACGCCGCGACGCTGACCTCGCTGGTCAATGCCTTCAATGCCGCTCATCAGGGAAAGATCGAGGTCAAGCCGCTGTTCCAGGGCACTTATGACGACGTGATCGCCAAGTACAAGGCGTCGGTCCAGCAGAAGGCCACGCCCTCGCTGGTGCAGGTCTACGACATCGGCACCCGGTTCATGATCGACTCCAGGCAGACCGTCCCCGCCCAGTCCTTCGTGGACAAGGACTCGTATGCACTGGACGACATCGAGCCCAACATCCGCAACTACTACACCGTCGGCGGCAAGCTCGCCGCGATGCCGTTCAACTCGTCGATGCCGCTGCTCTACCTCAACGCCGACGCCTATCGGGAGGCTGGTCTCGACCCGGCCAAGCCACCTCGGACGCTTGACGAACTCGGCGATGCGGCCAAGAAGTTGACCAAGAAGGACGCCAGCGGACAGACCGTCAGGTACGGCTTCGGCGCGGCCATCTACGGCTGGTTCGTGGAAGAGCTGATCGCCGAGTCCGGCACTCTCTACTGCGACCAGGACAACGGGCGCAGCGCCAAGGCGGGCAAGGTGCTCTTCGACTCGGCGCAGGGCGCGCAGGCCGTTCAGTGGTGGGCCGACCTGGTCAAGGGCGGGTACGCGGCCAACACCGGGCGCGTCCCCGCGGATGCCCAGGCCGCCTTCAAGGCCGGGAAGGTGGCGATGCACCTGGAGTCCACCGGCGTGCTGCGCGGCTACACCGAGGCCGCCAAGTTCACCGTCGCGACCGCCGCCTACCCCAAGCTCACCGCCGCCGACCAGGGCGGTCCGGCGATCGGCGGCGCCTCGCTGTGGATCGACGGCCCCGGGCACTCCGCCGCCGAACAGCGGGCCTCCTGGGAGTTCGTGAAGTTCCTCGCCGCCCCCGAGCAGCAGGCCGCCTGGCACACCGGCACCGGATACTTCCCGGTCAACCGCAAGGCCCTGGACGACCCCAAGGACAAGGAGTGGCTGGCCAAGTACCCGCAGTTCCAGACCGCCATAGACGAACTCCACGCCACCAAGCCCACGCCCGCCACGGCCGGCTGCCTGCTCGGCGTGATGCCCCAGGCCCGCAAGGGGGTCGAGACCGCCATAGAGCAGACCGTCAGCGGCGCCAAGACCGCCCAGCAGGCACTGGCGGACGCCGCCAAGGAGCTCCAGCCCGCCATCGACAACTACAACAGCTCGGTCGGCTGACCCGGGCCGGGGTCTCGCTGCGCTGCGCCGTACCGGGGTGCAGCGCGGCCTGCCCGGTTGTCGGAGGCTCGGCCGATCAGTCCGTTGCCCGTTGCCCGTTGCGAGAGTTGTGAGAGTGGATCAAGGTCGTAAATGAACAGGTGCGGTGGGGCTGGGCACTGGCATACTCGCGCCATGACGACCGATCACGGCAGCGGCACCACTCTGACCACCGGCGAGCGCGACACCGAGCTCAACGACCGGCTGTCCGAGGAACTCACCGCCTTCAACACGGCCGCCACCGGCGCGGCCGACTACGGCACCCTGTCGGTCAAGGTCACCGATGAATCGGGCGAGCTGGTCGGCGGCCTGGCCGCGTGGACCTGGGGCGGTCTCTGCGGCATCGAGCTGCTGTGGGTGCGCGAGGACAGCCGCAAGGACGGCTGGGGCAGCAAAATCCTGCGCGCCGCCGAGGCGGAGGCGCTGCAACGCGGCTGCGACCGTATGACCGTCTCCTCCTTCACCTTCCAGGCCCCCGGCTTCTACCAGCGCCACGGCTACGCCGAAACCGGCCGGACCCTGGGCATCCCCGGCGGACACGAGGACGTGCACCTGTTCAAGTCGCTGACGGATCAGGCCCCTTCGCACCCGCTGTAGACCTGCCGCCCGCCCGGTCGGCAACTGTCCGTCGCCGACCTCGGGATGCGGCCCTTCCCCGCCTACGGCCCTTGCCGGCATACGGCCCTTGCCAGTGTCCGGCTGCACCGTGGGGCTGCTCCGCAGTCGGGCGGCAGAGCAGCCCCGGCGCCGAGCGGCCTAGAGCTGCTCGGTCGCTCCCACGCCGCCCGCGCTGCGCGTTCCGTAGGCGTGCAGTGCCTTCCGGATCTCCGCGAGCACCGCCTCGGCGCGTGACCGCATGCCCTGGGTCAGCATGTCGGTGCCGCCGAACTGGTTCGCCTGCTCGATGCCGACGACGACGCTGATCCGGTCCCCGGCCACACCGATCTCCATCAACTGCTTGGTGGTGATGTGCCAGGCCCGTCCCTCATCGTTGCCCTCGACCCAGAAGGACGACGGCGGGAGGGCCGGTCGCTGCTGTTCCGGGCCGGCCGGCTGCGGTGCCATTGCGGTCTCGGGCAGGGTCACCCGGTCGCTCCGAGTGCTGAGCGTGTTGATGTGCTGGTAGAAGAACTCGTGGGTGGCGTCACCCACGGATGCTCCGGCGGCGAGGTCGAGGGTGCACTGGTAGGCGCAGAGCTTCTGCCGGGTGAGGAAGATCAAGGTCACGTCGTAGAAGGAGAATCGGGCCTCGCCGTCCTTTCCCCGAGCCGACTGGATCCGGGTGCCCTGGTCGGGGACGCCCAGGACGATCAGGGGATCCTGACCGCCGTGGCCGCTGTCGGCACCGGCGAGATCGGCCGCCGCCAGGTTCAGCCGGCCGAACCCCTGGCGCTTGATCTCGCCGATGGACTCGTGGAGCCAGAGGTCCATCTGCTCGTCACTCGGCTTGGGCATGGCCTTGGCCCACAGCTCTTCGAATCTGGCGCGTTCCGCCTCGTAGGTGCTCTGCACCCTGCGCAGTTCCAGCCCCCTGTTGATCGCCAGCGCGCAGCCGCCCGCGAACAGCAGGAACCCGAGGAACGCCGTCCCCGCACCACTGCCGCCGAACATCATGATCAGGCCGAGCAGCACCATCGCCCCGCCGATGCCGCACAGGACCTTGAGCGTGTCCAGCTGCGGCAGCTCGGGCGCGGTCGGTGTGGGGCGGAAGTACTTCGGCACCGCTTGCTGGCGCGTCTCGTTCATGGGTTACCTCCCGATTGTCCGCTCCGCAGGCCCCTCCAGCAGGTGGAGGAGGGTGCGTTGAGATGTGTCAGCAGCTCCGCCCGGCGCGCGCCGTCGATTCCGGCGGCCTTGGCGACCAGCTCCCGGATCGGGGGCGTTCCGTCCCCTCGTCCGGCCGAGATGAAGTGCTCCTCCTTGAGCACGGCCCAGAGCGCCCAGGCATGGCTGGCGCCGGGATCCGACTCGGTCACCTGTTGCAGGCAGGACTCGGCCCTGCTGATCCGCTCGCTGGTCGCCATGGCGATGTTCCGTCCGGCGAGCAGCGCGAGCGCCAGGTAGTACCGGGCCTCGCTGTCCGAGGGAATGTCCCGGACGGCTGCGGAGAAGGCGATCCTCGCGTCGTCGTACCGCTTGTTGGCAAGATGCAGCCGGCCGGTCCTGGCTGCGGCACTCGACAGCCCGGCCGGTCCGCCACGTCCGGCGCCGTGGTCCCTCGGCGGAAGATCAGGGATCGGGTCCAGCACGGCTTCGGTTTCGAAGGGCCGATCGGCCATGGTGCGGATCAGTTTCTCGACGCCGCTCAGATCGAACCGGCTCACCCGGTACACCGTGGTGGAAGCCGGGTTCAGCCAGGACGGAAGGTCGTCGGCCGAGCAGCCGGGCAGCACGACCGGAAGGACCTTCCGCAGGTTTCCCCGCAGGTCGCGGTAGAGGTAGTCGGCGATCCGCTTCGACTCCCACTGCACGCCGCGGCCTTCGTCGGGACCGGCCGCCCCCGACTCCCGTCGCCGGTACCCCGGTGAGGCGACGATGAGGATGAAGTCGGCGAGCCGGAGCTCCTGTTCCATCCAGTCGACCCAGTTTTGACGCTGCTCCGCCGCAGGCAGGTCCCACTTGGCATCAATGCCGTTGGATCTCAGCGCCTGGTACAGCGACCGCACATTTTCGACGTGCGCTGGATTGTCATGCGCATATGAAATGAATGCCCGGGGCGGTCTTACCGGCGCCACTGGCATACCCCCTGCGATCAGGCGCGATGAAGCGCGGTGCGGCGAGCGAACGGGAGGGGCATTGGTGTGATCGAGCGATGGCGCAATTGAACGACAGTGCGACAGCGCAGGTCGAGATTGGTGCTGTGCCCGGATTGGCGAGATTACACCTGGACCTGTTGCTCAGTCATATTCTTTGAAAAATAGGGAAGTTGGAAAACGTTACACCGGGGCTGCTGTTCATGGAGCGCCTCCCGGGATCCCTGAGTCCGGCTGGGACGCGGCACCTTCGTCG
This sequence comes from Kitasatospora sp. GP82, assembly GCF_029892105.1. GTDB lineage: Bacteria > Actinomycetota > Actinomycetes > Streptomycetales > Streptomycetaceae > Kitasatospora. Next base: position 1,588 of record NZ_JARZAJ010000036.1, on the reverse strand, counting down.
GCAACCACGCGGTGCTGCCCTGCGGCGAAACGCTGCCCGACGATCTGCTGATCGGCATACGAGGGAGTGCCGACCCGACCCCAGTGAGAAGTCGCGCCTCAGCGCCTGGTCCGGCGGGCAGCACTGGAGCAGACTCACGTGGCGTCCGCCGGGCGGGCGTTGCGCCCGGCGGACGCCCGCCACACAGCCGGTCGGACGAGCGAGACCGCACCGGGCCCTGTGCCGGCCCGACTCCGGCGCCGTCTGCCCTGGCCTGCCGGCCACGGCTTCGCGGCGCTACGCCGGTGGGCCGTCCGCCCCGCCCGCCTCGACCTCACCCTGGCTGTCTCCGGCCGTCGTCTGCTTCCGGCCTTCCTCCGCCTCCGCCAACTCCTGCCGACGCCTCGCCTTCGCTGCCTCCTCCGCCAGCAGCAGAGCTCTTCGCCGCTCGGAAAGCGCCGCCTGGGAGGCCGCGAACAGCAGGAAGTTCGACAGACTCAAGGTGACCACCGCGAAGCCCACGTCCCCCGCACCGAACATCAACCACAGCGTCCAGACCAGTACTGCCATCCCGGCAAGTCTCAGTAGAACCGACATCTGCCCCCCACCTCATCCGCTCCGCCCTGTCCGCCCACGCCCCTGACACGCCCCCTCGCCGGCCGGAGGACCAGCGGATGCCGCACCGCCCCAACTCCCGTACGGCCCTGCGCCTCTGCCCCAGACCACCGCCGGCGAAGCCGGGTCAGGAGCACGCTGACGCAGGAGCCGAGCCCCGAGAGCCTGCCCGGCCCATCCGTGGCGTCCGAGTCACTGCTGCTCGTTCAGCATCCGCACCGTGCCCGGCGCGAACACCATGGCCGTCGCCATCGGCCCGACGAAGCTCGCGGCCGTGCCGCCACCCCGCCCTTGATCCGTCCCCTTCGGCATACGAGCGGCCCGCAGGTGCTCTCAATGACACCGTCGCCCTGTCACACCGTCAAGATGTTCAACACCCGTCCGGGATACCGAAGCCGGTGTCACGACGGCCAGTAGCTGCCGCCTGGTCGATCGGTGTCCATCCGCGAGGCATTCGGTCATGCCGGCGCACACGACCGGCAGGCGTCCCGCACGACCATTCCAGTTCGGCCTGCAGTTCGGTGACGCCATTGGAGGTGCCGAACAGGAAGCGGAAGTCGATGTGCTGGTGGGCGGGTTCGCCCTTGGCATCGTTGGCCGGGATGGGGTGCACGTCGATGTGCAGGGGCTGGTCGCGGAGCGGGACGACGTGTTCGGGCCGGATGCCGGTCTCCTCGACGAGTTCACTCAGGGCCGCGCTGATCAGTCGGACCACCGAGCAGTTCCAGCAGCGGCACGTCCGGCCGATGCCTGACGACAACGTGTGGATGATCCAGCGAAGTGCCGAACGTGACGCTCTTGTCCGGCTGCTCGACGCTATGCGGGGCAGCGCGGACCGGGCCTGCCAGGGGGCAGGAAGCCCAATCAGCAGGCCGGGCACCTTCGGCTGCCACTCCGAGGATCTTGGTGGCTAATTCCAAGTTCCTTGCGATGCCCCAGAGTTGAGTTGCTCTGGGGTGGCCCGGGGAGCGGTATCGGACCTGTTCCTTGGGCC
>NZ_JARZAJ010000035.1 GCF_029892105.1 Kitasatospora sp. GP82 | reverse complement strand
ATGTTCGCCCTGAAGTACCGGGGCGCCCGCTTCTCCCTCGGCTACGGCGCCTGCCCCGAACTGGAGGACCGCGCCAAGATCGCCGAACTCCTGAAACCCGAACGGATCGGAGTCGTGCTCTCCGAGGAGTTCCAGCTCCACCCGGAACAGTCCACCGACGCCATAGTGATTCACCACCCCGAAGCCACATACTTCAACGCCCGCTGAATCCAACTGTCTTTCAGCAGACCGAAGATGACCGTGGCGTACAGCGCGCCGGGGGTCGCGAGTCCCGGACCGTGGGATCAGGTGCGACCGCTCGCTCGCTTGCGGATTGCCGCCCGGACCTGCTCGACGCGGGCGTGGATGTCGGTGCTGGCCGGGGTTCTCGGCTCGCGGGTCGGGGGTCGCCCCGGCAGGTGCGGCACAGGCCGCCGGGCAGCGACTCGGCGCGCCCCGGCACGCGGCAGTTGGTGCACTCCGTGATCCGCCGGGGCCGGGCCGTGTCCGGCCGGTTCGCTCTGGGAGCGCCGGCTCAAGGGGCGCCGCCCGAAGCAGGCATACCCGGACCGCCCCACGAACGCCGTCGTCGCCCTCTGCTTCTACCCCCGGCGGCGAGGTTTGCCGTGCTTGCTGCCCTTGGGGCCGCCGGAACCGCTCCTCGGGCCCTTGCCGGTCGGCTTGCCGGCCGATTTCCCGGCTGCGGGCTTGCGCTGTGCGCCGCCGGTAGCGGGATGCTTGCGCTTCGGCTGCGCCGGGGCCTGGGTCTGGGCCGGGGGGCTGTTCCGCGAGCTGTTGACGGTCCGCCCACGGACGATCCCGATGAACTGCTCCACCAGTTCGGTGGTTTCGTCCTGCGGCCACGACAGCGCGACCCGGGACTCGGGGGCGTCCGAGAGCGGCCGATACGTGAGGTCCCTGCGGTGGTGCAGGCGGGCGAGCGACTGCGGGACGACGAGTACTCCCACCCCCGCCGCCACCAGTTCGATGGCGTCCGCCGTCGTGGCGGGGCGTTCGATCGCGGGCCGTCCCGGCAGACGCTCCCAGACGAGGGTGTCGTCGAGGGGATGCAGCACGATCTCGTCGGCGAGATCCTCGGTGGACACCTCGTCGGCCGCCGCCACGACGTGGTCCTTCGGGACCACGACCACCGTCGTCTCGGTGTAGAGCGGGATCGCGCTGAGGTCCGTGCGGTCGACCGGCAACCGCACGAAACCCGCGTCGGCGCTGTCGCCCCGGAGCACGTCGAATGCTTCGGCGGCGGACACCGCGACGAGGGTCAGTGGGACTTCGGGCAGCCGCTCGTTCCAGATCCGCACCCACTTCGAGGGCGTCACCCCCGGGACATAAGCGAGCCGGAACGAAGGGGATTCTTCCGAGCTTGTCACTCCGCCAGGTTACCGGTCGTGGTCGGAGGTAGTGCACACGCTCGATACTCTTGACACCATGACGTCGCACAAGACCCCCCAGACGATGAAGCCCGCAACCGCGGCGAAGAAGCTGGGTGTGTACCTCGAAGCCACCCCCGCCGAGTTCCAGGAGGGTGTCGTCTCGCGCACCGAGCTGAACGAGCTCCAGGCCGATCCGCCCGAGTGGCTGCAGGAACTGCGGCGCAACGGCCCGCACCCCCGCCCCGTGGTCGCGGCGAAGCTGGGTGTCTCCATCGCCGGTCTCGCGCGGGGCGGAGTCACCGAGGCCCTCACCACGGAGCAGATCGAGGCACTGAAGAACGACCAGCCCGAGTGGCTTCAGCGGGAACGCGCCACCCAGGCCGACGTCCGCAAGGAAGCGGTGCGCATCAAGGAGAAGAACGCGGAGCGAGCCGAGCAGCCCCGTCGGCCGCGTTCCTGACCTCTGCCCCGACGGTGCCGGGCGGAGGAGGACAGCGAGACGATCCGTATCGGAGCGAGACGCAGGGCAGCAGGAGCGCTTGGCTCCTGTGTGCGGTTTCCTGTCGGTCTGCCCGGTGCGGGTCGGCGAGCCGGCCGCAGAGCTACGCGACGGGCTGCGCGGCGGCGTACGCGACGAACTCCGCCCAGGCGGCGGGCGTGAACGCCAGCTGCGGGCCGCTCCTGTCCTTCGAGTCCCGGACGTGGACGGTGTCAGCGCAGGCGGCCACCTCGACGCATGCGCCGCCCTCGCTGTCGCTGTAGCTCGACTTGCGCCAGGAGACGGCGACTTCGACGCAGTCGCCGCCTTGGTCGTTGCTGTAGCTGGACTTGAACCACTTGAGCGAGGTGCTCACAGTTCCTCCGCCACCTTCCTGATAAACCGTGCCGAGTCCTCAGCGCCAAGGGCTTGCATCCGGATCATGCCATGGCGTTGGGTGAGGGCACTCACCTTGGCGGGATCGGAGTACAGCACCCCCGTCTCCTGTCCCTCCACATATGCGAATTGCTCGTGAGCGGCTGTCTCAAGCAGGACCAACGAGCCGCTGAGTCCGGGGTAGGCATTGCAGCCGGTCGGTAGTACCTGGATGGCGACATTGCGTAGTTCGCCTGTCTCCAGAAGATGGTGCAGTTGACGTTTCATCGCTTCGGCGCCGCCCACCATGCTTCGTAGAGCGGCTTCATAGATCACGAAGCCAAACAGTGCGGTCCGCCTAGCCCTCAGCTTGTCTTGCCGTTGCAAACGGCCTGCCACGCGCTCTGCCACAGTCTCGTCATCCAGTGGCGGGCAGCTGTTGCTGATCAGTGTTCGCGCATACTCCTCGGTCTGTAGCAGCCCTGGGATGAGCAACGCCGCGTACGAGTGAAGAGCGATTGCCTCGCTCTCGATATTTGCGAAGTCCTGGGAGTAGGACGGAAACCTTTCCGGCTTCAGATAGTCCGTCGCCGCGACCAGCAGGCCGTGTGCGTTGCACAACTCGTCGGCGACCTCAAGCAGCCGCAGCGTTGGCTTTCGCCGCCCCTGCTCCATCGACCTGATGGTCTCGTACTCGTAGTTGGCGGCCTTGCCCAACTCCTCGCGGGTCACGCCCGACCGCTCGCGCCAGAGCTTGATCTGGTTGCCGCAGTACCGCCACGCCATCGGTGGCGGCTGGGAAGGCGCGCTCGTCACCCTGCACCCCCGTCCTCTCTCGGTACGGCACGTGTACAGCCACGTTATGTACCGACGTCGTCACTGGCGAGGCTAAGCCCAGGCCAGCACGGTAGGAGAGGCAATCGACGGAATCCACCACTTCCGGATGACGTCTGACGGCCCGTCCAGTATCAGCCTTGAGCACCAAGGACCTCGATGACCGCGCGCCCCTCCCCTCCCCGGGTACTCATTCCCGCGCCAACTCCCGTTCAGCCAGCGGAGATTGAGTGGCGTCTGCCGCGCCACAGCCGCAGCGTCGGCCGTGCCCGAAACCTGCTGCGGAGCCAGGCCGGTTCGTGGGACCTCCCGGACGAGCTGGTCGAGACGGCCGTTCTGCTGCTCAGCGAGCTGATGACCAACGCCTGCCGCCATGCCCGCGTCCCACCCGGCCGCCAGATCGTCACCCGCTCCGTCCTGAGCGGCGGAACTCTCCGTGTCGAGGTCTCGGACGCGAGCAGCGGCCTGCCCACGCCGTGCCATGCGTCACCCGACGACGAGTCGGGCCGGGGCCTCGCCCTCGTCGCCGCCCTCGCGGACGCGTGGGGCGCTCATCCCCGTGTCTGCGGCATCGGCAAGACCGTCTGGTTCGAACTCGGGCTCCCGGCGGCCGGCCGGTGATCCGGCCACCGGCCAGGGTCCGGCGGACGGCTCGGGCGCTGGAGTGGCTGACGGGCTACCGGTCCTCGATCACCCGGGCGCCGCGCCAGGGATTCCGGATCACGGTCCGGGTGCCGCCGGACCTGGACGAGGCGCTCACGGAGGCGGTGCTCACGGTCCTCGGCCAGGGGCTGAGGTACGGCCACAGCTACACCGCGACGAGGGAGATCGTGTGGACCGAGGTGTCGCACCGGCCCGTCGCAGTCGACTTCCGTCGCCAGGCCGGGCGCGTCCACGGCGGTTCTGCCCGCAGGGGCCGTGGCCGGCGCCGAACGGTATGGTGAGTGGTATGGCAACCAAGAAGTACACCGTGACCTTGCCTGAGGAACTGGCGGAGGAGATCCGCGCCGAGGTGGGGGCCGGTGGATTCAGCCGGTATGTCGCGCAGGCCATAGAGCGCCAGCGCGAGCGGGACCACCTGCATGAGTTCGTCGGCTGGTGGGAGGGCGAGCACGGGGAGGTCACCGACGCCGAGCTGGCGCATGCCGAGGCCGAGCGCCTGGAACTCCAGCGGCAACACGCGGAGCACAAAGCTCGCTCCGTGCCGAATCGCAAGGCGAGTTGATGTCCGAGCTCGTCTACCTGCTCGACAGCGAGGGCCTGTCCCAAGCCGTCCTCGGCAACCGTGCGATGGGCGCCCGCCTCAAGGATGCGCACCGCTCCGGGGTCCGCGTCATGACGACCTCGATGACGCTCGTAGAGGCGTACCACAAGCGAGTCAACAAGGCCGCGTGGACGTGGACTCTCTCCAGGATCGTCGTGGAACCGGTCACCCGGGAGATCGCAGGCGAGGCGATCGAGCTGCTTGAGGTCGCGGGCCTTCACGGGCACAAGCACGCCATCGACGCTGCTCTCGCCGCCGTGGCGCTGCGTCAGCGCGGCGACGTCACGATCTTCACCTCCGACGAGGAGGACATGGGACTGCTCTGCGGCGACCGCGTTGTAGTCCGGGGGCTCTGAGGCCTGTGCCGACCACGTGCCGGTCCGTTCGGCGATCAGATACGCGGCCACGGACCGGCACAGTATGGACCAGGAGACCAGGCGGAGACAGGTCTGCTGGGCTACCTCGCTGCTCCAGCACGAGCCCTGAAATCCCTGGTCAGCGTTTTGCGGACCAGGGATTCGGCTGGGACTTTTCAGGGACTTCCGGGGCCGTCCGAGGGACTTTTCAGGGACTTTCTGCTGTGCAAGCAGGAAAGGCCCTGACAGCTCCGGAGGGCAGAAAACCGCAGGTCAGCGCCGGTCTTCTAGCACTCGATGACGTTGACCGCGAGGCCGCCGCGCGAGGTCTCCTTGTACTTGACCTTCATGTCGGCGCCGGTCTCCTTCATGGTCTTGATCGCCTTGTCGAGGGAGACGTGGTGGCGGCCGTCGCCGCGCAGTGCCATCCGGGCGGCGGTGACGGCCTTGACCGAGGCCATGCCGTTGCGCTCGATGCAGGGGATCTGCACCAGGCCGCCGACCGGGTCGCAGGTGAGGCCCAGGTTGTGCTCGATGCCGATCTCGGCGGCGTTCTCCACCTGTTCGGGGCTGCCACCCAGGACCTCGGCCAGGCCGCCGGCCGCCATCGAGCAGGCCGAGCCGACCTCGCCCTGGCAGCCGACCTCGGCGCCGGAGATCGAGGCGTTCTCCTTGAAGAGCATGCCGATCGCGCCGGCCGCCAGCAGGAAGCGGACGATGCCGTCCTCGTCGGCGCCGGGGATGAAGTTCTGGAAGTAGTGCAGGACGGCCGGGATGATGCCCGCCGCGCCGTTGGTGGGGGCGGTGACCACACGCTGGCCGCTGGCGTTCTCCTCGTTGACCGCCATCGCGTAGAGGGTGACCCACTCCATCGCGTTGGCCGGGCCTATGCCCTCCGCCCGCAGGGCTCGGGCGCCGGCGGCGGCGCGGCGGCGGACCTTGAGGCCGCCGGGCAGGATGCCCTCACGGGACATACCGGCCGCGACGCACTCCTGCATCACGTGCCAGATCTCCAGCAGCCCGGTCCGGATCTCGGCCTCGGTGCGCCAGGCCTTCTCGTTCTCCATCATCAGGCCGGAGATCGACAGGCCGGTCTCCCGGGTGAGCCGCAGCAGCTCCTCGCCGGTGCGGAACGGGTAGCGCAGCTGGGTGTCGTCCGGGACCACCCGGTCCGCGCCGATCGCGTCCTCGTCCACCACGAAGCCGCCGCCGACCGAGTAGTACGTCTTCTCCAGCACCGGGACGCCGTCCGAGGAGTACGCGGCCAGGGTCATGCCGTTGGCGTGGTACGGCAGGGAGCGGCGGCGGTGCAGGATCAGCTGGGTGTCGGGATCGAAGTCGATCTGGTGGTCGCCCAGCAGGAGCAGGCGCTTCTCGGTCTTTATCCGCTCGACGTCGAGGTCGGCCTGGTCGACGTCGACGGTGCGGGGCGAGTTGCCCTCCAGGCCCAGCAGGACGGCCTTGGGGGTGCCGTGGCCGTGGCCGGTGGCCCCGAGCGAGCCGAAGAGCTCGGCGCGGACGGAGGTGGTGGTGCTCAGCAGCCCCTCCGACTTCAGGCGGCGCGCGAACATCCGGGCCGCCCGCATCGGGCCGACGGTGTGCGAGCTGGACGGGCCGATGCCGATGGAGAAGAGGTCGAAGACGCTGATGGCCACGGGGGACGTCCTTGTCTGGATGTCGTGGAAGGGCTGGACTGCATGGGACGGGGCACCGCCTCACTATTCCAGTGTGCGCGGTGCCCCGGATTTCCCGGCAGCCGCTACGGGTACGCAGGGCTGCCGGGAGGAGAACTGCTGACAGCTTCGAAGCGACTACGGCTTCGAAGACCGCTTACAGCTCGGGGTAGAGCGGGTACTTCACGGCCAGCGCGGTGACGCGGGCCTTCAGCGCGGTGGCCTTGTCCTCGTCGAAGGCCGGCAGCAGCGCCTCGGCGATGATGTCGGCGACCTCGCGGAAGTCCTCGGCAGTGAAGCCGCGGGTGGCCAGGGCCGGGGTGCCGATGCGCAGGCCCGAGGTGACCATCGGCGGGCGAGGGTCGTTCGGGACGGCGTTGCGGTTGACCGTGATGCCGACCTCGTGCAGCCGGTCCTCGGCCTGCTGGCCGTCCAGCTGGCTGTTGCGCAGGTCCACCAGGACCAGGTGCACATCGGTGCCACCCGAGAGCACCGAGACACCGGCGTCCACCGTGTCCTGCTGGAGCAGGCGCTCCGCCAGGATCTTGGCTCCCTCCAGGGTACGGTGCTGGCGCTCCTTGAACTCCTCCGAGGCGGCGACCTTGAAGGCCACGGCCTTGGCGGCGATCACGTGCTCCAGCGGGCCGCCCTGCTGGCCGGGGAAGACCGCGGAGTTGATCTTCTTGGCCCACTCGGCCTTGCAGAGGATGACACCGCCGCGCGGGCCGCCCAGGGTCTTGTGGGTGGTGGTGGTGACCACGTCCGCGTACGGGACCGGGGACGGGTGCAGACCGGCGGCGACCAGGCCGGCGAAGTGCGCCATGTCGACCATCAGCAGCGCGCCGACCTCGTCCGCGATGCGGCGGAACTCGGGGAAGTCCAGCTGGCGCGGGTAGGCGGACCAGCCGGCGATGATCAGCTTCGGCTGGTGCTCCTTGGCGAGGCGCTCGACCTCGTCCATGTCGACCTGGCCCGACTTCTCGTCCACGTGGTACGGGACCACGTTGTAGAGCTTGCCGGAGAAGTTGATCTTCATGCCGTGGGTCAGGTGACCGCCGTGGGCCAGGTTCAGACCCAGGATGGTGTCGCCCGGCTGGATCAGCGCGAACATCGCGGCGGCGTTGGCCTGCGCGCCGGAGTGGGGCTGGACGTTGGCGTGCTCGGCGCCGAACAGCTCCTTGATCCGGTCGATGGCGATCTGCTCGACCACGTCGACGTGCTCGCAGCCGCCGTAGTAGCGGCGGCCGGGGTAGCCCTCGGCGTACTTGTTGGTCAGGACCGAGCCCTGGGCCTCCATGACCGCCACGGGGGCGAAGTTCTCGGAGGCGATCATTTCGAGGGTGGTCTGCTGGCGGTGCAGCTCGGCGTCGACCGCGGCGGCGATCTCGGGGTCGAGCGCGTGCAGGGACTGGTTCAGAACCGTCATGGAGGTGGGTCTTCCTGTGGGGCGGGGCAGGGGACCAGGAGGAGCGGGGCGGCCGCCGCGCTGCGGCCGCCCCCTTGCATCAGTGGATCGGGTGCCTCGGTGGATCGGGCGCCGATGAAGTGGATCAGGCGCCGATGAAGGCGTCGTAACCGGCGGCGTCGAGCAGCTCGACCGTGTCGGTGACGCGGAGCTTGTAGAGCCAGGCACCCGTGAAGGGCTCGCCGTTGACCAGCGCCGGGTCGTCGATGACGGCCTGGTTGATCTCCACGATCTCGCCGGAGGCCGGCGTGAACAGGTCGCTGACCGACTTGGTGGACTCCAGCTCGCCGACCGACTCACCCGCGGTGACGACGGTGCCGACCTCGGGCAGCTGGACGTACACGATGTCACCGAGGGCGGTGGCCGCGTGCTCGGTGATGCCGACCGTGGACACGCCGTCCTCGGCGGCGGTCAGCCACTCGTGCTCCTTGCTGTACTGCAGGTGCGTGGGGTTGCTCATGGCGTCATTCTCCAGGATCGCAAGAGGGTAGGGCGAAGCCGTCCGCTGAGCGGACCGGACAGGCGGGGGTTTCGAGACGGCGAGTCGAAGGCCGTGCTCAGCGGGCGCGCTTGTAGAAGGGCAGCGCGACGACCTCGACCGGCTCGTGCTTGCCGCGGACGTCCACGGCCACGGCGGTGCCGGGCGCGGAGTGCGCCGCGTCCACGTACGCGATGGCGATCGGCTTGCCCAGGGTGGGGGAGGGGGAGCCGGAGGTGATCCGCCCGATCACGGTGCCCTCGGTGTCGACCACGGAGTACTCCGCGCGCGGCACGCGCCGGCCCTCGGAGACCAGGCCGACCAGCTTGCGCGGCGCCTTGGACTCGGCCTCGGCGGCGGCCAGCTCCAGTGCCTTGCGGCCGACGAACTGCCCCTCGTTGGTGGTCTTGTCGAAGCGGACAACCCGGCCGAGACCGGCGTCGAAGGGGGTCAGCTCGGTGGAGAGCTCGTGCCCGTACAGCGGCATGCCAGCCTCCAGGCGCAGGGTGTCCCGGCAGGACAGGCCGCACGGGACCAGGCCCTTGCCGGCACCGGCCTCGCTCAGCGAGGTCCACAGGTGCTCGGCGTCGGCGGGGGCGCAGAAGACCTCGAAGCCGTCCTCGCCGGTGTAGCCGGTGCGGGCCAGCCAGACCTGACGGTCCGCCACGGTGGCGGGCAGCAGCGCGTAGTACTTGAGGCCGGGCAGGTCGGCGTCGGTGAGCGAGGCCAGGATGTCGTTCGCCTCCGGGCCCTGGACGGCGAGCAGCGCGTACGAGTCCCGGTCGTCGCGGACCTCGGCGTCGAAGCCGGCGGCGCGCTCGGTCAGCGCGTCCAGCACCACCTGGGCGTTGGAGGCGTTGGCGACCACCAGGTACTCGTTCTCGGCGGTGCGGTAGACGATCAGGTCGTCCAGGATGCCACCGTCCTCGCGGCAGATCATGGTGTAGCGGGCGCGCAGCACACCGAGCGCCGAGATGAAGCCGACCAGTGCGTGGTCGAGCAGCTCACCCGCCTGCGGTCCCGCGACGGTGATCTCGCCCATGTGCGAGAGGTCGAAGAGACCGGCCCGGGTGCGGACGGCGATGTGCTCCTCGCGCTCGCTGCCGTAGCGCAGCGGCATGTCCCAGCCGGCGAAGTCGGTCATGGTCGCACCGAGAGAACGGTGCAGGGCGTCGAGCGCGGTGTGACGAAGAGACATGGCGGCGGGACTCCTTGGCTGCTTACGGGCATGCGAGGGTGGAGTCTCCCCGTCTGTCGTCACAACCTGAGAGCTTCACCGCTAACCAAGGATGGCGGCTTGCACCGTGGGTGGGCGCACGGCACGGCCGTGTCCACTTTCCAGATATGCCTCGCCCGTGCGGTAGGGGTGCCTGAGAGATTCCGGGGAGGACTTGCTCCTTCGGCGCCGGCCCGTGCCTGTGGGGCACTCCGGACTCTCCCGCGCGGGTTCGAACGGCCAGTATGAAATTGGGCGCTGTGAAGCGGCTGCCGTGGTCGGCGCGCTCATCGTGACTCCTCCACCCCGTGGGCGGGGTGGCTTCTCACGTGGCTCCAAAGAGCCTCATGACGGCCAAGCCCTGACCGCTGCCCAAGAGCAGGGCCACAGCGTACTACGCCACTTCGGGGTTCAGAAGGCGGAGGATGTGTTTCCCCCGCTGCCTGAAGGCGGGGATTCCCACTCGCTCTTGCGCACTGGGACGCATCCCGACCCGACCGCCTCCCGCTACCCTTCTCGCAGCGATGGAGACCGGACATACCCGGTCAGGTTGGAGGGGCAGGGGCGGATGAGCTACCCGGCGGGCGAGACACAGGCATGGGCCGAGCCCGGTGCGGCCCCGACGGGTGGCGGCTGGCCCGCCAACGAGCTGGAGCAGGTGCTCGGCGCCGCGCTCGGCGACCCCGGCGCGACGGCACGGGTGGTCGAGGTGCTGGCGCGCAGCCAGGTGTGGATCCCGCTGCCGGCCGGCGCCGATCCGCAGGGCACCTCGCTCGACCTGCCGACCATCGAGCTGGCCGGTGCGCCGTACGTCCCGGTCTTCTCCTCCCAGGAGCTGTTCCTCCAGTACGCCCCCGGGATGCCCTTCGCCATCGCCCCGGTCTGGGAGTTCGCCCGCGGCCTGCCGCTGGGCGTCGGGATCGCGGTCAACCCCGAGGCGCCGGTGGGCATCCCGATCCCGCCCGAGGGCGTCGCCGAGCTGCGGCGCGGTCCGCAGGGCGAGCGCTGGCAGCAACAGCCGGACGGCGCCAAGGTGGCCCTGCGCGAGCCCCAGCCGCACGAGGAGCCGTACGCCTTCCTGGCCGCCGCTGCTGCGGAACTGGCCGCGCTGCCCGGCGTGTTGACGGCCCGTCGGGCACTGGCCTCGGTGGAGGGGCAGGCCCCGGCACTGTTCGTCGGCGTCCAGTTCCACCAGGGCTGGCCGACCGACCCGGCCCAGGCCAACGAAGCACTCGGCCGCGCGCTGGGAACCGCCCCGCTGCCCTTCGGCGTCCACCTGGTGCTGCTCGACCTGGTCGCCGACCCGGTGGTGGAGTGGCTGCTCACCCGAGTGCAGCCGTTCTACGCCCGGGGGTGACTGCTCCCGGCGTTCGGCCGGAAGCCCCCCTTGCAGCGGGCGGTGGTACGGCGGCCGTCGGGCTCGACCCATAGGCTGCTGCCCGGCAGCGGCGTACGGTCGGATGAGCGTGCGCCCGCCCGGCACAGGCGGCGGGCGACGGCGGTGAACGAGGACGGAGAGGGCTCGACGTGAGCGAGCGGGGCATCGGGGCATCCCCGGCCACCGGCCGGTGGAGAGCCGCGGCGGAGTCCGCCGTGCGCGCATCGGCCGTGCCCACTGCGCCGGTTCGTGCCCGTTCGATCCTGGACACGACGTCAATCGCGCCCCCGGACGGTGCATGGGCACCGCCTGCTGAGAGATCGGGACACGACCTAGCCGGGTACCCCCGGCCGGAGGCGGGCGAATGAACGCGGGAGCGACAGGCGGCGTACCGGGCTGGGGTCCACCTCCGGCCGCGCGCCCCGCAGGCGACCCCGGCGCCATCGAACGCGCCCTGCGCGAGGTCGCACCGGAGCGTTACGAGGCGTACGAGAACCTGCTGCGCGCCCTCGCCGAGGGCCAGGTCTGGATGCTGCTCTGGCACGGCACCCCGGGCAGCCCCGACGCCCAGTACGGGAACATGGACATCGACGGTCACGGCTACGCCCCCGCCGTCACCTCTCGCGAACAGCTCGCCGCCAGCGGCTGGGCCCGCGCCCACGAGGTGATCTCCGGCCAGGAGATCGCCCAGGCGCTCTACCGCACCCGCTGGGGCCTCTGGCTCGATCCGCACGTCCCGGGCGGCGGGGTCGGCGTCCCGTGGGCCGATCTGCGCCGGATCGCGGCCGGTCTCGACCGCCTTCCGGCCGGGCCGCTCCAGCTGGGCGAACCCCAGGTGCAGGCACCGCAGTTCTTCGCCGTACTGGAGCAGCAGGCCGCCGAGGTGCGCCCGTTGCGCTCGCTGCGCCGGGCCTGGGTGCGCCCGGCCCTCGGTGCGCCGTACCTGGCGATCGGGCTCGACCTGTACGACACCTCGCCGCCGGCCATCGAGGCGGCACGGGCGCTGGTGCAGCGGGCGGCGGTGCACGCGCCCGAGGGGCTCGCGGTCTCCACCGTGCTGATGGCGGACGAGTACGACCCGGTGGCGATGTGGCTGTGGGCCCGCACCCGCCCCTTCTTCGACCGGGAGTCCGGGCCGGGCGTGCCGCAGGGGGCGACCTTCCCCGGTTACGGCTACCCCGGCGCGCCGCAGCCGCATCCGCAGCAGCCCTGGCCCGGATACCCCGCGCGCTGAGCCCTCTCCGCGCCAATACTTGACATTGTGTCAGTTCGGCCACGTCCCACTGTTTCCCGGCCGATTTCGGAAAACCTTCGGCACGCATCTTGACAGGCATGTTTCGGGCATGTGAAGAGCGTTATGCGGTGACGATCCCGCATGCATGCCGACAGATCACAGTTGGGCATCCTTCGGTTGTCAGGGCTGGCGCAAGCCTGTCCGAATGACGGAGAGTCTGCGCAGTGCAGCTCGCGCCACCAGCCCCACAAGGGCGAATGCGCATGCCGCACCCATGATCCGCGCGATGTTCCTCCCGCGCGGATGTGCTCATCCGCACCACCTCGGGCACTGCTCACCCCATGTGCGCCGACGTATCGAACTCTGCACCGCAGTACACGATTTCGTACCGACGTACCGCCGCACCATCTGCACGGCAGCACCACACCGACGCACCGACGCACCGTTACCTAGCACCAGTCGCGCCAACCGGACCTGCACAGTCCGGGCCCGGACCGGGCCCGGGGCCTTGTGCACGGCCGGAGCACCGTGGGCCGGCCACCGTCGGCGAGGGGACCCAACTGACCATGACCACAACGAACGAGACCATCGACGCCGAACCCGGCGCCGAGCCTGCCGCCCAGGCGGTGAAGCAGATCGAGGGCCGCTCCCTCGGCCGTATCGCCTGGACCCGCTTCAAGCGCGACAAGGCCGCCGTGGCCGGCGGCGTCGTGGTGATCCTGCTGGTCCTGCTCGCCGTGCTGGCGAAGCCGATCGAGTCCCTCTTCGGCCTGGACCCCAACGCCCTCCACCAGGATGTGCTCGACGCCAACCTCGGCGGCCTCCCGATGGGCGACTGGGGCGGAATGAGCGGCGACCACCCGCTCGGCGTGGACCCGCTGCAGGGCCGTGACCTGCTCTCCCGCATCATCGAGGGCTCCTGGGTCTCGCTGCTGGTGGCCTTCGGCGCCACCCTGCTCTCCAATGCCATCGGCACCGTGCTCGGTGTCGTCGCCGGCTACTACGGCGGCTGGGTGGACACCGTGATCAGCCGGGTGATGGACACCTTCCTGGCCTTCCCGCTGCTGCTCTTCGCGATCGCGATCTCCGCCTCGTTGCAGGGCGGTGCCTTCGGTCTGAACGGCCTGCCGCTGCACATCGCGGTGCTGATCTTCGTCATCGGTTTCTTCAACTGGCCCTACATGGGCCGGATCGTGCGCGGACAGACCCTCTCGCTGCGCGAACGCGAGTTCGTCGACGCGGCCCGCAGCCTGGGTGCCCGCGGTCCGTTCATCCTCTTCCGCGAGCTGCTCCCCAACCTGGTCGGTCCGATCCTGGTCTACTCGACCCTGCTGATCCCGACCAACATCCTCTTCGAGGCGGGTCTGAGCTTCCTCGGCGTCGGCATCCAGCCGCCCCAGTCCTCCTGGGGCGGGATGCTCAACGACGCGATCAAGTACTACCAGGTGGACCCCCAGTACCTGGTGGTCCCCGGTCTGGCGATCTTCATCACCGTCCTCGCCTTCAACCTGCTGGGCGACGGTCTGCGTGACGCCCTCGATCCCAAGAGCAACTGACCTCGCGTCAGACCACCTCAACTGACACCGATTCACCAAGGGGTTGATCTCACCCATGCGTAGGTCTCGCACCGCCGTACTGACCGCGGCGGCCGCCGCAGCGGTCCTGGTCGTCACAGGCTGCTCGAGCGGTTCCAGCGGCAGCAGTTCCTCGTCCTCCTCGTCCTCGGGGGGCGGTACGGACGCCGCCACCAAGTCCGTGGTGAACGTCTCGGACAAGAAGGGGGGCACGGTCACCTACGAGATGCGCGGTACGCCGGACTCCTTCGACCCGGGCAACACGTACTACGCGTACATCTACAACTTCTCGCGCCTGTACGGCCGTCCGCTGACCACCTTCCAGCCGGCCGCCGGTGCGGCGGGCAACAAGCTGGTGCCCGACCTGGCGGAGTCCCTCGGCAAGCCCAGCGCGGACGGTCTCACCTGGACCTACAAGCTGCGCGCGGGCCTGAAGTACGAGGACGGCTCGCCGATCATCTCGAAGGACGTCAAGTACGCGGTGGAGCGCAGCAACTTCGCGCCCGACGTGCTCTCCAACGGGCCGGTCTACTTCAAGGACCTGCTGGTCGACAACGCGACCCCGTACCAGGGCCCGTACAAGGACAAGACCGGTGGCCTGAACTCCATCGAGACGCCGGACGACACCACCGTCGTCTTCCACCTGAAGCACCCCTTCGCGGACTTCGACTACCTGGTGAGCGCGCCGCAGACCGCCCCGGTGCCGCAGGCCAAGGACACCGGCGCCGACTACGTGAAGCACGTGCTCTCCTCCGGCACGTACAAGTTCGAGTCCTACGAGGACGGCAAGCAGCTCACGCTGGTGCCCAACACCAACTGGGAACCGAAGAGCGACCCGATCCGCAAGCAGCTCGCGGACAAGATCGTGGTCAAGATGAACATCGACCAGGCCACCGTCGACCAGGACCTGATGGCGGGCAACGCCCAGGTCGACCTGGCGGGTCTCGGTGTCGACCCGCAGACCCAGGCGAAGGTCCTGCAGAACCAGAAGCTCAAGTCGCAGACCGACAACGCCTATGGCGGCCGACTGGTCTACACCGCGATCAACACCAAGGTCGCACCGTTCGACAACGTCGACTGCCGCAAGGCCGTCCAGTACGCGATCGACAAGGTCTCGGTGCAGACCGCGCTCGGCGGCCCGATCCGCGGTGCGGTCGCCAGCACGGTGCTGCCCCCGGACATCCCGGGCCACCAGGACTTCGACCTCTATGCCACCGACGGCAACAAGGGTGACGAGGCCAAGGCCAAGGACGCCCTGAAGGCCTGTGGCAAGCCGGACGGCTTCTCCACCACCATCATCGCCCGCAGCGAGCGCGGCCCGGAGGTCGCCGCCGCCACCTCGATCCAGGCGGCGCTGAAGAAGGTCGGCATCACCGTCGACATCCAGCAGTACCCGCAGGGCAAGTACTTCACCGACTACGCGGGCGTGCCGAAGTTCACCCAGGACAAGAACGTCGGCCTGATCATGATGCAGTGGGGCGCCGACTGGCCGACCGGCTACGGCTTCCTGCAGCAGATCGTCGACGGCCGCGCGATCAAGGACTCGGGCAACAGCAACCTGGCGCAGCTGAACGACCCGGAGATCAACAAGCTGATCGACGACGCGGCGGTCAACACCGACCAGGCGGCCCGTGAGAAGGACTACGCCGCGATCGACAAGAAGACCATGGAGGACGCGGTCTACGTCCCGCTGACCTACTTCAAGGTCTTCCTGTACCGCCCGGACAGCGCCACCAACGTCGGCTCCAGCCCGGCCTGGTCCGGTCAGTACGACTACCTGAACATCGGCACCACCAAGTAAGAGCCTGGCTCCACACCACTGAAGGCAGGTGAAGGCAGCGGCACCCGCCGTCGTCCGTCCGTGACACTCATGGGCCACGGGCGACGGCGGGCCGCCGGAGCCGTCCAACTGTGTTTGCCTACATCATCCGCAGGACGTTCGCCGCTCTGGTGCTGCTGCTGGTCGTCAGCGCCGTCACCTTCGGCATCTTCTACCTGCTTCCACGACTGGCCGGGGAGACCACCGACCAGCTCGCGGCCCAGTACATCGGGAAGAACCCCTCCCCCGAAGCGGTCGCCGCGATCAAGCAGAACCTCGGCTTCGACCAGCCGATCTACGTCCAGTACTGGCACTTCCTGAAGGGGCTGGTCTCGGGCGCCGAGTACAAGTTCGGCCCGGACGCGGCCACCTGTCACGTGCCCTGCTTCGGCTACTCCTTCAAGAACCACATGGAGGTCTGGCCGCAGATCAGCTCCCGGATCCCGGTGACCTTCTCGCTCGCCATCGGCGCGGCCGTGCTCTGGCTGATCTCCGGTGTCGCCACCGGTGTGGTCTCCGCGCTCAAGCCCAAGTCGATCTTCGACCGGCTCTCCATGGGCATCGCGCTGGCCGGTGTCTCGCTGCCGATCTTCTTCACCGGCGCCCTGCTGCTGACCCTGTTCAGCTACCAGTGGCCGATCTTCGACAACCTGCAGTACGTCAACTTCACCGACGACCCGCTGATGTGGGCCCGCAACCTGGTCCTGCCCTGGATCTCGCTGGCCTTCCTCTACTCCGCGCTCTACGCCAGGCTCACCCGCGCCGGGATGCTGGAGACGATGAGCGAGGACTACATCCGCACCGCCCGGGCCAAGGGCCTGGTCGAGCGCAAGGTCATCGTCCGGCACGGACTGCGCTCGGCGCTCACCCCGATCGTCACCATCTTCGGTATGGACCTGGGCCTGCTGCTCGGCGGCGCCCTGATCACCGAGCAGGTCTTCTCGCTCCAGGGCGTCGGCTTCTACGCGGTCTCCGCGATCTCCGACAACGACCTGCCGAGGATCCTCGGCGTCACCCTGGTCGCCGCCTTCTTCGTCGTCATCTGCAACCTCCTGGTTGACCTTCTGTACGCCGCCGTCGACCCCCGTGTGAGGCTGTCATGACCGACCTCGCGAAGCCTGCGGGCGAGCACTTCCTGTCCGTCCGAGACCTGCGGATCCACTTCGACACCGACGACGGCCTGGTCCGCTCGGTGGACGGGGTCAGCTTCGACCTGGAGCGCGGCAAGACCCTCGGCATCGTGGGCGAGTCCGGCTCCGGCAAGTCCGTCACCTCCCTCGGCATCATGGGCCTGCACCGCAGCAAGCGGGCCAGGATCGCCGGCGAGATCTGGCTGGACGGCGAGGAACTGGTCGGCGCCGACCCGGACCGGGTGCGCCAACTGCGCGGCCGCACCATGGCGATGATCTTCCAGGACCCGCTGACCGCGATGCACCCGTACTACACGGTCGGGCAGCAGATCGTGGAGGCCTACCGGGTCCACCACCCGCAGGCGAAGAAGCGCGAGGCCCGCACCCGCGCCATCGAGATGCTCGACCGGGTCGGCATCCCGCAGCCCGACCGGCGGGTGGACGACTACCCGCACCAGTTCTCCGGCGGCATGCGCCAGCGCGCCATGATCGCCATGGCCCTGGTCAACGACCCCTCGCTGCTGATCGCCGACGAGCCGACCACCGCCCTGGACGTCACCGTCCAGGCGCAGATCCTGGACCTGATCCGGGACCTCCAGCAGGAGTTCGGCTCCGCCGTCATCATCATCACCCACGACCTCGGCGTGGTCGCGGAGCTGGCCGACGACATCCTGGTGATGTACGGCGGCAAGCCGGTCGAGCGCGGGCCGGCCGCCACCCTCTTCGAGGCCCCCGAACACCCCTACACCTGGGGCCTGCTCGGCTCGATGCCCCGGCTCGACCGGGAGCTCCAGGAGCGGCTGGTCCCCGTCAAGGGCACCCCGCCGAGCCTGATCAACGTGCCCTCCGGCTGCGCCTTCCACCCGCGCTGCCCGTACGCGCAGCTGACCGGTGGCAGGTCCAGCAGCGAGCTGCCCGTGCTGACCGAGGCCGCACCCAGGCACCACGCCGCCTGCCACCTGCCGAGCGCCGAACGGCACCGGATCTTCACCGAAGAGATCGCGCCCCGGCTGTGAGTCCGCACCACCCCTCAGGAGAAACCCCATGACGGACAGTCAGAGCGCGACGATCCCCGCGCCCGCGCCGGCCTCCGATCGCGAGCCGCTGCTCAGGGTGACGGGCCTGACCAAGCACTTCCCGATCACCAAGGGCCTGCTGCGGCGGCAGACCGGTGCCGTCCGCGCGGTGGACGGGATCGACTTCACCGTCAACGCGGGGGAGACCCTCGGTGTGGTCGGCGAGTCGGGCTGCGGCAAGTCCACCATGGGCCGGCTGGTCACCAGGCTGGCGGAGCCGACCGGCGGGACGATCGAGTTCGAGGGCAAGGACATCACCCACCTCGGGGTGGGCGCGATGCGGCCGCTGCGCCGCGACATCCAGATGATCTTCCAGGACCCGTACTCCTCGCTGAACCCCCGGCACACCGTCGGCACCATCGTCGGCGCACCGTTCCGGCTCCAGAAGGTGCAGACCGAGCACGGGGTCAAGCGGGCCGTCCAGGACCTGCTGGAGCTCTGCGGCCTCAGCCCCGAGCACTACAACCGCTACCCGCACGAGTTCTCCGGCGGCCAGCGCCAGCGCATCGGCATCGCCCGGGCGCTGGCCCTCAAGCCCAAGATGATCGTCGCGGACGAGCCGGTCTCCGCGCTGGACGTCTCCATCCAGGCGCAGGTGGTCAACCTGCTGGACGACCTCCAGCAGGAGCTCGGACTGACGTACCTGATCATCGCGCACGACCTCTCGGTCGTCCGGCACGTCTCGGACCGGGTCGCGGTGATGTACCTGGGCAAGATCGTCGAGATCGCCGACCGCGACTCGCTGTACCGGGCCCCGATGCACCCGTACACCAACGCCCTGATGTCGGCCGTTCCGGTGCCGGACCCCCGCCGCAAGGAGCGCCGCGAGCGCATCCTGCTCACCGGCGACGTCCCCTCACCGATCAACCCGCCGAGCGGCTGCCGCTTCCGCACCCGCTGCTGGAAGGCCCAGGACATCTGCGCGAGCCAGGAACCCCCACTGGTGACAGCGGCAACCGGACACCAGGTGGCCTGCCACTTCCCGGAGAACCAGCCCACCCCCGAGGCCACCCCCGAGGCCACCCCCGAGTAAGGCGGCCGCCAGGCACCGTTTCCGGGGGGGCGCGGCCAACTGCGCGGCTTTTCGGGGCACGGCCAACTGTGCGGTTTCTAAGCGGCGTGGCCAACTGTGCGGTTTTTAAGGGGCACGGGGAACTGCGCCGCTCTTGGGGTGCGGGAAACAGCGTGGCTTCTCGAGGGGCGGCCAATTGCGCAGCTTTTGGGGCGCGGGGCTCTGCTTGGTCAACGGCGCGCGCGAGAAGCCATGCACCTTCGTAGAGGGCTGGTCGCACACGCAGTTGATCAAGCGGAGCCCCGCGCCCCTGGGTGATGCGGCCGGCCCGGTGTCCGGGGTGGGGCGGGGAGTGTAGTGCACCGTCATGATCCGTTTGCAGAAGGCGAGTTGACTCCTGTCGCCGCCCTTGTGGCGCCTGCATAATCCGTGGGTGATCACCTCATTCGATGATGCCTGCCGTCAGTTACGGGCCCTGCCGGGTCTCGGTTTCGCTGCCCGTCCGTACCTGCTGCTGCCCCTGTTGCGGGCCGGCTGCCTCTCCGTCCTGCTGAGCAGCGAGAGCGCCGACGAGGGCTGGGATTCCCGGTTCGGCGTCGAGCTGCACTCGCTGGAGGCGGACACGCTGCTCAGGGATGACCGGCGGGCCCGCGAGGACCTCGGCGAACTGCTGCGCAGGCTCCCCGAGCGGGTCGGCACCCGCTGGCAGGGCCGCGAACTGGCCCTCGCCGGCTACTTCGCTCTCCAGCAGGACTGGCGCGCCGCCCTCGCCCGGCTGGGCGTCAGCCTGCTCGCCGTCCCCGCCGAGCCGGACTCCCCGGTGCTCACCGACAAGACCGCGATGCGTACGTGGTTCCGCGCCCTGGGCCTGTCCACCCCCGCCGACGCCCTGGTCGGTGCCCTCGACCACCGCGAGCTGCGCCGCCGATTCGGCGGCACCTTCGTCGTCCAGCAGCCGACGGGTTCGGGCGGCCGGGGCACCTACCTGGTCACCGACGAGGACGCCCTGCGCCGGATCCCGCCCGGCGGACCGTGGCTGGTCAGCGAGTACGCGGGGGACATCTCGCTCAACTACCACGGCCTGGTCGGAGCCGACGGCACGCCGTCGGTGCTGCGGCCCTCCCTCCAGCTCACCGACGTACCCGGGACCGGCGCGGCCTTCGGCCGGTACTCGGGCTGCGACTACCGCGCACCCGCCGCCCTGCCGCCCCGCGCGCTGGCCCGCTGCGAGCAGGCGATGGAACGGATCGGCTGGGGGCTCGCGGAGCTCGGCCACCGGGGCGTGTTCGGGGCGGACTTCGTCGTCCGGGGCGAGTCGACGGTGGTGCTGGAGCTCAACTGCCGCGTGCAGGGCTCCACCTGGCTGCTCGGTGAGCTCGAACTGGCCGAGCGTGGCCTGCCCACCCTGCTGCGCCACTTCCTGGAACGGCGCGGCCACCCCACCGCCGCCAAACCCGCCTTCGATCCGGTGGACGCCGTCCAGCTGGCCATCCGGCACACTGGTCCGCCCGCCCGTCTGCTGTCCGCTCCCCGGGGCGGCGTGTACGCGCTCGACGGCGGCCGCCTGCACCGCAGGGCCGACGGCTACGGCCTGCTGGAGTGCGGCCCCGACGAGTGTGTCCTGCTTCACATTCCCCGCCCCGGCACCCGGCTGCTCCCCGGCTCCCCGACCGCCCGCCTGCTCAGCCGCCGCGCCCTCACCGCCCCCGACGGCAAGGTCCTCACCCCGCACGGCCGCCGTCTGGTCGAGGCCCTCCCCGCCCTCTACACCCTCGCCCCTGCCCGGCCGGCGCCGCGCCGGGGCGGAGCCGTGTCATCGGGGGTGTCGGCGGCAGGTAAGAATTGACGGTGACCTCGCAGCTTTTCCCGCCCGATGTTCAGCAGACCCTGGACCTGGTCGGCATCTTCGTCTTCGCCCTGTCCGGCGGCCTGCTGGCCGTCCGCAAGAACATGGACATCTTCGGCATCTGTGTGCTCGCCGAAGCCACCGCGCTCGGCGGCGGGGTGATGCGTGACCTGGTGATCGGCGCCACGCCGGTGGTGGCATTCACCAATCTCGGCTACTTCGTGACCCCGCTGGTCGCCGGTCTCGTGGTGTTCTTCCTGCATCCCGAGGTGGAGCGGATCAACCGCTCCGTGCAGACCCTGGACGCGCTCGGCCTCGGCCTGTTCTGTGTCACCGGTACCGCCAAGGCCCACGACTACGGGCTCGGCTCGGTCGCCTCGGTCGCCCTCGGCATGCTCACCGCCGCCGGGGGCGGGGTGATCCGCGACGTGCTGGCCAGTGAGATGCCCTCGCTGCTGCGCTGGGACCGCGAGATCTACGCCGTGCCCGCGCTGGTGGGTGCCGCGCTGGTCGCCATTCTGATCTCGGTCGGCCACCTGACCACCAGCACCGCCTCGGCGGCCGCACTGACCGCCTTCGTCCTGCGGATGCTCGCGCTCAAGTACGGCTGGCGCGCACCGCGTGCTTGGCACCGCAACGGTTCTCGCACCAGCGAGGAGTAGGCGAGCCCCCGTACGCCAGCGAGATCGCCTCGACCGTGCAGAGCAGTTCGGGCAGCAAGCGGCTCAACTCGCCGATCGGGGCCAGCGCCACGGGCGCGGAGATCGAACAGGCCGCGATCGCCGTGCCGTCGGTGCCGACGACGGGGGCGGCCAGGCAGTTGACCGTCTCCTGGTACTCGGCCCGGTCCACCGCCCACCCCTGCCGCCGGACCGAGGCCAGCTCGGTGCGGAACTCCTCGGCGGAGCGGATACTGCGCCGGGTGCGGGCAGGGAACTTCTGCCCGGCCAGAAAGGCCGTCAGCTGATCCTCCGGCAGATCCGCGAGTAGGACCTTGCCGACCGCCGTCGCCACGGCGGGCACCCGCCGCCCGATCCGCCCGGCCGGGTCGGGCCAGGAACCGGGGCGCTCGGGGTAGCGGCTCTCCACCTCGTCCAGGTAGAGCACCTCGCCCTCCTCAAGGACCGCCAGCTGCACGGTGTGCCCGTACCGCTCGTTGAGCGAGGCCAGGTACGGCGCCGCGACCTGGCGGACGTCGATGTCCTCCAGCGCCTGCTGTGCCAGCGAGAACAGCCGTCCGCCGAGCCGGTAGCGGTGGTCGGCCTGGCGATGGACGAAACCGTGTTCCTCCAGCGTGCGCAGCAGCCGCAGCGCCGTCGACTTGTGGACTCCGATCCGCGCCGCCGCCTGTTCGAGCGAGGTCGGCCCCTCCCCGAGCGAGGCAAGGATCGTCAGTGCCCGGTCCACTGTCTGCGACATACCGTCCACCCCTCCGTGCCCCAGCAGTGGGCAGGAGGCTAACGGCGCGTTGCAGGGCGTGCAATGGCCAAATCGTGATCCGCCGGCCGGGGTCGGGGTGGGGCTGCCGCCATGGCCCCTACACTTGTTCCGCTATGCCATATCTCGACCACGCGGCCACCACCCCGATGCTGCCCGAGGCTGTCGCCGCCATGAGCGCGCACCTCGGGGTCGTCGGCAATGCATCCTCGCTGCACGCGGCCGGGCGCCGGGCCCGGAGGGTGGTGGAGGAGTCCCGGGAGTCGCTGGCGCAGTCCCTGGGGGCGCGGCCGAGCGAGATCGTGCTCACCGGCGGCGGCACCGAATCGGACAACCTCGCCGTCAAGGGCCTGTACTGGGCCCGGCGGGACGCCGATCCGGCGCGGCGGCGGGTGCTGTGCAGCCCGGTCGAGCACCATGCGGTGCTGGACGCGGTGCACTGGCTCTCCGAGCACGAGGGGGCCCTCGTCGAGTACCTGCCGGTGGACACCTGCGGCCGGGTGCACCCCGAGGCGCTGCGCGCGGCGGTCGAACGCGACCCGTCCTCGGTGGCCCTGATCACCGTGATGTGGGCCAACAACGAGGTCGGCACCATCCAGCCGATCACCGAACTCTCCGCCATCGCGCGCGAGTTCGGCATCCCGATGCACGCCGACGCGGTGCAGGCGCTGGGCCAGGTCCCGGTCTCCTTCGCCGAGTCGGGCCTGGACGCGCTGACCGTCACCGGGCACAAGGTCGGCGGCCCGTACGGGGTCGGGGCACTGCTGCTGGCACGCAGCGCAACACCCGTACCGCTGCTGCACGGTGGCGGACAGGAGCGTGACGTCCGCTCCGGCACGCTGGACGTCCCGGCCGCCGCCGGGTTCGCCGCCGCCACGGCCATCGCGGTCGAGCGCCGGGCCGAGCACGCGGGATTCGTCGCCGGCCTGCGGGACGAGCTGATCGCCGGGGTGCTCGCGGCCGTACCCGACGCGGTGCTCAACGGTGACCCGGCACCGGGGGGACGGCTGCCCGCGAATGCGCACTTCTCCTTCCCCGGCTGCGAGGGCGACGCGCTGCTGATGCTGCTGGACGCCCAGGGCATCGAGTGCTCGACCGGCTCGGCCTGCTCGGCCGGGGTCCCGCAGCCCAGCCACGTCCTGCTCGCGATGGGCGCCGACCCGCTGCTGGCCCGCGCATCCCTGCGCTTCTCCCTCGGCCACACCTCGACCCGCGCCGACATCGCGGCGCTGACCGCCGCGATCGAGCCCGTCGTCCGGCGCGCCCGCAACGCGGGCCTGGCGGCCGCGGCCCGCCGCTGAAGCCCCTGCGCCCCTGAGTGGTTGCCTTGGCCTCGCGCCCGCCTGGGGTGGTTGGCCGATTGCCCCGGGCTCGCGGGCCCAGTGAGTGGTTGCCCGATTGCCCCGGTCTGGAGGGGATCGCTCGTTGGGGGCTGATCCGGCCCACGGGGCGATCGTGGAGCACGTAGGCTGGACGGCATCATGACTGATTTCCCTGGTGCCCCGACCGGTCCTGCCCCGACCACGCCCGAGGGCGGCCGCCGGTTGCGCGTGCTGGCCGCGATGTCCGGCGGGGTGGACTCCGCCGTTGCCGCCGCCCGTGCCGCCGAGGCCGGGCACGAGGTGACCGGGGTGCACCTGGCGCTCTCCTCCAACCCGCAGTCCTTCCGGACCGGTGCCCGGGGCTGCTGCACCATCGAGGACTCCCGGGACGCCCGCCGGGCCGCCGATGTGATCGGCATCCCGTTCTACGTCTGGGACCTGGCCGAGCGCTTCCGCGAGGACGTGATCGACGACTTCGTCGCCGAGTACGCGGCCGGCCGTACGCCGAACCCCTGCCTGCGCTGCAACGAGAAGATCAAGTTCGCCGCACTGCTGGACAAGGCGATCGCCCTCGGCTTCGACGCGGTGTGCACCGGCCACTACGCCCGGATCGTCGACCTCCCTTCCGGTGAGCGGGAGTTGCACCGTGCGGTGGACATGGCCAAGGACCAGTCCTACGTCCTCGGCGTGCTCGACGCCGACCAGCTCGCCCACTCGCTCTTCCCGCTCGGTGACACGACCAAGGACGTGATCCGCGAGGAGGCCGAGCGGCGCGGACTCGCCGTCGCCAAGAAGCCGGACAGCCACGACATCTGCTTCATCGCCGACGGCGACACCCAGGGCTTCCTGGCCAAGCACCTCGGCACCGCGAAGGGCGACATCCTCGACGCCGACGGCACCAAGCTCGGCGAGCACGACGGGGCGTACGGCTTCACCATCGGCCAGCGCAAGGGCCTGCGGATCGGCCGCCCCGCCGCCGACGGCAAGCCGCGCTATGTGCTGGACATCTCGCCGGTGAACAACACCGTCACGGTCGGCCCGGCGGAGGGCCTGGACGTGCTGGCGCTCACCGCGATCAGGCCGCGCTGGTGCGGGGCGGAGCCGGCCGGCGAGGGCGCCTACACCGCGCAGCTGCGTGCCCACGGCGAGGAGGTCCCGGTGACGGCTTCGCTGACCGACGGGGAACTGTACGTCCGCCTGTCCGCCCCGGCCCGGGGCATCGCGCCCGGCCAGGCCGTGGTGCTCTACGACGGCACCCGGGTGGTCGGCTCCGCCACCATCGCCGGCACCGACCGGCGCCCGGTCAGCGCGTAATCGGTGAGCCCGGGAGTGGCTCCGGATGATAGACCTGGACCCACTATGAACATCACTGTCTTCTGTTCCGCCTATTCCCTCGACGAGCGCTACACCGTCCCCGCCGCCGAGTTCGCCCGGCTGCTCGGCGAGCACGGCCACACCCTGGTGTGGGGCGGCTCGCACGCAGGGCTGATGGGGCTGCTCGCCGACGGCGTCAAGGAGGCCGGTGGCCGGCTTGTGGGGATATCGGTCGAACTGCTCGCGCACAAGACCTACGAGGGCGCGGACGAGCTGGTGATGACACGTGACCTCGCCCAGCGCAAGGCGGAGTTGCTGGAGCGCGCGGACGCCGTGGTGGTCCTGGTCGGCGGGCTCGGGACGCTGGACGAGGTGACCGAGGTGCTGGAGCTGAAGAAGCACGGCCTGCACGACAAGCCGGTCGTGGTGCTCGATCCGACGGGCTTCTACGAGGGGCTGCGCACCCAGCTGGAGCGAATGGACACCGAGGGCTTCCTGCCCCGCCCGCTCGCCGAGCTGATCACCTTCGCCGCAGACCCGGCCGAGGCACTGGCCCACCTCGAATCCTGAACCCAAGCCCACCCCGCCCCCGCCGAGTCCGGGCCGGGAAGTCCGAAGGAGCCCCGCATGGGTGCACATCTGATCACCGGTGCCGGATCCGGGATCGGCGCGGTCGTCGCCGAGCGGCTGGCCGAGCGCGGCGAGCAGCTCTGGCTGCTGGCCCGCGACGCCCGCCGCGCCGCCGAACTGCGCGAGCGCTTCCCCGGCGTCCGTACGCTGGTCGGCGACCTGGCCGAACCGGCCAAGCTGTCCTGGGCGTTCGGCCACCAGCAGCTGCCGGTCGAGCTGGACTCGCTGCTGCACATCGCCGGCGTGGTCCAGCTCGGTGAGATCGGTGAACTCCCGGTCAAGGCCTGGCAGGAGCAGCTGAACGTCAACCTGGTCGCCCCCGCCGAGCTGACCCGGCTGCTGCTGCCCTCGCTCCGGCTGGTCAAGGGCCATGTGGTCTTCGTCAACTCCGGTGCCGGGCTCCGTGCGAACGCGACCTGGGGCGGGTACGCGGCCAGCAAGCACGGCCTGCGCGCGCTGGCCGACGCACTGCGGGAGGAGGAGCACGGCCACGGAGTCCGCGTCACCTCCGTCTACCCGGGCCGGACCGCGACCCCGATGCAGGTCCGGGTGCACCAGCAGGAGGGCAAGGACTACGACGCCGACCGCTTCATCGCCCCCGGGTCGGTGGCAACCGCCGTACTGACGGCCATCGACCTCCCCCGCGACGCCGAAATCACCGAAATCACCGTCCGCCCGGGCCACTGAGCCCCCAAAGCCCCGTGGCACACCGTGCAACCACTCCAGTTCCCCGCGCCCCTGAGTGGTTGCCCGATTGCCCCGGGCTTGCGCGCTCCTGGGGTGGTTGCCCGACTGCCCCGGGCTCGCGCGTGCCCTGGAGGGGGAAAGGCGGGGGGAGGCCCGGGGGCTAGGCTCGACCCCGTGAGTAGCGAACACCCCTTTCCCGAGCTGACCGGCGCTGCGACGGGCGTCGGCTCGATGCCAGGTACCGATGCCCGCGAGGCTGCCAAGACCGCCGTCGGTGCACTGGAGCAGCTGCCGTACCTGCCGGAGCTGCCCGCGCGCGGACCCGGCGCCGACATGATCGGCCGCGGAGCCGGACTGCTGGTCGAGCTCTTCGCGCAGGTGGAGCCGAGCGGTTGGCGGTTCGCCGACCGCCCGGGACGGGACACCCGGCGCGCGCACTCCTGGCTCGGCGAGGACCTGGACGCCCTGGAGGAGTTCACCCAGGGCTACCGGGGCGCGCTCAAGCTGCAGGCGGTCGGGCCGTGGACGCTGGCCGCCGCCGTGGAGTTGAGGCACGGCGAGAAGGCGCTCTCCGACCCCGGCGCCTGCCGGGACATCGCCGAGTCCCTCACCGAGGGCCTGCGCCGCCACCTGGCCGAGGTGCGGGGGCGGGTCCCGGGTGCGCAGCTCGTCCTCCAGCTCGACGAGCCCTCGCTGCCCGCCGTACTGGCCGGGGAGGTGAAGACCGCCAGTGGCTTCCAGCGGCTGCGCGCGGTGGACCGGCAGGTCGCCGAGGAGGTGCTGCGCAATGTCCTGCGAGGCCTGGACGCGCCTGTGGTGGTGCACTGCTGCGCCCCGCGGGTGCCGCTCCCGCTGCTGCGCCGGGCGGGGGCGGCCGGAGTCTCGCTGGACTTCTCGCTGCTGACGGAGCGTGAGGACGAGGACCTGGGCGAGGCGGTCGAGGCGGGCACGATGATCCTGGCCGGTGTGGTGCCCTCCGCCGACAGTGGATTGTCGGACCCGGCCGGTAGTGTCCAGGGTGTCAGGAGGTTGTGGCGCAGGCTCGGGTTCGCCCCGGAGCTGCTGGGCCGCCGGGTGCTGGTGACACCGACCTGCGGGTTGGCGGGGGCTTCACCCGCGTACGCGCGCAGGGCTCTGTCACTGAGTGTGAAGGCGGCGCAGAGCCTGGTGGACAACCCGGAGTGAGACGGTCAGTGAGACGGTAGGAGGGCGGCGTGGTGGCTGTCGAGGGCTGGGAGCAGGTGCCGGTGGAGGTGCGGGAGCGGCACGTCGAGCTGGCGGCCGAGATCGAGGAGCACCGGTTCAAGTACTACGTCCTCGACGCTCCGGTGGTCAGCGACGCCGAGTTCGACCGGCTGATGCGCGAGTTGGAGGCGATCGAGGCCGAGCACCCGGTGCTGGTCACGCCCGACTCGCCGACGCAGAAGGTCGGTGGTGCCCCCACCACGCTCTTCGCCGAGGTCCGGCACCGCGAGCGGCTGCTCAGCCTGGACAACGCGATGGACGACGAGGAGCTCGCCGCCTGGGCCGAGCGCGTCGCCCGTGAACTCGACGGCCTGACCTACCACTACCTGTGCGAACTCAAGGTGGACGGCCTGGCGGTCAACCTCACCTATGAGAACGGCCGTCTGGTGCAGGCCGCCACCCGCGGTGACGGCCGGGTCGGCGAGGACATCACGGCCAACGTCCGCACCATCAAGGAGATCCCGCACCAGCTCAAGGGCGACAACATCCCCGAGCTGGTGGAGATCCGCGGCGAGGTCTACCTCCCGACCGACAAGTTCGAGGAGCTCAACGCCTCGCTCGCCGCGGAGAACGAGCGCCGCAGGTCGGAGAACGAGCGGCGGGAGAAGGAGGGCAAGCGCCCGCAGGCCCTGCTGAAGCTGTTCGCCAACCCCCGTAACGCCGCCGCCGGTTCGCTGCGCCAGAAGGACCCGCTGGTCACCGCCTCCCGTCCGCTGCACATGGTGGTGCACGGCATCGGCGCCCGGGTCGGCTTCGACATCGACTGCCAGTCGCACGCCTACGGGTTGCTGCACGACTGGGGCCTGCCGACCGCCCGGCACAACCGCGTGGTCGCCACCCTGGACGAGGTGCGCGCGTTCATCAAGCAGTACGGCGAGCAACGCCATTCGGTCGAGCACGAGATCGACGGCGTGGTGGTCAAGGTGGACGAGATCGCCCTGCAGGGCCGGCTCGGCGCCACCTCCAAGTCGCCGCGCTGGGCGATCGCCTGGAAGTACCCGCCGGAGGAGGTGACCGGCAAGCTCGCGAGCATCCAGGTCGGCATCGGCCGCACCGGCCGGGCCACCCCGTTCGCGGTGCTGGCCGAGCCGGTGAAGGTGGCGGGGTCGATGGTCCAGTACGCGACCCTGCACAACCAGCAGGTGGTCAAGGCCAAGGGTGTGCTGCTCGGCGACACCGTGGTGCTGCGCAAGGCGGGCGACGTCATCCCCGAGATCCTCGGCCCGGTCGAGGACTTGCGGGACGGCTCCGAGCGCGAGTTCGTGATGCCCAGGGAGTGCCACGAGTGCGGTACCGAGCTGCGTCCGATGTCCGAGGGCGACATCGACCTGCGCTGCCCCAACGCGCGGTACTGCCCGGCCCAGGTGCGTGAGCGCATCGCCTACCTCGGCGGGCGCGAGTCGCTGGACATCGAGGGCCTGGGCTACGTCGCGGCCACCGCGCTCACCCAGCCGCTGGAACCCGAGGAGCCGCCCGTCAAGAACGAGGGGGACATCTTCGGCCTGACTCTGGAGCAGCTGCTCCCGATCAAGGTGAAGGTGCGTGACCAGAAGTCCGGTATGCCCAAGTTGGACGACCGGACGGGCAAGGAGAAGGTGGTGACCTTCTTCGCCAATCTCAAGGGCGAGCCCAAGAAGACGGCCGGCATCCTGCTGGAGAACCTCGAAAAGGCCAAGGAGCGCCCGCTCTGGCGGTACGTCAACGGCCTGTCGATCCGCCATGTCGGCCCGGTCGCCGCCCAGGCGCTGGCCCGTGAGTTCCGCGACATGGACCGGATCTTCGCCGCCTCCGAGGAGGAGCTGGCCGCCACCGAGGGCGTCGGCCCGATCATCGCCCGCTCCATCAAGGAGTGGTACGAGGAGGAGTGGCACCGGGAGATCCTGGAGAAGTGGCGGGCCGCCGGGGTCCGGTTCACCGAGGAGGCCGCCGAGGAGGAGGGCCCCCGTCCACTGGAGGGTCTCACCGTGGTGGTGACGGGCACGCTCACCGATCACACCAGGGACGGCGCCAAGGAGGCGCTGACCTCGCGTGGTGCGAAGGTGACAGGGTCGGTATCGAAGAAGACGGATTTCGTCGTGGTCGGTGACAACCCCGGTTCCAAGTACGACAAGGCAGTTCAGCTCGGTCTTGCGGTGCTGGACGACGCCGGCTTCGCCGTCCTGCTCGACCAGGGCCCCCAGGCCGCCCGCGCCCATCTCGGGCTGGAGCCGTGACCTCCGGAGCCACCCTCCCCGGGGCGCTCTGACCGGGTGTCAGGAAATGCCGGAGAGCCGACCTACGTTACCGTCCTGATGCCACCTCGCCCGGGTTCCTGCGCTGGAAAGAGGGCATTCTGTCACTGAGCGGCATCCGTGGCGGGTGGCGCGCTCAGGGATGTCCGAAAGTCCGCCCTCCCGGCGGACACCGGCATACCCTGGTGCGCAACAGAGTGTCAGCAGGGGTTGGCGGCACCGGGCTTGCAATCCGGTTCCGCAGGGGACGCCCCGTCACTGGCGCCCACCGGCACCAGCAGGTGCCGCACCGAAAGGCGGCCTGACGGGGCGGGCCCGACGGAGGACAGGGCATATGGATCGTACGACCGGCGGTGCGCCCACACGCCCGCCGCAGGGGGTGGCAGGTGCGGTCCTGCTGCTCGGCGTGCTGCTGGCCGGCGCCGCGCCGCTCATACCGCTGGCCGTTCTGGTCTACCGGTACGAGCCCGAGCTGTTGCCGCTCTTCGCGGTGCCGCTGGCCGTACTGGTCGCCGCCTGGCGGATGGCGCGGGACCGCGCCCGGGATCAACTGACCGATCCGCTCACCGATCTGCCGAATCGCCATGCCCTGCTGCTGGCGGCGCAGGAGGCGATCGCCGAACACGATGGCGAGGAGGAGTACAGCGTCGGGCTGATCCTGCTCGACCTCGACCGTTTCCGATCGCTCAACGACGCACTCGGACACACCGCGGGCGACCGCTTACTCGTGCACATCGCCCGCCGTCTGCACCGCGCGCTGCGCACCGGCACCCACCACCCGGGACGGGAGGACCCGGACGACGTCTTCTCCAGCCTGCCGCCGACGATGCAGAACGGCGGCCGCCCGGTGGTCGCCCGGCTCGGCGGGGACGAGTTCGCCGTCCTGCTTCCCGGCGTCGGCCGCCCCGAGACCCTGGAGCGCGTGGCCAAGGCGCTGATCGCCGAGCTCGCCGCGCCCATCCGGCTCGACGGCCTGCTGCTGGTCCTGGAGGCCAGCGCCGGGGTCTGCGTCTACCCCGAGCACGCCCAGGACGCCGAGGCCCTGCTGCGCCGCGCCGACGTCGCCATGGGCCACGCCCAGCACCGGCGCAGCGGCGTCGAGCAGTACGACGAGGCCAGGGACATCGACACCCCGTACCGGATAGGTCTGCTCGGCGATCTGCGCCGGGCCCTGGAGGCCGGTGAGGTCCTGCTGCACTACCAGCCGAAGGTGGCCTTCGACGGCCGGGTGGTCGGCCTGGAGGCGCTGGTGCGCTGGGAGCGGCCGGGCCAGGGCCGGGTTCCCCCGGACGAGTTCATCGGGCTGGCCGAGTCCAGCGGCCTGATGCCCCGGCTCACCGACTACGTGCTGGAGGCGGCCGTCGGCCAGCTCGCAGCCTGGCGGGCCCAGGGCCTCCAGGTGCAGGTCGCCGTCAACGTCTCGCCGCGCGATGTGCTCAACCCCGGCTTCGCGGGACGGGTCGCGGACCACCTCGGCCGCCACCAGGTGCCCGCGCACGCCCTCCAGCTGGAGATCACCGAGCGGCTGCTGCTGGACGACTCCAGGCTCGCCGCCGACACCCTGGCAGAGCTGCGCCGCTTCGGCGTCGGCATGTCGCTGGACGACTTCGGCACCGGGCACTCCTCGCTGGTGCGGCTGCGCAGCCTGCCGGTCGGTGAGCTGAAGATCGACCGTTCCTTCGTCTCCCGGATGGTCGCCGACGACCACGATGCGGCGGTGGTCCGCTGCTCGGTCGAGCTGGCGCACTCGCTCGGGCTGACGGTGGTCGCCGAGGGCGTCGAGGACGACGAGACCTGGGAGCAGCTGCACAGCCTCGGCGTGGACGCCGTCCAGGGCTGGCTGGTCTCCGCCGCGCTGCCCGCCGACCAGGCCACCGCCTGGCTGATGGTGCACCGCACGGGGGCGCCGCCGGTCGAGCTGGTGGCGGCGCCGCCGGTGCCGCAGCCCCGCCCCGCGATCAGCCAGCCCCGCCCGGCGCTCGGTCAGCCCCGCCAGGCGATCAGCCCCCCGTGCTCCGCGATCGTCCAGCCGGAGCTGCGGGCACCCACCACGCCGCAGTGATCCAAGGCAGGGCCTGGGCCCCGTCCGGCGCGCCGGACGGGGCTCGTCCTCAGACCCTCCGGCAATTGGGTGGCGGCGTCGCGACGCCGGGGCACGCACCTCGCCGCGTTGCCGTCGGTCGCCGCAGCTCCGCTGCTACTCCCTCCTCCGCCCTGCGCTGCACGCACCCCACCGCCGCTCCTTCACCCACCCCCCAATTGCCGGAGGGTCTTATCCGGCCTCCGTGCTGCTGATCGGCCCGGGCAAGGCGCGCTCCCCGGTATTCCCGTGGCCGATGTCCATGGCACGGGCCATAGGATGTGTGTCTAGACCAAGAGGACGGGTGTGCCCGAGAGGCCCCCGCCCGGGCCGGACACCTGGTGTCC
Organism: Kitasatospora sp. GP82; assembly: GCF_029892105.1. Taxonomy (GTDB): domain Bacteria; phylum Actinomycetota; class Actinomycetes; order Streptomycetales; family Streptomycetaceae; genus Kitasatospora. Next base: position 32,482 of record NZ_JARZAJ010000035.1, on the reverse strand, counting down.
GGCCTCATCCAGAACTCACCTTGAGGATCGCTGCATGCCTGGCATCACGCGCGAGGAGGTTGCCCACCTCGCTCGGCTGTCGCGTCTTGAGTTGCAGGCCGAAGAGCTGGACCACTTCGCCGAGCAGCTCGACGTGATCATCGGCGCGGTCGCCCGCGTTTCCGAGGTCGCCGGACAGGACGTCCCGCCGACCTCCCACCCGCTTCCGCTGACCAACGTCATGCGGGCGGACGAGGTGCGGCCGTCGCTCACCCCGGAGCAGGCGCTCTCCGGCGCCCCGGCCGCCGAGGAGCAGCGTTTCCGAGTGCCGCAGATCCTCGGGGAGGACTGACCGAGATGACCGACCTGATCCGCTACACCGCGGCCGAGACCGCTTCCGCCATCGCCGCCGGCGAGGTGAGCGCGGCCGAGGTGGCCCAGGCCCACCTGGACCGTATCGACGCCGTCGACAAGAAGGTCAACGCCTTCCTGCACGTCGACACCGAGGGCGCCCTCAAGGCCGCCCGCGCGGTGGACGAGAAGCGCGCCAAGGGCGAGAAGCTGGGCCCGCTGGCCGGTGTCCCGCTGGCGCTCAAGGACGTCTTCACCACCGAGGGCGTCCCGACCACCTGCGGCTCCAAGATCCTCGAAGGCTGGATCCCGCCGTACGACGCCACGCTGACGAGCCGTCTGAAGGACGCCGGCGTGGTCATCCTCGGCAAGACCAACATGGACGAGTTCGCGATGGGCTCCTCCACCGAGAACTCCGCCTACGGTCCGACCGGCAACCCGTGGGACCTCACCCGCATCCCCGGTGGCTCCGGCGGCGGTTCGGCTGCCGCGCTGGCGGCCTTCGAGGCCCCGCTGGCCATCGGCACCGACACCGGCGGTTCGATCCGCCAGCCCGGCGCCGTCACCGGCACGGTCGGTGTGAAGCCGACCTACGGCACGGTCTCCCGCTACGGCCTGGTCGCCTTCTCCTCCTCCCTGGACCAGGGCGGCCCCTGCGCCCGTACCGTCCTCGACGCGGCCCTGCTGCACGAGGCCATCGCCGGGTACGACCCGCTGGACTCCACCTCCATCGACGCGCCGGTCCCGGCCGTGGTCGAGGCCGCCAAGCTGCGCGACGTGCGCGGCATGCGGATCGGTGTGGTGAAGGAGTTCGCCGGCGAGGGCTACCAGGCCGGCGTGATGCAGCGCTTCAACGAGAGCGTCGAGCTGCTGCGCGAGCTGGGCGCGGAGGTCGTCGAGGTCTCCTGCCCGTCCTTCACCCTCGCGCTGCCCGCGTACTACCTGATCGCGCCGAGCGAGGCGTCCTCCAACCTGGCCCGCTTCGACGCCATGCGCTACGGCCTGCGGGTCGGCGACGACGGTACGCGCTCCGCCGAGGAGGTCACCGCCCTCACCCGCGAGGCAGGCTTCGGCGACGAGGTCAAGCGCCGCATCATCCTCGGCACCTACGCGCTCTCCTCGGGCTACTACGACGCCTACTACGGCTCGGCCCAGAAGGTCCGCACCCTGATCTCGCGCGACTTCGACGCCGCTTTCGCCGGCGTCGACGTGCTGATCTCGCCGACCACGCCGACCACCGCCTTCCCGATCGGCGAGCGAGCCGACGACCCGATGGCGATGTACCTGGCGGACCTGTGCACCATCCCCTCGAACCTCGCGGGCAACGCGGCCATGTCGCTGCCCTGCGGTCTGGCCCCGGAGGATGATCTCCCGGTCGGCCTGCAGATCATCGCCCCCGCGATGGCGGACGACCGCCTCTACCGGGTGGGCGGCGCCGTCGAGGCCGCACTCAACGACAAGTGGGGACACACCCTGCTGGAGGAGGCACCGGCTCTGTGAGCAGCACTGTGGCAAAGGCAAAGGGCTTCAAGCACTCGAAGCCGGGTCTGTGGCTGTCCATCGGCACCAGCGCCTTCGGAGCGGTCTCGATCGTCAAGGACGTCAAGAAGGCACGCCTGGAGCAGGACACCCTCAAGCTGATCAACGCCGTGGTCGGCGCCGTGGCCCTGGTCACCGGTACCGCCCTGCTGGTGCGCGAGCTCCGGCAGCTCGGTGACGACGACGTCCTCCTGGGCTGACGGCCCGTACCGCCAAGACTTTTAGTGAAGGGGACGCTGTGAGCGTCGTTAGCCTGGTCCCGTACGAGGATGCTCTTGCCTCGTACGACCCGGTGATGGGCCTTGAGGTCCACGTCGAGCTGGGTACCAAGACCAAGATGTTCTGCGGCTGTTCGACCGAGCTCGGGGCCGAGCCGAACACCCAGACCTGCCCGACCTGCCTCGGCCTGCCCGGCTCGCTGCCGGTGGTCAACGCGATCGGTGTGGAGTCGGCCATCAAGATCGGCCTGGCACTGAACTGCGAGATCGCCGAGTGGTGCCGGTTCGCCCGGAAGAACTACTTCTACCCGGACATGCCGAAGAACTTCCAGACCTCCCAGTACGACGAGCCGATCGCCTTCAACGGCTACCTCGACGTCCAGCTGGAGGACGGGGAGACCTTCCGGGTCGAGATCGAGCGGGCCCACATGGAGGAGGACACCGGCAAGTCCAGCCACGTCGGTGGCGCGACCGGCCGTATCCACGGGGCCACGCACTCGCTGCTCGACTACAACCGGGCCGGCATTCCGCTGATCGAGATCGTCACCAAGCCGATCGAGGGTGCCGGTGCGCGTGCCCCCGAGGTCGCCAAGGCGTACGTCGCCGAGCTGCGCGAGCTGATCAAGGCGCTGGGCGTCTCCGAGGCCCGGATGGACAAGGGCCAGATGCGCTGCGACGTCAACCTGTCGCTGCGCCCGAACGGCACCGAGAAGTTCGGTACGCGCTCGGAGACCAAGAACGTCAACTCCCTGCGCAGCGTGGAGCGGGCCGCCCGGTTCGAGATCCAGCGGCACGCCGCGGTGCTGAGCGACGGCGGCTCCATCGTCCAGGAGACCCGGCACTTCCACGAGGACAACGGCACCACCACCTCGGGCCGGATCAAGGACAACGCCGAGGACTACCGGTACTTCCCGGAGCCCGACCTGGTGCCGATCGCCCCCTCCCGGGAGTGGGTCGAGGAGCTGCGGGCCGCGCTGCCCGAGCTGCCGCGGGTCCGCCGGGCCCGGCTGCAGGCCGAGTGGGGCCTGTCCGACAAGGACATGCAGTCCGTGCTCAACGCCGGTGCGGTGGAGCCGATCCAGGAGACCATCGCGGCCGGCGCCCCCGCCGACCAGGCCCGCAAGTGGTGGATGGGCGAGCTGGCCCGCCGGGCCAACGAGACCGGCACCGACCTCGCCGAGCAGCCGATCACCCCGGCCCAGGTGGCCCGGGTCTGCGCGCTGGTCGCCGAGGGCAAGCTGAACGACAAGCTGGCCCGTCAGGTCATCGAGGCCGTCCTGGCCGGCGAGGGCGAGCCGGACGCGGTCGTGGAGCAGCGCGGCCTGGCCGTCGTCTCCGACGACTCGGCGCTCGGCGCGGCTGTCGACCAGGCCATCGCCGAGAACGAGGCCGTCGCCGCCAAGATCCGTGACGGCAAGGTCGCCGCGGTCGGCGCACTGGTCGGCGCGGTCATGAAGGCCACCCGCGGCCAGGCCGACGCGGCCCGGGTGAAGGACCTCATCCTGGAGAAGCTCGGCGTCCAGGCCTGAGTAGGGCAACCGCCAAGGGGCGCGGGAACCGCGCGAGCAACCCTCTACGGAGGTGCAGGGTCGCTCGCGCAGTTCCCCGCGCCCCTTGGGCTGTACGGGGTCGATGCACGGTTCTTGGAGCCTCGCGCCCCTGGGATGCCCCCGTCCTGATGGGTTGCCTACGGGCGGACGCCCTAAGTACCCAGGCAGTGCAACGCATGCCCGTGCCTAAGGAGCTGAGGCGTCGGAAGATGCGGCATGCTGCCGATGCGGGGTGCCCCTCTGGGGGAGGAGTCTCTTACCAGGACGACGGAGGACCGGCCGAAGGGGCCGGCAGTCGTCCGGTACGAGGGGGACCCCGATGTTCGAGTACGAGCTCATCCAGAACCGCACCGAGGAGCTGCGGCGTCGGGCCGAGCACGACCGCCTGGTCCGCGAGGCGCTGGCGGTCCGTACGGCCGGTCGGCGCCCGGGTGTCCTGGCCCGGCTGGGCCGCGGTCTGCGGAGCCCGGTCACCGCGCCGCGCGCCGCGCAGCTCGGCGAATGCTGACAGAAGAGCACAACCCGGGTGCGGAAGGGGAGGACGCCAACGGCGCCTCCCCTTCCGGCCGTCCGGCCCCCGGGACAACCGCTCAGTGGCCGTCGGGCAGCTGTGGCATGCTCGCCGCTGTGGAGCAGATATCGTCGATCAGTCCTGTCTTCGTCGGCCGCGGCGCCGAGACCACCGCACTGGCCTCGGCCCTGAGCCGGGCCGAGGCGGGGGAGCCGCAGACGGTGCTGATCGGCGGTGAGGCCGGGGTCGGCAAGACCCGGCTGGTGGAGGAGTTCCTGACGGCCTCGTGCGGCAGGACCGTGGTCACCACGCTCGGCGGCTGCCTGGAGGTCGGTGCCGAGGGTCTCCCGTACGCGCCGCTGGCCACCGCGCTGCGCCGGCTGCACCGCAAGCTGGGCACCGAACTCGACCGGGCCGCCGAGGGTATGGCGGGCCATCTGTCCAGGCTGCTGCCGGAGTTCGGCGAGACGGATGCCGAGCCGAACGACGAGTTCGGCCGGGCCAGGCTCTTCGAGCACACCGCCCGCCTGTTCGAGCGGCTGACCGCCGACCGGACTCTGGTGCTGGCCGTCGAGGACCTGCACTGGTCCGACCGCTCCACCCGGGAGCTGCTCGCCTATCTGATCCGCACCCTGCACCGCTCCCGGGTCCTGATCGTCGCCACCTACCGCAGCGACGACCTGCACCGCCGCCACCCGCTGCGGCCCTTTCTGGCCGAACTCGACCGGCTGCGCACCGTGCAGCGACTGGAACTGGCCAGATTCGGACGCAACGAGGTCGCCGCGCAGCTGGCCGGCATTCTCGGCACCGAGAGCAGCGAGACCCTCGACCGCGACCTGATCGACCGGATCCACTGCCGCTCGGAGGGCAATCCCTTCTTCGTCGAGGAACTCGCCAGCGCCCACCTGGACGGCTGTCCGGCCGGGCTGACCGACTCGCTCCGCGACATCCTGATGGTCCGGGTCGAGGCCCTGCCGGACGAGACCCAGCAGGTGATCAGATTCGCTGCCGAGGGCGGCTCGTACGTCGAACACGCACTGCTGGCCGCAGTCCTGGACGAGGGCGGGACGGCGTCGGCCGAGGCGCTGCGCGAGCAGGAGCTGATCGAGGCGCTGCGCAACGCCGTCGGCGCCAATGTGCTGCGCCCGGACACCGACGGCGAGGGCTACCGCTTCCGGCACGCCCTGGTCCGCGAGGCGGTCTCCGAGGACCTGCTGCCCGGGGAGCGCTACCGGATCAACCGCCGTTTCGCCACCGTGCTGGAGGCCAACGAGACCCTGGTCGGCTGTGAGACCCGCCCGGCCCGGCTGGCCAACTACTGGTACCACGCCCACGATCCGGCGCGGGCGCTGCCGACCGCTCTGGAGGCCGCCAGGGCGGCCCGCCGCCGCAACGCCTTCGCCGAGCAGCTGCGGATGCTGGAACGGGCGCTGGAGCTGTGGGACGAGGTCTCCGAGGAGGTGCTGGCCGACACCCTGCGCCCGTACGACTGGGCCGAGACCTACCCGCCGTGCGGCTGCGCGCCCACGGCTGCGAACGGCGCCGGCCACGACGCCTCCTGCGACCGGCTCCAGCTGGTGGACGTGCTCGCCGAGGCGGTGGTGGCAGCCCGCCGCAGCGGCGACCGCGAACGCGGACTGCGCCTGGCCAAGCGGGCGTTGAAGCTGGTGGACGAGCAGGAGAACCCGGAGCGTGCGGCCTGGTTCCGGATGCACCGCTCCCGGATGCTGGGCTATCTGCACCGCAGCGGCGGCGACGAGGAGATCGAACACGCCCAGCGGCTGGTGGCGGACCGCCGGCCCTCGGCCGTGCAGGCGGACGTGTTCGCGATGGCCGCCGCGCGCGCGATGCTGGGCCATCCGGCCGTCGGTGACATCGCGCTGGCCGAGCGGGCGGTGGAGATCGCCCGGCAGGTCGGTGCGGCCGGGGTGGAACAGCACGCCCGGATGACCCTGGGCAGCCTGTACGCGCACTTCGGCGACCTGGAGGGCGGCGTCGCACTGCTGACCGACGCGGTCGAGAAGTCCAGGACGCTGGGCGCGGACCTGTACTGCCGGGGCCTCAACAACCTGGCCAGCCAGTTGCTGGGCCTGGGCCGGGTGACCGAGGCCGAGCAACTGGCCCGCCGGGGTCTGGAGGCGGCCGGCAGCACCGGACTGCTGGCCAACACCGGGTCCATCCTGACCGGCAACCTGGCCGAGGCGCTGATGCTGCTCGGCCGCCCGCGCGAGGCCGCCGAGCTGCTGGCCGCCTGGGACGACCGGTTGGGCTCCGGCGCGTACCACGAGTTCCTGGACCGGCTGCGCGCCGAACTCGCCCTGGAGCAGGGCGACACGGCGGCGGCTGCCGGATATCTGGCCAAGGCCAGGGCGGCGGTCAAGGCCGTCGAGCCGCAGCACGCGCTGCCCACCGCCCGGCTGGCGATGCGGATCGCCGCCCGTTCGGGCCGCCCGCTTCAGGCGCGGGCCGAACTGCTCGCCGTACTGGACGCCGAGATCGAACGGTATGCGGCGTCCAGCGGCCTGCTCGTCGACTCGGGCGCGGGCTGGGTGCTCCCGGTCCTGGTCGACGGGGCGGCGATCGAGGCGGACACCAGGGGCCTGCCGGCCGCCGGGCCGGGGCGCGCCGCGGTGCTGGCCAGGATCTCCGGGGCGGTCGCCGGGCTCGATCCCAAGGTCCCGCTGCACATCGGCTGGCTGCGGCTGCTGCGGGGCGAGCTGGCCCGTGCCGAGGGTGCCGACACACCGGAGCACTGGACGGCGGCGATCGAGGTGCTGCGCTCCGCCGACTCCGGTGAGCCGTTGCTGCTCGCGCTCTACCGGGGTGCCGAGGCGGCCGCGACTGCCGGGCAGCGGGCCGCGGCGAGCGAGCTGCTGCGGGAGGCGGGCGCGCTGGCAGCGGCCCGGGAGAATCGCCAACTGGAGTGGGACATCGCACGGTTGGCCGAGCGGGCCGGGCTCGCTCCCGGTCTCCGCCCGGCCGAACGGATCTCCGAGGCTGTCGAACGAACGCCCGAAGGCGTCGAGACCTTCGGCCTCACCCCGCGTGAGCGGGATGTGCTGCGGCAGCTCACCCTCGGCCGTACCAACCGGCAGATCGCCGAGGAGCTCTACATCTCGCCCAAGACCGCGAGCGTGCACGTCTCCAACATTCTGGCCAAGCTGGAGGTCGCCTCGCGCGGCCAGGCGGCGGCCCTCGCGCACCGGCTGCGGCTCTTTCCGGCCGAGGAGTTGGTGTCCGCTGGGGCATAGTCCGAGTGACCCGTGCGCCCCGCTCGTGCGCCGCTGCCAACCGGGGCGATCCGCCCGAGAACGGGGCACATCACCACGCACAGGCCATTACTCTAAGTTGAATGTGCGTCTCATTGAGTGACCGGAGTGGTGTAGTGTCCCGGGAGGGAACACCGGTACGGCGTAGCGGAACCGCTCCGTCCAGCGCCTCTGTGGGTACCGGAAGCAGCCTGCGGGGATGCTGGAGTGACGTGGCGTCAGATCACTTCACGCGGTGGCACGGCCGAGGCTCGGGCATGTGCACGCCTCGGGCCGGAGGGGGAGATGTCGAGTGAACTCCACCGATGCGGTGCTGCCCGCGCCCCCCGTGGACGGCGGCCCCGACGGCGGTGCGCACGGGGGCCGCGGCAGTGACGGCCGCACCCATGGCGGCGGGGAGGGCATCGAGGATCCCCGCAGCGGCAGGCTCCCCGGCGCCCTGCTGGTCACCGTCTGCCTGGGCTATGCGCTCGGTGCGGCGCTCGGCTGGGGATCGCACCAACTGGCCAGCTTCATGGGGGACTTCGGCCTGGCCGGGGCTGCGCTGGCCGCAGCCCTCTCCTGCCTGCTGTACGGCTGCACCGCGGGCGGTCCCTCCCGGCCGGCCTGGCTGCTGTTCGGGCTCTCCTCCCTGATGATCGCCATCGGCAACGGCACCTGGGGCTGGTACGAGGTGGTGCTGCTGCGCACCTCCGTTCCCCGGGACTCCCTCGCCGAGTACGCGTTCCTGCTGTTCGCCCCGCTGGCCATCATCGGTGTGGCGGTACTCGCCCAGCGCCCCCGGACGGCGGCCGGCTGGCTCTGCCTGCTGCTGGACGGCTGGCTGGTGGCCGGTTCGCTCTTCACCCTCAGCTGGAGCCTGGCCCTCGGCCGGGTCGCGGCGGGAGAGGGCGACGACCCGGTGCGGCTCGCCCTGCGCCTGGCCTACCCGGTGCTGGACATCCTGCTGGTCAGCCTGGTGCTGGGCCTGCGCAACCGGGGTCGGGACGGCAACCGGGCGGCCGTGCACACCGCGCTGGTCGGGCTGGCCGTCACGGTGGTCTGCGACGCCCTGTTCACCTCGCCCGAACTGCAGAGCAGTTACCACTCCGGCGAGCTGCTGGACGCCGGCTGGTTCGCCGGCAGTGTGCTGCTCGCCTGGGCGCCCTGGTCGCCCGACCGCAGCCGTCCGAGCCGAGAGCACCCGTCCGCCGGCGGTGCCCCGCGCCGCCGGGTGGCCACCACCTTCAGCGCTCTCACCCCGTACGTCGCGGCGGCCGTCTGCACCTCGGGAATCGTCTACAACGCCCTGGGCGGACGGCCGTTGGACCCCGTGATGATCGTATCGGCCTGCACGGTGGGCTTCGCCCTGCTCCTTCGGCAGGCGGTGATGCTGCTGGACAACCTCTCGCTGGCGCAGGAACTCGCCCAGAAGGAGGCGCACTTCCGCTCCCTGGTGCAGGGTTCCAGCGACGTCATCATGATCGCGGACGCCAACGGTGTGCTCTCGTACGTCAGTCCGGCGACGCTCACCGTCTACAGCCGCGATCCGGAGGAACTGGTCGGCGGCAACCTGCTCAACCTGGTCCACCCGCACGACGTGGACCGGGTGCTGGCCGGGATGCGGCGGCTGATGGGCCAGCATCCGGGGCGGCGCGGCGCCGACGGGGGCGCCGCCGAGCCCTCGGCCCGGATGGAGTGCCGGGTCCGCTCGGGGGACGGCCACTGGCTGCATGTCGAGTCCACCGTCAACCGCTACCGGGACGGGATGATCCTCAACAGCCGGGACGTCACCGAGCGGGTGATACTGCAGGCCCAGCTGCACCACAACGCCTTCCACGACCCGCTCACCGACCTGCCCAACCGCGCCCTGTTCTCCCAGCAGGTCCGCGCCGCCCTGGGCGAGCGCTCCGGCGAGCACCCCGGTGACCGTCCTGGCGAGCGCCCCGGCGAGGGCGCGCGCGAACACCCCGACACCGACGAGTCCACCGTGGCCGTGCTCTTCCTCGACCTGGACGGCTTCAAGGCGGTCAACGACACCTCGGGACACCAGGTCGGCGACGAGCTGTTGGTCCAGGCCGCCCGCCGCCTCCAGGGCGCCGTACGCGCCGGGGACACCGTCGCCCGTTTCGGCGGCGACGAGTTCGCCGCCCTGGTCTGCGGGCGGCTCGGTCACGCCCAGGTCCAGGACCTGGCCGAGCGGGTCCGCGCCGCGCTCTCCGAGCCGTACTGGATCGGCGGCGCGGAGCTCGGCGTCGCGGCCAGCATCGGCATCGCCTTCGGCCGGCGCGGCCAGGCCCCTGCCGCCGGTACGGCGGAGACCGACCCCAAGGCCGCCACCGACGAGCTGATGCGCAACGCCGACCTGGCGATGTACCGGGCCAAGTCCGAGGGAAAGGGCCGGGTGGTGCTCTACACCCCGGCCATGCGGGCCGAGTTGGAGCGCCGCGCCGAGCTGGAGGAGCGACTGCGCCTCGCCGTCCGGGAGGGCAGCTTCACCCTCCTCCACCAGCCCGTGGTGGACCTCGTCACCGGGGTGGTCACCGCCGTCGAGGCGCAGGCCAGATGGCGCTCCGCCCAGGGCCTGGTGCTCACCCCGGCCGAGTTCCTGCGCACCGCCGAGCGGGGTGACGCCGCGACCCGCTTCGCCCACTGGATGCTCCAGGAGGCGGTCACCGCCGCGGCCGCCCGCCGCGCCGCCGCAGGCGGGCCGCGTGCCGTCCCCGTCCCGGTCACCGTCCGCCTCAGCGCCGAGCGGCTGTGCGCCCCCGGTATCTACGAGACCATCGTCAGCGTGCTCAGGGAGACCGGCCTGCCCGCCGAGCAGTTGGTGATCGAGCTGGCCAGGACGGGCCCGGACGGCGAGGCCGACGAGCTCGGCCGCCGGCTGGCCGCGCTGCGCCACCACGGGGTGTCCACGGCGGTCGCGGGCTTCGGTGCGGGCGGCGGCTCGCTGGGTGCGCTCGCCCGGCTGCCCTTCGACGCGCTCAAGCTGGACCGCAGCCTGGTCCAGGACCTCGCCGACTCCACCCTGACCAGGGTGCTGGCCGGTCACGCCCTGCGGCTCGGCCGCGACCTCGGCCTGGTCACCACGGCGGAGGGGGTGGATCAGCCCCGCCAGATCTCCGTCCTCCAGGAGCTGGGCTGCCGGCTGGGCCAGGGCCTCGCCTTCGCCCAGCCCCTGGACGAGCACCGGCTGCGCCGGGCGCTGGCCCGCCGGGTCTACCCGCTGCCGAGGCCCGTGGGCCCGCCCTCGGGTCGCCGCGCCTACCTGGCCGCCGACACCCGATCGGGTGGCCGTGAGCCGGCCGGCGAGGGGGTCCCCCCTGCCGGAGGCCGGGGGAGGGTCGTACACCATCACACGGTCTCCGACCTGCCGGATCGGCGGGCTTTGCCGGGCAGTTGCGCCGGTCCCAACGGCGGTCCGCATAGCGAGACGGCCGTCCCACCCACTTGACACTCGGCACCGCAGGGGAGGAAGGTCGGTCCCATGCGCACCCGAATTCTCGTACTTGGCGGGCGCGTCGGCTGAGCGGACCATGGAGTCCTGCTCGTGAAAGACCGACGCGCCACCCCTCGCATGCCCTTGGCACGAGGGGTTTTTTGTTGCACTGACACTGCTCGACCACCGCAAGACCACTGGCTTCAATCCCCATAAATCGGGACGATTGAGGCAGAGCCGGAGACGGCCCACCAGCACGGTAGGTCCCTCGACTACCGGGGCCGACAGAACCCGAGAAGAGACAGGCAGATGACTGAGCACGCCGCATCCCCCCGCCGCGGGGACAACCCGGCCGCCCATGCTCCGGGGCCCAATAACGTCGTCGAGACGATGACCGGCGCGCAGTCGCTCATCCGTTCGCTGGAGGCCGTAGGCGCGGACACCGTCTTCGGCATCCCGGGCGGCGCCATCCTTCCCGCGTACGACCCGCTGATGGACTCCAGCAAGGTGCGCCACATCCTGGTCCGCCACGAGCAGGGCGCCGGCCACGCCGCCACCGGCTACGCGCAGGCCACCGGCAAGGTCGGTGTCTGTATGGCGACTTCGGGCCCGGGCGCGACCAATCTGGTCACCCCGATCGCCGACGCCTACATGGACTCGGTGGCGATGGTCGCGATCACCGGCCAGGTCTCCTCCAAGGCGATCGGCACCGACGCCTTCCAGGAGGCGGACATCTGCGGCATCACCATGCCGATCACCAAGCACAACTTCCTGGTCACCGACCCGGCCGAGATCCCCCGGGTGATCGCCGAGGCCTTCCACATCGCCGCCACCGGACGCCCGGGCCCCGTCCTGGTCGACATCGCCAAGGACGCCCTGCAGGCCACCACCACCTTCCGCTGGCCGGTGGAGACCTCGCTGCCCGGCTACCGGCCGGTCACCAAGCCGCACGCCAAGCAGATCCGCGAGGCCGCGAAGCTGCTGGTCGGCGCCAAGAAGCCGGTCCTCTACGTCGGCGGCGGCGTGCACAAGGCGCAGGCCAGCGCCGAGCTGCGGATCCTCGCCGAGCTGACCGGCGCGCCCGTGGTCACCACCCTGATGGCGATCGGCGTCTTCCCGGACAGCCACCCGCAGCACCTGGGCATGCCCGGTATGCACGGCAGTGTCCCGGCGGTCACCGCGCTGCAGAAGGCCGACCTGCTCTTCACCCTGGGCGCCCGCTTCGACGACCGCGTCACCGGCAAGCTGGACAGCTTCGCCCCGTCCGCCAAGATCGTGCACGCCGACATCGACCCGGCCGAGATCGGCAAGAACCGCCCGGCGGACGTGCCGATCGTCGGCGACGCCCGCGAGGTCCTCGCGGACCTGATCGTCGCGATCCAGGCGGAGTTCGACGCCGGGCACAAGGGCGACTACAGCGACTGGTGGGTCAAGCTCAACGAGTGGAAGAAGACCTACCCGCTCGGCTACGAGAGCGCCCCCGCCGGGGAGCTCGCCCCCCAGCAGGTGATCGAGCGGATCGGCCAGATCGTCGGCCCGGAGGCCATCTACGCCGCGGGCGTCGGCCAGCACCAGATGTGGGCCTCGCAGTTCATCAACTACGAGAAGCCCGCCACCTGGCTCAACTCCGGCGGCGCGGGCACCATGGGCTACGCCGTCCCGGCCGCGATGGGCGCCAAGGCGGGCAAGCCGGACACCGTGGTCTGGGCGATCGACGGCGACGGCTGCTTCCAGATGACCAACCAGGAGCTGGTCACCTGCGCGCTGAACAACCTCCCGATCAAGGTCGCCGTCATCAACAACGGCTCGCTGGGCATGGTCCGCCAGTGGCAGACCCTGTTCTACAACCAGCGCTACTCCCACACCGTGCTGCACTCGGGTCCTGAGCACGACGGCATCGAGCCGCCCGCCCAGGGCACCCGGATCCCGGACTTCGTCCTGCTCGCCGAGGCGATGGGCTGCGTCGGTCTGCGCTGCGAGCGCCCCGAGGACCTGGACGCGGTGATCAAGCAGGCGATGGAGATCAACGACCGCCCGGTGGTCATCGACTTCATCGTCCACCAGGACGCCATGGTCTGGCCGATGGTCGCGGCCGGCACCAGCAATGACGAGATCCTGTTCGCCCGGGGCGTCCGTCCCGACTTCGGCGACGACCTCGACTGAGTCCCGACCATCCGATAGAGAGCTCATGACCACCATGTCCAAGCACACCCTCTCCGTCCTGGTCGAGAACAAGCCCGGCGTGCTCGCCCGCATCGCCGCCCTGTTCTCCCGTCGGGGCTTCAACATCGACTCCCTCGCCGTCGGCCCGACCGAGCATCCGGACATCTCCCGGATGACCATCGTGGTCAACGTCGAGGACCTCCCGCTGGAGCAGGTCACCAAGCAGCTGAACAAGCTGGTCAACGTGATAAAGATCGTCGAGCTGGACCAGGCCCAGGCCGTCCAGCGCGAGCTGGTCCTGGTCAAGGTCCGTGCGGACGCCGAGACCCGCTCGCAGGTCGTCGAGATCGTGCAGCTGTTCCGGGCCAAGACGGTCGACGTCTCGCCGGACGCGGTGACCATCGAGGCCACCGGCAGCTCCGACAAGCTGGAGGCGATGCTCAAGATGCTGGAGCCGTACGGCATCAAGGAACTTGTGCAGTCCGGTCTGGTGGCGGTCGGGCGCGGTGCCCGTTCGATCACCGACCGCTCGCTGCGCGCCCTCGACCGCTCCGCGTAGGAGCAGGTGTCTCACCCTCTGAAGTACTGCCCCACACCCTCGCCGGGTCCAACTACCGTAGGCAGGACCCGGCATCACCATCACGCAAGGAGATGTGCCCCCGTGGCCGAGCTGTTCTACGAAGACGACGCCGACCTGTCCATCATCCAGAGCCGCAAGGTCGCGGTCATCGGCTACGGCAGCCAGGGCCATGCCCACGCGCTGTCCCTGCGCGACTCGGGCGTGGACGTTCGGGTCGGCCTGAAGGAGGGCTCCAAGTCCCGTGCGGCGGCCGAGGAGGCCGGTCTGCGCGTGGTCAGCCCGGCCGAGGCCGCGGCCGAGGCCGACGTCATCATGATCCTGGTGCCGGACCCGATCCAGGCCGACGTCTACAAGGAGTCCATCGAGCCGAACCTGAAGGCGGGCGACGCCCTGTTCTTCGGCCACGGCCTGAACATCCGCTTCGGCTTCATCAAGCCCCCGGCCGATGTCGACGTCTGCATGGTCGCGCCGAAGGGCCCGGGCCACCTGGTCCGCCGTCAGTACGAGGAGGGCCGCGGCGTTCCGTGCATCGTGGCCGTCGAGCAGGACGCCACCGGTGGCGGCTTCGCCCTGGCCCTGTCGTACGCCAAGGGCATCGGCGGCACCAAGGCCGGCGTCATCAAGACCACCTTCAAGGAGGAGACCGAGACCGACCTGTTCGGTGAGCAGGCCGTCCTCTGCGGTGGCACCGCCGCCCTGGTCAAGGCCGGCTTCGAGACCCTGACCGAGGCCGGCTACCAGCCGGAGATCGCCTACTTCGAGTGCCTGCACGAGCTGAAGCTCATCGTCGACCTGATGTACGAGGGTGGCCTGGAGAAGATGCGCTGGTCGGTCTCCGAGACCGCCGAGTGGGGCGACTACATCACCGGCCCCCGCATCATCACCGACGCCACCAAGGCCGAGATGAAGAAGGTCCTCGCCGAGATCCAGGACGGCACCTTCGCCAACACCTGGATCGCCGAGTACAAGGCCGGTCTGCCGAAGTACAACGAGTACAAGAACGCCGACTCGGAGCACCTGCTGGAGACCACCGGCAAGAAGCTGCGCAAGCTGATGAGCTGGGTCGACGAGGAGGCGTGACCTCCCTCTGAGGCCTGTTGACCGGCCTTGTACAACGAGGCTGTTCCCGTCCGGGTGATTTCGCCGGACGGGAGCAGCCCGGCCCTCCGCCCGTCGATACACTTCCGAGTGCGCGTCAGGCCCACAGCGTCGTGCGTCTAACTACGCGGCATGCCACCTTCCCCCTGACTGGGCACGCCACCTACGTGCCGGGGTGAACCGGACAGTTAAGGACAAACACTGTCGTGAGCACTGTGACACCCAAAAACGCTGTCGTACTGATTGCCGAAGAGCTGTCCCCCGCCACCGTCGACGCGCTGGGCCCCGACTTCGAGATCCGCCACTGCAACGGTGCGGACCGAACCGAGCTGCTGACCGCGATCGCGGACGTGGACGCCATCCTGATCCGCAGTGCCACCAAGGTGGACGCCGAGGCCCTGGCCGCCGCCAAGAAGCTCAAGGTCGTCGCCCGCGCCGGTGTCGGCCTGGACAACGTGGACGTCTCCGCCGCCACCAAGGCCGGTGTGATGGTCGTCAACGCGCCGACCTCCAACATCGTCACCGCCGCCGAACTCGCCTGCGGCCTGCTGATCTCCGTCGCCCGCAACATCGCGCCGGCCAACGCCGCGCTCAAGCAGGGCGAGTGGAAGCGCAACAAGTACACCGGTGTCGAGCTCTCCGAGAAGGTGCTCGGAGTCGTCGGCCTCGGCCGGATCGGCGTGCTGGTCGCCCAGCGGATGTCCGCCTTCGGCATGAAGATCGTCGCGTACGACCCCTACATCCAGGCCGCCCGCGCCGCCCAGATGGGCGTCAAGCTGGTCACCCTCGAAGAGCTGCTCCAGGTCTCGGACTTCATCACCGTCCACCTGCCCAAGACCCCGGAGACCCTCGGCCTGATCGGCGACGAGGCGCTGCACAAGGTCAAGCCGACCGTGCGTATCGTCAACGCCGCGCGCGGTGGCATCGTGGACGAGGCCGCGCTGGTCAGCGCGCTGCGCGACGGCCGGGTCGCCGGTGCGGGCCTGGACGTCTACACCAAGGAGCCGTGCACCGACTCGCCGCTGTTCGCCTTCGACAACGTGGTTGCCACCCCGCACCTGGGTGCCTCCACCGACGAGGCGCAGGAGAAGGCCGGTATCGCCGTCGCCAGGTCGGTCCGCCTCGCGCTGGCCGGCGAACTGGTGCCGGACGCGGTCAACGTCCAGGGCGGCGTGATCGCCGAGGACGTCCGCCCGGGTCTGCCGCTGGCCGAGAAGCTCGGCCGGATCTTCACGGCGCTGGCCGGCGAGGTGGCCGTCCGCCTCGATGTCGAGGTGCGCGGCGAGATCACCCAGCACGATGTGAAGGTGCTCGAACTCTCCGCACTCAAGGGCGTGTTCGAGGATGTCGTGGCCGAGACGGTGTCGTACGTCAACGCCCCGCTGTTCGCCCAGGAGCGCGGCGTCGAGGTCCGCCTGACCACGTCCAGCGAGAGCCCCGAGCACCGCAATGTGATCACCGTCCGCGGCACCCTGGCCGACGGCAGCGAGATCGCCATCTCCGGCACGCTCTCCGGCCCCAAGCAGATCCAGAAGATCGTCGGCGTGGACGCCTTCGACGTGGATGTGGCGCTCACCGACCACATGGCCTTCTTCAAGTACGAGGACCGCCCCGGTGTGGTCGGCACCCTCGGCCGGATCCTCGGCGATGCCGGTATCAACATCGCGGGTATGCAGGTCGCCCGGGACGGCGGCGGCGCGCTGGCCTCGATCACCGTGGACACCGAGGTGTCCCAGGAGGTGCTGGCCGAGATCTCCGCCGCGATCGGCGCACAGTTCGCCCGTTCGGTCAACCTCGGCTGACACCGCCTCGGCCGACACCGCCTCGGCGGGTTCCTCCCGACAGCCCCTCCCACCTGTTGTGCTGATTGTGCAACAGAGCCCGGGGAGGGCTGTCGGTCCTTGGGCGGCGACCTCTACAGTCATGTCGAACGATCGCACGACCAAAAGGGGAATCCCGCATGAGTGACGGTTTCGGCAGCCTGCTCGGAGTTGCGCAGCAGCTGCTCGGCAATGCGCAGCAGCAGGGCCACGGGGAGCAGCACGACAACTTCCTGCAGGGCCTGAGCCAGCGTCTGCTGGACGGTCACGAGCCGGTGCAGAACGGCGTGACCTACGAGATCGACGAGAAGTTCTTCTCGCCCACCCACGACTTCTGGATCAAGCGCGGTGGCGAGCGCGTCTTCCAGGTCGACGAGAAGATGTTCAGCTTCAGCGGTGCCATCGCCCTCCAGGACGTGAACGGCAACGAGCTGTACCGGATCTCCGAGAAGATCATGACGCTCCGCGACATCCGCTACATCCAGCGGGGTGAGCAGCGGATCGCCACCGTCAAGAAGGCCCTCTTCTCACCGCTGGTCTACAAGTTCACCGTGACCTTCGAGAACGGCGCCGAGCTGCACGTCACCGGCAACATCACCGACCACCAGTACGCCATCACCTACGGCGAGCAGGAGGTCGCGCACATCGCCCGCAAGTGGTCGCTGCTGAGCGAGCACTACGGCGTCACCATCGTCCCCGGCCAGGACGACGCGCTGATCCTCACCATCGCGGCCTGCGCCGAGGCCATGGTGCTGGACGACTGACCGTCCGCCAGCTGCCCAAGGGGCCGGGACCGCACTGGTCCCGGCCCCTTTTGCGCGTCCCGGGTGAACCTCGTCTCAGATACTAGGAAATCCAACTATTCGAGCAGACAGCGCCCCTTCGGCGTCGTACCGTGAAAGGGCCATACGGTGAGCCACCCCTGACAAGCAGGGGCGTGGCCCGTGTGCGCCGTACGCACATCGGCAGGCGATCCCTGACCGGCGTACCCCACCTCCTGAACCCCCGTGGTGCACAGCCCTGCTGTGCACGTGCCCCAAGGAGCCCGGTATGCCCCCCACCGCAGAGCGTCACGCCACCCCGACCTCCCCCGTCCGCACCCCGCGCCGCCGTCGCCGCGCGGAGCCCGACCCGCACGCCTGGGTCGCGCTCCAGCGTGCCCTCGACCGGCGCGACAACGGCGGCGTCACCGGCCACGAGGACTGAGCCGGGGCCCGGCGCGGCCGTTGAGCCGAAAGCCTGACGGCTGGTCACTCACAGGAGTGCACTCCTCGCCCGAACGAAGGAGTTTGCTCGCCCCTGCCAACGCGATGATCCTAATTTGGGTCCTCCGGAGGGGTGATCGACGTCCGCACGGCGCGGGCGGCAGCGAGATCTGTCCACCCCTGCCGGGGGAGACGGATCTGTGCGAACCCAACCAGCTTCCCGCCGCTACCCGCCCGCCCGGGGCCCGCTGAGAGCCGGGCTGACCAGACTCGGTGCGGCCCTCGCCGTCCTGGTGGGCTGCGCCGCTCTCGCCGCCCCGCCACCGGTCGGCGCGGCGGCCGAGCGCGGCCCGCTCGGCAGCCGGGCCGAGCCCCCGCAGCGCGTCCTGCTCGAGCTCGACACCGAGCCCGCCGCCAGCGCCTGGCAGCGAGCCGCCACCGAGGCGCGGCGGGCCAGCCGCTCGCCGGACGCCGTCCGCCGGGCGGCCGCCGAGGCCGGGGCGGGGCAGCGCCGCCGCGCCGAGCGGTCACTCGACCAACTGGGCACCGCCCTCCACCGGGCGGCCCCCGGCGCCCGGGAGCTGTACCGGACGCACACCCTGCTCACCGGTATCGCCGTGACCGCCACGCCGGCCCAACTGCCCGCGCTGCGGGCCCTGCCGGGCGTCCGGGCCGTCCACCCGATCGCGCTCAAGCAGCGCTCCAACGGCTACTCCGTCCCGCTCATCGGCGCTCCGGCCGTCTGGGCGGGCACCGCCTCGCTGCCCGGCAACACCGGGGAGGGGGTGCGGGTCGGCATCATCGACTCCGGGATCGACTACACGCACGCGGACTTCGGCGGCCCCGGCACCGAGCAGGCGTTCCGCTCGGTGGACGGTGCGAAGCCCGCCCCCACCGGGCTCTTCCCCAATGCCAAGGTGGTCGGCGGCCGTGACCTGGTCGGCGACGACTACGACCCCGATCCCGCCTCCGAGCACCCGCAGCCCGTCCCGCACCCCGACGACAACCCGATCGACTGCATCGCCAACGGCCATGGCACCCATGTCGCCGGTACGGTCGCGGGCCTCGGCGTCACCTCGGCGGGACGGACCTACACCGGCCCGTACCGCCCGGGCCTCGATCCGGCCGGCTTCAAGGTCGCCCCCGGCGCGGCCCCCGGTGCCAAGCTGTTCGCGATCCGGGTCTTCGGCTGCGAGGGCTCCACCGACCAGCTCACCCAGGCCCTCGACCTTGCCGCCGACCCCGACGGCGACGGCGATCTGACGGACCGCCTGGACGTGGTCAACCTCTCCCTCGGCAGCCGCTTCGGAAACCCGGACGACGCCGACGCCATCGCCGCCGACCGCCTGGCCGAACTCGGCACGGTGGTGGTCGCCGCCGCCGGGAACGAGGGCGATGTGTACGGCATCGGCGGCAGCCCGGGCACCGCCCCGCGCGCGATCTCGGTGGCAGCCTCGGTCGATCCGCACGCCGACGCGGACGGTATCCGGGTGCTCTCCCCGCAGGCGCTGGCCGGGCTGGTCCCGGCGCACTGGAGCGCCAAGTACCTCGGCTGGTCCAGCCAGGAGGTCAGTGGCGAACTCGCCCTGCCCGCAGACCAGTCGGACGGCTGTGCGTCCTTCGGTGCGGCCGATGCCCAGCGGTTGCGGGGCAAGGTCGCCGTGCTCGCCTGGCGCACCAAGGATCCGGACCGGGCCTGCGGCTCCGGGCCCAGGGCGGACAACGCGGCTGCGGCCGGGGCGATCGGCGCGCTGTTCGCCGCCGACAGCGACCACCTGGGCGAACTCGCCGGCAGCGACAGGATCCCCGTCGCGATCCTGGCGAAGGAGGACGGAGAGCGGCTGCTCCAGGCCACGCGAGCGGGCCGGGTCGCGGTCCAACTGGCCACCAGGGGAAACCCGTTGCACGGTGCGGTCGCCCAGGACCAGCCGCAGCGCACCGACACCCTGGCGTCGTTCACCTCGCGCGGTATCGGCCTGCCCGGTGTGGTGAAGCCGGACATCGCCGCGCCCGGCGAGACCATCTGGTCGGCCAGGGCGGGCAGCGGCGGCGGCGGTCTGCGCGAGGACGGCACCTCGATGGCCACCCCGCACATCGCGGGACTGGCCGCCCTGGTCCGCTCGGCCCACCCCGACTGGACGGCGGCCGAGGTCAAGGCCGCCCTGATGAACACCGCGGGCGACACCTGGCTCGGTGACGGCCGCACCGGCCCGGTGTACGGGCCCGAGCGCACCGGCGCCGGGCGGGTGGCGGTGGACCGCGCCGTGCGGACGCCCGCCGTGGCCTACGCGGCAGGGGAGGGGGCACTGGACGGTGCGGTCGGCGTCTCCTTCGGCGAGGTGCCCGTCACCGGCCCGACGGCGCTCGGCCGCGAGGTGGAGATCCGCAACTTCTCGGCGCAGCCGCTCGATTACACCACCGGTTACCAGTCGTCCACCGAAGTCCCCGGTGCGAGCTTCGAGTTGACACCTGATCGGGTCACCGTCCCGGCCTCGGGGACGGCCCGGGTCACCGTCAGCCTGCGTGTCCCGGGGTCGATCGGCCGCGCCCCGGACCCGACCATCGACCTGGTCCAGGCGGGCAGGGCCCGCAGCTACCGCGGCGAGCTCTCCGGCCGACTGCTGCTGACACCGGCCGATGCGAGGGAGCCCTCCCTGCGGGTACCGCTGTTCGCCGCACCGCGCCCGGCCTCCGAGCTGTCCGCCGGGCCGCAGGTGCGCCTCTCGCAGTCCAGGTCCCTGGTCACCCTGATCGGCACCGGCGCGCCCACCGAAGGCGGTGCCCCGGTCAGCGCCTTCGCGTTCGGCGGCGAGGGTGTTCGCTGGCCCGACTGCCCGGTCGGTGCCGAGGACGCCCTGCACCAGGACGCCAAGGCGAGCGAGGGCGGTCAGGACCACCGGGACGAGGTGCCCTGTGTCACCCGTGCCGCCGATCGCGCCGCCGACCTGAAGTACGGCGGCGCTGCCAGTGACGCCCCGGCCGTCAGCGGTGACCCGCTGGAGCACGGCACCCTCTACCTGGCCGCCACCCTCTGGGCCCCGGCGGCCACCCCGGTGGGCACCTTCGCCCTGAGGGCAGCGCTGGACACCGACGGGGACGGCACGGCCGATGCGATCGTGGTCGCCGACCGGATGCGCGGCAGCGATGTCCTGGTGGCCCGCACCCTGGACGCGAGGACCGGGGAGGAGCTGGACGTCCAGCCGCTGAACGCCCGTTGGGGCGAGAGCGACACCGGTCTGCTGGACAGTGACACGGTCGTCCTCCCCGTCCGGCTGGCCGCCCTGCCACGGCTCAGGCCGGGAGCCACGACGATCCGGTACGGGCTGTGGACGGACCACGCCCTCGGCGGGCTGCCCAGCGCGCTGGACGCCCTCTCCTCGATCGGCATGGAGGGCGAACGGCCGACCCTGGCCATCGACGTCCTGCACCCGGCCCTGGACGTGCGCGGCGGGCTCGGCGGCCCGGCCGCGATCATCGCCCAGGAGCAGCCGGGCGGGGTGCTGGACGTGCGCCGCACGGCAGGCGGCGCCGCCAGGCTGCTACTTGTCCACCACTTCAACCGGGACGGGAACCGGGGCCAGCTCGTCGATCTCCGCTGAGCCGGACCGCTCCGCCCGGGCCGGGGCCGGAGCGGGCTCGCCGGCCCGCCCGGTCAGGATGATCTTCGACAGCACGAAGGTGATCGGGATCGCGACCACCGAAGCCACCAGTGGCGCGATCCTGCTGTCCAGCTTCAGCCACTGGACCAGGGCGACCACCCCGAAGCTCTGCACCAGGTAGTTGCTGATGTTGGGCAGCGGGAAGAGCAGGAACTTCTTCCAGGTCGGCCTGGTCCGGTAGGTGAAGTAGGTGTTCATGAAGAACGACCCGACCATGCTGAGCAGGAAGGCGATGGTGAAGGCCGCGAAGTACGGCAGGAAGGGATGCAGCGCCAGGTAGATCAGGTAGAAGCTCGCCGTGTTGGCGACGCCGACCAGACCGAACCTGACGAGCTGCCAGAACTGCGGCTTCACTGCTCGTCCTCCGCGGCCCCCCGGTAGCCCTCGGCCCGGAAGGTGGCGCGCGGCGCGTTGGTCTCCTTGACCAGGAAGTGCGGCCGGCGCTTGGTCTCGTAGTAGATCCGGCCGATGTACTCACCGATCAGTCCGAGCATCACCATCTGCAGGCCGCCGAGGCCGACGATGGCGACGATCAGGGTGACGTAACCGGGCGAGTCGATACCGTCCACCAGGGCCACGCCGGTGATCCAGGCGGCGTAGAGCGCGGCGAGGCCGACCAGGACGAGGCCGAGGTAGATGGCGATCCGCAGCGGACGGTTGTTGAAGGAGATCAGGCCGTCCATGCCGTAGTTCAGCAGGGCGCCGAACCGCCACTTGGTCTCGCCGGCCTCGCGGGCCACGTTCTTGTAGTCGAAGGTGACGGTGTCGAAGCCGATCCAGGAGAACAGGCCCTTGGAGAAGCGGTTGTACTCCGGCAGCGACAGCAGCGCGTCCACGGCCCTGCGGGAGAGCAGCCGGAAGTCGCCGACGCCGTCCTTGATCTCGACGTCCACCCACTTGTTTATCAGCCGGTAGTAGAGCCGGCTGACGGCGCTGCGCACGCGCTTGTCGCCCTCGCGGGTGCGGCGGGCGATCACCTGGTCGTGGCCGCGGTCGTAGAGCTCCAGCATCTGCTCGATCAGCTCCGGCGGGTGCTGGAGATCGGCGTCCATCAGCACCACGGCGTCGCCGGTGGCCTCGCGGAGGCCGGCGAGCATGCCGGCCTCCTTGCCGAAGTTGCGGCTGAAGGACACGTACCGGGTGTTGGCCGGGCTCTCGGCCGCCAGCTTGCGCAGGTGTTCCAGCGTGCGGTCCCGGCTGCCGTCGTCCACGTAGCAGAGCTCGTAGTCGATGGGCAGTTCGTCCAAGCTGGCGCGGATCGACTTGTCGAAGAGGTCGATCACATCCTCTTCGTTGTAGCAGGGCACCACGATGGACAGTCGCACGAGCTCACCTCCGGTAGTGGGCACACACGGCGGCTGATCGCACGACCACGTAAGTCCCGATAATCATGTAGATGGTACCGGCGTTGAGGACGCATCCGTACCGGCCCTGCGCCGCAGCCTAGTGGTCACGGCGACTCCCAGCAGCACGGCCAGACCGACCGCGCCGACCGCCAGTCCGGCGGTCAGGCCGGGAGTGCTGTAGGTGCAGGAGATCCGCGAGGCGCCCTTGCCGAGCGGCACTCCGATCATGCCCAGCACGGACTGCACGGGGCGCTGCGCACCGCCGTCCACCGAGCACTGCCAGCCGGTGACGGCGGGCACCGAGATCAGTGCGGTACCGGTCGAGTCCTTGGGCAGTTCGGCGGTCAGGGTGTGCCCGCCCGAGCTGACCTCGGTGGCGCCCTTGAGCTTGCCGAGCGCCTCGGTGAACGCGGCCTTGTCGAGGCAGCCGACCGGCTGGGCCGGGACCTGCGCGGCGGCCGAGGCACGCAGCTGCACCTGGACCTTGCCGTCGGCGCCGACGGTGCCGAGCTCGCGGATCGGCATGGCGGTCATCGGCTGGCGGCCGGCGCTCTCGTACTTGGTGCCCAGGCCCATCACGGTGCCGCCGAACCAGGGTCCGTAGAAGAAGGCGGTGCTGCCGGGGGTGCAGCTCCCGGTGAAGGTGGTCCAGGGGCTGCCCGTGGGCGTGGCCGGGACGGACCAGCCGCTGGTGCCGTGCAGGGTGGGCTTGGGCCCGGTGCTCGGGGTCAGCTGCGGGACGTCGTACACCTTGGCGCCCAGCAGGGACTCCTGGCGGGACCAGACCGAGCCGGCGTCCGGCCTGATCGGCGGGTGCACGGTGACCAGCGGTGCGGCGGCGGCCTTCTTGACCGTGAAGCCGTTCCGCCCCGAGCTGCCCTCCAGGTAGGTGGTGATGCCGAACAGCGCCCGGCCGACCGGGTCCACCGGGCTGAGGGTGTGCCGGCCCTGGATGTACCAGCCGGCGCCGAGGTCGTGCAGCAGCTCGGCGGTGGTGGCGGGGATGTAGCTGCTGTAGTACGAGCCGCCCTCGCCGCCGATCAGCATCGGGTCGTTGGAGGCGGTCTCGCGCGGGCCCGGGTCGGTGCGGGAGGTGGGCCAGTCGTCGGCCTTGCGGACCTCGTCGTACGAGGCCAGGATCGACGCGCTCATGGTGGTCTTGGGGGTGAAGAACGGGAGCCTGTCGCGGATCACCGTGGCCGAGAGGGCCGCCATGGCCGTTCCGGCGAACACACTGCAGGCGAGGATCGCGCCGACGGCCTGCCGGGCCCGGCGGTTGTCGTGCCACCGCTCCAGCGCCCAGAGCGCCGCGAAGGTGACCGAGCCGCCCGCGCCGACCAGCACCCAGGTGGTCGGGTGGACCGAGCTGCGGCCGTGGCCGACCAGGACGACCAGCGCGACCAGACCGGTGCCGCCGAGCAGCGCGAAGAGGTCGGGGCGGCGGGAGAGCGAGACCCAGGCGGCCATCGTCAGCAGACCGCTGAGGATGAAGGCGGCCCGGTAGGGGCTGCCGTTGGGGACGGCCAGGCCGTGCCAGAGCAGGATGGTCGGCTCCCAGACGAAGCTGACCGCGACCAGGGCGAGCAGGACGTACCAGGCCACCCGCTCGCGGACGGCCACCCGCCGGTTGAAGGGCAGCGAGGCGACCAGGAGCAGGCCGAGCATGCCGATGAAGATGTTCGGCATCGTGAGGCCGGAGCGGCCGCCGGGCAGCAGCTGGGCCAGGTAGTCGGTGAGACCGGGCGCACCGTCGTACTTGGCCAGCGGCGCGGGCTGGGAGGACTTGCTGGCCTTGAGGCTGACGAACATGATCGGCGCGGCCAGCAGGACCCCGGTCACGACCATGCTCGCGGCCCGGCCGAGCACCCACAGCCGGGCCTTCAGCGGCCGCTCCTCGGCCAGTACCACCCGCACCAGCAGCACCAGACCCGCGCCGATGGTCGCCATCGCGCCGGTGTAGAAGTTGCCCGCCCAGGCGATCGCCACGAAGAAAGTACCGAGCACCCAGCGGCGCTCGCGCAGGCACCAGTCGCAGGCGATGCCGACCAGCGGCAGCGAGACCAGACCCCACATCCACATCGGGTCGGGGGAGCCGTCGTTGAGCACCCAGGCGCAGACCCCGTACCCGACGCCGAGCAGCGAGCGCAGCCACGGCGAGCCGGGACGCAGGCGGCCCAGGAAGTACGTCATGACGGCGGCGCCCAGGCCGATGCTGAGCAGGGTGACCAGGAAGACCGGGAAGTTCACCGCGCTGCGCGGGAAGAGCCCGACCAGCCAGGAGAACGGATTCATCAGGTAGGTGAAGAAGTCCGCCAGGAACGGCGCGCCGTAGCCGCTGTTCCAGTTGAAGACCAGGTCACCGGTGGTGTTGCCGTGCTGGAGGTCCCACAGGTGGGCGTGGTACGGCACGAACTGGTTGGCCAGGTCGTTCACCGCACGCGAGCGGGAGCCGAACGGGTACGTCCCGTGGACCGCCATCGCCACGCAGTAGGCGCCCATCGAGAGGGCTGCTGCCAGCCCGGACGCCCCGAGTTCGGGACTTCGTAGACGTCTGGCGACTGCGCTGGTCCGGCTCACGGGGTGCTGCTCCTACCTGGTGCGGGTCGTCTCGATCTGGCTGAGCATATGTGGCTCGGGGTCGGCGGACCCGGGCCCTAGGACCCCCGATTGCCGGAGGGTCTCAGGACACACCGGTCCATGCGCCGAAGGGCCCGTCGCCGGCCGCGCGGCGGGCCGCGTAGAGCAGACCGTCGCAGCCGAGGGCTACGGCCACGGTAAGGCCGTCCCTGTCGGTGGCGACCGAGGGGGTGTGGGCGAGCAGCGGCCCGGCGTGCTGCCAGTCGTTGCCCGTGCTGAGGGCCACCCGGCCCTTGGCATCCCGGACGGCCAGGGTGTCCGCGGTGGCCGAGACCCGGCCGAAGCCGCCCGGCGGGGTGGACTCGGCGGTGATCTTCCAGCTGTCGGCGCCGGGCTGGCGTTCGGCGGTCAGCACCTTGGCCGACTTGGGCTCGCGGTAGTACAGCCGCAGCGCGCCGTCCTTGGTGAGCAGGGCGCTGATCGGCCCGGACGGGGTGGGCAGCCCGGTCGGCGCGGCCGGGCGCAGCGGCCCGCCGGGGGTGTCGGAGCACCACTGCGCGACGCTCTTGCCACCGGCGAACACCTGGGTCAGGCCGCTCGCGTCGAGCACCGCGCCGAGACCGTCCAGGACTCCCTTGCCGACCCCGGGCGGGAGCGGCAGGGCGTTCCAGCCGCCCTCCAGCGTGCGTACGGCGACGGTGCCGTCGAAGGTACGGGCGAAGATCTGGATGCCGCCGCCCGGGAGGGCCAGCGCGACCGGGTAGCCGAACTCCATCGACTTCACCGCGTCATTGCCGTCCGGTGCGCCGAGGCTCTGCCAGGCGCCGAAGGTCAGCGGCGCGCCGGGGGCACCCGGGTTCTGGAGGCAGCTGACGATCTCCCTGCGGTGGTCGTTCTCCGTGAAGCCGAGCACCGTGCGCACGCCGAACAGCCGCAGTCGGCCGTCGGACTGGCGGATCACCTGCAGCTGGCCCTCCAGGCCGTCGCCCGCGATCTTCTGCGGGCCGTGCCAGCCCTTGGCGTCCTCGACCCAGCACGCGGCGGCGCCGTTCAGCAGGGCGAAGGCCGCGAGCCTGCCGTCCGAGGTCTGCTGGAGCCACTGGCCGCTGCCGGGGGCGCGGTAGCGGGTGCTCTGCGCCCAGCCGTTGCGCATCGCGCCCCCGCCGACCTTGCGGTCGCCGCAGCCGGCGGGGTCGCCGCAGTTGCGGTTGTCGGCCCAGCCGTAGGTGTCGATCAGCTTCGCCTTGCGCTCCACGGTCGGCTGGTCGAGGTTGGGCGGCAGCTCGGCGTTGACGTAGCCGAGGTAGCTCTCCACCGTGGCCGGCCTGGCCTTGCCGTCGCCCCAGTGCTTGGCGAGCGCCGCCTGGGTGAAGTAGGCGGAGTAGGTGTGGTCCTGGTGGTCGAAGTAGAGCAGGCCCTGACCCTTGGGCGGAGCCTTCGTGGCGTGGTCCGGGTTGGGGTCGAGGGTGCGCACCACGGTGGGGCGGTAGTGGTCGAGAACGGCCACCAGCGTGTCTATGACCTGGTCACGGGTGTACGTCGCACCGGCGGGGAGCTTGCTGCGGGCGGGCGGCAGGGTGGATATCCGCTGCTCCTCGCCCAGCCACAGGCCGCGCAGGCTGTCCTTGCGCGGGATGCTCACCGCGCGGGCCTCCACGATCCCCGGGAATATCAGCTGCACATGGGGCGCGGCCCGCAGCGTGTGCTGCTCCACGGCCAGCCCCTGGTGGTAGCTGACCAGCTGGATGTCCCAGGGGCTCTTCTCGTCGCCGGTGGCCATCACGGCGTAGGAGGCGGCCAGCCCGTTGATCCTCGCCCTGGTGTAGTCCGCGCGGTCGGAGGGGACGTGCTTGCGGCCCGCCTCGCTGTACAGCACATTGCGGCCGTCCGACTCGCCGTCGGTGAGGCAGACCGTGACGCAGGCGGCGCCGGTGGCGACGGACTGGTCGAGGTCCGGATTCATGAAGTACAGGTTGTCGTCCGGGTGTGCGATCACATGGACGAAGGACATCTTGTCCGAGCTCCCGGCGATACCGGTGGCCTGGACCGTTTCCGGTGGCGCCTGGGTGCTGCCGGTCGCGGACGAGACGGGGCGGACGGCTTCCCACAAGCCGTACCCGGCTGCGGGCAGTGCCACGATTCCGCCGGTCAGCCACAGCGCGCGGCGCCTGCTGATGGGGTTGGCCATTCGTTGATCCCCCGTGAAGAAACCATGAACTCTCGACGGATATTACCGGTTGCGCCCGCTTCGTTCGAAACTGCGTGCCTATCACGCTTCGTCCGAATAGTGGACACCGGGGTGTCACGAGCTGGGACGCGGAGTAGTGTCCGTGGCATGTCTCGCAGCCTTCGTCTCGCAGTGATCCCCGGTGACGGCATCGGCCAGGAAGTGGTGGCCGAGGGTCTCAAGGTACTGACCGCCGCCCTTCCGGCCGACGTCAAGGTAGAGGCCACCGAGTACGACCTTGGTTCCCGGCTCTACCACCGAACCGGCGAGACCCTGCCGGACAGCGTCCTGGCGGAGCTGAAGACCCACGACGCCATCCTGCTCGGTGCCATCGGCGACCCCTCCGTCCCCTCCGGTGTGCTGGAGCGCGGCCTGCTGCTGAAGCTGCGGTTCGCCTTCGACCACCACATCAACCTGCGCCCCGGCAAGCTCTTCCCGGGCGTCCAGGGCCCGCTGGCGGGTCGGCCCGAGATCGACTTCGTGGTCGTCCGAGAGGGCACCGAGGGCCCGTACGTCGGCAACGGCGGCACCCTGCGCACCGGCACCGAGCACGAGGTGGCCACCGAGGTCAGCCTCAACACCGCCTACGGCATCGAGCGGGTCGTGCGCGACGCGTACCGCCGGGCCGCCGCCCGCCCGCGCAAGAAGCTCACCCTGGTGCACAAGAACAACGTGCTGGTCCACGCCGGCCACCTGTGGACCCGGATCTTCCAGCAGGTCGGCCAGGAGTTCCCCGAGGTCACCGCCGACTACCTGCACGTCGACGCGGCGACGATCTACTTCGTCACCCAGCCCGAGCGCTTCGACGTCATCGTCACCGACAACCTCTTCGGCGACATCCTCACCGACCTGGCCGCCGCCATCACCGGTGGCATCGGCCTGGCCGCGAGCGGCAACATCAACCCCAGTGGCGAGTTCCCGTCGATGTTCGAGCCGGTGCACGGCTCCGCACCCGACATCGCCGGCCAGGGCAAGGCCGACCCGACCGCCACCGTGCTGTCGGTCGCCATGCTGCTGGAGCACCTCGGCTTCACCGCGGAGGCCGCCAAGGTCGAGGCCGCGGTCGCCGCCGACCTGGCCGAGCGCAGCGGCACCCGGACCACCTCCCAGGTCGGCGACGCGCTCGTCGCCCGAGTATCCGGCTGACGGGCCGGCACATATCGAAGCAGCTTGCCAGCTGTTCGGCACGGCCCTCTGGATGCGAGTATCGACAGTGGGCCGTGCCGTCATGTGTTCGAACATCGGTGGCGGGGCCCGGACCAACCCCACGGTGAAGGACAGACAGACATGAGTACGCCCACCCAGGCGCCAATCACGTTCGAGCTCAAGCCCTCCGCGCACCCGCTGTCCGATGCGGAGCGGCAGGCCCGGCTGGCCAGTCCCGGTTTCGGCCGCGTCTTCACCGACCACATGGTCACCATCCGCTGGACCGAGGGCCGCGGCTGGCACGACGCCCAGCTGACGCCGTACGCGCCGCTGGAGATCGACCCGGCCAACATGACGCTGCACTACGGCCAGTCGATCTTCGAGGGCCTCAAGGCGTACCGGCAGCCCGACGGTTCCATCGCCACCTTCCGCCCGACGGCCAACGCCGAGCGCTTCCAGGCCTCCGCCCGCCGCCTGGCGATGCCCGAGCTGCCCGTCGAGACCTTCGTCGAGGCCGTCGAGCTGCTGGTCCAGCAGGACCAGGAGTGGGTGCCCAGCGAGCCCGAGCAGAGCCTCTACCTGCGGCCGTTCATGTTCGCCACCGAGGTCGGCCTGGGCGTCCGCCCGGCCAACGAGTACCTGTTCATGATCATCGCCTCGCCGGCCGGCGCCTACTTCCCCGGCGGCGTCAAGCCCGTCTCGGTCTGGCTCTCCGAGGAGTACGTCCGCGCCGCGCCCGGTGGTACCGGTGCGGCCAAGTGCGCCGGCAACTACGCCGCCTCGCTGGTCGCCCAGGCCCAGGCCGCCGAGAAGGGCTGCGACCAGGTCGTCTGGCTCGACGCCGCCGAGCACCGGTGGATCGAGGAGATGGGCGGCATGAACCTCTACTTCGTCTTCGGCGAGGGCAAGGACGCGAAGATCGTCACCCCCGAGCTCTCCGGCGCGCTGCTCCCCGGCATCACCCGCGACTCACTGCTGAGGATGGCCGCCGACCTCGGCTACGCCGTCGAGGAGCGCCGTATCTCCACCGACGAGTGGAAGCAGGGCAACGCCGACGGCACCCTCACCGAGGTCTTCGCCTGCGGCACCGCCGCGGTCATCACCCCCGTCGGCTCGGTCAAGTCCGCCCGTGCCGACTGGACCGTCGGCAAGGGCGAGCCGGGACCGGTCACCATGGAGCTGCGCAAGACCCTGCTCTCCCTCCAGGGCGGCCAGACCCCGGACACCCACGGCTGGCTGCACAAGATCGTCTGATGCGCGACCGGGCGTCCCGCCCCGGCGGGACGCCCGGCGTGGGCAGCCGCGATCGGCCGCACTGTCCGGCGGGTCTTCCGCCGGTGTGCGGCGGACATCACCTTCGCCGGGAACAAGGGCCTGATCGTGCCAGGGGGCCGGTACATCCCGGACGGTACCTTCGCGGAGGAGGGGGCATTCGACGGGCAGCCGTCGTGGATGACCCCTGACCGGGATCCCGCTCCATCTGCTGGTGGATCGCCAGGAGAACAAGGTCACCCTGCACAGCGACCCCCAGCACGGCGACTACCGCAGTACCACCCGGGGACTGGCCGGCGATCCGCTTCCGCTGCCGAAGCCGTTCGACTTCGACCTGGCGGCCGACCGGCTGATCTGAGGCGTTTCGCATCGCGAGACGCGTGGGCCGGATCCCGGATGGTGTGCAAGACTCCAGGAGTGTCCTCGCTCTCGCTGATTATTGGCAGCAGGCGCGCCGGTCCGCAGTGACCGCTCCGCAGTAACCCCTCTGCGTGGAGCGATTACCGTGTCGCCCCCTGGGCGCCATGTGACTGCCAGGCCCGCGCGCAGACCTCTCGCATCCCGCGAGGGGTCTTTTTGTTTCCCGGACCGGCCGGGGCCCTCACGAGGGGCTCTGCGACACCGGTGGCGCGCGGGATGGTGGACAGTGGAGCCGGAGAATCCGGCAAAACGACAGAAGTACTCCCGGAAACGGAGAACGCAGGGTCATGACCGAGGCCAGTAGCCGCCCCAACGACAGCTTCCACGTCTTCGACACCACGCTGCGCGACGGTGCCCAGCGCGAGGGCATCAACCTCACCGTCGCCGACAAGCTGGCCATCGCCCGGCACCTGGACGAGTTCGGTGTCGGCTTCATCGAGGGCGGCTGGCCGGGTGCCAACCCGCGCGACACCGAGTTCTTCGCCCGCGCCGCCGCCGAACTCGACCTCAGGAACGCCAGGCTGGTCGCCTTCGGAGCCACCCGCCGGGCCGGCGGCAAGGCCGCCGAGGACCCGCAGCTGGCCGCTCTGGTCAAGTCCGGTGCCCCCGTGGTCACTCTGGTCGCCAAGGCCCACGACCGCCACGTCGAACTGGCGCTGCGCACCACCCTGGACGAGAACCTGGAGATGGTCAGGGACAGCGTCGAGTACCTGCGCTCCCAGGACCGCCTGGTCTTCATCGACTGCGAGCACTTCTTCGACGGCTACCGGGCCAACCGCGAGTACGCCCTCGCCGTCGTCCGCACCGCGCACCAGGCCGGGGCCGACGTGGTCGTGCTCTGCGACACCAACGGCGGCATGCTGCCCGCAGGCGTCCGCGAGATCGTCGCCGATGTGCTCCGGGAGACCGGCGCGCGGCTCGGCATCCACGCCCAGGACGACACCGGTTGCGCCGTCGCCAACACCCTGGCCGCCGTGGACGCCGGTGCCACCCACGTCCAGTGCACCGCCAACGGCTACGGCGAGCGGGTCGGCAACGCCAACCTGTTCCCGGTCGTCGGCGCACTGGAACTCAAGTACGGCCTGCGCGTCCTGCCCGAGGGCCGACTGGCCGAGATGACCCGGATCTCGCACGCCATCGCCGAGGTCGTCAACCTCACCCCCTCCACCCACCAGCCCTATGTCGGCTTCTCCGCCTTCGCCCACAAGGCCGGACTGCACGCCTCCGCGATCAAGGTCGACCCGGACCTGTACCAGCACATCGACCCCGAACTGGTCGGCAACACCATGCGGATGCTGGTCTCCGACATGGCGGGCCGGGCGTCCGTCGAGCTCAAGGGCAAGGAGCTCGGCTACGACCTCTCCGCCGACCGCGACCTGGTCGGCCGGGTGGTCGCCAAGGTCAAGGAGCAGGAGAACCTCGGCTACACCTACGAGGCCGCCGACGCCTCCTTCGAACTGCTGCTCCGCGACGAGGTGAAGGGCCGCCGTGAGCGCTTCTTCACCCTGGAGTCCTGGCGCACCATCAGCGAGCAGCTGCCGGACGGGAAGGCGGGCAACGAGGCCACCGTCAAGCTCTGGGCCAAGGGCGAGCGCCGGATCGCCACCGGCGAGGGCAACGGCCCGGTCGACGCGCTGGACAAGGCGCTGCGTACGGCACTTGAGCACATCTACCCCGAGCTCGCCCGGATGGAGCTTGTGGACTACAAGGTCCGCATCCTGGAGGGGCAGCACGGCACCGGCTCGAAGACCAGGGTGCTGATCGAGTCCGGTGACGCCACCTCGACCTGGTCCACGGTCGGTGTCGCCGACAACGTGATCGCCGCGTCCTGGCGGGCACTTGAGGACGCGTACACCTACGGCCTGCTCCGCGCGGGACTCGACCCAGCCGAGAACTGAGCGCTCACCGGTCAGCGCCCAAGGGGCGCGGGGCTCTGCCCGATCAACTGCGTGCGCGACCAGCCACTCACCACCGTGCATGGTTGGCCGCGCACGCAGTTAATCAAACAGAGCCCCGCGCCCCTGTTTGCGCCTTCGGCGGCCGTTATCGCAGGCGGGCGAGGAGGGCGTGTTCGACGAGGGTGATGAGGGCGCTTTTGGCGCTGTCCCGGCGGCGGGCGTCGAGGCTGATG
>NZ_JARZAJ010000034.1 GCF_029892105.1 Kitasatospora sp. GP82 | reverse complement strand
ATGGCCAAGGGCAGCTACGCCCGCATCATCCTGGCCACCACCGACCTCGACGGCACCTTCGCACGGCTGCAGGCCAGCGGCGCCGACGTCGTCCAAGAGCCGACCGAACAGCCGTACGGCATCCGCGACTGCGCCTTCCGCGACCCCGCAGGCAACCTCATCCGCATCAACGAGCTCCGCTGAGCCATCCGGCAATCACCAGCCCGACCTGCACAGACGACAGGCTGTAGCTGGCCGGGAACCGCAGCAGAGCCCGCACCCACAGCTCCGGCACTTCCGGGGTGCGCAGGATCAGGTACCGCTGGCGGGCCTGCCAGGGCAGCGGCACTGCTTCCGGGTCCTGCTCGTCCTCGCCGAGTTCGGCCCGCCCCCGGCCGACGCGGTCTCGGTGGCCGGCCACCCCGGCTGAACGCCCTCGCGCTGGCATTCGCCGACGCAGGAGCGCCGCTGCGGGACACCTCGTCCATCGCTGCGACCGGCTCCAGCCGCTGCATCGTGCGATCGGCCGGGCTGGCGTGACCGGGCCGGCTACCTCTGCGGCCCACCCTGCTGGATCCCGCCGGCCCGCACCTGACCCTCCGGCGTCCACGCGCTGCCGGCCCTCCGGCACCTAACTGATCCGATGCGACCGGACGCCTTGCCGTCAGAGCTGGACGCCGGGCCGGTACTGCGGGCCGCGGGGACCGTAGTCGACCTCCGCCATACCGTGGCCGGACTCGATGACGAGCTGCGGGGCGTCGTACTTGTCCATGACCGCCTCAATGAAGATCATGCTGTCGTGCGGGGCCGCCAGCGCCTCCCTGAGTTCGGCCGGCGTCTTCACGACGAACGTCCGGGCGGTCGTTCCCGGGTGCAGGACCTTCGGCAGCTCGGCGTAGGCCCAGTTGGCGATGTCGTTGAAGTGCCCCTGCTTGCCGCAGATGGCGCGCTCGACCGTGTAGCCGCCGTTGTTGATCAGAAAGATGACGGGTTTGAGGTCGTGCCGGAGGATCGTCGACACCTCCTGCGCCGTGAGCTGGAAGGACCCGTCGCCCACGAAGAGCAGGTGCCGCCGCTCCGGCGCGGCCAGGAGCGTGCCGAGGACCGATCCCACGCTGTAGCCGATCGAGCCCCAGACGGCCTGGGTGACGATGGAGCACTTCGGCGGCAGCTGCAGCCCCCAGCAGCCCGCCTCGGAGGTGCCGTCCTCGGCGATGAGCACATCGCCCTCGCGGATGAAGTCCTGGACCATGCTCCAGTACGCCGCCTGGGTGAGCGGGCCGGACATCACGGCCGCGCTCGGCTCCTGCGGCATCTCGGCCTGCCGGAGGTATCCCGAGGTCCTGGCTGGGGCCTTGTCGACGACCCGGCGGAGCAGTTCCTTCAGGTAGACGGCCTGGTAGTTGTCCGGGCCGATGTCCACGGCGTCACCGCGGGCGTCGATCCGTCCGGCGGGAAGCGCGTCGCTGAAACCCCCGGACGTCGTGTCCACCCGCCGTACGCCGATCGCCAGCAGGCAGTCGCTGTTCTCCACCATCTCGCGGATCTCGGGCTTGCTGCCCGCTCCCGCGTAGAGGCCGAGGAAGTACGGGCTGGTCTCGTCGATGAGCCCCTTGACGGTGTTGACGGCGGCGATCGGCAGCTGCATCCTGCCCGCCAGCTCCAACAGCTCGCCGGTCACATCGAAGCGGTCCGCGTCGATGTCGACAAGGATCACTGGCGAGCGCGCGCTGGTGAGCCGGGCGACGATCGCGTCGGCACACGTGCTCAGCCGTTCGGAATCGCTCGGTGGCATGGCGAGCTCCAGCGGCTCCGGCGGGACCTCGACATCCAGGTAGGCGATGTCGGAGGGCAGTTCCAGGTAGACCGGGAGCTTGCGCTGCCAGGCGGTGAGGATGAGCCGGTCGATCTCCGTCACGGCGTTCTGCGGCGTCAGCCTGGCCTGTGCCACCGTCACCTGGGCGTAGCCGCGCATGACGTCGTCGTACTCGGTGTCGCCCGAGGTGTGGTGCATCAGCAGCTTCCGGTCCAGCGCCTTCAGCGGAAGCGACCCGCAGACGCAGACGACGGGGACGTGCTCGCTGTAGGCGCCGGCGACACCGTTGATGGCGCTCCAGGCGCCGACGCCGTGGGTCACCACGAGCCCCGAGATGCCGTTGAGCCGCGCGTACCCGTCGGCCGCGTAGGCGGCGTTCAGCTCGTTGCAGTTGCCGACCCACGTGAACTCGTTGCGGTCCTCCATCTGCAGGAGGAACTCGAGGTTGTAGTCGCCAGCCACTCCGAACAGGTGCGAGATGCCCGCCTCCCGCAGGCGGCGCAGCAGGAAGTCGCCGATGGTCATGGTCGAACGCGCGGTAGTGATCGTCATGTCGTTCCCTGTCTCGCGGCTTCCTGAGCCCCTCGTCCCTCTCCCAGGCAAGCCCGCCCGGAGCACCCCCGCGACCCGGAGGCAGCCGCCGGAGTGACCAGGTGGGGCGCGCGCCGTCGCCCCGGCTGGGGGGGAACGCCGCCAGGCTCTGTCCCGTCCGCTCAGGTGCGGTCGCGCTGGTAGGCGGCGAGGAGGAAGAGCCAGATCTCGCTGACGGTCGGGAAGCAGGCGATCGCGTGCCTGAGCCGCTTGAGCGGGACCTCGCCGGCGACCGCGACGGTCGCCGAGTGCAGCAGCTCGCTGACTCCGGGGCCGACGAAGGTCACCCCGAGCAGGACTTCCCGGTCGAGGTCGACCACCATCCGCGCGTGGCCACGGTAGTTGTCGGCGTAGAGGTTGGCGCCCTGGGCGGCGGTGAAGTCGAGGTCGACGGTCTTGATGCGGTGGCCGGCCTGGGCCGCCTGCTCGGCGGTCAGGCCCACGGCGGCCGCCTCGGGGTCGGTGAAGAAAACCTGGGGCACGGCGTGCTGGTCGGCGGTGGTGGCGTGGTCTCCCCACGGGCCGTCGTCCATGGGGAGTCCTGCGGCGCGGGCGCCGATGGCATCGCCGGCGGTCCGCGCTTGGTACTTGCCCTGGTGGGTGAGCAGGGCCCGGTGGTTGACGTCGCCGACGGCGTACAGCCATACGCCGTCGACCCCGCGGACCAGGCAGGTGGCGTCCACCTCCAGCCACGTGCCCGCGGAGAGGCCGACCGTGTCCAGGCCGATGTCGTCGGTGCTGGGGGTCCGGCCGGTGGCGAACATGACCTCGTCGGCCTGCAGGTCGCTGCCGTCGTCGAGGGTGAGGATGACGGGCCCGCTGGGGTCCGGGCGGCGCACGGCCGTGACCTGGGTGCCGATCCGCACGTCCACGCCCGCCTCGGTGAGGCTGCGCGCGACGAGCTCGCCCGCGAAGGGTTCCATGCGGGGAATCAGGCGCCGGCGGGCGAGCAGGGTGACCCGGGAGCCCAGGCCCTGCCAGAGGGTGGCCATCTCGATGGCGACTCCGCCGCCTCCGACGATGGCGAGCCGGCCGGGGACCGCGCTGGAGTCGGTGCCGTGCCGGTTCGTCCAGGGCCGGGCCTCCTGGATGCCGGGGATGTCGGGCAGCAGCGGCCGACTGCCGGTGGCGATGGCCACCGCGTGCCGGGCGGTGAGGGTGAGGCGTGCGCCGTCGTCCCTGGTGACCGTGGTGCGGCAGGGGCCGTCGATGCGGCCGTGGCCGCGGAAGAGGTCGGCGCCGATGGACTTCACCCACTCGGCCTGTCCGGTGTCGTCCCAGTCGGTGACGTAGTGGTTGCGGCGGGCGAAGACCCGGTCGGTGTCGAGCCGGCCGGTGACGGCCTGACGGGCACCGTCCACCCGGCGGGCGTCGGCGACCGCGATGACCGGCCGCAGCAGGGCCTTGCTGGGGACGCAGGCCCAGTAGGAGCATTCGCCGCCGACCAGTTCACGCTCCACGACGGCCACGGTGAGGCCGGCGGCGCGGGCGCGGTCGGCGACGTTCTGGCCGACCGGGCCTGCGCCCAGCACGACCACGTCGTAGGCGTTGCTCTCCTGGTTCTCGCGTGCTTCGCTCATTGCTCCCTCTCGTCTGTTCGGGGCTGACGGGGCCGTATCCCCGACTCATGTAACCGCGCGGTGCGCGCCGGCCGTCATACCCTGGCCGCAGGAGTCACCAAGAGCGGCCATCCATGCCCCTTATGACCGCACGCACGCCGTGACCTGCCTCGGGCGGTCCGGCGCCTCCCGCGAGGACCACGGCCGCTCGGACGCCCCCTGAACTTATGGCGGCCCCAGGAATCGCCGATGACGAGAACGGAATCCCACGGCGGAAGTGGTGCTTTCCCCGCATGTCAGCTCGCGGTCGAGCCGGCGGGGCAGCGGAAGCGGCACCGCCGTACGGCCGCGATCCTCACCTTTCCGATACGGAGGACAACCTCATGGGTTCGCTTGATCTGACCGGACGCGTGGCCCTGGTGACCGGAGCGACCAGCGGCATCGGCGCCGCCACCGCGGCGCTACTGGCCCAGCGGGGAGCACACGTACTGGTGGCCGGCCGCGACAGCTCACGCGGCAAGTCCGTGGTCGCCGCCATCCGCGCCCGCGGCGGCAAGGCCGACTTCGTCGCCGCCGATCTGCGCGAGGCGCAGTCGGTGCGGCAGCTGGCCAGGCGGGCCGTGGACCTGGGCGGTGGCCGGGTCGACATCCTGGTGAACAACGCGGGCATCTACCCGTTCGGGCCTACCGAGAAGGCAGCGGAGAGCGAGGTCGACACCGTCTACGCGCTGAATGTGAAGGCGCCGTTCCACCTGGTGGCGGAACTCGCGCCGACGATGGCCGAGCGGGGCGGCGGTGCGATCGTCAACGTGAGCACCATCGTCGCGGCGTACGGGGCCGCGGGCATGGCCCTGTACGGGTCGAGCAAGGCGGCCGTGGAGCTGCTGACCAAGGCGTGGGCCGCGGAGTACGGCCCGCGCGGGGTGCGGGTCAACGCCGTGCGCCCCGGCCCGGCGCGCACGGAGGGCACGGCCGGCATGGGCGAGGACCTCGGCGCCCTGGCCGCCCAGGCCCCGGCCGGCCGACCGGCCGAGCCGGAGGAGATCGCCGAGGCGATCGCCTACCTGGCCAGCGACGCGGCAAGCTTCGTCCACGGCGCCGTGCTGCCCGTGGACGGCGGCCGTACCGCCGTCTGACTCGCACGGCCCGCCGGACGTCCCCGGCCGCATTACACCGGCCCGGGGCGTCCGGCAGCACACCGCATCACCGTGGGCTTGTCCCACACCGTCCTGCAACGGGACCCCTGTGCTTGATCGACTTTCTTCGTCGATCGTTGATCCACAGGTGTCCCGTTGCCGCGTTCAAGCCCCTTGACCTGCGCACTCACGCCATAACTCAGCGGCGTTGGAGATCACTTTGACGACGACTCCGGCTCGTGTGGCTCACCGGGACGGCCCCGGGACTGGATGGTCCAGTCCACAATCAAGGGCGACGACGAGCGGATGCCGTACGCACCGTGCACGAGGTGTGCGACGCGTCGGTCGTCATACGTCGCGGGCGATGGCGATGAAGCGTTCGAGTTCGCCGGGGATGTCGGGGCCGGTGGGCTGGTAGACGATTTCGGTGATGCCGTCCCGGGCGTAGGCGCTGAGTGTGTCGCGGATGCGGTCGGGGGTTCCGGTGACGGTGGTGGAGGTGATCGCCTGCCAGCTTCCCGCGTTCCAGGCGGCGGTGTCGGCCGCGTTGAGAGCGGTGAGGTGCTGGTCGTGTACGGCGAGATGGCGTTCGGTGCGGGGGTGGGCGGTGACGGCGTCGAGCCAGGCCTGTCCGCCGGGCAGGGTGGTGGGGTCGCCGCCGAACTCGTAGGCGGCGTGGTGGGCCAGAGCGTTGCCGGGGCCGGCGGCCGCGCGGACGCGGGCGGAGTCGAGCGGTTCGTCCTCGCCCAGCACGGTGCCGTGGATCCCCAGTGCGGCCCAGGTGAACTCGCGGGCGTGCGCGGTTTCGCCGTTGACGCTGAAGAGGCCGTCGGCGATCTCGCGGGTGATGGCGAGACCTTTGGGGCCGAGAGCGGAGAGCAGCACGGGGATGTCGATGGGACGCTGAGGGGCGTGCGTGCCGGGGTGCATCATGCGCATCGGGGCGCCGTCCCATTCCACGGTGTCGCCGCGGAGCAGACCGCGTACCGTCCGGACGTACCGGCTGAGGTAGGAC
Organism: Kitasatospora sp. GP82; assembly: GCF_029892105.1. Lineage (GTDB taxonomy): Bacteria > Actinomycetota > Actinomycetes > Streptomycetales > Streptomycetaceae > Kitasatospora. The sequence continues at coordinate 62,296 of NZ_JARZAJ010000034.1, read as the reverse complement.
CAGGTGGCCGGGGGTGCGCCGAGGGCGCGGGTGCCGTTGAAACCGGTGCCGAAGGCGAGGGTCACCCGGCGGGGTGCGAGGGCGGCGAGGGTGGCGGCGCCGGAGGCGTTGACCATCGGATGGCGCAGGGTCGGCACGAGGACACCGGGGCCCAGGCCGATGCGGTGGGTGCGATCGGCGGCCAGCGCCAGCATCGCCCACACATCGGGGCTCTGGGCGGGCGTGTCATGGAGCCAGGCGCGCTGGTAGCCCAACTGCTCTGCGAGGGCGATGTGTTCGGGAGAGTGCAGGGATGTGGCGAACTGACAGGAGACATCCATCGGTCGGACTCCTTTAGCGGGAAGGGGGATCCAGGGTTCCCCGCCAGCCAGGCTCAAGCCTGGGGCTCTGATCTGGGCGGATGATCAATCGGTACGTGCAATGTCAGTGGGTGGTGAGCGCCATCCGCAAGCGGGCGGCGCCAGGCCGATGACCACCAGCTCGCCGCAGGGGCGTAGCCCGTCCACTGTCGCGGTGATGCCCTCGGAGTTGGCGGCCGTGGCCAGAACGACCTTGGCGCCGCCGAGGGACTGCAGCGCGCCGGCGACCGGGGTGTCGGCCGTGTCGATGTGGCGGTGTGCGCCGAGCTGTTTGGCGAAGTCGGCCTTGGCGGCTCCGCGGGCGACGGTCACGGTCTCGAAGCCCGTCGTGGCCGCGTACTGCACCCCAGGTGGCCCAGGACGCCGAGGCCGAGTACGGCGACCAGATCGCCCGGCCTGGCGGAGCTGCGCCGCAGCCCGTTGTACATGCTCACCCCCGCGCAGGCCAGGGGCGCCGCATCGGTCGCCGCCAGCGCGTCGGGGGATCCGGGCGTCGGCCAGCGCGATCACCGCCTCGGCGAAGCCGCCGTCGTACGACCATCCGGGGGCCGCCCTCAGGTTCTCGCACACGACGAAGGCGCCCTACCGACAGGGCGTGCAGTGGCCGCAAACACCGCCGAACCAGCCGATCGCCACCCGGTCGCCCACCTTCCAGCTGCGGTCTTGGGCCCCCTCGCCGAGCACCTCGATGCGCCCGGCGATCTCATGCCCGGAGGCCAACGGAAACCGCACCCCGGGAAGGTGGTCACGATGGGCCCGCGAACTAAACGACACTTCCAGATATGCCATTTCGGTATCAGATTTGCGCTCTGCCGCCATCAACGAAAAGTTCGATTCCCGTGACGAAGCTGGAGTCATCCGAGGCAAGGAAAAGCGCCGCCTTGGCGACTTCGTCAGGCTCCCCCATGCGGCCCATCGGAATGGTGGATGCAATCTTCGCGATGGCGTCTTGAGGTTGTGTCGCCACAAGTGGCGTTTCGATCGGGCCAGGGCTGAGGACGTTGGACCGGATACGTCGATCCCTCAGCTCCACCGTCCATCCTCGAACGAAATTTCGGATGGCAGCCTTGCTTGCGCCGTAGACCGAGAACGCGGGGGTTCCCTTGACGCTCGCAACGGAGCCCGTGAGAATGATAGAGGCGCCGTCATTCAATAGTGGCAGGGCCTTTTGTACCGTGAAGAGCGAACCCTTCACGTTGATGTTGAAAATTTTGTCGAAATGCTCTTCCGTGACGTCTTCCAGCGAAGCGAACTCACCTAGACCGGCGTTGGCGAAAACGATATCGATTCGCCCCTTCGCCTTGACGGCCTCGTAGAGGCGGTCAAGGTCGGCCAGTTCGGCGACGTCCCCCTGAACGCCGGACACGTTGCCGCCGATTGCCTTCACGGCTTCATCGAGTTCTTTTCGACGGCGGCCCGTGATGAAGACATAGGCGCCCTCCCTGACGAAGAGCTTTGCTGTGGCCAGCCCGATCCCGGTGGTGCCGCCGGTGATGACCGCTACTTTTCCCTGCAGCTTTCCCATGGTCGCTACTCCCGATAGCAGTAAATACGGTTGGCCGGACGGCCCGGGCTCATCCCGGATGCCGCAGACATCTCAGCTCGGAAAGATCAGGTCGAACCGATACACCCACGCCCCATGGTGAATCAAATCGCCAAGCGGCGGTCCTGCGCCCAAGCCCTGGGACCCGCGAATGCCGGCGGTCAGTGGCCAGCGGCGGTCAGGGGCACCCAAGGAAATGGCCGTAGTACTGGCCGTCGGGCTTCGTCCGTGCGGCGTTGCCGGTCAGCGGTCGGGCGGGAACCGGTCGCCGAACATCGGCAGGCCGCTGACGGACTCGGCGCGGGTCGCCTCATCCTGCAGGACGTCCCAGTGCTCGGCGAGTTTGCCGTTCTCGATGCGCACCACGTCGGCCGCCACCGAGGCGGCGGGGCTGCCGGTGCCGGTGAAGCGGCCGTGAAGCATGACGCAGTCGCCTTCGGCGAGCACGAGCCGGTGCTCGTAGCGCAGCGTGTCGGGCAGGGAGCGGATCAGGTCGAACAGGCCCGCGCGCCCCGGCGCGATGTGTGCGCTGTGCTGGATGTAGTGCTCGGCCCACAAGTCTTCGGCGGCGGCGTAGTCGCGCTGGTTGAACAGCGTGTCGAACGCTTCCAGGACCAGCGTCTTGTTCTGTTCGGGTGTAGTCATGTCGGCCTCCACGAGGTAACCGATGCGCCCCGATCGACACAATCACAATGTCGCTTGACATCGTTTCTACGCCTGCCGTGCTGCGATGTCAATGACGATCGACATTGAGATCTGCGGTCCGGCCCGCTACAGTCCCCTCAGGGGTAGGGGTTGGGAGAAGACAGTGGGTGTCTCGAAGCAGAAGGCGGCGGAGAACCGAGAAGCGATCGTCACCGCCGCGGATGGCCTGTTCCGTGAGCGCGGCGTCGATGCCGTCGGCCTCGTCGAGCTGATGGGCGCGGCCGGATTGACACGCGGCGGCTTCTACAACCACTTCGCCTCGAAGGACGCGCTCGTCGCCGCGGTCGTCGCCAAGGCCATGGCGGACGGGTTCGGCAACCTCGACGAAGCCATCACGGCATCTCAGGCTCGCGGCAGCGACCCGCTCGCAGAGCAGATCGACTGGTATCTGTCGCCCGAACATCGCGCCGACATCGAGCACGGCTGCCCGAACACGGGCTTCGCCGGCGACGCCCGCCGACTGGACCCGGCCGCCCGCACTCGCTATGCGCAGGGCCTGGCGGCGAACCTCGACCGCTTCACGCAGATCGTCCAAGCACCCGGACTCGACGAAGGCGAGCGGCGAGAGCGGGCCATCGCACTGTTCAGCGAGATGGCCGGCGCCCTGCTGCTGTCACGCGCCGTCGCCGACGCCGACCCCGCCCTTGCCGACGAAATCCTCGACAGTGCCCGCACCGACCTGCACAGCCGCACCGCTGTCGCATAGGGCCGCGAACCCGTAGCGCTCCAGAACGGCTGCCCAGCTGCTGAGCTGGGACGACGCATCTCCGGCTTGGTACGGCGACTTCGGTGCTTGTTCTTGTGCTCGTACGAATGCTCTACCTGATCGCCACGCGGATCTTCGCGTGGCTCGTCCTGCTGTCCCGGCCCTCCGCAGCCAAGCACGCCGAGATGCCGATCCTGCGGCACGAGGTCGCGGCGCTGCGCCGCCAGGCCTCCGCGCCGAAGCCCACCTGCCCGACCGGGCACTGCTCGCCACCCTCGCCCGACTACTCCCCCGGGCACTCCGCAGCCACCGCATCGCCTCCCCGCGCACCCTACTCGCCTGCCACCAAGAGCTGGTCCAGCACAAGTGGACCCAACCGACGCCTGCGGGAAGCCCAACCCTGCCGCAGGAACTGCGCGAACTGATCACCCAACTCGGCACCGAGAACCCAAAGTTGGGCTTCCGAAGCGTACACGGCGAACTGCGCCGACCCGGACACAGGGCCAGCCCGGCCACCGTCCGACGGGTCCTACGCGCAGCCGGCCTCGGCCCCGCACCGCGCCGACACCCGGTGCGCCGCGAATGGGCCGCCTTCCTCAGGGCCCAGCTCACAGTGGCGAACGGGGCCACTGTGACACTGCCCGAAGAACACCGGGTCAAAGCCGCTGCTCGGCCAAACTCCGCTCCCCTTGTACAACGTGTGGGCAGAGCGCGGCGGGCCCCGCCGGGTTCGCGTCGTGGCGACCGTGACGCTCACTGCGGGCGAGCTGCTGCGCCGCTCCGCGAAGAACCAGCGTCGGATCCTGAAGCGGACCACCGGCGATGGTAACTAGGAACTCCCTTCGCACGAAGTGAAGTTGGGCTTCTCTACATGTCTGAAGATCTTCGGAGACTCGTGAGGCAAGTCGCTCAAGAGGCACATGCCTCACACTCTTTCAGCACCCTGGATAACGAGGCATCCCCCGCCGTCCGCGCGCACCCGCTGTTGGAACAGGCCCGCACCGAGGCGTGCTACGCAGACCCGGCAGGCGCTGAAGGACGCCGTCAAGGACCCGGCCGCGGCCCGAACCCATGCCGAACAACTCGGAGCCCGCGCCCGGCAGCGGCAGCTCATCTGCGTGCGAGGACTCAGGGGCGGCCGAGGGCGCGGTAGGTCCAGCCGGCGGCCCGCCAACAGGCGGGGTCGAGGGTGCCTCGGCCGTCGATGATGCGCGGGACGGCTACGCGGGCGGCTCTGCACGGCTATGCCGTCCGGCACCTCCTGCGCCGCCTGCGGGTCCGGCTGAACCTCATGACGTACATGTACCCGGAGCTGCCTGCTGTGTATGTGATGCAGCGGTTGACGTGCCGCGGAACTGCTGCGCGTAATACCGCGGCTACTTCAAGCGCCATGCGCGTGAGTGCCGTAGCCCGGAGAGACGACCGTCGTCGGCCCGCCGGCGCCGTCTCTCGTGTGCTACAGCCGAGTCTGCCCGCGCGCGCAGATCCGGCGGTCCGACCCGTCCGGCTCGACCCGGCGTGCCACCCGGCCAGACCTCACAAATACTCAGAGTGCCGGCTGGTCACTTTGCGCTGCGGACTGCTTCCTCCCCAGGGAGCCCCACCACCTCCGGCCGACACCACCCATCCCGCCGTGCCCGGACAGGCACGGCCGGCAGCGCCTGTGCGCCTTCCCTGGGCCTGCCCACGTCAGCACGGAGTCCCACCCATGACAGACGTCACGTCCCGTCCCCACCAGCTCCCGCAGGTCCCGTTCGGCTCGGACGGCGAGACCTGGCAGCAGATCCTGGAGTCGCAGGGCCTGTCCAACGGCCACGCGGCCCCGGTCAGCGGTCCCATCGGAGATCCGCAGGCCATGTACCCGGTCGAGCCCGGCCTGGAGACCCGTGCCTTCGAACTCCCGGCGAGCGGACTCAGCGACGCCAAACGGCGCAAGGCGCTGAGCTCGATGGAGCTCTACCTGGCCGACAGGCGCGACCACATGCTCGGCTACCAGGTCACCCAGGACATGAACGGCTACCCAACAGATCTCTCCCGGTTCATGGAGAACCACCTCAACAACATCGGCGACCCGTTCCAGAGCGGCGGCTACAAGCCCAACACGAAGATCGCCGAACGGGCGGTGCTCGACTACTACGCAGCGCTGTGGAACGCCCAGTGGCCGCACGACCCGCGCGTGCCCGAGTCGTACTGGGGCTACATGCTCTCCATGGGCTCCACCGAGGGGAACATGTACGCGCTGTGGAACGCGCGCGACTACCTCAGCGGCAAGGCGCTGATCGAGTCGACCGAACCGACCACGTTCGGTGCCCTGCGCTACGTCCAGGCCGCACCGCACATCGACAACCCCAACGCCTTCCACCCGGTGGCCTTCTTCTCCGAGGACACCCACTACTCCTTCGCCAAGGCCGTGCGCGTCCTGAACGTCGACACCTTCCACGCTGCGGGCGAGGCCCTGTACCCGGGCAGGTGTCCGCTCACGGACGCCGACGGCCGGCCGCTCAAGGAGTGGCCGACCGAGGTCCCCTCCCGCAGAGGCCCCTCGGGCAACTCCGCCGACGGCCCCGGCGAGATCGACATCGACGCCCTGGAGACCCTGGTCAAGTTCTTCGCCGGGAACGGGCACCCGATCATGATCAGCCTCAACTACGGCAGCACCTTCAAGGGCGCGCACGACGACGTCCGCAGAGTCTGCGAGCGCCTGCTGCCGATCTTCGAGGAGAACGGGCTTCTGGAGCGCCCCGTGCAGTACGGCAAGGACCCCAAGACCGGTGAGGCCAAGATCGACCTCCGCCGCGGCTTCTGGATCCACGTCGACGGAGCACTCGGGGCCGGGTACGGGCCGTTCATGCGGATGGCCTACGAGGACCCGCGCTTCGGCTGGACGCCGGAGGTGGACCTCCCCGAGTTCGACTTCGGCCTGACGCTGTCCAGCGAAGACGACAACCAGATCGACATGGTCGCCTCGATCGCGATGAGCGGCCACAAGTGGCCGGGCGCGCCGTGGCCCTGCGGCATCTACATGACGAAGGTCAAGTACCAGCTCATGCCGCCGTCCCAGCCGCAGTACATCGGCTCTCCGGACACCACGTTCGCCGGGTCGCGCAACGGCTTCTCGCCCCTGGTGATCTGGGACCACCTGGCCCGCCACTCCTACCAGGACCAGGTCAACCTGATCAGGCACGCGCAGGACCTGTCCATCTACCTGGAAAACCGCCTGCGGCAGCTGGAGCGGAAGCACAGGGTGAAGCTGTGGCCGGCCCGTACCCGGGGCGCGCTCACCGTGCGGTTCCGCCGTCCCAGCGACAAGCTCGTGGACAAGTGGTCGCTCTCGACGGAAGACGTGTTCATGGTCCCGAAGAAGCCCGAGACCCGGCGCCGCTACGCGCACATCTTCCTGATGGCCTCCACCACCCGGGAGAAGATCGACGCCTTCCTGGCCGAGCTCGAGAGGGAGTGCGCCGACCAGCTGCTGCCGGCGGTCGAGGCCCTTCCGACCCTGGCCGCCGAAGCCCCGGTGGAGCTGGCCGACGGCGTGCTGTCGCTGGCAGCGGTACCGGGCCCGGGTCGCGGCTTCCAGTAGCAGGACCTGCCCATCCGGCCTGGGAGCGGCGCATACCCGCCGCTCCCAGGCCGACCCACCGCAAGAAGAGCACTCCATGGCGCTGTTCCACGGCCTCTCTGCCTTCCCGATCACCCCCACCTATGACGACGGCCGAGTCGACACCGACGGCATTCGCCGCCTGGTCGGGAGGCTGGCCGTCGCCAAGGTCGACTCCATCGGCCTGCTCGGCAGCACCGGCACCGCCCCCTACCTGCCCCGCGACGAGCGCCGCAGTGCGATCAAGGCCGCCGTCGAAGAAGCCGGGCCCGTACCGGTCATGGTGGGGATCGGCGCGCTGCGCACGGACGAAGTCCTGCGGCTGCGGCGTGACGCCAAGGATGAGGGAGCCTCAGCGGTTCTGCTGGCGCCCGTCGACTACATCGCGCTCACCGACCACGAGGTCTACACCCACTTCGAGACAGTGGCCACCGTCTTCCATTGCCCGAATCGTTCCGGCAGCTCATACCCATGCACGCGCCCGTACGCATGCGGACACCCGGGCGCTTGGCCAATTGCCGCGCGGACTCGAACGGACCCCGATGCGACTCGCCCCGATATCCGCGAGCCAGCCTCGCTGGCCTGGCCGACGCCCCGGCGGTCCTGCCTGATCGGCGGAGGCCGGGCACGCCTGCCGGTGGGAGGTGTGAGCGGGGTCGGCGCTCGCGAGGACGCCCTCCGCTGCCGCCAGTCGCTCACCGACAAGGCCCAGCCAATGACAGGGGACCGACCCGTTGGCTCGCCCTCGCCGTCAGTATTCGGAGCCGCTCCTTCGGTACGTCCCCGCGACCTGAAGCCATGCTCCGGGCCCGAAGAACCCCTCCACGACATGGGGACCGTTCTCCGAGACGCGCAGAATCCGCAATGCGCCGCTCGGATGCAGGTCGTACTCGTACGTAGCGCTCGCGGACTTGTCTTCGTACTGCATGTCCAGTGGCCCGCTGGACGGCTCCGCAGGCGACCGGGCTTCACGCGAGAGTTTTATGTAGACGGACATGCTCCTACGGTATTCCCGAGCCGCTCGGACCACCCCCCACCGGGCGCGGCAGCCCTGCACGTCCGGCCACGGCAAGGTGTCGTGACATGCTTCCGTCGGCCTGCGGCGCCACGGCCATCGCAGCGTTGGTCGCCACCAGGCCCGGCAGCCGCTCTCCGCGGTCGTGCAAACGGGGTCACCACTCATTGTCGACAGTGCCGTCGTCCCCGTCCCCAGCGGGGCCGGGCCCGACTCAACCGGCTGGCTGATCGTGTCCGGCAGCAGTTCGGCCCGGCCCACCGGAATCGACCACGGGTCATGGCCACGCCTCGGTAGCGGCAGACGTAGGCCGTGGGCGCGCACTGTCTCGGAGACGGCGCACCACCCGCCGGAGAACGAAGGCAGGAAACGACCCGCATGCCGGTGGCCGCATGATGGAACCTCACTGCGGCTGCTACCTGCCGGAACAACAAAAAGGCCGCCCCCGCATCTCTGCGGAAACGGCCTACGCCCTGCGTAAACACTGCTCTGAACAACAGGATTTGCACCTGCGCCCCCCGACCCCTACGTGCCCCCGCTATCTCCCGACCGAAAGGCTGGGCTGGAATTTCGCGATCACGAGTCGCAGAATCAGGGCTCCTGTTTTACTGAGCTGCATATTCGCCTCCTCGCGATCGGCTTCCGGAAACTTCTTCCGGCACATCCCAGGTTACTCTCCAAAACACGTATTCGGGGCCTCCAGGTTCACAAATACCGCCGCATGGACTCACCCCCGCGGCTGCCTGTCCCGATCGGGCCGCCTCGGACAGGCACGGAGCCGTGCGGCTCCTGATGCGGGTCGTCGCTCCGCGTTGCGCATTGCCGCTGGTCGGCCGCAGGGGCCACCTGAACACCTTGCCCGACCTCGACTGCGAGCCGCTCCAGGGGCCGCACCCCACAGTTACAAGATCCATCCGGGCTCAGGTGTCGCGAGGTGAGAGCCGGTGCGACGCCAGGGCAGAGAAAACGGCGGTGAGACGCCCGCGGATCTACGTCGAAGCAAGGCAGGGAAGCCCGCCGAGGAAAAGGCTGCTGCGGGGAACCGAGGTACCCATGGCGGAATTCGCACGGGAGAACCACGCCAGCGGGGGCGGCAGACCGCTTCGTCACGGCGCAGATGATGCGGCTGGACATCGCAACGGGCCACCTGCAACAGGTCAACGCCGGCCACCCTGCCCCGCTGCTGATCCGAGCCGGCCCCGCAGCGAGTGCCTGGCAGAACGCGCTCGTCGAACAGTTGCGAGAGCTCGACTACGGCCAAGCCGCCCTCGCGTGGGGAGTCTGCACGGCCTGCCGTCCCTCCCAGACTTCCACTTCGATCTTCTTGGGGGAGCTGTCACGAAGCGACTTCGCGAAGTAGCCGCACAGGGTGTCGGCGACGTCCTGGGCTCTGTCATCGCTGTGGAAGGGGTAGGGCACGGGGAGGCCGTCCTGGCCGGTCCTGCGGCCGTGCTGGTCGGTCACGTACAAGAGCCACGTGTATTCGGGCATGCGTGCACCTCCTTCGGAGCCCCTTCTCGACCGTAGCCCTGAGCGGCCCCCTTGGCGCGCGGGCCGTGACCGTCTGCGAGGCCTGACGCCCCACCGGACGCGCCCGCGGGGAACAGTTCCCGGGCCGGGGGCAGCCAACGCGAGCCCAGGACGAGCAGCGCGGCCCCCGGGCCTGTGCGCGCAGGACTTCGGCCGGCTCCCCGTCCACCAGCCGGACCGATCCTGGCAAGTCCGGGTGGCGCTCGCCGACGAAGCGTGCCGCCTCACTCAGTACGTGCTCGCCGGCCGCGCGTTGCAGCCAGGCCAGCTCCTCCCGGCCGGGCCGCAGCGGCCAGACGGTTGCTGCTGGCCAACGACCGGCCGGCCGGCAGCAACCGCACCGGCAGGTCACGGCGGTTTACCTCGTCGGGAGGCCCAGGCGAGCACCAGGTGGCCGGGGTGCTCATGGTCGACGCCGACCACGACCGGGGGCCGTCCGTCAGAAGTCATCGTCATGCCCTTCGGACTGCTGGAGACCTGGCCCGTCACCGTGCTGTCGAGGTGAGCGCGCGTGGTCAGCAGGGGCGAAGTGGTGGACGTGTGCGCCCGGGCCAGGGAACACCAAGGTGGTCCGTCCGCTGTCCGACCAGCGCACGTCGTACGGCGGGCTGCCGTCCGCGTGGTGCAGTGCGACGATCTCACCGTCCCGGCGCGGCTCGCCGGTGGTGGGGCTCTCCACGATGAGCCGGTCTCCCACGCTCGCTCTCATCACGTTCTCCTTCCGTCCGCAGGGTTCTGTCCGCCCCGCGTCCACGAGCCTTCCCGGACTCGGATGACGCGTCCGCTGATCCTCTCGGGGGTCAGGCGAATCCAGACGTCGCCGTGTCCACCGGTTCAGGGCGCCGTGCCGGTGTGTCGGGCTGCTTCGATCGCGTCGGCCCTCGACGCGCGCGTCGCGTCATGGACCCGAGCGCCGAATCATTCGGCTCCCGAAGCTCGTCGCCCATTTCGCGCCCGGTGTCGCCGGGGCGACCCGACATGTTGTCGAACGCGGCTCCTTCTTGCGCTCCCATCCGATTCTTGCGCTCCCGTCCGGACCGGCGCGGGCTTTCGGGGTGCCGCTGTCCGTGTCTTCATGATCGGGCCTCCCGCTCATCGGGCCAACGTGGGCATCGAACCCGGTCGGACGGCGGCTGGGGCAAGCTCGGACTGCGCGCGGCTCGGCCACGATGCGCGAGGAGTACGCCGTCCGGATCCACAGCGCCCAGTACTTCCGGATGAGGCGATTCATGCACCACCGTCAAGCCGAGCACCTGGCGTGCGCCTTGACCCTGGCAGGGGACGCCATGCGTAACACTGTGTGGTGTGTCGAATATCGATCGGGACAGCAGCGGTGGTGCCCAGGAAGGCGGCGCGCCCAGCCCCGATGCCCTGCTGCCGGCCCTCGACGAGGAGCAGCTCGGGGTGTTGCGCCGGGTGGGGCGTGAGTGGGGCCGGGTGTCGCGGGATCCGGAGGTGTGGCGTCGTGCGCTGCCTGTGGATCCGGATCTCGGTCGTTATCCCGCTCCTTCGGAGATCCTTCCGGTCCGCTTCGGTCGTTTCGTGCGGGTCTCCCCGGTTGGGGGACAGCCGCCGGCGGTGGAGGCGACCGGCGAGGACACGCGGCCTTCCCGGCTCGGCCGGGTCGGTTCCGGGGTGCGGCATGCGCTGCTGGGGGCTCCGCTGAGGAGCACCGCGATCGCGTATGAGCGGATGCGCAAGGTGGTGGCGTTGCCGGTGCTCTCCGCCGACGCGCTCTCTTCGGTCGCGTACGGTCCCGAGGCGATGCTGGCGGTCCTCGTCCTGGGCGGTGCCGCCGGGTTGACCTACTCGGTGCCGATTGCCGCGGCGATCGTGTTCCTGATGCTCACGGTCGGGGTGTCGTACCGTCAGACGATCCGCGCCTACCCGCACGGCGGTGGTTCGTACATCGTCGCCACCGCCAACCTGGGCCGCGTTCCCGGGCTGGCGGCCGCTGCCGGGCTGATGACCGACTACATCCTCACGGTCGCGGTCTCGGTCGCCTCCGGGACGGCGGCGGTCACCTCGGCGATCCCCTCGCTCGAACCCGACATCGTTGCGATCGGCGTCATCGTGATCGCCGCGCTGCTCGCCGGGAACCTGCGTGGTGTGCGTCAGGCGGGTGTGCTGTTCGCCGCACCGACGTACGCCTTCGTCATCGCGGTCTTCGCCCTGGTCGCCGTGGGTCTGTTCGACGCGTCCGGCCGTGGCTTCCAGCCGGCTGCGGCACCACGGCTGACGGCGACCGAGGGCATCGGTGCGCTGCTGGTGCTGCGCGCCTTCGCCTCCGGTTCGACGGCGATGACCGGCATCGAGGCGATCTCCAACGCGGTACCGGCCTTCCAGCCGACCGAATGGCGCAATGCCCGCACGACACTGACCTGGATGGTCGGTCTGCTCATCGCGCTGTTCGCGGGCACCATCGCTCTGGTCCATCTCGACGGCGTCGTGCCCTCGGCGAAGGAGACGGTGCTGTCGCAGCTCGCCCATCGCGCCTTCGGCCCGGGTTTCCTGTACGTCTTCACGCAGGCGGCCACGGCCGCGATCCTGCTGCTCGCGGCGAACACCGCCTACAACGACTTCCCCCGAGTCCTGTTCCTGCTGGCGCGCGACAACCAGGCACCGCGGATCTTCCTGCGACTGGGCGACCGCCTGGCCTTCAGCAACGGGATCATCCTGCTCTCGGTCGCGGCGGCCGCGATCTACGCGGCGTTCGACGGCAGGACCGCCCCCCTGATCCCGCTGTACGCCGTCGGCGTCTTCCTTGCCTTCACGCTGTCGCAGGCCGGCATGGTCGTCCACTGGTGGCGCCTGCGCGACCGCCACTGGCGCAAGAGCCTGGCCTTCAACGCCACCGGCGCCCTGCTCTCGGCGATCGTCTTCATCACCGCGGGAGTCACCAAGTTCACCGAGGGCGCCTGGTTCGCCGTACTCGTGGTGGGACTGTTCATCCTGGTGACGACACGAATCCGGCACCACTACGACGTGGTCGGCAAAGCGGTTGAACTGCATCCCCACGCAGTCGAAGTCCCCAGCCGCACCATCACACCACCGCGCTCGGGGGACGGCGCGAAGCGAACCACCGCACAGACACCGGGCCCCACGCCCGAGGCAGAAGCGGAGACCGAGGCAGAAGCGGAGACCGAGGAGACTCCCGAGGAGATCCACCCACTGTCGATCGTGCCGATCGCCACGCTGGACCTGGCCGGCATGCGTGCGCTGGCCTACGCGGCCTCGCTCCAGCAGCCCGTCCTCGCGCTCCACATCAGCCCCAGCGAGGAGGAGGCCCAACGCTTCCGCGAGTACTGGACTCTATGGGGCGACCACCTACCGCTGAAGATCGTGCTCTCCCCCTATCGCGCGATCGTCGCTCCGCTGGTCAACTACATCGAGTCGCTGCACCATCAGCGCCCGGACCTCACTCTGACCGTCATCCTCCCGGAGATCGTCGTCCGGCACTGGCGGCACCGCCTCCTGCACAACCGGCTCGCGGCTCGGCTGCGACGGGCACTCCGCCCCCTGCCGAAGATCGTCGTCACGACCGTCCCGTTCCACGTTTAGCACAGCGGGAAAACAGCCCGACGTGTCCAACTTCCCACAGCAGCAATCCAGTCCCTCATCCGGTATCGCGCAACGTGTCCTGGGGGGAAGTCGGCGCAGACGACATCCCTGCCGACAGGCGTGCGGACGTCGCCCGGATGCGTGCCGCCGCATGGCCCGAACCCGCATGGCCCGGTGCCTCGCCAGCCCCGCACACATGACCGGCCCACATCACCGGATCCGCCCATGGAGGAAGGACGTCCGGTAGGAGTGGCGCGGGATAGGGTACGCGCCCGTCCCGCTGGCTGAGGCTGGTCGCGTTACTCGCGTGACCACTCGGTTTCGGCCTGGGGCTCGCCGACCGAGTGTCGCCCCTCCCAGACCCGGACCCTGATCGCCCGGGGGCCTGGAGCGGGCCTGGAGAGCGCGCGCACGAACACGTCCCTCAGGTGGTTGGCCGTCTGCTGGGGCGGCCCGTCGTATCCCAGCGGGTTCGGCATGGGAGCGCCGTCCTGCTGGGACCAACGGCCGTCGTCGTCCTGGGTCTCGAGAATCCACCGGTAGTGCCGCATTCTGGCCTCCTGTGACGACGACCCTGTTCCAGAACACGACCGTATGGGCCTGACCGGCTGCCAGCGACCGGTGGTGGACTTCCGCCCTCGCCGCAGGGCGTGGCGGTGACCCCGGTGGGACGATTGAACACACCCACTGATGTCGGAGGTTGCTGGTGTTCGAGGCGGGTGACATCCGGGAATGGCGCGGCCACGACGTGGTCGATGTCGACGGGCACAAGATCGGCACGCTGGAGTCCGTCTACGTGGACACCGCGACCGACCAGCCCTCGTTCGCCACCGTCACGGTCGGGCTGCCCACGCGCCGCCGCCTGGTGTTCGTGCCCCTCGCCGACGCGAGGGTCGGTCCGGGCTACCTGCAGGTTGCCCACCCCAAAAGCCAGGTCAAGAAAGCACCGGCGATCGACACCGACGGCGAGCTGCCGGCCGAGGACGAGGCGGCCGTCTTCGCCCACTACGAGCTGGCCTACGCGCCGGGCGCGGGCGGTGAACGCCGACTCGCACGCCGGTAGGACCGACACCCCGAGGAGGTCGAAGATGGCACTGGTGCTGTTCCTGATCATCGTGGCGATCCTGCTCGGCATCGTCGGCGTCGTCGCCAAGGGCCTGCTCTACCTGCTCTTCATCGGCGTGGCCGTGCTGGTGCTCGCCGTGGTCATCTCCGCCGTCAGGTTCCGGCGCGGAGGCCACTCCCCCAACCGCTGACACATCCGGTACCACCCGCCATGCGGTGCGCGGCGGGTGGTACCGGTGCGGATGCGGATCAGTACTCAGAACCGCTTCGCCGGTAGGTGCCCGCGACCTGTAGCCAGGCCGTAGGGCTGAAGTACGCCTCGACCACGTGCGGAGTGTCTTCGAAGACGCGCAGGATCCGCAGTGCTCCGCTCGGGTGCTGGTCGTACTCGTAGGTGACGCCGTCGGGTTTGTCCTGGTACTGCATGTCCAGTGGCCCCTTGGACGGCTCGCGCGTCACCCGCCAGCGGAGCGGGCAAGGCGATGGTGGCACCGCCGGTCGCACCATCGACGGCTGCTCGCCCGACCGGCAGGCAGTCTTGTCGGCGGACGTCATCCGAAAGGGCGCGGGTTTCATGCCGCTCCCGCTGCCCGGGGAGGGCAGGCTGGTGCACCAACCCTCACCACCGACGAGAAGGTACCGCTGTGGCCACCGACTACGACGCCCCGCGCCAGAACAGTGACGACGCGGACGAGGACAGTATCGAGGAGCTGAAGAGCCGCCGGAAAGACAAGTCGGCTGGCACCGCAGACGTCGACGAGCTCGAAGAGGCCGAGAGCCTGGAGCTGCCGGGCGCGGACCTCTCCGGCGAGGAGCTCACGATCCGGGTACTGCCGAAACAGCAGGACGAGTTCACCTGCGCGAGCTGCTTCATGGTCCACCACCGCAGTCAACTCGCAGGCGAGGACAAGGACGGTCAACCGATCTGCCAAGAGTGCGCGTCCTGACCGGCGGACCGGCGTATTCGTCGGCGCGGGCCCCTGGAGGACTACCGCAGCGAGTGAGGCTCGTCGGGGCGTTGCCACTGGTCGTGTGGGAGACCTTTCACATGGGCGTGCGTCCGGTCGGCCACCGGGCGACATCCGATTCGGCCGGCAGTGTTCAGCGGCCGCGAAGGCCAGGGATACAGGTGGAGGTGCCGGCCGGGCTGGATGAGGTCGGGGTCGGCGCCGATGGTGTGCCGGTTGAGGTGGTAAAGGGCGGCCCACCATCAGCGCCCGGACCTTGCCATGACCGTCATCCTCCCGGAGATCGTCGTCCGGCACTGGCGGCACCGCCTCCTGCGCAACCGGCTCGCGGCTCGGCTACGACGGGCACTCCGCCCCTGCCGAAGATCGTCGTCATGAACGTCCCGTTCCACGTGTGGCACAGCGGCGGCGCCGGGAAACCCGACGTGCGCGACCGCACACTGCGGCAAATCCAGTTCCTCGCCAAGGTCATGCGCCCACCGATCGCGACCTCGAACCCGCAGACCTTCCGGAAAGCTCGCCGGCAGCCAGCGCTCATGCGTGCACTGGTGCCCGCAGACAGACAGGAGCAGGCTGAGAAGTGCACAGGTCGAAGTTGACCAGTCAGGCTCCGCCGCCGCCGGCGCACCGGGTCGGCCGCCCGCGGCGGCGTTGCCACCGCGGCATCCGCCTACGCGACACCCGAGTGGCACGCCCACGGCCTCCTCGACCCTCGCGGCGAAGAAAAGTGCGTCTCCCAGCCCACCGAATCCTTGGAGGTCTCCCATGACCGGTCCTCCTGCCTCCCGCCCGGTCCATCCGATCGTGGTCGGCACGGACGGTTCGGCCCCAGCACGGCAGGCTGTGATCTTCGCGCTCCGGGAGGCTCAACTACGCGGCACCGGCCTGCGGGCCGTCTGCGCGTACGAGTACACACCCACCCAGCAATCAGGCTTCGAGCGTACGGCCACCACCGGCACCGGTGACCGTATTCCGCAGCAGCGTGATCTCGTCACGCAATCCATGCTCGACTCCATCGAGGAACTGCAACAACAGCTCGGCGGGCCCTCCGTGGAGGTGGAGATCGTTTGTGAACGGGGACGTCCGGCGCAGGTCCTCCTGGAAGCGAGCAGGGACGCCTGTCTTCTCGTGGTCGGTTCCCGAGGATCGGGTGCCTGGGGACGCCTCACCCTTGGGTCGACCAGCACCGAGGTGGTCCACCACGCCCGCCTTCCCGTCGTTGTCGTCCCGGCGGAGCACGACACAGCAGCTTCCTGAACGTCGATTCCAGCCGCGGCGGGCTCCCATCCGGCCGCAGCGTGGACCGCGATTCGAGCGCCCCGGAAGACCGAAGCGGCCCCGGTCGGCCGACCCGCACCTTCGTAACGGTCCTTCGTACCGCACCCGACCCGGCGGCACCCTTCTCGGCGGGTCGATCCGTTCTTCACCACGACCCACCAAAACCTCTCCCGACAAGGAGATTGACGCAAGGTCATGATGGCTGGGCGTGTACATCAGGGAGACCCGAGGCGTCCGGCGGCGGATCGGGTTCGGATGTCTTCGGCGAGACCGGTGTTCTGCCCACGCCAGCGCCAGGGCGTCCGCGAGGTATCGGCTTCATGGATGGTCCCACGCTCGCCAGGGGCCCTGGCTGCGGTCGCAGTACTTTGGAAGAAGTCGCGGTCGGCGGCGTGCAGATTCGTTTGTGATGCCCTGGCGGCGGCACCGGGTAGTCCACAACGAGCCCGAGGCAGGTACTCGACATAACCGCGACCTTCGATCCCGTCGCCTCCCAGCCACCGGGGGGTCTTCTGACTCACACCGCACTGCACTCTCGCCGGCCATCACTTTCGGCTGGCCCTTACGGAAGTGAAGATCCACGACCCTGCCGGAAGACTACTTCAGCTGGGCGATCACCCGGCGGTGCGCGATGACCGGCCTACCTCGCGGTGGGGGTCGGGGTAGAGCAGTGGGTCACGGTGCAGCGCGGTGAGCAGCCCGGCCGTGAGCAGCAGTCCGGCCCCGATCTGGCTGCCTCCTGCGGTGAGCGCGGTGAACACCCCTCCGCGGAAGCCGTCCTGGCGGAACTCCTCGGTGCCGCCGGCCAGCCCCCGTCCGCCCAGGTGGAAGCTGACCTTCTGGACTCCGTGACCCGCGACCAGCAGACCGGCAACCAGCCGGAGCAGGAGGAGACCTGTGTTCACTGGTGAACTCTCTTTCTCTGGCGCCTGGTTGCCGGTCAGCCGGCCGCGTGCTCGTTGATCATGGTCTGCGCGTAGACCACACCCAGGCCGTAAGCGCCGGCATGCTCCTTGATAACGTCCATGACCGGCAGGTAGGTCTCGGTGCGGGCCCAGTCGCGCTGCAGCTCCAGCAGCACCTGTATCCAGGTCACCGGCACCGCGCCGGCCGCCGTCATCCGCTGCACGGCGTGCTCGTGGGCCAGCGGGCTGACCCCGCCGGAGGCGTCCGAGACCACGTACACCTCGTAGCCCTGCTCCAGCGCCGACAGGGCAGGCAGCACCAGGCACACCTCGGTCCACAGGCCGGAAAGGATGATCTTGCTGCGCCCGGTGGCCTTGACCACCTCGACCAGGGCCGCGTCCTTCCCGGTCGATCCGCTGCACTACGACCGGTCGTACTACCTCGGTGTCGCCGCGCCCGGCGGTGAGCGGCCGTACGCGCTGCTCCGCGAGGCCCTGGTGTTCCCTAATAAGACCTACCGAGGCTCCATCCGGCAGACTCGGTGCCTGGTAGCCGCCATCAGGTGAGCACTCTTTGTTCCCTGGACTCCGAGTCCTGTTGACAGATCGTGCCCCTGCCGGTCGGCCAGGAGCGAGATCGCTGATGGGATGTCGTGCCCGCCCAATTGCGGCGTGAGCACAGCCCTATTAGGTCGCTGATGGTTCTCCTGCGGGCTACTGCCGATTGAGGTCGATGACGGAGGACGAGTTGCTGTTCGTTGGGGACGACTGGGCCCAGGACCACCACGACGTCGAGTTGATGGACGCCGCAGGCCGTCGGTTGTCCAAGGCTCGCCTGCCGGAGGGCGTCGCGGAATCGAACGGCTGCACTCGATGATCGGTGCGGAGCTCGGCGAAGACAGCACGGCCGAGGGCGTGATCGGAATCGAGACCGATCGGAGTCCGTGGGTGCAAACGCTGATCGCCGCCGGCTACACGGTGTACGCGGTCAACCCACTGCAGGCCTCCCGGTACCGGGAACGCCTGGCGGTGTCAGGGGCCAAGAGCGACGGGGCCGACGCGCACATGCTCGCTGACATGGTGCGCACCGACTCCCACCAGCTCCGCCCGGTCTCCGGGGACACCGCCGACGCCGAAGCAGTCAAGGTCGTGACGCGAGCCCATAAGACTCTGATCTGGGAACGCACCCGAACCACGCAGCGGCTGCGGCACGCCCTGCTCGACTACTTCCCCGCCGCCCTGGAGGCGTTCGACGACCTGGACGCCCCCGACACCCTGGAACTGCTGACCAAGGCACCCGATCCGGTCGCCGCTGCGAAGCTGATGACCACGCAGATAGGCGCCGCCCTCAAGCGCGCCCGCCGACGCAACATCCCCGACAAGACTTCCAAGATCCAAGCCGTACTGCGCGCCAAGCACCTGAGCCAGCCCACCGCAGTCACGGCCGCCTACGCCGTCTCGGTGCGCGCGCTCATCGCGCTGCTGGTCACCTTGAACGAGCAGGTCAACTTCCTGCACGAGCAGGTCGAAGACTTCTTCGGCCGGCACCCGAACGCCGAGATCATCCGGTCCCAGCCCGGACTGGGACCGATGCTCAGCGCCCGGGTACTCGCAGAATTCGGCGACGACCCTCACCGTTACGCCAGCGCCAAGGCCCGCAAGAACTACGCCGGCACCAGCCCGATCACCCGCGCCTCCGGCAAGAAGAAGGTCGTGACCGCGCGGCACGTCCGCAACGACCGGCTCATCGACGCCCTGATCGCCCAAGCCTTCTCCGCGCTGCGGGTCTCCCCAGGCGCCAGGGCCTACTACGAGAAGCAACGCGCCCGCGGCATCGAGTTCAACGCCGCCCTGCGCCAACTCGCCAACCGGCTCGTCGGCATCCTGCACGGCTGCCTCAAAACCGGTACACCGTACGACGAGGTGACCGCCTGGTTCCACCGAGCCCACGCACTCGCCGCTTGACATTTCAGCTCATGGGTAGGGCCGTTCCTCTGGGATCGGTAACGGTGTTGCGGCGAATTGCTCTTGGCTTGCCCCCTCTACTGCCAGAGCCTCTGAAGCGCACGAAGTCACTTATCTGGAATGTCAGTCCCGGGCATTGCGTCAACGTCAGCTTCGGATCAGGTTCCTCGACTGTCAGGAGTGGATCGCCGAGCACGCCGAGCAGTTCCAGCGGCGCTGACCTGTTTCAGCGGAACGCGGCGATATTGCGCGCGGCCCAGTCGGCGAACGGGCGCGGGGCGCGGCCGAGGACCCGCTGGACGTCCGGGCTGACGCGCAGCTCGGCCGGGCTCGGGGAACCGAGGATGTCCAGGGTGTCCTCGGCGAGCTCCGCCGGCATGCTCTGGGCCATGGCGGCCTTGGCCTCGTCGCGGCTGAGGTCGTGAAACCGCACTGGCGAGCCCAGCGCGGCGGCGATGGCCTGCGCCTGCTGGCGCGGCGTGATCACCTCCGGGCCGGTCAGCTCGTACACGCCGCCGGTATGCCGGTCATCCAGCAGGCAGGCCGCCGCGACCTCGGCGATGTCCGCCGGGTCGATGATCGGCACCCCGACGTCGCCGAAGGGAGCGGCGACGACCCGCTGCGCGCGGATGGACTCGGCCCACCACAGGGCGTTGGAGGCGAAGCCGCCCGGCCGCAGGATGGCCCACTCCAGGCCGGACTCCCGCAGCACATCCTCCAGCGCACGCATCGCGATCCGCGTTGCGCCGAAGGGCCTGGTCGCCACGCCCTGTGTGGAGAGCAGGACGACCCGGCGGACCCCGCTGGCCTCGGCTTGGCCGATGATGTCGGCCGGGCTGGCTCCGGCGGCGTGCAGGTCGCCGGACAGCAGCAGGAACAGCGCTTGCGCTCCGGCCAGCGCGGGCTCAATGCCGGCCGGCTCGGCCAGGTCGGCCACCACGTGGCGGACGCCGTCCGGCACCGCCGCCGCGTGCCGTGACACCGCCGTCACCTGCTGGCCCGCCTCGGCCAACGCCCGCGTCAACGGCCGGCCCACATTCCCGGTAGCCCCGGTCACCACGATCATGTACAGCTCCTTGTCCGATGTCCGTTGTGGCCTTCACGGTAGGGGCCGGGCTAACTCTTGGTAAGGACATACCTTTAGGTAAGCTCATCACGTGACGGGAAGCGCGCAGCACACACGGGCCGAGGCAGAGAAGCGGTATGAGGTGTTTCACACCGACTGCCCCGCGCGCGATGTGGTCGACCACGTGACCAGCAGGTGGGGCGTCTGGGTGTTGATCTCCTTGCGGAGCAACGACCTCCGGTTCTACGAGCTGCGCGAGAGCATCCAGGGCATCAGCGAGAAGATGCTCGCCCAGACCTTGCGCGCGCTGGTCCAGGACGGCCTCGTCTGGCGGGAGGTCGAGCCGACGACGCCGCCCCAGGTCACCTACGGGCTGACCGAGTTCGGTCAGGACGTCGGCCAGCCGCTGGCGGAGCTGTTCGACCGGATTACACGGCGGCTCCCGCCGCGCAACGCGGGATAGCGTGGTAGTGGCCGACCACGAAAGCGCATCCAGCGTCACCGAGCACCCCACAACCCGAGGGCAACTGTGCGACGAGGCGACCGGCTGGTCCCGCCGCGCCACACACTCGCTGTTTGACACGCCAGCTCATGGGATGTCTGTCAAGTGAATCTGTTCAGGGCCTCCGGGCGCCGGACGCTGTCCGGCGAGGTGTGACTGAGCGCCAGAGTTGGCCAGTGAGCGGGCCACCTGGCACTTGAGTGTTGCTGCTGGCCACCACGTTGCGACTTTTCGAGATAGGTCACACCTGATCTTGGTGGTTGACACCACCCTGAGAAACGCCGAAGCCGTACCGGATTTCTGCTGTGCCCGTTCCCGCGGCCCGCGCAGCGCTAGCGTTGGGTCCCATGATCGTATGGCTCAACGGCACCCACGGCGCAGGCAAGACGACGACCAGTGCACTCGTGCAGCAGCTGATCCCGGATTCACGGGTGTTCGACGCCGAGAAGGTCGGCGAGACACTCATGGACATCACACCGGGGCTGCCCGGGACGGACAACTTCCAGCACTGGCCGCCGTGGCGGCAGCTCGTAGTCGAGACCGCCCGCCGCGTACTCGACTACACCGGCGGCACTCTGGTGATGCCCATGACTGTCCTGGTCGAGCAGTACTGGCGCGAGATCAGCACGGGCCTCGCCCAACATGCCATTCCGGTACGGCACTTCGTCCTCCACGCTGACCAAGACACCCTCCGCGAGCGCATCGAGGGGGATACTCTTCTTGGCCCCTCCCCATTCCGTCTCAAATACCTCGAGCCCTACGCCGAGGCGGCCCGCACGTGGCTACACAGCGAGGCCGAGGTCGTCGACACCACACACCTCACGCCCGCCCAGGCCGCCCTACAGATCGCAGAGGCCGTCAAGAGTTGAGGTCCGCCCGCCACGCGAAAACAGGCGCAGGTGGCAACGGAGAACGACCTTCCGGTGTCGAGTAGTGCGAACAGGCTCAACCAGGGGCCCAGAGCGGTTGCCTACACGAGGGCCCTGCCGTCCCAACCGCTCGCCGAGCAGCGAGCGAATCGCGGCCGTACGGTCGAGAGGGGGCGCGATCCGACGGAGGCTGCGATGGCGAGATACAGATGGCGGGTGCGAGCGCTCTCGGCGGAAGGCAACGAGACTGTCACGCAACCAGCCCTGCCATACACGGACCATTTCGATGGATCCGCCCAGGATTTTGCCGAATTCCTGGTCAACAGGGCTCTGGGGCAGGCCGAGCACGATGAAGGGTCGAAGAGCCCCGTGCGTGTTGTCGCCGATGTCTGGGAGCCGGACGGCCAGGGGAGCCCCGAGGGTCACGCAGGGTGGCCCCCGTAGTTCG
Source organism: Kitasatospora sp. GP82 (assembly GCF_029892105.1). Lineage (GTDB taxonomy): Bacteria > Actinomycetota > Actinomycetes > Streptomycetales > Streptomycetaceae > Kitasatospora. The sequence goes on along the minus strand of NZ_JARZAJ010000034.1, from coordinate 40,210 downwards.
ACCTGCGTTCCGGTCGGAACTACAACTACAACGACAGCGCCTGGGCCCTCGTCGATGCCAGGTAGGACTGGCTGCTGGCTGCTGGCTGCTGGCGACATCACCCACAAGCCCTGCCGCGCGGTGCGGCAGGGCTTGTGGGTTTCTTCAGTGATTCTTCCGGCCGGTGGCGGCGGAGCCGCAGCTTCGCCCGCGTTGGACGAGCGGTGGGTGTGGGCACGGTATCGCCACGGTCTTTGCACGCCAGGTCCGTTGACGATCTTTCACCGGAAGCGGAAGTCTTCCCTCCATCGGCGGATGGAGATCAACATGCAGGTCGAACGACTCGGCAGCACTCCCCCATGCACACGCTGCGGTCAGGCCGTACTGATCGCCACAACACTCCCGGCGGGCCGGGACAACGTGACCGTGGAGCTGTGCGCGACCTGCGACGCCGGCAACCCCACGGCGGCCCCGCTGATAGCCCTCCTCGGCGAGACGCACCGGCCCGTGGAACAGATGTCCAGCCTCATCAACACGTGGCTTCGCGCCGAACTGACCGAACAGGGCTTGGTGCGAGTCCCTCAGCAGAGGTCAGGTCGTGACGGTCACCAGTAGGGCGGGAAGCACGCTTCCGCCCGTGATGCTGCGCCGACTCCGCGCGCGGAGCCCCGGGCGGTGGCCACGGCCCGGGTCAGCCCCGCACTCCCCACGATGGCTACGCCGCTGGTGTGAAGTGTTCCGGCGGTCACGGGTGCGCCGTGGATGACCATGACCGGCACGGCAGGGCAGCCCAGGTGCTTGCTGACGGTGCGGGTCTCCCACAGGAGTGTCTGCACTGCTCTGGTCCGGTCGTGGAGGCCGCACCACAGGCGGCCGTTGCTCATGTGCACGGTGGCGCCGCTCGCTGCGGACCAGCGCCTGGAGTCGATGACGACGGCCTGGCCGCGCGGGCCGATGGCGATGTGGTCGAGGTTGGCTTTGGAGCCGGGGATGCTGCGGTCGTGGAGGATGGTCCAGCCCCGGGTGGTGAGCGGGGCGAGGATCCGTGCAGTGGTCTCTTCTCCGATCGCGTCGGCCAACCACCGTCCGGCGTCCGGGGTTTGCCCGCTGCTGCGGGTACGGGCGCTGGTGAGGGCCCATCCGAGTACGCCGCCGGTGGCTGCGGTGAGGATGGCGAGCGGGAGGTGGCTGCCGGAGCCGAGGATGCCGCCGATGGCGGTTCCGGCGGCGGTGGCGGTGAGCCGGGCCCGAGTGGACAAGGGTGATCGGGTGCGGCTGAGTTTGGCGGCCTGGTCGCGGGGGGCGCGACGCCGGGGAACTTTGAGAGGAAGCTGTCCAGCTCGGGGCGAGAGTGGAGCGAAACGTTCAACCGAGTCGGCTTTGCATTACCGGGAAATTGCAGGAACAGCGCACTCCATGACCCACCCCTCTTGACTCTCTTGACCAGGCCACCGGCCTGCTCGATAGTGATCAAGTTTTCCATGCAATTCCGCCTTACGTCCGTCGGCCGGCCGTCGGTTGCCAACCAGGTCTGCGACGGCAGCTAGGGAATCGAACAGGAGACAAGATCACCAACGAGGAGGAAGACACACCACCTCCCTCACGGCGATACTGAAACTACGCGGGCTGGGCCGAGGAGTTGCTGACCACGGAAGCTGGCCTCCTATTCACCGCTTCACCGCCTCTGCGTATCTCCCGAACCTGACGGCGGCCTGCTCCACGTAGCCGCACAGCCAGTCACAGTCGTGAACCTCACCACACAGCACCAGGTGCAGTTCCTCCGCGGTCGCCCACGACACGTCCGCGGGCGTCCGGGCCGTGGTGCGGGTGCAGGGCTGGAAGACGCGCTGCGCCAGGTAGGTGCCCGGGTTGGCGCGGGCGTCCCGCCGGGCGTGGTGGGCCTGCAGCCAGCGGGCGAACGTCATCTTCAACCGCACAGCGGGCTGTTGGCCGGCGCCGGGGCACGGGTCGGCACGCCGTACGCGACGGGAGGGCAGAATCGCCACCATGGTCCGTGGTACCACTTGTCGAGCAGGTCTGCGGCTGCGCGCGCCGCGCGGAGGCAGCCGCGCTGCTGGACTGCGAGGTGTCGATCGGCCGAGTGCGCGCCGACCGGTGGGAGATCGTCCGCTCCACGCTGCCGCATCGCCTCGGAGCCGACCTGCGGCCCCAGTTGAACCACACCGGGGACAGGCTGCGGATCCGCGAGGCCTGGCGCATCCGCGCGCCTGGTGGCTGGCGAAGGTCGAGGGACCAGCACGGCTGCTGTCAGCCGGGGACACGCGCAGCTGAGCGGTCCGGTAGGCGAGCGCCGGTCAGCTCGGGAGTCCCTCGGCATCCCCGGCCGGGCAGGGCTCCGGCTGGGGTGCGAAGTTGGGCAGCACCCGAGTGGCGTCGTAGCGACGTTGCCAGACGGGTGTGGTCGAGCCGCTGGTGGCGGGCACGATGGCGGACCAGTCGGCGGGGCAGTCGCGCCCGTTCTTGTGCTCGCGTTCCTCGTGGCGTACGAACTGCTTGGTGGCGAAGTGGTGGTCGATGATGGACACCCCTGCCTGGTCGTAGGAGTGCAGCACGGCTGCGGTGAGTTCCAGCAGCGCACGGTCGCGCCACAGGGTTCGGTCCCGGCCGGTGTCCAGGCCCATCCCCCGGGCGACCTCGCGGAGTCTGTCGTAGCGGTTGGTGTCGGACAGGTTGCGGGCGCCGATCTCGGTGCAGGTGTACCAGGCGCTGAACGGTGCCAGGGGGTAGCGCAGGCCGCCCAGTTCAAGGACCTGGTTGGAGATCGTGGGAAAGGCGTGCCAGCGGAGGCCGAGCCGTTCGAACCACGGGTGGTCGGGGTGGCTGATGCGCACCTCGGGGACCGCGTCCGGCGGCAGTTCGAACCATCTGGGTTCGCGTCCCGGCCACTGGATGACCAGGGGCAGGACGTCGTACTCGGTGCCCCGGCCGCGCCAGCCGAGCCGAAGGACGGCCTCGGTGAGCTCCACCGTCTCGGGGTCGCCCACCACGGACCCGTCCTGCTGCCGGTAGCCCGCGTAGCGGATGAGCTGGCCGTTCCAGACCCGGGGTCCGGGCCGATCGGGCCTGCTCGGGGCGAAGACGCTCAGGAGCATGCGCACCCTGCCGCCGTTCCAGGCCAGCCGGAGATGCTCCACGAGAGCTTCGAACAGGGCGCTCTCGTCACCGCCGTCGGCCCCGACCTCGCGGCAGTCCCGGACCTCCAGCCCCTTCCAGTAGAACTTGCCGATGCACTGGGGGTTGTTCCGCCAGGCGATCCGGGCGCCCAGGAGGAGCTCCTGAGCGCTCTGCCGGTAGGTACCCGTCGCGGCCAGCTCGTCCCTGATCTCCCTGATCCGCTGCTCCGCAGCGTCGGCCGCGAGTTGGCGTGTCAGGTCATCGGCCTCGGCGGCCACGGGACCGGCGAGCGGGGAGGAGGGTGTGGACGGTGGTGCGTACAGACGTGAGGTCGTCACGATGAGCCCCCTGTCAACGGCGGGTGACGGGCAGCCAGTTAACCTGCACGAAACATCTGCCCGCCGTCGAACGCTACGCGGATCGGGTCACGGCGCGGATCCGAATGCCGCTCCTTTGACGGAGCCCATGCGCGCTCTTGTCGCCTCCGGTGCGGCCGCCACGAGGCAAGGCCCAGGAGGTGACAGAGGTGCGGTGGACAGGGGGGCGGGCCTCACAGCGAGAGCCGGTACGGCAGGATGCAGACCACGACGTCGGTGCGCGCCCGCAGCACGGTCGCGAGCAGGATGCCGCGCTGGTTCTGGAGGATCTGGTAGCGGCGGTGCCGGGGCTCGACCTCCGGGATCAGGACGGCGATCTGGCGCCCTCCCTCGGCCGCCCGCTGGACGTACTTGACGACGGGCTGGACCAGCGAGCGCTGCGGGCTGTCGATGATGTCCAGGCGCACCCCCGGGTTCCACTCGTCCCACTTCGCCCTCAGCGCCCGGGCGGTGTCGGGATCGGCGTGGACGGCGACGGCCACCACCTCGTCCCCCAGCGCGATCGCGGCGGTGAGCGCGTGCCTCGCCAGCCTGCTGACTTCCCCGAGCGGCACGATGACCAGGCTGGTCCGGCGCTCCGGCGGCTCGGGGATCCGCCCGAGGCCGAGTTCGAGCCCGACCGCGGTGTAGTACCGCTCGACCCGGGCGAACAGCCACATCAGCAGCGGCACCGCCAGTACGACGACCCAGGCACCGTCGAGGAACTTCGAGACGAGGAACACCAGAGCGGCCGCCGCGGTCATCACCGCCCCGATGCCGTTGATCAGAGCCCGGCGCAGCCAGCCCGGCGGCCGCTCCGTCCGCCAGTGCCGGACCAGGCCGACCTGGCTGATGGTGAATCCGATGAAGACCCCGATGGCGAACAGCGGGATCAGCCGCTGGGTGTCGGCGTCCACGGCGATCAGCAGCACCGCGGACAGCAGCGCGAGGGCCAGGACGCCCCACCGGTACACCGGGCGCTCCTTGCGCAGCCCGAACAGGTGCGGCAGGCGGTGGTCCCGCGCCAGCAGGCTCATCAGCACCGGCAGCCCGCCGAAGCTGGTGTTGGCGGCAAGGGCCAGGATGAGGGCAACGAGCACATTGGTCGCGGAGTACACCCACCCGTCGCCGTAGGCGCCGGCGGCGAGCTGGGCCAGCACCGTCACCCCGCCACGCGGGGCAACGTGGTCGCGGCGGATGAGGACCGCGAGGCCGACCAGCATCAGCCCGAGCAGGGCGCCGAGCATCAGTTCGGTGCGCTGAGCGCGTTTCACCCGCGGCTCACGGAAGGCCGGCACGCCGTTGGCGATCGCCTCCACACCGGTCAGCGCCGAGCAGCCGGCGGCGAAGGCCTTCAGGATCAGCAGCAGGCCGAGGGCCGCGGTCACCGGGACGGTCTGGGCGGTGCCGACCACCGCGGCCGGATGGGACCTGACCAGCCCGAGCACGATGATGCCGAGGATGGTCGCGATGAACAGCACCGTGGGCAGCATCATCACCCGGGCGCTCTCCGCGATGCCGCGCAGGTTCACCAGGGTGAGCACGGCCAGGAGGGCGAGGCAGACCTCCACCAGGTGCCCGCGCAGCGAAGGAAAGGCGGAGCCCAGGCTGGCGGCACCGGCCGCCAGGCTGACGGCGACGGTGAGCACGTAGTCCACCACGAGACTGGCCGCTGCCAGCAGACTGCTCCATCCGCCGAGGTCCTTCTTGGCCACCGCGTACGCGCCGCCGCCATCCGGGTGCACGGCGATCACCTGGCTGTAGGAGACCACCAGAACGGCGAGCAGCACGGTGATGGCGAGGGTGATCGGCAGCGCGGCGGTGAGGGCTCCCGTACCGGCCGCGATCAGGACCACCACGATCGCCTCGGGCCCGTACGCGACGGAGCTCAGCGCGTCGAGCGACAGCGCGGCCAGCCCCTCCACGCTGGTCAGGTGATACCTGCCGCCCTCCCCTGGCAGCAGACGTACCTTCGGCCGAAGCTCACGACGTGACAGGCCGTACGCCATGGGGAACCTCACGGGCTGTGGCAGGTGGACATCGAGGGCCAGTCTGCCCGCCATGGCGTCACTCGGCGCGTCGTGACATTCCGCGTGCGGTCCGGTCCGTCGCTCGCTGCCCCCAGGTGGCATTCACCCTGGCGAGTCAACAGATCGGCGAACGGTCAACCCATGGCCTGACAATTGCCGGACAAGCGTCTGATCGATCAGGGTGCAGACCCGCATGACCGACCTGGCCTTCCTCGGCGTCACCGTTCTCATGTTCGCCGTCCTCGCGCTGATCGCCAAGGGGGTCGAGAGACTGTGACCGGGCGGAAGGCTTCGATCTAGGGCTTACCGGGACTGGCAGTCAGTCGCGGGCGCGGAGGCTGGCTTCTTCGAGGTCGAGTTCGCGCTGGATCCGGCGCCGGGTGGCGTAACTGATCTTGTTTGCTTCGTAGAGGCGCTGGAGCTCGGCCGCCTCAATGGCGATGAGTGTCCGGCGGATCTCGCGGTAGGCGTCGGCAGGACGGGCGTCCGGGTCGTTGTAGTGGGCATCCTCGGCCTGGTGGATGCGCGCTTCCAGATGGCGACGGGCCTGTTTCAAGGCAGCCTCAGCGGCGGCACCCAGATCGGCGAGCTGATCCAGATCGCCGATCTGTTTGAGCTCTTCGAGAGCGGCGTGGGCAATGTGTCGGCGGGTCCGGGCCTCCTCGCGGGCGGTGTGCTCCGGTTCCAGAGCGATGCCGGAGCGGCGGACGACAGGAGCGAGGGTGAAACCCTGGAAGACAATAGTGAGCGCGATGGTCCCGGTGGTGAGCGTGAGGATGAGCGCCCGGTGCGGCAGCGGCGTCCCTGTGTGGGTGGCCAGGGGGATGGAGAGCGCGGCGGCCAGTGGCATGACGCCTCGGGTGCCTGCCCAGGACAAGACGGCCGGAGCGCGCCAGGAGAGGCGGCTGTCGCCCTCCTTGTGCCGGTACTGGATCAGGGCGGACAGCGGGAAGATCCACAGCAGGCGGATCGCGAGCACAGTGAAGGCGATCACCGGCACCCACAGCGGCCAGCCGTGCTCGTCGTGCGCGAGGTGACGGACGGCGGAGGGGAGCTCGAGGCCGATGAGGGCGAAGACGATGCTCTCCAGCAGGAAGGTCACGGTGTCGTAGACGGCGTGGATCTGGAGGCGGATGGGGGCGTTGCTGAGCTTGTGGCCGGCGCTGCCGAGGACGACCCCGGACACGATGACAGCGGTCACGCCGGAGGTGTGCGATTGCTCCGCGATGACGTACGAGGCGTACGGAGTGACCAATGCGATGACGGTCTCCAGTATCGGGTCCTCGGTCCGTCTGCGGATGAGGGTCACCACTGCGGCGACCGCCGCGCCGATGAGGGCTCCTCCGCCTGCAAGGATCAGGAACTGCTCGACGGTCCCGGGCACGGTGATGGCGCTGCCGGAAACCGCGGTGGCCACGGCGACCTTGTACAGGACCAGGGACGTGGCGTCGTTGAACAGGCTTTCCGCCTGCACCATGGCCTGCACGCGCGGTGGGAGAGACAGGCGCCGGCCGAGTGCGGTAACGGCCACGGGGTCGGTGCTGGCTAGGACGGAGCCGAGGATGAACGCGGTCGCGGCGGTGAGCGGGGTGATCGCTCGGGCGACGAACCCGACAGCGACGGCCGAGGCAAGGACCAGGCCGAAGACCAGGCCGGTCACGGGCCGCCACACGGTGCGCAGGTCGCGGACGGAGATTTCCCCGGCCGAGGCGAAGAGCAGTGGCGGCAGCACCAGCACGTTGATCACGTGAGGCGGCAGGCGGACCTCGGGAACCCAGGGCATCAGCCCAACGACCAGACCGGCAATTACGAGGAGCGAGGGAGCGGGCAGGCTCCAGCGCCGGGCACCGGTCGCCACGGCTGTGGCCAGGACCACGAGCAGCAGGATGACGATCAGGCCGGTCATGGAGCGTCCCCGGTGGGTTACGGTTTGTTACCCCCCTCTGGCCAGGTGCTTTATCAACGTAACCGACCTCGGGCGGTGTTGCAGCCGACGCGGAGCCGCGACCGTCCAGGGTGCGGCAGTCGTTGCGGCGGCGCACCTGGCCACGGTTCAGTCCCTCATGCAAAGCGCCGTGCCCCCGGCGGTGTTCCGGGGCCAGGGCCGGCCCGACCAGCGTCTTCACCGGCCCGTCCGCGCGGCGCACGGAGACCCCGAAGACACGCGCCAGACGGGCGCCTGCCCGGCCCGCCAGGGTGAGACCGACCGCGGTCAAGGCCGAACGCAGCCGCTCGGTCCTTCCCCTGCCGGACTGGGGCCAGGACCGCGTCGCGCACACCCTCGAGTCGCTCGCTCTCAAGTGACGCACCCCACCTACCGTGAGACGTGACCGCGGGAGGCTGGGGAGCGGATGCACGGGGTTCGGCTCGTTGTCCTGGGCAGGTCGTGGGGAGCCACTCGGCAGCGGAACGAGAGCCCGCCGGACCATCCGTCGAGAGCGGTCCGTGCCAGCCAGGTCGACGGGGACACCCACCGGCTCGTGGCCCAGCAGCATGCCTCAGCCAGGTAGCCGTGTCCGCTGCTCGGACGGCGTGATGCCCGTGAATTGCGCAGCCGCTCGGACCAACTGGTCAACAGGTGACGACGCCCCGGACGCAGGATCCGCTGATGAACGAGTGGCGCCTCGCTGCGGCAACGAGTCGTCGCGGCGAGTCCTTCAGCAGGTCGTCGGTCTTGACGTAAATTGCGGTGCCGAGGGAGTCCAACTCTGTCCTCACACAACAACGTTGGACTTCCTCCTCCCATGCACGCAGGCAATCTGCAGATCCGCGTCGCATTCTTCGCCATCGGCGGCCAGGCGTCGATGAGGTCGGGTGGTGAGTTCGGAAGCGAGGCGGCGTCTTCGGTGGCTTCCTGGCTGCTTGCTCCTGCACCTCACGCGACGCTCTCCGATTCGCAGGTCGGGGACAAAGTCAAGTGCGACAATCCAGACCAAGTTCATGGCGAGGCTGCGTAACGGTTTGCCAGTTCGGCCACGGTCTGGGCTATGGCCTGCCACAGCTCGGGCGGACCGAGTACCTCTGCCTCAACGCCGAGCCTGAGCACGTCGTTGGAGTTCGGCCACGCGATGGAGAGCCGTCTTGAAGGCGGCGTACTCCTGCTTGCCCAGTGCCTTCGCGTGGCGTTCCTCGATCGTGCGCATGATGGAGACGGCGGCCTCCATCTGGAGCAGCCCGCGTTCGGTGGGGTAGATCAGTTTGGCACGGCGGTCTGCGGGGTCGGGTTTGCGTTCGACGTAGCCCAGGCGTTCAAGGTCGTCTACGAGGGAGCCGATGACCTGCTTGTGCTGTCCGGAGGCCCGGGCGAGTTCGCTCGCACGGATGCCGTCGGCACGCAGGTAGGCGAGGACGGCGCCGGCGCGGGGCTGGATGTCGTCGAAGCCCTGCTCGGCGAGCGCGGTGAACAGCTCACGCTGAACGGAGAAGAGAACCTGGGCGGCGAGCACGCCGAGGTCTGGTTCCGCGGTCTGGTGCCCGGTCAACGCCTCTCCCGTCTCGGCAGTCGTCCGCCGCCGTGCTGTGCGACCGGCGATTTTAGTCGCCCGCCCGATGGGCTCGGACATCGCCACCCGGACCCGGGCGACCCGCCCCGACCGGTGCTTGTGCTCCGGGGGGCCGAGGTATAGCTTCAAAGCAGTCACTAAAATTGACTATCAAGTTTAGTGACCAATGAAGCTGTGGCTCAACCCCCGAAGGAGCGGAAGATGAGCGAGCGCAGCAAGTTCCTGGAGTCGATCACCCGGGAGAACGCCGCCGTGGTGCTGGTCGACCACCAGGTAGGCCTTCTGTCCGGCGTCCGGGACATCCCGGTCGGCGAGCTGAAGCACAACGTGGTGGCGCTGGCACGGGCGGCGACCGTGTTGGGCATCCCGCTGGTCGTCACCACCACCGCGGCCGACAGCATGTGGGGGCCGACCGCCCCCGAGCTGGTCGAGGCACTGCCGGCCGGGCAGAAGATCATCGACCGCAGCACGGTCAACGCCTGGCACGACGACCGGGTCCGCGAGACCATCGAGGCCACCGGCCGGCAGAAGCTGATCTTCGCCGGAGTGTCGCTCGAGGTGTGCGCGGCACTGCCAGCGATCTCCGCGACGGCCGCCGGGTACGACGCGTACGTCGCCGTGGACGCCTCCGGCACTTTCAGCCAGGCCAAGCGGGAGGCCGGACTGCTGCGCATGCAGCAGGCGGGCGTCATCGCCAGCGACTACGCCACCCTCATGGTCGAGGCCCTCGCCGACAACGCCGCCCCCGAGTCCGGCGCCCTCTACGCCGCCCTCGACATGCCGTTCGCCGTCCTGGTCGGCCAGATCTCCGCGGCCTGCCAGGCCTAGGTCGGCTAGGAGCCTGGTCACGACGGCATTCACCCCGCGGGCCGCCGCGAGACTCCGACCGTACATCGAGAGCCTGCTCAACGACTCGGTCCGTGCAGAGGTAGTGGCCGTTGACGGAGAGGCACGGGCGGGTCACATACGGCGGCCCGTCGAAGGTCGGGTCCGTCCAGCCGCCGCCGTTGTACACCGCATTGATCCAGGACTGCCAGGTTTTTCCGCCATCGGACGACTGGTCCATGTAGACAGCCCAGGACGAGCCGTACCCGGAGCCCTGCGCCTGGGCGTACTCGTGATAGTCGTCTCCGAGTGCGGTGGCCGGCCCGACCGACCCGACGGGGGGATCGGACACCAGCTGGCAGTAGTACACGCCTATCTGGTCACAGTTGTTGTAGGCGGGGGCACTGTGGCCGCGTGCGCCGTTCCGGACACTCCAGCCATGACAGCGGTTGCCATGACACCTGCTGCCAGCGCTGACTTGATCCTGTGTTTCACGAGTTCCCTCTCCTCGGGTGCGAATCCGTCTCCGTACGCCGGACCGGCCGACCGCAGTGGGGCCCCTGGATGCCATGACCAGGGCGTCCAGGAGCCAGTCAGGCCGTGCAACCCGCACGACGGCGTGACGAGAATCCGGCACTGCCGGCCCATCAGGGGCCTGGATCACCAGGACGTCACCGAACGCGGGCGCAGCTGCGCAAGCTCAGAAACTGTGCGAGCACGTGCCCGGGATTGCGGCGAAGGTGGACTGGCCGTTCGTGTAGTCGTGCTCGTCCGTGTAGGACGCGCAGGTGTCGTCACTGCTGCCGTTTGTCCAGGTGGTGTACAAGGAGGCGCTTGCCCTCCAGCTGTCCTCGCCGCCGTAGTAGATGTAGACGGCTGGCGAATAGGCGTCAGGGCTGCCGGAAGATCCCTGCTGGGGGCCGGGGAATTCCGCCCAGACTCCCCCGTACAGGCCGACGGTGATCCACGCCCCGGTGGTGCCGGGGTGGGCCTGCGTGCGGTACCCGTAGCTCCACTGCCAGTGGGCACGGGCCTGGTGGCAGCCGTTGTACTGCTGCTCGACCTCGCCGACGTACTCCCCGTTCATCCAGATCCCGGCCGAGGTGCCCACCTTGTACCAACTGCAGGCGTTGGGCTGGGCGGCAGCGTGAGCGGGCACGGCGGCGACGGCGAAGCTGGACGCGGCTACGCACAGCGCAACTGCGGTGGCGCGCAGACGAGTAGATACGGACACGTTTGCCTTCCCCCCGGTTGGCGAATCGCTTCGGCCTGTTGAGCAGCATGGCAGGCGCGCCTGACCGTCGGAAGTAGTTCGACAGGCCCATTGTTGCCATCAACTCGGCCTTGTTTCAGCCTAGTTCATCAGGTATGACAACGCGGGGCGCAGCGTCCGGTTTCGCCGTCGGGCGACGCAGCGGATGCGCGTGGACCAGGAGGGCGGCGAGGTTGATGAGCGCAGGTCCCCTTGGCCCGGTCGACGGCCGCCCGGCACGCCCCGGTCCCCATCGCCTCCAACCGCGACGCCGGCTGACCGGCCGCACGACGCGTCTGCCTCGCACACTCCCTCGGGAGGGCCGGGGCGATTCACGGGGCTGCTCATGGCGGATGTGCTGGTGCGGGTGCCCGGCGGCCGCGGATGAACGTCCACGGCAAAAATCGGCGGGGACGGCGCCCGGTGCCTGCGAACGCGGGGTCAGCCGCGCAGGTGGCAGCTGTACGCGAAGTGGCCTGGGCCGCACGCGTTGAGGCTGTTCCGCACCTGGGCGCCCGCGCTCTACGATCGGAGTATGGGCGAGACACGCGACCCGGAGGCTCCCTGGGGCAGGTGTCCACGCTGCGCACGGCCACTCCAGCGGGATGAGCTTCCGCTCCAGTCGTGGCCCGGAAACCTCTCGATGCAGGGGCCGCCGGCCTGCCGGCTCTGCACACCGGACGAGATCGAGCAGTATCTCAGGGAGTGGGGCGAACCGGAGGAATGAGATTCGCGGGACGGTCCGGACCGTACGGCTCGGAGCGCGATATGCCGACGAGGATTCTGCTCGAGGGACGCCCCGGCGTGGGCAAGACGACCGCCGTCCGCAGGCTGGCCGCGCTGCTGGGGAGACTCCCCCGGACTTCGTCCGAGGGCACCCTCACGGTCACCGGGTTCACCACGGAGGAGATCCGGCACGGCGGCTCGCGAGTCGGTTTCGCACTGGAGACACTGTCGGGGCGGCGGGCCGTACTCTCTCACGTCGACTTCCCTGGGCCGCCGCAGGTCGGGCGGTACGGCGTGGATCTGGGCGTCATGGAACGGCTGGCACTGCCGTCGCTGAAGCCCGCTTCTCCGAGTCCGGCGACCGGACCACTCGTGCTCATCGACGAGCTCGGACAGATGGAACTGGCCTGCCCCGCCTTCCGGGACGCGGTCCGGTCCCTGTTCGAGTCCGACGTCGACATCGTCGCCACGGTCCACGTCCGTGGCCACCCGCTCACCGACGCCCTCAAGCAACGTGCCGACATCGAGGTCATCCACATCACCCGGGCGAACCGGGACGTCCTGCCCGAGGAGCTGTCCGCACGCCTGGAGCGCCGCCGATCCCGCCCAGGAAGCCGCAACATATGACGGGACGTCGGACCGTCGCGCCCCCGAATCCGATCAGGCCGAGGCCAGAAGGTGAGAATCTGCCTGGTCCTGTTCTTCGCGCTCAGCGTGTCTCATGAGACATCCGGTGTGAGGCGAGAGCCCGGCTCTCCCCGCTCGTGCGCCACCACGTCAACATGCTCGGCCGGTACTCCTTCCAACTGCCGGAGTTACCCGGTGGCGTTGACGTCGATGTGCAGTCGGAGCTTCCCGGTCCGCGGGTCGCTTCAACGACACACATGAGCTAACGATCAGATGATCCGAAGGAAACGGCCTAGCCGCAAGGCGACCGCTGGAGGGTGGTGGCTGAAGGCGCGCCGCGCACGCCGTGTCGCAATCAGTAGTTGATCACGCACTCTAAGCTATTGGTCGAGGCGGCAAGGTGCAGCCTTTGGTGCTGGAGAGGTGTGTACAGGATGCGGCGTATGGCGAAGGCCCTCGGCGTGTGCGCGGCGGCCGCGACGATCGCGCTGACGATCCCGAATTCCGCCTACGCGGCCCACGGGTTCCTGATCATCGACGGCGTCGCCCACCGGAATCCGAGCGGCTGCTATCCGCTGGGGGACTTCGTGCCGTCCGTGGTGACCAACCAGACGGACGCGGTCGCCGAAGTCTGGTCCGGCCCCGACTGCAAAGGACAGGTCGACTGGCTGGTGTACCCCGGTGAGACGTACCGCCCGAACGGAAGTCGGAGCGTCTTCGTCCTCTGAACGATGGGCCCGCCCCCGCCGGCACCACTTCGCGGCGTGGGCGGGGGCCGGCCCGGTGTGGCCTTCAGGGATGATCGCGTTCTCGGGACAGACGGCGCCGACGGGATTGGTGTGGTCGGCGGTGCAGTTGTTGAGCATGCCGAACCGGATGTGGATCCTGGTCGTTCGCAGGAGAGTGTCAGCGGTGCGGGCGTCCCCGTTGCGGGCCTTGACGTGGCGTTGATCTGGTCGAAGGCGTCCTTGACGCGTTCGGCGCCGGGCCCGAATCCGATCCGGGACGGTGAGGGTGGAGCCCGGCTGGAGCTGGGCCTCGGGGAGCGGAAGCCGGTTCTTGTGCTGGTCGCCGAGGTGCCACCCCTTGAGGTTGACGGGCTCGGACGAGGCGTCGACGAGTGCGATGGCCTCGGGCGCGGGGCAAGCGAGTTGACCGTCGCGGCCACGATCCGCACCGGTTCTCGACGGGGGTGGACGGTGCCGCCGTCGATGTCCTTGGTGATATTCGATCTGCTTACTGATCCCGCACCCGCTGCAGACCGGGGATCGCCGCTGGTGGCCGGGCACCAGCGCCGCGCCGTCGGCTGGTCGCCGCGACCACGGACAGGCGTGATTGCCCGATCTGGGCCGTCAACGGTCGGCCCGTGCTGCGTCAGGTCTGCTCTCGCGGGCCACTGTCCTTCGAGGCAGCGCGTCATCCGACGTTGTGGGGGCGGAACTGGATGCTGATGCGGGGGCCCGCACCTCGGGCGGTCTTTGGAATGGCGTGATCCCAGGTACGTTGGCAACTGCCGCCCATGACGACGAGATCGCCGTGGCCCAGAGGCAGGCGTACGTGGGGCGCGTCGCCGTAGCGGGGGCGGAGGAGGAGAGGTCGGGGCTCACCGATGGAGAGGATGGCGACCATCGTGTCGTGGGAGCTGCCGCGCCCCAGGCGGTCGCCGTGCCAGGCGACGCTGTCTCGGCCGTCGCGATAGAGGCAGAGCCCGGCGGTGGTGAAGGGCTCGCCGAGCTCCTCGGCGTAGTGGGCACCGAGTGCTTCGCGGGCCGCAGCGAGGACAGGGTGCGGAAGCGGCTCGTCCTCGCGGTAGAACGCCAGCAGCCGAGGGACGCTGACCACGTTGTCGTACATCTTGCGACGCTCGGCACGCCACGGGACGTGCTCCGCCAAGTCTTCGAACAGCGCGTCCGAGCCGGTCAGCCAGCCCGGCAGCAGGTCGATCCAGGCTCCATCGGACAACTCGGTGCGCCGCAGCGCGGCCAAGCTCCGGAGCCGCAACGGGGAGGCCTCAGCAGAATCGAACAGCGACATCTGAAGGTGAACACTCACAGGCCCAGGCTACGCCATTTTCGAACACATGAGCGGATCATCGTTCGCTCGACAGCGCCGGGGGCCAGCCGTCGCTGTGACTGAACGCGATAGTTGTCACTTGGGCGCGCTATCTGTCACCGCCCTGGAAGCGACCGACTTCCCTGCACTGAGCCGTGTGTCCTGTCGCATCGCAGCTGGCGGATTCTCACTCGATCTCATCCGAGCTGTCGGATTCTCACCGCGTCGCGCTCCGAGTGGCGAGCATTGCCTCGTTCGGGGGGTTTGATCTCAGTTCGTCGGCCTCGTTCTCACGGCACCTGGCACGGTCACTCTCGGCGTGTACGTGAGGACCCGGAGGTACCGATGAGCCTCGATGCTGTCGTACCTGGCTTGGCCTCCGGCAGCTGTTGATCGGGCCAACCGGATGGGTGTGACAGGGCCACCTTCTTTGTGCCGCTTGCCCCTACGTTGGTGGCCATGCACACGAACCGGCCGAGTGAGCTCCTGCGGGCCCGGCGCGCACTGGTGCGTCCCGAGGACCACGAGATGCCTGCGGGGGCGCGCCGTACTCCCGGTCTGCGACGCGAGGAGATCACAGTCCTCGCCAGGGTGAGCACCGACTACTCTCCTCGCTGCATAGCTGCCCCTTCCGCCTGCGCGAACTCTTCAAGCAGCATCTCGACCTGGCGTGTCATCTCCCATAGCCGGGCTGCCACTCGGGGCAGCACCAACAGAATGGTCCCGGCGGGCAGTCCAGGAGCCACGATTCTGCATAACTGGCTCGAACAGAGCCCCTGGCGGCTTGTCCGCGATCTCCCACAGGAGGTCGGCGAACTGCTCAGTGCAATGCGATCGATTCGGCCTGGGTCGAAACGAACCGGCAGGTGTAGAAGTAGAAGCCACTGGCCGACCGAGTCCCGGTCCGAGCCATCGTCTCGGACCGGGTAGTCGCGGCCAGGCTCGCCGACTACGCGGCGCGGAACCCGAAGGTCACGTTCGACTTCCTCTACGTGCCCTGAGGATCAGCGGTTCTTGAACTCCTCGATGGCCGCCCGGACCGCCTCCCGCATCGCGTCGCTTCCGACGTGCCCGGAGTCATCGAAGATGTGGAGCCGCGCGTCCGGCCACGCCTTCGCCAGTTCCCACGCCGTCTGTACCGGGCCGCCCATGTCGTGCCGGCCGTGGACAAGCACCGCCGGGATCCCGGCCAGCTTGTGGGCGTTGCGCAGCAGTTGGTCCTCCTCCAGCCACGCGCCGTTGCTGAAGAAGTGGGCGCAGATCCGTACGAACGCGATCCGTGCGTCGACCTCGCGATCGCTGTACATGCCGGGCAGGCCGTTGGGCTCGTTCGAGATGACCGCGTCCTCCCAGGCGAGCCAGTCGGCGGCGGCCTTCTCCCGGATCGCCCGGTCAGGGTTCTCCATCAGCCGCGCGTAGGCCGCGAGCAGGTCGCCGTCCCGCTCGTCCTCGGGGACGCCGTCGCGGAACCGGTCCCACGCTTCGGGGTAGAACCGCCCGGCGCCCCGGTAGAGCCAGTCGATCTCGGTACGGCGGGTCGTCGTCACCGCCTGAATGACGATCTCGCTGACCCGCTCGGGGTGCTGCTGCGCATAGGCCAGGATGAGCGTCGAGCCCCAGGAGGCGCCGTCCAGCAACCACCGCTCGATGCCGAGGTGTTCGCGCAGCCGCTCCATGTCGTCGATCAGGTGCTGCGTGGTGTTCAGACTCATGTCCGCCGCCGGGTCACTGGCGTGCGGGGTGCTGCGACCGCAGTTGCGCTGGTCGAACCGGATGACGCGGTAGCGCTCGGGGTCCCAGGCCCTCGTCGGCCGCTGCGGCGCGCCCGCCCCCGGGCCGCCGTGGACGTACAGGACGGGCTTGCCTTCAGGGTTGCCGAGCTGTTCGTAGTAGACGCGGTTGCCGTCTCCGGTGTCGAGAATTCCATGGTCGTAGGGACTTGTCGGAGGGTAGAGATCAACCATAACCGTCGATCCTACGGGAGTGATCGTGGTTGAGCTCCGTGATTTTTTTCCCAACCTGCCGCATGGACATGGGCGTTGAGCCGAGAGACTGGGCGAAGCCCCTGGTAGGTGGTTTTTCGACCAGGCGGACCCGTGCTCACCAGAGGCTCCGTGTGCTTGTCTATTCGTCCGGGCTGGATGTGTCCGGCTCTGCCCTGCGCTTCCTCTCTGCTCGCCTGCGGGAGCACCACCGCGCTCTGGGTACCCGCTGGCGACGGCTGAACGGGCCGTCAAGCCCTGCTCACCCTCGCCCACCTGTGCAATGGACACCCCGGACACGGTGCCGACTCCCGCTTCGACGAGCGGGGAGCACGGCGGCGCCACCGCCCTCGCGGAGCGAGGCGGGGCGGTGGCGCCGACAGGCCGAGATCATTCAGTCCGGCGATGGACACCCGACCCCGAGTCACGCCCGAGCCATGCGTCGGATCGCCCCGGACGAGACCCGGAATCCTTGGATCCGCTGAGCGCAAGGGCAGAGCGCCGGGCCGCCGACCTCAGCGGCGGGTCGTGGATCGGATCAGGCGCACTTCATGTCGAGGTTGACCAGCGAGATGCCGCTGACCTTGTCGCCGTCCACGGTGAACTCGTACTGCCAGCCCTGCCTGCCCTCGACCGGCATCCCGTACCGGCCGTCCTTGGCGAGTTCGAGGCCCCGGGTGCCGTACGCCTTCTTGAGCTCGTCCACCGTCGAACCGGCGCCGACGCCCTCGGCCGTACGGGCGCCGGCCGGGCCGACCAGCTCGCGCAGTCCGGCCACGCCGAACGACACGCGCCCCGAAGCCAGGAACGCCTTGTCCCGCGCCTCACGCAGTGTCATCACCTCGACCTGGGCCTGGGTCGCCTCCGCGATCAGCCTGGTGTCGGCCGCCACCTTGCCGGCCGACCCTGCCGCACGCTCGGCGAACTCCGCCGCCTCCTTCGCCGAGGCGTTCGGCGGGAGGGTTTCCGGCGTGCCGGGCTTCTCGACCGCGTCCGCCTTGGCGTTCAGGTCCTTCAATCTGGTCTCGGCCGTCGCCTCGGCGGCCATCCGGGTGGAGTCCGGCGCGGGGCCGCCCTTGTACGAGAAGTCCGTGCAACCGTCCAGCAGCGACACCGGAGCCGCCTCCAGCGCGCCGCTCGCCAGCGCAGCGTCCTTCACCATCCCCGGCGTCAGCCCGCGGTAGCCGGCGGGCCCGAACACCTCCGGGGCCTTGGAGCCGGCCGCTGCCGTCGTCCCCGCGTCGGCGCTCCCGCCGGCGGAGGAGCACGCCGCCGCGCCCGTGACGACCAGTGCCGCCGCCAGTCCGACGCCGGCCATGCGCCTGGCACGTCCGCCCTCGGGCTTCGCTCCGAGTATCTTCCTCAAAGTCAATCTCCTTTGTTCGCACGCCACCCTAACAATTCGTTCACCAAGCCTTTGCACGAGCCCATGTCACGGCGCACAGCACTCCTGGCCGGGAGGGAAGTTGCGCGCGGGCACTGCAAGCGCTCCGGCGCGACCGACGGCTCCCACAACGGTGTACGGGCCGCCCACCGAAGGGGCGGGCGGCCCGGGAACGGCGGTGACGGTGTATCAGGTGGCGCGGCGGGCCATAAGTATGCGAGAGCGGGTAAGGGCCTGGCGCCGCCGCAAGGAAACGTTCGACAACGGTCACAGCGACCGTATCGCCAACGGATTGGATGCTGACTATCTGTCAACTCGGTTCATTTGTAGGACCATTGTTGTGATCAATGGATTCCCGGGCTGGCTCTCGGCGGCGGAAGCGGGCCGTGTCCCGCCACGGTCGTGCGGCCGTGTCCCGGCCCGCAGTGGGCGGTGAGAGTGCCATGCCCGAGGAAATCGACAAGGTCGGCAGCGTCAGCCGGCAGCGGTACGAGCAGATCGTGGCTGAGCCGCGTGAAGTGGTGGGGCACCCGTCGCAAGGTCAGTTCGTGGTCGCGGAGCGCGCGTTGGCGATCGGGCCGATGCGTGAGGTCGGCGGCAGGGTAGCGAGCCGCAACACCGCCGACAGCGGAAGCGGGTCGATGCTGGTCCGACCGGTGGGGATGACTGCCACCGGTATTCTGCACGACGTGATCAACTCATACGCGAGCCTTGACGATGCCGGGGTTGCGATAGCTGCGGCACGTGCCGGCGCGGACGTGGTGCGCAACATGTACGGCCAGCGGCTCACCCGCATCGACAAGGGCGCCGGGGACTTCGCCACCGCCGCCGATGTCGAGGCCGAGGGGACGATCCTCGGCGTCATCCGTTCCGCTCGACCCGATGATGCGGTGCTCGGCGAGGAGGGCGGGCAGCAGGGTGTCGCCGAGGCTGTGCGCCAGTGGTTGGTGGATCCCTTGTGCGGCACACTGAACTACGCCGTCGGCAACATGCTGGTGGCCGTCAACGTGGCGCTGCGCGACGGGGCGGCGGCGGTGGCCGACCCGTTCAGCGGGGAGGTCTTCTTCACTGACGGTGAGACCGCGTGGGTGCGCCATGACGGGACCGATGTGCAGCTGGTGCCTACTTCCGCCACCCAGCTGGTGGACGTCAACCTGGATCCGCCGTTCCCGAGCACGCCTGGCTTCCGGGCCGTGGACCTGCTGGCCCACCCCGGGTTCGTCGAACGGTTCCGGCCGCGAGTCGTGTCCACGACGCTGGCGTTGGCCTGGGTCGCCGCCGGCAAGCGCGCCGCGTACGTCACCGATGGCGGTGACCTGTCCGGGAGTGTGCATTTCGCCGCCGGCATCGCTCTGTGCCAGGCCGCCGGCTGTGTAGTCACCGGGATCGACGGCGCCCCGATCGGGCAGGCCGGCCGCGGCCTTGTCGTGGCCGCCGACGCCGAAACCCATGGGCTGCTGATGTCGATGATCCGCAGCCGAAGCTAGAACTACCCCTGAACGGCCATTCCCGCATCGGCCTCAACGGGGCCGGTGCTCCGTGGGGTGGGGAACCAGAGTGAGCAGCTGCGGCCCACCCCTGAGCGGAGAGTGGAGAAATTCAAGGAGCGCCATCAAGTTCGCGGGCATTCGCCCGTGAACGGTGTCGCGGGTGGCGCCATCACCACGGCGCCCGCCCGGTCAGGACTCAGACGTGGGCGATCAGGGCATACCGCTCGTCGTGCACCGGACCGCCCCACAGGTCCACGTGCCCGCTGAGCGGCTCGATTCGAAGATCGGCGACGAGCGGCCGCAAAACGACGGCCAGGTCGTCCGCGCTGACTCCGCCGTTCCACGGCAGCAGCTCGGCCCCGGCGACATACGGTGCGCCACTCTGCCCGGACTCACGCCACCTGCCCTCGACCAGCACCAGGCGGCCGCCGGGGCGAAGCCTCGTCGGCCACTCCCGCAGCGCGGCCTCGGGGTTCGGAAGCGTCCACGCCAAGTGCCGCGACAGCACCACGTCGAACCTCTCCTCGACGGTCGGCGGCACGGCCGCGTCGCCGAACAGGCGGAACGTGTGCTCGATGTCGAACCTGTGCAGGAAGAACTGCCAGCAGCGGGGGTGGCGCCGGTGCCCGACCAGCAGAGCCGGACCGGCTTGTTGACGCCGCCGCTGGGCAGCTTCTCGACCGACAGGCGGATGACGGTGCCCTCGATGATCGGCAGTTCGTCAGCCTGATCCAGGGCTCCGCGCCGGGTGAGCCTCGGGTGGAGTCGGTCCCAGGCCCGCGCCGTGGCCCTGCCGTAGAGCCGGGTGTCTGTGAGCGTCACCGCCTGCTCCTCGCCCCAGGTCTCGCTCCGGCCGAAGACGAGCGCCCCGTACAGAGCAGCGTGTCCGCACCGGTGCTCGGGTGAGAGCGACAGGTCCACCGGCGTCTTGACCGGGCCGTCCGTGCACAGCAGCGCGTCTGCCAGCTCGAACAGGGCGTCCTGGCGCCCGCTCAGGCAGTCGTAGAAGTCCGCCCGGAAGCGTGACAGTTTCGCGAACGCCTCCTGTCGGCCGGCTTTCCGCACCGCACTCATCACCACGACCTTCACGTCGATTCCCATACCTCGTAACCGAGTTCAGGATCACGTGAAGGCCGTTGCTGTCCCGTCTCACGAGGTCCTGCCGTTGTCTCACCGGATCTTGGTGGATTCGCTGCTTGTCTCGGGTGACGTTGTCGGTCAGGGGTACCTCGGGGGCCCTTCGTCTCAGGTGATGTTGTCGCTCAGTTCGGTTTGTCTAGGCTGGTCTTGTCTCTGAGTTCGTCTCGTCCCACGTGGTTTCCTTCGCCGGGCCGGTCTGCTGCTGTTCTGCTCGGTGGCAGCTCTGCTGTTGCGGTTCCTCCAGCACGCGCGGCTCGTCGGGCCGGAGGCGGACAGCACCGGCGGGCTGCGCCGCTTGTTGCAGGGCGCGAGCGGGTCGACGTCTTCCACGCGGGGTGTCCACGGCGCGGGAGGGCCGGTTCGGTGGCTCGGGTCGGCCGTTAAGGTGATCTGATCAATCGTTGAAGAAAGGCCACGTAGCTCACGGTGACCGAGTCACGCCCCCACACCCTGTTTTCCTTCGGCACGCTGATGGACGAGCGGGTCCAGACCGCTCTGTTCGGTCAAGCCGTGCCTAGTTCTTCGGCGTCGCTGGTCGGCTATACGACCAGGCCCCTGCCGATCACCGACCAGTCCGTGATCGCCGCCAGTGGCCTCGACGTGCACCTGACCCTGGAGCGCAAGCTCGGCGCCGTGGTCGAGGGCGCCGTCCTGCGCCTCACCGACCAGGACCTCGCCGCAGCCGATGCCTACGAAGTCGACGACTACGCCCGCCGGCGGGTGCTCCTCTCCTCCGGGGAGAGCGCTTGGGCCTACCTGGATGCGAAACCGCTGCGCTCGGCAGCGCGCATCGTGATCGTGGGCGACAGCATCGCCTACGGTCGCTGTGATCCGCATGGAGGATGGGCAGCTCACCTGGCGGCCGCTCACATCGCCGGTAACGAGGCTGAACACCGGGTCTTCAACCTGGCCATCCCCGGCAGCACCCTGATCGATGTCAGCGAGCAGACACCCACGCTGCTGGCTCCTCGCCGACCCGACACCGTCCTCGTCGCCGCCGGTATCAACGACTCCGCCCTGCCGGTCGTTGTCCCACAGACTCATTGCGACGGGCTGGCGCATATCGCGGACAGTCTCGGCTCGCTGTCCGCCACGGCCCTGAGTCACAATGCGCGACTCGTTGTCGCGGGACCGACATGGGTCGATGAAGAACGCACCCGCGACTACGAGGGCCTGCGATTCACCCAGGCACGAGCGCTAGCCCTGCGCGAGTCCATGCGGGCCTGGTGCGAGGAGAACCACGTCGACTATCTCGACATGTGGGAGCCGCTGCGTGAGAACACCGAACTGCTCACCGACGGCCTGCACCCAACCCCCGAAGGGCACCAGGCACTCCATCGGCACCTCAACGCCCTCAGTCGCTGAGCCTGACAACGGGGCAGGCCTTTGAGATTGAGGCTCCTTCACACAGCGCGCGGGTCTGCCACCGGGAAGTAGTCCAACGACGCCGATGAGCGACAACATGTAGTGAGACAGCGGCCCTCGTCCACGCCTGGGTGGCAGCGTCTCTTGAGACAGCGTGAGTGCGCTGTCTCAAGAGACGCTGCATCATGCCTGGTCAACGTGGTGTTCATCGGCATGATCCAATGAGACCGGACAGCTCCGCCGTCCCCGGAACACCCATACGAGTGCTCTGACCGAGAAGGTTCACCGGGTCGTTGCGACGGCTGGGTGTCCGTAGCTTGGAACTTGCTCTTGTCAGTTCGAAGCTGCGCCTCGGCCTGTTAGCGCCCTCGTCCAGGGTCGCCGGTATGACCGAGCCCTCCCATTTGGCCGCCGTCCGGTAGTCGCACGACAGCGTCGCGGCCGACTACGCCAGACGCGTCGTAACCCGGATCGAGATCGGCACTCGCCTTCCCACGTTCCGTGCAGAAGCCGCAGACCGGACTCGCGCCGCCTCCGTGCCGGACATCGCCCGGCCAATAGACGGGAACCCGCCAGGCTCATCCCTGCGCCATTTGACCGCCCCGGTTTTGATGTCGTCTTCTTGTTTCGACACGTCGTCAGCGGTTCGCTCTCGCTCGCCTTCCCGGTCCCCACCTGACGCATCACGTGCGCCTTTCCTCAACGCTCACCACGACGGTCTTCAGCCAACGCAGCTTGACGTGGTTTGACACCCCCACCGGAGGACGCCGAAGGGCCATCAACCTTCATCTTCTACACAGCACCGCCTCAAGTGGGGTCTGCCTGCACAAACCTCACCTTCTGCGCTCGTGGCGCACTTAAACGGCGAGTTGAGGGGGTGGAGACCGGGTCCGGCGCCATGCGCGCGCCTCGTGAGCAGGCCCTCTTACGTCGGGTCTCCCCGGTGGGCCGCCGCCGGTGGCGTGCGCCGCGTCGACCAGGAGGTGGCGCACAGGCCCAGAGCGGCCGTGGCAGCCGGCAGGGCGATGCAGGCCAGAGCGGCCAGGACGGGATTGATCCAGGCGGGGACGAGTTCGACGCCATGGCACACCAGGCTCACCGGCAGCGATCCGTAGGAGTCGGGGAACTGCCGGTACCCCGTGAACGCCATGCAGGACTTGTCCGGGTACAGCCCCGGCGAGTAGACGAGCCAGGCATAGGCGAAGACCGCCGCGGCGCCCGCGAGGGACCATGCGCTCAAGAGGGCCAGGGGCTTCACCGCGCCGGGCACCGCTCGTCTCCCACACTCCCCCAACCGGACGCGTACCCGCACGGCGAGCACCATCACCCCCCACGCGGCCAGGGGCATCAGCAGGACGAGCATCCCGTACCAAGTCATGCGCCATCGTCGCACGCACGCCGACTCGAAGATCACCTGGCGATTCGACGAGCCCCGCGACGCCCTGTCGCAAGGGCGTCACCGGCCGGGACGGTGTGCGGCACGCGGCAACGCCCGCCGGGCAAGCCCGCGTTGCCGAAGGGGCGGGGTCGGCGGCAGCTGCTGCCCTCGACCCCGCCCCGGGCGCTGATCAGGCGGAAAGCTGGGCAGCCAGCGCCTTGGCCTTCGCGGCGGCCTCCTCGTGGGCCTTTTCGCGGGAGGCGTCCGACTTGCCGATCAGGTCGGCCATCGCCGGGACGGAGCGGGCCCTGGTCAGCTCGGGCACGATGAGGTCGACCTTGAGGCCGAGCAGCCCGCCAAGGACCTTCTCCAGGTAGTTGGTCGCGAACTCGAAGCCCTCACGCGGGGTGCCCGGCGCATAGGAGCCACCGCGGCTGGCGACGACGGTGACGGGCTTGCCCGCGACGGAGGAGTTCTCGCCTCCGGTGCGGCCCATGATGATCACCTGGTCGAGCCACGCCTTGAGGCTGGAGGGGATCGTCAGGTTGTACATCGGGGCACCGATGAGCACCGCGTCCGCGTTCTCCAGCTCCTCGGCCAGCTCGGTGCGCAGGGCCAGGGCGGCGTTCTGCTCCTCCGTACGGTCGGCCGGGTCGGTGAACGGGGCGCTGACACCCGCAGCGGTAAGGTGCGGCAGCGGCTCGGCGGCGAGATCGCGGTAGACGACCTTGCCCTCGGGGTGCTGCTCCTCCCATGCCTTGCGGAAGGTGGCCGTGACGTCGCGTGAGGCGGAGCCCTGAGGGAGGGCGGAGGAGTCGAGGTGCAGCAGGGTGGCCATGGCAAGCTCCGGGCGAGTGGGGAAATTTCTTACGTAGCTATTAATAACACAGGAGCTTACTTTTTTGCAGCTACATACGGGAAGGCTACCCTGGGGACATGGCGAACCACAGCGAGCAGACGTGCAGGACCGTCGACGAAGGCGTGACGCGCGTCTTCCAGCTCTTCGGCAAGCGCTGGACCGGCCTGATCGTCGCCACCCTGATTCCAGGGCCCGCCTACTTCGCCGACCTGCGGCGGGCCATCCCGGGGATCAGCGAGCGCATGCTGTCGGACCGGCTCACCGAGCTCGGCACTGCAGGTCTGCTCCTGCGAGAGGTGGACGCCGGCCCCCCGCTTCGGGTCGCCTACCGGTTGACCGAGGCGGGCAAGGCGCTGGAGCCCGCACTGATGGAGCTGGGGCGCTGGGCGGCGGAGCATCTGCGTAACAACGGGCCCTGCCAGGGCGAGTTATGAGCAGCGTCCGCGCGAGGCCGCCGAGCCGGCGTGGCCCATCCGGAAGACCTGGAGAAGTACAGTCCAGGCGCCGCCACAGGGCCCTGCTCGCGGACCCCGACCGCGAAGTCTGCGGCCGGACCGAACTGTAGAGCGCAGCAGCGTCCGGCGAGCAGACCGGCGTGACCACAGGGGCGGGGCTGCTGTCTTCCACCGGCCGAATGGGATCGGGCACGGATTCGGTGAAGTCGATCGTGCTTCCGCATGCTGGTGACGCTCCAGGCGTACCGGGACGAGGGCGGTGCCGTCCAAGTCCCCGCCGATACCGGTGCGGTCGATGCCCGCCGCCCTGCACAGGTCGGTCCAGGTGGTCGGCGCCGGCTCCGACCGGCCGACGCGCCACCGGCAGACGCGCCACCGGCAGACCGTTGTGACCGGCCCTGCGGCGGCGTGTCATGGCGTCAGAGCGGAGGCGTGAACGGGTGGATCGACCCGAACACCGCCCACAGGCCGAGTTCGCCCGCCAGGCGGGCGGTCGCCTCGGCCTCCTCGCGCAGAACGTCCCACGCAGACCTGCTCCAGTCCGCGGGAGCGGGTTCGCCGGTCGTTCCCGTCGCCATCACGTGCTTGCCCGGGTAGACGATCTCGCCTTCCGGGAACTGCACCAGCCTCGCTCCGGCCCCGGCAGCCCGGCGCATCAAGGACCGGATCTCCTCCCCCGCCGCCCGCACCGCCGTACGGTCGGTCGGATCCTCGGGCACCGTGCTCTGCGCAACCGCCAACCGCAATGTCCTGGCCACGCCCGGACCTTACCGGTTCCGGGGGCAGTCCTGCCGGATGTGTCGTCCAACTCCCGTGCCCAGAAGGAGCTTTGTGAGCTCTCGTCCGATTTCGTTCTGGGGCGGTGTCGGGGTGGTGGCTACGTGCCGGTCTTCGGGCTGGGCAGGATGAACAGTCCGGGTGCGGGCTCGGTCAGGATGCCTCGGCCGACGAGGCGCTTGAGCTTGGCTCGTATGCCTTCGACCTGCTTCGGTTCCAGACCGGTGTCGAGAGCCCGGCAGAACTCCTTGGCGCGAAGGCCGTTCTCGGCGTGCTCGAAAACGGCCGGTGTCTCCGTTCGCCGCACAGAAACCCCAGACATACGCTGGTCCTACCGAGGGCGGCCATGCGGCCGCCGACCAGACCAGTTTGCTGCCGATGGCTTCCTGGCCATCGCATGAGCCGGCCGTGCGGCCCGCTTCCGTGACAGCCGTGATTCAGGCCGGCACTTGCTGCTGTTTTCTGTGCGACCAGGGAGTCGCAATGAAAAATCCTACTCGGGTACACCATCGCGCCATGGCCATCGTCGCAGTGGCGCTGATGACCGGAGGGACGATACTGGCACCGGCTGCTACCGCGACCGTCTCCAACTCGGCAGGGCTCCCCGCCGAGATCAGCGCCGCCGAGCAGCAGGCCATCCTCTCCGAGACCAACAGCGTGCGCCAACAGGCCGGTCAGTCGGCTTTGACCTGGGACAGCGCACTTGCCGCCGAGGCCCAGTCCTGGGCTGATGACCCGGCATCCACTTCGGGCGGCCAGCTGCACCACGCCGCGATAAGCAACGCCGCTGAGAACATGTCGGGCTATCCGCCGAACCAGGCCACGGGGCAGTGGGCCAGCGAGAAGAGCGTCTACGACGCCGATCCCAACCATGACCCCTTCGCCAACCAGGCCGGATACTACCGCTGGGGCCACTACTACAACATGATCAACGGCAGTTACCACAGAATGGGATGCGGTGCGAAGAGCGGCGTTCCCATCTCCGGCGCCGGGTGGGTCACGGTGTGCCGGTACGGGAGCTGACTCACCCGGCATCCCCAATGCCGTTTGAGAGTTGACTGACGTCGGTTACTGCGGTTGTTCAGAGGGCGTTGTGCGGGTGCACGGGCGGCTCGCGCCGGTTCGGTGAAGCCGCCTTTGCAGCATGGGCGTTGACGTTCCGCTGCGGTGCGCCTGAGTTGGGGGCAGGGGCGAGCGTGTCCCATACACCCTGCCCCTCCCGAGGACCCGCGTACCCCCCCCGGGGGGGGAACCCGCACGTAGCCGCCGCCCCACGCCGGCTCAGAGACAGATCGGGCGAACACTCGCACAACACCCTCTCTCCAGGGGAGAGTTGGCTCCGAGATCCGGCAGGTGCGCGGCGGCACCGAGCAGTACTTCGCGCTGGTCAGCCGGAGCTTCGAACTCGACGAGGACGCAGAGGACGGCTCCGAGTTCCTCACCAATGCGGCCCTGGGCGAGATGCTGCCCGCGCGCCCCGGCCAGGCGAAGCACTCCGTACTGCGCCATCTCTGGCTCACCCCGGACGAGGCCCACGCACTTGCCGCACGGCTCCGGGAACAGAACGCCGAACTCCACCCGGCCAAGAGCTCCCAGGGCGAGGCGTACGGCCTGCTGGTCACCCTGTGCCGGGCCGACATCCCGAACCTGTCCCCCGACGAGGCCGACTGACAACACCCCTGACGGCCTGCCCTGCGCAGCGAACGGCTCGCTCCGGGCCCGCAGAAGGAACCGCAGGCACCTGCGCGCACCGGGTCGTACGACTCGGACGCAACCTCGCCGTCGATATCCGGCCGTATCTCGTGTCGGGCCTGACGGGACCGGCCGGCGCCTGTGAGGATGTGGTGACCGGACCGGATGTGAGAGGAGCGCAGATGCCTCACGAGCGAGCGGGGCAGCCGGCGCGGCCGACGGACTTGGTCGACGTCGCCCGGCTGGTGACCGCGTACTACGCACTGCACCCCGACCCCGCCGACCCCGCCCAGCGCGTGGCCTTCGGCACCTCCGGGCATCGGGGGTCGTCACTGGCCACGGCGTTCAACGAGGACCACATCGCGGCGACCAGCCAGGCGATCTGCGACTACCGGGCGATGCGGGGCACGGACGGCCCGCTCTTCCTCGGCGCCGACACCCACGCGCTGTCCGAGCCCGCACGGGTGACCGCCGTCGAGGTCTTCGCCGCCAACGACGTCTCCGTGCTCATCGACTCCGCCGACGGCTACACCCCCACACCGGCTGTGTCGCACGCCGTCCTCACCCACAACCGCGGCCGGACCGGCGGCCTCGCGGACGGTGTGGTGGTCACACCGTCGCACAACCCGCCCGCCGACGGCGGCTTCAAGTACAACCCGCCGAACGGCGGCCCCGCCGACTCGGCGGCGACGGCATGGATCCAGGACCGGGCCAACGAACTCATCACCGGCGGTCTCAAGGATGTGCGGCGGTTGCCCTACGCCCGTGCGCTGACGGTGCCGACGACCGGGCGGTACGACTTCCTGGGCCGCTACGTCGAGGACCTGCCCGCCGTGGTCGACCTGGACGCGGTGCGCTCCGCAGGGGTACGGATCGGGGCGGACCCGATGGGCGGTGCGTCGGTTGCCTACTGGAGCCGGATCGCCGAGGAGCACCGCCTGGACCTGACGGTGGTCAACCCGCTGACCGATCCCACCTGGCGTTTCATGACCCTGGACTGGGACGGCAAGATCCGCATGGACTGCTCCTCCCCCTACGCGATGGCCTCGCTGATTTCGCAGCGCAACACCTACCAGGTGGCCACCGGCAACGATGCCGACGCCGACAGGCACGGAATCGTCACCCCGGACGCCGGCCTGATGAACCCCAACCAGTACCTCGCCGTCGCCGTCAACTACCTTTACTCGCACCGCGACAGGTGGCCCGGCGCAGCGGGGATCGGCAAAACCCTGGTGTCCTCCGGCATGATCGACCGGGTGGCCGCAGAGCTGGGCCGCAAGCTGGTGGAGGTGCCCGTCGGCTTCAAATGGTTCGTCGACGGCCTGGTGAGCGGATCGCTCGGCTTCGGCGGAGAGGAGTCGGCCGGGGCTTCCTTCCTGCGCCGCGACGGTTCGGTCTGGACGACCGACAAGGACGGCATCATCCTCGCCCTGCTCGCCTCCGAGATCATCGCCGTGACCGGCAGCTCCCCGTCCGAACACTACGCCGCGCTCACCGACCGCTTCGGCGCTCCCGCCTACGCCCGGATCGACGCGCCCGCGTCCCGGGAGGAGAAGGCAGTCCTCGCCAGGCTCTCGCCGGAACAGGTGGCGGCGGACACCCTCGCGGGCGAGCCGGTCACCGCCGTCCTCACCGAGGCGCCCGGCAACGGCGCCCCGATCGGCGGGATCAAGGTGACCACCCGCAACGCGTGGTTCGCGGCCCGCCCCTCCGGCACTGAGGACGTGTACAAGATCTACGCCGAGTCGTTCCTCGGCCCCGACCACCTCGCCGGCGTCCAGGAGGAGGCCAAGGCCGTCGTGTCCGTCGCCCTCGGCGCCGCGACCTGATCAAGCGCCGCCGGCCGGCGACCTGCGCCCCTGAGCGACGCTGCTGCATGCGGCCTGTCCAGAGGCCGATCAGCCCCGGGGAACGCCTGGCTGGTGGGTCCGCCCCTGTCCGCAATGGCAAGCCCCACCAGTATCGTCTACATTGATGTAGACGATACTGGTGGGGCACCCCGGCGCGTGGAACTGCTCCAGGTCTGGCCGAAGAACCGTCCCTCGCCCGGGTGTTGTGGTCACAGTGATCGAAACCTGTCGACGTGCCGGGGCCCTGCGGGAGGGGCCGGGTGTGTCGCCGGTCCCCTGGGCGGCCTCTGGCCACGATGTGCGCCCCGCCTCAGGGAGACGGGCAGCACGGGATCGTGGCCTCCGTAGTGGTTGGAATACGCATGTACGACGGTAGGAAAGGGTCCTCCAGGCCGCTCCAGCAGACGGTCCATCTGCTGTCGCAGGTCGGCAAGGAGGCTCGGCGCAGGCTCGCGGTGCAGCTCGCGGAGCGTGGGGTGCGGGTGTGGCATCTGTCGATGCTCTCGGCCCTGGCCGAGTTCGGGCCGCACGCGAAGACCGAGCTGGCGGCCCGTCTGGACATCGACCGCACCGACACGGTCAAGACTCTCGACGACCTCATCGCCGCCGGGTACGTCGAGTGCGTGCGGGACACCGCGGACCGTCGTCGTCAGCTGGTCATGCTGACCCCCACCGGGCAGGTACTGCTGGATGAGTTGTACGCCGAGAGCGCGGCCGTCCAGGACGATCTTCTGATGCCTCTGACGAGAGGTGAGCGGGCGCAGCTGAACGCCTTGCTGCTGCGCGTGTGCGCCTCGGCGGCCAGGGCCGAAAGGCCCCGGTCAGCGCCACCGCAGGCGGTCGCCCGATGGAAGGGGTACGGGCGGCGCGTGCCCCGCCCCTTCGGTGGTGCGGCCTTGGTCGAGGGTGATCAGGGTGTCCGCGTGGTCGGTGACCAGGGGGAGGTCGTGGCTGATGAGCGCGAGTGCAAGCCCTCGCTCGGCCCGGAGGCCGGTCAGTAGGGCCATGATGCCGGCGGCGGTGTCGGCGTCGAGGGCGGAGGTGACCTCGTCGCACAGCGGGATGTCGGGCTCGGCGGCCAGTGCCCGGGCGATGGACACGCGCTGACGCTGCCCGCCGGACAGTTCGTGCGGGTAGCGGCTCGCGAAGTCCGCCGGCAAGTCGACGGCGGCCAGGAGTTCGGCGGCATAGCCGCGGTTCAAGGGTGAGCACGCGGTCACGGTCGGCCGGGCGGATGTGCCGACCGCGCCCCCACTTCGCCGACATGAACACGACATGTATGTTCCGCGTACTCGCCGAACGGCAGGTGACGTTGCACTCTGGAGGTGCGGTCTGCGGAGACAGTGCGTTGGAGCAGGCGATGACGTCTGGATGGTTTCTTGACGATGCACCGAAGCGAGTCGGACTCCGCTGAAGGAGCCCGCCAGGGGCCGACGGGGGTAGTGGCAGCGCGGCTGGGCGGTCACCGACTGCTCCCCCTCGCGACCGCCCTGCTCGATGGCGACGGGCGGTTCCTGCACTGGAGTGAGGACGCCGAGGCGCTGCTCGGCTACTCCGCGGAGGAGGCCGTCGGCAGCTTCGCAGCCCAGTTGCTGCTGGCCGACGAACAGCGTCCTGCGGCTCTCGGCCTGTTCGACCGCGTCACATCGGGCCGGGGCTGGTCGGGAGTGTTCCCGGTGCGGCACCGGGACGGCCACCAGGTGGAGCTCGAGTTCCGGACCTACCCGATCGCCGGACCCGACGGGCGGCTCCTCGTCCTCGCCACCGCATCCGACGTGCGGGCGCTGAACCAGGTCGAGGCGGACCTCGTCATCCTGGACGGCTACTTCACCCAGTCCCCGATCGGCCTGGCCGTCTACGACACCGACCTGCGCTTCGTCCGCATCAATCCCGCGCTCGCGCAGATGAACGGCCTCTCGTCGCAGCAGCACCTCGGCAGACGCCTCAGCGAAGCGCTGCCGGGTATCAACGCCGCCGAGATCGAGGAGGCGATGCGGCACGTGCTGGCCACGGGTGAGCCGGTCCTCGACGCCAGGTCGCACGGCCGCACCCCCGGCAATCCCGAGCACGATCGGGCCTGGTCGGCCTCGTACTTCCGGATGGAGTCGCCATCCGGCCAGATCCTCGGCGTCGCCTCCTCGATCATTGATGTCACCGAACGGTTCAGGGCCGAGGCCCAGGCGGCCCGGGCGCAGGAACGACTCACCCATCTGGCGGAGGCCACCGCCAGGATCGGCACCACGCTCGATCTGCGCCGGACTGCCCGCGAGCTGGCCGGCGAGATCGTGCCGCGGCTCGCCGACCTGTGCGGAGTACTGGTCCGGGAGCGGCTGCTCGCGGACACCGACCCGGAGGTGGGCGAGGCCGCGGGCACGATGCTGGTACGGCGTCTCGCGCTGGCCGCCGCGCACCCGCGCTTCCCCATCGAAGACCTGCCGACGGAAGGCGTGTACCGCCTTCCTCCGGGCTCGCCCTACACACAGGCGATGGTGGCCGGCCGCACACTGACCGTGTCCGGCCGGAACCTGCCGCCGCTCGCCGACAATCCGTTCGGCGGAGTGCGCTCCTACCTCCGGCACGAGACCCAGCCCCTGCAGGTGTCACCGCTCGTCGCCCGCGGCACGGTCCTGGGCGTGGTCGTCTACGCCCGGCACAACGACCGGGAGCCCTTCGACGCCCAGGACTTCGCCTTCGGCGACGAGCTCGTCTCCCGGGCGGCGGTCTCCATCGACAACGCCCGCCTGTACCTGCACGAGCACGAGACTCTGCGGCAGGCCAACGCCGCCCGGGAGCAGCTTGCCCTGCTCAACGAGGCAAGCACCCGCATCGGCACCACGCTCGATCTCCAGCGCACCGCCGAGGAGCTCGTCGAGGTCGTCCTCCCGCGCTTCGCCGACTTCGTCACCGTCGATCTGCTGGACCCCGTGCTGCGCGGGGACGAGCCGTACAAGCTGCGTGACGACCAGAGCGTGGTGCTGCGCACGGTCGCCGTGGGCGATGCGTACGCCTCGGGGCTGACCGCTACCGCCGACGCGGTGGGGGAAGCCTCCGAGTTCGACCCTGCCCGGGACTATGCGAAGAGCCTCCGTACCGGGCAGTCGATCCTGGTGCCCGAGGTGGACGAGACCTCCCTGGCCGGCATCGTCAGCTCGCAGGACCGGGTGGCGCCCGCCCTCGCCGCGGGCATCCACTCCTTTCTGATGGTGCCCGTCCTCGCCCGGGGCGCGGTCCTCGGCGGGGCTGAGTTCTTCCGGACGCGCAATCCCGAGCCGTTCACCCCCGCTGACGTGGCTCTCGCCGAGGAGCTGGTGGCCCGCGCCGCGGTGTCCATCGACAACGCACGCCTCTACCGGCGCGAGCACGAGACCGCGCTCATCCTGCAGCGCGGCCTGCTGTCCCAGCACATCCGCCCCACGCCGGGCGTGGAGATCGCCTATCGCTATCTGCCCAGCAGTGTGGTGAGCGAGGTCGGCGGGGACTGGTTCGACGTCGTGCCGCTCTCCGGTGACCGGCTCGCACTCATCGTGGGCGATGTGATGGGCCACGGTATGCGGGCCGCGGCGACCATGGGCCAGCTCCGCACGGTGGCTCGTACGCTGGCCACCCTGGACCTGACGCCCGACCAGGTCCTGACACGGCTCGACGAGACGGCTGCCGACATCGGCGAGGGCCAGTTCGCCACCTGCGTCTGCGCGGTGTACGACCCGGCCGATCGCAGCTGCACCGCTGCGAGCGCCGGGCATCTGCCTCCGGTGGTGGTGGCTCGCGACGGCTCCACCCAGCCGATCGAGCTGCCTCCCGCGGTACCGCTGGGGGTCGGCGGAGCCGGGTTCGAGAGCGTGAAGGTCACCATCCCCGAGGACGGCATCCTGGTGCTCTACACCGACGGTCTGATCGAGCGGCGCGGCCAGGACATCGACCAGGGGATGAACCTGCTGTGCAGGACTCTCGCCGACCGCGGCCGGAACCTCGAGGAGACCTGCGACGCCGTGCTCGCCGCGCTGGAGACGGAAGGAGCCGAGGACGACATCGCCGTGATCATGGCCCATGTGCTCCCTCCCCCCGAGGGACACGCCACGACGCGGTGATGGTCGTCCGTTCCCGGGTGGTCATTCGATCCCGGGTGGTCATTCGATGCCGAGGGGCCCGCTGCCCATGTCCTCACGCATGAGGCCGCGCATCCGGGCCATGGCCGTGCGACGCTGCTCGATCAGGGGCGCAGCCTCGGCGGAGTCGACAGCCACGCCCCGGGCGTAGGCGTCGCGTATTTGGCGCAGGCTGTGAAACGCCTCGTTCCCGGCCGCCACGACCTGCGGCGGGCCCACGAGCCAGAGGCGTTCGCCCGCCGTGTACAGGCCGGTGCTGCGGAAGGCCTCCCGCACGGCCGCGTCACGCGCCGACTCGGACATGTGATCGCCCAGTGCGACGGCCCGTATCTCCTCACCAGCTGCTTTGAGCGCGGTGACGTACTCCGTGTACACCTGGCGCCGCACTTCCAGCGCGTGCCGGCTCTCCTCGCGCCGCCACCGGTTGCGATCGGCGATCAGGGTTGCGGTGATACCGATGACGGCACCGGTCAGCGTGGAGAGCAGGGGCATCCAGTCCATACGGTGCAGCTTGTCCGAATCAACGCGGCCGCACCAGTGCCTTTCTGCCGCCCTGCCACTCCCGACGGCCACGATCACCGCGGTTGCCGTCGCGAGCCTGCTGATCGGACCCCTGATCGTCCGTCACGTACGCGACCGTGCACGCCGCCGACGGGCCGACCGACCTGTACGACACCCACCACCACTTCGGCGAGCCGGTGTCCTGCGGAACGGCAATGCGCGGCGGACTGACCGAGCCGACCCATCGCGATGATGAGCTCCGGACGGTGTCTTGATCGCTATATTGAGAATGAGGCGCTGCAGTAGAGGGCAGGAACACCGGATGGGCTCGTCTGACGACACGGACCAGAATCCGATCGGCGCCATCGGCCGGGTGACCGTTTCCATCCCTCGCGGCGGCCCGGGCGAGGTTCTGCTGCCGGTACGTGGTGGAAGCGAGGCGTACGCGGCCTGGGCCGATGAACCGATCGCCAGGCACACGCGCGTCATCGTCGTGGAATGGACGTCCGCGCGGTCGGTTGTCGTCATCCCCTTCACGTCTCCATAACCCGACATGACAGGAGTCCTCCCATGTTGTTCTGGCACGTTCCCGCGCCGAACGAGGCGCTGCTGATCTCCGGCTCCAAACGGCAGGCGCAGGACACCCAGTTCCGGATCGTCACCGGGCACGGCAGTTTCGTCATGCCGGTCAAGCAGAAGGCCCGCATCCTCTCGCTGGCGCTCCGGGAGGCGGAGATCACGGAAGACTGCGTTACCCAGCAGGGCATCCGGCTGAACGTCCGGGCCGTCACCGTGTTCAAGGTCGGCGACGACTTCGCGTCGATCGCCAATGCGGCCCGCCGGTTCCTGTCCGAGCAGAACCGGATGGAGGAGCTCGTCGGCCGGATCTTCGCGGGCCATCTGCGGTCCATCATCGGCGGGTTGACGGTGGAGCAGATCATCCGCGAGAGGGACCGGGTGGCCCAGGAGGTCAAGGAGGGCAGCCACAGCGAGATGGAGAAGCTGGGTATCGTCGTGGACGCGCTGCAGATCCAGGAGATCGAGGACACCTCCGGCTACATCACCAATCTCGCCGCTCCCCACGCCGCCGCCGTCGCCAGCCAAGCCCGCATCGCCCAGGCCAAGGCCGACCAGGAAGCCACCGAGCGCGAGCAGCAGGCGGCCGCGCTGAGGGCCGAGTACGAGCGGGACACGGCGATCAAGCGCGCCGGTTTCCAGGCCGAGATCGAACAGGCCAACGCCCGGGCGGCCCAGGCCGGGCCGCTGGCCGAGGCCCGGGCGTCCCAGGAGGTCATCGAGGAGCAGACCACCCTGGCCGGACGGCAGGCCGACCTGGCCGCCCAGCGGCTGGAGGCCGAGGTCCGGCGCCCGGCCGACGCGGAGGCATACCGGCAGCGCACCCTGGCCGAAGCCCAGCGCGACCAGGCCAAGTTCCAGGCGGAGGGCGAGGCCTACCGGCGGACCACGCTCGCCACTGCGGAAGGGGAGGCGGTCAAGGTCCAGGCCGACGCGAGCGCATACGCCGAACGGACCACCGCGCAGGCACAGGCCGATGCCAACAACGCCCGCGCCGACTCGCTCAAGGGCGGCAACCAGGAGCTCATCGCCGCGAACCGCGTCATCGAATCCCTGCCCGCGCTGGCTGACTCGGCCGCCCGCGGCATCGCCGGAGCGAACCTGACCATCCTCAACGGAACCGAGGGTGTCAGCCAGGTCGTGGCAGGAATCGTCGGACAGGGCCTGGCGATTCTCGACACGCTGAAGCAGTCGCCCAACACCCGGGACCGAGGCCAACACGGGCCCGTGCGAACGACGGACGACACCGCTTCCGAGAACGGCTGACCGCACCGCGGCTCGTCAACGGCCGCAAAGAGCACTGATCCCGTGTGGAAACCCGTGGCCAGATCACCGAGTTGCGGTGTTCTCCTGCGAGCGGCCGGTACATCGGTATCGGGCCGTGATGGACAACTGCGGCGGCTCAGCGGCGCGTTGACGCCCCGGCCGGGCCCCGGCGCAGGTGCGGGTTTCCGGGATTACAGTCCTACCACCACCACTGACCGCTACCGTCGAACCATGACCGACGACCGAAACATCGTGACGAAGACGATAAGGCTGCCAGCCCGACTGGTCCACGAGATCGAAGAACGCAGCGACTTCAACCGCTTCCTCGTCGACGCGGCGGAGCACGCGCTCGCCCTGGTCAAGACCCGCGAGATCATCGAGGCGCACCAGGCCGAGCACGGGATCTTCACCCCTGAACAGATCGCGCACGCGCGCCGGGCCTGGCACAGCAGGGCACTTGACGCCCTGGACCAGCGCGAAACGCCCGACTTGGAGGACTGACGGAACCTCGCGCCGTCGAACTCGGTGAGCGCTGGCTCTTTCGGTCGGTCGTGAGCATTCAGGACCCTCGTACCACTGCGCGCCGAAGCCTCCCCGAGCGGGCGGCACCGCTACGGTCGTCACGCGTCACCACCGAGAGCAACGAGGAGACCACGTGCCTGTCGACCCGACCGACCCGGAAACCTTCGAGAACGACGACCTGGCGGAACCCGCTGCGGAGACGCCCGAGGCCGACGCCGCCGAGCAGCACGCCGACATCCGCCCGGAGCATGACGACCCGCTCACCCACATCGACCCGGACAGCGCCAACGAAGCCGACGCCGTGGAGCAGGCCCGGGTTGTCGCGCTGGACGAGGACGACTACCAGTAGTTCCCGCCCGGGCCACGGGCGCGACCCTTCACTCTCGCGCCCGTGCTCCCCCGCGCGGATCGACAGGTGTGAGCACTCCGAGCCGGTCCTCGATCGCCTGGGCCGCAGCCAGGCACAGGTCCTCCCGGAACGCGCGCCCGACGATCTGCACTCCGGACGGCAGTCCGTCGGTCACACCGGTCGGTACTGCCACGCCGGGCACGCCCACGAAGCTGGTCGCGGTGCACAGGCGCATTCCCGACCCGACCCGGTCCCGCCCTGCCCTGTCGCGTGACTCCAGCCCCGGCTCGACGGGCGGCTCCGTGAACACCGGGCCGAGCAACAGCGGGTATTCGTCGAGGAATTCGGCCCAGGAGCGGCGGATGTTCATCCAGGTGCCCATGAGCTTCATGAACTCCGCCGCGCTTGCGGGCGGGGTCTGCTCCATCGTCATCTCGATGTATCGGTCCCCGCCTTCGCCGAGGAGCCGCCGCACCACCGGCCAGGTCGGGGCGAACTCGGTCACGGTGATCCGGCCGTACGCGTCGAGGGCCTCGTCCAGTCGCGGCACGTCCGGCACCTCCCGCACGTCGTATCCGGCGTCGCGCAGGGCGTCGGCCGCGCTCGCGACGGCCCCGCGCACTACGGGGTGGACGCCGTGCCCACCGGGATCCGCCACGACCGCGACCTTCACCGGCCAGGACAGGGGCTCGCCGTAGACGGGCACCGGCACGGCCCGCGGGTCCCGAGGATCGGCCCCGGCCAGCACCTCGTACGCCAGCCGCAGGTCGAGGACGCTGCGGGCCAACGGGCCGTCGGTGACCAGCATCTGGGACGCCGGTCCCGGGTCCTCCGGGCCGAGGATGCGGTGGTCGGCGGGGAACCGCCCGCTGGTCGGCTTCAGCCCTGCCACGCCGCAGAACGAGGCCGGGATGCGCACCGATCCGCCGGAGTCGTTGCCGAGCCCGAGCGCCGCCATGCCCGTGGCGACGGCCACCCCGTCGCCCCCGCTGGTACCGCCAGGGGTCCGGCCGCGGTCCCACGGGTTGGCCGTGTCGCCGAACAGCTCGCTGCGCGTGTGCATCCCGGCCAGGATCAGGGTGGGCATGTTGCTGTGCCCGATCGGTATCGCCCCGGCCGCGCGCAGCCGTGCCACCGGGGGTGCGTCGGCCGGGGCCACCAGATCGCGGAAGCGCGCCGTGCCGAACGTCGTCGGCACGCCCTCGATGGCGGTGCTCTCCTTCACCGTGAACGGCACGCCCGCAAGCGGCCCCAGCTCCTCCCCCGCCGCCCGCCGCCGGTCCGTCCGCACGGCGGCGTCGCGGGCGCGCTCCGCCAGGAGCTGCGTGACCGCGTTCACCTGCGGGTTGACCTCGGCAATGCGCTCCAGGTGACTGTCGACCAGCTCGACGGCCGAAACCTCTCCGCCGCGTACCGCCTGCGCCTGCGCGGTGGCCGGCATCTTCCACAGGGCGTCCTTCACGGCTCGCACCTCTCCCCATCCACGTTCCGATGCACTTGCATCGGAACTGTAGCCTGAGATTCGATACAAGCGCATCGAATAACGGGAGGCGACCGCAGATGCCCAGGCAGGTGGATCACGAGAGAAGGCGCCGCGTCATCGCCGAGGCCGTCTGCCTCCTCGCCGACGAATGCGGATTGGAGGGCGTGACCCTGCGCGACGTCGCCGCCCGCGCACAGGTGTCGATGGGCGCCGTTCAGAGGTGCTTCCGCACCAAGGAAGAGATGCTCGTCTTCGCTCTCGGGCACATCGGCGAGCGGATCACCGAGCGCGTGCAGGCCCGCCTCGTCCGGAGCCCGGCCCAGTCGGCCGCCACCGCCCTGGGCCACGCGGCCACCGAAATCGCACTGCTCCGTGAGGAGCATCGCGCCGAAGCACGGGTCTGGCTCGCCTTCGTCGCGCAGGCAGCGGTCAGCGAGCCGCTCGCCGACACGCTGAAGGCCAACTACACGGCCCTGCAGAAGGCGTTCACCCGCCTCATCTCGGAGGCCTGCGAGAGCGCCGAGTGCGCCGTGCCCCTCGACCCGCAACGCGAGGCCCGCACCCTCCTCGCGCTTGCGGACGGCCTCACCGCGCACGTCCTCATCGGCCACCTCACCCCGCAGGAGGCGCAGGACGTCCTCCACGCGCACCTGGGCAGCCTCTGGGAGCGGCCTGCCCGGCCTCGCCACACCACCTGAAGCGTCCCGGACCGCCGGAGCGCGGTCCGGCTCACCGTCCGCCATCGGCAGGGGGGCATCACGGCTGCCACCGTCGGGGGACCGAGCCGGTCTACGCCTCGACCTCCTTGCCTCCTTCGGACCAGAGGGTGTGGAAGGTGCCCTCGCGGTCGGTGCGCCGGTAGGTGTGGGCGCCGAAGTAGTCGCGCTGGGCCTGGATGAGGGCGGCAGGCAGTCGCTCGGCGCGCAGGGCGTCGTAGTACGCCAGACCGGCGGAGAACCCGGGTGCGGGGATGCCGTGCTGTGCTGCGGCCGACACCACGGTCCGCCACGAAGCCTCGGCGTCGCCGATCTCCTGGGCGAACCGGGTGTCCGCGAGCAGGGTGGGCAGCGTGGAGTCGGCGGCGTAGGCGCCGCGGATCCGGTCGAGGAACGCCGCGCGGATGATGCAACCACCGCGCCAGATCGTGGCGACAGTGCCCAGGTCGATGTCCCAGCCGTAGGTGGCACCACCGGCTTGGATCATGTTCCAGCCCTGCGCGTAGGAGACGATCTTCGAGGCGTAGAGGGCATGTTCGACCTGATCGGCGAAGCGGGCGGCCTCCTGCGCGTCGAGTGTGGCCGCGTTCGGGCCGGGCAGCGGACGGGCGGCGGCGCGCAGGTCCGTGTGCCCGGACAGGGACCGGGCGAAGACCGCCTCGGCGATCCCCGGAACCGGTACCCCGAGGTCGAGCGCGGTCTGTACGGTCCACCTCCCCGTGCCCTTCTGCTCCGCCTGGTCGGCCACGATGTCGACGAACGGCCTGCCGGTCGCGGCGTCGCTGTGGGCGAGGATTTCGGCGGTGATCTGGATGAGGTAGGAGTCCAGACGTCCCGCGTTCCAACGCCGGAAGGTGTCGGCGATCTGTCCGGGATCAAGCCCGGCCACACCGCGCAGCAGGTCGTACGCTTCGGCGATCAGCTGCATGTCGGCGTACTCGATGCCGTTGTGCACCATCTTCACGAAGTGCCCGGCGCCGTCGGGGCCGATGTGCGAGCAGCAGGGCTCGCCGTCCACCTGCGCGCTGATCCGCTCAAGCATGGGACCGACGCTCTGGTACGCCTGCGCCGAGCCGCCGGGCATGATGGACGGCCCGTGCAGAGCACCTTCCTCACCGCCCGAAACGCCTGTGCCGACGAAGTGGATGCCCCGCTGGCGCAGGGCCGCCTCGCGGCGGCGTGTGTCGGCGAAGTGGGCGTTGCCCCCGTCGATGACGATGTCGCCCTCTTGGAGCAGCGGTGCGAATTCGTTGATGACCTCGTCGGTGGGTTCACCTGCTTTGACCATGACCAGAAGGATCCTGGGACGTTCCAGAAGTGCGACGAAGTCCGCGGCCGTCTCTCCCGGCACGAACCTTCCTTCGTGTCCGAAGTTGTCGATCAGGTCGTGGGTTCGGGCCGCAGTGCGGTTGTGAACGGCGACGGTGTAGCCGTTCCGCGCGAAGTTGCGGGCCAGATTGCGGCCCATCACTGCGAGCCCGGTCACCCCGATCTGTGCCGTGCTGGTCACCTGACACTCCTTCCTGGCTCCGCCGAGGGTCGTGGGACGGTCGGCGTCCCACCCGCGTACGGCTCCGTCCACTATGTCCCGACAGATGCACGAAGCGGGGAAGCGGAAGGCGGGCGGGCCAAGCGTGTCGCTCCTGAAGGAACGTCAGGCATGTCTTGGGGAAGGCGAGACCGGGGCGGTCCCGGCAGCACCCGGGCCGGACCCGCCTGGCCGGAACAGGCGGAGAGTGTGATGCCCCTATGGATGTCAATCGGCTGACGCTGGTGCAGGGGTCGGATTCCTGGCTGCGGTGATGAGTTGGTAGATCTCGCGGGCGACGTAGCG
>NZ_JARZAJ010000033.1 GCF_029892105.1 Kitasatospora sp. GP82 | reverse complement strand
GTTACATTCCGAACCCGGAAGCTAAGCCTCGTAGCGCCGATGGTACTGCAGGGGGGACCCTGTGGGAGAGTAGGACGCCGCCGAACAAATTTTGATAGCCGTGGCCCCCAGCGATTCGCTGGGGGCCACGGCTTTTTTGTTTTCATAATGCTTTTTGCCCGGCGGGTGGTGCTAGGTCCACCTCAAAGTCGGGTCCAGGGGCCAGTGCACCCGAGAGGAAGCCCGGACAGACTGATACCCGAAGCGTCAGGAACGAGCGGAGGGGTCCCGATGGCGAGTCAGAGCTTGCCGGCGATGGCCAGGTGGACGAACGAGGGGCGGGAAAAGGCAGTTGAGGGGTTGCAGGCACAGCTACGGTGCCTGCAGATAGCGATTCAAGCCGGGCTGGCACCCTTTGCCCTGCTGGTGTGGGCGGGGCTGTCCCTTGCCGGTGTGCTCGGGAGGTGGGGCCTTGAGCCGCCGGGCCTGCTGTTCGCCTTTCTGGCGGCAGCTGCGTGGCCGGTGGGTCTGGTCTGGGCTGCCCGGCTGAACACCCGCTGGTCCCGACGTCGCGCCGAGGCGTGGTTCGGCGCTCGTATCCCGCAGAACTACGTGACCGCCCCACCCTTGACGCAGGACGAGCGGGGGCATTGGTGGACCGGCCACTCGTACTACCGAGACCGGCGCACGGCGGATCTGGCGCTCTCCGTCCGGACAGTGGCAACGGATCAGCAGACCTGGCGCGATCTCAAGTGGCTCGTGGTGAACGGGGTGCTGGCCGCTGTCCTGGCGGTGCCCTGCCTGGGGCTGTTCGTGTTCGGGGTGGGTACGGCGATCGTGCAGCTCCGGGATTCCTACCAGGGCGTGAGCGATGTCTACAGCTTCCGCCTCTTCATCCTCGTGCCCGTCCTGCAACCGTTGGCCATGGTCTTCGTGGGGCTGGTGCTCGCAGCCGTCGGTCTCCTGATGGCGCCGTCTGCCGTCCGGCAGTACGGGCAATGGATGCGACGGACGCTCGATCCGCAGACACCGGGTGCCTGGGACAAGGCCCGGCTGACCAAGCGGGTGGAGCATCTGACCAGCTCGCGCGCCGACGCCGTGGGGAGCCAGGCGGCCGAGCTCCGCAGGATCGAGAGGGATCTGCACGACGGGGCCCAGGCCCGGCTGGTGGCGATCGGGATGACGTTGGGCACGATCGAGCACCTGATGGAGACCGACCCACCGGCTGCGCGGGAGCTGCTCGCCGAGGCGCGCCAGTCATCGGCCAAGGCCCTGCAGGAGCTTCGGGATCTGGTACGCGGCATACACCCGCCAGTGCTGGCGGAGCGCGGCCTGGGTGACGCGGTTCGAGCACTTGCTCTGGACAGCGCGCAGAACACGGAGGTGACGGTGAGTCTGCCGACGCGGCCGGAGGCTCCTGTGGAGGCGGCTGCGTACTTCTGCGTCAGTGAGTTGCTGGCCAATGCGGCCAAGCACTCGGGGGCTCAGCAGGTTTGGGTGGACATCCTCTTCCGGGCCGGTCAGCTGCGGATCACCGTGACGGACGACGGGCACGGCGGTGCGAATCCGGAGCGTGGTAGCGGGCTGCGTGGAATCGAAAGGCGGTTGGGTACCTTCGATGGAGTCCTGTCGCTCAGCAGTCCGGCGGGCGGTCCGACCACGATCACCATGGAGTTGCCGTGCGCGTTGTCCTCGCAGAGGACCTCTACCTTCTCCGAGAGGGCCTGACCCGCCTCCTGGAGGCACATGGTTTCACCATTGCGGCGGCGGTCGAGACGGGCCCCCAGTTGCTGGAGGCCCTGCTTGAACACAGGCCTGATGTCGCAGTGGTGGATGTCCGGTTGCCCCCGACGCTTACGGACGAGGGCCTCCAGGCGGCGCTGGCCGCCCGGCGGCAGATCCCCGGTCTGCCGGTGCTGGTGCTCTCGCAGCACGTCCAACAGCTCTATGCCCGTGAGCTGTTGGCGGATGGCTCCGGTGGCATCGGATACCTGCTGAAGGACCGGGTGTTCAACGCCGAGCAGTTCATTGATGCGGTGCACCGGGTGGCCGCCGGGGGGACCGCGATGGACCCGGATGTCATCGCCAAGTTGCTGCAGAGCCGGGCTAGTTCACAGCCCTTGCAACACCTGTCACCGAGGGAACGGGAGGTGCTGGAACTGATGGCGGAGGGCTGCTCCAACTCCGCTATCGCGGCCCGGCTGACCATCAGCGATGGCGCGGTGGCCAAGCACATTGCCAATATCTTCACCAAGTTGGAACTGGCCCCTGCCGAGGACGCCAACCGTCGGGTTCTCGCGGTGCTGGCGCACCTCAACGGTGCTCCTTCGTAGCCGTTCCAACCCCGCGGCGACCGGAGGCAGGCCGGAACAGGAACGCGCGTACGAGTAGTATCCGGGGGGCCGAGA
Source organism: Kitasatospora sp. GP82 (assembly GCF_029892105.1). GTDB lineage: Bacteria > Actinomycetota > Actinomycetes > Streptomycetales > Streptomycetaceae > Kitasatospora. The sequence continues at coordinate 67,557 of NZ_JARZAJ010000033.1, read as the reverse complement.
CGGTCGGTCGTGCGGTGATCCCGCACCCGATATGAGAGTGAATCCGGCAGCGACGGTCGCGCACGGCAGCAGCCGAGTTCCAGGGGTTGATAAACGAATGGCACGTCCATCCCTTACCCGTGCTCACCGGGCTCTGCTCGGTGTGGTCGCGGCCGGAGCCTGCGTGATCTCGGGCATCGGGTTCGCCGGCTCCTACAACGCTGTGCGCGAGCTGGCGTTGCAGAAGGGCTTCGGCTCGTTCGCGTATGCCTTCCCGATCGGTGTGGACGCCGGGATCGTCGTTCTGCTGGCGCTGGACCTGGTTCTGACGTGGCTTCGGATACCTTTCCCACTCCTCCGCCAGACCGCGTGGCTGCTGACGGGCGCGACGATCGCCTTCAACGCGGCGGCCTCCTGGGGTGACGCACTCGGGATGGCGATGCACGCTGTCATCCCCGTGCTGTTCGTCGTTGTCGTCGAGGCTTCGCGGCACGCTGTCGGCCGGATCGCGGCGATCACGGCGGACCGGCACATGGAGTCGGTCCGGCTGATGCGCTGGGTGCTCTCGCCCGTACCGACGTTCCGGCTCTGGCGGCGAATGAAGCTCTGGGAACTGCGTTCCTACGACGAAACGGTTCGGCTGGAGCAGAACCGGCTGGTGTACCGGGCGCAGTTGAGGTTCCGGTACGGGCGTGGCTGGCGCCGTTCGGCGCCGTTCCAGGCGCTGCTGCCGCTGAAGCTGGCCAAGTACGGTGTGCCGCTCGATCCGAGCGTCCTGGACCGGATCGACGGCCCGCTGGACTCCGTAGCGGCCGCCCAACCCGAGCAGGCCGTCCAGGCTGCTCAGCCGACTCAGGTCGCCTCGACCGGTCAGGCCGGGATCGGACAGATCGAGGCAGGGCATGTCGCCGCGCCGAACGCCGGACCCCCCCAAGCGGTGATCGCACAGGCTGGGACCGGGCAGGCCGGAGCAGAGCACGCGGCGGCAGCTCCTGCGGCTCCTGCGGCTCCGGTGTCGGCGGCGGCTCCGGTGTCCGCGGCGGTCGCGCCGACGCTGGCGAAGCTGGCAGCTGTTCGGCTGCGCGATGCCAACGTCCCTGCGAGCGAGGAGCCGACCCCGGCTCCCGTCCAGTCGGAGCTGAACGTCTGGACGGCGCGTGCTGTCCAGACGCACGCGCAGCAGGCGCAGACGAACACCGCTCGGGTGCCGGGTCAGATGTCGCCGTGGTTCAAGCCGCCGCGTGTCCCCCGGCCGGCCGGTGAGGAGACGGGCCCGGTCGTTCAGACGCCGCTCGCCTCCGCCGAAGCCGTCGAGGCGCGGGCGGCGCAGGCGCAGACTGTGCAGATGCCGGCCGCTCAGGGCCCGAGCGGGGCTGCACGGGGTCCGGCGCCGGTCGGGCCGCGTGGGCCGCGTCCGGTCCGGCTGGAGCAGCTGGTGCCCGAGGCGGTGGTCGTGAACGGTGGGTCCATGCAGCAGACCGCCGCCCAGGCGACGCTGATTGACGGTCCGTCGGCTGGGGCGGCGGCCGGGTCGCGGTCTGCTTCCGAGGCCGAGGGCGCGGGCGACATCGGCGCCGTGACGGGGTCCGGTGCTGAGGCGGCCTTCGAGAGGGCCGAGTACGACCGGCGCCCCGCCGCTGCCCCGCTGGACGCCGATGTCTGCTTCGAGGCGTTGATCGGTTACATCGACCAGTACGGTCACCAGCCCGACCCGAAGCGTCTGGCGCAGTACCTGTCCGCCGAGCAGGGAGTGGTCGGCTCTCGCCCGGACGGCTCGGTGAACCCGGCCGAGCTCGATGTGATCTGGTCGCAGCTCCAGGACCGGTACGTCGCCTCCGGGCGTGACTGACAGCGCGAAGCCGGCAGCGAGAACGGCCCGAGCGGCCGGAGTGGGCACTCACGCCGGAGCGGGCACCATGCCGGAGCAGACACCCTTGTAGATACAGCCGGACGGCGGCCGCGCACCTGCGCGGTCGCCGTCCGGCTGTCGGGCGGCCATTGACGCCCTGCGCTTCCCGCCACTACCTTCGCATCAACAAATTGTTGAACATCTGCAGGTGGAGGAGCTCCGATGTCGCAGGTCGAGGTGGACGGCAGCAAGCCCGAGCGCGGAGCGTCGTTCTCGCCTACCGCCCGAGCTGCCGTGGAGGCCCTGCTCGCACCGGTCGATGCCGAGCTGGCGCGCCGTTACCCGGGTGAGCCGGGTACCCGGCAGCCTGTCCACACGGTGTACGTCCCGGCCGACACCTTCGACGCGGAGACCGTGCAGACCTGGGGGCGCGAGGCGCTGCTGGCGTTCGACACCCACGCCGGTACCCCGGCCCAGCTGGCTGCCGCGCTCGGCCTCCCCGCCGACGAGCTGCTCGCGGATGTGCACGCCCGGGTGCGCGCCAAGCTGGAGCGCGAGCCGATCGAGGACCTGCGGATCGACTTCGAGGACGGCTACGGTCCGCGCCCGGACGCCGAAGAGGATGCGGCAGCCGTCCGTGCCGCGCAGCTGCTGTCCGCTGCCGTGGCGGGCGGCACCGCGCCGCCGTACATCGGTATCCGGATCAAGTGCATGGAGGCGGCGGTCCGGGACCGTGGCATCCGTACCCTGGAGCTCTTCCTCTCCACGCTGCTCGCCGAGGGCGGTCTGCCCGAGGGGCTGGTGCTCACGCTCCCCAAGGTCACCTACGTGGAGCAGGTCACCGCGCTCGTGCAGCTGCTGGAGGACTTCGAGCAGCGGGCGGGGCTGCCGGCGAAGCGGATCGGCTTCGAGATCCAGATCGAGACCACCCAGGCCATTCTCGGACCCGACGGCCGGGCCACCGTCGCCCGGATGATCGACGCGGCCGAGGGCCGGGCCACGGGTCTGCACTACGGCACCTTCGACTACAGCGCCTCCTGCGGGGTCAGCGCGGCCTACCAGAGTATGGACCACCCGGTCGCCGACCACGCGAAGGCCGTGATGCAGGTGGCGGCTGCCGGTACCGGAGTCCGGCTCTCGGACGGTTCCACCAACGTGATCCCGACCGGCTCGACGGAGCAGGTGCACGCGGCGTGGAAGTTGCACCACGGCCTCGTCCGGCGCTCGCTCGCTCGCGCCTACTACCAGGGCTGGGACATGCACCCGGCCCATCTGCCGACCCGCTACGCAGCCGTGTACGCGTTCTACCGCGAGGGCCTGGCGACTGCCTCCGCCCGCCTCGCGGCGTACGTCGCGAAGGCCGGCGGTGATGTGATGGACGAGCCCGCCACGGCCAAGGCGCTCAGCGGCTACGTGCTGCGTGGCCTGGACTGCGGGGCCGTGGACCTGGCCGAGGTCACCGAGCTGACGGGCCTGGACCGCAAGCAGCTGGACACGCTCGCGGGCCGTTGACCTCGCGGGCCGCTGCCGTGCGGGTTGTTACCCCTGCGGGTTGCCGACCTCGGAGCTGAACACTTCGGAGCCGTTGATCTCGGAGCCGTTGGCCTCGGAGCCGTTGGCCTCGGAGTTGTTGGCCTCGAAGGAAGCACTGACCCCGGAAATCCGCCGAGCCCGGAAATGCAGGGGCGCAGAGTTGCAGCTGCGGGGCGCAGGTGCCGCCCATCGCGCGGTCAGCCGCCACGGAAGCCGTCCTGAGCGGACGGAGGCCGGTGGTTAAGCTGGCGGGGTCGACAAGACCCCGCCAGCTTTCCGCTTTCCGCCCATTCGCAGCTACGGAGATCCACCGCGCCATGTCGGAGCCGAGTCCGAGTCCGAAGCCGTATCTGACGATCCGGAGCTCCGGCAGTCACGAGATCGAGATCAAGAAGTCCCGGTTCATCTGCCACCTGGCAAGGGTCTCGGATGAGGACGAGGCGCAGGCTTTCATCGCCGGCATCCGCAAGCAGTACTGGGATGCCCGGCACAATTGCACGGCTTTCGTGGTCGGTGGCGAGCAGCCGCGCGAGCGCTCCAGCGACGACGGGGAGCCCGGTGGCACGGCGGGTGTGCCGATGCTGGAGGTGCTGCGCAGGCGCGGCCTGACCGACACGGTCGCCGTGGTCACCCGGTACTTCGGTGGGATCAAACTCGGTGCGGGCGGACTGGTGCGGGCCTACGGGAGCGCGGTCTCCGAGGCGGTGGACGCGATCGGACTGCTGGAGCGCCGTCCGGTGGCGCTGCTCGCCGTGGCGGTGGACCACACCAGGGCCGGCCGGTTGGAGAACGACCTGCGTGCGGCCGGCTATGCGGTGACCGATCTGGCTTACGAGGCGACGGGGGTCCGCATCGAGGTCGGGGTGCCCGAGCCCGAGGTGACAGCCTTTCGAACTTGGCTCGCGGAAGCCACCGGTGGCGCTGCCGAGGCGGTGGCGGCGGGCCGGACCTTTGTCGAGGTCCCGGTCTGACACCCTTGCGCGACTGGCTGGTTCGAGTACGGCGCAGATCGCCTTTCCGGCTGTGATGGCGGTCGCACGAAGTCCACATGACACTCGAACGAATTAACCATGCCGGGAGTTGGAACTTCCGCTGCCGGAGATTGCGTTTCCCAGGGCAAGGATCCGTCCCCGGCGCCGGGCTCGGCGGAATCCGTAGGCCAAACCACTGATGGAGGACTTCAGACCCCACCGCCGCACCACAGGAGGTACCGCGCATGACTCCGGAGCACACTCCGTCCAGGGGCCAAGCATCCGAGCCGCCGGGTCAGTTCGGCCAGGCCGTGCCCTACCGGATGACGGTTGCCACTCCGCTGCCTTACGAGGAGGCGGTCGCCCTGGCGGACCAGCAGTTGGCGGCCTGGCTGAAGGAAGAGGGCTGCGAGGAGCCCCCACCCGGGGCGGACGCGCCCTGGACAGCCGATCCGCCGCCATCGTCCACCGAACGCCTGCGCCTGGGTGAACGGATCCTGCTGGACCGGGATTTCGGTCCGTTGCGGGCAGTGTCACCGTCACCGGAGATCCCACCGCCACCAGAAGCCCTGCCGCCGACGGCGGTGCTACCGCCACAGTCGGGCCCCACACGCGAAGGTCCAGCACGCGAAGGCCCAACGGCGGCACCGCAGGACACCCCAGCCATCGGCCACTACACCCGTCGCCGGCTTCGGACCCCCGCCCCGCACGGCACGCATCAACTGACCCTCACCATAGCGACCACCACCCCTTCGACCCTCTCCGCCTCCGCTGCCGCCACGGCTGGTCCGCAGACCTGGGTCCGGCTGGAGGCCGAGCACCTGGCGTCCGGCTCCGGGGTCCGGACGGTCGGCCGGGTTCCGGTTCCCGAACTGGCCCGCACGCTCCTCCCGCTGCTGGACGCGATGGACGGCCCGGCTGCCGTCGGCCCCGTGGCCCGCCTGGTGACCCCCGACGAGGTCGACGCCTTGATCGACGAACTCTGCGATCCCGACCGCCGTCTCCCGACGATCGTTGCCAGCGTCCCCTCCGGTGTTCCGCTCGGCGAGTGGTTCGCCGGTACGGTCGAGCCGCTGATGCGCCAACTGACCGGCCTGGCGGTGCTCTACGTGCTGGACCATGCGGCCCTCCCGCTCTTCAACGTCGCACTGGAGTACCACAAGGTGTACGGCGGCGCGGTCCGCACCTACCTGCCCGAGATCGACCCCGCCTCCCGGCTGGACGGCACCCGGCACCCGGTGCTGGCCCGCCAGCGGATCGAGGAGGACATCCGCCGCGCCGCCGCCCTGCTCTCCCGAGAGCCTCGTCGAGTGGCCGCCGAGCTGCCTCCGGTGCCACTGCTGCTGGCCGTCCCGCCCCTTCAGGTTCCGGTCGAGACGAAGAGGGTTGCTCGCCCGGAGTCACCACTGCCGTCACAGCAGTCGCATTCGTCATCTCAGGCACAGCTTTCTCTGTCGTTGCGGCAGTCCACTGCCGGCACGGAGACCGACGGGCCCCGTCCAGCCGAGGAGTCGCAGCTGTTCGGCCGCAGCCTGCACGCCCCTCGCTGGCGGGATCGCTGGGCCGAGGGCGAGGAGCAGTACGGCGCGCTCCGCCGGGTGGGTGTGCAGGTCCGGGCGGTGTCGGCCGGGCGGCTCTGCACGGTCACGTCACCGGAGTCGCTCGACCGGTTTCGACGTGCGGACATAGCGGCGGATCCGTTCGAGGATTCGATGCCCGCCAGTTTCAGCGAACTGGTCTGCCGCTTCACCGAGTTCCCGCTGGTGGATTTCACCGGCGATCAGAAGGAGACGCTTGCACTGGACGGCCAGGCGGACGGCGCAGGGTGGGCCCGACTGGCCTGGGAGGGGCTGACGGCCCTTCAGGAGTATGCGGCGGCTGCGGTTCGCGGTGAGGCGGGCGGCGACTTCAAGCAGTGGTGCGAGCACACCCCGCCCGGCTGCCACCACTTCCCGCCGCGCAAGGCGGTGCGCGGAGAGTCGCGAACGGTCGAGAGCCACACCAAGTGGAAGCGCGAACGGATGCTTCCCGTGCCGGAGTGCGTGGATGTGTCCCGGCGCGCGTTCATGGGCGCGCACCTTCGCATCGGTGGCGGCCGGACGGCTCCCCGTCTGCACTACCTGGACGACTGTTCGGGCAGCGGCCGGATCTACGTCGGCTACATCGGACTCCACCTCACCAACACCCGGACGAACTGACCTCGCGAACCGACCTCGCGAACCGACCTCGCGAACTGACCTCGCGAACTGACCTCGCGAACCGACCTCGCGAACCGACCCCGCGAACCGACCTCGCGAACTGACCTCGCGAACTGACCTCGCGAACCGACCTCGCGAACCGACCCCGCGAACCGATCTGCCGAACTCATCCGACCACCCACTCAACCACCCCACTCAACCACCGTGCTGAACCACCCACTGAACCGTCCCACCGAACCGACCGGCCGATCCGCCGAAGCCCGGGCCGGCCTGGCCGACCGGCCCGGCGAGCTGAGCGGATGAACAGGGCACCCGTCCCCCACAGGAGGTCAACACCCCTACCAACTGAAGAGCTTGGCTGACCTGCGCGCCGGAACGGTGGACAATGCTGCCCAGGAAGGGTCCGAGTGGGCACCAACGGGCCCGAGCGGACAAGCGCAGACGAGCATGGGGGAACGACCGCCGATGCAGTACTCACCCGAGAGTCAGCCGGACGGTACTGCCCCAGTCCTCCAACCGGGCTTCCTGGCCTCGGTCTTCCGCGATCTGGGAGCAGACGTGCCCGAACAAGGGACTTCGCCGGAGGAATCGGTGGCCGCGCACGGCCGCGCTGCCGCCCTGACCCACCACCGGACGCTCACCGTCCAGGCCGAGCACGAGCGCCTCGCGGACTTGCTACGCCGGGCCGCGCTGCCCGTCTCCGCCATGGACTTCGAGAGCCAGCTGCGCAGCTACGAGCCCCGCCCGTACCTGGCCGGTGAGCCGGACCCGACCGCCGAGGCCGAGCCTCGCTGGGAGGACTACGCCCCGCCCGAGCCGCCCGCCGCCGACCCGGACGAGGCGCCCTCCCGCCGCCTGTTGGACTCCGGCTACCAGCGCGAACTCGCCCAGGCCCGCCTGCGCCACCAGCGCGAGCTGCGCGAGTGGCGCACCCGCCGGGCCGAGGCCGCCGACTCCGGTGCGATGGCGGCGCGAGCGGCGCACGAGCAGGCCGAGCAGGCGCGGGCGCGGGCCGTCCGCGAGTACAACGAGACCCTGGAGGAGTGCCGCCGGGCATACCGGCTGGCCGAGCCCGCAGCGGTCGAGTCACTGCTGGAGCGAGCCCTCGCCGCCGCCGAGGGCGCAACCCAGGACCTCCCGGCCCCTTGCCGGGCCGTGTTCCGCCCGCTCACCCGTACCGCCGTGCTGGACCTGGACCTGCCCCCGCTCGACCTGGTGCCCTCGCTCTCCGGCTACCGGTTGACGCCGTCCGGTGAGATCGAGCCGGTACCCCGCCCGTCGGCCGACCGTGCGGCGGACTACCTGCGGCTCGCCGCCCGCCTCGTGCTGCGCGCTCTCCAGGCTGCGGACGCAGTGGACACCGACGAGATACTGGCCGGGGTGGTCCTCAACGGCTGGCTGCGCGAGACGCCCTCCGGCGCGGCGGTCTGCCTGCTCAGTGTGGATGCCGACAGGGACGCCCTGGCCCGTACCCGCCTGCTCCCGTCCGGTCCCGCCCCACTCGGTGAGGAGGAGGTCGAGCACGGTTACGGGGACGGTGTCTATGCGGACGCCGAGCAGGACGAGGCCCTGGTCCGGCTGCGCGAGCTGGCCGCCGCGGTCACGCCTGATCCGTATGCACTCGTCGCGGTCGAACAGAGTGGTGCTGCGGGCTCCGCCGTCCCCACGGTGGCGGACCTGTCGCCCAACGAATTCGCCCATCTGGTCCGTGACTTGCTCACCCGGGGCGGGCTTGCCGGCTGGAGCGTACGGCTGCGCGGTGCAGCCGGGCTGGTCGCGACCGGCGAGGGCGATGCCGGCAGCGCGCTGCCCGGCCGCTGGGTGGTGTGGGCCTCCCGGGGGTCCGACCCGGTCGCGGTCGAGGAACTCAGGACACTCGCCGAGGCGGTCAGGGAGGAAGGCGCCGATCGCGGCCTGCGACTGACCAGCGGGCGTTTCTCCGACGCCGCCCTAGACCTGTCGGGTACTGCGCCCTACGAGCAGATCCACTTGGTGGACGGCGATGGCGTAAGGGAGCTGACGCAGACTCATCTCGGCCTGCCGCTCGCGATGGGCGACTGAGGCATCCCCGAGCGGCAGCCCGGTCTGCAGCCCGGTCCGGCAGCCCGGTCCGGCAGGCTGGACCGGCAGGCCGGTTCGACAGCCCCGTCCGATGCGAAGCCGGTCGGCGGCGATGAGGGGTCGCCGATTCGCCGGTCGTGCTCCACCGAACGCAAGGCCGCGGGCGCAGGGCGCGGCGTCACCCCGACGGGCGATCCGGCGCGCGACAGCTCCGGGGGCGGCCGCAGGCTTGGCGGAGGGCTTCGGCACAACCGGGCCCGGCCGGGCGGACCTCGCCTGCGGGCAGCGGTATCAGCGCGGCCGCCCGGCCATTACGACCGCCCGCCCGGCGGGACGCGAAGGCGGACTGCCCTCGACCCGGGGGAGTGAACGGGATGACCGCCGTACTCGTCGCTGCCGCAGCCTTCCTCATGACCCTGATCGGCGGCTTCGTCGCCCAGCGGACCGGTGACCGGCGGCATCTGGTGCTCGGCTTCGCTGCCGGGCTGATGCTCGGGGTGGTCGCCTTCGACCTGCTGCCCGAGGCATTGCATGCCGCGCCGGAGAAGGTCCACGGGGTGCCGCAGGCGCTGCTGCTGTTCGCGGCGGGCTTTCTGACGATCCACGTCGTGGAGCGCGCCGTGGCCATCCACCGGGGGCACGAGGGCGAGTACGCGGCCCACACACACGGACACGACCACGCGCACGGCGGACGTCAGGGTGTCGGGCTGGCCGCGGCGGGCGCACTGGTCGGACACAGTCTGATGGACGGCTTCGCGATCGGCGCCGCCTTCCAGGCCGGGACCACGGTGGGCACGGTGGTGGCGATCGCGGTGGTGGCCCACGACTTCGCGGACGGCTTCAACACGTACACGATCACCCGGATGTACGGGAACAACAGGGCGCGGGCGCTGGCCCTGCTCGGGGCGGATGCGCTGGCACCGGTGACTGGGGCCGCGGTCACCCTGCTGTTCACCATCCCGGAACGGATGCTCGGCCTCTATCTGGGCTTCTTCGCGGGCTTCCTGCTCTACCTGGCGACCTCGGACATCCTCCCCGAGGCCCACAGCCCGCATCCCTCACGCTCGACCCTGCTGTGCACGCTGCTGGGGGTGGGGTTCATGTGGCTGGTGGTCGGCCTGGCCGACTGACCGGGACGTCCGCTGACCGGGACGTCCGCGCGCGGGTCAGCCCGGCGACAGCCTGTGCGGCGGTCCCGGTGAGCGCGGCCGTCGGCCTCAGTGCGCTGCGCCCCGGGTGGTGCACCGTGCCGACTCGTAGGCTGCCTCGGCGCTGCGCAGCGCCTGCAGCAGTGCCTCCTGCTCGCCCGGGCTGATCGGGGCGAAGTACTCCTGGGCCACTTCGTGGCGGACCTGGGAGATCCGCTCCAGGGCGGCGTGGCCGTCGGCGGTCAGCACCACGCGGACGGCGCGCCGGTCGGCCGGGTCCGGGGTCCGCTCGACCAGGCCGACCTCCTCCAGCGCGTCCACCACCGTGGTCGCCGAGCGCGGGGCGATGTGCAGATGGTCGGCGAGCTGGCTGAGCCGCATGGTCTCGCGGCTCTCGCAGCCGGGGGCGAAGGCCAGTACACGCAGGGCGCGTGCCTGGCCGGGGGTGATGCCGTAGGGCTCCAGCCGGGTCATGGTCTGCCGCCTGATCCGCTTCATCGCCCGGGTCAGCGCGTCCGAGAGCTCCGCTGCGGTGTCGGTGGGCGAGATGGTCATGGTCGGGCTCCCGGCTCAGGTGTGTCCCAGACCGAAGGCTGGGGAGAGTGAGGCCAGGGTATCGGGCAGTCCGAGGTATGCGGCTCCAATAACATCTTGAGCCATACTCAGTATCTGGGCTAGGCTGATCCAGGTGAGGGCAGCCTAAGTTGCCTCCTGTGAAGCGTGAAGCTTCCCGCGCCGCCCTTTCGTGCCGCGCGGTGGATCTCGCGAATGCCGACCGTCCGAGCGCTGGAGTACTCATGTCCCGTTCCGAAGCCCGTGTCGCCACCGATCGTCCGGCGCGCTACGGCAAGCAGCTGGCGGCCCATCTGGGGCGCAAGGTCGAGGCCGACTGGTCCGAGGAGACCGGCCGCGGCCGTGTGGTCTTCGGCGCCGGGGCCGCCACCCTGGTCGCCGAGCCGGGCGCCCTGCTGCTGACCGTCGAGGGAGCGGCGGAGAGCCTGCCTGGTCTGGAGGACGTGGTCGGGCGTCACCTGGTGCGCTTCGGCAGCCGTGACGAGCTGGTGGTCGAGTGGCGCCGCGACAGCGGAGAGCCGGGCCTGGTCCACCGCAACGACAGCGAGGACGGCCAGGTCAGCGGAGCCTGACCCAGCGGTCCAGGCTCCACAGCAGCACTGCGGCCAGACACCAGCTGGCGGTCACGTCCAGCAGCCAGTGGAAGTCGCTCCACACCAGGCCGGCCCCGACTCCCAGGCAGAGCAGCGCGGTGCCGGCGTGGAGCAGCCGCCGGGCTGCCGCCGTGAGGGTGCGTCCGAGCAGCAGGGAGCCCACGCCGTAGGCGATGGCGGAGGTGGCGGTGTGTCCGGACGGGTACCAGCCCCACTCGCCGGGGGTGAGCGGAAGTCCGAGCGGCCCCGTCCGGGCGAACCACGCCTTCGCGGGTACGACCAGCAGCGGGATCAGAACCGCGGCCAGGGTGGCCGTCGGCAGCGGCGGCCACCAGCGCCGCAGGCCCGACCGCCACTGCCGCCAGGCGGCCAGGGCGGCCGCGCCGAGCAGTACGGGGATCGCCGGAACGGAGTTGCCGAGATCGGCGAGGAGCACTCCGAACCGGTCGAGCACGGAGCTGTGCAGCTGCCGGTGCAGCTCGTGGACGGTGCGGCGGACGGCGGTGTCCAGGTCGAGCAGTGGACCGTGGGCGGCGACCTGCCAGGAGATCACCGCGAGCACCAGCAGAAGTGTCAGGGGCACGACAGCATGCGAAAGCCGCCCCGGAGCAGGGGGGAGAGCTCCAGGGCGGCTGTGGTGATCGCCGTTCCGTGCGCCCCGGGGGGTGTGGGCCGGACGGTCGGTCGATCGGTCTTCGGGACCGGCCGCCCCCATCGGGGCGGCGGGCGGTGTTACTGAGGGCTGCAACTCGCTGTCCATCTGTCACGACAGTACGTCAAAGCCGCTGCGGGGCCGAGGCGGTCCGTCAGTTTCGCACAGCATCTTCACCAGTGGGATTACAACCTCCACGCCAGGCCGGCCGTCGTTGGCGGGGCGCTGCAAGAGGTGTGCTGACCTCGAACGACGGAACGACGGAGCGGGCCCGGCCGCCAGGACCGAGCCCGCTCCTTCCGGGAGCCGGTGAGACACCGACGCCCGGATCAGGCGCCCTTGAACGCGCCTTCGAGCGCGAACGCGCCCTCGATGATGTCCAGGCCCTCGGTCAGCAGGTGCTCCGGGATCACCAGCGGCGGCAGGAAGCGCAGCACGTTGCCGTAGGTGCCGGCGGTCAGCACGACCAGGCCCTCGGCGTGGCACGCCTTGGCGATCGCCGCGGTGACCTCCGGGTTGGCGTCCTTGGTGCCGGGCTTGACCAGCTCGACGGCGATCATCGCGCCGCGGCCACGGACCTCGCCGATGATGTCGAACTTCTCCTGCATGGCCCGCAGGCGGCCCAGCATGATCTCGCCGATCCGCTGCGCCCTGCCGTTGAGGTCCTGCTCCTTCATGGTCTCGATGGCGCCCAGCGCGGCGGCGCAGGCCACCGGGTTGCCGCCGTAGGTGCCACCCAGGCCACCGGCGTGCGCGGCGTCCATGATCTCGGCACGGCCGGTCACGGCGGCCAGCGGCAGACCGCCGGCGATGCCCTTGGCGGTGGTGATCAGGTCCGGGACGATGCCCTCGTCGTCGCAGGCGAACCACTGGCCGGTGCGGCAGAAGCCGGTCTGGATCTCGTCCGCGACGAAGACGATGCCGTTGGCCTTGGCGAACTCGATGATCTTCGGCAGGAAGCCCTTGGCCGGCTCGATGAAGCCGCCCTCGCCCTGGATCGGCTCGATGATGATCGCCGCGACGTTGTCGGCGCCGATCTGCTTGGTGATGATCTCGATCGCCTGGGCGGCGGCCTCGGCGGCGCAGTTCTCGGTGCCGGTCAGCCAGCGGTAGGGGTACGCGACCGGAACGCGGTAGATCTCCGGGGCGAACGGACCGAAGCCCTGCTTGTACGGCATGTTCTTCGCCGTCAGGCCCATGGTCAGGTTGGTGCGGCCGTGGTAGCCGTGGTCGAAGACCACGACGGCGGTGCGCTTGGTGTAAGCGCGGGCGATCTTCACCGCGTTCTCGACGGCCTCGGCGCCCGAGTTGAACAGCGCGGTGCGCTTCTCGTGGTCACCCGGGGTCAGCTCGTTGAGCTGCTCGGCCACGGCGACGTAGCCCTCGTAGGGGGTCACCATGAAACAGGTGTGGGTGAAGGCGGCCAGCTGCTCGGTCGCCTTGGCGACGACCGCCTCGGCGCTGTTGCCGACATTGGTCACGGCGATGCCGGAACCGAAGTCGATCAGCGAGTTGCCGTCCACGTCCTCCAGTACGCCGCCGTTGGCGCGCGAGACGTACACCGGCAGGGTGGTGCCGACACCGGCGGCCACCGCGCCCAGCTTGCGGGCCTGCAGTTCCTGCGACTTCGGGCCGGGGATCGCGGTGACGAGGCGGCGCTCCTGCGGGAGCGGCGTTGCAGCACTCATGCTGTTCTCCAAGTTTCTCAAGGCGCGGTCTTCGCAGGCTAAGGCCGTGCCCGAGGCTCGGGCATGCGCCACTCGGTAGCACTGCGCCTTCCGACTTGTCCTGACCGGCCAGCGCGCGTAGATCGGCTGTCCCAGGCCCTGGCTCCACTACATTGAGCGCGGGTGTGTCGCCCGAGGGGCGGCATGGGTATGGCACAGCCGGGCGGGAACAGGGAGCGGGGCCGGGAACATGGGACTGGACGGCACACAGGGGAAGTGGGCTGCACAGGCGGACCGGGCAGCCGTCGCGCTCCCGCAGCAGCGCAGCAGCCACCCCTTCGACCTGAGCGCCTGGGTAAACGAGCCCCGGCCCGAGGCCGCCGCCGGTATCTACCGGTACGGCTACCGCCAGGTCGACCCCGACCGTGCCGAGGATGCCAAGGTCCCCGCCGGACCGCTGCTGCTGCGGGCCGCGCTCAACCTGCTGGTCGCCTGGTTCGCCTATGTCTACGGTGTCGAGCTCGTGCTCTACGTCGCCAGGCTGCTGGGACTGCTGGGCGAGCTGGACGAGACCGTCGGCCTGATCGTCCAGCTCGCCGTGAACGTCGCCGTGGTCGCCGGGGCGGTCAAGCTCTTCGGCCGGATGGGCCGCTGGCCCGAGGTCTGGCGCCGCTACGTCGGCCCGCTGCTCGCCCGCACCGTCACCCACGAACAGCCCGACCCGGCCGAGGCCGCGCAGCCCGCAGGCCCCGCCGACCCCTGGCACCGGCTGCGGCACGGCGGGGCTCCGCTCGCCGCCCAGTACCTGGACGCCGAGGCCGTGGGCGACGTGGACTACATCCGGATCCACCGGGCCTGGGAGACCGTCCTCGGCGACCCCGAGCTGCTCCCCGCCTTCACCGAGCAGATCACCACCCGTGGCGCCGCCGCCTGCGCCCACCCCTCCCAGGCCCGCGACCTGCCGGGGCGCAGCCGACGGCACGACCTGCTCACCCGTCAGCTCCGGCTCGGCACCACCCAGAACGTCATCAAGAACCCGGCCACCCACCGCAGCTCCGGACTCGCCCTCGATCCCGGCGTCCTCGGCACCTCGCTGCTCGCCGTCGGCCCGGCCGGCACCGGCAAGACCGCCAGGCTCGCCCGCCCGGTCGCCGAGGCGCTCTGCCTCCAGGCCCTGGCCGGGACGGCCTGCGCGGTGGTGGTCGGGGCCGACGACGCCGACCTCGGCCCCGACGAGTGGTACGACGTGGTGATCGCCCCCGGCGACCCGGACTCCGCGTACGGGTTCGACCTGTTCGGCGGGGCGAGCGCGGTGGACGAGGCGGCCGCCAGGCTGGCCGACGCACTGCTCCCCGACGAGCTGTCGGCCCGTGCGGAGAACGCCAGGACGGCCCTCCAGCAGATCGTCGGCCCCTTCCACGCCGCCTACCGGCGCTACCCGGGCGTGCGCGAGCTGCGCGCGCTGCTCAGCGGCGATCCCGACAGCTTCGTCGCGCTCGGAACGGCCCTGGGCGAGGCCGATCTGCTGCCCGCCCATCAGCCCGACCTTCAGCACCGGGTGCGCCAGCACGGCCGCGCCGACGACCCGGGTGCCCTGCTCGCCGACCGGTTGGCGCTGCTCGACCGGCCGGCCTTCGCCGACTTCTTCGCCGGTCCCGGGCCCGGCAGGCCGGCCTTCGCCATGCGGGCGCTCGACCACCCGCTACGGGTGCGTATCAAGCTGCCCGAGCGCAGCCACCCCGAGGTCGCCCGGATGCTCTCCCGGCTGGTGGTGGGCCAGTTCGCGCAGGCGGTGGCCGCACGGGAGGAGCGGGCGCTGTTCGCGGGTCTGGTGGTGGACGACGCCTCGGCGGCGGTGGACGCGCACACGGTGCGTGGTCTCCAGCGGATGCGGACGGTCAACGCCGGGGCGGTGCTGCTGCTGCGGACCCTGGTCGATCTGCCGGAGGCGCTGCGGGCCCCGCTGTTCGGGGCGGTCGGCTGCCGGATGGCCTTTCCGGGGATCGCGCCCTGGGACGGCAAGCTGTTCTCCGAGGCGTGGGGGACCCACCTCGTCCCCGAGACCTCCGTGACCCACACCCCGGACACCTCCGGCGGGCTGCTCCGCCGCTCCGGCCGCCTCGCCCGCAAGGCGCTCTCGGGAACGCCCGTGCAGACCGAGAGCGTCACCACCCGGGATGTGGAGCGCCACCGCTGGTCCCCGTCCGACCTCGCCCACGCCCTGCCCACCGGTCATGCGGTCGTCTCCCTGACCACCGTGGCGGGCGAACAGGTCCCGCCGCTGCTGGTCGATCTGCGCGACTGAAGCCGAGCGTGAGGGGGCGCAAGGGAACTGACGGTCCGACGGGTTCGGGCGGTGCGCCGGCCGGGTGGGGGTGGGATGCCCGGCTGACTCCGCTGCGGTGGATTCGGCCTTGTGGCTTGTCCTAGCCGTACATAATGGAGGCAGATTCCCCTCGCCCGATCGCAACGGCGCGACCAGGTCGAAACCACCGAAGGTTGGCATGCCCCCCACACTCGCCTCCGTCGTCCGCAGCACCTCGCTCCACCTGACGGTCCTGGCCGGCGCGGACCACCTGGAACGGCCCGTCCGCTGGGTCCACACCAGCGAGCTGGACGACCCGACGCCGTTCCTCGAAGGCGGCGAACTACTGCTCACCACCGGCATCAAGCTCGGCAAGGCCGCCTCGAAACTGCAGGCGTACGTGCACCGGTTGGCCGACGCGGGCGTGGTGGGTCTGGGCCTGGGAGTGGGTCTCTCGCACACCGAGGTGCCGCAGGCGCTGGTGGACGCGGCGGCGCAGCGCGGTCTGCCGCTGCTGCGCGTCCCCGAGGCGACGCCGTTCATCGCGATCAGCAAGACGGTCTCGGCCGCACTGGCCGCGGAGCAGTACGAGGCGGTGACGACCAGCTTCGAGGCCCAGGAGGAGCTCACCCGGGCCGCGCTGGGCAAGGACGGCACCACCGCCGTGGTGCGCAGGCTGGCGGCCCGGCTGGGCGGCTGGGCGGCGCTGTACGACGGTTCGGGCGCGCTCTCCGCCGTGGCCCCGGACTGGGCGGCCCGCCGGGCCGGCCGGCTGGCGGCGGAGGTGGACCGGCTGCGCCGTAGACCGGCCCCGTCGAGTGCCGCGCTGCAGGGCCGTTCCCCCGGGATCGACACCGCCGACGAGGACTACGTGGTGGTCCAGTCGCTGGGTGCCGACCGGCGGGCCCGAGGCTTTCTGGCGGTCGGCACCGAGGATCGGATCACCCCGACCGAGCGGTACGTACTGAACGCCGCCGTCGCCCTGCTCACCCTGACCCTGGAGCGCTCGCGCGAGCTGCGGCAGGCGGAGGAGCGGATGGGCGCGGCGCTGCTGGGCATGGTGCTGGCCGGCGAGGTCGGCACGGCACGGCAGGTCGCGGCAGGGCTGTTCGGCGGTCTGCCGGAGGGCACCGCCAGGGTGCTGGTGGCCGGTGCCGCGGCGGGCGCGGAGGCCGCCGAGGCGCTGGGCGAGCTGGGCGACCGGGCCGAGCAGGCCGGTGGCCGGGTCGGCGAGCGACTGCTGGTCTCCCGGGACGACGGGCCGCACGGGCCCAGGCTGACGGTGCTGGCGCTGGACAACGGAGCGGCCCACCGGGCCTGCCTGGGCGCGGTGGAGGAGCACGAGGGCCTGGCACTGGGCGTCTCGGCGCCGACCACGCTGGAGGAGGCCGGGGTGGCCTTCGCCCAGGCGGAGCGGGCACTGGCGGTGGCGCTGCGCGGCGGCCGCCGCGCGGTGGACCACGAGGAGGTCGGCGCGGGCTCGCTGCTGCCGCTGCTGGGCGAGGAGGCGGTGACGGCGTTCGCGGAGGGTCTGCTCCGTCCGCTGCGCGACCACGACCGTACGGCGCGGGGTGATCTGGTCGCCTCGCTGCGGGCCTGGCTCTCCCGGCACGGCCAGTGGGATGCGGCGGCCGCCGACCTCGGTGTGCACCGGCACACCCTGCGGTACCGGATGCGCCGGGTCGAGGAACTGCTCGGCCGCTCGCTGGACGACACCGACGTCCGCATGGAGCTCTGGCTGGCCCTGCGGGCCGGCGAGGAGTAGGCGCGCCAGGGTGCGGGGCCCTGCTTGATCAACAGCCCCTAAAAAGTCTCCACGGTGTACTGGCATGCGGGCCGACCAGGACGCTGTGTCTAATCAGGTTTGCGCTTCGGTCCCCCTACCGTTGGGTTTCTGGCTCCATGGCCGTGGGGTTCAGAGGTTGACGAGGAGAGGGCCGGTACGACTGTGACCACCACCCATGAGTTCTGGCTGGCCGGCCGCCGGGCGACCGGCGACGGGGACTTCGAGGTTCGGCATTCGTTCGACGGAAGCCTGGTCGGCAAGGTCAGCGTCCCCACCGACGCGCAGGTCGAGGAGGCCGTGGCCGCCGCCGCTGCCGCCGTACCGGTCTTCGCCGCGACCCCGGCGCATGTGCGTGCCGCCGCGCTGGACCACGTGTCCAAGCGCCTGACGGAGCGCACCGAGGAGATCGCCCAGCTGATCACCGCCGAGAACGGCAAGCCGATCAAGTGGGCCCGTGGTGAGGTCGGCCGTGCCGTCTCGGTGTTCCGCTGGGCCGCCGAGGAGGCCCGCCGGACCAACGGCGAGACCATGCGCCTGGACACCGACCCGGGCGGCGTGGGCCGCTTCGCGCTGATCCGCCGCTTCCCGCGTGGTGCGGTGCTCGGGATCGCCCCGTTCAACTTCCCGCTGAACCTGGTCGCCCACAAGGTCGCCCCGGCGATCGCCGTCGGCGCCCCGATCATCCTCAAGCCGGCCCCGGCCACTCCGCTCTCCGCCCTGGTCCTGGGCGAGATCCTGGCCGAGACCGATCTGCCGGCGGGCTCCTGGAGCGTGCTGCCGGTGGCGAACGAGAAGATGCCGGCCCTGGTCCAGGACGAGCGTCTGCCGGTCATCTCCTTCACCGGTTCCGACAAGGTCGGCTACCAGATCATGGACTCGGTGCCGCGCAAGCACGTCACCCTGGAGCTCGGCGGCAACGCCGCCGCCGTGGTGCTCGCCGACTGGTCCTCCGAGGCCGACCTCGACTGGGCCGCCACCCGGATCGCGATGTTCTCCAACTACCAGGGCGGCCAGTCCTGCATCTCGGTGCAGCGCGTGATCGCCGACGCCTCGGTCTACGACGCGCTGGTGGAGAAGGTCGTCGCCAAGGTCCAGGCCCAGGTCACCGGTGACCCGAAGGACGACGCGGTGGACGTCGGCCCGCTGGTGGACGAGAACGCCGCCAAGCGCGTCGAGTCCTGGGTCGAGGATGCCGTCGCCAAGGGCGCCAAGGTGCTCACCGGCGGTACCCGTGAGGGTGCGACCTACGCCCCGACCGTGCTGGCCGAGCTGCCGGCCGATGCGATCCTGGCCCGTGCCGAGGTCTTCGGCCCGGTGCTCTCGCTGCACAAGGTCGACTCCACCGACGAGGCCTTCGCCGCCGTCAACGACTCCGCCTTCGGCCTGCAGGCGGGTGTCTTCACCCACGACCTGCAGACCGCCTTCCGTGCGCAGCGGGAGCTGGAGGTCGGCGGCGTGATCATCGGCGACGCCCCGTCCTTCCGCGCCGACCAGATGCCGTACGGCGGTGTGAAGGACTCCGGCGTCGGCCGCGAGGGCGTCAAGTACGCGATGGGCGACTTCACCTACGAGAAGGTCATGGTCCTCACCGGCCTCGACCTCTGAGCCAGACCCTGACGGCCCGTCACCACGTTCCGTGGTGGCGGGCCGTCGGCGCGCTGCCGGTGCGGCAGCGTTGCCGGGAACACGGCCTCGGAGGCACACGGCCGGGGTTCTTCCGGGGGCCGGCCACGGAGTTCCGCCGAGTCCCACCGGCGTCCCACCGGCGGCCGAGCGGCCCGGCGGGGGCCGTGGGACGGGTGGGTGCGGGGTGTGGAGGTGAGCACGGTGGCCGAGAGGCCACAATGGAGCGCATGAACTCGCTCGCCCACCCGCAGCTGCACTTCACTCCCGTGGTGAAGGATCCCTCCGGCCCCCGGGAGCTGGTGATCCTCGGTTCCACCGGCTCGATCGGCACCCAGGCCATCGACGTGGTGCTGCGCAACCCCGACCGCTTCAAGGTGGTAGCCCTCTCGGCGGCCGGGGGACGGGTGGAGCTGCTCGCCGAGCAGGCGCTCCGGCTCGGTGTGCACACGGTGGCGATCGCCCGTGAGGACGCCGTCGAGGCCCTGCGCGAGGCGCTCGGGGCCAAGGCCGCGGGCCGCCCGCTGCCGCAGATCCTGGCCGGTCCCGACGCGGCCACCGAGGTCGCCGCCGTCGAGTGCCACTCGGTGCTGAACGGGATCACCGGATCCATCGGGCTGCGCCCCACCCTGGCCGCGCTGCGGGCCGGGCGGGTGCTGGTGCTGGCCAACAAGGAGTCGCTGATCGTCGGCGGCCCGCTGGTGAAGGCGCTGGCCAAGCCCGGGCAGATCGTCCCGGTGGACTCCGAGCACACCGCGATCTTCCAGGCGCTGGCCGGTGGCAGCCGGGCCGAGGTCCGCAAGCTGGTGGTCACCGCGAGCGGCGGCCCGTTCCGGGGCCGTACCCGCGAGCAGTTGGCCGCCGTCACCCCCGAGGACGCGCTGGCCCACCCGACCTGGGCGATGGGCCCGGTGATCACCATCAACTCGGCCACCCTGGTCAACAAGGGCCTGGAGGTGATCGAGGCCCATCTGCTGTACGACGTCCCGTTCGAGCGGATCGAGGTTGTGGTCCATCCGCAGTCGATCGTCCACTCGATGGTGGAGTTCACGGACGGCTCAACGCTCGCCCAGGCCAGCCCGCCGGACATGCGGATGCCGATCGCGCTCGGCCTCGGCTGGCCCGCGCGCGTCCCGGACGCAGCCCCCGGGTGCGACTGGACCAAGGCCGCGAGCTGGGAGTTCTTCCCGCTCGACAACGAGGCCTTCCCGGCGGTGGAGCTCGCCCGCGAGGTGGGTACGCTCGGCGGGACGGCTCCGGCCGTCTTCAACGCCGCCAACGAGGAGTGCGTCGAGGCATTTCTGAACGGCCGCCTCGCTTTCACCCAGATCGTGGACACTGTGGCCAAGGTGGTTGCCGAGCACGGCTCCCACCACGGTGGGCGGGCGGCCGCGGGAACTTCCCTCACGGTCGAGGACGTCCTCCACGCGGAGGACTGGGCTCGCGCCCGGGCCACCGAGCTGGCGGCAGGCTGAACACGACGTACGGCGAGCGGAGCGGCATGACGGAGGACGAGCAGTGACAACGGCGATGTGGGTGCTGGGCATCCTCCTCTTTCTGGTCGGGCTGCTCTTCTCGATCGCCTGGCACGAGCTGGGCCACCTCTCCACGGCCAAGCTCTTCGGCATCCGGGTGCCGCAGTACATGGTCGGCTTCGGGAAGACCGTCTGGTCCCGCCGCAAGGGCGACACGGAGTACGGCATCAAGGCGATCCCGCTCGGCGGGTACATCCGCATGATCGGGATGTTCCCGCCGGGCGCGGACGGGCGGATAACGCAACGCAGCAGCTCGCCCTGGCGCTCGATGATCGAGGACGCCCGCGAGGCCTCCTACGAGGAACTCCAGCCCGGCGACGAGAAGCGGCTGTTCTACACCCGCAAGCCCTGGCAGCGGGTCATCGTGATGTTCGCCGGCCCGTTCATGAACCTGATCCTCTCGGTCGTGCTCTACCTCGGCTGGTTCATGGGCATCGGCGTGCAGACGGCGGTGCCCACCGTCGGCACCGTCAGCGAGTGCGTCGTCCCGGCCGGCTCCAAGACCGACAGCTGCCCCGCCAGCGCTCCGAAGTCCCCCGCCAACCTGGCCGGGCTGAAGCCGGGCGACACCGTCCTGTCCTTCAACGGCGACCGGATCGGCAGCTACAAGCAGCTCCAGGCCGACATCCGCAAGGTCCCCGGCGAGACGGTGAGCATCCTGGTCGAGCGCAAGGGCCAGCAGGTGCCGCTCACCGCGAGCATCACCAGCAACACCGTCAACCCTGTGGACAAGGACGGACGCCCCGCCGAGGGCGCCCCCGTGCAGGCCGGTTTCCTCGGCTTCTCACCCGCCACCGGCGTGGTCCAGATGAGCCTGGGTGAGAGCTTCGACCAGATGGTCCAGATGGCCAGGCACGGCATCTCCTCACTGGTCGCGCTGCCCGGCAAGATCCCCGGTCTGTGGCACGCCATCGTCGGCAACGACCCGCGCCCGACGGACTCGCCGATGGGCATGGTCGGTGCCGCCAGGCTCGGCGGGGACGTCTTCGCGATGGACCTCCCGGCCACCCAGCAGCTCGCCTTCATGGTCCAGCTGCTCGCCGGGATCAACCTCTCGCTCTTCCTGTTCAACATGCTGCCGCTGCTTCCGCTGGACGGCGGCCACATCGCCGGAGCGCTCTGGGAGTCGCTGCGCCGCAAGACCGCCAACCTCTTCCGCCGCCCCGACCCGGGCCCGTTCGACGTGGCCAAGCTGATGCCGATCGCCTATGTGGTCGCGGGTATCTTCATCTGCTTCACGGCGCTGGTGGCGGTGGCCGACCTCGTCAACCCCGTCAAGCTCAACTAGTCCGGCCTGACCGGCCGAATGTGCCCGGCACAGGAGCCGTGGCGTACCGTTGGTCGCCGGGCGCGCGTTCATCGAGCGCGCCCGGCCCGGCCAGAGCCACCGGTCGGTCCACACACACAATCTTGGGAACCCTGCGCACATGACCGCGATCTCGCTCGGTATTCCGTCCCTGCCGCTCAAGCCGCTCGCCAAGCGCCGGTACTCCCGGCAGATCATGGTCGGTAATGTCCCGGTCGGCGGTGACGCCCCGGTCTCGGTGCAGTCGATGACCACGACCCTCACCTCCGACATCAACGCCACCCTGCAGCAGATCGCGCAGCTCACCGCCTCCGGCTGCCAGATCGTCCGGGTCGCGGTGCCGTCGCAGGACGACGCCGACGCGCTGCCGATCATCGCCAAGAAGTCGCAGATCCCGGTGATCGCCGACATCCACTTCCAGCCGAAGTACGTCTTCGCGGCCATCGACGCCGGCTGTGCGGCGGTGCGCGTCAACCCGGGCAACATCAAGGCGTTCGACGACAAGGTCGGCGAGATCGCCAAGGCGGCCAAGGACGCCGGTGTCCCGATCCGGATCGGCGTCAACGCCGGTTCGCTGGACAAGCGCCTGATGGAGAAGTACGGCCGGGCCACCCCCGAGGCGCTGGTCGAGTCCGCGCTGTGGGAGTGCTCGCTCTTCGAGGAGCACGACTTCCGCGACATCAAGATCTCGGTCAAGCACAACGACCCGGTCGTGATGATCAACGCCTACCGCCAGCTCGCCGCGGCCTGCGACTACCCGCTGCACCTCGGTGTGACCGAGGCGGGCCCGGCCTTCCAGGGCACCATCAAGTCGGCCGTCGCCTTCGGCGCGCTGCTGGCCGAGGGCATCGGTGACACCATCCGGGTCTCGCTCTCCGCCCCGCCCGCGGAGGAGATCAAGGTCGGCAACCAGATCCTGGAGTCGCTCGGCCTGCGCGAGCGCGGCCTGGAGATCGTCTCCTGCCCCTCCTGCGGCCGCGCCCAGGTGGATGTCTACAAGCTGGCCGAGGAGGTCACCGCCGGGCTCGAAGGCATGGAGGTGCCGCTGCGCGTCGCCGTCATGGGCTGCGTCGTCAACGGCCCCGGTGAGGCCCGCGAGGCCGACCTCGGCGTGGCCTCCGGCAACGGCAAGGGCCAGATCTTCGTCAAGGGCGAGGTCATCAAGACCGTCCCCGAGTCGAAGATCGTCGAGACCCTGATCGAAGAGGCCCTCAAGCTGGCCGAGCAGATGCAGGAGCAGGGCGTCGAGTCCGGCACGCCCACCGTGGTCGCCGCGAAGTGACCTCTCCCGGCTGACGCGGGGTCGTCCGCCTACGGACGGCCCCGCGGCCTGCTCCTCGGAACCCGCGGAGTAGGGTGCCCCCGTCCTGTCCCGAACGAGCACTGCGTCGAACGGACCAGGCAGCCGGAGGCGAGCGACCAGCGTGTTCGATTGGTGAGGTGACTGTGCTCGATCGTGGTGTGATGCTTCCCGGGCCCTTCCAGGTCGCCCGCGCCCTTGCCGCCACCCGGATCCTGGACACCCCGGATCTCGACGACGCCCTGGAGATCCTGCACCGCGACCCGGTGGCCAATGCCTTCGTCGCCACCCGGGTCGAGGCCGTCGGGCTCGACCCGTGGCGGCTCGGCGGCGAGATGTGGGGCTGGCACGACCAGGACGGCCGACTGGAGTCGCTCTGCTATGCCGGGGCCAATCTCGTCCTGGTCAACGCAGGGCCCGAGGCCGTCCGCGCCTTCGCCGAGCGGGCCCGCCGCCAGGGCCGCCGCTGCTCCTCGATCGTCGGCCCGGCCGAACCCACCGCCGCCCTCTGGGCCCTGCTGGAGCGCAGCTGGGGACCGCCCCGCGAGATCCGTGCCCACCAGCCGCTGCTCGCCACCACCGAGTCCGCCACCGAGGTGGCACCCGACCCGCTGGTCCGCCGGGTCAGGAAGAACGAGATCGACGCCCTGATGCCGGCCTGCGTGGCGATGTTCACCGAAGAGGTCGGCATCTCCCCGCTGGCCGGCGACGGTGGTCTGCTCTACCAGGCCAGGGTCGCCGAACTCGTCTCCTCGGGGCGCTCGTTCGCCCGTTTCTCCGAGGACGGCGGGGTGGTCTTCAAGGCCGAGGTCGGTGCGGTGGCGACCGGTGCCTGTCAGATCCAGGGGGTCTGGGTGGCACCCGAGCACCGGGGGCGGCGGCTCTCCGAGTCGGGCATGGCCGCCGTGCTGGACTTCGCGTTGCGCGAGGTCGCGCCCGTGGTGTCGCTGTACGTCAACGACTTCAACGTCAGGGCCCGCGCGGCCTACCACCGGGTCGGCTTCCGCGAGGTCGGGGCCTTCATGAGCGTCCTGTTCTGAGCAGGCCGCCGTTTACCGTTCGGAGTAGTAACGTCCCGGTCATGGAGCAGCTGACCGAGGTGACGATCGAGGCCATCGACCTGGCGGCCTGGGCGCCGAGCGCGCTGGCTGTGCAGGCGGTCGCCTTCGGGCTGCGGCCCGAGGAGGTGGCGGTCCGGCTGCAGATCGTCACCAGGCACGCCCAGCAGCCCGGGGTGCTCGCCCTGGGCGCGTTCAGCGAGGGCCGGCTGGTCGGCTTCGGGTACGGGATGCCCAACCGGCGCGACCACTGGTGGAGCACGGTGATCGAGCCCTATCTGGCCGCGCGGGGGCACGGCGACTGGCTGGACGGCGTCTTCGCCGTCACCGAGCTGCACGTCCTGCCGGAGTTCCAGGGCCGGGGCGTCGGCAGCTCGCTGATCCGGTCCCTCTGCGAGTGCTCCGGGCTGCCACGCAGCATCCTCTCCGCGATCGACGCGGAGACCCCGGCCCGGCGGCTCTACCGCT
The DNA here is from genome assembly GCF_029892105.1 of Kitasatospora sp. GP82. Lineage (GTDB taxonomy): Bacteria > Actinomycetota > Actinomycetes > Streptomycetales > Streptomycetaceae > Kitasatospora. The sequence goes on along the minus strand of NZ_JARZAJ010000033.1, from coordinate 42,952 downwards.
CGCTCGGCTACCGGGACTTGGCGCGTCAGGTGGTCTTCCCGAGCACCGTCCGCCCGTACGCGGTGATGGGTGCGCCGCTGCCGCTGCTGATGCCGGGTCAGAGCCAGGACGCGAACTCCAGGTAGAGCTCGGTGCCTTCGGTGTCACCGGCCTCCAGACAGCGCAGACCGGCCGCGACGGTACGGAAGAGGGTCCAGCCGCGCAGCCGTTCGTACTCCACCTCGACCGAGTCGGCCAGCTGGTGCAGACGGCGGCGGGCGGCGCCGCGCGGCCCGGGGGAACCCGCCAGGGTGTCCATCCGGTCCTGGGCCAGCCAGGCCAGGTCGAAGGCGCGCTCGCCCACCAGCGGCTCGGGGTTGACGGCCAGCCAGGGCGCCCGGTCGGCGGCCAGCACATTGCCGTGGTGGAAGTCGCCGTGCAGCAGCCTGCGTTCGGGCTCGTCGGCCAGCAGCCCGGCAGCCGTCTCCAGGGCCTCGTCGATCAGCGGGCGGGTGTCGGCGGCCCTGGGCAGTTCGCGGCGGCGGCGCAGCCCGGAGGCCAGTTCGCCGACCCGGTCGGCCACCGAGGAGAACGGGTGGCCCTCGGCCGGAGGCACCCACAGACGCTGGAGCAGGCTCGTGGCCTCCAGCATCGCCTTGGCCTCGGCGAGCGAGCGGAGCGGGATGTCGCCGTGCAGCCGCTCCAGCAGCAGCACTCCCGCGGCGGGGTCGGCGTCCAGCAGCAGGACGGCACTGCGCCCGGCCCAGTGGGCCAGCGCCGCGTGCTCGTGGGCCGTGGCGGGTGTGACGGGCTGGGCCTTGAGAACGGCCAGGGAGTCGTCGGGGCGGCGGACGTAGGCGATCAGGCTGAGCCGGCCGCCGGGTTCACCGATGCGCTCCAGAGTGAGGTCCCAGCGGGCGAGGTGCTCGGCGACGGTGTTCCGGAGGCCGGCCAGCCAGGCTGCGCCCGCTGCCCCCTCGGTGGCCCGGACGGTCTGCGCCAGGCGCTCGGGAACGGTGAACTGCCCTGGTGCTGCCGACATGCTGGGCCTCTCGCTTTGGTGCTTCCCCCTGGTACTGCCTGCCCATTCTCGGGCATGGGAGGGAAACTGCTGGTCAGGCGCACGAGTGATCTCTCAAGAGCCCCCGCGCCCGTGAAGAGCTAGCCGCTTGCCCCCGGCTGCTCCGGCTGCTCCGGCAGGCCGGGGAGGGCTGAGAGGTCGGCGCCCCAGTGGGTGGCGCGCAGCGCGGTCTCGCGCAGGGTGGTGGCGGCGGTGGCCCGCAGGGGGCCGGTGCCGGCGGCGACGAGGTCGGCGTACGCGGCGGTGAGCTGGGTCTCGATGTGTGCGGCGAGCTGTTCCGCGGTGGCGGCGCTGGTGACCTGGAAGGGGAGGCGGTAGCCGGGTGCGGCGGCGGTGGGGGTCGCGCCGCCGGAGTCGAGCAGCCGCTGCCAGTCGTCGCGTCGGGCCTGGTGGGCGGCGTACGAGGCGTAGCCGTCCTGGCGCTGTGGTCCGGCGGGCAGCCACGCGCCGACCACGCCGTATCCGTAGACGGCGGCGTGCTCGGCGGCCAGCGCGTTCTGCAGTCCGGTGGCGGCGGCGCTGGGCAGCGGGCCGGGGCTGCCGGAAGCGGAGGGCCCGGACGGGGTGGCCGATGCGGTGCTGGGCGATGCGGTGGGCGCGGGTGCGGGGACGGTGATCGGACCGGTGTCGCCGAGCGCCGCCGCGTGCAGGGCGTCCGAGGCCGAGACGGCGGCCAGCAGCTTGGCGAGGGCGGGTGAGGCGGCGTCCAGGTCGGCGAGGCGGGTCCCGGCGGCCTGCCGTTCGGCGGCGGCGAGCGCGGCCACCGTCTTCACGGCGGTGCCGGCCGGCTGGGTGCCGGGGGACGTGCCGGGGGAAGCACCGGGGTCGGGCAGACCGGCGGCGAGCGCGGCGCGGTGGACGACCAGGTCGGCGCGGAAGGCCTTGAGCCGGTCCGCCTGGGCGGCGCCGGGCCCGGCGAGGACCGCGTCGTACCCGGCGAGCAGGGTGTCGGTGGTGGCCACCGCACGGGATCGCAGCGGCAGGTCCGGGTCGGGCCGGTTCTCGTGGCTGGAGGCGCTGCCACCGCCGCTGCCACCGCCGCTGCCACCACCGCTGCCACCACCACCCGTGCAGCCGGAGAGGACCAGGGCGCCGGTGAGCACGCCGATGGCCAGGAAGGTCCGCCGGGTGGGGGACAGCATCGTCGGGCTCCCGCAGGGTGACGAGGGTGGGGGTGCTGGGGCATGGGGGAGCCGACGAGCCCCCGCTGTTGTGAATCATTACAGAATCAACATCGCGCCGAGGCCGGGTCACCACCCCGCCGTCAATGTGATGTTGCTCGCAACCCGTCCGGGGTGTGCCCGGCAACAGGGTGCACCCGGGCGTCCCGCCACCCGCCGGAATCGGCGGTTCCGGGGTTGACCGGATAGGCTCTGCGTTGACTTAGCACCTACCGACAACAGCAGACGCGGCCGAGGAGTCACCCGGATGAGCACCACCCCCACTGACCGGCTGCGCGCGTTGCTGGAGCCACTGGCCGCCGAGGCCGGTCTCGACCTCGAGGATGTCAAGGTCACCCAGGCGGGCAGCCGTCGCCAGGTGCAGATCGACGTGGACGCCGACGGCGGTGTGGATCTCGATGCCATCGCCGAGTTCAGCCGCCTGGTCGGCCAGAAGCTGGACGACTCCGATGTGATGGGCGAGGCTCCCTACCTGCTGGAGGTCGGCTCGCCCGGGGTGGAGCGCCCGCTCACCCGGCCGCGCCACTGGCACCGGGCCGAGGGCCGTCTGGTGAAGGCGAAGCTGGTGGACGGCAGCGAGATCGTCGCCCGGGTGCTCACGGCCGACGAGGACGGCGCGCTGGTCGAGGTGCAGCCGGTCAAGGGCCGCGGCAAGGCCAAGGAGCGCCGCCTGGAGTACGCCGAGGTCGCCAAGGCGCGCGTCCAGGTCGAGTTCAACCGCAAGGAAGACGAGAAGCTCCTCGACGAGGCCGAGGACCTCGCGGTGGACGCCGACGACGCCGACGACGCCGATGCCGACGACGCCGACGACGCCGATGCCGACGAGGCCTGAGACACCGCCGCCGAACAACGAACGACTTTGCGCCATGTATGTGATGAAAGAAGAGGAGGCGTAGCCGTGGACATCGACATGAGTGCCCTGCGTGGGCTGGTTACCGAGAAGGGCGTTCCGTTCGACCTGTTGGTCGAGTCGATCGAGTCGGCCCTCCTCATCGCCTACCACCGCACCGAGGGCTCCCGCCGCCGGGCCCGGGTCGAGCTGAACCGCAAGACCGGCCATGTCACCGTGTGGGCCCTGGAGGACCCGGCGGAGCTGGAGGAGGGCGTCGAGCCCAAGGAGTTCGACGACACCCCGAGCGGCTTCGGCCGGATCGCCGCCTCGACCGCCAAGCAGGTCATCCTGCAGCGTCTGCGCGACGCCGCCGACGACCAGACCTTCGGCGAGTACGCGGGCAAGGAGGGCGACATCGTCACCGGTGTCGTCCAGCAGGGCAACGACCCGAAGAACATCCTGGTCGACATCGGCAAGCTGGAGGCGATCCTCCCGCCGCAGGAGCAGGTTCCGGGTGAGGACTACAAGCACGGCACCCGGCTGAAGTGCTACGTGGTGGCCGTCCGCCGCGGTGTGCGCGGTGCGTCCGTGACCCTCTCCCGCACCCACCCCAGCCTGGTGAAGAAGCTCTTCGCCCTGGAGGTCCCGGAGATCGCCGACGGCAGCGTCGAGATCGCCGCGATCGCCCGCGAGGCCGGACACCGCACCAAGATCGCGGTCTGGTCCCGCAAGCCGGGCCTGAACGCCAAGGGCGCCTGCATCGGTCCGATGGGCGCCCGGGTGCGCAATGTGATGGGCGAGCTGCACGGCGAGAAGATCGACATCGTCGACTGGTCGGAGGACCCGGCCGACATGGTCGCCTCCGCGCTGTCCCCCGCCCGGGTGACGAAGGTGGAGATCGTCGACTACAACCAGCGCTCCGCCCGGGTGATCGTTCCCGACTACCAGCTGTCGCTGGCGATCGGCAAGGAGGGTCAGAACGCCCGCCTCGCAGCCCGTCTGACGGGCTGGCGGATCGACATCCGCCCGGACACCGAGGTGCCCTCCGGGGAATCGTCGGCCGAGTAGTAAACGTACGTGCTGCCCCGCCTGGATCGGCGGGGCGGCGCCATGTCCCTTCGGAGGGGTAGACTTGAGCGTGTCTGGCCGGACGCATGTCCGTGCATGCCCTGAACGCACCTGCGTGGGCTGCCGCAAGCGAGCGGCCAAACACGAGCTGTTGCGCGTAGTGGCGGTCGAGGGCGTCTGTGTCCCCGATCCGCGCGGCGCACTGCCGGGGCGGGGTGCACATCTGCACCTCGACCTGGCCTGCCTCGACCTCGCGGTACGCCGTCGGGCGTTCCCCAGGGCCTTCCGGCTCCAGGGTGTGCTCGACACCGGCACGCTGCGCGCGTACGTCGGCGAGCGGGCGGGCGAGACCTCGGCGCCCTGAGTCCTCAGGAGCGGCGAAGCACCACCAGCAATGCGCAGTGCACGGAGTCCTCCGTGCGCCGCGCGACACGTCAGGTACCTCGCGAGTTGGAAGTAGGTCGAGATTGCGATGAGCACTCGATGAGTACGCGATGAGTACGCCCATGAAGTAGCGACAGTCCGGCGGACGATTACCCCGGACTCATAGACAGGAGCGAAGTGGCTAAGGTCCGGGTATACGAACTCGCCAAGGAGCTTGGCTTGGAGAGCAAGGCCGTCATGGCCAAGCTCACCGAGCTGGGTGAGTTCGTCCGTTCGGCGTCCTCGACGATCGAGGCGCCGGTCGTACGCAAGTTGACTGACGCATTGGGAGCGACGCCGCCTGCTGGTGGCTCGTCCGCCAAGCCTGGCCCGCGGAAGCCCGCGGCGCCCCAGCCGTCCGGTGGCCCCGCCGCCGGTGCGGCCGCACCCAAGCCGGGTGCACCCACCCCTGGCCCGCGCCCCACGGCGACTCCGGGCCCCCGTCCCACCCCGGCCGCCGCCGCTGCGGCTGCCACCCCGGCCGTTCCCGCAGCTCCCGCTGCGCCGGCTGCCCCCGCCGCGCCCAAGCCGGCCGCTGCGACCCCGGGCCCGCGCCCGGCCGCGCGTCCCGCTGCGCCGGCTCCGGCTGCCCCGGCGGCCGAGTTCTCCTCCCCGGCTCCTGCCGGTGAGGCTGCGGCCCGTCCGGCCGCTCCGGCCCCGCGTCCGGCTGCGGCCGCCCCGTCCTCGGGTGCCCGTCCGGGCCCGCGTCCGGCCGGTCCGCGTCCGGGCAACAACCCCTTCACTTCGGGTGGCGCCACCGGTATGGCCCGCCCCGGCGACCGCCGTCCCGGTGGTGGCCAGGGTGAGCGTCCGCGTCCGGGTGCCGGTGCGCCCGGTGCGGGCGAGCGTCCCCGTCCCGGTGGCGACCGTCCGCGTCCGGCCGGTGCCGGCGAGCGTCCCCGTCCCGGTGGCGACCGTCCGCGTCCCGCCGGTGCGCCTGGTGCGGGTGCCCCCCGTCCGGGTGGCGACCGTCCGCGTCCGGCCGGTGCCGGTGACCGTCCGCGTCCGGGTGGTCCGGGTGCCGGTGCGCCGCGTCCCGACGGCATGCCCCGTCCGGCCGGTCCGCGTCCGGGTGCCCCGTCCCCGTCCGGTATGCCGCGCCCGAACCCGGGCATGATGCCGCAGCGTCCGGCCGGTCCGGGCCCGCGTCCCGGCCCGGGGGGCCGTGGTCCGGGTGGCCCCGGTGGCCGTCCGGGTGGTCCGGGTGCCGGTGGCGCCCGTCCGGGCTTCGCCGGTCGTCCGGCTGGTCCGGGCTCGCGTCCGGCCGGTGGCGGCTTCGGCGGTCCCCGTCCGGGTGGCGGTGCCGGTGGCGGTGGCGGCTTCGGCGGCCCGCGTCCGGGTGGCTTCGGTGGCCGTCCGGGTGGTCCGGGTGCCCGTGGTGGCACGCAGGGTGCCTTCGGCCGTGGTCCGGGCGGTCGCCCGGCGCGTGGCCGTAAGTCGAAGCGGGCGAAGCGCCAGGAGTACGAGGCCATGCAGGCCCCGTCCGTCGGCGGTGTGATGCTGCCTCGCGGCAACGGCCAGACGGTCCGCCTGTCGCGTGGTGCCTCGCTGATGGACTTCGCGGAGAAGATCAACGCCAACCCGGCCGCGCTCGTCTCGGTGATGTTCAACCTCGGTGAGATGGTCACCGCGACCCAGTCGGTCTCCGACGCCACCCTCGAGCTGCTGGCCGGCGAGATGGGCTTCGTCCTGGAGATCGTCAGCCGGGACGACGAGGACCGCGAGCTGCTGGAGTCGTTCGACATCGACTTCGGTGCCAACGAGGGCGACGAGGACATGCTGGCGCCCCGCCCGCCGGTCGTCACCGTCATGGGTCACGTCGACCACGGTAAGACCCGCCTGCTGGACGCGATCCGCAAGTCCAACGTGGTGGCCGGCGAGGCCGGTGGCATCACCCAGCACATCGGTGCCTACCAGGTCGCCACCATCGTGAACGGCGAAGAGCGTCCGATCACCTTCCTGGACACCCCGGGTCACGAGGCGTTCTCCGCCATGCGTGCCCGTGGTGCCAAGTCCACCGACATCGCGATCCTGGTGGTCGCGGCCAACGACGGTGTCATGCCGCAGACGGTCGAGGCGCTCAACCACGCCAAGGCCGCCGGTGTGCCGATCGTGGTCGCGGTCAACAAGATCGACGTCGAGGGCGCCGACCCGACCAAGGTCCGCGGTCAGCTGACCGAGTTCGGTCTGGTGGCCGAGGAGTACGGCGGCGACACCATGTTCGTCGACATCTCCGCGCGCCAGGGTCTGAACATCGACCAGCTGCTGGAGGCCGTGGTCCTGACCGCGGACGCCTCGCTCGACCTGCGGGCCAACCCCGAGCAGGACGCGCAGGGTATTGCCATCGAGGCCCACCTGGACAAGGGCCGCGGCGCCATGGCGACCGTCCTGGTCCAGCGCGGTACCCTCCGCGTCGGTGACTCGATCGTGGTCGGCGACGCCTACGGTCGCGTCCGCGCCATGCTGGACGAGAACGGCAACCACCTCGAAGAGGCCGGCCCGTCGCGTCCGGTGCTGCTGCTCGGTCTGACCTCGGTGCCCCGCGCCGGCGACAGCTTCATCGTCGTCGAGGAGGACCGCACCGCTCGCCAGATCGCCGAGAAGCGTTCGGCCCGCGACCGCAACGCCGCCTTCGCGCAGCGTCGGGTCCGGATCTCGCTCGAGGACCTGGACAAGGCCATCGCGGCCGGCTCCATCGAGCAGCTCAACCTCATCATCAAGGGTGACGTCTCCGGTTCGGTCGAGGCCCTCGAGGACGCCCTGGTCAAGCTGGACGTGGGCGAGGAGGTCGAGCTCCGGGTCCTGCACCGCGGTGTGGGTGCCATCACCGAGTCCGACGTGGACCTGGCGATGGGCTCGGACGCCATCATCATCGGCTTCAACGTGCGGGCCGAGGGCCGTGCACGGACCGCAGCCGAGCGCGAGGGCGTCGACGTCCGGTACTACTCGGTCATCTACCAGGCGATCGAGGAGATCGAGTCGGCCCTCAAGGGTCTGCTCAAGCCGGAGTACGAGGAGGTGCGCCTCGGCTCTGCGGAGGTCCGCGAGGTGTTCCGCTCCTCCAAGTTCGGCAACATCGCCGGTGTCCTGGTCCGCGAGGGCCTGCTGCGCCGCAACGCCAAGGCCCGTCTCATCCGCGACGGCAAGGTCGTGGCGGAGAACCTCTCCATCGAGGGTCTGCGCCGCTTCAAGGACGACGCGACCGAGGTCCGCGAGGGCTTCGAGGCCGGTGTGACCCTGGGGTCGTTCAACGACATCAAGGTCGAGGACATCATCGAGACCTACGAGATGCGCGAGAAGCCGCGCGCGTAAGCGTCGGCTGCCGGGGCCGGTCGGCGGGATGATTATCCCGTCGACCGGCCCCGGTCTCGCTGTGTAGGGTCCTCGTACGTCCCCCGCTTCACGGGGGTCCCTACGAGGCCCACAGGTCGGCGAGACCTGCCTTATATGTTCGTGGGAACACTCACCTTCGACCTCCTCCTCGGCGACGTCCACTCGCTCAAGGAGAAGCGCTCGATCGTGCGGCCCATCGTGGCCGAGCTGCAGCGCAAGTACAGCGTGTGCGCAGCGGAGACCGGGAACCAGGATCTGCACCGGAGGGCCGAGATCGGCCTGGCGGTGGTGTCCGGCAACGCCGGGTACGTCACCGAGATCCTGGACAGCTGTGAGCGGCTCGTCGCCGGCCGCCCCGAGGTGCAACTGCTCTCCGCCAGGAGGCGCTACCACCACGACGGTGATGACTGATGATTGAGAAGCCGGGTGCGGTGGTCGCGAAGTCGCCACCGTCACACCGACGAGGACCGACAGCGCCCACAAGGCTGGGCGCGGGCAGGTACGTTGGGGCGTGGGCCCCACCGGGCGCAGCACTGACCCGGGTACCGTGCCCACCGTACGAGGAGGCAACGTGACCGACACCGCTAGGGCGCGCAAGCTCGCCGACCGCATCCAGGTGGTTGTGGCCGAGACCCTGCAACGACGGATCAAGGACCCCCGCCTTGGCTATGTGACCATTACGGACACCCGGGTCACCGGAGACCTGCGGGAGGCCACCGTCTTCTACACGGTCTACGGCGACGAGACCGAGCGCGAGGCGACGGCCGCGGCGCTGGAGAGCGCCAAGGGCGTGCTCCGCTCCGAGGTCGGCAAGCAGACCGGGGTGCGCTTCACGCCGTCGCTGACCTTCGTCGCGGATGCACTTCCGGACAACGCCCGGAACATCGACGACCTGCTGGACAAGGCGCGGATGTCCGACGCCGCCGTCCGCACGGCCGCCGCCGGGGCGACGTACGCCGGGGACGCGGACCCGTACCGGGCACCGGCCGCCGAGCGCGACGACGAGGACGAGTAACCGTGACAGCCGAGCCGGTCACGGCCGGCCAGGGGGCATCTTCCACCGACATGGTGGAGGGTGCCCTCGCGGTGCTTCCGAGGCCTCGCACTGAGTCACCGGTCGGTTCCGTCGGGTCCGGCCCGGTGGACGTGGAGCAGGACGGGGTCGAACGGGAGTGGCAGCGCGTGGTCGCGGCCATCCGGCAGGCCCGCACGATCGACCTGATCTGCCACATCAACCCCGACGGGGACGCGCTCGGCTCCGCGCTGGCCGCCGGGATCGCGCTGCGCGCGCTCGGCCACACCGTACGGGTCTCCTTCGGTGAGGACCCGCAGGTGATCCCCGAGTCGCTGGCCTTCCTGCCGGGGCAGGACCTCATCGTCCCGGCTGCCGAGGTGCCGCAGGTACCCGAACTGGTGGTCTGCTTCGACGTCGCCGCCGAGAGCCGGCTCGGGCTGCTGCACGGGAAGGCGTTCGCCGCCCCCGCGCTGATCGTGATCGACCACCACGCCTCCAACCCCGGGTTCGGCACCCACCGGCTGATCGACCCGAGCGCACCGGCCACCGCCGTCCTCGTCGACGAGCTGCTGCGACGCCTCCAGGTGCCGCTCGACCAGGAGCTCGCCACCTGCCTCTACACCGGGGTGGCCACCGACACGGGCTCGTTCAGGTACCGGGCGACCACCCCGGCCACCCACGAGTTCGCCGCGCGCCTGCTCGCCACCGGCATCCGGCACGACCTCATCTCCCGCACCCTCTGGGACACCTCCTCCTTCGGCTACCTCAAGGTGCTCGCCGCCGCGCTCGACCGCGCCGCGTACGAGCCCGAGGCGGCGGGCGGTCTCGGGCTGGTGTGGACCTGGGTGCCCTACCAGGACCTCGCGCTCTTCGGTGTGACGATCGAGGAGATCGAGGGCCTGATCGACGTGCTGCGCCGCCCCGCCGAGGCGGAGGTCGCGCTGGTGCTGAAGCAGGACCCGGACGGCACCCTTCGCGGCTCCTGCCGGGCCAAGGGCGCGGTGGACGTCGCTGCGGTCTGCGCCGAACTCGGCGGCGGCGGGCACCGGTTCGCGGCCGGGTTCGCCCTCCGGGAGGACGTGCCGACGGCCGCCGCCCGGTTCCGGGCGGCGCTGCGCACCGCGTGCTGACCTACCGATTCTTTCGACCTTTTGCACAGAGAAGAACTGATGAAGCGTAAGGGAACCGGCCCCGACGGCCTGGTCATTGTCGACAAGCCGGAGGGCCTCACCTCGCACGGGGTGGTCGCCAAGATGCGGTGGCTGGCCGGGACGCGGAAGGTCGGGCACGCGGGCACGCTGGACCCGATGGCCACCGGCGTGCTGATCATCGGGGTCGAGCGGGCCACCCGGCTGCTCGGGCACCTGATGCTCACCGCCAAGACCTACGAGGCGACCGTCCGTCTCGGGCAGAACACCGTCACCGACGACCGCGAGGGCGATGTCACCTCCTCGGCCGATGCCTCGGCGGTCACCCGGGAACAGATCGACACCGGGATCGCCAAGCTGACCGGCGAGATCATGCAGGTGCCGTCCAAGGTCAGTGCCATCAAGATCGACGGTAAGCGCTCCTACACCCGGGTCCGGGAGGGCGAGGACTTCGAGATCCCGGCGCGGGCGACGACGGTGCACTCCTTCACCGTGCACGGGCAGCGGGCGGCGGTCGCCGGGGACGGCACCCCCGTGATCGACCTCGACGTCACCGTCGAGTGCTCCTCCGGCACCTACATCCGTGCCCTGGCTCGCGACCTCGGCGCCGACCTCGGCGTGGGCGGCCACCTCACCGCGCTGCGCCGTACCAAGGTCGGCCCGTACGGACTCGACTCGGCGCACACCCTGGAGCAGCTGGAGGAGAAGCTGGAGGTGCTGCCCATCGCGGACGCGGCCACCGCCGCCTTCCCCCGCTGGGACATTGATGCCGAGCAGGCCAGGCTGCTCTCCAACGGAATGCGGCTGAAGGCTCCCGGCCTCGGTGTGGACGGGCCGATCGCCGTCTTCGACCCGGAAGGGCGTTTCCTCGCACTGGTGGAGGAGAAGGGCGGCAGCGCCCGCCCGGTCGCCGTCTTCGTCGGCTGACTGCACGGCACCGCGCGCCCGGTCGCCGGGTCCGTGAAACCTGCACTGTAGCGATCTCACCCGTACGAGCGAGCTCGCGAGGTGAACGCTCGGCGTGAAGGGTGTGGCCATGGTGCCCCGCCCACACCCGGGGGCAGGCTCCCGACGGACGTGTACGGCAGCCGCGGCGGGCCACTCCGCAGGGGCGGGCCCGATGCGGCCCGGCGGGGGAGGGCGGGCGGATGGCCGCTGGTCGGTGGTCCGGGTCGGGTGACGGATGGTCCCGGGCGACCGATCCGGCACAGGCGCTGCTGCGAATCTGCGGGCCGGACGGTCGGTTGCGAGGACTGGGCTTCGTCGCCGACCTCCTGGGCACCGTCGTCACCGCGCACGAGGCGGTGGCCGGTCTCGACCGGCTAGTGCTGCACACCGACGGCGGACAGACCCGGGTGCTCGGCGCCGACTGCATCGAACCGCTCGCACCGTACGGGCTCGCGCTGCTGCGGACGGAGCGGGCCGGCGGGCTGCCGGTGCCGCCGCTGCCGATCGGGGCCGCCTCCCGGGGCGGGGAGCCGGTCGCCGTGCCCTGTCTGAGAGCCGGCGGCGATACGGCGCTGGCGCAGGGCGGGGTGCTCGGGACGGCGACGGCGATGTACCCGTGGCGGGACGAGTTCCACCTGATCCCCGGTGCGCTGTGGCTGGACCTGGCGACGGCGGGTACGGGGATCACGGCCGGTGCGCCGGTGGTGGACGCGGAGACCGGAGCCGTGCTCGGCGTCGCCACCCCCTCGCTGCCGGTCGGGCACGGCGGTGTGGCGGTGGCCGTCCCACTGGCGGTTCCGTCGGCCGGGGCGGCGGGGCAGACGCGGTCGGCGGGGCTGGCGGAGGTGCTCGCGCGGAACGCGGCCACCGTCCCCGCGTACGGGCAGGCGCTCAACCTGGCCGGGGTGCTGCAGCTGGCCTCCGTGCAGCTCGGCTCGGCCGCTGCCGGGCCCGGGCGGATCGCCGACCTGGCCGCCGACCGGGTGGACCGGCCGGACGGGCTCACCGGCGAGGAGCCGCAGGAGGCGCTCACCGTGCTGGTCGGCGCCCCCGGCAGCGGCCGGACCACCGAACTCGCCGCACTGACGGTCCGTCGGGCGGAGGGTCGCCATCCACTGCCCACCCTCTGGCTGCGCGGCGCAGACCTGCGTGCCACCGACACCTCGTCGGCCGACGCGGTCGGCCGGGCCCTGGCCGGGGCAGCCGGGCTGCTCGTCGTGGAGACACCCGGTCCCGAGCTGGTCGCGCGGCTCTGCGCCGAGGCCGGGCGGCCGCTGCTCGTCGTCCTGGACGCACCGGAGGAAGCCCCGACGGCGATCGGCGGGCGGTGGCTGCGGGCCACCTCGCGGTGGCTGCGAGCGTCCGGGGCGCGGCTGCTGACGGCCTGTCGGCCGGAGCAGTGGGGGGAGTGGGAACGCCCGGGGGCCGAAGCCGGTGCTGCGGACGTCGAGGGTGTGGTCGAGGGTGTGCAGGTGCACGGCCTGGGGCCACTGCCGCAGGAGGCCGCGGAGCGGGCCGCGCGGCGCTACGGGCTGGCGGGCCCGGCAACGGGACCGCTGGGCCCGGCCGAGGCGGCACACCCCCTGGCCCTGCGGATCGCCGGGGAGCTCCGGGCGGCGGGCGTGCGGTGGCAGGCGACGGAGCCCGGACGCGGTGAGCTCTTCGGCGCATACCTGGACCTGTGCTGTCTGCGGATCGCCCAGCGGCTGGCCGACGGCGAGGAGCTGCGGCGGCCCGGAGCGCACCGCAGGGGCGGTCCACGGCCGAGCCCGGCCGAACCGGCTCGGGTGCGGAGGCTGGCGGCGGTCGTCGCCGGACGGGTGCACGAGGCGGCCCGGCAGATGCTCGGCTCGGGCCATGGAGAGCTGGCGGCCGAAGCCTTCCGGCTGCTGTTCCCGACGGCCGGGGGATGGGCGTCGGCGGTGCTCGGCGAACGGCTCTTCGTCGCGGCCGGCCAGGGGTACCGGCCGGTCTACGAGGAGCTGGGCGAGTGGCTGCAGGGGCAGCACCTGGACCTGGACGGTGCGCTGCGGCTGCTCCTGGAGGAGGACGGTGCCCATCCGGCCGCTGACGGGCCCGGGAGCGCCACCGGAGAGGCGCCTGCCGGCGAGTGGTGGTCTGCGGAGGAAGTCGGACCGGAGGCCGGCTACGGGAGCGGCCTCGGCGGATGGTGGTCCGGTGCGGGCCCCGCGGAGGAGCGGCTGCCCGGTGGTGGGCGGGCAGTACCGGCGACGGACGGCGGGGCGGTCGGCGGGGCCCACATCGGGACCGGGGGGAGGGTGCCGAGGCACCGCGTCGGACCGGTGGTGGTTGCGCTGGCGCGGGTGGCGGAGATCTGGGGCGCGGCGGCGCTTGACCAGTGGCTGTACCGGTTGTGGCGGGCGCTGGAGACCGCCCCGTCCGACAGCGAACCCGCCTGGTGGGCCGGGCGGTTGCTGACCGCCGCCCTGCGTTCCGGCACCGACCTCGCCGTCCACCGGTCCCTGCTGGAGCAACTGGCCGAGCGCGGTGAGCAGACCGGCGCCCTCGGCCCGGCCTTCTGGGCAGCCCTGCCACTGGCGTCCGGCACCAGGCTGGACCTGCTCCGCCGGCTGGTCCGGACCGACGGCGCCGCACAGAGCTTCCGAACCGCGACGGCTGATGCGCTGGCCGCCGCACCGCATGTGGTCATTCCACTGCTGTGCCACTGGTTCGAGGACAGCCGCCGCATCCCGGCCCGTCCCGGCTGCACCGTCGCCGACCTCGCTCACGACCTGCTGTACGCGCACAGGCGGCTGGCGCTGGACGATCTGACGGAGTGCCTGGTGGAAACCGGCCACCCTCGGGCCGATGCGCTGCTCTCGCTGCTGGCCGCGGACGAGCCCTCCGCGCTGTGCCGGGCCGTCGACCGCTGGAGCCACGACCCCCGTCCCGAGCGGCATGTCGCGGCGGCGGTGCACGCGCTGCGCACCGCGCCGTTCGCGGCCGGATCCGGCCGGGAGCTGCTGCGCTTCACCGCAACCGCCCTGCTGGCCCGGGAGGACGAACCCGCCCTGCACGGTGCCGCGTTGGCGCTGCTGGTCCGCGACGGACAGACCCGGGCGCAGCATCTGGCGGCGGCGCTCGCGTGCTACCTGGCCGACGATCCGTTCGTCACCGCCGAGGTGCTCGCCCCGGCGCTGGCGGAGGATCCGGAGCCCGTCCTGGCGGCGTTCCGGCAGCGTCTGGCGGCCCCGGGCGCGGCCATGGCCGAGGGGCTTCGGGTCCTCGCCGAGGTGGCCGACCCGGCGGTGGCCCGCCGAGGTCTCGACCTGGCCGCCGAGCTGCTGCGCGAGCACCCGGAACGGGCCGGCCGGATCGCCGACTACCTGGACCACCTGCTGGCCGCGGCGCCGGGGGGCGACGCCGCCGCAGCAGTGCCCGACCGGGCCGGGCTGGGCGATCGCTCCGCTACGGGCGGAGATCCGGTCGTCGCGGCCCGGGCGGCGGGCGGTGGTATCCCCGGCGGCGGTACGGCGAAGGAAGGGGTCGTACACAGTGAGAGGGGCTGGCCCCAGCCGCGGGAGCTGTGGCGGGCGCTGGGGGCCGGGGCGCAGCCGGCGGCGGTGCGGCGAGTGTTCGCCGTGCGGTTGGCGACGCCCGGCCTGCCCTCGCGCGGTCCGCTGCTGGACGCCCTGCTGGCCGGCGAGTGCGATGGATGCGTACTGACGGCGGTGCTGGACCGGCTGGCCGAGCGCTGTGCGGAGCACGACCCGCTCCGGGTAAGGGAGTTGGTCCGCCGGATCGCCGCGCGCACGGCGGAGGCGGACGCCGCGCTCGTCCGCTGCGCGGGCCGTTCGGCCGGGTTCGCTCGGCTGCTCGCGGAGTGGCCGGCCACCGAGAGGCCGCCGGTCGGCGGCCCGCTGCTGACCCGGATGCGGGCCCTGGTGGCGGCCGGACGGGACCCGCAGTACGCCGCCGCCGAGGCCGAACGCGGCGGCCGGCGTCCGCCGTCGCGCGAAGTGGGCCTTCCGGTGCCGAAGCCGACTCGGGCGCATGGCACGCTATAGGGGTTCAGGTTTGGAACGCAGGAGCGTACAGAGCGTGCGCCAGGTACGGAACAAGGAGCGGTCAGGGTGCAGCGCTGGCGTGGCCTGGAGGAGGTCCCCGGGGACTGGGGGCGCAGCGTCGTCACCATCGGCTCGTTCGACGGCGTGCACCGGGGGCATCAACTGATCATCGGCCGGGCGGTCGAGCGCGCCCGCGAGCTGGGCGCACGGGCCGTCGTGGTGACCTTCGACCCGCACCCGAGCGAGGTGGTCCGTCCGGGCAGCCACCCGCCGCTGCTGGCGCCGCAGCCGCGCCGTGCGGAGCTGATGGCCGAGCTGGGCGTGGACGCGGTGCTGGTGCTGCCGTTCACGCTGGAGTTCTCCAAGGAGTCGCCGGAGGTCTTCGTCCAGCAGGTGCTGGTGGACGCGCTGCATGCGCGGCTGGTCATCGAGGGGCCGAACTTCCGCTTCGGTCACAAGGCGGCCGGGAATGTCGAGCTGCTCGCGGAGCTTGGCCGAAGGGCCGATTTCGAGGTCGAGGTGGTGGACCTCCAGGTGTGTGGAGAGGCCGGGGACGGGAAGCCCTTCTCGTCGACCCTGGTCCGAGGACTGGTTTCGGAGGGGGACATGACGGGGGCAGCAGAGGTGCTCGGACGGCCGCACCGGGTCGAGGGCGTGGTGGTCCGCGGCGCACAGCGCGGACGGGAACTGGGCTTCCCGACGGCGAACGTGGAGACGGTGCCGCACAGCGCGATCCCGGCCGACGGGGTCTACGCGGGCTGGCTGACGGCCGGCGGGGAGCGGATGCCCGCCGCCATCTCGGTGGGCACCAACCCCACCTTCGACGGCACCAGCCGCACGGTGGAGGCGTACGCGATCGACCGGATCGGTCTGGACCTGTACGGCCTGCACGTCGCGGTGGACTTCCTCGCGTATCTGCGAGGGATGGAGAAGTTCGACTCGATCGAGGCACTGCTCGACCGGATGGCCGACGACGTCAAGCGGGCCCGTGAACTGACCGACGGTGCCTGACAGTTGACGTGAGAACGCGCTGAGACGCAGTGGACCCCGCCGACCGGACAGGTCGGCGGGGTCCATTCGTTCAGTGCTGCGGCCCACCGGGCGGCGGGTAGCCGTAGCCCGGCGGGGGCTGCTGGCCCTCCTGCGGGGGCGGGTAGCCGTAACCGGGGCGGTCACCGCTCTGCTGGGACCAGTCCGGCGGCAGCTGCGGTGCACCCTGCTGGGGCGGGGCCGCGTACCCGGGCGGAGGCGCCTGGCCGGGCTGGGGTGCCCAGGGGGCGCCCGGCGCGGGCTGGCCGGGGTAGCCGCCGGGGGGAGGCGGCGGGTAGCCGCCCTGCTGCGGATACGGTTGCTGTTGCTGCTGCTGCGGGTAACCGCCCTGGCCCTGCTGCGGGTAGGGCTGCTGTTGGGCCCAGGCGGACTGCGAGGCCTGCTGGGCGCGGGCGATGTCCTCGCCGACCAGGGTGGCGAGCTCGAAGTACGCGTCCCGGACCTTGGGCCGCATCATCGCGAGGTTGACCTCGGCGCCGGCCGCGAGGCTCTCGTCGAAGGGCACCACCACGACGCCCCGGCAGCGGGTCTGGAAGTGCGCGACGATGTCCTCGATCTTGATCATCTTGCTGGTCTCGCGCACTCCCGAGACCACCGTGATCGAGCGCTGCACGAGGTCGGCGTAGCCGTGCGCGGAGAGCCAGTCCAGCGTGGTGGAGGCGCTGCTGGCGCCGTCCACGCTGGGGGTGGAGACGATGATCAGCTGATCGGCCAGGTCGAGGACCCCGCGCATGGCGCTGTACAGCAGGCCGGTGCCGGAGTCGGTCAGGATGATCGGGTAGTGCTGGCCGAGTACCTGGATGACCTGGCGGTAGTCGGAGTCGTTGAAGGTGGTCGAGACGGCCGGGTCGACGTCGTTGGCCAGGATCTCCAGACCCGAGTTGAGGTCCTGCGAGGTGAACTGGCGCACGTCCATGTAGCTGCGCAGGTGCGGAATCGCCGTCACCAGGTCGCGGATGGTCGCACCGGTCTGGCGCTTGATCCGGCGGCCGAGCGTACCGGCGTCCGGGTTGGCGTCGATCGCGATCACCTTGTCCTGGCGCTCGCTGGCCAGGGTGGCCCCGAGCGAGGTGGTGGTCGTGGTCTTGCCGACACCGCCCTTGAGGCTGATCACGGCGATCCGGTAGCAGCTCATCACCGGGGTCCGGATGACCTCGAGGCGGCGGGCCCGGTCCGCCTGTGCGGCCTTGCCGCCGAACTGGAAGCGCGGCTGCTGCCGCTGCTGCTTCGGCTGGTTGCGCAGCAGCCGGTCCGAGGAGAGCTCGACCGCCGCCGTGTACCCGAGCGGTGCGCCGTGGGCCATCGGCTGCTGACCGCTCGCCTGCTGGAACGCCGCCGGGGCCTGCGGCA
This sequence comes from Kitasatospora sp. GP82, assembly GCF_029892105.1. Classification (GTDB taxonomy): domain Bacteria; phylum Actinomycetota; class Actinomycetes; order Streptomycetales; family Streptomycetaceae; genus Kitasatospora. The sequence continues at coordinate 25,516 of NZ_JARZAJ010000033.1, read as the reverse complement.
GGGCCTGCTGCGGATAGCCCTGCTGCTGCGGGTAGCCGCCACCGGCCTGCGGCCAGCCGCCCTGACGCGGGTCCACCGGAGCGGTGGGCCCGGGCGCGGGGGGCTGCTGCGGCCACGGACCGGGCGGCGGGGCCTGCGGGGTCTGCTGAGGCGGAGCCTGCTGCTGCGGGGGCTGCTGTGGCGGAGCCTGCTGAGGCGGGGTCTGCTGCTGAGGGGGCTGCGCCGGGTTTCCCGCCTCCTGCGGGTACGGCTGTGCCGGGGTCGGTGCGGGCTGCACCGGAACAGGCTGCGGCTGTGCCGGCTGCGCGTGCGGCGCAGCGGCCTCGGCACTCGGCCAGGGCTGCGGCGGAAGCGGCTGCTCGGCTGCCGGAGCCTGCGGGGCCGGGGCGGACAGCGGCTGCATCGGGGCGGGGGCGGCAGCCTCCTCGTGCGCGGGCACAACCGGCGGCGGCTGCACCGGTGCGGGTGCTGGCGCGGGCACCGGGGCGGGAGCGGACTCCGCAGCGGGAGCCTGCTCGTCGCGCGGGAGCGGCGCAACCGGCGGCTGGGCTGGGTGCGGGGCGGCATGCTCACCGGGCACGGCGACCGGGGCCGCCGCCTCGGCTGCGGGCGCGGGCTGCGGTACCGGCTGCGGCACCGGAACCACCGGTGGCGCGGGCGCCTCCGCGACGGGCGCCGGGGCGGGCGCAGGAACAGGCGCCGGAGCCGGGGCGGGAGCCGGCGCAGCCGCCTCGGGGCCGGGACTCTGGGTGTACCAGGACGGCGGTGAGTAGTCAGGAACGTCCGACCAGTCGTCGTCGTCCTCCGCCGCGTTGTCGCCGACGTAGACGCCGTCCCGATCGCTGCTCACTTGGGCTCCCTCGTTTTCGCCGCCGCTGATTCGCGGTGCCGTCGGGCAACAAGACTAGGACGTGATTCGTGGTCACCTGAAGGCGGTGCCCGAACTCACGCCAGGGTTGACGGGTCCCCACAAGGGCTCGAAGGGGCGGTGACAACCGCCTTTGGAGTGAATCTCACTCGTTGTTCACCTCGTCCCCCGGACCCTCACACCAAAGCTGTCCACAGGCGGGGCGGCAACGGCGGAGAGGTCCGTACCGACCCGGCCGTCAGACCGGAGGAAACGGACCTCTCCAAGCTCCCCGAACCACCTGGGAACCGACCTGTGTTTCAGTCCATCCGGCGCGGTCCGCCCAGCAACTGGGCCTCCGCCTCACCGGGGTTGGTCATCACGAACTGCCGACGCATCCTGGTCGCCCAGAGCGTGATGTTGTCGCCGAGCGTCGGCAGCGCCTCCAGGTCCTGGTCGCCGAGTGAGAGGATCCGCGCGACGATCTCGGCCTCCTGCGGGGAGATCCGCTGCACCCCGACCAGATCGGCGGCGTTGAGGACCCGGGAGGCGTTCGGCCCCAGGTACGGCAGCACGGTGAGCGTGGTCTGCCACGGGGTGGCCGAGAGCCGGCTGCGCGGCGGACGGACACCGAGGTCGCGCACCACCAGGACCGGTGAGGTCACCGAGGCGCCCTGCGCTCCCAGCCGGCCGACCTGGTGCACCGTCACGCAGGGCTGACCGCCGCCGGCCGCCTGGGCCAGCGGCCCCCATGCCTGCGGACGGCCGGTCTCCACGGCGACCCGGGCGCCGGTGGCCGCGGCCCGCAGCGCGATGATCTGCGCCGTCCACATACCGCCGATCAGCACGACCTCGTACGGGCTCGGCCGGAACAGCCCCATGACGGCGGGCTGCTGGTGCGGGTCGACGCCGATCACCACACCGTCGTCGCCGACCGGGAAGGAGAGCGCGGAGAGGTCCTCGGTGGAGAGCACATGCCGCTCGCGGCGCGGGCCGCGCAGGCCGAAGCCGGGCCGGATCCGCAGCACGGCACGGGCGCGGTCGGCGTCCGGCTCGGCGGGCTGGGCGGGGTAGGTCTGATAGGCCATCAGGAAGTCCCTCCCAGGGGCAGCGTGGCGAGCAGACCGGGTGCCTGCTCCTGGTCGAGCCGGGTCAGGCCGACCCCGGCGCTCTGCGCGCGGGTCTCCACGAGCCGCCCGACCTGGGCGACCTCGCTCTCGCTGCGCCCGGTCACCCGGACGTGCCCGCTGATCCCGACCGCGCCGCCGGTGCCCCGGCTGGCGGTGAGGCTGAAGGTGCTCGCCAGGGCGGGCGTGCCGGTGACCAGGTTGACCAGGTCAGGGGCGGCGATCCGGCCCGGAGTGCTGCCGGGGCGGCTGAGCTGCGGCCACTTGGAGATCCAGTACGTGCTGTGCCAGCGGTCGTCGATCCGCCAGAACTTGCGGCTCTCCTGGGTGCGGCGGCCGTTGCCTCCGCCACCGCCGGAGCCCTGACGGCCCGCCACGGCGATCGGGTTGGCGCAGATCGAGATGGCCAGGGCGGCGATCAGCTCGCGCTCGTCCAGCGCGGTCGCGGTGAACCCGGCCCCGTTCAACCGTCCGGCCAGCTGGTCGGTCACCCGCTGAAGGGCCTTGCGGGCGCCCTCCTCGCCGCCGCCACGGGCCAGTACGGCGGTGGCCGCCTTCTCCGGATCGAGCTTGAGCGCGACCCAGGTGAGCCGCAGGCCGGGCGTGCTGAGTCCGTCCGGCAGCTGGTGGTAGGCGCGGGAGGCGAGCGACTGCTCTGGCAGGTGCGGGGCGGGCGCGGGCTGGGTGTGCTGGACCAACTGGACGGATTCCAGGGCGATGTCGTCCACCTGGAGTGCCGAGCAGACCACGTCCAGCGGCAGCGGGCTGGCCGTACGGGCGGGCCGCAGCGGCTCGTCCTTGGCCTGCACCAGCAGGACGGAGGTGAGGAACGTCCCGTCGCCGACCATGCCGGTCTCCCGGCGGAACGGACGCCCGCCGCCGAGGTCGGCCTCGGTGGCGTGGGTGTAGGTACGCAGCGCCGGCTCGACCTCCAGCGCGGGTGCCAGGGCCGGGTCGGTGCCCGGCGGCGGCACGTTGAGCTGCGCCTGCTTGCGGCGGGCGCTGTGCGCCATCCGCACCTGAAGGCCCTCGGGCACGCTGCGGCCGTTGAGCGGCAGCAGGGCGATCACCAGCAGCACCACGGCGGGCACGGCGAACACCCCGGCCATCGCCGGGTTGATCGTCCAGCCGACCGCGACCAGTGCTGCCGCGACCTCGATCAGGACGAGCTGCTGGAGCCGCAACCGGGTGCCGAGCAGGCCGGGCCGTGGGTGGATCTTGACTGCGACCGCAGCGGTCGGGCTTTCCGGACGGACCGGCGCCGAACGTCGAGCGCCTCCGCCCCCGTTCCGCCGGCTGCCGTTGCCCCTGCCGTGCGATGTGCTGCGTCGCTCTGGAGCGGTCTGGCTTGGCATCCCCCGCGTGAACCTCTCTGATCAGATATCACGGCCCGGTTGGCTGGTCGGCCGACCGGACCCGTACCGTACTCACCGTCTGCTGCCGCATCGTAGAGGGTTTGCATCGTAGAGGGTTCGCTGCACCTCGTGCCCGGCGGGTGGCAGACTCGCGCATGGACTAATCGTGCTGACGTACGCACAGCTGCCGGACCAGCACGGCTGTCGGTCAAAACAGGGGAGACGACGAGATGGCATCACGCCGTGACGAGCTGAACGCCTACACCTTCGCGCGCAAGCGCATGGTGGGCGCCTTTCTGCTGCCGAGCGGTGGCGGCAGCGACGAGGACGCACCGCGTCCGGTCAGGGCCGTACTGCCCAGCCTGGTGGTGGCGGCCGTCGTGGTGGCCGGCTTCGGGATGTGGGGCGTCATCAAGCCCACCGCGCCCAAGGGCTGGGACGACGGGAAGAACATCATCCAGGGCACGCAGTCGACCACGCGCTATGTGGTGCTGGTCGACCCCAAGACCAACGTCAAGGTGCTGCACCAGGTCCTCAACATGGCCTCGGCCAGGCTGGTGCTCCCGGCCGGGGCCAAGGTCGTACCGGTGGTGGACTCGGCGCTGGACGCGTACAAGGACCACGGCGCGACCATCGGGATCCAGTACGCGCCCGACAAGCTGCCCAGCTCAGAGGACGCCGCCACCCCGAAGTTGTGGTCGGTCTGCGACCGTCCGGGCAACGGCGAGATCCAGGCGACCATCAACCAGTCGCTGTTCATCGCGGCCGATACCGACAAGAAGAAGCTGGAGCGGCCCGACCTGGTGCTGGCGCCCGGTCAGTGGCTGTTCGTGCAGGGCCCGCAGGAGACCGACGACCGGCCGGGCAGCGAGTACCTGATCGACTCGCAGGGCCTGAAGCACGCGGTCGGCGACTTCGACACCACCGCGATCGAGCGCACCGGTCTTGAGGCCGCGCTGTTCGGCAGCGACGCCAAGCCGCAGCAGGTGACCAAGGAGTGGCTGGACACCCTGGGCAACGGAGCGCCGGTCAAGTTCCCCCAGGTCCCCGGCGCCAGGAACGGTGCCGCCTCGACCGTGAGGATCTCCCAGCCGAGCGAGCGCAAGGTCGGCCGGCTGCTCACGTACCAGAACAAGACCTTCTACGTGGTCGGCAGCGACCGGCTGTTCGAGATCACCGCCTTCCAGGCCGAACTGATGCGCAGCAGCCCGGCACTGAGGAACATCTACGACGGCACGCCGAAGCTGGCCGAGCTCTCGCCCGGCGACTACGCGACCCTCAAGGGCAGCATGGACAGCACGACCCTCAAGGACACCTCGGACCTGCCGAAGGAGCAGCCCGCCGAGCACGCGGTGAACTTCAGCGCCAACGGCAAGGGCCGTACGGTGCTCTGCAGCACCTACGAGGGGATGGACGGCAAGAACGTCAAGCGGACGGTCTGGGCCGACACCGACTACCCGGCAGCGGTCAGCAGCGCCTCCGCCACCGCACACGTCTCGCCCGGCCACGGCCTGCTCTACCGCGCCGTGGACGGCAACGGCGGCGTGGACAGTTCGGGCAGCACCTTCCTGATCACCGAGACGGGTCTGCGTTACTCGGTGCCCAGCAGTATGGACGGCCCCAGCGGTCAGGCGTCCGCCGCGCCGAGCCAGCCGGCCGACCCGCAGGCCGGCTCCGCACAGCCGCAGGCCAACGAGGCGCAGGCCAGGCTCGGTTACGACAAGGTCCAGCCTTCCCTGGTGCCGCGCTGGTGGTCCGACCTGGTCTCGCCCGGTCCGGTGCTCAGCACCGCTGCCGCAGTTCAGCCGCAGAACGCCTGATCAGACCGACCGGTTGAACGGATTGACGCTGTGTCAGGTGGAGATATCTGGCACAGTGTCATGGTCTGGTAACTACCCGGCTCCCGGTGTTGGGTGACTTGCGCTCGGCGGCTACAGTGCTGGAGGACATCACACCGTGGTGTTCGACGGATGCTCTGCGCCAAGACCGTCCGTCAGGAAGTCTGTCTCATGGGGGACGGTGGACCATGGCTGGTCAGTTTACGACGACCGCTGAGGAAATGACTGCTTTCGCCAACCGTATCGGTGAGGTGAACGGTCAGATCCAGGGCGAGATTCAGCGGCTCAACACTCTCGTCGACGAGATCAAGGCCGGCTGGCAGGGCCAGGCCGCCGCGGCCTACCAGCAGCTGCAGCAGCGTTTCAACGAGGACGCTACCGCGCTGAACAAGGTGCTCGACGAGATCAAGCAGGCGATCGAGGCCACGACCAAGGCCTACTCGCAGACGGAGCAGGAGCAGCAGTCGTCCATGCGGGGCGCCTGAGCCGTCGGCATCACGCCGCGCGCTGCTACTCATCGGCCGAGCTGACGGCCGCCATGATTCGATCCCGAGGGAGACACCGTGTCCGACGCGCACATTCTCGTTAATTTCTCGACCATCCAGAACGCCAGCCAGGAGGTCCGTCAGACCGCCTCGCGTATCCAGTCGCAGCTGGAGGAGCTCAAGGCCGGCGTGAGCCGGATCGCTTCCAGCTGGCAGGGCTCGGCCCAGGAGGGCTACCAGGCCCGCCAGGCGCAGTGGGACGCCAAGGCCGCCGACCTCCAGCAGGCGCTGAGCCAGATCGCGACCTCGCTGGACAACGCGGCCCAGAGCTACCAGGCGACCGAGAGCCGCAACGCCGGTATCTGGAACGCGTGAGCCGAAGGCCCCGTTCCGGGGCACGGCAGTAGTGCACCGGGGCGGGTGTCCACACGGGCGCCCGCCCCTAGGGCCTGTCCGGTCGATCCAGTCGGACCAACGCGCGGCGTCACGCGTCCGACACGATCGACCGGACAGGCCCTAGCGCGTGGTGTGCCGCGCGCACGACATCGGGTGGATCAGAGGGGAAGACAGGTGTCGTTGGGTACCTACCGCAGGGCTGCCGCCGGGTTGGTCGCGCTGGGGGTGATCGGCACGATCGCGTCCGCTCCGGCGTACGCGGCAGATCCCTCGCCGAACACGGCCGACGCTGCGGGAGTGCACTGGTCGCCGCTGGGGATAGCGGCATCGGCGGAGTGCGCCTCCCCGGCCGCGGACGTGCCCAACGTCCCGTGGGCGCTCCAGCGAGTGCTGCTCGACCAGCTCTGGAACGGTGGCAAGATCACCGGGGCCGGGGTGACTGTCGCGGTGATCGACACCGGGGTGGACAACACCAACCCCCAGCTGAAGGGCAAGGTCGACGACGGCGGGTCGCTGCTGATCGACCAGTCCACCGGCAAGAAGGTGGACGGGACCGGCACGGACGACACCGTGGGCCACGGCACCAAGGTGGCCGGCATCATCGCGGCCGGTCCGTACTCCAAGACCGGTTTCGTCGGGCTGGCTCCGGGGGCCCGGATCCTCTCGATCCGGCAGAACGACAGCCAGGGCAACGGAGACGTCCCGAGCCTGATCGCGGCCATCAACATCGCGATCGACAAGCACGTCGGTGTCATCAACATCTCCCAGGACGTCCGCTCGACCGACGAGCAGGGCAACTTCGACCGCAAGGCCGATCTCCAGGCGGTCATCAAGAAGGCCGAGGAAGCGAAGATCGTCGTGGTCGCCTCCTCCGGGAACGACGGGCGTGAGGGCGACACCTACCCCGCCGCCTTCGACACCGTGCTCTCGGTCGGTGCCTCGGACCGCAACAACGAGCGGGCCTCGTTCTCCCAGTACGGCGACTTCGTCAAAATCGCGGCTCCCGGCGTGGAGATGCTGTCCACCGTCCCCAAGACGGGTCAGTGCGTGGACAACGGCACGAGCTTCTCCGCGCCGTACGTGTCGGGTGTGGCCGCGCTGCTGAAGCAGGAGTACCCGGACTGGACGGCCGCGCAGATCCGCACCCGGATCGAGCAGACCGCCCAGCGCACCGAGCGCGGCCCGAACCGGTTCGTCGGCTGGGGTGTGGTCGACCCGGTGAAGGCCGTCCGCAGCGAAACCAAGCCGGCCGACCAGCCGCACCCGGACGCGCAGGTCAGGCTGGACACCACGAAGATCGTCGCGCAGCCGCTGGGTCTGGAGGAGACCCAGGCCCAGCGGGACCGACGTACCGGCACCTATGTGCTGGGTGTGGGCGCGCTGATCGTCGCGGGGCTGGCCGGTGGCGCCATAGTGGTCCGCGACTACCGCCGTCGCAGCGAGGGCTGACGCGGTGTCCGCGCGCTGAAGGCTCTGCATGGCGGACCGCGTGCCTAGGAGCAGGCGGGAAAACCGAGACGGGCCCGGCCTCCCCATCGATGGGGAGGCCGGGCCCGTCTCGGTTTTCGGCGCTCAGATCTGCTCGTCCTCGGGGAGAGTGATCACCCAGTGGGTGTCCTGCCGGGGGCGGAGGTAGAAGAGCCAGTAGAGGCTGGCGGCCGCGGTGATGCCGCCGGTCCACAGCAGGGCGGTGACGTCCAGCTGGGTCAGCACGTAGAGCAGCGCAGCGATCAGCAGGACGGGCAGCACCGGCCAGAGCGGCTGACGCCAGGCGGGGGCGTGCTTGTGGTGCTTGCGGCGGGAGAACAGGGCGGCGACGGCGACCAGCAGGTAGAGCGCGGCGACGGCGACACCGGTGATGTTGGTCAGCATGGTGTTCGGGACGAAGCAGAGCACCGCGCCGGGGATGCCGACCGCGAGGGTGGAGACCCACGGGGCGCTGAAGCGGTTGAGGGTGCCGAAGGCCCGGTTGACCGGGGCGGGCCAGGCCTGGTCGCGGCCGGAGGCGAAGAGCACCCGGGAGTTCTGGATGACCATCACGATGCCGGCGTTGATGATGGCCAGTGCGATGCAGAGGCTGATGAAGGTGCCGAGCGCGGAGTCGCTCCAGCCGGCCACCATCGCGGAGATGTCGCCACCGGTCAGGGTGGTGAGGTCGGGGGCGCCGACGGTGATGGCGACGACCGGGACCATGATCACCACAGCCGAGAGCGCAAGCGTCCACAGCACGGTGCGGGCGACGTTGCGCCGCGGGTTCTCCAGCTCCTCGGAGAGGTAGATCGCGGTGCTGAAGCCCTGGGTGACGAAGAGTGCGGTGCCCATCGCGGCCAGGACGGCCGCCAGGCCGACCGGGCTGGTGGCGCCGCTGGCATCGGCGGTCACACCGTGCAGCAGGCTGCCGAAGCCGCGCTCGCTGTGTGCGAAGCCGAGGAAGGAGACCACGCCGGCGGCGATGACTTCGAGCACCAGGAAGATGCCGGTGATCCAGGCGTTGGCCCGCAGGTCGAGCAGACCGGCGACGGTGGCGGCGATCATCACGCCCGCACCGGCCACCTGCGGGTCGATGTGGACGATCGGGGCCAGGTAGTCGGCGGTACCGAGGGCGATGACCGAGGGAACGATCATCACCACGATCAGGGACTGGATGAACACCAGCCAGCCCGAGAACCGGCCCGCCAGGGTGCCGACCATCGCATACTCGCCACCGGCGCTGGGGATCAGGGTGCCCAGCTCGGAGTAGCAGAACGCCACCGCGATGCAGATGATCGCGCCGATCCCGATGGTCAGCGCCGTCGCCGTGCCCAGGCTGTTGAAGAGGCTGGGCACGATCACGAACAGCGAGGAGGCGGGGGTCACGCAGGAGAGCGTGAGCAGCGTGCCGCCCACGACGCCGAGCGAACGGCTGAGCTTCTTGGGCGCCCCGTCGGGGCTGTCAGTCGTCGCAGTGGGGGCTGCGTCGATTGGCGGGCGAAGCGTGTCGGTCATGGGCGTTCCGATCGACTCGGTGAGGGGGGAGGGAGCGCTATCGCCTCCGCTGGCTGGTGCCTGGTCCTGGTCGCTCCCGAAGAGCCATGGAACCGTGCCGTATTGATTGCGTCAACGGCCGATCTGCTTCGGAATCCGCAGGTCAAGGGTCTTGAGACAGAGGATCCGATGGTTGCGCAGAGTGATCGTCAAGCATGTCCTATTTGTTACTTTCGCTACATGGTATTTGAATCGAAGGTAAACTAACGGTTGCGACCAATGTTTCCAAGGTCGTCTACCGGACGGGCACCGGCTGGGCCAGGTGGTCCTCCAAGGAGTCCAATCGCCCGGTCGGGCAACGAGAACCGCAGCAAAGTCATGCAAGAAACTCGATAACGTTTCAGCACGTGGGACGGAAAAGGCCGGGTCCGCACCGGACCCGGCCTTTTCTTTTCACTCAGAGTTACGGCGTCGGCAGCCAGCCCACCTGGACCGTCTGACCTGCGGCCATCCGGCGAGTGACCATCACGCCACGGCCCGGCGGCAGCGGCTGGGGCTTGACCGCGCCGAGCAGCGCGCCCTCGTTCTTGTCACCGGAGAGCAGCAGACCCTGCCCGCCCAGCTCGCGCATCCGCTGCATAACCGGCTCGAAGAGCGAGCGGCCTGCACCACCGGCGCTGCGCGCGATGATGATGCGCAGACCGATGTCCCGGGCGAACGGGAGGAACTCGGCCAGCGGCGCCATCGGGTTGCCCGAGGCGGTGGCGACCAGCTCGTAGTCGTCCACGATCACGAACATGTCCTTGCCGCTGTACCAGCTGCGGTTGCGCAGCTGCTCGGGCGTGACGTCCGGGCCCGGCAGACGGCGGGCACAGGCGCCCCGGAGCATTTCGACGATCGAGGACATGGCGGGCGCGGCCGCCGCGTACTCGACCAGGTACTCCGGCGGAACCACGCCGAGCAGCGAACGGCGGAAGTCGCCGATCACGATGCCGGCCTGGTCCGGGGTGTAGCGCTCGGTGATCTGCTTGATGAGCATGCGCAGCACCGCCGACTTGCCCGACTCGCTCTCACCGAAGACCACGAACAGCGGGTCGCTCTCGAAGTTGAGGAAGACCGGCGCGAGTTCGGTCTCGTCCACGGCGAAGGCGATGCCGAGCTCAGGGTGCTCGAAGCCCTTGGGCAGTGCGTTCCCGTCCAGGACGGCGGGCAGCATGCGCACCTGCGGGGCACGCGGTCCGGTCCAGGCGGAGCTGACCGCCTCGACCAGGCCGGCCAGACCGGCACCCAGGTCGGTCGTACCGGACGAGCCGTCCAGGCGCGGCAGACCGGAGAGGAAGTGCAGCTTGGCCGCCGTCAGACCGCGGCCCGGCGCACCCGCCGGGACGTTCTGCGCGACCTTGCGGTCGATCTCGGACTCCATCGAGTCGCCGAGGCGCAGCTCGGTGCGGTTCTGCAGCAGGTCCTTGAGCGCCGGACGCACCTCGGCGTACCGGGCGGCGGTCACGATGATGTGCACGCCGTAACCGAGACCGCGCTGGGCGATGTCCGAGATCACCGGCTCCAGCATCTCGAATTCCTGCTTGAAGGTCAGCCAGCCGTCGATGATCAGGAAGACGTCGCCGAACTGCTCGTCCGGCAGCTGGCCGCCGGCCCGCCGGGTCCGGTACGTGCCGATGGTGTCGATCCCGGCCGTGCGGAACAGGTCCTCACGGTGGTTCAGCACCCCGTGCACCTCGCTGACCATCCGGCGCACCTTGTCGACGTCCAGGCGCCCGGCGACCCCGCCGACGTGCGGCAGGCCCTCCAGCCCCTGGAAGCCACCGCCACCGAAGTCCAGCAGGTAGAACTGGGTCTCCTGCGGGGTGTGGGTGACGGAGAAGCCGGCAACCATGGTGCGCACCAGGGTGGACTTGCCGGACTGCGGGCCACCGACGATCAGACCGTGACCGGCCGCACCCGAGTAGTCCTGGTACAGCACGTCGCGGCGCTGGTCGCGGGGCTTGTCGACGATACCGACCGGTACCACCAGGCGGCCGAGCGCACCGAACTCCGGCGAGGTGAGCCCGCGTTCGGGGGTGACCTGGAGCGGCGGCACCAGCTGGTCGACGCTGGGCGCCTCCTCCAGCGGGGACAGCCAGACCTGGTGCGCGGGCGGACCCTGGCCGATCATCCGCTGGACGAAGACGTCGAGCATGGTGTCGAGCAGCGAGTCGTCGACCTCCTCGACCTCGTCGACGACCTCCTCGACCACCGGCTCGATGATCGGCACCTCGGCGGCGGTGAACAGCACCGGCTGTGCGGTGATCACCTGACCGCCGCTGGTCCGCTGCTGGCCCGGCGGGCGGTAGGGGCCCGAGACGTACGCGGCCCGGAAGCGCTCCATCACATCGGAGCCGAACTTCAGGTAGCCGACACCCGGGATGGGCGGCAGGTGGTAGGCGTCCGGCACACCGATCGCGGCCCGCGACTCGGCGGCCGAGAAGGTGCGCAGACCCAGGCGGTAGGAGAGGAAGGTGTCCAGACCGCGGAGCTTGCCCTCCTCGAGTCGCTGCGAGGCGAGCAGCATGTGCATACCCAGCGAACGGCCGATTCGGCCGATCTGGATGAACAGGTCGATGAAGTCCGGCTTGGCCGTGAGGAGTTCGGAGAACTCGTCGATGATCATCAGCAGCGAGGGGAGCGGGTCCAGGGCGGCACCGGCCGCGCGGGCCCGCTCGTACTCGTTGATGTTGGCGTAGTTGCCGGCAGCGCGCAGCAGCTCCTGGCGGCGGTTCATCTCGCCCTCGATCGCGTCGCGCATGCGGTCGATCAGGGTGGCTTCGCCCTCAAGGTTGGTGATCACGGCCGCGGTGTGCGGCATCTCCGCCATACCGGCGAAGGTGGCACCACCCTTGAAGTCGGCGAGGACGAGGTTGAGGACCTCGGAGGAGTGGGTCACGGCGAGTGCCAGCACGATGGTGCGGAGCACCTCGGACTTGCCGGAACCGGTGGCGCCGACGCACATACCGTGCGGGCCCATGCCCTGCAGCGAGGCTTCCTTGATGTCCAGCCAGACGTACTCGCCGTTGGTGCCGACACCGAGCGGAACGCGCAGCTTCTCGGCCATCGGACGCGGACGCCAGTGCCGGGCGGGGTCGAAGGAGCCCGGGTCGCCGGTGCTCATCATCTCGGTGAAGTCCATGCTGACCAGCGAGGGGTCGCCCTCGTCGCCGCCCGCCGAGACCCGGAAGGGGGCCAGCTGACGGGCCAGCGCCTCCGACTGCCAGGAGGACAGGGTGTCCGGCGCGCCCGAGTAGGAGGCGCCGGAGGCGGACTCCAGCAGCAGCTCGTCCTTGGTCAGCGAGATCACCAAGTGCCCGCTGGGCTCGTCCAGTTCACCCGGGACGACCTCGATCACGGTGACGCCCTGCACGCCCTCCGCGCCGGCCAGCATCGAGTCGTGCGGCACCGCGGCGCCGTCCATGATCACCACGATGTGCGGCTGGTCGGGCGACGGGACGGTGTCCCGGGAGAAGCCCTTGCGGCCGGCCAGCTCGTTCTCCAGCAGGTACTCGAGGTCGCCGAGCCCGGTCGCGATCAGGCGGCGGGAACCCGCGCCGTCGCTGTCCTTGCGGTGCTGGGTGTGCGGCAGCCACTTCGCCCACTCCCACTCGTCCACCGCGCCGGGCGCGGCGGCGACCGCGATCATCAGATCGTCGGGCGAGTGCAGGGTGGTCAACTGGGCGATCATCGCCCGGACATTGCCGTACACCGTGTCCGGGTCGCCGCAGACGGTGATGTGGTAGAAGGCACGCAGCGAGACCGCCAGCGGCAGGTCCTGCAGGGTGCCGTGCGAGGTCAGGAAGTTCTTCATCGCGGCGGCAGCCAGCGGCTCCAGCTCGTCCAGCGGCGCGGTCTGCGGCGCGACCAGCGGAGTGGACAGCTGCTGCGGGCCCCGGCCGAGCCGGATCTGCGCGAAGTCCGGGTCTCCCGGCCTGCGTTCCCACAACCTGCGGCCCTCGGCCACGATCGACCACAGCTGGTCCGGCTCCGGGTGCAGGAACAGCTGTGCACCGCGCTGGCGCTCGGCGGTTCGACGCACCTGGCGGCGCATCTGCTGCAGGTACTTCAGGTAGTCGCGGCGCTCGTCCGCGGTCCCCGCACTGCCGCCCTTGCGGGCCTTGACGATCTGAGCCACCGCCATACCCGCGGTGGAGGCGATCATCAGGACGCCCATCATCTTCATCGGGCCCTGGGCACCGGGCGAGAAGAGGAATGCCGCAGACCCGCCCATACCGAGCAGCGGGAGCAGGGACATCAGCCAGTCATCGCCACCCGACCTGGGTAGTTCCGGTGGAGGTACCAGCTCCACCGGCTCCTCCGGCACTGCGGGCGGATATGCCCGTGCCGGACGCTTGACGGTCACCACACTCATGCGACTACGACCCCCTTGCTCCGCTCGTCGGTCGCTTCGCGCACCTTCTTCTCGGTTCGCTCGCTCCGCTCGCTCACGGCGCACCCTTCAACGGGGCGCTCGCTTCGCTCGCTCACTGGCATCAGCCCTCACGCAACTGGATACGTACGGGTGAGGGCGCCCCGTGTGATGACGCCGCCCCCGCTCCGCCGACCGCAAGCGCCCCAGGGCCGCGCATATTCGCCCCCGTACGCCTTGCGCAGGGGCCGATCCTACTGGTCTGCCCGGGTCCGTTGACCACAGGGGCAAAGCCTTGTGACGGTCACGGCACGGCGATCGAAGGTGACCGGCCGTCACCGTGCGCCGCACCCGCTCCCGTGGGCGGTGACCCCTCACCAAAGCCCCACCAAAGGCGCACCCAAGATGCGCAGAGCCGTCGCAGGCCCGGCCGGGGCCCGCTGGGAGCGCGGGGCCGCCTGGCGGTAGGGTAACGCCGCGCCAAGTCTCGGTCGGTCCGTGCCAGTTCCGGGTCGACCTCTTGGGCAAGCTGACGAACAGCCAGTCAACGAGGGGGAGAGCTCCGGTGAGCGAGCGTAGCGAGCGAACAACGAGGGGCTGCGCGTTGCGCGGAGCGCTCGCCGAGTTCTGCGAGGAGAGCGCATTGAGCGAGCGAATCATCGAGGGGTGCGCATTGAGCGAAGCGAACTCCGAGCGCAGCGAGGTGGACGCATGAGCGCGAATGCAACGACCGGGTTCTGCCGGGTCACCGTGGTGGCGCCGGACAGCCGGATCGACGTCGCACTGCCGGAGGACGTGCCGCTCGCGGACGTCTACCCCGAGGTGCTGCGGCTCTCCGGGCAGACCCAGGCGGACGGTGCGCCGACCGGCTTCCACCTGGTCCGCCGTGACGGCACGGTCCTGGACAGCGGTCTGCCGCTGGCCGCCCAGCAGGTCCGCGACGGAGACCTGCTGAGCCTGCGTCCGTTCGCCGAGTCGCTGCCGCCGGCCGTCTACGACGACGTGGCCGACGCCATCGCCAGCGCCGTCGAGGCCGACCGCCGGTTCTGGAGCCCCGAGTTGATGCGGGCCTTCGGCCTGATCGGCTCGACCGTGCTGCTGGTGCTGCTCGGCTTCGCGCTCTGGTTCTCCGACCTGCGCCACGACATGCACAGCCTGCCCGGCATCCTCTCCGGCGTGACCGCCGTCACCCTGGTCACCTTCGCCGCGGTGCGTGCCCGGGTCTACCAGGACCACGACGCCGGGCTGGCCCTCGGTCTCGGCGCCCTGCCGCACACCCTGATCGCCGGCAGCGGCATCATCGCGGTCGCGCATGTCGGCGACGGCCCCGGACGGCTCCAGTTCCTGGTCGGCTGCGTGGCCGTGCTGGTGGTCTCGGTGCTGCTGGTCGGCCTGCTGCCGGAGAAGGACTCGGTCTTCGTGGCCTCCTCCTTCCTGGCCGCCGCAGGCACCCTGGCGACCTTCGCGGGCGTCCTGCTCTCCGGCACCCCCGCCACCCACATCGCCGCCGTCACCGGCGTCGCCGCCGTGGCCGTGATCGGCTTCCTGCCCGCGCTCTCCGCCCGCTTCGCCCGGCTGCCCGTCGGCTTCAGCGCCCCCGGCCAGGCCCGCACCCGGGGCCGCAGCTTCAGCGAGGACACCAACCGCGCCGAGACCGTCCAGTACGAGAAGATCGCCCACCAGGCCCGCCGGGGCCACGAGGTGCTGGTCGGCCTGGTCGGCGGCTGCTCCGCGGTGATCGTCGGAGCCTGCACGGTGCTCGGCTTCAGCGACACCATGTTCGGTGAGCTGCTGGCGCTGGCGCTCGGTGTCTCGACCATGCTGCGTGCCCGGCTGTTCCGCTACACCGCGCAGGTCTTCAGCCTGACCATCGCCGGCCTGGTCGGTCTCGGCCTGCTGATCCTCGGCCTGTCGCTGCACACCCCGCTGTTCATCCTGAAGGCGGCCAGCACGACCGAGACCGACCTGCGGACGATCTGGCTCGGCGCTTCCATCGCCCTCGGTGCCGCCGTGCTGACGGCCATCGCCCTGGTCGTGCCGCGCCTGGGCGTCTCGCCGTTCTGGGGTCGCATCCTGGACATGGTGGACGGCCTGATGCTGATCTCGCTGGTCCCGCTGGCCCTCGCCGTGCTGGACATCTACGGTCTGGTCCGCGGCGCCACCAGCTGACCCGGACAGACCGCCCCGCGCCCGCCGCCGCCCCTCTGCCAGGGCCGACGGCGGGCGCTGGTACGCTTGGGCAGTCCGAGTTCTGTCAGATCTTGTGCTGCCTACCAGGATCACTCGGGCCGAAACCTTGAAGGAGATGCCGTGGCTCTCGCCGCCGACGTCAAGAAGCAGATCATCGCCGAGTTCGGCCAGAAGGAGGGCGACACCGGCTCCCCCGAGGTCCAGGTCGCCATGCTCTCCCGCCGTATCTCGGACCTGACCGAGCACCTCAAGCTGCACAAGCACGACCACCACTCCCGTCGTGGCCTGCTGATCCTGGTCGGTCAGCGTCGTCGCCTGCTGCAGTACCTGGCCAAGAAGGACATCGAGCGCTTCCGTACGCTCGTCGACCGTCTGGGCATCCGCCGCGGTGCCGCCGGCGGCGCCCGCTAAGACCGCCGCGCAGGGGCGGCTCCCCTTCCCGGGGGAGCCGCCCCTCGCTGCATCCTCGCGGAGTCCGGCACACGGGCTCCCGCAGAGACTCCTTTCCGCACGCGTGGTAATGGCGGGATCTGTAGGGTGTGAATTTGTAAGGTGAAGGGCATGCCCGGTCATGGTGTCGGCAAGACGCCATGAGAACCGAGGCAGCACGACATCACCGAGCGGGCCGCTGGCTTCAAACGGAAGCCGCCCGCATCCCAGGGAGCGTCCACACGCGACCGCCGACCAGCAGGCCGAGAGGCGCCGGTCCTCGGTAGTGGCCGCCGGGAGTCCCACGAACGGACAGCCCGGAGGCTTCGATCGAAGACCGGCCCAGACTGCCCGGGCCACAGGTAGGCAAAGCGCAGGGGCGCTCCTCGGGAGACGTACGAAAGAGGAGATCTTCCAGGTGGAAGAGAACGTGTTCTACGCCGAGGCCGTCATCGACAACGGCAGCTTCGGCACCCGTACCATCCGCTTCGAGACCGGCCGTCTGGCCCGTCAGGCCGCCGGTTCCGCCGTGGCCTACCTCGACGACGACACCATGGTGCTGTCGGCCACCAGCGCGTCCAAGCAGCCGAAGGAGCACTTCGACTTCTTCCCGCTGACGGTGGACGTCGAGGAGCGGATGTACGCCGCGGGCCGGATCCCCGGTTCGTTCTTCCGTCGTGAGGGCCGGCCCTCCGAGGACGCCATCCTCACCTGCCGCCTGATCGACCGCCCGCTGCGCCCGTCCTTCGTCAAGGGCCTGCGCAACGAGGTCCAGGTCGTCGTCACCGTCATGGCGCTCAACCCGGACCACCTGTACGACGTGGTGGCCATCAACGCCGCCTCGGCCTCCACCCAGCTGGCGGGCCTGCCGTTCTCCGGCCCGATCGGTGGCGTCCGCGTCGCGCTGATCAAGGGCCAGTGGGTCGCCTTCCCGACCCACAGCGAGCTGGAGTCGGCCGTCTTCGACATGGTCGTCGCCGGTCGCGTCCTTCCGGACGGCGATGTCGCGATCATGATGGTCGAGGCCGAGGCCACCGACAAGACCATCAAGCTGGTCGCCGACGGCGCCGAGGCCCCGACCGAGGAGATCGTCGCCTCCGGTCTTGAGGCCGCCAAGCCGTTCATCAAGGTGCTGTGCGCCGCGCAGTCCCAGCTGGCCGCCCAGGCCGCCAAGCCGACCGGTGAGTTCCCGGTCTTCCTGGAGTACCAGGACGACGTGCTCTCCGCCCTGACCAGCGCGGTCAAGGACGAGCTGGCCCAGGCGCTCACCATCGCCGGCAAGCAGGAGCGCCAGAACGAGCTGGACCGCATCAAGGCGATCGCCGCCGACAAGCTGCTCCCGGAGTTCGAGGGCCGCGAGAAGGAGATCGGCGCCGCCTACAACGCGCTGACCAAGAAGATCGTCCGCGAGCGCGTCATCAAGGACAAGGTCCGTATCGACGGCCGCGGTGTCACCGACATCCGCACCCTGGCCGCCGAGGTCGAGGCCATCCCGCGCGTCCACGGCTCGGCGCTGTTCGAGCGCGGCGAGACCCAGATCCTGGGTGTCACCACCCTGAACATGCTCCGCATGGAGCAGCAGCTCGACACGCTCTCCCCGGAGACGCGCCGTCGCTACATGCACAACTACAACTTCCCGCCGTACTCCGTCGGTGAGACCGGCCGCGTGGGCTCGCCCAAGCGCCGCGAGATCGGCCACGGCGCCCTGGCCGAGCGCGCGCTCCTGCCGGTGCTGCCGACCCGCGAGGAGTTCCCGTACGCCATCCGCCAGGTCTCCGAGGCGCTCGGCTCCAACGGCTCCACCTCGATGGGCTCGGTCTGCGCCTCGACCATGTCGCTGCTGAACGCCGGTGTGCCGCTGAAGGCCGCCGTCGCCGGTATCGCCATGGGCCTGATCTCCCAGGAGATCGACGGTGAGACGCACTACGTCACCCTGACCGACATCCTGGGTGCCGAGGACGCGTACGGCGACATGGACTTCAAGGTCGCCGGTACCCGCAACTTCATCACCGCCCTCCAGCTGGACACCAAGCTGAACGGCATCCCGGCGTCGGTGCTCGCCGCCGCGCTGAAGCAGGCCAAGGACGCCCGCCTGCACATCCTCGACGTGATGAACGAGGCCATCGACGCGCCCGACGAGATGTCGCCGAACGCGCCGCGCATCATCACCATCAAGATCCCGGTGGACAAGATCGGTGAGGTCATCGGCCCCAAGGGCAAGATGATCAACCAGATCCAGGAGGACACCGGCGCCGAGATCACGATCGAGGACGACGGCACCATCTACATCGGTGCCGCCGACGGCCCGGCCGCCGAGGCCGCCCGCACCACGATCAACCAGATCGCCAACCCGACCATGCCGGAGGTCGGCGAGCGTTACCTGGGCACCGTGGTGAAGACCACGACCTTCGGTGCGTTCGTCTCGCTGATGCCCGGCAAGGACGGCCTGCTGCACATCTCGCAGATCCGCAAGCTCGCCGGTGGCAAGCGCGTGGAGAACGTCGAGGACGTGCTCGCGGTCGGCACCAAGGTCCAGGTCGAGATCGCCGAGATCGACCCGCGCGGCAAGCTCTCGCTGATCCCCGTCGTCGAGGGCGAGGAGAGCGGCGCCGCCGCCTCCGACTCCGAGTGACGGCTCGCCGCTAGCCGACTCCGCGGCCCGCACGCCTCGCTGGGCGTGCGGGCCGCACCCTGTTGTTCCCATGCATGGAGGGCTCCCCAAGTTGACGAACGCCCGGCCGTCCGCCCAGGTCCCGGCGGCGACTCAGCGTCCCGGCACCACTCGAACCCTGCTCAAGGGCGTCGACGGCGCCGGCACGGTACGCCGTACCGTTCTTCCCGGCGGCCTGAGGGTCGTCACCGAGACCCTGCCGACGGTCCGCTCCGCGACCTTCGGCATCTGGGTCGGCGTCGGTTCCCGGGACGAGACCCCGGTGCTGAACGGCGCCACCCACTACCTGGAGCACCTGCTCTTCAAGGGCACCGCCCGGCGCAGCGCGCTGGACATCTCGTCCGCCCTGGACGCCGTCGGTGGTGAGATGAACGCCTTCACCGCCAAGGAGAACACCTGCTACTACGCGCGGGTGCTCGACACCGACCTGCCGCTGGCCATCGACGTGGTCTGCGACATGGTCACCGGATCGCTGATCCGCCCCGAGGACGTGGAAGCCGAACGCGGCGTCATCCTCGAGGAGATGGCGATGGCCGAGGACGACCCGGGTGACGTGGTGCACGACCTCTTCGCCAAGGTCATCTACGGGTCCTCGCCGCTCGGCCGACCCATCCTGGGCACCCAGGAGACCGTGAAGAACCTCAGCCGCGACCAGATCGCGGGCTTCTTCCACCGTCGCTACAAGCCCGAGCAGCTGGTCGTCGCGGCAGCGGGGAACCTCGACCACAAGAAGGTCGTCCGGCTGGTCGAGCGTGCCTTCGCCCCGGTGCTGGCCAAGTCCACCGGTCACCCGGCCGAGCTGCCCAAGGCCGTCAAGGCGCTGCGCACCGCGGGGAAGATCGAGGTCCTCAACCGCCCGACCGAGCAGGCCCACCTGGTCCTCGGTCTGCCGGGCATCCCCCGGCACGACGAGCGCCGCTGGGCGCTGGGCGTGCTGAACGCGGCCCTCGGCGGCGGTATGAGCTCGCGGCTCTTCCAGGAGATCCGCGAGAAGCGCGGCCTGGCGTACTCGGTGTACTCGTACTCCTCCTCGTACGCGGACAGCGGCCTGTTCGGCATCTACGCCGGATGCCAGCCCAAGCGGGCCGAGGAGGTGCTCAGGATCTGCCGCGCCGAGCTCGCCAAGGTGGTGGAGGAGGGCATCACCGCCGAGGAGCTGCACCGTGCGATCGGGCAGATCTCCGGTTCCACCGTGCTGGGCATGGAGGACACCGGTTCGCTGATGAACAGGATCGGCAAGGCCGAACTCTGCTACGGCCACCACCTGTCGGTGGACGAGATGCTGGCGAAGATAGCGGCCGTCACCCTGGAGGACGTCCAGGCGGTGGCGCGTGATGTGCTGGGTGCGTACCGGCCCTCGCTCGCCCTGATCGGCCCGATCAGCGACAAGCGGGCCGCCGCGCTCGCCGACCTGTTGCACTGACCGACCTGCTGGACTGAGAGGGTGACTTGAGATGACGCTGCGCGTTGCCGTGATCGGAGCCGGAGGACGGATCGGCTCGGAGGCCGTCAAGGCTGTCGAAGCCGCCGCCGACCTGGAACTGGTCGCGACCCTGGGCCGCGACTCCAAGCTGGAGGAGCTCGACGCGGCCGGTGTCCAGGTCGCCGTCGAACTCACCCACCCCGACTCGGTGATGGGCAACCTCGACCACTGCCTCCGCAACGGCATCCATGTCGTCACCGGCACCACCGGATGGACGGACGAGCGCCTGGCCACCGTCCGCGGCTGGCTGGCGGCAAGCCCGGGGACGGGTCTGCTGATCGCGCCGAACTTCTCCATCGGTGCCGTCCTCGGAATGCAGTTCGCGCAGGCGGCGGCCAAGTACTTCGAGTCGGTCGAGATCGTCGAGCTGCACCACGACCGCAAGGCCGACGCTCCCTCCGGCACCGCCACCCGCACCGCCCAGCTGATCGCCGCCGCCCGCACGGCGGCCGGCCGGGAGCCGCAGCAGGACCCGACGACCCACGCTCTGGAGGGCGCGCGCGGCGCGGACGTGGACGGGGTGCCGGTGCACGCCGTCCGGCTGCGCGGGCTGCTGGCCCACCAGGAGGTGCTGTTCGGTGACACCGGCGAGACGCTGACGATCCGTCACGACTCGCTGCACCACAGCTGCTTCATGCCGGGCATCCTGCTCGGCGTGCGCAAGGTGGCGGACCACCCGGGCCTCACCTTCGGCCTCGAACACTTCCTGGACCTGTGAGCCGTCGATGACCTCACGCACCGGTTTCTTCGTACTCTCCGGCGTTCTGCTGCTGGTCGCCGTGGTCTGCGTCGGCGAGGGCGTCCAGCTGATCGCCACCGGCAAGCCGCTCGGCATCGGCATCGGCCTCTGCGCCTTCGTCATCCCGGCGATCGGCGTCTGGTTCCTGCGCCAGACCATCCGCTTCGGCCGGGCCAGCGAGCGGCTGGCCCGCGAGCTGGAGGCCGAGGGCGGGCTGCCGGTGGACGAGCTCAGGCGCACCTCGGGGGGCCGGATCGACCGGGCCTCGGCCGACGAGGTCTTCGCCCGCCGCAAGGCGGAGGCCGAGGCGGCGCCCGGGGACTGGCGGGTCTTCTTCCGCCTCGCCGTCGCGTACGCGGACGCGGGCGACGTACCGCGCGCCCGCAAGGCGATGCAGCACGCCATCAAGCTGCACGACGCGGCGGGCTCGCGCGAGGCTTCCGACCCGGTGGCGGCGGGCTAGGCTGTCGCCGTCATCAATGGCTCAACTCAGTTCATCTCAGGAGGATCTTCGCGTGACCGACGAAGCGGGTCTGGCCCCGCAGTTCCGTGGCGACGTCAGCGTCGAGCTGGTGCGCAGTGCCGCGGCCGACTCGGACGTGATCTGGGCAGCGCGGGTCTCCACCGCCGGTGAGCAGTCCCTGGAGGCGCTCCAGCAGGACCCGGAGAAGTCCAAGGGACTGATCAACTTCCTGATGCGGGACCGCCACGGCACCCCCTTCGAGCACAACTCGATGACCTTCTTCATCAGTGCGCCGATCTTCGTCTTCCGCGAGTTCCACCGGCACCGCAGCGGCTGGTCGTACAACGAGGAGTCCGGTCGCTACCGCGAGTTGCAGCCGGTCTTCTACGTCCCCGCCGAGGACCGCAAGCTGATCCAGCAGGGCCGCCCCGGCAAGTACGAGTTCGTCGAGGGCACGCCCGAGCAGCACAAGGTGACCACCGAGGCGATGGAGTCCTCGTACCGGGCCTCCTACGAGGCGTACCGGGAGATGCTGGAAGCGGGTGTCGCCCGTGAGGTGGCCCGTGCGGTGCTGCCGGTCGGTCTCTTCTCCTCGATGTACGCGACCTGCAACGCGCGCTCGCTGATGCACTTCCTCTCGCTGCGCACCAAGAAGGAGAACTCCGCGGTTCCCTCCTTCCCGCAGCGCGAGATCGAGATGGTCGGCGAGCAGATGGAGGCGGAGTGGGCCAAGCTCATGCCGCTCACCCATGCGGCCTTCAACACTCATGGCCGTGTCGCGCCCTGACCTGGGCGGATATGCATATGGGCGGGTCGCCGGGCCCGTCCGGATTGCGGCTGTCCCGGGCGCTCCCTAGGCTCGAAGCCACGGATTCCGGTGCTGCATGAACCCCCGAGCATGCAGCACCGGGGTCCCATGCTCGGGCCCGGTGCCCGCCCGTCCGCAACTCGTCCGCCCGGCTCCCGCCGCGGCACCACCTGTCCGAACCCTGGACCGGCCTGGTAACCCTCCGGCCGCCTACGAGTAGTTTTGGACGCATGGCTCCGACCTCCACCCCTCAGACTCCCTTCGGCCGGGTCCTGACCGCGATGGTGACCCCGTTCACCGCAGACGGCGGTCTCGACCTCGACGGCGCACAGCGCCTGGCCGCGCACCTCGTGGACTCCGGCAACGACGGCCTGGTGCTCAACGGCACCACCGGCGAGTCCCCGACCACCTCCGACGCCGAGAAGGCCCAGCTGGTTCGCGCCGTGGTGGAGGCGGTAGGAGACCGGGCGCACGTCGTCGCGGGCGTCGGCACCAACGACACCCACCACAGCGTCGAGCTCGCCCGCCAGGCCGAGGCGGCCGGTGCCCACGGCCTGCTGGTCGTCACGCCGTACTACAGCAAGCCCCCGCAGGAGGGCCTGTACCAGCACAACGTCACCATTGCCGACGCCACCGAGCTGCCGGTGATGCTGTACGACATCCCCGGCCGCTCCGGTGTCGCGCTCAGCACGGAGACACTGGTCCGGCTCGGCGAGCACCCGAGGATAGTCGCCAACAAGGACGCCAAGGGCGACCTCGGTGCCGCCTCCTGGGCCATCGCCCGCAGTGGCCTGGCCTGGTACTCCGGGGACGACATCCTCAACCTGCCGCTGCTTTCGGTGGGCGCCGTCGGTGTGGTCAGCGTGGTCGGCCATGTGGTCGCCGCCGAGCTGCGCACCATGATCGACGCCTATCTGGCGGGCGAGGTCGCCAAGGCCACCGCCATCCACCAGAATCTGCTGCCGGTATTCACTGGCATGTTCCGTACCCAGGGCGTCATCCTCAGCAAGGCGGCACTCAACCTCCAGGGCCACCCGGCCGGGCCGCTGCGGCTCCCGCTGGTCTCCGCCACACCGGAGGAGATTGCCCGACTGAGGCTGGATCTCGCCGCCGGCGGGGTACACCTGTAGCAGACACAGACGTGCGCGCCCCGGCTCGCCGGGCTCCTCGCGAGCTCGCCGCTGGACCGGACGAAGGCGTGAGAGCACCAGGACCTGAAATGTAGGAAACCATCGAAGTATGCACGCCATATGTCTTGAGGGGGATGACCCCCGGGCATATGGCGTGCGTCGTGAGGAGAGTCTTTTGAGCCACCCGCACCCCGAACTCGGCGCGCCACCAGCCCTGAAGGAGGGCGCCCTCCGTATCACTCCGCTCGGCGGCCTCGGTGAGATCGGCCGCAACATGACGGTCTTCGAGTACGGCGGCCGCCTGCTCATCGTCGACTGCGGCGTCCTCTTCCCCGAGGACGAGCAGCCCGGTGTCGACCTGATCCTGCCGGACTTCACGTCCATCCGGGACCGCCTGGACAAGATCGACGGCATCGTGCTGACCCACGGGCACGAGGACCACATCGGCGCCGTCCCGTACCTGCTCCGGGAGAACCCGGACATCCCGCTGATCGGTTCGAAGCTGACCCTCGCCCTGATCGAGGCCAAGCTTGCCGAGCACCGGATCCGCCCGTACGTGCTGGAGGTCGTGGAGGGCCAGCGCGAGCGGATCGGCCCGTTCGACTGCGAGTTCATCGCGGTCAACCACTCCATCCCGGACGCCCTCGCGGTGGCCGTCCGCACCCCGGCCGGCATGGTCGTCGCCACCGGTGACTTCAAGATGGACCAGCTGCCGCTCGACGGTCGCCTCACCGACCTGCCGACCTTCGCCAAGCTGGCCGAGGAGGGCATGGACCTGCTGCTGGTGGACTCCACCAACGCCGAGGTCCCCGGGTTCATCCCGCACGAGCGTGACATCTCGGCGGCTCTGCGCAATGTCTTCGCGAACGCCGATCGCCGTATCATCGTCGCCTCCTTCGCCAGCCATGTGCACCGCATCCAGCAGGTGCTGGACGCCGCTCACGAGTACAAGCGCAAGGTCGCGTTCGTGGGCCGCTCGATGGTCCGCAACATGGGCATCGCGCGGGACCTGGGCTATCTGAAGGTCCCGGGCAACCTGATCGTTGACGTGAAGACCCTGGACGACCTCCCGGACAAGGAGGTGGTGCTCATCTGCACCGGCTCCCAGGGCGAGCCGATGGCGGCCCTCTCCCGGATGGCCAACCGCGAGCACCAGATCCGGATCGTCGAGGGCGACACCGTCGTGCTCGCGTCCTCGCTGATCCCCGGCAACGAGAACGCCGTCTACCGGGTCATCAACGGTCTGACCCGGTGGGGCGCGAAGGTCGTCCACAAGGGCAATGCCAAGGTGCACGTCTCCGGCCACGCCTCGGCCGGCGAGCTGCTGTACTTCTTCAACATCTGCCGGCCGCGCAACCTGATGCCGGTCCACGGCGAATGGCGCCACCTGCGGGCGGCGGCCGACCTCGGCATCCTGACGGGTATCCCGCGCGAGCGCACCGTCATCGCCGAGGACGGTGTGGTCGTGGACCTGGAGGACGGCGTCGCCAAGATCGTCGGCAAGGTCCAGGCGGGCTACGTCTACGTCGACGGCTCGTCGGTCGGCGACATCACCGAGGCCTCGCTCAAGGACCGCCGCATCCTCGGCGAGGAGGGCTTCATCTCGGTCTTCGTGGTGGTCGACTCCAGCAGCGGCAAGATCGTCAGCGGCCCGACCATCCAGGCCCGCGGCTCCGGCATCGACGACAGCGCGTTCGTCCCTGTCGTGTCCAAGCTGGAGGAGGCGCTGACGAAGTCGGCGAACGACGGAGTGCTGGAGGTGCGCCAGGTCCAGCAGCTGGTCCGGCGCACGATCGGCAAGTGGGTGGCGGACAACTACCGCCGCCGGCCGATGATCCTGCCGGTCGTCGTCGAGGTCTGAGCCTCGCGTCCGGCTCGGTTCGCCGCCTCGGTTTGACGTGGGGCAGCCCGGTGCGTAATGTTCTCCGGGTTGCCCCACGGGCCGCCGTAAGTTCTCGAACGAAATTCGGGAGCGGAAAGCGAGCCGGAAAAACTCTGCTAGAGTTCGGGAGCGCCGAAAGGCAGAAGCAAATCGGATGAAATCCGGAGCCGGAAACGGAGCGGAAAACATCTGATAAGCTTGAAACACGAAAGAACGAAGCGCCCGGAGGGCCCGCTGGAAGGCGGCTCGAAGGAAGCGTCCGTTCCTTGAGAACTCAACAGCGTGCCAAAAGTCA
>NZ_JARZAJ010000032.1 GCF_029892105.1 Kitasatospora sp. GP82 | reverse complement strand
CCCGACACCAGCACACCCGACGCATGCTCCGCCCACGGCCCATCCACAACCCCGGCCCCACGCGAGAAGAAACCCACGGTCCGGGCACCGGACTCGTCCGGCCCGTCGATGCGCAGCTGGATCACCGTGTCATCGCCGTCGCGGACCACGAGTGGTGTACTCAGGGTGAGCTCCTGCACCCGGTCGCAACCGACCTCGTCGCCCGCTCGTATGGCCAGTTCCAGGAAACCCGTGGCCGGAAAGACCACCACCCCGCCCACCGTGTGATCGGCCAGCCACGAATGCGCCTTCAGCGACAGTCGACCGGTGAACAGCACCGCATCCGAGTCCGCGAGCGGGACTGCCGCCCCCAGTAGCGGGTGGTCCGCCGCGATCAGTCCCACGGCCGTCAGATCACCTGCGTCGGGCACCAGCGCGGGCCAGTACCGCTCGCGCTGGAAGGCATAGGTGGGCAGGTCCACCCGGCGGGCACCGCTGCCCTCGAACAGCCGGGCCCACTCGATCCGCACGCCCTCGACATGAACGCGGGCGAGAGCGGTGAGCAGGGCGCTCTCCTCGTCGTGGTCCTTGCGCAGCAGCGGAGCGACGACGCACTCCTGGTCCAGGCTCTGCTGGGCCAGCGCGGCCAGGACACCGTCGGGTCCCAGCTCCAGGAACGCCGACACACCCTCGTCGGCCAACGCCCTTACTCCGTCGGCGAAGCGGACGCTCTCGCGGACGTGGCGCACCCAGTACTCCGGTGTGCACACCAGCTCCCGCGTGGCGAGCTCGCCCGTTACGTTGGACACCAGCGGGATGTGCGGCTCGCCGAAGGACAGACCGCTCACAACGGCGCGGAAGTCCTCCAGCATCGGGTCCATCAACGGCGAGTGGAACGCGTGCGACACCCGAAGCCGAGTGACCTTTCGGCCCTTGCCCTCGAAATACGTGCTGACGCCCTCCACCGCGTCCTCAGCACCGGAGACCACCACCGACGACGGACCGTTCACCGCCGCGACCGACAGCAACTCACCCAACAGGGGCAGGACCTCGTCCTCCGTCGCCTCGACAGCGACCATCGCCCCGCCGGCCGGCAGCGCCTGCATCAAACGGCCACGAGCCGCCACCAGCACACACGCATCCGCCAGCGAGAACACACCCGCCACATGCGCAGCAGCCACCTCACCGATCGAATGCCCAGCCACGAACTCCGGCACCACACCCAACGATTCAAGAAGCCGGAACAGCGCCACCTCAACCGCGAACAACCCCGCCTGCGCATAGACGGTCCAGTTCAGCAGCTCCTCGTCCTCGCCCCACACCACCTCCCGCAGCGAGCGCTCCAGCCGCACATCAAGCTCCGCACACACCGCATCGAACGCCTCAGCGAACACCGGGAACCGCCCGTACAACTCCCGACCCATACCCAGCCGCTGAGACCCCTGACCCGAGAACAGGAACACCGCCGAACGATCCGACGCCACCCCACGAGCAACCTCGGCAACACCGGAGACACCCGCCAGCAACACCGCCCGATGCACAAAACCCGCACGCCCCGCCGCCAGCGAGAAACCCACATCAAGCGGCGACAGCTCCAACGAGGAGACCCGCTCCACCTGAGCATCCAACGCAGCCGCAGACTTCGCCGACACCACCCACGGCACCACCACAGGCGACACCACAGCTTCACCGTCGGCACTTTCGACCGGCGGCGCCTGCTCCACGATCACATGCGCATTCGTCCCACTGATCCCGAACGCCGAGACCCCCACGCGACGCGGCCGACCGGTCTCCGGCCAATCCACCGACTCCGTAAGGAGCTTGACATCACCGGCCGACCAGTCCACATGCGACGAAGGCGCATCCACATGCAGCGTCTGCGGCAGCACACCGTGACGCATCGCCATCACCATCTTGATCACACCGGCAACACCCGCCGCCGCCTGGGTGTGGCCCAGGTTCGACTTCACCGACCCGAGCAGCAGCGGGTGCTGGCGGTTCTGCCCGTAGGTGGCCAGCAGGGCCTGTGCCTCGATCGGGTCGCCCAGCGGCGTACCCGTCCCGTGCCCCTCGACCGCGTCCACATCCGCGGCCGACAGCCCGGCGCCCGCCAGGGCCTGCCGGATCACCCGCTGCTGCGAAGGACCGTTCGGCGCGGTGAATCCGTTGCTCGCGCCGTCCTGGTTGACGGCCGAGCCCCGTACGACCGCCAGGACCTCGTGCCCGTTGCGCCGGGCGTCCGACAGACGCTCCAGCACCAGTATGCCCACGCCCTCGGACCAACCGGTGCCGTCCGCCGCCTCCGCGAACGCCTTGCACCGGCCGTCCGACGCCAGGCCGCCCTGCCGGCTGAACTCCATCAGGGAGCCGGGTGTCGACATGACGTTCACGCCACCGGCCAGTGCCAGCGAGCACTCACCCGCGCGCAGGCCCTGTACCGCCCAGTGCAGGGCGACCAGCGAGGACGAGCACGCCGTGTCGACCGTGACTGCCGGGCCTTCCAGGTCCAGCGCGTAGGAGACGCGGCCGGAGGTGGCGCTGGCTGCGATTCCCGTGCCGATGTCCCCGGTCGCGTCCTTGAGGGACCTCACCAGCAGGTAGGCGTAGTCCTGACCGTTGGTGCCGACGAAGACGCCGGTCCGGCTTCCCCGCAACGTGGTCGGGTCGATCCCGGCCCGCTCGAACGCCTCCCAGGACGTCTCCAGGAGCAGCCGCTGCTGCGGGTCCATCGACACGGCCTCGCGCGGCGAGATCCCGAAGAAGTCCGCGTCGAAGTCCGCGACGGTGTCGAGGAAGCCCCCGCGCCGGCTGACCTGGGTTCCCCGGTCGTCGGTCCGGGTGTCCCTCAGGGTGTCGAGGTCCCAGCCTCGGTCCGTGGGGAACTCGGACATCGCGTCGGTACCGGAGGCCACCAGGTCCCAGAGGTCCTCGGGCGAGCGGACGCCGCCGGGGTAGCGGCAGCTCATCGCCACGATGGCGATCGGTTCGGTGGCTGCGGCGGCGAGTCGGTGGTTCTGCCGCCGCAGCCGCTCGGTCTCCTTCATCGAGGAGCGGAGGGCTTCGACAACCTTGTCATGGGGCGTGGTCATGTTCGGCTTCCGCTCCGTCAGTCCTGCGGTCGGTCAGAGTTGTCCTGCAGTGCTGCCTGCACCAGGTCGTCGAGATCCATCGCGTCGATGGACTCGTCGTACGTCTCCTCGGGCGCCTGGTGCTGGCCGGCGGTCTGCGCGGCCAGCTTCAACAGCGGTTCCAGTACGCCGATACTGCGCAGCTGGGCGACGGAGACGGACGACAGCAGGGCCTGGATTCGTGCCTGGTCGAGCGCTTCGTCCGCCTCCGACCGGCCGTCCCCGCCTGCGGCTGTGCCGTCGGTGGCCGGGGCGAGCCGGTGCAGGATGTGCTCGGCCAGTTCGGCCGGTGTCGGGTGGTCGAAGACCAGCGTCGAGGACAGGTTCAGTCCGGTGGCGGCGTTGAGCTGGTTGCGCAGTTCGATTGCGCCGAGCGAGTCGAAACCGAGGTCCCGGAACGCCTTGTCGGCGCCGACCAGCTCCACGCTCGCGTGGCCCATGACCTCGGCGGCGCGGCTGCGCACCAGGTTGAGTACGACTGCGGAACGCCGGCCGTCGGAGAGCCCGGCGAGTTCCTCGCGCAGGGCGAGAGCCGCCGGTGAATCAGCCGCCCGGCCCCCGGAGGCCGGGATGGACTGGTCGCTCTGGCCGGTGAGTTCGGCCAGCAGCCTGCTCGGCCGCACCGCTGTGAAGGCGCGGACGAACTGTGCCGGTTCGACGTCGGCGACGACCGTGGTCGGGGCCGGGTCCAGGACGATCTGGCGCAGTGCCCTGACGGCGAGGTCCGGGTCGAGCGGCCGGATGCCGGTGCGGTGTGCCGCCTCGGTGGCCCGGTCGGTGGCCGCCATGCCGTCGCCGCCCCACGCGCCCCAGGCGACGGAGGTCGCCGGCAGGCCCTGTGCCCGGCGCCGCTCGGCGAGGGCGTCCAGCACCGCGTTCGCGGCGGCGTAGTTGCCCTGCCCGGGGTTGCCCACCGCCGCGGAGGCGGAGGAGAACAGTACGAACACCGCCAGGTCGAGGTCACGGGTGAGCTCGTCCAGGACCAGCGCGGACGCGACCTTGGACCGGAACACCTGCTCGAAGCGCTCTGAGGTGAGGCTGTCGAGCACGCCGTCGTCCAGGACACCGGCCGCGTGGACGACTGCGGTGAGCGGTGCCTGCTCGGGGAGGCCGGCCAGGACTGCGGCGATGGCGTCGCGGTCGGCGGCGTCGCATGCCGCGATCGTGACTGCGGCGCCCGACTCGGTGAGTTCGGCCCGCAGGTCCTCCGCGCCCGGGGCGTCCGGGCCGCGGCGGCTGAGCAGAAGCAGGTGGCGTACGCCTGCCTCGGCCAGGCGGCGGGCGACGTGGGCGCCGAGTGCCCCGGTGCCACCGGTGATCAGTACCGTGCCGTCAGGATCCCAGGTGCGTACCGGTGTTGCGGCTGCCGGTACGGGACCGAGTCGGCGGCCGTGGACGGCCGACGGCCTGATCGCGACCTGGTCCTCGCCGTCGGGGTCGGCGAGGAAGCCGACGAGTCGGGCTCCGGTGCGCTCGTCGAGGACCTCGGGGAGGTCGATCAGGCCGCCCCAGCGCTGCGGGTACTCCAGCGCGGCGACCCGGCCGAGACCCCAGACTCCGGCCTGGAGCAGACCGGACACCGTGTCGGCGGCCGGCTCGGACGCACGCTCGGCCCCCGGCTCCACAGGCGTTGTCGCGACGGCGTCCCGGGTCATGCACCACAGGGGCGCCGCGATACCGGCGTCGCCGAGCGCCTGGAGGAGTGCGGCCGTGAGGCCCAGTCCTGCGGGCGCACTCCCCGACAGGGACTCGTCGAGGGCGAGCAGGGACACCACACCGGTGAACTGCCGTGCGTCGGCGCCGGTTCCGGCGCTCTGTTCGCGGAGCCGCTTGGCGATGGTGTCGCGGTCCGCCTCGTCCGCCGCCACCTCGACGCGGGCGGCGTCGGCTCCCAGCAGGCCGAGCAGTGCGGCCACCCAGTCCTCTCCGGACCGCCCCGCCGGGACCACGGCGAGCCAGCTGCCGGTCAGGGTGGCGGACGGTGCACCGGGCTGCGCCTCGGCCAACGGCTTCCAGGTGATGCGCTGGCGCCAGCCGTCCACGGTGGACTGCTCGCTCCTGCGCAGCCTCCAGTCCCGCAGCGCGGGGAGCACCTTCGACAGCGAGTCGCTGTCGACGTCGAGCGCCTCGACCAGGGAGTCGAAGGTCTCGTTCTGCACCGCCGACCAGAACTCGGCGTCCTCGGCCCGCCCGGCGTCGGCGGTGCTGCCGGGAGCGGCCTTGGTGGCCCCGGCCCAGTACCGCTGGTGCTGGAAGGCGTACGTGGGCAGGTCCACCCGGCCGGCGCCGGTGCCCTCGAAGAGGGCGGGCCAGCGCGGGCTCAGGCCGTCCGCGTGCAGTCGGGCCAGGGCCGTGAGCACCGACAGTTCCTCACCCCGGTTCCTGCGCAGCGCCGGTACGGCGACCGCACGCCGGGGGGTGTCGGCATCGCCGCCGAGGTTGTCCTGCACCATCGCGGACAGGACGGCGTCCGGTCCGAGTTCGAGGAACCGGGTCGTGCCGCGCGCGGCGAGTTCCCGCACGCCGTCCCCGAAGCGGACGGTCTCCCTGACGTGCCGCACCCAGTAGGCCGGGTCGCACACCGACTCGGCCGTGGCCGGTTCACCGGTGGCGTTCGACACCAGCGGCACCCTCGGGGCGCTGTACGTCAGGCCCCGGGCGACCTGGTCGAAGTCATCGAGCATCGCGTCCATATGTACGGAGTGAAATGCATGGCTCACCCGCAAACGCCTAGTCTTGCGGCCCGCGGCCTCGAAACCGTCGGCGATGCGCAGGACTTCGCTCTCGTCTCCGGAGATCACCACGGCCTGCGGGCCGTTGACCGCCGCCACCGAGACGCCCTCGCCCAGCCGGGCCAGCACCTCGTCCTCGGTGGCCTCCACGGCCGCCATCGCCCCGCCGGCGGGCAGCGCCGCCATCAGCCGGGCCCGGGCCGCGACCAGTGTGCAGGCGTCCTCCAGCGAGAACACGCCCGCCGCATGGGCGGCCGCGATCTCACCGATCGAGTGCCCGGCCACGAAGTCCGGGCGCAGGCCCCAGGATTCGACGAGCCGGAAGAGCGCCACCTCGACCGCGAACAGCGCGGGCTGGGTGCAGCCGGTGTCGTCCAGCAGTTCGGCCTCGGCCGAGCCCTCCTCGGCGAACAGTACCTCCCTCAGCGGGCGGTCCAGCAGTGCGTCGAAGCGTGCCAGCACCGCGTCCAGGGCCTCGGCGAAGACCGGGAACCGGTCGTACAACTCCCTTCCCATCCCCGGCCGTTGCGAGCCCTGGCCGGAGAAGAGGAAGGCTGTCCTGCCGCCCTGGGCCACCTGGCCCTGGACGAGCTGCGGTGCGACGCGGCCGTCGGCCAGCGCCGTCAGGCCCTGGAGCAGTTCGGCGCGGTCGCTCGCGAGGACGGTGGCCCGGTGCTCG
Source organism: Kitasatospora sp. GP82 (assembly GCF_029892105.1). Lineage (GTDB taxonomy): Bacteria > Actinomycetota > Actinomycetes > Streptomycetales > Streptomycetaceae > Kitasatospora. The sequence goes on along the minus strand of NZ_JARZAJ010000032.1, from coordinate 73,190 downwards.
AAGACCGACCGGGTGGCGGCCAGCGAGTACCCGAGATCGGTGATCGCCAGGTCGGGTCGTCCGGTCAGGTGGGCGAGCAGCCGCCCGGCCTGGGCGCGCAGGGCGTCGGCCGTCGTGGCGGAGACCGTCACCGGGGTGAGGCCGTTGCCGTCGGCGCGCTCCCCCGAGTCCACCGCATTCGCCGAGTCCGTCGAGTCCGTCGGTGCCTGTTCGAGGATCACGTGTGCATTGGTGCCGCTGGCCCCGAAGGACGAGATTCCGGCCCGGCGCGGGTGGCCGGTCTGCGGCCACCCGGTCTCCTCGGCGAGCAGTTCGACCGCACCGGCCGACCAGTCGACGTGCGAGGAAGGAGCGTCCAGGTGCAGGCTCTTCGGCAGGACACCGTGCCGCATCGCCATGATCATCTTGATCACTCCGGCGACGCCGGAGGCGGCCTGGGTGTGGCCGATGTTCGACTTGACCGCTCCGACGAGCAGCGGCCGCTCGGGGTCGCGCTCGCGCCCGTAGGTGGTCAGCAGTGCCTGCGCCTCGATGGGGTCGCCGAGGGTGGTTCCGGTGCCGTGTGCCTCGACGGCGTCCACCTCGGCGGGCGCCAGCCCGGCGTTGGCCAGGGCGCGCCGGATGACGCGCTGCTGCGAGGGGCCGTTCGGCGCGGTGATGCCGTTGGACGCACCGTCCTGGTTGATCGCCGAGCCGCGCAGGACGGCGAGCACCTCGTGCCCGTTGCGGCGGGCGTCGGCGAGGCGTTCGACGACGAGGACACCGACGCCTTCGGACCAGGCGGTGCCGTTCGCCGAGTCGGCGAAGGACCGGCAGCGGCCGTCGGGCGAGAGCGCCCCCATCTCGCCGAACTCGACGAATCCGACGGGGGTGGACATCACGGTCACACCTCCGGCGAGTGCCATCGAGCACTCCCCCGCACGCAGGGCCTGTGCGGCCAGGTGCAGCGCCACCAGGGACGAGGAGCACGCGGTGTCGACCGTCACCGAGGGCCCTTCCAGGCCCAGGGTGTAGGAGAGCCGGCCGGACAGCAGGCTCGCCGACTGAGCGGTCTCCACATGGCCGATCTGGCCGATGGAGGGGCGGTAGTCGCCGCTGCCACCGCCGATGAACACGCCCGTGTCGCCGCCCCGCAGGCGGGCCGGGTCCACTCCGGCGCGCTCCAGCGCCTCCCAGGCCGCCTCCAGCACGATGCGCTGCTGCGGGTCGATGATCATCGCCTCACGCGGCGAGACCCCGAAGAAGGCGGCGTCGAAGTCGGCCACGTCGTAGAGGAATCCGCCGTTCCCGGTGACGCTTCGGCCGTGGCCGTCCTGGTCGCCCCGGGCCAGCCGGTCGAGGTCCCAGCCCCGGTCCGTGGGGAAGCCGCCGATGGCGTCGGCCTCCGCGCGCAGCAGCTCCCACAGATCCTCGGGCGAGCGGACGCCGCCGGGATAGCGGCAGCTCATACCGACGATCACGATCGGGTCCTCGGCCTGCGGGCCGCCGGCCGTCACGGCCGCCGGCCGCCGGTCGTCCAGCGGTTCACCGAGCAGTTCGGTGACCAGGTACGCGGCGAGCGCCGTCGGGGTCGGGTAGTCGAAGACCAGCGTGGCGGGCAGCGTCAACCCCGTTGCGGCGCCGAGCTGGTTGCGCAGGTCGACGGCGGTGAGGGAGTCGAAGCCGAGGTCCTTGAACGCGTACCCCGCCGGGACGGACTCCGCGTCCCCGTACCCGAGCACGGCGGCCACCTCGGTGCGCACGATCCCCAACAGTGCCTCGGCGCGCTCCCCTTCGGAGCGGGCGAGGAGTTCGCTGCGGAGCGCCGACGCGGTGGATGCCCTGCCCTGTTCACCGGCCGCACCGGCCGGACCGGCCACGGTGTCCGCGACGGCCGCCCGCGCCTCGGGAAGTTCCCCGAAGAACGGGTTCGGCCTGCTCTGCGTGAAGGCCGGTGCGAACCGGTCCCACGCCACATCGGCGATCGTGACTGCGGCCGTGGCGTCGGCGCTCGCGTGGCTCAGCGCGGCCAGCGCTCGCTCGGGGTCCATGGTGGGCAGCCCGTTGACGCGCAGGTGCTGGGTGAGCGGCGCCGGGGTGGTGTCCGTCCAGGCCGCCCAGGAGACGGACAGGGTGCGAGCACCCCGTGCCTGGCGGCGCTGCGCGACGGCGTCGAGATAGGCGCTCGCCGCCGCCCCGGCCTCCTGGCCTCGCACGCCCCAGACCCCGGAGATCGACGCGAACAGGACGAAGGCGTCCAGTTCACGGTCCCCGAGCGCGCCCTGGAGGCTGTCGAGGCCCGCCCTCATCCGGGTCAGATACGCCTCGGGGGTCTCGGAGGTGGTGCCCCCCTCCTCGGCGGGGTGGCCGGTGTGGACCACGGCGGTCAGCGGGAGCCCTGCTGGAACGCCCCGGAGGATCGCCGTCAGGCCCTCGCGATCGGTCGGCTCGCAGGCCGCGACCGTGAGCTCGACCCCCAGTTCCGACAGCTCGGCGCGGAGTGCGGCGGCCTCGGGGGCGTCGTCGGCGTCGGAGACGTCGGCGATGTCCGGGGTGCGCGAACCGACCAGCAGCACATGCCCGGCGCCCTGGCTGGCGAGCCAGCGGGCGACGTGCCCGCCGAAGCCCAGCACCTCACCGATGACCAGTACCGTCCCGGCCGGGCTCCACGCGGCTGCCTGCGGGTCCGCTGCGGCCCGCACCAGCCGCCTGACGAAGACGCCCGAGGGCCGCAGCGCGACCTGGTCCTCGCCGACCGCGCCGGAGCCGTCCGCATCGGACAGGAGCCCGCGCAGCCGGGCCGCCGATCGCTCGTCCGGGACCTGCGCCACGTCGATCAGGCCGCCCCAACGCTGCGGGTGCTCCAGGGCCGTCACCCGGCCGAGGCCCCAGACGGCGGCCTGGGCCGCGCCGGCCGGTGCTTCGGAACGTCCGACCGACACCGCGCCCCGCGTGACGCACCACACGGGTGCGTCGATTCCGGCCTCCCCGAGTGCCGCCACCAGTGCGTCCGGCCACGCCAGACCGGTCGGCAGGGTCTCCCCGCCGTCCCCGGTGCCGGAGGCAGCGGCGAGCAGGGAGACGACCCCCGCGAAGGAGCCGCCGCCCGTACCGAGTGCGGTGAGGTGCTCGACGAGACCATCGTGATCGGTGATGCCGGTTTCGACGCGGACCGCGTCGGCGCCGAGCGCGCCGACCACGGCTGCCGTCCACTCGTCATCGGACTGTCCTGCCGGGACCAGCGCCAGCCAGGTGCCCTGAAGGGTGCTCGCGGTCGTACCGGCCACCGGCTTCCAGCTCACCCGGTAGCGCCAACCGTCCACGACCGTGCGCTCGTTGCGCTTGCGCCGCCACGCGGACAGCGCCGGGACCAGCCGGGACAGCGAGGTGTCGTCCAGGTCCAGCGCCGAGGACAGCGACTCCAGGTCGGCGCGTTCCACCGCAGACCAGAACTCGGCGTCCACGGGGTCCGCGGCACTGACGGCCGCCGGCACGGGCGCGCTCTCCGGCCAGTAGAGCTCGCGCTGGAAGGCGTAGGTGGGCAGGTCCACCCGGCGAGCGCCGGTGCCCTCGAAGAGCCCGGCCCACTCGATCCGCACACCCTCGACATGAACGCGGGCGAGAGCCGTCAGCAGGGCGCTCTCCTCCTCGCGGTCCTTGCGCAGAACCGGAGCGACCACGCAGTCCTGCTCCAGGCTCTGCTGGGCCAGCGCGGCCAGGACACCGTCGGGCCCCAGCTCCAGGAACGCCGACACACCCTCGCCCGCCAACGCCCGCACACCATCAGCGAACCGGACGGCCTCACGGACGTGACGCACCCAGTACTCCGGTGTACACACCAGCTCCCGTGCCGCCAGCCCACCGGTCACATTCGACACCAGCGGGATGTGCGGCTCACCGAAGGACAGACCGCTCACAACGGCACGGAAGTCCTCCAGCATCGGATCCATCAACGGCGAGTGAAACGCATGCGACACCCGAAGCCGCTGGGTTTTACGACCCTGTGCCGCGAAGTGAGCGCGGATCTTCTCCACCGCGTCCTCAGCACCGGAGACCACCACCGACGACGGACCGTTCACCGCCGCGACCGACACCAACTCACCCAACAACGGCAGGACCTCGTCCTCCGTCGCCTGCACAGCGACCATCGCCCCACCAGCGGGCAGCGCCTGCATCAAACGGCCACGAGCCGCCACCAGCACACACGCATCCGCCAGCGAGAACACACCCGCCACATGCGCAGCAGCCACCTCACCGATCGAATGCCCAGCCACGAACTCCGGCACCACACCCAACGATTCAAGAAGCCGGAACAGCGCCACCTCAACCGCGAACAACCCCGCCTGCGCATAGACGGTCCAGTTCAGCAGCTCCTCGTCCTCGCCCCACACCACCTCCCGCAGCGAGCGCTCCAGCCGCACATCAAGCTCCGCACACACCGCATCGAACGCCTCCGCGAACACCGGGAACCGGCCGTACAACTCCCGGCCCATACCCAGCCGCTGAGACCCCTGACCCGAGAACAGGAACGCCGACGAACGATCCGACGCCACCCCACGAGCAACCTCGGCAACACCGGAGACACCCGCCAGCAACACCGCCCGATGCACAAAACCCGCACGCCCCGCCGCCAGCGAGAAACCCACATCAAGCGGCGACAGCTCCAACGAGGAGACCCGCTCCACCTGAGCATCCAACGCAGCCGCAGACTTCGCCGACACCACCCACGGCACCACCACAGGCGACACCACAGCTTCACCGTCGGCACTTTCGACCGACGGCGCCTGCTCCACGATCACATGCGCATTCGTCCCGCTGACGCCGAAGGCGGAGACGCCCGCCCGGCGCGGCCGACCGGTCTCCGGCCAATCCACCGACTCCCGGACGAGCGAGACGGCGGCGTCCGACCAGTCGACGCGCGAGGACGGCTCGTCCACGTGCAGCGTCTGCGGCAGCACACCGTGACGCATCGCCATCACCATCTTGATCACACCTGCGACACCCGCCGCCGCCTGGGTGTGGCCCAGGTTCGACTTGACGGCGCCGAGGAGCAGCGGCCGTTCCCGGTCGCGTCCGTACGCCGCGATCAGAGCGTGTGCCTCGATCGGGTCACCCAGGCTGGTGCCGGTGCCGTGGGCTTCCACGGCGTCGACCTGCGCAGGGGTGAGTCCGGCGTCGGCCAGGGCCTGGCGGATCACCCGCTGCTGGGCTCGCCCGTTGGGGGCGGTCAGGCCGTTGGAGGCGCCGTCCTGGTTGACTGCGGCACCGCGCACGATGCCCCAGACCTCGTGGCCGTTGCGGCGGGCGTCCGAGAGCCGTTCCAGGACGAGGATGCCGGCGCCCTCGGACCACGCGGTGCCGTCGGCCGAGTCGGCGAACGCCTTGCAGCGGCCGTCGGGGGCCAGCCCGCCCTGCGCGGTGAACTCGATGAACGAGTCGGGGCTGGACATCACCGAGACGCCGCCGGCGAGAACCAGCGAGCACTCGCCGCTGCGCAGTGCGCCTGCGGCCAGGTGGAGTGCCACCAGGGAGGACGAGCAGGCGGTGTCGATGGTGACCGCGGGTCCTTCCAGGCCCAGGGTGTAGGAGAGCCGGCCGGACATGACGCTGGCCGTGTTGCCGGTGGCGACGTGGCCCTGGACATCGGCCGTGCCTCGGCGCAGCACGGAGGTGTAGTCCTGGCCGTTGGTGCCGACGAACACACCGCTCGAACTGCCGCGCAGCGTGTCCGGGGCGATTCCGGCTCGCTCCAGGGCCTCCCAGGCGGTTTCGAGGAGCAGTCGCTGCTGCGGGTCCATCGCCAGCGCCTCGCGCGGCGAGATCCCGAAGAAGGGCGCGTCGAACCGGCCGACGCCGTCGAGGAACCCGCCCTGCAGCGTGGCGGAGCTCCCCCGGCCGAGGGTGTCGAGGTCCCAGCCGCGATCGGCGGGGAAGGCGGAGATCGCGTCCTCGCCCCGGGTCAGCAGCCGCCACAGGTCCTCGGGGGATTCCACTCCGCCGGGGAAACGGCAGCTCATGCCGACGATGGCGATGGGGTCGTCGTCCACGGCCCGTGGGCCCGGCGCCGGTGTGTCGTGTGCGGGCAGCGCGCCGAGGAGTTCGGCGAGCAGGAATTCGGACAGGGCGAGCGGGGTCGGGTAGTCGTAGACCAGGGTCGTCGGCAGGCGCAGGCCGGTCGTCACGGTGAGCGCGTTGCGCAGTTCGACGATGGTCAGCGAGTCGAAGCCGAGGTCGCTGAACGCCTGGTCGGCCCCGATGTTCTCGGCGTCCGAGTGGCCGAGTACGGCGGCCACCTGGGCGCGCAGGCTGTCGAGGACGAGTCGTCCGCGCGCCGACTCGCCGAGTCCGGCCAGGTGTTGCCGCAGTCCCGGTTCCCGGCCCGCCGCGCCTGCCTGGGCGCCTGCCGCCTCCGGGGTGGCTCGGCGCACCTCGGGCAGGTCCCCGACGAGGGGGTTGGGCCGGAGCGCGGTGAAGACCGTGGCGAAGCGTGCCCAGTCGATGTCCGCCACGGTCAGTGCGGTGTCCTGGTGTTCGAGGGCGTGCCGCAGTGCGGTGAGGGCGAGTTGCGGTGCCATGGGCGTGAAACCGCCGCGCCGTACGCGGTTTTCGACGCCTGCCCCGTCGACGGCCATGCCGGCGCCTGCCCAGGGACCCCAGGCGATCGAGGTCGCGGGCAGGTTCTGGGCCCGGCGGTGTTCCGCGAAGGCGTCGAGGAAGGCGTTCGCGGCGGCGTAGTTCGCCTGTCCGGCGGCGCCGAGGGTGCCGGCTGTCGAGGAGAACAGCACGAAGTCCGTCAGGCCGAGATGCCGGGTGAGCTGGTGCAGGTGGAGCGTCGAGGTGAGCTTCGGGCGCAGTACGGCGGCGAAGTTCTCCGGGGTCAGCGTGTCCAGGACGCCGTCCTCGACGATGCCTGCGGTGTGGAACACGGCGGTGAGCGGAAGCTCCGCCGGGACGGCCGCCAGGACGGCCGCAAGGGCGTCCCGGTCGGCGGTGTCGCAGGCGGCCAGGGTGACCCGGACGCCGAGCGCGGTGAGTTCGCGGTCGAGGTCGTCCGCTCCCGGCGCCTGCGGGCCCCGGCGGCTGACGAGCAGCAGGTGCTCGGCGCCCTGCGCGGCCAGCCAGCGGGCGACCTGGGCGCCGAGGCCGCCGGTGCCGCCGGTGACCAGCACGGTGCCGGTGGGGGTGAACTCCCCGGGTGCGGGGCGTTCACCGACTGTGTGGCGGGTGAGCCGCCGGGCGAAGGTTCCGGACGGGCGGATCGCCAGCTGGTCCTCGCCGTCGGTCCCGGTGAGGGCGGCGGCCAGGCGGCGGACGGCGGTCTCGTCGAGCACCTCCGGCAGGTCGACCAGGCCGCCCCAGCGCTGCGGGTGTTCGAGTGCGACGACCCGGCCGAGGCCCCACACCGCGCTCTGGACGGGGTCGGTGAGGCGGTCCGAACGGCCGATCGAGACGGCGCCGCGCGTCACGCACCACAGCGGCGCGTCGATTCCGGCATCGCCGAGTGCCTGCACGGCCGCAGCCGTGGCGAGCAGACCGTTCTCGCGCAGGTCTTCCTCACCCGGATCGTCCTCGCGCAGGGCGTCCTCGCGGAGCGCGTCCTCGCGCAGGGCGAGCAGGGACAGGACGCCGGTGAACTCGTGCCCGGCAGCGGACAGTTCGCTGAGGCGGCGGGCCAGGGCCTCGCGGTCCCCGTCGGCCGGGTCGATCCGCACGGTCGTGGTGGCCAGGCCGTCGATCAGCGAGGCCGTCCGGTCCTGTCCCGGTCCGTCGCCGGACGGGACGAGGACCAGCCAGGTCCCCGTCGGTCCGGTGGCGGCGCGGGCGCCGGTCAGGGGCTTCCAGGTGACCCGGTAGCGCCAGCTGTCCACGGTGGACCGCTCGCGGCGCCTGCGGCGCCAGGACGACAGCGCGGGCACCATCGCCGTCAGGGTGTCGTCGTCCAGTTCCAGTCCTGCGCCCAGGGACGACAGGTCAGCCCGCTCGACCGCCGACCAGAACTCGGCGTCCAGCAGGTCCTCCGAGCCGGGGGCGGCCGCCGCGGACGCACCCGCGAGCCCGGCCTCCGGCCAGTAGCGCTGCCGCTGGAACGGGTACGTCGGCAGGTCGGCGCGCCGTGCGCCGGCACCGGCGAACACTGCCTCCCAGTCGACCCGTTGGCCGTGGGTGTACAGCCAGGCGAACGCCGTCGCGAGCGCCGGGACCTCGGCGCGGCCGCGCCGCAGTGCCGGGACCCCGGTGAGCCGGGCGTCGTCGCCGAGGGTCGAGCGTACCGCGCCGGTCAGGACGGCGTCCGGGCCGATTTCGAGGAAGGCGGTGGCGCCCTGGTCCGCGAGCAGGCTCACGGCATCGGCGAACCGCACCGTACGCCGCACCTGTCCGACCCAGTACTCGGCCGAGCACAGCTGCTCCGCCGTGGCCGCTTCGCCGGTCACGGCGGACACGAGCGGGATCTCGGGGGCCTGGAAGGCCAGTCCGCTCACCACCTGCCGGAAGTCCTCCAGCATCGGCTCCATCAGCGGCGAGTGGAAGGCGTGCGAGACCCGCAGCCGCTTGGCCCGGCGCCCCTCGGCCTCGAAGCGGGCAAGGATCTCCAGCACGGCGTCCTCGTCACCCGCGACGACCAGCGAGGCCGGCGCGTTGATCGCGGCGATGGAGAGCCGGTCCTCCCGTCCGGCCAGCAGCGTCAGCACCTCGTCCTCGCTCGCTTCCAGCGAGGCCATCGCGCCCCCGGCGGGCAGCGCGGCCATCAGTCGGCCGCGGGCCGCGACGAGCGTGCAGGCGTCCTCCAGCGAGAGCACGCCCGCCACATGGGCGGCGGCGAGCTCGCCGATGGAGTGCCCGGCGACCCGGTCGGGCCGCAGCCCCCAGGACTCGACGAGTCGGAAGAGGGCGACTTCGAGCGCGAAGAGGGCTGGCTGGGTGTATCCGGTGTCGTCGAGCAGCGCGGCCTGCGCCGTGTCCGGCTCGGCGAACATCACCTCCCGTACGGGCTGGTCGAGTTCGAGGTCGAAGCGGGCCAGTACGGCGTCCAGCGCCTCCGCGTACACCGGGTAGCGGTCGTAGAGTTCCCGGCCCATGGCCGGGCGCTGGCTGCCCTGTCCGGTGAAGAGGAACGCCAGTTTTCCCCGCACGGGGCGGCCGGTGACCAGTGTGCCGTCGGGCAGGCCGTCCCGCAGGGCGGTGAGGGCCCGGAGGAGTTCCTCGCGCTCGGCGGTCACGACGGCGGCGCGGTGCTCCAGGCCGGTCCGGGTCGTGGCGAGGGAGAGGGCGAGGTCGGCGACGGGCAGTTCGGGGTGTTCGCCGAGGAAGGAGAGCAGGCTGTCGGCCTGGGCGCGCAGCGCGGCGTCCGTACGCCCGGACAGCACGACGGGAACGGCGGCGGCGACGGGCGGGGCGGGCGGCTCCGCGAGGGAGTCCTGAGCCGCCGTCACCGGCTCCTGTTCGAGGATGACGTGGGCGTTGGTGCCGCTGAGGCCGAAGGAGGACACACCCGCGCGGCGCGGACGGCCGGTCTCGGGCCAGGCGGACGACTCGGTCAGCAGGTCGATGGCGCCCGCCGTCCAGTCCACGTGCGAGGACGGCTGGTCGACGTGCAGGGTGCGCGGGAGCACACCGTGCCGCATCGCCATCACCATCTTGATCACACTGGCGACGCCGGAGGCCATCTGCGTGTGGCCGATGTTCGACTTCACCGAGCCGAGCAGCAGCGGGCGTTCGCGGTCCTGGCCGTAGGTCGCGAGGAGGGCCTGGGCCTCGATCGGGTCGCCCAGCCTGGTGCCGGTGCCGTGGCCCTCCACGGCGTCGACCTCGGCGGCGGACAGGCCGGCGGTCGCGAGTGCCTGGCGGATCACCCGCTGCTGCGAGGGTCCGTTCGGCGCGGTCAGCCCGTTGGACGCGCCGTCCTGGTTGACGGCGCTCGCGCGGACGACGGCCAGCACCCGGTGCCCGTTGCGCAGGGCGTCGGAGAGCCGCTCGACCAGCACCAGGCCGACGCCTTCGGCGAGGCTCATGCCGTCGGCGGCCTCGGCGTACGCCTTGCAGCGGCCGTCGGCCGCCATCGCCCGCTGCCGGCTGAAGCCGACGAACGCGTTGGGTGTGGCCATGATGCTCACTCCGCCGGCGAGGGCGAGGGAGCTCTCCCCGTTGCGCAGCGACTGGCAGGCCAGGTGCAGTGCCACCAGCGAGGACGAGCACGCGGTGTCGAGCGTGACGGCCGGGCCCTCGAAGCCGAAGGTGTAGGACAGCCGCCCGGACAGGACGCTGGAGATGGTGCCGGTGATCAGGTGGCCTTCGGCGCCGTCCTGGCCGGAGCTGCCCGAGCTGTAGTCCTGGTAGCTCGCGCCGATGAAGGTACCGGTCTGACTGCCCCTCAGGGTGGCGGGGTCGATCCCGGCCCGTTCCATCGCCTCCCAGGAGGTTTCGAGCAGCAGGCGCTGCTGGGGGTCCATCGACAGGGCTTCCCTCGGCGAGATGCCGAAGAACGCGGCGTCGAAGTCGGCGGCGCCGTGCAGGAATCCGCCCCGGGTCGAGTAGGTCCTGCCCGGCCGGTCGGGGTCCGGGTCGTACAGTCCCTCGGCGTCCCAGCCCCGGTCGAGCGGGAAGTCGGAGATGGCGTCGCCACCGGCGGCGACCAGGTCCCACAGGTCTTCCGGCGAGCCGACCCGGCCCGGGTAGCGGCAGCTCATGCCGATGATGGCGATGGGCTCGTCGTTCGCGGCGGCGGCGCTGGCGACCGTGCCGGTCTCGGCCCGCGCTCCCAAGACCTGCTCGCGCAGGAACCGGACGAGGGCGAGCGGGTTCGGGTAGTCGAACACCATCGTGCTCGGCAGGGTGAGCCCGGTCACGGTGGACAGCCGGTTGCGCAGGTCCACGGCGGTCAGCGAGTCGAAGCCGACGTCGCGGAAGGCCCTCTGCTCGGACAGGACGTCGGGCGAGGCGTGGCCGAGGACGGTGGCCGCCTCCGCCCGGACGAGGTCCAGCAGCACCCGGTCCTGGTCGGCGGCGGGCAGGGCGCGCACCCGGGAGACGAACTCGCCGTCGGTGGCGGGCCGGTGGGCCGCCTCCTCCAGCTGCCTGACCTCGGGGATGTCCTCGAACAGCGCGGTGGGCCGCACCGAGGTGAAGACCGGGTGGTAGCGCTCCCAGTCGATGTCGGCGATCGACAGGACGTGCTCGTCGCCTTCGAGGGCCTGGCGCAGCCCGGCGAGGGCCAGGTGCGGGTCCATGAAGACCAGGCCGCTGCGGCGGATCTGACTCGGGTCGACCCGGCCGAGCTTGAGGTCGTCGGCCCAGATGCCCCAGGAGAGGGCGGTCGCACGGGCGCCGCGCGCCCGGCGGTGCTCGGCCAGCGCGTTGAGGTAGGCGTTGGCGGCGACGTACGCGGCGTGCTGGCCGCTGCCCCACATGCCGGCGGTGGAGGAGTACAGGACGAAGGCGTCCAGCTCCTCGTCGTCCAGGAGTTCGTCGAGGTTGCGCGCGCCCGCGACCTTGGCGTGCATGACCTTGGCGAAGGCTTCGGGGCTGCTCTCGTCGATCGAGGCGAGTTCGATGACGGCGGCGGTGTGCACGACGGTGCGCACCGTGTGGCCGTCGGCCCTGAGGTCGGCGAGCAGGCGGGCGAGTGCCTCACGGTCCGTCACGTCGCAGGCCGCGAAGGTGGCCCGGCAGCCGTGTTCGGCGAGCTGTCCGAGGAGCTCGGCGGCGCCGGGGGCGTCGGCGCCCCGGCGGCTGGTGAGCACGATGTGCTCGGCTCCGTGCTCGGCGAGCCAGCGGGCCAGGTGCGGCGCGAGGGTGCCGGTGCCGCCGGTGACGAGGGTGGTGCCGCGGGGCGTCCAGCCGGGTGCCGGGGCGGAGCCGCCGACGGCGGCTGCCCGGACCACGCGGCGGGCGAGCACGCCCGAGGGGCGGATCGCGATCTGGTCCTCGCCGGTGGCGCCCGCGAGGACGGCGGCCAGTCGGCCCGCGCCGCGCCGGTCGAGGGTCTCGGGCAGGTCGACGAGGCCGCCCCAGCGCTGCGGGTGCTCCAGGGCCGCCGTCCACCCCAGGCCGTGGATCTGGGCCTGGACGGGGTGGGTCAGGCGGTCGGCGCGTCCGGTGGAGACCGCGCCGCGCGTGAGGCACCACAGGGGTGCGTCGATCCCCTGGTCGCCGAGGGCCTGGATGAGGGCGAGGGTCAGCGCGAGGCCGCCGGACAGCTCCGGGTGCCGCTCGCCGGGCTCCTCGGCGGCGCCCAGCAGCGAGACGACGCCGGTGAGTTCCTCGTCCTCCAGGGCGGTCAGGCGTGCGGCCAGCGCCCGGCGGTCGGTGCAGGTGTCGTCGAGCACCAGGTGGTGGATCCGCGCGCCGTGCGTGGTGAGGGCGTCCGCGACGTCGTCGCCGTCGTGCCCCTCACCGGTGACCAGCAGCCAGGTTCCGGTGAGGGTGGCGTCCTGGCTGCCCAGCGGCTTCCAGGTGGCGCGGTAGCACCAGGAGTCGACGGTGGACCGGTCGCGCCGGCGGCGGTGCCAGGCCGACAGGGCGGGCAGGACGGGTGCGAGGGAGGTGTGGTCGAGCCGCAGTCCGGCTGCGAGGGAGTCGAGGTCCTCGCGTTCGACGGCACTCCAGAACTCGGTGTCCGCGCCGCCCGCCTCGCCCGCGCTCTGCTGCGTGTCTCGGACGGCCCACAGGTGCTCGCGCTGGAAGGCGTAGGTGGGCAGGGTGACGCGGCGGGCGCCGGTGTCGGCGAAGACCCGCGTCCAGTCTGCCCGTGCGCCCTGGACGAAGACCTCGGCGAGGGAGGTCAGGAAGCGGTCGGTGCCGCCCTTGTCCCGGCGCAGGGTGCCGGCCACGGCGGCCCGCTCGCCGGTGTCCTCGACCGTGGAGCGGACGGCCATGGTCAGCACCGGGTGCGGGCTGACCTCGACGAACACCCGGTGCTCGGCCGCGAGCAGGTCCCGGACCGCGGGGTCGAAGCGCACGGTCTGCCGCAGGTTGCGGTACCAGTACGCGGCGTCCATCCCGGTGGTGTCCAGCCAGTCGCCGGTGACGGTCGAGAAGAACGGCACCTCGGCGGTGCGCGGGCGGACGGGGGCGAGCTTGGCCAGCAGTTCCTCGTGGAGCAGTTCGACCTGCGCCGAGTGCGAGGCGTAGTCCACCGGGATCCGCCGCGCCCGGACGTTCTCCGCGGTGAACTCCGCGATCAGGGCGTCCAGTTGCGCCGGTGCACCGGCGACCACCACGGTGCGCGGGCCGTTGACGGCGGCGATGGAGATGTCCCGGCCGCGGGCCGCCAGGCGTGCCTCGACCTCGGTCACCGGCAGCGGTACGGACACCATGCCGCCGGAGCCCGCCAGGACGCGGGCGATGGCCTGGCTGCGCAGGGCCACCACGCGGGCGGCGTCCTCCAGCGACAGGACTCCGGCCACGGCGGCCGCGGCGATCTCGCCCTGCGAGTGGCCCAGCACGGCGTCGGGACGGATGCCGTGGGCCCTCCACAGGTGTGCCAGCGACACCATCACTGCGAAGGAGGCGGGCTGGACGACGTCGACGCGCTCCAGCGACGGCGCGCCCTCCCGCCGGCGCAGGACGTCGGTCAGCGACCAGTCGACGAAGGCCGACAGGGCTGCGGCGCACTCGTTGATGCGTTCGGCGAAGACCGGTGACTCGTCGAGGAGTTGCGCGCCCATACCGGCCCACTGGGCGCCCTGGCCGGGGAAGACGAACACGGTCTTCCCGTCGATCTCCGCCATGCCCTGGACCACGGCCGCCGAGGACTCGCCGGCGCTGAGGGCTTCCAACTCCTCCCGCAGGGTCGCCCTGTCGGTACCGAGGACCACCGCCCGGTGCTCCAGCAGCGCCCGCGAGCCGATCAGGGAGTGGCCGATGTCGACCGGGCTGAGGTCCTGGTCGGCGTCCACATGGGCGGCGAGGCCCGACGCCTGGGCGCGCAGCGCGCCGGGCGTCCTCGCGGACAGCACCCACGGCACCACGGCGCCGGCCGGCGGCGTGCCCTCGACCGCGAGGGGCAGGTCGCCGCGCGGCGCCTCCTCGAGGACGGCGTGCGCGTTGGTCCCGCTGATGCCGAAGGACGACACCGCGCAGCGGCGCGTCCGCTCGCCCTCGTGCCACTGGACCGGGGCGTTCAGCAGGGACACCGTGCTGGGCGTCCAGTCGATGTGCGAGGACGGTTCGTCGGAGTGCAGGGTGCGCGGCAGCAGGCCGTGGCGCAGCGCCATGACCATCTTGATCACACCGGCGACGCCGGCGGCCGACTGCGTGTGGCCGATGTTGGACTTCACCGAGCCGAGCAGCAGCGGACGTTCCAGGTCCCGGTCGCGGCCGTAGACGGCCTGGAGGGCCTGCGCCTCGATGGGGTCGCCGAGCGCCGTGCCGGTGCCGTGCGCCTCGATGGCGTCGATGTCGTCCGTGCCGAGCCCGGCGTTGCTCAGTGCCTGCCGGATGACGCGCTGCTGCGAGGGGCCGTTGGGTGCGGTCAGCCCGTTGGAGGCGCCGTCCTGGTTGATGGCCGAGCCTCGCACCACGGCGAGGATCTCGTGGCCGTTTCGCCGGGCGTCGGAGAGCCGCTCCAGGACGAGGACGCCGACGCCTTCGGCGAGCGTCATGCCGTCGGCGGATTCCGAGAACGCCTTGCACCGGCCGTCGGCGGCCAGCGCCCGCTGCCGGCTGAAGGCGATGAACGCGTTCGGGTTGGTCATCACCGTCGCACCGCCCGCGAGTGCGAGCGAGGTCTCGCCGTTGCGCAGCGACTGGCAGGCCAGGTGCAGCGCGACGAGGGAGGAGGAGCAGGCGGTGTCCACGGTGACGGCCGGCCCTTCCAGGCCGAACAGGTAGGCGAGGCGTCCGGAGAGCACGCTCGGGCTGGTGCCGGTCACGACGTGCCCGGCGGAGCCGTCCTCCATGCCGAGCCCGTACTCCTGGTAGGTCGAGCCGATGAAGGTGCCGGTGGGGCTGCCGTGAACGGTGGTCGGGTCGATACCGGCCGCCTCGAACGCCTCCCAGGTGGTCTCCAGGAGCAGGCGCTGCTGCGGGTCCATCGACAGGGCCTCGCGCGGGGAGATGCCGAAGAAACCGGCGTCGAACTCCCCGGCGTCGTGCAGGAATCCGCCCTGGGTCGAGTAGGTCCTGCCGGGGGTGTCCGGGTCCGCGTCGTACAGTCCGGCGGTGTCCCAGCCCCGGTTGACGGGGAACTCGGAGATGGCGTCCACGCCTTCGGACACCAGCTCCCAGAACTGTTCGGGCGAGCGTACGCCGCCGGGGAAGCGGCAGCCCATGCCGACGATGGCGATCGGCTCGTCGAAGCGGCCGGTGGCGGCGGCGGCCGGCGCGGGCGCGGCCTCGTCCGCGAGGCCCGGGATCCGGGAGCGCAGGTAGCCGGCCAGGGCGACGGGGGTCGGGTAGTCGAAGGCCATGGTGGTCGGCAGGGCCAGGCCGGTCAGGGCGACCAGCCGCTTGCGCAGCTCAACGGCGGTCAGCGAGTCGAAGCCGGCGTCCCGGAAGGCCCGCTTCTGCGCCACGCCTTCGGCGGAGGCGTGCCCGAGGACGACGGCCGCCTCGCGGCGGACCAGGTCCACGAGCAGGCGCTCCTGCTCGGCCTCGTCGAGGGCGAGCAGCCGCCGGACGAACTCGGAGGCGGCGGCGTCGCCCGCCTCGGTGCTGTGGGCGAGCTCCCGTACCTCGGGCAGTTCGTCGAACAGGACGCTCGGGCGCGAGGAGGTGAAGACGGGGACGTAGCGCTGCCAGTCGACGTCGGCCACCGTCACGGTGACGTCCCGCTGAACGACGGCGCGGCGCAGCTCGGCGATGGCCGTCTCGGGGGCGAGGAAGCGCAGGCCCTGGCGTTGCAGGCTGTCCGAGACGGCCTCGTGGGCGGCCATGCCGTCCCCGGCCCACGGGCCCCAGGCGACGGAGGTCGCGGCCAGGCCGCGTGCGCGGCGGTGTTCGGCGAGCGCGTCGAGGTAGGCGTTGGCGGCGCCGTAGGCGCTCTGCCCGGCGCTGCCCCAGATCCCGGCGACGGAGGAGAACAGGACGAAGAAGTCCAGGTCGCGGTCGGCCAGCAGCTCGTCGAGGTTGGCGGCGCCGCGCATCTTGGCGGAGGTCGTCTCGGCGACGGCGGCGAGCGGTGTGGCGGCGAGCGGGGCGGCCTGGCCGATTCCGGCCGCGTGCACGACGCCGGTCAGCGGGTGTTCGTCCTCGATGGCGGCCAGCAGCTCGGCCAGCGCCGTCCGGTCGGCGATGTCGCAGGCCGCGACGGTGACCTTGGCGCCGAACTCCTCCAGTTCCGCGGCGAGTTCGCGTGCACCGGGGGCGTCGGGGCCGCGTCGGCCGGTGAGCACGAGGTGCTGGGCTCCGGCGCGGGCGAGCCAGCGGGCGACCTCGGCGCCGAGCGCGCCGGTGCCGCCGGTGATCAGCACGGTGCCGGTGGCGGTGAAGTCGTCGGCCTGGGGAAGCTCGGCGCCGGGGTGGCGGAGCAGTCGCCTGCCGTACGCGGCGGTGGCGCGCAGCGCGAGCTGGTCCTCGGTGCCCCGGGCCGCCAGGGCGCTGACCAGGCGTTGCACGGTGGGGGCGTCGAGTGCGGGCGGCAGGTCGATCAGGCCGCTCCAGGGCTGCGGGCGCTCCAGGGCCACGACCCGGCCCAGGCCCCAGGCGGCCGCCTGGACGGGGTTGACGGGCGGGTCGGTGGGCCCGGTGGAGACGGCTCCACGGGTGAGCGTCCAAAGGGGTGCGCTCAGGCCGGTGTCCGCGAGGGCCTGGGCGAGGACGACGCCGAGTGCGAAGCCCATCGGCAGTTCGTCGGCGCCCAGTTCGGGTCCGTCGGCCAGGGGCAGCAGGGAGAGGATCCCGGATACGCCGCCGGCCTCGGTGAGCCGGGCGGCGAGTTCCGCCCGGTCGAGGCAGCCGGCGTCCAGGACGAGCCGTTCGAACTGGGCGCCGTGGCCGCGCAGCACGTCGAGGAGCTCGGTGTCGTCGATGCCGTCGGTGGTGACGGCCAGCCAGGTGCCCTCCAGCACCGGCGCCGCGCTCGCGGTGACGCGCTTGAACTGCACCCGGTAGCGGGCGCCGTCCAGCACGTTCTTCTCGTGCCGGTGGCGGCGCCAGGTCGACAGGGCCGGGAGCAGGGCGTAGAGGTTGGCGTGCTGCTCGTCGCGCAGGCCGAGCAGGGTGGCCAGTTCGCCTGCGTCGCCTCGTTCGACCGCTCCCCACAGCTGGGCGTCGGCCGGGTCGGTGGCCGCCCGGGCCGTGTGGAGGGCCGTCGTCTCGGGCCAGTAGCGCTCGCGCTGGAAGGCGTAGGTCGGCAGCTCGATCCGGTGCGCCGGGGTACGGCCGTAGTACGCCGCCCAGTCGACACGGATCCCGCGCACGTGGAGACGGGCGAGCGCGGTGGTCGTGCCCTGCTCCTGGGGGCGGTCGGCGCGCAGCAGCGGGACGAGGTCCACGGCCGAGTCGTCGCCGAGGGTGTCCTGGGCGAGTGCGGACAGCACGCCGTCAGGACCGATCTCCAGGAAGGTGGCCGCGCCGAGCGCGCGCACGGTGCGTACGCCGTCGGCGAAGCGGACGGTGCGCCGGACGTGCTCGACCCAGTAGCCGGGGGTGCACAGCTCCTCGGCGGTGGCGAGTCCGCCGGTCAGGTTCGACACCAGCGGCAGCTGCGGGGCCTGGAAGGCCAGGCCGCTCACCACCTGCCGGAAGTCCTCCAGCATCGGGTCCATCAGCGGCGAGTGGAAGGCGTGCGAGACCCGCAGCCGCTTGGTCTTGCGCCCCTGGGCCGCGAACTCCTCGGCGATGCGCAGGACTTCACTGCTCTCACCGGCGATCACCACGGCCTGCGGGCCGTTGACCGCCGCCACCGAGACGCCGTCCGCCAGGCGGGGCAGCACCTCCTCCTCGGTGGCCTGGACGGACACCATGGCTCCGCCTGCGGGCAGGGCCTGCATCAGCCGGGCGCGCGCGGTCACCAGGGTGCAGGCGTCCGGCAGGCCGAGGACGCCCGCGACATGCGCGGCGGCGATCTCCCCGACCGAGTGACCGAGCAGGTGGTCGGGCCGCAGGCCCCACGACTCGGCGAGCCGGAACAGGGCGACCTCGATGGCGAACAGGGCGGGCTGCGCGTAACCGGTCTGGTCCAGCAGTTCGGCCTCGGGCGTGCCCGCGGCCGCGAACAGCACCTCCCTCAGCGGCCGTTCAAGACCGGCGTCCAGATGGCGCACAACCTCGTCGAGCGCCTCGGCGAACACCGGGAAACGGCCGTAGAGCTGCCGGCCCATGCCGGCCCGCTGAGAGCCCTGGCCCGCGAACAGGAAGGCCAGCCGGCCCGCGCCACCGCTCTCGCCCTCGACGAGCACCGGGTCGGGCGCGCCGGTGGCCAGTGCGGTCAGCGAGCGCAGCAGTTCCTCCCGGCCGCCCACCACGACGGCGCGCTGTTCGAACCCGGACCGGGTGGTGGCGAGCGAGAGACCGACCTCTGCGGGGTCGAGTTCCGGGTGCTCCTCCAGGTGGGAGCGGAGCCGGGCCGCCTGTGCGCGCAGCGCCGCCCGGCTGCGCCCGGCGAGGGGCCACGCGGCGACGGTCGCGGGAGCGGCCTCGGGCGCCGCCTCGGCCCGTACCTCCGGCGCCTGTTCGACGATCACATGCGCGTTGGTGCCGCTGATGCCGAAGGAGGACACGCCGGCCCGGCGGGGCCTGCCCGTCTCGGGCCAGTCGGCCTCCTCGGCGAGCAGCTCCACCGCCCCGGCCTCCCAGTCCACGTGGGAGGAGGGCCGGTCGGCGTGGAGGGTGCGCGGCACGACGCCGTGCCGCATCGCCAGCACCATCTTGATCACACCGGCGACGCCCGCCGCCGCCTGGGTGTGGCCGATGTTCGACTTGACCGAGCCCAGCAGCAGCGGACGCTCCGGGTCGCGTTCCTGTCCGTAGGTCGCCAGCAGGGCCTGGGCCTCGATGGGGTCGCCGAGGGTCGTCCCGGTGCCGTGTCCCTCGACCACGTCGATGTCGGTGGTGGTCAGTCCGGCACCGGCCAGCGCCTGCCGGATCACCCGCTGCTGCGAGGGTCCGTTAGGGGCGGTGAGTCCGTTGGACGCGCCGTCCTGGTTCACCGCGCTGCCCCGGACGAGGGCGAGCACGCGGTGCCCGTTGCGCCGTGCGTCGGAGAGGCGTTCGAGGACGAGCACGCCGACACCCTCCGACCAGCCGACGCCGTCGGCACTGTCGGAGTACGCCTTGCACCGGCCGTCCGGCGACAGGCCGCGCTGACGGGAGAACTCGATCAGGGACGTCGGGGTCGACATCACCGTGACACCGCCGGCCAGGGCGAGCGAGCACTCCCCCGCCCGCAGCGCCTGCATCGCCCAGTGCATCGCGACCAGCGAGGAGGAGCACGCCGTGTCCACGGTGACGGCGGGGCCCTCAAGACCGAGGGAGTAGGAGACGCGCCCGGAGGCGATGCTCGGCGAGGTGCCGCTGCCCTGGTGCCCCTCGAACTGCCCGCCGGACAGCGTGGCGGCGTAGTCGTTGTACATCACACCGGCGAAGACGCCGGTCTGGCTGCCGCGCAGCGAGAGCGGGTCGATACCGGCGCGCTCGATCGCCTCCCAGGAGGTCTCCAGCAGCAGGCGCTGCTGCGCGTCCGTGGCCAGCGCCTCGCGAGGGCTCATGCCGAAGAACGCCGGGTCGAACTCCGCGGCCTCGTGCAGGAATCCCCCGTAGCGGGTGTAGGCGGTGCCGAGGTGGTCCGGGTCCGGGTCGTACAGCGCCTCCAGGTCCCAGCCGCGATCGGTGGGCAGCCCGGAGATCGCGTCGGTCCCCTCGCGGACCAGCCGCCACAGGTCGTCGGGCGAGGAGACGCCGCCCGGGTAGCGGCAGCTCATACCGACGATCACGATCGGGTCGTCGGCCCGGGCCGCGGCGGCGCGCGGGGTCGTCACGGCCACGGGGCCCTGCTCGCCCATGAGTTCGTCGACGACATGGGCGGCGAGGGCCGTGACCGTCGGGTAGTCGAAGATGACGGTGGCCGAGGTCCGCAGACCCGTGACCGTGCGCAGCCGGTTGCGCAGCTCGACGGCCGTCAGCGAGTCGAAGCCGAGGTCCTGGAACTGCCGCAGCGGATCGACGTCCGCCGGGCTCCGGTGCCGCAGCACGGCGGCCACCTGAGTGCGGATCAGTTCGATCACGGCCTCGGTGCGCGCCGTCCCCTCCAGCCTGGACAGGCGCTGCACCAGGCTCGCCGCCGCCTCCGATCCGGCCACCACCGAGCGCCGGACGGGGGTGCGGATGAGGCCGCGCAGCAGCGGCGGCACCTCGCCCTGGGCGCGCAGCACCGACAGGTCCAGGCGGACGGGCAGCAGGACGGGTGCCGCAAGGGCGAGCGCGGCGTCGAACAGCGCGATGCCGTCGCTCTCGGAGAGCGCGGGCGTGCCCATCCGGGCCAGCCGGTCCAGCTCGGTCTCGGACAGGGCGCCGGTCATACCGCCGCTCGTGTCGCCGGTCGGGGCCCACGGGCCCCAGCCCAGCGACAGGCCGGGCAGCCCGGCGGCGCTGCGCATCCTCACCAGAGCGTCGGCGAAGGCGTTCGCGGCGGCGTAGTTGCCCTGGCCCGGCGCGCCGGCCGTGCCCGAGAGGGAGGAGAAGACGACGAACGCGGCCAGGCCGAGTCCGCCGGTGGCCCGGTGCAGATTCCACAGGGCGTCGGCCTTGGGCCGCAGCACCGTGCTGATCCGCTCCGGGGTCAGTGACTCGATCACGCCGTCGTCGAGTACGCCCGCCGTGTGCACCACCGCCGTGACGGGGTGTTCGGCCGGGACACCGGCCAGCAGCCGGTCGAGGGCAGCGCGGTCGGCGAGGTCGCACGCCTCGACGGACACCCGCGCGCCCAGCGCGCGCAGCTCCTCGGCCAGTTCCTCGGCGCCCTCGGCGGCGGCGCCCCGGCGGCTGGCCAGCAGCAGCTGCCGCACGCCGCGCTCGGCGACCAGATGACGGGCCAGCACCCGGCCGAGCGCACCGGTACCGCCGGTGAGCAGGACCGTGCCGTCGGGGTTCCAGGCGGTGCCGGGACCGCCCTGCCCGGCTGCGGCACGCACCCGCGCCAGGCGCGGGACGAGCACCTCGCCGCCGCGCACGGCCGCCTGCGGCTCGTCGCCGCCCAGAGCCTGCGGCGGTACGGTGGCCCCCGCCTCGGGGTCGAGGTCCAGCAGGCCGAACC
Organism: Kitasatospora sp. GP82; assembly: GCF_029892105.1. Lineage (GTDB taxonomy): Bacteria > Actinomycetota > Actinomycetes > Streptomycetales > Streptomycetaceae > Kitasatospora. The sequence goes on along the minus strand of NZ_JARZAJ010000032.1, from coordinate 52,021 downwards.
GGCCGGGGTGCTCCGCCTGCGCGGAGCGCACCAGTCCCCACACGGCGGCCGCCGCCGGGTCGGCGACCGGCTCCGACTCGGTGGCGGCGACCGCGCCGCGCGTGACGAGGACCAGCCGCGACTCGGCCTTCGACTCGTCCGCCAGCCAGTCCTTCAGCTGCCCCAGCACCCGCGCCGTCAGGGCGTGGGCCGAGGCGACCGTGTCCTCGCCACGGCCGCCCACGACGGGGGCGAGGACGATCGCGGGGACGGTGGCGTCGTCGAGAGGCGCCAGGCCGAGCCCGAACGGATCCTCTCCCAGCACCGCCGTCGGCTCGGGAGTACTCGCCGCGCCACCGCGCAGGCGGCTCCAGCGCAGCTCGAACATGGCGCTCCGCACGGACGCGGCACTGGCGTCCGGCATCTCCTCCGGTGCCGCTGCGCGCAGCACCAGCGAGCCGACGGCGGCGACCGCTCCGCCCTCGGTGTCGGCGACGGCGATCGACACCGCGTCGTCCCCGGCCCAGGTCAGCCGTACCCGGACCGCCGAGGCGCCACTGGCGTGCAGGCTCACGTCCTGCCAGGAGAAGGGCAGTCCGCCGCGCCCGTGCTCGCCGAGGTCCAGGAGGACGGAGGCGTGCAGGGTGGCGTCGAGCAGGGCTGGGTGGATCCCGAAGGCTCCGGCGTCCAGGCCACCGGTGTCGGGCAGCGCCACCTCGGCGAAGACCTCGTCGCCTCGGCGCCACGCGGCCCGCAGGCCCCGGAACACCGGCCCGTACGCGAAACCGGCGGCGGCCAGCCGCTCGTAGAGGCAGTCCAGTTCCACCGGGGCCGCGTCGGCCGGGGGCCACGTCCCGGTGGCGAAGTCCTCGGCCTCGGCCCGGTGTTCGCCCGCCGCGAGGATGCCCTCCGCGTGCTGCGTCCACGGCTGCTCGTCCACTCCGTCGGGACGGGAGTGAATGGTCAGGGTGCGCCGCCCGGCCTCGCCCGGGCTGCCGACCCAGACCTGCACCTGGACACCGCCCTGCTCGGGCAGGACGAGCGGTGCGGCCAGTGTGAGCTCCTCGACCCGGTCGCAGCCGACCTCGTCACCGGCGCGTACGGCCAGCTCCAGGAAGGCGGTACCGGGGAGCAGCACCGTGCCGCGTACGGCGTGATCGGCGAGCCAGGGGTGGGTCTGCGCGGACAGACGGCCCGTCAGCAGCAGCCCGTCGGAGTTGGCCAGGGACACGGCGGCGGCCAGCAGCGGGTGGTGTGCGGCGCCGAGTCCCGCGGCGCGGACGTCACCGGCGCGCGTGGGGACGTTCTTCGGCCAGAACCGGCGGTGCTGGAAGGCGTATGTCGGCAGTTCGACGCGCCGGGCGCCGATGCCGGAGAAGTAGTGCTTCCACTGGACGGGGACTCCCCGTACGTGCAGGCCGGCCACGGCCGCGGTGAGGCTCTCGGTCTCGGGGCGGCCCGGCCGAAGGACGGCGAGGGCGGCCGAGGTCTCGTCCCCGTCCTCGTCCAGACAGGTCCGGGTCAGGGCGGACAGCACGCCGCTCGGGCCGAGTTCGAGGAAGGTACCCGTGCCGTGCCCGCTCAGCCAGGCGATGGCGTCCGCGAAGCGGACGGCCTCGCGGGCGTGGTCGACCCAGTAGGCGGCGGAGGTCAGCTGCTCGACCGTGGCGAGAGTGCCGGTCAGGGCCGAGACGATCGGGAGCACGGGAGCCTGGGGCGACAACTCCGCCACCACGGAGCGGAATTCGTCGAGCATCGGTTCCATCAGGGGCGAGTGGAAGGCGTGCGAGACCCGCAGTCGCTTCACCTCGCGCCCCAGCCCGGCGAAGTGTTCCGCCACTGCGGTGGTCTCGCATGCCGCACCGGCGACGACGACGGCCGCCGGGCCGTTCACGGCGGCGATCGACACCCGGTGGCTGCGGCCCTCGATCAGCGGGAGGACCTCGGCCTCGGTCGCCTGGAGCGCGACCATCTCGCCGCCGACGGGCAGCGCCTGCATCAGCCGCCCGCGCGCGAGCACCAGGGTCGCGGCGTCGGCGAGGGTGAACACCTCGGCCACATGGGCGGCGGCTATCTCACCGATCGAGTGTCCGGCCAGGAAGTCCGGCCTGACGCCCCACGACTCGACGAGCCGGAACAGGGCGACCTCGATGGCGAACAGGGCGGGCTGCGCGTAGCCGGTCTGGTCCAGCAGTTCGGCCTCGGGCGTGCCCTCGGCCGCAAACAGCACCTCCCTCAGCGGCCGTTCAAGACCGGCGTCCAGATGGCGCACAACCTCGTCGAGCGCCTCGGCGAACACCGGGAAACGGCCGTAGAGCTGCCGGCCCATGCCGATCCGCTGAGAGCCCTGGCCCGCGAACAGGAAGGCCAACTTGGCGCGTTGCTGCGCGCTGCCCCGCTCCAGGCTTCCCACCGACGGCTCGCCCTCGGCCAGCGCGGTGAGCGCGGCGACGGCCTCCGCGCGGTTGGCGGCGGTCACCACCGCGCGGTGCTCCAGGCTGGACCTGGTCGTGGCCAGCGAGAAGGCGAGGTCGGCATCGGCATTGCCGGCGTCGGCGCCGCCATCGGCATCGGCATCGGCATCGGCATCGGCATCGGCATCGAGGAAGGCGAGCAGTCGCGCCGCCTGGGCACGCAGGGCCTCGGGGCTCCGCCCGGACACCAGCCACGGCAGCACGTCCACGCGGACGGTCTCGGCCGCCGGGTCCGCTGCCGGGTCCGCCACCGCCGGTTCGTCCGACGCCTGAGTCACGGGCGGGGCCTGCTCGATGATGGCGTGTGCGTTGGTGCCGCTGAGGCCGAAGGAGGAGACGCCCGCCCGGCGCGGCTCGGACCGCTCCGGCCATGCGGTCTGCTCGGTGAGCAGCCGCACCGCTCCCGCGCTCCAGTCGACGTGCGAGGACGGTGCGTCCACGTGCAGCGTCTTCGGCAGTACGCCGTACCGCATCGCCAGAACCATCTTGATCACACCGGCGACACCGGCCGCGGCCTGGGTGTGGCTGATGTTCGACTTGACCGAGCCCAGCAGCAGTGGACGCTCCGGGTCGCGGCTGCGGCCGTAGGTCGCCAGCAGCGCCTGCGCCTCGACGGGGTCGCCGAGGGTCGTACCTGTGCCGTGGGCCTCGACCACGTCGACCTGGTCGGCCGAGAGCCGGGCGTTGATCAGCGCCTGCTCGATCACCCGCTGCTGCGAGGGGCCGTTGGGCGCGGTCAGCCCGTTGGACGCACCGTCCTGGTTGACGGCGGTGCCGCGGACGACGGCCAGCACCCGGTGCCCGTTGCGCCGGGCCTCCGAGAGCCGCTCCAGAACGAGGACGCCGACGCCCTCGGCCCAGCCGGTGCCGTTGGCGGAGTCGGCGAAGGACCGGCAGCGGCCGTCCGCCGCCAGACCGCCCTGCCGGGCGAACTCGACGAAGGTCGTCGGGCTGGACATCACCGTGACACCACCGGCGAGCGCCAGCGAGCACTCCCCCGAGCGCAGCGACTGGGCGGCCAGGTGCAGCGCCACCAGCGAGGAGGAGCAGGCGGTGTCGACGGTCACCGCGGGCCCGACCGTCCCGAAGAAGTACGACAGCCGCCCCGAGATGACGCTGGTCGCGTTGCCCGTCAGCACAAAGCCCTGGACGTCGTCCTCCGGGCCGACCTGGTACTCCTGGGGCATCGCGCCGACGAAGACACCGGTCCTGGTGCCCCGCACCGACGCGGGGTCGATACCCGCCCCCTCGAACGCCTCCCAGGCCGACTCCAGCAGTACCCGCTGCTGGGGGTCCATGGACAGGGCCTCGCGCGGCGAGATCCCGAAGAAGTCGGGGTCGAACTCCGCGGCGTCGCGCAGGAATCCGCCGGAGATCTCGGTCGGCCCGTCCTCGGCGGCGAGCTCCCAGCCCCGGTCGGCCGGAAGGCCGGAGATCCCGTCCTCACCGTTGACGAGCATGGTCCAGAGGTCCTCCGGGCTCGCCACCCCTCCCGGGTAGCGGCAGCTCATGCCCACGATGGCAATCGGCTCGCTCGCGGCCGCCTCCAGCTCGTTCACCCGCTGGCGCGAGCGTTGGAGGTCGGCGCCGGCCCGCTTGAGATAGTCCCGGAGCTTCTGTTCCTTGTCCATATCAACTCAACCCATCTGGAGGACCGGCGGACTGCAGGGGGGATTCGATGTGGACATCCGGCGTGGACCCACACGCACAGCGCTCGCATTCCCGCATACCAGCGCACAGTGTCGGGTCCATCCGGCCAGGAAAATCACTAGTGTCGGCGGTTGCGGGCCGCGGCGAAGAACACGCCAGGACTAGGGATTTGCCGGGCGCGGCCGGAAGACGATCGCAGGACTCGCGAGACCCGGGGTGCCGGGACCACCCGACCACCGACATCCGACGAGGAGTCCCATGCCCGAAACCGTGCAGAACGTCGACGCGTCGAGACTTCGGCCGGCCGTGTCCGCGACCGTTGCGGACGGGGTCGGCGAGCTCGACCGACTCGACGAACAGCTCATCGCCCAGCTGGTCCTGCGGGTGCACTGCGCCCGGGACCAGCAGCTCAGCCGCCGCGCGGCGGGCCTTCCGGCCACCACGCTCGCCGAGGAGACCGCGATGATGCGGCAGTACGCCACCCGCCTGGGGCAACCCGGCGTCGGGATCGCCCTGGCGATCCTCGCCCTGTCACGGTCCGCCGCCCACGCCACGGGCAGCGCCGAGGTACCGCTCTAGGACTCTCCGTCCGAGTTTCTCCCAGGACCTCGGCCATGCACCCCCGGACGGTTGCATGGCCACCGTTTGCGGAGCAGACCCACCGGACAAGCCCTGCGGGTCCCCGGCCTTCGGACCGGGGACCCGCAGGGCTTTCGAGTGTGGCCGCCCAGGCGCCTACCAGCGTGTGCCGGAGAGCGCCGCGCCGTAGTCACGCACCAGACGGGCCTCGCTGAGGTCGGACTCCACCATCATCCGGATCAGCTCGGCGAAGTCCACCTTCGGCTCCCAGCCGAGCTCCTGACGGGCGTTGACGGAGTCGGCGCACAGCGTCTCCACCTCGGCCGGCCTGACCAGCCGGGGGTCGACGACGACGTGGTCCTCCCAGTTCAGTCCTACGCACTCGAAGGCGATCCGGGCCGCGTCGCGCACCGAGTGCATCCGCCCGGTGCCCACCACGTAGTCGCCCGGCCTGTCCTGCTGGAGCATCAGGTGCATCGCGCGGACGTAGTCCCCGGCGAAGCCCCAGTCGCGCACGGCATCGAGGTTGCCCAGGCTGAGCTTCTCCTTGAGGCCGAGCTTGATCTGCGCGACCGCCAGCGAGATCTTCCTGGTCACGAACTCCGGTCCGCGCCGTGGAGACTCATGGTTGAACAGGATCCCCGAGACACCGTACATCCCGTAGGACTCACGGTAGTTGCGGGTGATGTAGTGCCCGTAGGCCTTGGCCACGCCGTACGGGCTGCGCGGGTGGAACGAGGTCGACTCGCTCTGCGGACTCTCCACCACCTTGCCGAACATCTCGGAGGAGGAGGCCTGGTAGAAGCGGATGTGCCCGGAGCCGTCACCTCCGCCGGACGGCTTGTTCAGCCCGCTCACCATCCGGATCGCCTCCAGCACCCGGAGCACCCCGGTGCCGTTGACCTCGGTGACGAGCTCGGGCTGCTGCCAGGACATCGGGACGAAGGAGATCGCTCCGAGGTTGTAGACCTCGTCCGGCTGGACGGCGTCCACGGCCGAGACCAGGCTGCCCTGGTCCATCAGGTCGCCGTCCATGAACTCCAGGTCGGGTATCAGCCGGGCGATGCGGTCCTTGCGCGGGTTCGCCTGCCCCCTGCTCAGCCCCCAGACCCGGTAGCCAAGGGAGATCAAATGCTCCGCCAGATAGGACCCGTCCTGACCGGTGACCCCGGTGATCAACGCACGCTTGGACATCCATTCCCCTCTCACGCCACGGAAAAGACCCGTCGAACAGTCAAAGTTCAGTTCGCACCGCGGGGTTGGAGTCCGCGATCCCGGACGTGCCTCGCAGGCCGTTCTCGGCAGCACCAGCGAAGCACAGACAAGCTAAGGAATTTTCGAGACTTCGCCGCCGACAGGGGCGGGACCACCGGGCCCGGTTGCGGTTTCTAGGGGTTCCCCCAGTGCCGGGGGGAGTTCGATCCCAAGCGTGTGGACATGACGCACGTGCTCGGAGGCTCCGCCAGTAGGCGCCCACCGGAGCCAGTTGCACCGTCCAGGGTGCGCGAGGCTCTGGGATGCCCCGTTCTGATGGGTTACCTACCGGCAGACGCTCTCAGACCCTCCGGAGGTCCGGCTCCGCCGTCGCGGCTCGCTGTCCGCCCGCCTCACCGGCGGGTCATCGCCCGACCTCACGAGCACGGAAGTCCTCGACCGTCTCCCGCCGGATCAGCAGCCGGGCGCGCCCGTCGCGGACCGCGACCACGGCGGGCCGGCCGACCAGGTTGTAGCCGGAGGCCATCGACAGCTGGTACGCCCCGGCGGCCGGGACGGCCAGCAGGTCACCCGCCCGCAGACCGGCGGGCAGCATCGCGTCGTGGACCAGCACATCGCCGGCCTCGCAGTGCCTGCCGACGACGTCGGTACGGGTCGGCGCGGTGCCGGAGCCCCTGCCGACCAGGCGCACGGTGTACCCGGAGCCGTACAGCGCGGGGCGCGGGTTGTCGCTCATGCCGCCGTCGACGGCAGCGTAGACCCGGCCGTCGGCCGTGTGCTTGACCGACAGCACCCGGTAGACGGCCACTCCGGCCGGTGCGGCGATCGCGCGGCCGGGCTCGACCACCAGGCGGGGCAGGGCGAGGCCGTACTCGGCGCACCGTGCGAGAAGCCGCTCGGTCACCCTGGCGGCGAAGTCGGCCGGTTCGAGTTCCTGGTCCCCGGGGAGGTAGCGCACTCCGTGGCCGCCGCCGAGGTCCAGTTCGGGGAGTTCGACGCCGTGCCGGTCACGGATCCCGGCGAGCAGCCCGACCAGGCGGTCCAGGGCGGCGAGATAGGGCTCGACCTCGGTGATCTGGGAACCCAGGTGGCAGTGCAGGCCGACGAGTCGCAGGCTCGGCTGGACGAGGACGCGCTCGATCGCCTCGGCCGCGTCGCCACCCTCGATCCGGAAGCCGAACTTCTGGCCGTCGACCCCGGTCCGTACCGCCGCGTGGTGCCCGGCGGCGACACCCGGCAGCACCCTCACCAGCACCCGCTGCGGGACGTCCGCGATGGCGAGCGCGGCCAGCCGGGGAATCTCGGCGAGGCCGTCGATGACGATCCGGTCGACCCGCAGCCGCCGCGCGAGCCGCAGTTCCTCCGGAGTCTTGGCATTGCCGTGCAGCAGCATGCGCTGCGGCGGGAAACCGGCTGCGGCGGCCAGCCTCAGCTCCCCGGCCGAGCAGACGTCCAGCCCGAGCCCCTCCTCGGCGACCCAGTCGGCCATCGCGCTGCACAGGAACGCCTTGGCCGCGTAGAGGACTTCGGCCTGCGGCAGCGCTTCGCGGTAGGCCCGGCAGCGGGCCCGGACCTCGGCCTCGTCCAGGACGTACAGCGGAGTCCCGAACCGGTCGGCGGCCTCGGCCAACCCCACACCACCGACCAGCAGTTCCCCACCGGAGACGGATCGGGCGGAGGCGGGCCAGGGACTGCCCAGCGGGCTGCCTTCGGGCGAGTGGCCGGTGATCGGGCGTGCGGAGACCGTGGTCATGAGATTGCGCTCCTCGTCATGAGTGGCAGCCGGCAGGGGCAGACCCGGCGCAGCACCAGCCCCCGAGCTGCCCCGGCTCCTTCGGAACCTCTCCGACGGCGGACCGGACAACACTCACCGTCCGGGCTTCCTGACGACGCGTTGACACCACCGGCGCGATCCCTGACACGGCCTTGACAGCACGCCCTCCCAAACACCCCAATGTATCAATTCATCTCAAAGAGCGAACCAATGGCGTTTCCGCCACATCTGGTGACATATCAGCGATTGGATCGAGCCGCCAGTAGATCGACGGCGCCGCGCGGCGCCGCACATCAGAAGTGGAGTCGGCCATGGCACCCGTACCGAACGGCGTTTATGCGATTTCCCGTCCCCATGAGCAGCTTCTCAGCCTGCTGGAGCCGAAGGAACCTGTGTTCATCCTTCCGCCCACCGGCAACCCCGGTGAGCAGGAGTGGCAGGTGGAGGGGCTCGACAACGGCAACGTCACGATCCGCAACCTCAAGCACCAGACGTTCCTGGGCTACGACGGCGAGCCGGAGGTGAACAAGACGATCACCGGGCGGCGCGAGCCCCGCGAGTGGGCCCTCTACCAGAGCGCCGAGCCTTTCACCTTCCACATCGTCGTCCCCGGCGGCCCCATCGACGGCCACGAACTCGCCCTGGACTTCAGCCTGCTGAAGATCTTCCCGCCCCGGGTCGCCCTGCGCCCCCTCGACGTCAGTGACCAGCGCCAGGCGTGGCGCCTTCAGTTCCACGAGTAAATCCGAGTACAGCGGCTGGACCGACCGCGGCTCCGCGTTACTTGTCGTGGTAGCACCACCGGCCGGTAGGGGGTAGCCACGCTGTTGGGCGGTGCACGACTGCGAAACCCTGGCAGGAAGCGGCAGAACCGTTCTGCCGCTTCCTGCCAAAGGGAGTTTCTCCGTGCACACGTTCGACGGCGTTCCCATGGACAGGGTCGACTGGGCGGGCACCCTCACCCACGCGCACGAGGGTGCGCCCGTGGACCGACGCGGTGGTCCCCTCCCGGTGGTGCTCTACTCGCCCGGTGCCGGCGATCCCCGCTCGCTGGGGAGCACCCTCTGCGACGACCTGGCCTCGCGCGGATACCTCGTGGTGACCATCGACCACACCTACGAGGCACCCGCGGTGCAGTTCCCCGGTGGCCGGGTGGAGCGCAGCCGCATGGACGAGGAGATCGCCAGGGTTCTCCAGGAGCCGGATCCGCAGAAGCGAGCGGAGAAGATGACCGCGCTGATGCAGAAGCTCGTCGCGGTGCGGGTGGCCGACACCCGCCTCTGCCGCAGATCGCCCGGCAGCTGGACCTGCCGCCGACCGCGGTCACCAAGGCCCTCGGAACGATCACGCCCGACCGCGCCGTCGCCGCGCAGCGGGCGTACACGACCGCGTTCTTCGACCGCCGGCTGCGCAACGCGGACAACCACCTGCTCGACCGGCCCTCCCCCGCCTTTCCCGAGGTGCGGTTCGTGGGGTGAGGGGGGAGCAGCGCGGTCCACGGGTCGTTGGTACGTCCGGGTGGTGGCCGTCCAGCGGTGGCGGGATGCTGAATGTCGGGGTAGTGAACGGCGGGGTGCTGAACACCCGTCTCCGTCTGCACCGAAGAAGGTGACCACGATGACATTTCTCCAGCTCATCGAGTACGAGACCACCCAGAAGGCCCGGGTGGACCATCTGATGGACGAGTGGCTGGAAGCCACCGAGGGCAAGCGCACCGCTACTCACGAGATGCTCGGCCAGGACCGCGACAAGCCGTCGCACTTCGTGAACATCGTCGAGTTCCCCACCTACGAGAAGGCCATGGACAACAGCAGCCTCCCGGAGACCCAGCACATCGCCGAGGAGCTGCGCGGCCTCTGCGTCGGCGAGCCGCGCTTCGTGAACCTGGACATCGTCCGCGACGAGCGGTGGTAGCTGCCGTCGGCGGGCGGGCGAAGGGAGTTCTCCCATGGCTGTGGACCTGGGCGCGCTCGACGGGGACGCGCTCGACGAACTGATGGGGAAGGTGGTGACAGACCTCGGGGCGATCGCGCTGGCACCGCTCCTGTCGATCGGGGAGCGACTGGGGCTGTTCCGGGCGCTGGCTGACGGCGAGGCTGTCACCCCGGCCGAACTCGGCGAGCGGACCGCGACGGTCGAGCGCAATGTCCGCGAGTGGCTGGCGGCGATGGCCGCCAGCGGCTACGTGACGTACGTCGGCGAAGGGCGCTACCGGCTCTCGCCCGAGCAGGTCGCGGTCTTCACGGACGAGGACAGCCCGGTCTTCGTCCTGGGCGGATTCCAGGCCTTCGCCGCCGCGGCCCGTCCGGAGACCCGTGACCGGCTCGAACGTGCCTTCCTGGACGGTCACGGGGTGGCCTGGCACGAGCACCACCGGGACCTGTTCGCGGGCACGGCCCGGTTCTTCCGTCCCGGCTATGCGCTGCACCTGGTGGCCGAGTGGTTGCCTGCCCTGGACGGTGTGGTGGACAGGCTCCGGGTCGGGGCGAACGTCGCCGACGTCGGGTGCGGTCTCGGCCATTCAACCCTGCTGATGGCGAAGGCGTTCCCCGGCTCCCGTTTCAGCGGCTTCGACTATCACGCACCGTCGATCGACGCAGCCCGCGAGCTGGCGGCCGAGAGCGGTGCGGGTGAGAGCGGTGCGGGTGAGAGCGGTGCGGGTGAGAGCGGCGAGGGCGCACGGGTGACGTTCGAGGTCGCGGGCGGCAAGGATTTCGGCGGCGGTCCGTACGACCTGGTGGCCTACTTCGACTGCCTGCACGACATGGGCGACCCGGTCGGCGTGCTGGCACACACCCGCGAGCAACTGGCACCGGACGGCACCGTGATGCTGGTCGAACCGTTCTCCCACGACGACGTCTCGCAGAACCTCAACCCGCTCGGCCGGGCCTTCTACTCGGCTTCCTCACTGATCTGTGTCCCCGCCTCGCAGTCCCAGGAGGTGGGGCGGGCACTCGGAGCGCAGGCCGGAGAGCAGCGGATCCACGAGGTTGCGACGGAGGCCGGCTTCGGGCGGTTCCGGCGGGCGGCCGAGACACCCTTCAACATCATTTACGAGGTGGGGAACCGAGCCGGGTGATCACCGGCAGCGCCGTCCGGCCGGCGACCAGCCGCCCGTCGTCGGCCGGGCGAGGAGCAGCATCGCGTCGTGATCGGGGGTCCCGGGTTCGGCCTTGCGGCGAACACCGACGCCCTGCTCCTCCCGACAAGGCCCGGATCAACAGAATTGACGATACGTCAGATCTGCACTCGGAAAATCGGTGGCGTCCCACCTCGCGGCGCGGGCAGGATGATCCGCATGTTCCAGTACGCCATCGCCGAGTTCCCCGCAGTCGCGGGTGCGATGGCTGCTGCTCCGGCAGTCGCAGCCGCATTCGACGGCGCACGAAGCTGACCTTCCCCGGGACGTCCCGGACCTCAGACGGGGAAGGTCGGCCCGTCGATGAGGTCCCGTCACCACACTTACGACTCCCGGAGAAGATCCCCGTCATGGCCAAGCAGGCCTTCGTGCGGACCAAGCCGCACCTCAACATCGGCACCATGGGTCACGTCGACCACGGCAAGACCACTCTCACCGCCGCCATCACCAAGGTCCTCGCCGAACGCGGCGGCGGCGCGTTCGTCCCCTTCGACCGCATCGACCGCGCCCCGGAGGAGGCTGCGCGCGGCATCACCATCAACATCGCCCACGTCGAGTACGAGACGGCGACCCGCCACTACGCCCACGTGGACATGCCCGGCCACGCCGACTTCGTGAAGAACATGATCACGGGCGCTGCCCAGCTGGACGGCGCGATCCTGGTCGTCTCCGCGCAGGACGGTGTGATGCCGCAGACCGCGGAGCACGTGCTACTGGCACGTCAGGTCGGTGTCGAGCACGTCGTCGTGGCGCTGAACAAGGCCGACACCGGCGACCCCGAGCTGCTCGAACTGGTGGAGCTGGAGGTTCGTGAGCTGCTGACGGCCCACGGATACGACGGTGCGGGGCTGCCCGTGGTCCGGGTGTCCGGGCTGCGGGCGCTGGAGGGCGACCCGCGGTGGTCGGCGGCGCTGCTGGAGTTGCTGGACGCGGTGGACGCCTACGTTCCGACACCCGTGCGGTACACCGACGCGCCGTTCCTGCTGCCGGTCGAGAACGTGCTCACCATCACCGGACGCGGCACCGTCGTGACCGGCGCCGTCGAGCGCGGGCGGATCCGGATGGGCGACCGGGTGGAGGTCCTCGGTTACGGCGCTGACGTGGTGTCCGTTGTCACTGGCGTCGAGACGTTCGGCCGGACGATGGAGTCCGCGGAGGCGGGCGACAATGTCGCGCTGCTGCTGCGCGGTGTGCAGCGCGGGCAGGTCCGCCGTGGGCAGGTCGTCGCCGCCCTCGGCAGCACCTCGGTGCACACGCGTTTCACCGCGCGGGTGCATCTGCTGTCGGCGACGGAGGGCGGCCGCCGTACACCCGTCACCAGCGGCTACCGTCCGCAGTTCTACCTTCGGACGGGCGACGTGGTCGGCGACGTCGAGCTGGGCGAGGGCAACGGGCCGGCACTGCCGGGTGAGACCGTCGACGTGACGGTGACCCTCGGCCAGCCCGTCCCGCTCGAACCCGGCCTGGGCTTCGCCGTCCGCGAAGGCGGCCGAACCGTCGCCGCGGGCACCGTACAGGCCGTCTGCGAGTAGTCGACCCTTCAGCTGCAAACTGACGTCCCGACACACGCGGAAGGACCGGACACACCACCTCCGGCCCTTCCGCGTGCCGCGGATCCCGCAGACCCACCCACCGTTGCGCACCCTGGAATCCCCAGCCGGCCACTGCCGGCGGGTCTCCGGCGCGGGACCCCTTGTCATGCCCGACCCAGCGGGCCGTCAGTCGGGGGCTCAGTCTGCCAGAGCGGTCCCGGGCCGCCTCGCCGCCCCGGCCCAGCCGTTGCCGCGATCGACGCGACCGCCGCGCCCGGACGGTCTGTGGCACTCCCCGGCCACATGTCCCGATCGCATTCCTGGCGACGGCTCGACACCCAACGCCTTTGATCGTGTTGCGAGTTCGAAGGACTCGCATCCCGTGAAAGCCCGCTCCCGGGCGGGTCTTTCACGGTTTCGGGGCCCTCAGCGCGCGGCGCGGGAGCCGAGAGCAAGAACGGCGTAGAGCAGGAAGGCGGAGGCAAGGCCGACGGCCCAGCCGTAGTCGGCGAGGGGTTTGAGGACGGGGATCAGGCCGTCGGCGGGAAACGGGCCCTGCCTGACACCGTGGGCATCGACGGCGGAGTAGGAACCGCCGACGGCGAGGACGCCGCCGACGAGCAGGGCGAGAATGGCGCGCGGGTTCCAGCCGGCCGTGTACCAGTAGCGGCCGGTGGGGCGGTACAACTCGTCCAGGACCAGGTCGGTGCGGCGGACCAGCCAGTAGTCGGAGATCAGGATGCCCGCGACCGTGCCGAGCAGGCCTCCGACCACGCCGAGCCAGGTGAAGATGTACACATGCGGGTTTGCGATCAGCTTCCACGGCATGATGGCGATCCCGACCACGCCCGTGATGAGCGCACCGGTACGGAAGTTGACGAACCGCGGTAGCAGGTGGGCAAGGTCGTAGGCCGGACTGACCACGTTCGCCGCGATGTTGACCGACAGGGTCGCGACCAGCACCACCAACAGCGCGAACAGCGTCCCCGCGACGTTGTCGATCTTCGCCGCCAGCGCGATCGGGTCCCAGATCGGTGCCCCGTACACCGCCTGCGATCCCGAGGTCACCAGGACCGACAGCAGCGCGAACAGCGTCATCGTGGTGGGCAGGCCGAGGGCCTGGCCATAGGTCTGGGCACGCTGGCTGCCGCCGAAGCGGGTGAAGTCCGGGATGTTCAGCGACAGCGTCGACCAGAAACCGATCATGCCCATCAGCGACGGGAAGAACACCTTCCAGAAACCGCTCCCCCAGCCCAGCGCGGACGGCTGCGACAGCAGCGCACCGAAGCCGCCCGCCTTGACCGAGATCCACACCAGCAGCGCCAGCGCGCCCACGATCACGAACGGCGCCGCCCAGTTCTCGAACCGCCGCAGCGTCTCCATCCCCCGCGCAATCACCGCCATCTCGACCAGCCAGAACACGCCGAACGCCAGCCAGAGCGTCCACGGCTGTCCGGCCACACGACCTGCGTCCTGCCACCACGCACCGAGCAGCTTTCCGGCGAGCAGGAAGATCCCCTCCCCGCCGATCCAGCTCTGGATCCCGAACCACGCACACGCCACGGCCGCCCGCACCATCGCCGGCAGGTTCGCCCCCCGCAGCCCGAACGACGCCCGCGCGAACACCGGGAACGGGATACCGTACTTCGTCCCTGCGTGGCCCGTGAGCAGGATCGGCGCCAGCACGATCAGGTTGCCCAGCGCGATGGTGAGCACGGCCTGCTTCCAGTCCATGCCGAGAGCGACCAGCCCGGAAGCCAGCGTCCAGGACGGAATGTTGTGAGCCATTCCCACCCAGAGGCTGAAATAGTTGTAAACACCCCAGGTGCGCCTTTCCAGTGGCACAGGCGTCAGGTCGTCGTTGGCGAAGCGGGGGTCGTCCAGGCGGACACCGTCCGCAAGGGTCACTCTGCCGTCCGGACAAGTGAGTTGAGTGGTGGGGTGCATGGCGGGACCACCTTCGGCGAACGGTCGGGTGGCCCGCCCGGCATCGGACGGGCCACCCGACTGGATGTCAGTTGAGGGCGGGGATGACGCTCTTGCCGTAGGCGTCGATGGTCGCCTCCACCGCGTCGTGCATGGCGTAGACGGCGAACTGGTCGACGCCGAGGGCACGCAGTTCGGCGAGGCGGGCGAGCTGGGCCTCGGGCGGGCCGATCAGGCAGAAGCGGTCGACGATCTCGTCGGGGACGAAGGCGGTGTCGGGGTTTCCGGCGCGGCCGTGGTGGGCGTAGTCGTAGCCGTGCCGGTTCTTGATGTACGCGGTGAGGGTCTCGGGGACCATCCCGGAGTGCTCGCCGTAGCGGGCGACGAGGTCGGCGACGTGGTTGCCGACCATGCCGCCGAACCAGCGGCACTGCTCGCGGGCGTGGGCGAGCGCGGCGGGCGAGTCGTCCTCGGTGACGTACGCGGGGGCGGCGACGCAGATGGTGAGCGAGGCGGGGTCGCGTCCGGCTTCGACGGCGGCGGCGCGGACGGCCTTGACCATCCACTCGGTGAGGAAGGGGTCGGCAAGCTGGAGGATGAAGCCATCGGCCTGACGGCCGGTCAGGGCAAGCGCCTTGGGGCCGTACGCGCCCATCCAGATCGGCAGTCGGGCGCCCTCCTCGACCCAGGGGATGTGCATGGCGGTGCCGTCCACCTCGACCTCGCGGCCCTCCGCGAGCTCCTTGATGGCGTGCATGGCGTGGGAGAGCCGCTCCAGCGTGGCGGGGTGGCGCCCGGCCACCCGCATCGCGGAGTCACCGCGCCCGATTCCGCAGACGGTGCGGTTGCCGAACATGTCGTTGAGGGTGGCGAACAGGGAGGCGGTGACCTCCCAGGTGCGGGTGGCGGGGTTGGTGACCATCGGGCCGACGATCAGGCGGCGGGTCTGCGCGAGGATCTGGCTGTAGATGACGAAGGGCTCCTGCCAGAGCACCACCGAGTCGAAGGTCCAGCCGTGGGTGAAGCCTGCCGCCTCCGCCCGTTTCATCCGCTCGACGAGCAGCCGCGCGGGCGGGTCGGTCTGGAGCACAAGTCCGATGTCCACACTTCTCCTAAGAGTTCAGCGACGGGTCGACGGATCGACCGTTCAGTCGAGGTACTGACAGGTGGCGCGCGGCTGGAAGCGCCCGTGGCCGGCCCGGCCGAGGTAGCGGTCGCCGTCGACGACGACGGTGCCCCGCGAGAGCACGGTGCGGACCTTGCCGGTGATCTCCCTGCCCTCGTACGCCGAGTAGTCGACGTTCATGTGGTGGGTGGCGGCGGAGATGGTCTGCCGGGCCGTCGGGTCGTACAGGACGAGGTCGGCGTCGGCCCCGGGCGCGACGGTGCCCTTGCGCGGGTAGAGGCCGAACATCCGGGCGGGGGTGGCGCAGGCGATCTCGATCCAGCGGCGGCGGGAGATCCGTCCCTCGACCACGGCCTGGTGCAGCAGGTCCATCCGGTTCTCCACGCCGGGCAGGCCGTTGGGGATCTTGGAGAAGTCGCCGCGTCCCAGCTCCTTCTGGCCGGCGAAGCAGAACGGACAGTGGTCGGTGGAGACCACCTGGAGATCGTTGGTGCGAAGGCCCTTCCACAGCTCGGCCTGGTGTTCGCGGGGGCGCAGCGGGGTGGAGCAGACGTACTTGGCGCCCTCGAAACCGGGTTCGGCCAGGTTGTCGGTGGAGAGGAAGAGGTACTGCGGGCAGGTCTCGCCGAAGACGTTCAGGCCCTGGCGCCTGGCGGTGGCCAGCTCGGCGACGGCGGACGCGGCGGAGACGTGGACGACGTAGAGCGGGGCCCCGGCGACCTGGGCCAGCGCGATGGCGCGGTGGGTGGCCTCGGCCTCCAGGAGTTCACGGCGGACCTCGCCGTGGTAGCGCGGGTCGGTCTTCCCGGCGGCGAGGGCCTGTTCGGCCAGGACGTCGATGGCGATGCCGTTCTCGGCGTGCATCATGATCAGGCCGCCGTTGTCGGCACCGCGCTGCATCGCGCGCAGGATCCTGCCGTCGTCGCTGTAGAAGACACCCGGGTAGGCCATGAAGAGCTTGAAGGACGTCACGCCCTCCGCGACCAGCAGGTCCATCTCCTTGAGGCTGTCCTCGGTGACGTCGGCGAGGATCATGTGGAAGCCGTAGTCGATCGCGCAGTTGCCCTGGGCCTTGGCGTGCCAGGCGTCGAGTCCCTCGCGCAGCGAGGAGCCCACCGACTGGACGGCGAAGTCGACGATGGTGGTGGTGCCGCCCCAGGCCGCGGCCCGGGTGCCGGTCTCGAAGGTGTCGGAGGCGGAGGTCCCGCCGAAGGGCAGCTCCATGTGGGTGTGGGCGTCCACGCCGCCGGGGATGACGTACAGCCCGCGTGCGTCCAGGACGCGCTCGGCCGTCCAGCCCTCGGCGGCGCTGCTGCCGTAGGAGGCCAGGGCGACCACCTTCTCGCCCTCGACCAGGACGTCTGCATGCACTTCCTCGGCGGCGGTGACGACAAGACCGCCGCGGATCACCGTACGGTTCACGATCGGCCTCCTCAGGCTTCGGTGAGCGGGCCGTAGGCCTCGGGGCGGCGGTCGCGGTAGAAGGCCCACTGCTGGCGGACCTCTTCGATCACATCGAGGTCGAGATCGCGGACGAGGAGTTCCTCGTCCTTGTCGGAGGCGACCTCGCCGACGAACCGGCCGCGCGGGTCGACGAAGTACGAGGTGCCGTAGAAGTCGTTGTCGCCGTACTCCTCCACGCCGACCCGGTTGATCGCGGCGATGAAGTACTCGTTGGCGACGGCGGCGGCGGGCTGTTCCAGCTGCCAGAGGTAGGAGGACAGGCTCCGGCTGGTCGCCGAGGGGTTGTAGACGATCTCGGCGCCGCCCAGGCCCAGGGCCCGCCAGCCCTCGGGGAAGTGGCGGTCGTAGCAGATGTAGACGCCGACCTTGCCGACGGCGGTGTCGAAGACCGGCCAGCCGAGGTTTCCGGGCTTGAAGTAGTACTTCTCCCAGAATCCCTTCACCTGCGGAATGTGGTGCTTGCGGTACTTGCCGAGGTAGGAGCCGTCGGCGTCGATCACGGCGGCGGTGTTGTAGTAGAAACCGGACTGCTCGACCTCGTACACCGGGACCACGATCACGATCCCCAGCTCGCGCGCCAGCTCCTGCATCCGGCGCACGGTCGGCCCGTCGGGGACGGGCTCGGCCCAGCGGTAGTGCTCGGCTTCCTGTACCTGGCAGAAGTACGGGGCGTTGAAGACCTCCTGGAATCCGATGATCTTGGCGCCCTGCGCCGCCGCGTCCCGGGTCGCTTTCTCGTGGGCCGCGATCATCGTTTCCGGATCTCCCGTCCAGGAGGCCTGGAAGAGAGCTGCTCGAACGACTCGGCTCATCGGTCTTCTCCTTCGGGGAAGGCGCTGTAGACCGCTGAGATTAGGACTTCGGTGGCACCTTTTACAGTGCCACGCTGTAACGTCGGCGGTTCTTTTCGTTGCACCGCACCACCGAATCGGAATTCATTTCCGATAAACATCACAATTCGATCGAGGGACCCGGTCCGGCGCCGTCCGGGCCGGCCCGGCCCCCGGTGCCGGGCAGCGGCCTTTGCCCGAGGTCATCCGGAACAGGCAAGATAGCGGCGTGACCCTCCTGGACCTGATGCCGAGCCCTGCCACCCCCGATGCGCTGTACGAGACCTTCGCCGAGTGGGCGCAGGAGCGGGGCATCACCCTCTACCCTGCCCAGGAGGAAGCGCTGATCGAGCTCGTCTCCGGGAACAACGTGATCCTGGCGACCCCCACCGGCTCCGGGAAGAGCCTGGTCGCGGCGGGTGCGCACTTCGCCGCGCTGGCCGAGGGCAAGCGGACCTTCTACACCGCGCCGATCAAGGCCCTGGTCTCGGAGAAGTTCTTCGACCTGGTGAAGATGTTCGGCACCGAGCAGGTCGGCATGATGACCGGCGACGCCAGCGTCAACCCGACCGCGCCGATCATCTGCTGCACCGCCGAGGTGCTGGCGCAGATCGCGCTGCGCGACGGCGAGCGGGCCGACGTCGGCCAGGTCGTGATGGACGAGTTCCACTTCTACGCCGAGCCGGACCGTGGCTGGGCCTGGCAGGTCCCGATCCTCGAACTCCCGCAGGTGCAGTTCCTGCTGATGTCCGCGACGCTCGGCGACGTCCGCCGCTTCGAGGAGGACCTCACCCGGCGCACCGGCAGGCCGACCACCGTGGTCCGCTCCGCGACCCGCCCCGTGCCGCTGTTCTACGAGTACCGCCGCACCACCATGCACGACACCCTGGAGGAGTTGCTGAAGACCGGTCAGGCGCCGGTCTACGTCGTGCACTTCACCCAGAAGGAAGCGGTGGAGCGGGCGCAGTCGCTGATGAGCATCAACATGTGCTCGAAGGCGGAGAAGGACGCCATCGCCGACCTGATCGGCAACTTCCGCTTCACCACCAAGTTCGGCCGCAACCTGTCGCGTTACGTCCGGCACGGTATCGGCGTCCACCACGCGGGCATGCTGCCCAAGTACCGCCGCCTGGTCGAACGCCTCGCCCAGGCCGGTCTGCTGAAGGTCATCTGCGGTACCGACACCCTCGGCGTCGGCGTCAACGTGCCGATCCGCACCGTGCTGTTCACCGCGCTCTCCAAGTACGACGGCCAGCGGGTGCGCACCCTACGCGCCCGGGAGTTCCACCAGATCGCCGGGCGTGCGGGCCGGGCCGGGTTCGACACCGTCGGCCAGGTCGTCGCCCAGGCGCCCGAGCACGTGGTGGAGAACGAGAAGCTGCTCGCCAAGGCCGGGGACGACCCCAAGAAGCGCCGCAAGGTGGTGCGCAAGAAGGCACCGGAAGGTTTCGTCGGCTGGAGCGAGGAGACCTTCGAGCGCCTGATCGCCGCCGACCCCGAGCCGCTGGTCTCCCGCTTCAAGGTCAGCCACGCCATGCTGCTCTCGGTGATCGGCCGTCCCGGCAACGCCTTCGAGGCGATGCGCAAGCTGCTCACCGACAACCACGAGGACCGCGCCGCCCAGCGCCGCCACATCCGCAGCACCATCGCCATCTTCCGCTCGCTGCTGGACGGCGGCGTGGTCGAGCGGCTGCCCGAGACCGACGCCGAGGGCCGGATCGTCCGCCTCACCGTCGACCTCCAGGAGAACTTCGCCCTCAACCAGCCGCTCTCCACCTTCGCCCTGGCCGCCTTCGAACTGCTCGACCCGACCTCGCCGAGCTACGCGATGGACGTGGTCTCGGTGGTCGAGGCCACCCTCGACGACCCGCGCCAGATCCTCGCCTCCCAGGAGAACAAGGCGCGCGGCGAGGCGATCGGCGAGATGAAGCGGGACGGTGTCGAGTACGAGGAGCGGATGGAGCGGCTCCAGGAGATCACCTACCCCAAGCCGCTCGAAGAGCTCCTCGACCACGCGTACGACGTCTACCGTCGTGCACACCCCTGGATCGGCGACCACCCGCTGCGGCCCAAGGCGGTGGTCCGCGACCTGTACGAGCGGGCGATGACCTTCACCGACTACGTCGGCCACTACGAGCTGGCCCGCACCGAGGGCATCGTGCTGCGCTACCTGGCCGGGGCCTTCAAGGCGCTGGAGCAGACCGTCCCCGAGGACATCAAGACCGACGACCTCAAGGACGTCATCGCCTGGCTCGGCGAACTGGTCCGCCAGGTCGACTCCAGCCTGCTGGACGAGTGGGAGCAGCTGGCCAACCCGACCGAGCCGGAGACGGCCGAGGTCCGCCTGGACGACAAGCCCGCACCCGTCACCGCCAACGCCCGCGCCTTCAGGGTGCTGGTGCGCAACGAGATGTTCCGCCGGGTGGAGCTCTGCGCGCTGGAGCACTACGAGGAGCTCGGCCAGCTGGACGGCGAGTACGGCTGGGACGCCGACCGCTGGGCGGACGCGCTGGACGGCTACTGGGAGGAGTACGACGACCTCGGTACCGGCCCCGACGCACGCGGCCCCAGGATGCTGCTGATCGAGGAGGACGACTCCGCCTGGCGGGTGCGGCAGATCTTCGACGACCCGAACGACGACCACGACTGGGGCATCAGCGCGGAGGTCGACCTGTTCGGCTCGGACGAGGAGGGCCGGGCGGTGCTGCGGGTGACGGCGGTGGACCGCCTCGGCGGCTGAGCGAAGGCGTTCCGCGGACGGCAGGCGTGTGCCCTCAGGGGCGCGGGGAACTGAGCGAGAGAACCTCTACGGAGGTGCATGGTTACCCGCGCACGCAGTTGATCCGACAGCGCCCCGCGCCCCTGAAAGCACTGCACGGCCGGCCGAGCACCCAGGAATCGGCGCGCGGCTACATCCAGAGGAAGGCCGACCCGGCCGTGAAGGAGACGGCCCGGGTGGCCCGGTCCAGGACCGCGTCGGAGGTGGGGCCCGAGGCGCGGAGGTCGGCGTAGCGGGAGGTGGTGACGGTCAGGTAGTGGCCGACCGCCTCCACCTGGCTGTCGGTCAGCGGCTTGGCCCCGCTCGACTGGGTCGGCGTCTGCTGGGTGGCCGGCTGCGAGGCCGGGGCCTGCGGGCTCGGCGCCCCGGGCGACTGCGTGGGCGCGGGGGTGGCAGGGGCGGTCGCGGTCTCCGGTGTGAGGAAGGAGATCGCGCCCGGGTCGTCCTTGAGCGCCTGCAAGGCCTTGCGGGCGGACGCCTCGTCAGCGAAACGGAGCACCGTCACGCTGGTGGCCACCGGCTGGTCGGCCTGGCCGAAGGCGACCGCGAGATAGCCCTGGCAGCCGGCGTCGCGCAGCACGTCGTGGCCCGGGTCCTGGAGCCTCTCGCCGCAGTTGTCGCCCTGCTTCCCGGCGGTACGGCGGGCCTTGTAGCCCTCCTGCTCGATGCCCTTCTGCGCCGGGAAGTAGTGCTCGGCGGTGAAGAGCTGGGCCTCCGTCAGCGGATCGCCCGAGGCCGCACCACCTGCCGGTACGGGCTTGTTTGTATCCGAACTGGTCCGGCCCAGGCCGGGTATGAGGTCGCCCTTGCTCGAACTGGTGGCGATCCAGCCTGCGCCGGTGGCCGCGACCACCGCCAGCGCGCACCACACCAGAACCGGCCGGCGTCCCCCTCCCCGATGGGTGTGGGCGGGCTTACCGTCCTGCTGGCCTACCGGGCGCGGGTCGCGCTCCCCCTGCGTGGTCATGGCGGAGATTCTAAGCAGACGGGCCACCGAACACCTGAACCACCTGCCCACTTCGAGAGTGATCGAAGATCACCGGCACTGTGACAACTCGCACACCATCATGGGGGGCATCTTGGTGGGTTCTCTCTAGCGCGAGCCCCGGCTGTCCGGGCAGGATCAAGGACATGGATCTGCTCGACACGCTCACCGCCAAGGGCCTGCGCCGGGAACTCCCGACCCGCGAGGAGGCGCTCGCCGTTCTCGCCACCACCGACGACGAGTTGCTGGACGTTGTCGCAGCCGCCGGTCGGGTGCGCCGTCAGTGGTTCGGACGCCGGGTCAAACTCAACTACCTGGTGAACCTGAAGAGCGGACTCTGCCCCGAGGACTGTTCCTACTGCTCGCAGCGGCTGGGCTCCAAGGCCGAGATCCTCAAGTACACCTGGCTGAAGCCGGAGCAGGCCGCCGAGGCCGCCGCCGCCGGGCTGGCCGGTGGCGCCAAGCGCGTCTGCCTGGTGGCCAGCGGGCGCGGCCCGACGGACCGTGACATCGACCGGGTCGCCGACACCATCTCCGCCATCAAGGACGCCCACGAGAACGTCGAGATCTGCGCCTGCCTCGGCCTGCTCTCCGACAACCAGGCCGAGCGGCTGCGCGCGGCCGGTGCCGACGCCTACAACCACAACCTCAACACCTCCGAGAGCACCTACGGCGACATCGCCACCACCCACACCTACGCCGACCGGGTGGACACCGTCACCAAGGCGCACGGCGCCGGTCTCTCCGCCTGCTCCGGCCTGATCGCGGGCATGGGCGAGAGCGACGAGGACCTGGTGGACGTGGTCTTCGCACTGCGTGAGCTGGGCTCGGACTCGGTTCCGGTCAACTTCCTGATCCCCTTCGAGGGCACCCCGCTGGCCAAGGAGTGGAACCTCACCCCGCAGCGGTGCCTGCGCATCCTGGCCATGGTCCGCTTCGTCTGCCCGGACGTCGAGGTCCGGATCGCCGGTGGCCGCGAGGTGCACCTGCGCTCGATGCAGCCGCTCGGCCTGCACATCGCCAACTCGATCTTCCTCGGCGACTACCTGACCAGTGAGGGCCAGGCCGGGCAGGCCGACCTCGACATGATCAAGGACGCCGGATTCGAGATCGAGGGCGCGGACGAGATGACGCTGCCT
The DNA here is from genome assembly GCF_029892105.1 of Kitasatospora sp. GP82. GTDB lineage: Bacteria > Actinomycetota > Actinomycetes > Streptomycetales > Streptomycetaceae > Kitasatospora. The sequence continues at coordinate 29,430 of NZ_JARZAJ010000032.1, read as the reverse complement.
CGGCACCGCTCGGACGTCGCGACCGGTGGCTCGGGCGGCTCCTGCGGCTCGGGCGGCGGCTGCGGACCGTGCGGCGAGACCCCCGCCGCCGAGGAGGAGGAGTCCCGTAACGAGCTGGTGCGGGTGCGGCGCCGCGGTGCCGGTACCGAACTGGCGCCGAACGCCTGAGGATCCCGCACATGGCACAGCTCTCCTCCGGCAGCCCGCTCCCGCCGGAAACCCTCCTCGCGCTGGACCGGGCGCACGTCTGGCACCCGTACGCGCCGATGCCGGGCACCGCGACCCCGTACGTGGTCGAGTCCGCGTCCGGGGTACGGCTGCGGCTCGCCGAACCGGTGGCCGGGCAGCGTGAACTGATCGACGGTATGTCCTCCTGGTGGGCTGCCATCCACGGCTACGGCCACCCCGAGCTGGACGAGGCCGTCCGCGAGCAGCTGGGCCGGATGAGCCATGTGATGTTCGGCGGGCTCACCCACGAGCCCGCCGTCCGGCTCGCCGCCCGGCTGGTCGAGATCACCCCCGAGCCGCTGCAACACGTCTTCCTGGCCGACTCGGGCTCGGTGTCCGTCGAGGTCGCGATGAAGATGTGCCTCCAGTACTGGCAGTCGATCGGGCGGCCCGGGAAGCGGCGGCTGCTCACCTGGCGCGGCGGCTACCACGGCGACACCTTCCACCCCATGTCGGTCTGCGACCCCGAGGGCGGGATGCACCGGCTGTGGGGCGGGGTACTGCCACACCAGCTCTTCGCGAGCGAGCCTCCGGCCGGGTTCGACACCCCGCTCGACCCCGCGTATGCGGAGGAACTGGCCACGCTGATCGAACGTCACGCCGACGAGCTCGCCGCCGTGATCGTGGAGCCGGTGGTGCAGGGCGCGGGCGGGATGCGCTTCCACTCGCCCGAGTACCTGCGGCTGCTGCGCGAACTGTGCGACCGGCACGGCGTGTTGCTGGTCTTCGACGAGATCGCCACCGGCTTCGGCCGCTCCGGCGCGCTGTTCGCCGCCGACCACGCCGGGGTCTCCCCCGATGTGATGTGCCTGGGCAAGGCGCTCACCGGCGGGTACCTGACCATGGCCGCCACCCTGTGCACCGGCGAGATCGCGGACGGCATCAGCCGGGGCGAGATGCCCGTCCTCGCCCACGGCCCGACCTTCATGGGCAACCCGCTGGCCGCCGCCGTCGCGGGCGCCTCGATCGACCTGCTGCTCCGCCAGGACTGGCAGGTCGAGGTCGAGCGGATCGAGACGGGCCTGCGGGCCTCTCTGGCCGGTGCGGTCTATGCACCGGGAGTACGGGACGTTCGGGTGCTGGGCGCGATCGGCGTGGTGCAGCTGGACCACCCGGTCGACATGCGAGCCGCGACCGAGGCGGCGGCCCGCGAGGGCGTCTGGCTGCGCCCCTTCCGCGACCTGATCTACACCATGCCGCCCTACATCACCGGCGACGAGGACCTGGCCCGGATCGGCACCGCCGTGACCGCCGCGGCAGCGGCGGGCTGAACCGACGTCAGCCATGCACTGTCCGGTAGGCCTCTGCGCAGACAGAGCCTCGCGCCCCCGGACAGTGCCTGGCCGGCCACATGCACAAGATCACAAACATAGTCGAGCAGGCAGCGAGGCGACCCAATGAGCATCCTCTTCGTCACCGGCACGGGCACCGAGGTCGGCAAGACCGTGACCACGGCGGCGGTAGCGGCGCTGGCGCGAGCCGCCGGGCGCAGCGTGGCCGTCCTGAAGCCGGGCCAGACCGGTGTCGGCCCGGACGAGCCGGGAGACGTGGACGAGGTCCGGCGGCTGGCCGGTCCGGTCCGTACGAGCGAACTGGCCCGGTACCCCGAGCCGCTGGCCCCCGACACCGCCGCCCAGCGGTCCGGGCTGGCCACGGTCGGGCCCGAGCAGGTCGCCGAGGCCGTGGCCGCCCTGGCCGAGCAGTACGACCTGGTCCTCGTCGAGGGCGCGGGCGGCCTGCTCGTCCGGTACGACGAACCGGGCCACACGCTCGCCGACATGGCGCTCGCGACGGCCGGACTCGGCCTGCGCACGGAGGTCCTGCTGGTCGCGGCCGCCGGGCTCGGCACCCTGAACTCCACCGCCCTGACCGCCGAGGCCCTGCGTGCCCGCGGTCTCGACCTCCTGGGTGTGGTGGTCGGCTCCTGGCCGGCCGGACCGGATCTGGCCGCCCGCTGCAACCTCGCCGACCTCCCCACTGCCGCCGGCGCCCCGCTCCTGGGTGCCCTCCCCGAGCACTTGGCCACCGGGGCGTGCATCTCGTTCGCGGCCCGCGCGCGGATGGCGCTCGCACCCTCCCTCGGCGGCGACTGGGACGCGGCGGCCTTCACCGCGCGGCACCGGCCGGCGGCCTGACTCGGGGCCGTCTACGGCGCCTGGGCCATGGCCGCCACCGCCACCTCATCGAGGGAGAATCCGACTGCGGCGCGTCCCCAACTCCCCTCTGCGCATAGGCTCTTCACCAATCGCCGGGAGGGAGGACGGGTGGCACGACGGTCGGCGGGTCCAAGCCTCGGCCGCCGGGGCGAGCTGCCGCCGAGCCGGTGCGGCGACGGTGGCGGTCCCGTCGACAACCGTCGTCGCGTCCGGGCGTCCGGCGGACACCCAGGAAGTGTGACGCGGCTCTCAGGTTCGTCCCGGCCGAGCGGGCAACCGTACGTGCGTTCGCGGCTGTCCACCCCTGAGGAGTATGCACCGGGCGAATGGGCCCGGGCGGTCTATGACCCGGATATGAGAGCCCGATGAAACTTACCGGCACCCCCTTCCTGATCCTCACGATCATCCTCTTCGTGGCCTCCATCGGGCTGGCCATGTTGCAGTGGGGAAAGGGCAGGAGCGGCGGCTCCCGGCGGGGGAGGGAGAACGGCAGGGGACGGGCGAAGGACAGTGGTCGCGGACCGCTGCGGTTCCTCGCCTACCTGTGCACCGTTCTGTTCTGTCAGGCCACCGCCGTGACGCTGGTCTTCGTGTTGGTCAACAACTCGAACCTGATCTACGACAGTTGGGGCGATCTGCTGGGCACCGGCAACCACGTCCGGGCCGTGCCCACTCCCCCGAAGGACAACGGTCTCGCCGCCGACTCGACCAGGGCCAAGGTCATCCAGTCCTTCCAGGCCGTGGACGACAACGCGGTGCCCAAGGACGTGAAGACGACCGACCTGAAGGGGAAGCTCTCCGGGGTCGACGGCGAGGTCCTGGTGTGGACGCCGCCGCAGTACGACGACCCGGCGTACAAGGACAAGACCTTCCCGGTGGTCGAGCTGCTGGCCGGCTTCCCCGGTTCCTCCAGCACCTGGTTCGGCACCATGGAGGTCTCCAAGCAGCTCGCGCCGCTGATGAAGTCCGGTCAGGTGGCGCCCTTCATCCTGGTCTCGCCCCGGGTCACGCTGCTCGGCAGGAACACCGACACGGGCTGTGCGGACGTACCGGGCAAGGTCAACGCGGACACCTGGCTGTCGCGTGACGTCCCGCAGATGGTCCTGGACAACTTCCGGGTCGACGCCTCCCCCGACCGCTGGGCACTGGCCGGCTACTCGGCGGGCGCGCACTGCGCCACCAAGCTCGCCCTGGAGCACCCCAACCGCTACCGGGCCGCGATCAGCATGTCCGGCTACAACGACCCGATCGGGGAGTCCGACTCGCTGACCGCCAAGGACGCCCACCTCCGGGAGATCTCCAACCCGCTGTACATCCTGACGCACTCCGAGGCCCCGCCGAAGGTGGCTCTCTACGTGACCGGCAACAAGGGCGACGGCTTCGAGGACGCAGTGGCGCTCCAGAAGGCGGCGAAGGCACCGACCACGGTGACGCCGCTCGAAACCACCGGGCCGCACCTGAGCGTGACCTGGAAGCCCATGGTCGACCCCTCCTTCAAGTGGCTCACCGGAATCATCCCGGCCCAGCACTGACCCCCGGCCGCCCTCGGCTGGTCCCCGCACACGTGGTCCGCCCCCGCTCCCCACCGAGCAGGGCGGACCACTGACGTTCCCGCCCCGATCCATCCGCCGCGGAAGCCGCGGAAGCCGCCGAGGGCCCGGGCGGGCACCGCCGAAAGCGCGTCCTCGAACTCGGCTACCGACGCCGCAGCACGCCACCGATGAAAGCTGCCTGGCCGGCGTGCTGAAGGCCCTCGGAGATCACACTCACCAGCCGGACGCCCAAGGTCACGGACGGGGTCCAGCCTTCGTCCACAACACGGTCGAGGGCGACACCGCTGAGCCCGCGCACATAGCGGACGGTGTACTCGTGCACCGCGTCGTAGTAATCGGTGAGCAGTTCGACGGAGTCCACGCGGACGGCGGCCACCTGCTTGCTGGTGTGGCCGTAGCCCGTAACCCGGACGGAGAAGGGGAGTTTGAAGCGGTCGGCCCAGCCCTGTGCGGTCCAGATCTGCTCGGTCCCCGCGATATCGGCAATATGATCGTCCTGGACACGCGTCAGATGCCATACCAGCCATGCGATCGTGTTGCTCTTCGCGTCGAGACGCTCGGTCAGTTCCTCGGGAGTGAAGCCTTCGACCGCGTCGTGGACCGCCTCCTGGACTCGACCGAAGGCATCGACCAACAGGTCCGCGATTTTCATGCGGAACTCCTTGCTGAGGCGCCGTGACATCGGCATCCGACGGTGATCGAAACCCCTCGATTGTGCCCGCCGGAAAGCCCGCAGACCAGGACGACCCGCAGGGAAGCCGCACGGGTTCCGCCCATCGCGGACCTCCGCAGCCCTACGTCTCCGCACAGTTCACCTGGCGGGGGCCGGCGGACTCGGCGCAGGTTGAACGGCTGTCGGATGGCGTAGGGTCTGGGCACACCGGACCGTGCAAGGAGAAGACGCCATGTCTGCCACCGCCGCCTCCCCCGCCACCAGCGCCACCGTGCAGGAGTTCGTCCGGGCCAAGACCCGGCTGGCTCCCGTTCCCTTCGTCGACGAGATCCGCCTCCACCAGGCCGCCGAGGCCATCGCCCTCTGGGAGGAGACCGAGACGGCCCAGGGCAAGGCCGGCCTGGCCCCGCCCTTCTGGGGCTTCGCCTGGCCCGGGGGCCAGGCTGTCGCCCGCTACGTCCTGGACCATCCCGGGACGGTGGCCGGGCGGGCCGTACTCGACCTCGCGGCCGGATCGGGCCTGGTCGCGGTCGCCGCCGCGCTGCGCGGGGCCACCACCGTCACTGCCGTCGAGATCGACCCCTACGCGATCGCCGCGATCGAACTCAACTCCACCGCCAACGGCGTCACGGTGGACGCCCACTGCGCCGACCTGCTGGACGGCGACGCCGCCCCGGCCGAGGTCGTCCTCGCCGGCGACGTGTTCTACGAGCGCGCGATGGCCCAGCGTGTGCTGCCCTTTCTGGAGCGGGCACACGCGCGCGGCGCGCTGGTTCTGGTCGGCGACCCCGGGCGCGCGTACCTCCCGAGGGAGCGGTTCACCGAGGTCGCCTCGTACCAGGTGACGGTGGCGGCCGATCTGGAGGACCGCCCGGTGAAGACGTCGGTGGTGTGGCGGCTCTCCTCCTGAGTCCGGCCCCGGCCTCCTCGCGCCCGGCCGTCCGAGCTCCCGTCAACCCGGCGGTGGGCCTTGTTCCGTTTCGTCCGCCCCGCTCGCCCTCTGCCGTCCCCAGACCATCGCCAAGTACGTACCGTTTCGATACCGAAGCCGTTATGAGCTGCGGAAATGCTCGCTACGAAGCTGACTCCCGAGTAGCATCCGGCTCACGCCCTCCGGCGCCGTAACCCCGTGTCACGCCGTCCGGTCGGCGAATGCTCGCGGGACATTTGGGGGTCTCCGCGCACTCGGCAACGCGCGCCAGAGCTGTCGCGCGCACGCGGAAGGGCAGCGCCTTGGCGGATCGACTCACCGGAGGGGACTCCTCCCTGCTGCGACGGATCAACGCGGCGGTCACGCTGCGCGCGCTGCGGAACGGCCGGTCGGTCACACTCACTCAACTCGTCGGCGACACCGGCCTCTCCCGGCCGACCGTCGAGGGCGTGATCGAGGGCCTGATGGAGTCCGGCCTGGTCGCCGAGGTCGAGCACCCCCGGACCACCTCGCGGCAGCCGGGCACCCGGCAGCGCGGCCGCCCCGCCCGCTGGTTCCGCTTCCGCGCGGAGGCCGGACACGTTCTCGGCATCGAGATCGGGGTGCACGGTCTGCGGGTCGTCGTCGCCGACCTCACCGGCAAGGTGCTCGGCAGCCACGCCAAGGACGTGGCCGAGACCCTGGATGCCGAGGAGCGGCTCTGCACCGTCCGCTCGACCGTCGCCGAGGTGCTGAAGAAGACCGGCGTCTCCCGGGACCACCTCTGGGCCGTGGCCGTCGGAACCCCCGGCATCGTGGACCGCGACGGCACGATCAGACTCGGCACCGCCATGCCCGGCTGGACCGGCCTGGACCTGGGCGCCCGGCTGCGCCGTTCGTTCAGCTGTCCCGTACTGATCGAGAACGACGCCAACCTGGCCGCCATCGCCGAGCACTGGCAGGGCGCTGCGGTCGGCAAGGGCGATGTGGTCTTCGTGATGGCCGGGCTCAGCCCGGGCGCGGGTTCGCTGATCAACGGCAGGCTGCACCGGGGCTTCGGCGGCGCGGCCGGTGAGATCGGCGCACTGCACCTGCTCGGCCAGGAGGCCACCCCCGAGCGGCTGCTGTCCACCACCGGCAAACCGCTGGACCCGCTGGACGAGGCGGCCGTCGCCCGGGTGCTGCGCCTGGCGCGCGAGGGCGACGAGGTGGCGCAGGTGGCGACGGACCGCTTCCTGCGCCGACTGGTGCACGACGTCGCTGCCCTGGTGCTGGCGCTGGACCCGGAGTTGGTGGTCGTCGGCGGCTGGGCTGCCGGGCTGGACGGCGTACTGGAGCCGCTGCGCGAGCAGTTGGCGCTGTACTGCCTGCGGGCGCCGGAGGTGGCGCCGGCCTCGCTGGGCGAGGAGGTTGTCGCGATGGGTGCACTGCGGGTCGCGCTGGACCACGTCGAGGAGCAGCTCTTCGCGGTCGACCCGCCGGGCTCCGGGGCACGCTAGGACCGGTCCGCCGATCTTTGCGCAGCCGTCTTTGCGCAGCCGTCTTTGCGCAGCCGACGACCGTGCACGCTTCGGGGGCGTGGGGCAGTGCGCGCTTCACCGCCCGGGGAGATGCGTCGGGCCCGTACGCGATGGTGCTGCGTACGGGCCCGACGGGGCTGGCGGTCTCAGGAGGCGGTGCGGATCGCGCCTGCCCGGACGGGGGTGACCTCGACCTTGCCGGTCTCGCCGAAGGTCAGCTTGCAGGTGTCGGCCCGGTAGGTGGAGACGGCGAGGGCGACCAGGCGCCCGGCGGCCGCGTACTGGGTGGTGACGACCAGCACCGGAGTGCCGGGCGGGCGCTCCAGCAGGGCGGCCTCCTCGGCCTCGGCGACGCCGAGTTCGACCGCGCGGGACTCACCGTCCACCGCGAGCCGCTCCAGCTGCCTGAGCACCGACCTGGCCTGGTCCTGCTCGGCGGTACCGCCGACCACGTGCGGCACAGCGGGCAGGTGCGGCACGGCGGAGTCCGGTACGTGCAGCGACTCGGCGGCCATGATCCGGCCCTGCACCAGCCGCAGTCGGCGAACCGTGTGGACCGTCTGGCCGGCCGGAATGCCGAGGGCCAGGGCGAGCCGGGCGGAGGCCGGGGCGCTGACGCAGTCCACCGCGCGCCAGGTCTGGCTGCCACCCGTGACACCGGGCCCGCTCTCGCCGGGGCTGCTCACCGGGACACCGACCCGGGGCGCGGCGATCAGCGTGCCGATACCACGGCGGCGGACCAGACGGCCCTCCAGCTCCAGCTGGTCCAGCGCCTGCCGGAGGGTGGCGCGGGCCACACCGAAACGGGCGGACAGTTCACGCTCGTTCGGGAGGACCTGGCCGGTGGAGAACTCCGCGTCGATGGTACGCAGCAGCACCGTGCGCAGGTGCCAGTACTTAGGCTCCGGTACTGCCGCGAGCTGTCCTTGCCCCACCGTGTCCTCCACCCTGAAGGACTTCGGACCTGCCCCGTGCCCGGTGTTGCGGCAGGTGGGAGGGGCGGGCTTTATCAGTCCTTCTTTATTAAAGGTCCTTGCAGTAAGTGACCCTAGGGGGTGCCCGACGAGATGGTCAAGACCAATGACAACGCGTACGTCCTTCTCATGCGCTGTTCATACGAGCCCTCTGCGCCCCCTCTTCGCGCCCTGCCGCCGAGTGCGGCCACTCGCGGGTCCGGGAGCAGGGCGGATACCCTTCCTCGGTGATCGTGGTGACGAGTGTGAATGTGAACGGCATCCGGGCCGCCGCCAAGAAGGGCTTCCTGGAGTGGCTGGCGGCCACCGAGGCGGACGTGGTCTGCCTGCAGGAGGTGCGCTCCGAACCGGAGCAGCTGCCTGCCGAACTGCGCGAGCTCCCGGGTTGGCACGCGGTGTGGGCACCGGCTGCCGCCAAGGGCCGGGCCGGGGTCGCCGTGCTGTCGCGCCGGCCGCCGGAGCGTACGGCGATCGGATTCGGCTCGGCGGAGTTCGACGGTTCGGGCAGGTATGCGGAGATCGACCTGCCGGGGCTGACCGTGGCCAGCCTCTACCTCCCGTCCGGCGAGGTCGGCACCGAGCGCCAGGACGAGAAGGAACGCTTCATGGCGGAGTTCCTCGCCCACCTCACCGAACTGCGCGAGCGCGCGGCCGAGCAGGGCCGCGAGGTCGTGGTCTGCGGCGACTGGAACATCGCCCACCAGAGCGCCGACCTCAAGAACTGGAAGGCCAACCAGAAGAACGCCGGCTTCCTCCCCGAGGAGCGCGCCTGGCTGACCCGGGTCCTGGACGAGGCCGGCTACGTGGACGTCGTCCGCCGCCTCCACCCCGACCAGGACGGCCCCTACAGCTGGTGGTCCTACCGCGGCCGCGCCTTCGACAACGACACGGGCTGGAGGATCGATTACCTGATGGCCAGTCAGATAATTGCGGACAGATGCGTCACGGCGTACGTCGAACGGGCCGCCTCGCACGCCGAGCGCTGGTCCGATCACGCGCCGGTCACGGCAGAGTTCGACTTCGAATGAACAGACTCTCCGACTCATCGTCCGCACATCGGATGGACGCGTAACCAGCCTGCAGATAGGGCTAGTTGATTGACATGACGGCGGCCGGATGCGAGCGCCTCCGCGCGCACCCGACCGCCGTCGTGCTCCGCAAGCACCCCAGTCGGCGATCCTCAGCCACTGGTCCGATGCCCGCCCGAAGGCGCCTGACAAGTCGATTCGTGACCACCGCTGACGGCTCGTGAGCCGAGCGGGAACGACAGCGCCCAGAACCACGCCCGCAACCTGTACGCCAGCGTTGCCACCCCCAGCATCCCAGGGATCTACACGTACCTGACGACCGCCATCTCCACGCTTGCGGCTGTCCAGAGCTTCGAAAGCTCTTTGGTCCTGCACACCGTCAAAGGCCCCGCAGGCATTCGCAGCCCAGGTTCCGACCGCTGAACCCGCACACACCAGACCGACGCCCCGCGCTCCAAGCCCCCGATGCGGCCCGATGTCGCGGCATGGACGTGATTGCTGGCTGCACACAGTCGAACCGCTGCCCGGTCTGGGCGATGTGGCGCGATGTGGCGAACGGCTCCATCAGTGCGGCCGCCGATCCGTCCACCTGACGGTGACGCGCCCGCTACCACTGTCGAAGGGCCTGTAGCGGAGCGGTTGGTAGGGCCGGTCAGTCAGCGGCAGTGCGGTTGTGGGTGGCTGCCTGCCAGCCGCGGTCCAGCAGATCGAAGGCGTGCTGGACGGTCCGACGCGGATCGGCTTGGCCGCGGGCGAGGTTGACAGTTTCCAGTGCGAAGTGGGCCAGGGCTGCGCAGGTGGTGTCGTCCTCGGGGGCGCCGATGTCCTCGGCGATGGCGTGCGCCAGGGCGGTCTCGTGGCGCATCCAGATCCGGTGCGCATAGTCGCGCAGTGCCGGGGTGTCGTCGATGAGCTTGAGGAACGGGGCGAACCCCGGGTCGGCGGCGGCGTCGATCCGCGCGAGCAGGACGTAGTCGCGCAGGGCAGCCGGGATCGGCCGGCCGGGCGGGCGCTCGCGCACCGCGGCGACGAGGCCGGCTTCGATCTCGGCCTCCTCGTCGAAGACCAGCGCCTCCTTGCCGGAGAAATGCTTGAACAGCGTCGTGGTGGACACGTCGGCGGCCTCGGCCACGTCCTTGATGCTCACCTGGTCGTAGCCGCGTTCAAGGAACAGCTCCAACGCCGCGTCAGCCAGCGCCTTGCGGGTGGCGGCCTTCTTGCGCTCCCGGCGCCCCATCGTCTCGCTCACGGGCACCATCCTAACCTTCGGCTGACTCGATTCGAAAGTTGACTCGTTGCACTTTTTTAGTGAGTGTGCTCTTCTGGATCCAGCTGGGGCTTCCCGGCGCCGCCGCGGTGCCCGCGAAGGCCTGTCGGCCCCCTCAACCCTGAGGCTCAGCAGCCCACTTCAAGCAGAGGACCTCGCCATGAGCAACACCACGTCCACACCCCGCATCGCTGTCATCGGCGCCGGCCCCGGCGGCCTGACCTGCGCACGGATACTCCAGCAGCACGGCATCGCGGTCACCGTCCACGACCTCGACGCCTCCGGCAGCGCCCGTGCCCAGGGAGGCACCCTCGACATGCAGGCCGACTCCGGCCAGCGGGCCCTGCGCGCGGCCGGCCTGCTGGACCGCTTCCACGCACTCGCGCGCCCCGAGGGCCAGCGGGTACGCCTGCTGGACCGGGACGCCACCGTCCTGTTCGACGCCGCCCCCGGCATCGAAGAGGGCTACAAGCCGGAGATCGACCGGGGCCGGCTGCGCGGCCTGCTGCTGGACTCCCTCGCGCCCGCCACTGTGCGGTGGGGCCAGAAGCTAACCTCCGCCACCCCCCTGGGCGACGGCACTCACCGCCTCGACTTCGCCGACGGCACCAGCACCGTCGTCGACCTCGTCATCGGCGCCGACGGGGCCTGGTCGCGAGTGCGCCGGCTTCTCAGCGACGCCATCCCCCGCTACACCGGGGTGACGTTCGTCGAGACGGGTCTCGACGACGCCGACACCCGCCACCCTGAACTCGCCGCCCTGGTGGGCGACGGCAGCATGATGGCCCTGGCCGACAGCAAGGGCCTGGTCGCCCAGCGCAACAGTGACCACCACATCCGCGTCTACGCCGGCCTGCGGATCGACCGCGACTGGTGCGAGAGCCTCGACATGGACGACCCCGAGGCCGTGCGCGAGGCGCTGTGCGGGCACTTCACCGGCTGGTCTCCCGCCCTGCTGCGCCTGATCACCGACAGCGACGGCGGCTTTGTCAACCGGCCGCTGTTCGCCCTCCCCGTCCCGCACACCTGGACCTCCACCCCCGGCGTGACCCTCCTCGGGGACGCGGCCCACCTGATGTCCCCGTTCTCCGGGATGGGCGCCAACCTGGCCATGATGGACGCCGCCGAACTCGCCGAGCGCATCGCCGCCGAGGTGAACCTCGACGACGCGGTCAAGGCCTACGAGGCCGTCATGCTGCCCCGCGCCGCCGAGGCGGCCGAAGGCGCGGCCGAAGGGCTCGACAGCGCCTTCGCTCCCGACTCCACCGCGCACGCCCTCCAGCACATGACCGCCTTCGCCCGCGAGCACCAGGGCGCGCGATAGCCGCCTGCCCGGTGCCCTCCGAGCGGGCCCGCCAGGCCGCCGGACGCGGCGAGCGCCCATCCACTATGCGGCGTACAACAATTGGTGCCTGGACATCGGAGAGGGCTACACCGGCGACGGGGCCCCGGTCGATCTCGACCTGTGCAACGGCCGGTGGAACCAGGTGTGGCGCATTGTGGGAACAACTCCCTACAACCCGGGATCCGGTAAGTGCCTCGACGACTCCGCCTCTGGCGGCGCCGGAAAAACCCAGCTTGTGATCTGGGTCCACGCGTTCCGGCACGACGTGTGACGCACCTGCACGATCTCGTCCGCCATCCTTCGAATCAACAGGGGCCAGGCATGCCAGGAACGGCAATGGCCGTGGGCGTCGCGTTCTGCACCGCCGCCGGAGCGGCGTGCCTGTGGGCCGCGGTCCGGGAGCGCCGCCTGCTGTCGCGCTTGCGGCAGTTCGGACTGCGCACCGAAGGCACCGTGATCCGGCAGGAGGTGACGGATCCGGCCGAGCCGATACGGGTGCCGGTGGCTCGCGGAGACGGCGGTTCAGACCGGAGAGGACCTCTCACCCACCTTGCGCACGCGTCCTCGCGCGGTGCTCGGTGATGGCCTGCCAGACCTTGTCGCGGAGGAAGGGGGCCTCGGTGAAGCGGATGCCGGTGGCGTCGCGCAGGGCGTTGGCGAAGGCGGGCGGGACGGGGTTGAAGGGGCTCTCGCTCATCGACTTGGCGCCGAGCGGCCCGATGGCGTCAAAGGTCTCGGTGAAGTGGACCTCGGTGCGCGGCACGTCGGCGTAGGCGGGTAGGCGGTAGCGGCGGAAGGCGGCGGTGGTGACCTCGCCGCGGTCGTCTACGAGGACCTGTTCGAAGAGGGTGGCGCCGAGGGCCTGGGCGACGCCGCCCTCGACCTGGCCGCGGCACTGCAGGGGGTTCATGACCTTGCCGGCGTCGGCCCCGTGGACGCTGCGCAGGATCTTGATCTCGCCGGTGCCGGGGTCGACGGCGATCCGGAACCACTGCGAGTTGAAGGCGACCGAGCGGGGTGAGCCGCCCCAGTGCCCGTCGGCTGCGAGGTCGGCTCCCTTGCCGCTCGCGGCCTCGAAGATCTCCTTGAGCGAGACCAGTCGCCCGTCGCACTCGACCGCGTCGGCGGTCAGCCGCAGCAGGCTGCGGGAGGTGCGGGCGTACTCGGCGGTGAAGGAGAGGATCTGCTCGGCCAGCGCGTTGGCGGCCTTCATCACGGCCTTGCCCGCCACCACCGTACCTGCGGAGCCGAAGGCGCCGGTGTCGTGCCGCACGACGTCGGTGTCGGACTGCCGGATGGCGATGCGGTCCACCGTGGTGCCGAGCGCCCCGGCGGTGATCTGCTTGTGCACGGTGGTGGTGCCGTTGCCGAACTCCGCCGTACCGACGGCGATGTCGTACGTGCCGTCCTCCAGCAGCTTCACCGTGGCGTCGGCGAAGTGGCCCCCGGGCGGGCCGGTGGCGATGGCGGCCATCGCGAAGCCCTGACCGACCAGCCAGCCCTCGGGGGCCAGTTCGGCGCTGCGGTCGTCGGCGAGGGCGTTGCGCACCACCTGGAGGCACTGGTCAAGGCCGTAGCTGGCGATGTGCAGATCCTCCTCCTCGCCGCAGGGGCCCTCCATATGGTCGCCGGGGCCGATGACGTTCTTCTCGCGCAGGAGCAGCGGATCGACGCCCAGCCGACGGGCCAGTTCGTCCATCGCCGATTCCAGGGCGAAGGTGACCTGGCCGAGTCCGTAGCCGCGGAAAGCCCCGGCGGGCACGCAGTTGGTGTACACGGAGTACGCGTTCACCTTCTTGTTCGGCGCCCGGTACACGCCCATCGACTCGCCCACGCTGTGGAACATCACCGCCGGGCCGTGGTTGCCGTACGCGCCGGTGTTGGCGACCACCCGGAATTGCAGAGCCGTCAGGGTGCCGTCCTTCCGGGCGCCGACCTTCACGGTGATCTTGAACGGGTGGCGGGTGGTCGCGCCGTAGAACTGCTCGGGGCGGGTGAACTCCAGCTTCACCGGACGGTGCAGCTTCAGCGCAGCCAGCACGACGATGTCCTCGGTCAGCATCTCCTGCTTGCCGCCGAACCCGCCGCCGACCCGGCCCGCGACCACCCGGACCTTGTCCTCCGGGAGGTCGTACAGCGCGCACAGCGCACGCCGGGTCAGGAACGGCACCTGGGTGGACGAGCGGACCGCGATCCGCTCCTCGCCGGTCTCCTCGTGCTCCTCGAACCAGGCGACACAGCCGTGCGTCTCCAGGCTAGCATGCTGCACCCGCTGGGTCTGGAAGATCTCCTCGTAGACGACATCCGCCTCGGCGAAACCCTGTTCGACGCTGCCCATCTCGCCGTGCACCTCGCCACAGACGTTGTCCGCCGCACGGAGGATGCGCGACTCCGGTCCCTTCGGGTGGATCACCGGTGCGCCAGGCAGCATCGCCAGCTCCGGGTCGACAACGTACGGGAGTTCCTCGTACTCGACGACGATCCGGCGGCAGCCCTCCTCGGCGGCCCCCTCGCTGTCGGCCACCACTGCCGCCACGCGCTGCCCGACGAAGCGGACCACGTCGTCCAGCACCCGGGTGTCGTCCGGGTCCTCGGTGGGGTGCTCGTGCCGGGCGGAGGAGTACAGCTTGTCCGGCGCATCGTGGTGAGTCAGCACGAGGTGCACGCCGGGCACCCGCAGCGCGGCTGAGGTGTCGATGGAGACGATCCGGGCGTGGGGGTGCGGGGAGCGCAGCAGCTTCATGTGCAGCAGCCCCTCCACCTCGACGTCGAAGGTGTAGCGGGCGGTGCCGGTGACCACCTGCGGTCCGGCGGGCGCGCCGAGGCTGCGGCCGACGGCCTGCCCGGCGCACGGCTGTTCGGTGTGCTTGACCCCGCGGATGGCGTCCTCGATCGCGCGGTAGCCGGTGCAGCGGCACAGGTTTCCCTTCAACGACCGGGGCAGGTCGGTGAGTTGCTCCTCATCGAGGGCCGCGGTGGTCATCAGGAACCCGGCGGTGCAGAACCCGCACTGGAAGCCCTGGGCATCCAGGAACTTCTGCTGCATCGGGTGCAGTTCACCGTCCTTGGCCAGCCCTTCGACCGTGGTCACCGAGCGGCCCTCGGCGCGCCGGGCGGGGTAGATGCAGCTGTGCACGGGCTTGCCGTCGACCTGCACGGTGCAGGCACCGCAGTCGCCCGCGTCGCAGCCCTTCTTCACCCCGAACCAGCCACGGTCGCGCAGGTAGGTGCGCAGACACTGGCCCGGGCGGGGCTCGGCGTCGAAGTCCTGGTTGTTGACGCGGATCGCGAAGCTCATCGTCCGCCCTCCTCGGTCAGTTCGCGGCGGATCTCCTCGGCGAAGCGGAAGGTCATGTGCCGTCGCCAGGCCGGAAGTCCGTGGATGTCGTCGAAGTACTCGTTCGGCTCGATCGCGTACTCGAGCGCCTCGCGCAGGGCCTCGGCGTTCGGCGGCAGCGCGAACCGCATGCGGATCGGCCGCACAGTCGAGGCCGTGACGGTGATGGTGAGCATCGCGTCGACCGGGTCGAGTGCGCCGATCACCAGCGCACCGGATCGGCCCAACCCGTAGAGCGAGGCCTGCCGGAACGCCGTGCGACTGCCCAGTGCACGGGCCGGCAGGGTGATCGAACGGAGCAGCTCGCCGGGTTCGAGCGCCTTGACACCGGCGCCGATGACGAAGTCCGCGACCGGGAGCTGGCGCAGAGCGCCCGTCTGGGACTGCAGGAGGCAGACGCCGTCGAGCGCTGCGGTCAGCGAGATCATCGGTCCGGCGGGCAGCCCGTTGCACAGGTTGCCGCCGACGGTGGCCATGCTCCAGATCTTCCACGACGCGAGGAACGCCCGGCAGCACTGCTCGAACAGCGGCCCGGCGGTCCACCGCGCCGGCTTCGGGAAGCGGGAGAGCTCGGCGATCGTGCAGGTCGCGGCGATCTCCAGGCCTCCCTCGGCGGTCACCGTCAGCGGCTCCCAGCCCATCCGGCTCAGGTCGATCAGCCGGCGGATATGGGGCTGTGGCTCGGAGAACAGGTACGTGCCGCCGCCCAACCAGGCATCCCCCGGCCGCCAGGTATCGCGACGGCGGGCGTCGCGCATCTCCGCCACCGTGTTCAGATCCACGTCGCTCCACCGTCCTCGACAACTCGACTACGGCGATTGAAGCAACGCAGGACGGCCGGAACGAGTGGTGCCGCACACCAGTGATTCACCTGCGGACTGGAGGATCAACCAGCGACGAAAGACACCGCCTGCTTGCATCTGCCAGCATCCCGGGCGGACCGTCGGCACCGTCCGGGT
This sequence comes from Kitasatospora sp. GP82, assembly GCF_029892105.1. Taxonomy (GTDB): domain Bacteria; phylum Actinomycetota; class Actinomycetes; order Streptomycetales; family Streptomycetaceae; genus Kitasatospora. Next base: position 13,480 of record NZ_JARZAJ010000032.1, on the reverse strand, counting down.
CGGACTGCTGGTCGGTGTGCCGGCCTCCGGAACCTGCTCGGGGGCACTCGCCTCGGTAGCCGGGTGCGCACCGTCCACTGGTGCTCGTGCGCGCTAACCCTGCTGTTGACGCTGATACTCAGGCGGGCGCTGCCCCGCCACCCACTCGCTCGTCCGGCGCGTCACCATCTCGGGGACACCCGCACCAGCAAAGTGCATCCGCAAGAACCGAGCGACCAGACGGTACGTCAGAGCAGGTCGGGGCGCTCGGCCGGAGCGCCGGTGCCGCTGTGCAGCGCGCCCACGGTCTCAACCTGAATTGAGCGTGGCACGCGCGATGGCGATTTGAGTTTCGAGGCTGACGCACGGAGATAGGGGCGGGGCTTCGCCCGTCGAACTCTGCGGGACCGGGGAGGACGGGACTACCCGGTCGGCACGGTCGGTGGGCGGCGATCAACGACGCCGTCGACCGGGACTGTTCCCGGCAGACGGGTACGTGCACCCCGGCGGTCGTCGAAGCCGGTCGACGTCCATCAACGGCCAGTTGATCTTTCGTAGATCAACCATTGATCAACTGCGGCTAGCTTTCGGGATGTCAGGAGGCGAGCAGCGCCCGCGACGGAAACGGTGACGCTTCGGCCCGCCTCCGTGGCCGGGGCGCACCACTCCTCGGCTCAGGCCCTCACCGCGCGATCCGCAGTGGGCCGGACCGGGTGCCCGCCGTTCAGTTGCTCCCAGTAAGGGTTGTCCCGATGAGCCATGAAAACGCGATCGCGATCATTGGGATGTCCTGCCGCCTACCCGGAGCCCGGGACGTCGAGGAGTTCTGGCGCAATCTGCGGGCAGGCGCGGACGGCATCAGCCGTTTCAGTCAGGACGAGCTGCTGGCCGCGGGTGTGGATCCGGCGCTGGCCGGACATCCGGACTATGTGCCGGCCCGTGGCGTGATCGCCGGCGGTGACCGGTTCGACTGGGAGCACTTCGGCTACAGCGCGGCCGAGGCCGAGGGGATCGACCCCCAGCAGCGGGTGTTCCTGGAGTGCGCGGCCCAGGCCCTGGACGACGCGGGTACCGACCCGGCCCGTACCGACGGCTGGATCGGCGTCTACGCGGGTTGCGACACCGCCGCGGCGCCCCTCGCCTCCGGCGCCGACCCGGCTCGGGCCACCATGCGGATCATCGGGTACGAGAAGGACTTCCTGGCCACCCGCGTCGCCTACAAGCTGGGCCTGCGCGGCCCTGCGGTCACCGTCCAGACCGCCTGCTCGACCTCCCTGGTCGCGGTGCACCAGGCCTGCCGCGCGCTGCTCGGCTACGAGTGCGACACCGCGTTGGCGGGCGGCGTGACAGTCCGGCTGCCGGAGGCGGGGGGCTACCTCTACCAGGACGGCAACATCCTTTCCAAGGACGGCCGTTGCCGTGCCTTCGACGCCGCCGCCAGCGGAACGGTGAGCAGCAGCGGGGTCGGTGTGGTGGTGCTCAAACGGCTGGACGACGCGTTGGAGCACGGGGACCGTGTCATCGCGGTGATCCACGGTTCGGCGATCAACAACGACGGCGGCGAGAAGATCGGGTTCACCGCTCCTTCGGTGACCGGCCAGCGCGACGTGATCGAGCTGGCGCTGGCTCAGGCCGGTGTCGGGGCGGACGAGATCGGATATGTGGAGGCGCACGGCACCGGGACCCGGGTCGGCGACCCCGTCGAGCTGGCCGCGCTCACCGCGGCGTACCGGGCGGGCACCGACCGCGTCGGCTACTGCCTGCTCGGTGCCGCGAAGGCCAACATCGGCCACACCGGGGCCGCGTCCGGCGTCGCCGGGCTGATCAAGACCGCGTTGATGCTCCAGCACCGCGAGTTCGTGCCGACCCCGCACTTCAAGCGCCCCAACCCCGAACTCAAACTGGACACCACGCCGTTCCGGATCAGTACCGAGCTGAGACCCTGGGCGGGCGGGGGAGCACGACTGGCCGGGGTCAGCTCGTTCGGGATCGGTGGGACCAACGCACATGTGGTGCTCGGGGAGGCGCCGCCGACCGGCCCCGAGGAAGCCGGGCAGCACGAAGGCCGGCAGGACGCCGAGCCGGTGGTGGAGCCGGCCGTTCTGTGTCTGTCGGCGTCCTCCCCCGAGACGCTGCACACCCTGCGCGAGCAGCTCGCCGACCGGCTCGGCGCACCGAATGCCCCGGCCCTCGCCGACACCGCCCGCACCCTCGCCGCCCGGCGCCGCTTCCGCCACCGGGTCACGGTGGCGGCCGGCGCCCCCGGCGAGGCCGCCCAGCGGCTGCGCGAGGCCGAGCGGGTCACACTCGCCGGGCGCGAGCCCGAGACGGCCTTCCTCTTCCCCGGCCAGGGCGCCCTGCGGGCGGGCTACGGGCTGGGTGCCCACACCCTCCTGCCGGTGTTCCGGGACGTCTTCGAGGACTGCCGCGAGCAGGTGCGGCGGCGGTTCGGCGTGGAGATCGCCGCCATGCTCGACCCGGCTACCCCGCCGGCGTGGTTCGCCGACACCAGGCACCAGCAGCTCGGCCTGTTCATCCTGGGCTACGGCCTCGCCCGGCAGTTGGAGAGCTGGGAGGTGCACCCGGCCGCGCTGTTCGGGCACAGCATCGGCGAGTACACCGCCGCCGCGGTGGCCGGCGTCTGGAACCTGCCGGATGCGCTCGGCCTGGTCTGGCAGCGTGCCCAGGCCATGCACGACGCCGCTCCGGGCCGCATGCTGGCCCTGCGGATCGGTGCGGACCAGGCCGCCGCCCTGCTCGATGCGGACGTGTCCCTCGCGGTGGCCGGTGGCGACCATGTGGTCCTCTCCGGCCCCGTCTCGCGGATCACCGAGCTGGCCGGGGCACAGCGCGAACTTGGCGTCCAGGGAAGGCTGCTGGAGACCGAGCACGCCTTCCACTCGCCCCTGATGGCGTCCTCGGCCTATGCGCTGCGCCGGGCGGTGGCCGCGACCGCACACCAGGCCCCCCGGGTGCCGTTCGCCTCGAATCTCACCGGGGACTGGGCCGACCCGGCCGCTGTGGGCGATCCCGAGTACTGGGCCGGGCAGCTGCTGGGCACGGTGCGCCTGGAGGACGGGCTGCGCACCCTGACGGGCAGCGGTGCGAAGGTCCTGATCGAGCTCGGGCCGGGCGACGGCCTGACCCGGCAGACCCTCGGCGGCTCACTCGGTACTCAGGTCCCGGCCGCGGCCGTGCCGCTCCTCGGTCGCGACCCCGGGCAGGAGAGCGCCGCCGTGCTGCGCGGTCTCGGCCGCCTCTGGGAGCACGGAGTGGAGGTGCCCTGGGATGAGCTGCGCCCGGACGGCCGGAGCCGGCTGGTCTCGCTCCCGCCGCACCCGATGGCGGGCACCCGCTGCCGCCCGGCACCCCGCCAGGACCAGCCCGCAAGCGCCGGACAGCAGCTCACCGGAGGGCAGTCCGCCGGGGAGCGGCCGATCGAGGACCGCCCCGTCGCGGAGCAGGCCGTCGAGACCCGGTCCGTGCAGCCCGCAGACCGGCCGGCGCAGCCCCTGGCGCCCCGGGGCGGGCAGCCCGAGCCGGCCGGGACCGGCCGGGCCGGCTCCTTCGACGTGCTCGCGGAGCGGGTGGCAGCGCTGTGGCGCGCCTCGCTGGGTGTCGGCACCGCCCTCCCGGGAGACGACTTCTACGAGCTCGGCGGCTCGTCCCTGATGATCGTGGGGCTACTCGCCCAGGTCAGGACGGAGACCGGCGCGCAGATCCCGGCCGCAGCCGTGGCGACTTCTCTGACCTTCCGCCAGCTCGTCGCGATGGTGCGGGAGAAGGCGCCGGAGGCCGGCACCCCGACGGCGGCCCGCGCCACCGGCACCACCGGCACGTCGTCGGCCGGCCGTACCGCGGTGCCCGACGTCCCGGGACTGACCCTGCTGCGCGACGGCGGCCCGCGTAACCCGCTGTTCCTGCTCGCACCGGCGGGCGGCAGCACGCTGAGCTACCGCCACCTGGCCGCGGCCATGGACGACTCCCGCCCCGTCTACGGCATCGAGTCGCCGGGGATGCACGACCGGCGCCGCACGCTGTACCGGCTGGAGCAGATCGCCGCCCACCAGGTGGGGGTCCTGCGCCGCGCCCGACCGAACGGCCCCTACCTGCTGGGCGGTTGGTCGTTCGGGGCGATGGTGGCCCATGAGATGACCCGTCAGCTCACCGCCGAGGGAGCGCAGGTTCGGCTGCTGCTGGCGATCGACGGCTATCTGCCGGACACCGGGGGCCGCCCGGTCGCCACCCGGCCCCGCTGGCTGAAGCAGGCGCTGTCCTTCCAGGTGGAGGCGCTGGTCAAGCGCGGCCGTTCGAAGCTGATCGGTGCAGGTCCCGGCCGAGACGGCGACGCGGCACAGGGCGGGCTGAACCGGATCGGCGACCTCGCCGGGGCCACCGCCGCCGGGGTGCCCGACTTCGTCCGGGTGCACAACGCGAACCTCACCGCGATGCTGCGCCACCGTCCGCAGCCCGCCCCGTGCGGCCTGGTGCTGTTCAAGGCGGCGGCCGACAGGACCCTGTGCGCGGAGCTCGCCCGGCGCCTCGCCCCGCTCTACCAGGGCGAGGTACGGGTCGAGCCGGTGCCCGGCGACCACTGGTCGGCCCTGGGCCCCGAGCACGCCGCCACACTCGCGGGCCGGCTGCGGCCGTACCTCGAACCGCTGGACTGAGCTCCGCCCCACCGTACGACGGCTCCCACCGCACACCGAGGCGGCCGGGCTCCGGGCGCAGCCCTGCCCGCGTGCCCGGCCCGGGCCGAGCCCCTCCCGCGCCGCACCTTCGGAGCCGGCGCCCCCCGTAGAGCCGAACGAGACCGAACGAACCCGACCGATCTAGCCATGCCCGGACCAACCGTCCGGCAGACAGAGGATCCCCGTGTCAGAGACCGATCAGGCGAGCTGCCCGTACCTCGCGGGCGCAGCCGACACCGTCCACCAACTCGACGCCGACTTCACCCAGAACCCCTTCCCCGACCTGGAGCGACTGCGCGAAGCAGGCCCCGTCCACCGGGTACAGCTGCCGAACGGCACCGAGCGCTGGCTGATCACCCGCTACGACGAGGTGATGGCGGCGCTGGCCGACCCCCGGCTCAGCAACGAACTGGCCCGCGGCCTGCAGAAGGTGCTGCCGCCCGAGCCGCTGCCGCCGAGCTGGCAGGTAGCGCTGCGCACCAGCAGGCTGCTCGGCCGGGCGATGGCCAACCTCGACCCGCCGGACCACGACCGGCTGCGCAAGCTGGTGGTCAGGGCCTTCAGTGCCAAGCGGATCGAGGGCATGCGCCCACGTATCCAGGAGATCACCGACGAGCTCTTCGACGCGCTCGACGGGCGCACGGAGTTCGACCTGGTGGAGGCGGTCTCCAACCAGCTGCCGATCACGGTGATCTGCGAGCTGCTGGGCGTACCGTCCTCGGACGCGGACCTGTTCCGCACCGCGGCCAGTGTCCTCGGCGGCTTCGTGCCGGACGACGAGGCCGCCCGCCGGACGATCGAGGCCCTGGACGCCTTCGACACCTACGTACGCTCCCTCGTCGCGGCGCGGCGCGCCGAACCCGGCCCCGACCTGTTCAGCGAGCTGACCAAGGTCACCACCGGCGGCCAGGGCCTGACCGACGACGAACTGGTCAGCATGGCGGGGCTGCTGCTGTTCGGCGGCTACGAGACCTCGGCACAGCTGATCAGCAGTGCGGTGCTCTCCCTGCTCCAGCACCCCGATCAGCTGGCCGCGGTGCGCTCCGATCCCGCGCTGCTGCCGGGCGTCGTCGACGAGGTGCTGCGCTTCGAGGGCCCGGTCAACCCGGGCCTGAACCGCTACGCGCTGGAAGACGTCGAGATCGGCGGTGTGACGATCCCGCAGGGCTCCTACGTGATCCTCGGCGTGGCCGCCGCCAACCGCGATCCCCGCCGCTGGGCGGAGCCCGACCGCTTCGACGTCACCCGGACGGCGACCGCCAAGCAGCTCGGCTTCGGCTACGGCCTGCACTACTGCATCGGTGCCCGGCTGGCCCAGCTGGAGGTCGAGATCACCCTCGCCACGGCGCTTCGCCGCCACCCGACGCTGCGACTCGCGGTGCCCGCCGACCAGCTCCGCTGGCGGGCCGGTTCGGTCCGCGGGGTGCGCGAACTGCCGCTGCTCGTCGACTGACCGAGCCGGTCCGCGCCCACCGGCGTCCGCCTTCCGCTCCTTCCTTCCTCCGAGAGGTACTGCTATGTCCGGGATCGCCGGCTGGGTCGACCGTGGCCGCGACCTGACCCGCGAGGGTCTGGCCGCGTCCGTGATGACGGCCCGGCTCGCCACACGCGGCCGCCACGGCGAAGGGCTGTGGTCCAGCCGCTCCGCCGTCCTCGGCCATCGCGCCGATGCCCTGGACACGGTGGGCGCGCAGCCCGCCGTCGTCCAGGAGCACGGCGGCCCGATCGCCGTGATCACCTTCGACGGGGTGCTCTACAACGCCCCAGAGCTCCGCTCGCAGCTGGCCTCGGACGGCCGCCGGGGCCCGCTGGCCACCGATGCGGACGTGGTGCTGCGCGCCTATCTGCGCTGGGGCCGCGCGGTCGCCGAGAAGCTGGAGGGACTGTTCGCGTTCGCCGTCTGGGACGTCAGAAGTTCCGAACTGCTGCTCTGCCGCGACCGGTTCGGGGTCAAGCCGCTGAGCTATCTGCCGCTGCCCGACGGGGTGCTGTTCGCCTCCGAGGTGGCGGCCCTGGCCGCGCACCCGCTGGTGAGCACCGAACTGGACGCCGAGGGCCTGTGCTCGGTGCTGGCCCAGGTGCGCAGGCCCGGGCACGCGGTGCTGCGCGGTCTGCGCGAGGTCAGGCCCGCGCACCTGGTGCGGTTCGGCAAGGACGGGGTGGTCGAGCAGCGCTACTGGTCGCTGGAGGCCCGGCCGCACACCCAGGACCTGGCGCAGACCATCGAGACCGCACGCGGCCTGCTCGACGACGTGATCTCAAGGGAGGCGGGCGCCGGGACGCCGACGGTCCTGCTCTCCGGGGGCCTGGACTCCAGCGCCCTCACCGGCCTGGTCTCCGAGGTCGCGGGCGGCGCTCCGCACACCTTCACGGTCTCCTTCGGCGACAGCGCCGCCGCGGTGCCCGACCGGCCGTTCGCCCAGGCCGTGGTGGAGCGACTGGGCTGCGACCACCGCGAAGTCCTGGTCGAGCCGGGCGAGTTGACCGATCCACTGGCTCTGGAGGCGGTCCTGGCCGCCAAGGACTTCCCCTCACCGTTCGGCGACAAGAACCTCACCCCCTACCTGTTCTACCGTCAGGTCGCCGAGCACACGCCGGTGGCGCTCAGCGGGGAGGCCGCCGACGCGGTGTTCGGCGGCCTGATCAGCGGGCAGGAGCGGGCCTCCTCCGAGCACCGGACCTTCCCGTGGATCGAACGGGCCCGCACCTTCGGGATGACGCACGGCATCGGCAACGGGCTCTTCGACGACGAGCTGCTGCGCGAGATGGACTACACCTCCTTCTGCGCGGCCCGCTATCAGGAGGCCAGGGACGAGGTACCGCACCTGGCCGGTGCGGCCGACGACGACCGGCGCGCCCGCGAGATCGACTGGCTGCACATGACCAGGCTGTACGAGCAGGCGGTCAACCACTCGGAGCGCCTGGGCGCCGCCGCCGGGCTCCAGGTCCGCTTCCCGTTCTCCGACCACCGGCTGTTCGGGTACCTCTACAACGTCCCCTGGCGGATGAAGTCCTTCGACGGCCGGGACAAGAGCCTGCTGCGGGCGATCTCCAAGGATCTGCTGCCCACCTCGGTGCTGGAGCGGCCCAAGGTGCCGTTCCCGATCACCTACCACGCCGGGTACAAGCAGTCGCTGGCCACCCGGCTGCGCCAGGTGCTGGAGGACCCGGGCGCACCGGTGCTGCCGCTGCTGGACCTGCCGTCCGCCTGGAAGGTGGTGGACGATCCCAGGCTGCTGGACCGCGGCGGCTGGCTGGGACGGGCCGACACCGAGATGGTGCTCCAGCTGGACGGCTGGCTGCGCAGCCGCCGGATCAGGCTGGCGCTGTGAGCACCGTTCCCGCGCAGCGGCCCGCCAACGCGGCGCGGACCACCGAGAAGACCCCGACCTCAGCGAAGGCCCTGCCCATGACCGACGTCGTCCGCATCGACTCCCCCGCCGACCCGGCGGCCGTCGGCGCGCCACTGCCCGACGAGCTCTCCCCCGAAAACCCGCTCCTGCACGAGCTGTTCGACGAGCGTGCCGCCCGATTCCCCGACCAGGTCGCGGTGCGGGACGCCCTCGGCTCGCTCACCTATGCCCAACTCGCTGTGCGCTCGGACTGGTTGGCGGCCGAGCTGCACGGCCGCTGCCCGCAGCCCGGGGCACTGGTCGGGCTGCACCTGGAGCGCGGGGCCGACGTGGTCGTTGCGATGCTCGCGGTGCTCAAGAGCGGGCACACCTACGTGCCGCTCGATCCCGGCTACCCGGTCGAGCGTCTGCTGTTCACCGCCCAGGACGCCCGGCTCGGCCTGATCGTCTCCGACCAGCCGGTGCCTGCCGAGCTCGCGGAGCTTCCGGTACTGCGGCTGGACGAACTCACCCAGCCCGGTGCCCCGGTGCCCGCTCCCCCGGTCTCCGTGACGGCCGACGCACCCGCGTACGTCATCTACACCTCGGGTTCCACCGGCCGCCCCAAGGGCGTCCAGGTGCCGCACCGCAACGTGGTGGCCCTGGTCCGGGCCTGCGCCCGCCGCTACGAGCTGCGCCACGACGACGTCTGGACCCTCTTCCACTCGTACTCCTTCGACTTCTCGGTCTGGGAGATCTGGGGCGCGCTGCTGAGCGGCGGCACGCTGGTCGTGGTGCCGCACCGGACGGCGGCCTCGCCGCAGGCGACGTTGAAGCTGCTGGTGCACGAGGGCGTGACGGTCTTCAACGTGGTGCCTTCGGTCTTCCGCCACCTGACGCGGGCGGCCCGGCGCACCGGCGTGGTGCCGTCGACGCTGCGGTATGTGATCTTCGGCGGTGAGTCGGTCGACATCCGGGACGTGCGGGCGTGGCGGGCGGAGGCAGGACGCCGGACCCGGTTCGTCAACACCTACGGCATCACCGAGGCCACCGTTTTCGTCACCTACCGGCTCTTCACCGAAGAGGAGTTGGACCGGGCGGCGGACGCCCCCGAGGGCTCCGCGTTCGCGCTGGACATCGGCGAGGCGCTGGACGGCTGGGAGATGCTGGTGGTCGGCGAGGACGGCGCGCCCGTCCGCCCCGGCGAGACCGGCGAGATCCTGGTGGCCGGCTCCGGTGTCGCGCTGGGATACCTGCACCGGCCCGAGCTGACCGCGGAGCGTTTCCCGCTGCTGCCCGTTCCCGGTGGCGGCACCCGGCGCCACTACCGCAGCGGCGACCTGGCCAGGCTGCTGCCGGACGGCATGTTCTGCTACGCCGGACGGGCCGACGACCAGGTGAAGATCAACGGTTTCCGGATCGAGCTCGGCGAGGTCGAGGCCAGGCTCCAGGACGCCCCGGGTGTCCGGGAACTGGTGGTGGTCAGGACGGTCAGCCGGATCGGCGAGCCGATGCTCACCGCGTTCTACACGACACCCGACACCGCGCCGCCGACGGACGGGGAGCGGCAGGAGCTCGCGGAGCGCCTGACCGTGCACGCGCGCCGGTCGCTGCCCGCGCACATGCTCCCCGGGCGGTTCGTGCACCTGGCCGAGCTGCCGGTCAACCCGTCCGGCAAGACCGACCGCAAGGCGCTCTCCGCCTGGCAGGGGCAGGCACCCCAGCCGTCGCCCGTCGGCTGACACTTCGTCAGAAAACCTGTTCCGGTACCCCGAAGGACTGTGATGGCTCCACGCACCCGCAACCTCGCCAGTGATCCGGACCGGCCCAGCTTCCTGGAGGAGCTGTACCAGGGCCGGTTCCGCTGGGACCTGATCCACCCCTTCCCCGAGCAGCGGCCCGAGGACCGCGAGCGCGGCGACGCGGCGGTGGCTGCCGTCGGCGCCTTTCTGCGCGAGCGGATCGACCCCACCGAGGTCGACGTCCAGGGCAGCCTGCCGGACGGGTTCCTGGACGATCTGGGCAGCCACGGCTACCTCAGGCTGCAGGCCGGCTCCGAGGTCGGCGGCCACGGCCTCTCCTCGTTCAACACCTTCCGGGTGATCGAGGAGGCCGCTTCCTGGTGCCTGCCGGTCGCGGTGCTGCTGGGCATCGAGAACGCCCTGGGCGCCGGTGCCTTCCTCCCCGTGCTGCCTCCCGGTCCGCTGGCCGACCGGGTCAGGAGCCATGTGCTGGCGGGGGGCCTGTCCGGCAGCGCCGACACGGAGCCCTCGGGCGCCGCCAACCAGGGGCGCACCACGACGGCCGTCCCGGTGGAGGACGGCGCCGCCTACCTGCTCAACGGGCGGAAGATCCAGGTCGTCAACGCGCCGAGCGGGGGCCTGTTCAGCGTCACCGCCTCGGTGCGGGCACCGGACGGCAGCGAGCGCAACCGGCTCTTCTTCGTCGACGCCGACACCCCTGGGGTGCGGCGCAGCGGTTCGCAGGAGCTGATGGGGATGCGCGGGCTGCCGTTCGGAGGGCTCGACCTGGAGAACGTCCGGGTCCCGGCGGAGCTGGCGCTCGCCGAGCCGGACCCGGAGCACACCTCGCGGCTCACCCCCGCGGTCTCACTGCTGGTGGTCCGAGGCCGGCTGTACATCATCGCCGCGCCCTCGCTGGCCACCGCGAAGCTCTGCCTGTCCTGGGCGCGGGACTTCGTGGCGCGCCGTTCGGTGGACGGCCGGGGGCTCGGGGAGTACGAGGAGATCCAGCGCCGGCTGGCCGAGACACAGGCCGAGACCTTCGCGCTGGAGAGCACGGCCCGCTGGAGCCTGCTCGGCGAGGACCACGGCACGGCCGTCAACCTCAAGTTCGAGCAGAACGCGTCGAAGAACATCTGCTCGGTGCTCGGCTGGCGGATCGCCGAACGGACCCTGTCGATGCTGGGTGGCGAGGGCTACGAGAGCGCGCAGAGCAAGCAGCGGCGCCAGGTGCCCCCGCTCGCCGTGGAGCGCGCCTTCCGGGACGTGCGCGGCCTGCGGATCACCGGCGGTGTGGACTTCCTGCTGGACAACTGGAGCGCGGGCCGGACCCTGCTGTCCTACTACTACCCCGAGCCCGACCACGCGGCCGAGCTGGCGGCGGAGCAGGCCCCGCCGGCCGACTTCGGCGACGACCACGCGCTCTCGGCCCGCAACCTGGAGCACCTGAGCTTCGTACGGGAGCAGGTCCACCGCTTCGGTCACGACTGCCTCGAACTGACCCGCCGCCACCCGCAGCGCGCCGAACTCGCATCCAGGCAGCGCCTGTTGATCCTGCTCAACCGCACCGCGACCGAACTGCTGACGATGTCGCTCACCCTGGCGCGGGCCGCGAGCGCGACCACCGCCGGTCAGCAGGAGGTGCAGGACCTGGCCGACGTCTACTGCACCACGGCCAGGGCCCGCCTTGCCTCGCTGCTCCACCAGCGCGCCCAGGAGGAGGGCCCCGAATCCGCCGGGGCCGCCGTCGCACGGCTGGGCACCGTCGTGCCGACGGCTGCGGAGCCTGCCCCTGCGCTCCACCACGTGACCACCGCCGACTCCTCCGGAGCCGGCCGATGAGTGAGGAACCGACGATGACCGACACCCACGGGACGCCCGGCCCGCGCACCGAGGCGGCCGGCCCCGGTGTCCCTGCGGGGACGGGCGCCGCGACCGTGTGCGAACTCCCGCTCTCGGTCGGCCAGGAGGCCATGTGGATCTCCTGGCGGCTCGACCCCCGGCAGTGGACGCACATCATTCCGACCCCGTTCCGGATCGAGGGCACGCTCGACCCGCAGCGGCTGCGGCAGGCCGTCGCCGCGCTCGGCACGGCCTACCCGCAGCTGCGCGCCCGGGTGCTGGACGGGCCAGCGGGCCTGCGGCTCGGCTGGGCCGACGCGCCGCCGATCCCGGTGGCCGAGCACACCGTGACGGGCAGCATGGAGGAGGCGGTCCGGCGTACCTGGCAACGGCCGTTCGACCTGACCTCGGGACCGCTGGCCCGGGTCGACGTGCTGCACGGCAGTGAGGGCAGCGTACTGCTGATCGCGGTGCACCATCTCGTCCATGACGGCGCCTCGATCCTGCTGGTGCTGGACGCGCTGCGCCAGGCCTACGCCGGGCGGCCCCTGGCCCCGGCCGACCACATCGGGCCGCTGACCGCCTTCGCCCGGCGTTCGCGCGAGCTGGCCGACACTCCCGCCGGGGACGCCCAGCGTGCCCACTGGCGCGCCGCGCTCGGCAGCGGCACGGGCTTCGAGCTGCCCGCCACGGTGGACGAGCCCGGCTACACGGTGCTCAGCACCGAGGTGCCCGCCGCGCTGGTGCCGCGCCTGCGGGAGCGGGCCGAGGAGCTCGGCGTGTCGTACTTCACCGTGCTCCTCGGCGCGTACTTCGCGCTGCTGCGGCGCTTCGCGGGCGAGGACGACCTGCTGGCCTCGATCCCGTTCCACGGCCGCTCCGAGGAGGAACTCCGCGACAAGGTCGGCTACTTCGTCAACGCCCTGCCGATCCGTCGGCAGGTCAGGGGGACGGACAGCTACGCCGATCTGATCCGTACCCTGCGGGGTGAGGTCCGGGCCGCGATGACCCACGGCGACCTGCCGCTGCCGGCGATCCTGCGCGAGGTCGGCCTCACCGGATGGCAGGCGCACGCGCGCAGCCACCAGACGGTCTTCCAGTACTGGCATGCCGGGCTGCGCCAGGACGTCGACGTGCAACGGTTCGAACTGCGCGCGGACGGGGCTGTGGACGGGGCCTCGTGCGTGCTGAGCCTGCTCGACATGGAGAGCAGCGCCGACTACACCCTCGCGGTGATGGTCCGGGAGGACAGCGGCGGCACCCACGTGCTGTGGAAGGACCCCACCGGGGCGGTCGGCCACACCCTGCTGACGGTGATGGCGGAGCACTACACCGAGGTGCTGACCGCCGTCGCGAAGGACCCGCACGCTCTGGTGGGCACGCTCGGCGAGCGGGTCGGCACAGCGGCAGGCACGGTGAACGCCCGTGAGGTGGCCAGGCTGATCGGGAGCCACCCGGCGGTCCTGCGTGCCGTGGTGACGCCGACCGGCGGCGACGCCGACCTCGCGGCCCGGCTGACCCTCGACGCGGCCGCGGATGCCTCCGAGGTGCCGGCCGAGGCGCTGGCCCTGCTGCGCGAGCGGCTCGGCGACCGAACGCCCCGGGTCCGCCTCACCGCGAGCGGCGCCGACGGCGCCGGCCCCGACCGGAAGTCCTCGGCGGGCAGTGCCACCACGGCCGTGCTGATCGAGCTGTGGCAGGACGTCCTCGGCACCGACACCATCACCCCCGACGACTCCTTCTTCGAACTCGGCGGCCACTCCCTCCTCGCCGCCGAACTCGCCGACACCATCTCCCAACGCCTCGGCATCGACACCCCCGTACGCGCCATCTTCGAACACCCCCGACTCGACGACCTCGCCACCCACCTCGACCGACTCCGCACCCCCCACCC
>NZ_JARZAJ010000031.1 GCF_029892105.1 Kitasatospora sp. GP82 | reverse complement strand
CAAGCCGGCGCCCCGCCACGACGTGGGCAAGACCGTCAAACGCGAACCCACGCTTCAGGCCCACCTCGCCGCGCGAGGTTAAAGATCAAGCTCAGATCGAGTGGGTCGATGACCTGGCCCTCGGCCTGAAGCTGGCGGACGGCGTCGGCGATAACCAGGGCGTTGTGGAAGATCACCAGGTTGGCCAGCAGCGAGATGAACTTCACGTCCTTCTCTCAGATTCCAGCTTCGACCGCACACCCTCGACCTTCGCGGGCACCACGGCCAGCCCCAGTGTCCCGGCCAGCTCCTGGGCCCGGACCCCGTCGCGGCCGAGCGCTGCCTGCGACTCCAGCACCATCATGATTCGCCGGTAGTCCGGCGCGAGCACCGCGACCGCCAGATCCTCACACCAGTGTGGCACCACCGACCTTGCCACCGCCCCACCCTTCGACGGGGCAGCATGACCACAGGTCACCGGCATATCCGGACCCCTCAGGACGGGCTGAGCCAGGACCTCGACCACCGTCTCCCGTGCGATCACCAGCCGTTCCACCGCGGCCTCGGAATCCTCCAACTCGGCCATGAACCGGGCCACCTCCTCCCGCAACCGCTCGACCCGCTCGCGAGCAGCAGATTCCCTTGCCTCCAGCAGACCGGCACCGACGCCATCGGCCAGATCCACGCGACCAGGAAGAAGCCAGTCGCCACATCTCTCCTTCGCCAGGCCGGAGTTGACGCCAAGCCAGCGATCGCGTTCGGCATGACAACGGCTTCTGAGATCATCTGGCGTGCCATCAGATCGTGGCGAAAAGTCCTTCAAGCCAAGGGACTTACAAGCCCAAGCTAGCCCACCTATGCGCTCTGCCTGCGGACGCCCCAAACTCACCGGCATGTTCTGATGGACTTTCACCCAGCTCAGAGGGCTTCCGACTCACGTCGGGACGATCGGATTTGAACCTACAGCCCCTTGCCCATCAGAAAAGTAACTGACAGTTGATCAGACTGACTGATAGCGTGCCAACTTGAGGCGGTCGAACACATGAGCTGATGATGCCAGTCAGCTCGGGTAAGCAAGAGCGGAATCACATCCTTCGGATGAGGCGCCGCTCGGGCGCGATTGCGTGAACACCTGTGTTCGGCACCCGCCGCTGACAGTGGACACCCAAGGGGGACTCTCATGAAGCATGCATCGAAACTCGTCGGCACGGTCGGCGCCGTCGCGTTAGCCGCCGGTCTGACCCTGACCGCCACCGGCACGGCCTCCGCGACATCCGGCGTCTGCACCGCCAACGACAACGTGTGGGTATGCAACAACTACGACCCGGCCGGGTACAACGCGAGCCTCCGGGTCCTGCCGGACAGCAACGTCGATGGGCACTTCCTCGACTTCAACCTGGTCTGCGGTTCCAAGCGCTTCGGCGACCGCGGCGGCTTCTGGGCCTACTCCAGCCACGAGGACTACTCGTACACGTTCGCCGTGGGCTCCCAGGGCACTTGCTCGGTGTGGCTCTACGACCGCACCTCCGGCGCCTCCTGGTCCTCGCCCAGTGTGACCCGCTGACGCCTGTCCTCATCCGGACAAGCGCGCACCACTGGCAGCGAACATCAACGAAGGGAAATCCCATGAAGCATGCATCGAAACTCGTCGGCATGGTCGGTGCCGTCGCGTTAGCCGCCGGTCTGACCCTGACCGCTACTGGCACGGCCTCCGCGGCGGACAGCTGCAACTACAACGACGACCTTGGGGTATGCAACTCCTACGACCCGCGCGGGTACGACGCGAGAGTCCAGATCGCACCGGACGGCAACATCAACGGGGACTGGGTGGACTTCAACTTGGTCTGCGGTTCCAAGCGCTTCGGTGACCGCGACAGCTTCCAGGCCTACCCCGGCCACAACTACACGTACACGTTCGCCGTGGGCTCCCAGGGCTCCTGCGTTGTGTGGCTGTACGACCGCACTACCGGGGCAGCCTGGGCATCGCCCAGCGTGAGCCGCTAGACCGCAATTGCGTTGAGGTGACGAGGTCACAGCTCTATGGGTCGTGACCTCGTCACCTGTGAACCACGCCGTGTGTGTAGGTGACTCAGCAGTGAACCCTGGGGCCCGCCGGACCGCCGTGCGGGCCCCAGCACGTTTCCCCCGGGGCACCTGCCCGCCCCGAATCTCCTCTCAACAGAAAGGAAGCCCCGCGGTGACTCAGTCGGCCCTGGGAATGAAGGACCGTCACATCGGCTCGCTTACTACGGCCTACCTGGCCGCCGCCCTGGCGCTGCTGCTCGCGATGCTCGGCTTGGCGCCTGTACCCGCGGCGCACGCGTCCGAGGTGGGCACGCCTCCGTCGGACGGCCCGCGGAGCGAACTGAGGCACATCATCGAGGATGTCACCCACGCCACTGGTGTCCGTTACCAGGCGAAAGACAGCGCGGGCCGCTCAATGGACTCGGCGAAGATCATCCAGGACTCATCCGGTAGCTACCTGGCGGTCTACCACGCCATGCTGGGCGACGGCCGCTTCCACGCCGCCGTCGCAACCTCTACCGACCTGCTGAACTGGACCTTCGTCCACGACTTCGGTCCAGGCAGCTCCCAGCCGACCATCACGCAGATATCCAACGGGGGGTACGTGATGGCGTGGGAGCAGGACCCGAGCAACCACATCGCGGTGCGCTACTACCCAGACCGCACCCAGCTGCTGTCCGGCAACGCCTTCCGCTCCTTCGATTCGCAGCGGACGCTGTCCCGGTGCGCCGAGGGAACGCCCAACATATATGACGTCCAACTGCTTCCGGACATCGACCACTCGGCAATCACAATCGGCGGCCACTACTACGCCAACTGCAACGTTGACCAGGAGATGAAGGCCCACCTCACCAACTTCTCCAACTGGTCCACCACAGCCGAGAACACCTTCGACAACGCGATGCTGTACTGGGGCGTCAGGGGCAACATTGGCGACCGCGATGCCATCAGCTACAAGGGCTTCCCCTACGGCGTCGTCGAGGGGCAGTACACCAAGAGCGACTTCCGGTCCTGGCGCGTGTTCCTCTATGACTACACCACCCTGAACGCTGACACCACCGCCATTACCACCACTGGCGGCAGCATTGCCTTCGCGAACCCGCACATCACCTCGCTCAAGCTCCCGGACGGCCATAACGCCGTCTTCGTCAGCCTCTTCCTGCCCAACGAGGGCGCGGCACCGGGCGAAGCCGGCCAGCTGATCTACTACCGATCCATCTGACCTCAACAGTGCTCAACTCGTCCCGCTGGCCACGCTGGAACGTTCCTTGAACACGGTCAGCTAGGAGCGTGGGTCAGTAAAGGGCAAGTGCTCGGGCGGCCGCGGTCGGCGCCACCGACGATGGTCGCCGGGGTGTGGCTGCTGCGGCGGGTAACCGTGTCCTGTCGGCCCGGGTATGGGCCGGGAGGTGGCCGTGGCGGTCGGCTGATCGCTGCCGTGAAATCGGCCGCCCCGGTAGGACAGTGGACCTAAGCCGGGGGGACGACGGATGATGGCTGGATGACTGAACGCGGACGGGCGGCGCAAGGAGACCCGGCGGCGGTGGCGCGGCTGGAGGCAGCCGTCGGCAGGATCGCCGAACTGACCCGCGGCCGGACGGCCACCGGCGTGTCCCACGTGGACGCGGACGACACCGTCGGCACCATCGGTACCGACGACGCGATCGGGTTTGACCCCTTCCCGCTGCTGCGGGCCCTGCACCGGTCGGGCGTGCGGGTCGCGGTGATCGGCCAGGTGGCTGGCATCATGCACGGATCGGTCGAGCTCACCGGTGACCTCGACCTGCTGTGGGACGGTGACCCCGCCCACGCCGCCGCACTCGCCTCGGCCTTCGCCCAGGTCGAGGGCGGTCCCGCCGTCCTCCAGGATAAGGACGGCCTGCCCGTGGCCTGTGAGGCCGCCTCTTTCCTCGGCCCCAAGGTGTTGTTCTCCACCGCCACCGCAGGCGGCGACTGCTGCACGCCCGCGCTTCCCTGGGGCGGGATCCCAGTCGCGGACTACCTCGCCCGCAGCCTGCGCGCGGTCGCGGACGACGGCCTGGAGGTCCATTACCTCCGCCTCGACGACCTGGTCAGCATGCGCCGAGCCGTAGGCCGTCCCAAGGACCACCGCCGAGCCGACGAGCTCGACCGCCTGGCCGTGGCCGCGCGTTAGGGGCTGGTTCGCAACCAGCAACCCGCCTTCTGTTCGTGATCATTGGCGCGCGATGATGTCGGGATGCGCGGCGAGGATGGGCTTTTCGAGGTCGAGCCGGTCGACAAGCAGCGGCCGCAGGCTCGTCCAGCGGCGGTGGACAAGCGGTTCCGGGCGTTCGACCCGCACCAGGTCCTGTTGCTCCCGCCGTCGCTGGACGACTGGCTGCCCGAGGGCCACCTGGCGCGGTTCGTCGCGGACCTGGTCGACGAGGTTCTGGACCTTGCACCGGTCTTGGCGGACTACACCGAGAAGCGCGGCTACCCGCCCTACGACCCCCGGTTGATACTGCGCCTGCTGATCTACGGGTACACCATCGGCATCCGCTCGTCCCGGGCGATCGAGCGCAAGTGCGCCGAGGACGTCGCGTTCCGGTTCCTGGCCAGCGGCCAGGAACCGGACTTCCGCTCGATCGCCCGGTTCCGCCGCCGCCATCTGGACGCGCTCGCCGACCTGTTCACCCAGTCCCTGCGCCTCGCGCAGAGACTCGGCATGGTCAAGATGGGCCGTGTCGCCCTGGACGGCACGAAACTGGAAGCGAACGCCTCCAAACACAAGGCGATGAGCTACTGCCGGCTCATCGACAAGGAGGAGCGGATCGAGGCCGAGGTCGCTGAACTGGAGGCCATGGCCGCTGCCCTGCTGACCGAGGCCGAAGCCAGCGACACTGCCGAGGACGCCGTGTTCGGCATCGACGGCAAGGACCTGGACCTGCCCGCCGAACTCGACCGCCGCGAGAAGCGCCTGGCCAAACTGCAGGCCGCTCGGGCCCAGATCGAGGCCGAGGCCGCTGACAAGGCCCGTGCCCACGCTCAGGAGAAGGAGCGCCGCAGCAGAAGCGCGCCAGCGCCGAGGACGAGCAGGCCGTCGCCGACGCGGGCGAGGCGGCCGCCAAAGCGGCCCGCCCCAAGCCGAAGGCGCAGGCCAACTTCACCGACCCCGATTCACGGATCATGAAGAACAGCGACGGCGCCTACATCCAGACATACAACGCCCAGGCCGTTGTCGACGAGGAACACCAGGTCATCACTGCCGCCGACGTGACGACCAACCCCCCTCGGACGCGCTGAACTACACCACGATGCTCGACCAGTCTGCCCGCAACACCGGCATCCACCCCAAGCAGGCACTCGTCGACGCCGGGTACTGCTCCGAGACGAACCTCCAGGCCGCGAAGGACCGCCAACTCATCCGCGAGACCGACACGTTCATGGCCACCGGCCGACTCGCCCACGACGAGCAGGTCCCGCCCGCACCGCGCGGACGCATACCGGCGACCGCCACGCTGAAGGAGCGCATGGCCCGCAAACTGCGGACCAGACCCGGCAAGGCCGCCTACAGCCGCCGCAAAGCCATCGTCGAACCCGTCTTCGGACAGATCATGACCTGCCAGAACGGCCGCCAACTCCTCCTGCGCGGCGAAGACGGCGCCCGCGCAGAGTGGCGCCTGCTGGCCGCCTGCCACAACCTCCGCAAGATCTTCCGACACGCCGGAACCGCCGGTCTCACCGCCGCGAGCGGCTGACCGCCCGGCCCCCGGCCCCTCCAGGCCCACACCCGGGCCGACAGGCCCCGGCCACCCTCCGCACCAGCCGGGCGTTCTCCGCCCGCAGCCGGGCCAGCTCATCCTCGGCCCCGCCGCCCTGCAACCCGCCACCGGAGGACGCTGTCCCTTCAGCCTCACGCACCCAGGTACGCAGGGTCTCGTGGTTGATGTTGAGGTCGGAGGCGACGGACTTGAACGTTCGCCTGCCCACCGACGCCTGCCACAGTGCGACTGCGTCGGCTCTGAACTCCGGACTGTACTTCGACGGCCTTGCCACGTGGATCTTCACCTTCCTGGATCTACAAGATCCATTGTCAGGTGTGTCCACATCGCGGGGGTCACCTCACCTACTTCGTGCCGGAGATGCCTGCTTCAGGGCCCGAGTCAGGTCGGGCGGCTCAGCCGTGGAATAGGCTATGTCCCACATCGGAAGGCACGATGTCCTGGACAGGTGAGCTGTTCTGGCCCGGGACGTGCTCGCCCGGAATCGGCTCCGAGGATACTCGGTGCAAAACCAGTACTCCGTCGTCAGACCAGATGGCCTCATACCCGTGTGCCAACAGGAGGCGTGCACGATCGACTTGCTCCCGGTCCGTGGCAAACGGGAACGAGCGCTCGTTGGTACGGATAAGCACGTAGTCCCGGCCTCGTGGCGTCTCGTCAACAAGCACGACATCCGTACGCGCCGTCAGGCGAGGAACGATCAGGTTATCGGCCTCGACGGACGCGCCGTCAGGGATGTGAGATGAGGCGCGGATCAGCGCAGCTTCGCTTGCTCCTGGACGCCAGGAATTTGGGTCGGCCAGAGAGGAAAGACCGAAGGGCAGGGCCGCGGCAAGTGAGACGGCTGCAGCCGCCAGGCCGAGCCACCTCGCGGTTCGGGCAGAACGCTCGCGAGCACTAAGACTCCCTACCGCCTCAAGTGCCGCTGTGACAAGGATAGGCCACAGGAACGCGTCGTAATGATGGGCCACAGACCAGTGGTTGGGGTTGGATGAAAGAATCCGCTCGGCAACTAGCGGCAGGGTGCACCATGCAGTAGCTGAGCAGATGGGCAGGAGGAAGGTTGTCCCGAGTAGCCAGAGGATCAGCAAGGGCTTGAGGGGTGTACTGAAGGCCGCCTCGAACAGGCAAAGTGGGTTGCTGACGACGTTGACGAAAGCGGCCCCCGCGTTGGGGCCGAGGGCATCGTAGTTCCAGTAGTAACCGGGTTGCCCTCCCATCGCGGGAATTAGCCAGTGGATTGCCACGACCGTGGCGGCGGGGCCGCCCAGGAACAGCGCCAGACCCGTACGTATCCCGGAGCGGTCTGAGCTGTGTCGGCTGCGCCAGAACAGCACTGCTCCATAGGCTCCTACCACCAGCCCCAGGTCCTCCTTGGTGCAGCAGAGCATGACTCCGGCTAGCAGAACCTGCCAATAGCGGCGCGCCATCGCCCCCTCGAACATGAGCAGAGTCAGTGGAACTGCGAAAGCGACCTCGTGAAACCCATTCTGCGCCGCGACGAGGAGGGGCCAGCCGAGTCCGTACACGAGGCCGGCGAGGTCCATGATCCAGAGCCTGGTCTCTTGCCCCTGTGCGATGAAGCATCGTGCCGCAATTCGCCTGATCACTGGTATTCCTGCGGCAAACAGAGCAGCCTGCCCAATAATCAGCGACCGAGGATCATCGAGGAACCAATAGAGCGGTGCAAGGAGGGCAAGGATCGGCGAAAAGTGATCCCCCAGGAGAGAGAATGAGGGCGGAAACTCGTGATGATAGCTCTTCGCCGGGGAAATTGGAAGACCGAAATGCGCATAGCCGCGTATACCTTGGTCGAATATGCCGAGGTCGAATCCTCCAACTTGGAGGGTGGTCCACTGCTGGAACCCGGTACCCACTACTGCGAAAAAGCAGATAAGTATCGTGATAAGTGTGCGATACCGCGCGGTGACACCCGAAGACGCCGGACCCCTTTTCGGTATAAGGAGTCTTGATTTCTGGCGGGGGCGCGAATCTATTTGGAGTGTCATATCATGCCTGCTCGTTTAGTGGGTGCAGATATTGCTCGCTCGGGCCACTCGGAAAGGGCGCACCGCTAGCCGCCATGGCTGGCTCGACATGCGAAAAGACGTCTTGTAGAAATGAATTCAAAAATCGGCGGACCGATAATTCCGTGAAGACAGGTGGACAATTTCCAGTGCAATTTGATGCCGAGTCCTGATCGTTTTGGCACCACCCACATTAGATAGGGCAAGAGGAAGATTCCGACGATCACGAGCAGGATTCGACTCCTCCTTACCCAGCGGCTGGCCACAAAGCCCGGAGCATGGTAGGACTCAGCGCAAAGAACGACTAGCATCGGGACACACCAGGCCCAGTAGTGGGTCCAACTGATCGGTGATTCCAGGACGCTGACCAGGCTGGTGCAGATGACATCCCATGCCTCGGCGCGGCGAATAACCGGGGCCGACCGGCCAGCCAACGTCGCAATCGCTAGGCCAACCGCAACTACGACCAGCGCGAAAGCGGTTAAGAGCAGCCCAGGGTCGTGCCAGCTGAGAGCGCGAGCGATCGTGCCACGCAGGGACTGATTGTCCACAATCACTGTGTCGCCTGGCGCGACTCGAGCCTCAGAGATATCTCGTCCAGAATCCCGGCTCGGGCCATACCCCGATTCCAGTGATCAGCAGTACTGCCCTTGCCTGGTGGCGGCGCCGCGGCCAGCCAGCCAGCCAGAGGTGTGCAAGCAGAGCCAACAAACCTATCTCGGCCACGGTGACTAGGATGCGGAGCATCGGAACGTCGAACCAGACGACAGGAGTGAACAGCATCGCCGCAAAGGAGGGACACACCGCGGCGAGATCCAACCTGGGGAGGCGCATGGCATAGAGGGTCATCGCCGTGTAGAACTGTCAAGTCCTCAGCCCAATAGACCATCATGTCTACCATGGTGAGGCCATGAAAGTGCCAGACCACGATGAAGAGAACCAGTGAGAGTGCCATGAGAGACGCCGCGTCAGTGACGCAGCGCGACGAGAGCGCAGAGCGGATACAGGGTTTGGCATGCCGTCAGCTATGCCAACCTGCACATCGAATACCCGTGGTATCCAGACCTCAAGACTCATTGATTAATCCCCCACTCGGATGGGCACGCCAGGTGTTTCATGGCGGCCCGAACTCCCTTACGGTAACGCAGTTACCTGGTTTCACAACGAGCGGGACCACGGCATACCGCTACAGTGCCAGTACAGGGTGAACCGCCCCGGGTTCGGTAGAGAGCTCAGATGGTGGCTGTGACCAGGGGTTTTGCGGTTGCCAGGTAGTAGTTGGCTTCGTACTCGACGGGTGGGATGTGGCCTATCTCTCCGTGGAGCCTGCGGTGGTTGTACCAGTCGACCCTGCCCTTGCCGAGAACCTCATCCGCCCTGGCGAGAAGCACTGTGAAGGTGCACAAGTGCCGACCACGTCGGTCAGGTCAGCGCTCTGGCGGAGCCGACGAGCTCCGCGGCATGATGATCGACCGTGCTGCTACGACTGGCGTACCTGGGTGTGACGAACGCGTTCGCGTTGCTGCGGCTGCTGCCGATGAGCGACCGTGAGAAGGACGTGGAGATCCTGGCTCTTCGCCATCAGATCAGCGTTCTGGAACGGCAGCTGAGCGGACAACGGGTCCGCTTCGAAGCGAGCGACCGGGCATTCCTGGCCGCGCTGCTGCAGGGACTGCCGACCCAGGTACTGCGTCGGATGCGGTTACTGGTGCGGCCCAACACCGTACTGCGCTGGCACCGCGACCTGGTCGCCCGCCGCCACGCCGCCCGGTCCCGGCCGAAGCGCCCAGGCCGACCGCGCACCGTACGCTCCATCCGCGCCCTGGTCCTGCGCCTGGCCGCAGAGAATCCGGAGTGGGGGTACCGGCGGCTGCACGGCGAGCTGCTCGTCCTCGGGGTAAAGGTGGCCGCGTCCACGGTGTGGGAGATCCTGAAGGAGGCCGGTATCCCGCCGGCACCCGAGCGGACCTCCAGCACCTGGGCCAACTTCCTGCACTCCCAAGCCGACGCACTCCTCGCCTGTGGCTTCTTCGAAACGGTCACCCTGTCCGGAGCCCGCCTGTACGTGCTCGCGGTCATCGGGCACGCCAACCGACGGATCCGGATCCTCGGCGCCACCGCACACCCGACCGCGTCCTGGGTCACACAGGCCGCGAAGAACCTCGTCATGGACCTCGAGGACGCCGGCTCTCGGGCGCGCTACATGATCCGGGACCGGGACGGGAAGTTCCCCGAACTGTTCGACGCCGTCCTCGCCGACGCGGGGATCCAGGTCGTGCTCAGCGGCGTCCGGATCCCCCGCATGAACTCCCTCATGGAGCGCTGGGTGCAGACCTGCCGCCGCGAACTGCTGGACCGGACCCTGATCTGGAACGAGCGGCATCTACTCCACGCCCTACGGGAGTTCGAGAAGTTCTACAACTCCCACAGGCCGCACCAGGGCATCGCGAACGCCCGCCCCCTCTGCGCGCTCCCCCAGCCAATCGACAACCCGAAGCAAATCACCCACCTCGACATACACCGAACCGACCGACTCGGCGGCCTCCTCCACGAGTACCAACATGCAGCCTGAACAGGCCGGATGAGGGTTTTCGGCAAGCGCACCGCCTCGCGCGTCGGCTCACGGTGCAGCAACTCATCGAGTGGGGCGAGCCGTACGAGACCGCCGAGCAGATCGTCGCCGAGCTCGCCGCCAACGCCGCCCTGCACGGCCGCGTACCCGGCCGCGTACCCGGCCGCAGCTTCAGGCTCTCCCTCTCGCTCGACTCGGGTCTCACGGGCTCCACGCTCCGCATCGCCGTCTCCGACCCGCGCCCGGAACGGCTCCCGGAGCTCCGGGCCCCCCAGGCCGTGTCCGGCGTGGAGGACGAGTCAGGGCGCGGCCTGCTGATCGTCGTGGCCCTCGCGGACCGCTGGGGTGTGGACCTCACCGTCCGGCCTCTCAAGACCGTCTGGGCCGAACTCGACATCCGGAGAGGGTAGTTACTATTGCGTCTGCGTTTGCTCCGCCACGGCCGGTCGCAGGACCCGGGCCGTACTGGCCGGGACCTGCGACCGGGTGGAGCTCCCAGGTGCTTAGCCGAAGGCCGCCGCGATCCGGGACTCGGTGGCCGGCGGGACGGCCGGAGTGGCGCCCGGTGCATCGCTCGGACGCCCGAAGTACACACTGTCCGCGATCTGCGCCAGCATGGCCACGTACGTGGGGAGCTCCGGCAGGGACGGCGTGCTGATCCGCATCACGAGCAGCGTGTCCGCGCCCTGGACGGGGATGTACACCTCCGCCTGGGCGAGTTCGAGCGTGGCGGGCGCCCCGGCCTCCTGGCTGAAGTCGCACACCTGGCCGTGGACGACCACCACTGCGGGCCCGCAGTGGACGTCGGTCCGGTACACCTCCTGCGCAGGGTCGGCCGACAGCATCTCGACCAGGGAGGCCGCGGCGATCCCGGCGTCCGAGGTGTCGGTCTTCTCGGCCAGGACGACCAGGTTCGCGGTGGCGAGCCGGTCGTCGTCGGTGCGGAAGTAGTTGATGCCCGCGTACAGCACGCCGTCCTCCAGCGCGCCGTCGGCGATCTCCGCGTACCAGGCGGCGACCGTCGTCCGCTGGTAGTCGGTGCCGCCGGCCCAGATCTCGGAGGCGATCTCCGCGTGGTGCGCGGCACGCTCTTCCTCGGACATCTCGAGTCCGAGGGAGTGGAACCAGATCGGGATCTCGAAGCGGACGTCCACGTCGTCGTCGGCGTAGAGCGGATCGACGGCAGCAGCCTGCGCGGGCACCTCCGCAGCAGCCGTCGCGGAGGCGTCGGGCGTGAACGGATCGGTCATGCGGGGCTCCCCGAAAGCTCATTCTTCAGCTCAGGCGCATGCAGTCCCAGACCTATGCCCTTGATGCCGATCTGCGTGCCACGCGACCACCAGGACATCGGGTCGAGCACGTCCTTGGTGGCGATCTTGCCGGCCTCGTCGACCATGGCCCAGCCCCCCTTGACCTTCTCCACGGTTTGGACGGTCATGCCCGGCAGCTTGGCTAGAGGCGTCCTGGTGACCACCGCCGAGAGGCCCTTGTGCAAGAGCGAGCCCTCCTTGGCCGCTTCGGTGACGGCCTTGGTTCCCTTGACGGTCTCCCTGGCCAGGCCGACGCCCTCCGCGGCCTTTGACAGGGCGTTGGCGCCCTCCGCGGCCTCTCCTGCAGCCTTGAGGCCGATCGTCACTCCCTTCGCCGCCTTGAAGGCACTACCCACTCCGGGCAGCGCGCCGACGCCGTCCATCACGAGGGTCATCGCACTGATGTTCGCCCCGCCGAGCTTCGCCAGCCCGTGGGCGCCGAGGGCGACCGCCGACGCGCCGGCCGCGGCACCGCCGAGGGCGGCGGACAGCGGCGGGCACCACATGGTCGCGAGCGCGGCGATGCCCAGGACGGCCGAGCAGGCGCCGGCGACGTCGCCGATCTTCTTCAGCAGATCGGCGTGCTTGTGCGCCCAGTTCTTGATGCCTTGGCCGATCTTCTTGAAGCCGTCCCCGATCTTGCTCCACATGCTCTTGTGCGGAAGGTTGTGGTCGGCCTTGCGCAGCGCCTTCGCGGTCTTCTCCGCGTCGTCGTGGTGGTGGTGCAGGAGCTCCTTGGCCTGCTTGACGAGGTGGTGGAGCTCCTCCTCCAGCTGGTGCAGCTCCGCCTTCGCCGCCTGCAACTCGCCGTCGGCCACGTGCAGTCGGTTCGAGGCCTCCATGATTTGCTGGTCGGCGGCCTCCAGCGCCTGGGCGTTGGCCTGGTACGTGCCGATCAGCTGGAGGGCCGGATCTCCGGCGGCCTGGTCGTAGCGGGAGGTCGCCTCGCCCTTGCGCGCCTCGGCCTCCTGGATGCGGCTCTTGAGCTCCTCCGCATCCGCCTCGTATCGCTTGGCCGTGTCCTGGTAGTGCGCCAGCGTTGAACTCCAGGAGGCCAGCTGGGTCGATGCGCCCTTCAGCGCGTCCACGCCCTGCTGCAGGTGCTTGGGCAGCTCGCCGACCTTCTTCGAGAACGCGTTGGCGGCGTCGCCCTGCCAGCTGCCGCTGCCGCTCGCGAGCGACGTCAGCGTGTTGTGGGCGTTCTCCATCGCGTTGGACGCCGAGTTGAGCTGGTCCACCAGGGCGTTCACGCCGCCCACGTTGCCCGGGGCCGGGTTGAAGCCGAGTGCCGGGTACTCCGCGTCCCCGCTCATGCGGCGCTTCTCGGCCGGAGGGCATCATTGATGCCCTGCTCGGACTCCGCGTAGTTCTTGCGGACCTCGTTCAGTCCGGTCGAGATCTGTTCGGTACCCTCGGCGAGCATCTTGATCTCGTCGCCCCAGCCGTGCTGGAAGTCGTCGCAGGCGTGGTCGAGCGCCTTGCTGCCGGTCGTCTTCGGGCCGGTGTCGCGCATCGCGTTCAGTGCGGTGTGCAGCTCCTGCTGACTCTGCTGCAACTGCTGCAGCAAGCGGTCGAGATCGCCGATCTCGACGCGGAAGAAGTCCCCCATTGCGCCTCAATCCCCACATTCTCTTGATCCAACAGCTCATCAAATGATAGGCGGATTCCAGAGGCCGAAAGACGCAGGTCATGGGTCCTTCGCCATCCCCTCACGCCCCGCAGCGTCGGCGAGCGGCAGGACTGACGCGGCATCGGTCGGCGCCCCGCCACCTGACGTCGGCATCGAGCCCATGACCGGCTACGCTTCCTGCCCGAGTGAAAGCGTGAGGCCGGGGTGGGGATTATGCGTTGGCGTGACAGCGGGGGGAACAAGTGGCGGATCCGGCAGGATCGCCTGGCATGGCGGGGACTGGTGCGGCCGAACACCGTCTGGAAGCTGGTGCCGGACACCACCGACGACATCATCCCCGGGCTCGTGGCGGTCCTCGTCACGCCGGTGTTCCTCGTTCTCGGGATTCTCTGGCTGGTCGAGTTGATGCTGCGTCTGCTGGCCACGCCGGTCGTCTCGGTGCTGCGCGCGACGGCGGTGGTGCCGTACCGGGTGGAACTGCTACGGAACCGTAAGGTGATGCGCAGCCATGAACCGCTCGGCCGTGTCCAGCTGCGGCAGCTGCGGATGAGCCTGTCCCAGTGGGCGGCGCAGCCCGGGGGCCAGGCGGGCGACCCCTGGTCAACTGCTCGGTGACGGGGGCGTCGGCACAGGCCCTCGTTCTCCGGGCGGCCGGCCCCGGGCTGCTCAGCCGGCCGAGGGGGAGAGGCCGCCGAGCAGGTCGGTCGCGATCCGTCCGGTCCGCTCCCGCTGGGGGAACGCGCCGACCGGGACTCGTGCGAGCTCCTTCGCGGTGCGGTAGTCGATCACCGAGACGGCGTCGGCCTTGCTGAGCGAGACGAAACAGAGCGTGCCGTCGGCGCTGCTGGTGCCCCAGTAGGGCAGGCTGTCCGTCGGGTAGTCGACGGTCCCGCGGGTGCTCAGGTCGGTGGTGGAGACGATCGCGGCGTAGTCGTCGATGGTGCCGACGTCGCACAGGCTGGTGCCGTCGCCCGAGAGGGCGAGGCCGTGGTGCGCCGAGTTCTGCGGGTAGCTGTCGGGGGAGAGCGCCGCGCCGGCCTTGCTGTACGGCATCTGCACGGTGACCACCGAGCCGGTGGACAGGTCGTACCTGGCGAAGCCGTTGAGGTAGGACAGGTCGGTGTACATGGTCCGGCCGTCGGGCCCGACCGTGTTGGGCCGGATGCCGTGCGGGAACTTCCAGGTCTGCACGACCTGCAGGGTGGCCGCGTCGACCTTGGTGAGCTGGAAGCTGCCCTTGGCCCACTCCATCGCCTGCGGGAACGTGGTGATGCCTATGCTGGAGTTGTAGATGTACTTCCCGTCCGGCGAGTAGTCGTTCTGGTGCGGGTAGGTGCCGGTCGGGAACGAGCCGACCACGCCGCCGGTTGCGGTGTCGAGTACCTCGGCCTTCTGCGCGGTGGTCGCGGAGACGACGTAGCGGCGGCCGTCGGGCGAGAGCGCGGCGTGATCGGCCTTGAAACCGTCCAGTCGGGTGCGCCAGAGCTGGGCGCCGGTGGCGACGTCGAACGCGGCGACGTCGTCCAGGTTTCCGCGCGACACGTACAGGCGGCGGCCGTCGGGTGAGAGCGTCGCGTCGTCGACCCAGCGATTGCCGCCCTCGATCGAGGTGACGGTCTGGAAGCCGATCCACTGGATCGGATCCATGCCGGCGATCCGCTGCTGCGCGTCGGCGGTGACGTTCAGCGAGCCGAGGTTCCTGAAGGTGTGGGCGTCGAGGAAACTCACCGTGCCGGCCTGGCTGTTGCCGACTACCAGGACGTCGCGCAGGCCGGTGTCGGCGCCTGCGCCTGCGGCGTGCGAGGGCGAGGCGGGGAGCACGAGCGCGCCGGCCAGGGCGGCGGTGACCGTGCCGACGGAGAGGAGGCGGGATACGTGCCGAAGGGCGTTGCCGGGGACGTGCGTTCTGTTCATCCGATCCTCCCGGGGCGCGGTGCGTGGAAGGGACGACGCTGGGTGGTGGTGTCGAGGCGATCCGAATATGAGGGGTACTCGGATTCGGCTACTCGACGGTACTGAGCGGCTCCGGGCCCGGCAAGGGCCATGCAGGCGGGGAGTTCGCCGGATTGCGGAGGCCGACCGCCGGCGGGCTCGTCCTGCGGGCGAAGTTGATCGGCGAGCCGGAATGCGAGGGCCGGGCCCCGCAGGCTCGCCTCCTCCTGCGCAAGCCGAACTGAGCGGCATTGACACACCGACAGAACATGGTCAACTCCCGTTCCCCGGTGGCTCCTCCCGGTCAGTGGCGGCTGAGGTAGGTGAGGACCGCGAGGACGCGACGGTGGCCGCTGTCGGCTTGCGAGAGGCCGAGCTTGGCGAAGATGTTGCCGATGTGCTTGTGGACGGCGTTGTCGGTGATGACGAGCCGCGCCGCGATCGTGGCGTTGTCCTTTCCTTCAGCCATCAGGGCGAGGACTTCGCGTTCGCGTGGCGTGAGGGTGGCGATCGGGTCGCGGGTGTGACGGGTGAGGAGCTGCCCGATCACCTCGGGGTCCATGACGGTACCGCCGGCGGCGACCCGCCGTAGCGCGTCGATGAACTCGCTCACCCGGCTCACCCGGTCCTTGAGGAGGTAGCCGACGCCGCCACTCCCGTCGGAGACCAGCTCGCCGGCGTACTGCTGCTCGACGTACTGGGAGAGCACGAGCACGGGCAGGCCGGGGTACCGGCGGCGGGCGTGGATGGCGGCGTGGATGCCCTCGTCGCGGAAGGTCGGCGGCAGCCGGACGTCGACGATGGTGACGTCCGGTCGGTGTTCGGTGACGGCAGAGAGGAAGCCGGGGGGCGTCCCGGGTGATGGCGGCGACGTGGAAGCTGTCGGGCTCGGAAAGTCATCGCCGCAGGTGGCAGCGATAGAGCGACCTCGGCTGGCACCATGTCCGCGTGATCGTTTCGCTGCTTTACAAGGTGGCCCGCAAGCTGTTGTCCGTACCCGGGGTGCTGCTGCGCCGCGACACCGCCAAAGACGCGGAGCTGCTCGTGCTCCGGCACGAGAACGCTGTGCTGCGCCGCCAGATATCCAGCCCGCTCCGCTACGAGCCCGCGGATCGGTTCTGGCTGGCAGCGCTCTCCAGCCTGATACCCCGTCACCGTTGGCGGGCAGTCTTCCCGGTCACTCCCGGCACGCTGCTGGCTTGGCACCGCCGACTCATCGCGGCGAATTCGGACTACAGCACACGGCGCGCCCGCACCGGGCGACCGCCGACCAGAGCGGCGCTCAAGAACCTTGTGCTACGACTGGCTCGGGAGAACGCAAGGTGGGGCCACAAGCGGATCCAGGGCGAGCTGGCCCGTCTCGGGCACCCGATCGCCGCCTCCACGGTGTGGGAGATCCTCCATGCCGCCGGCATCGACCCAGCCCCGCGCCGCACCGGCCCGACCTGGCGCGAGTTCCTCACGAACCAGGCCGAGGGCATCCTCGCGGCGGACTTCCTCCATCTGGACACCATGCTCGGCCAGCGGCTGTACGCGCTGGCGTTCCTCGAACACGGCACCCGACGCCTGCACATCACCGGCGTCACCGCCCACCCAACCCGAGACTGGGCAGCACAGCAGGCCCGGAACGTGGCAGCCGACCTCGGCTCTCACACGGAGTCCCTACGCTTCCTGCTGCGCGACCGGGACGGCAAGTACAGCCAGTCCTTCGACGCCGTCTTCGAGGCCGAGGAGATAGAGATCCTCAAGACTGCGCCGCGAACTCCCCGGATGAACGCCCACTGCGAGCGAGTGATCGGGAGCATCCGGCGTGAGGTACTGGACCATGTCCTCATCATGAACGAGGCCCACGCCCGGCAGGTCCTGACCGCCTACCAGCAGCACTACAACGAGCACCGCCCTCACCGGGCACGCAACCAGCTACCGCCCGGCGCCCACGAGCAGCCCACCGCACACGGCCTCGAGGGCCGAAAACTCCTGCGTACCCGCGTCCTCGGCGGCGTCATCAACGAGTACCGATACGCGGCTTGACCAGCAGCGATGACTTTCCGAGCCTTACACGCAACCAGCTCGCACCCCTCGACGACCCCAACGTCATTCCGCTCCCGACAGCCCGGATCGAACGCCGGCAAGCCGTCGCCGGCCTCATCAACGAGTACCACCGAGCAAGCTGACCACCCGACACACCCGCAGCTCACACCCAGTGAAGCCGTTTTGAAGCACTACGAGCGCCGACACACCGACCAACATCACTGAAGCGGACTTCTCGCCCTTGACCGCCCGCCAAATGGCCCTCGGACAATGGCACTCCCAGCCTCGAGGGTCCAAAACCGTTGACAGGTAACGCTGCTCCCAGTCAAAGAATCCTGGGAGCAGCAGGTCAGCAGCCCCAACCAGTTGCGCATGCCAGCCCACGCGCCCCCGACGGACACGGCGCGCCCCGCCACCACGGAAAAGATCTTTGCGAACTCGACCGGATCGGGTGACAACACTCGGCGCCGCGTTGACCTCTGGGAGCAGACTGGGAGCACACCGCTCCCATTTACTCCCAACACTCCCAGCCCCACGCTCCCAGAAACCGCCCCCGAGAACGCAAAAAGGCCGTATCTTGAAAACAAGATACGGCCTCTGATCTGCGACTTTGGACATCAGTCCGAAGTCGGGACGACAGGATTTGAACCTGCGACCCCTTGACCCCCAGTCAAGTGCGCTACCAAGCTGCGCCACGTCCCGTGGTCCTGCGGCCTCCGTTCAGAGCCTTGCGGCGCCTGAGCTTCGGCTTTTTGACCTTGCCCCCGGTGTCCCGGCGACGTGGAAAACAATACAGCACGATGAGGGGTGCTCGCTGCCAGGTATCCGGTGGTGGCGTGGTGGGGGCCGGGTGGGGCGGTGCAGGTCAGGGTGTGGGGTGGTGGGCGTCGTAGCGGAGGAAGGCGGGGCGGCGGGCGGCGAGGAGGAGGACGGCGGCGAGGCAGGCGAGGCCGCCGGTGACGATCGAGACGGCGGGTGAGGTGAGGGAGGCGACGGTGCCGGACTCGAAGTCGCCCAGGCGGGGGCCGCCTGCGACGACCACGATGAAGATGCCCTGGAGCCGGCCGCGCATCTCATCGGGGGCCACAACCTGCATCATCGTGTTGCGGAAGATCATGCTGATGGTGTCGGCGCAGCCGGCCGCCGCGAGCAGCGCCAAGCCCAGCCACAGTTCGCGGACGAGCCCGAAGGCGGCGATCGCCAGGCCCCAGGCGGCGACGGCGGCCAGGATGGCGGCGCCGTGCCGCCTCACCCGGCCTACCCAGCCGGAGAAGGCCGCCCCGAGCAGAGCCCCCACGGCGGGTGCCGCCACCAGCAGCCCGACGGTGCCGGGGCCGCCGGCGTAGAAGCCGACCACGATGGCGGGGAAGAGCGCCCGCGGGAGGCCGAAGATCATGGCGGCGAGGTCGGCGACGAAGCTGGTGCGCAGGTTGGGCTGCTCGCGCAGGAAGCGCAGGCCGTCCAGCACCGAGGCGCGACGCTTGCGCTCGCTGTCGCCGCCGGGGCGCATCGAGGGCAGTCGCCACATCGCGTACAGCGTGGCGCTGAAGGCGAAGGTGTCGACGAGGTACGCGGACTGAGCCCCGTACGCGCCGATCAGGACACCGCCGAGCATCGGGCCGACGGTCGAGCCGAGGTTCATGCTGATGGTGTTCAGGGCGTTGGCCGCGGGCAGCTGACGGCTCGGCACCAGACGGGGGATCATCGAGGA
The DNA here is from genome assembly GCF_029892105.1 of Kitasatospora sp. GP82. Classification (GTDB taxonomy): domain Bacteria; phylum Actinomycetota; class Actinomycetes; order Streptomycetales; family Streptomycetaceae; genus Kitasatospora. The sequence continues at coordinate 61,659 of NZ_JARZAJ010000031.1, read as the reverse complement.
GCGGGCCGGCGAGCTGAGCGCGAAGAAGGCGGCCTGGAGGGCCACCGCCGCGTACAGCACCGCGACCGTGTGCGATCCGAGCAGTGCCTGCGCCGCCAGGACTGCGGAGACGACGGCGAGGCCTCCGGAGCCGATCAGGCCGAGCAGGCGCCGGTCCACGGTGTCGGCGACGGCGCCGCCGTAGAGGCCGAAGGCGACCAGCGGTACCAGCGCGAAGAGGCCGACCAGGCCGGTCGCGAAGCTGGAGCCGGTCAGTTGGTAGACCTGCACGGATACGGCCACAGCGGTCATCTGCTGCCCGATGGAGGAGACGGACTGGCCGAACCAGACCCGTCGGTAGTCCGGGATCTCCCGCAGCGGACTGATGTCGGCGAACGCTCCACGAGCCAGCCGCCGCAACCGCCCGCCGTCGCCGACGGCGGGCGAGCCGGTGACGGCAGGAGTGCCGGTGACAGCAGACGTACCGCTGTCGGACGGGGCGGCGGCGGGGGCGTCCTGCGAGCAGGGCGAGGAGGACGAGGGCGGTGGAAGCGGATTGGTCGACACGGAGACTCATGGTCGGTCACGGCACCGACGCCGCGCTCACCGCCCCCGGGTCAGAAGCCGGACCACGTGAGTTGAGGAGAGGGGAGGGGAGGGGAGTTGAGGAGAGGGGAGTTGAGGGGAGGGGAGGGGAAGAGGGAGGAGAGGAGGGCAGGGGCCGGGCGCTCGGTTACCGGCCGAGGACCTGCTTCTCCCCCGCCTCCACCGCGATCGTCAGCCGGTTGCCCGGCGGCGGGAACGGGCAGATGAAATGGTCGGCGAAGGCGCACGGCGGCAGGTAGGCGCGGTTGAGGTCGAGCACGGTATGCCCTTCCTCGTCGGGCTCGGGCAGGGTGATGAAGCGGAACCGGTACGTCTCGTGCCCGCTGGTGGCGTCGCTGATCACGCCGCTCAGCTGCTTGCCCGCGCGGCCGACGGTGAGGGTGTGCGGCTCGCCGGCCAGGGTGAAGGCGATCCGCCCGGCGACCTCCAGTGGGCGGTCGCGCCCGTCGGCGTTGGGCACGGTGACGGAACGGTCGCCCTCGAAGGGGGTGAAGACCGCCGCCACGGCCCACTCCGGCGCATAGGGGTAGACGGTGATCCCGGCGAACGCGGTACGGCCCGCCGAGGCCGGGTCGAAGACCCGCAGGGCCAGCTCGCCCTCGCGCTCGATCGGGGCCAGGAGCCGGTCACCGAGCTCCGCCAGGTCCGCCTGCTTCGCGGTGTCGGGACGCAGCGCCGCCTCACCGCCCAGCGCCTGGCCAGCGCCCTTGATCCGGATACCGTCACCGGCCTCGGCGCGCACCCGTACGAGCCCCTCCGAGGCCCACCAGAGGCCGGGCAGGCCGGGGACTTCGGCGGGCTCGGGCTCCAGCCAGTGCGTGCCGACGAGGGCGAGCTGGCCGTGTGGCGAGCTCACCGAGGCGGTACGGGCCTCCGTCCAGTGCTTCCATTCCTCGGCTGCGGTCATGGCGCTTCCCTCCAGGGAGACGATCCGGTTCAGAAGGCGATCCGGCTCGGAAGACGATCCGGTTATGGAGGTTGACGGTGGTTCAGCTACGGCGGGCGAGCGGCCTGAACAGCCCCTCCTGCATGACAGAGACGACCAACTGGCCGTTCCTGTCGTAGATTTGGCCCCGCGCCAGGCCACGTGCACCGTGGGCGATCGGCGACTCCTGCTGGTACAGCAGCCAGTCGTCGGCGCGGAACGGGCGGTGGAACCACATCGCGTGGTCGAGCGAGGCCATGTCGAAGTTCCGCGGGCCCCAGAGCGGTTCGACGGGGACGCGGACGGCGTCCAGCAGCGTCATGTCGCTGGCGTAGGTGAGGGCGCAGACGTGGATCAGCGGGTCGTCGGGGAGCGCGCCGTTGGTGCGCAGCCAGACGCCGCTGCGCGGCTCCACCCCGGCCAGCTCTTCGGTGCGCCAGCGCAGCCGGTCGACGTATCTGATGTCGAAGGGCTGGCGGCGGCTGATGAAGGGCGGCAGCTCTCCCAGCTTGGAACCGACCTCCTCCAGTGCGCTGGGCAGGTCCTCGGGGTCGGGGACGTCGGGCATCGCGTCCTGGTGTTCGATACCGCCATGCTCGGGCCGGTGGAAGTCGGCGGTGAGCGCGAAGATGCTGTGGCCCTGCTGGATGCCCAGGACGCGCCGGGTGGTGAAGGAACGCCCGTCCCTGATCCGGTCGACCTGGTAGACGATCGGCACGCCGGGGACGCCGGGTCTCAGGAAGTAGGCGTGCAGCGAGTGCACCGGCCGCTGGCCCTCCACCGTCCGCCCCGCCGCGACCAGCGCCTGCCCCGCGACCTGGCCGCCGAAGGTGCGCTGGAGCTCCTCCTCGGGACTCCGGCCACGGAAGATGTTGAGCTCGATCTGTTCCAGATCGAGCAGGTCGACAAGCTGATCGACGGGTGTTCCCATGGCTGCGCTTCCTCTCTCGACGGGCACGCGGGGCATGGTCCGCCAGGCGGCCGTCTTCGTCTACCCAGAAGTCTGCTCGGCCCGCCGGAATTCCCGCCGCCCGGGGCGGGCGTACGGAGGTATCCCGGTCAGGTTCGCGGTCCCGCGTGTCAGGTCGGTCCAGCCACCACCGCACGGCCGGGTCATCGGGCCGCCGGATCATCGGAGCCCCGACTGCCTGACGGTGATGTTCAGGCGCCCGACCAGCCCGAGCGCCGGGTCCGCGGTGCCCGGCAGCGTCCGTACGACCCCGTGGTACGCGAACCTGGACGGCCCGCCGAAGACCAGCAGGTCACCGCTGCGCAGCTCCAGGTCGGTCCACGGCCGGGTGCGGGTCTCGGTGTTTCCGAGGCGGAAGACGCAGCTGTCACCGAGCGAGAGGGAGACGACCGGGGCGTCGATCCGCTCGTCCCGGTCTCGGTGCAGGCCCATCTTCGCGCCGTGCGCGTAGTGGTTCACCACCGCGATGTCGGGGTCGTACCCGGCCGCGCCCGCGATCTCCTCCGGTCGCGCCCCGTACGCGTCGGCGAGGGCGCGTGCGGCCAGTGCACCGAGTCGGGCCGGGAAGGGCTTGACCGGTGCGCCGTCGCCGTCCACCACGGTGCGGGCGTAGCCGTACGGGTACCAGTGCCAGCCGAGGCTGAGCATCCGCACCGACATGACACCGCCGCCGGGCAGCCGGACGGACCGCATCCCGGCGGGTGGGCGCGCCCAGGCGCGGCAGGCTTCGACCAGTTCGCGCTGCTCCGCCGGGCCGAGCCAGCCGGGGAGGTGGACGGCGCCCGGCGCCGGTTCGGTGCGCTCACGCGGCGCGGACGGGACCGGCGCCTCCGCCGGGAACAGTGCCTCCGGCGGGAACAGCGGCTCGGGTGGGAACAGGGGCTCCGGTGCGGGGAATCGTTCACCGTCCATGTACCCCATCCTCGCAGCCGTCCGGCTCGATCGGACGGGTCGGCCGTTCGGCGCACACGCCGCCGGTTGCGGGTGCAGCGCGGCGGTGCCAAGGCTGAGGTGGGAGTACGCCGCCCGAGGAGTCGGCACGAGGAGCCTGGAGCCAGCATGAAGACCCTGGATTTCGAGATCATCGACCTTCCCGACACCTCCCTCCACAAGACCGCGGTCCTGGTCACGGGGCAGCGTGAGGCGCTGCTGGTGGACGCCGGCCTCACGCTCTCCGACGGCCGCAGCCTGGTGGAGCGGGTCAGGGCCTGCGGGAAGCAGCTGACCAAGGTCTTCATCAGCCACGGCGACCCGGACTTCTACTTCGGCGCCGAGGCGGTCCGAGAGGCGTTCCCGCATGCCAGGTTCCTCGCCGCGGCGGCGGTCGTGGAGCACATCAAGGAGACGTACCCGGCCAGGCTGGAGAGCTGGGCGCGACTGGGACCCGAGCTGCCTACGCGGATCGTGCTGCCCGAGCCGCTGCCCGGCGACGCCGTGGTGCTGGAGGGCCATCGGCTGGAACTGCGCGGCGCCGACTTCCACCTACCGGACCGCCACTATCTCTGGGAACGCCAGCGGCGGGCCGTCCTCGGCGGCGTCCTGCTGTTCCAGGGACTGCACGTGTGGACCGCCGACACACCCACCCCGGCTCAACGCGGCGCCTGGATCGACCTGTTGGACGGGATGGAGGCGCTCGAGCCGTCCTTCGTCGCAGCCGGGCACCGCAGGGCGGGCGCACCGGCCGACGCCTCGGCCATCCGCTACACCCGTGAGTACCTTCGGGTCTTCGAGACCGAGATCGGCCAGGCCGAGGACGCGGCGGCGGCCCGGGCCGCACTGGAACGGCACTACCCGGACGCCGGCCTGAGGCTGGCCGCCGAGCTCGGCACCAAGGTCGCGAAAGGTGAACTCAGTTGGGGCTGACGGCCGTCGGAGCTCCGTGAGCACCGGCGGACGGCGCACGGCCGACCGCCCCCTGCGGGAGAGGGGACGGACGGCCGTGGGAGTCGGCGGCGGCCGACGCGGTGCGCGGTGGCCCGGTGGGTCAGACGGAGAGGACCTGGCCCGGGAAGATCAGGTTCGGGTTGCCGCCGACGACACCGGAGTTGTTGCCGTACAGGGTCTTCCAGTCGAGGCCCTTGGAGGCGGCGATGGAGCTCAGGGTGTCGCCGGCCTTGACGGTGTAGGTGCCGCCGTTGCTCCTCTTGGCCGGGGCCCGCGGAGCCTTGTGCTCGGCACGCTTCTGCTCGGCCTGCTTCTTCTCGACCGGCTTCGGCGCGACGTTGTTCTTCGCGGCGCCGTCCTTCGCGACCTTGTTCTCGGTCGAGGGTTTGGCGGCGGCCGAGGCGGAGCTGCCGGTGTCGACCTGGGCGGCGCCGCCCTTGGTCAGACCCGCCTTCACCGAGCAGACCGGCCAGGCGCCGGGGCCCTGGGAGGCGAGGACCTTCTCGGCGACGGCGATCTGCTGCGCCTTGGTGGCGAGGTCGGCCTGCGCGGCGTACTGGGTGCCACCGTAGGCGGCCCAGGTGGAGGAGGTGAACTGCAGGCCGCCGTAGAAGCCGTTGCCGCTGTTGATGCTCCAGTTGCCGGTGCTCTCGCACTGGGCGACCTTGTCCCAGGTGGCGACGGACGCGGCCGAGGCCGTCGTGGCCGTGACGAGGCCGGCCACCGGGAGGACGGCCACAGCGCCGCCCAGGACGGCCACCCGGACGCGGTTGCGCTTGGTGGCGGTGGTGGCAGCGGTGGTCTCGTTACGGAAAGTCATGAGAGTCCTCTCGACAGCCCCGGGCAGGCATGCGGAACCAAGCCCTGGGGGCTGATTCGCTCGCCGCGTTCGCAAGGCGGCCGTGCACGTGTCGGACGTGCCGCGCCGCCCCGGCCACCCTCCGCTCAGCCGCGCCGCCCTGTCGGCCGTCGCGCTGGTGGGCACCGCCCCACCGGTGTGAACCGCGGGCCGTGCGCCGGGGGTGAACCCGGGTAGTGCTCGTTGCACCGGCTAAGAAACTACGAGTAACCAGGGCAGCCACCAAACAGCCTCAAGTCCCCCCAGCTCAGAGCGGTGTTACCGATGGTAAAGATCATGCAAAGAAGCGCAAAATGCCCGCTTCGGAGGACATTCCATGATCAAACATCGTCCGGATATGGCCTGGATCACAGTTTGGACCCTGTGAGCTCGGGCACAGGGTCGACATATTGCGACCAGGTGTTCACACATCGCAGTCGGATTCGCGGCAAATCCCGTCGCGGGCGCGTTCACCCGTGACCCCAGACACAACGGCCCGTTGGTAATGGCGGTCGGGCTCGCCCGACCGCCATTACCTGACGAACCGAGGAGTCCCCTTGCCGCGCATGCTCGCTGTCAGTGACGAGGTCCGAGCCGAGATCGGCGACGACGAGGCAGATCGCCTGCTCGCCGGTGCCCACGCACCCGACACCTACGACTGCACCTCATGCCGCACGCCCGGCGACTCCTCGCACGAGGCCACCAGCACGGTGCTCTTCGTCGGCGACGAGACCGCAGTGCTCGCTTTCGCCCATGCCCGCTGCATCCCCTCCCAGGTGGTACCGGTCTCCGAGGAGCAGCTGCTCGGCGCCGTCCGCAGCATCAGCCAGACCCAGGGCAGCGTCCCGGCCTCCCGGGAGCAGGCCGGCGCCGAGGCCGCGAGGCCCACCGCACCGGCTGCCGGGCAGCCTGCCGTCCTCGGGATCACCTGCGGGCTGGTGCTGTGCGGGGACACCGCGCACGCCGCCCTGGTGGTCGAGCCGACCGGCCCGGTGGGACGGCCCGGCAGCCTCTCCGGCGAGGACGAGTTCCTCTCCCTGCTCACCGACCACCAGTTCCAGTTGGTCGAGAATGTCGACAAGGCCCCCGCGCCGCCGCTGCCCGGCTGGTCGGTGCTGATGGCGATGGGCAAGCTGCACGCGATCCTGCAGCCCTCGGCCACGGGCGGCAGCTCCGCCTGGTGGCAGGCGCACCAGCCGCTCCAGGTCACCGACGCGTGGCGACAGGCGGCCGGCCGGCAGAACGAGGTGACGATGTACGCGGTTCCGGCCGGTGCCATCGGCCGCCAGCCCCGGGAGGACCTGCTCCGCCTGGCGCTCGACCGTGCCGCCGCGCAGGGCCTGCTGGTCGCAGCCGTCCTGCCGCTGGCCGGAACCTGACCGGAAGCTCTGCGCAGACCGGAAGCGGTCTGCGGACCGGTCGCCCGTGTACCCGCCCACCGGAGCCCTGCCGGGAGAGCACCTGCCGGGACAGCGCCGTCGGCCGGCCGGTACGCGGGCGGCCGAGGCGGACGGTAGGCACGTAGCGGCGGGAGCACGCCGGAGCGCGCGCCTGGGGAGGTCGAGCGGGAGCGGTACGGACAGAGCGCTGCGGAACGGTACGGACGGAGTGGGGATGGTCGGGGGCGGGGCGGGCAGGCGGGGCGGACGGGCGGGTGCCGAGACTGGCACAGGACGCCCTGCTCCGGTCCCGCATCCCCCGGCCGCCTCACTCGTTGGCCCCTACGTGTACAGCTACGACGTCGCCGCCACCCACCGCCCGTCCGCCACCACCCCCCGGTCCATCCCGGGCATGCGCCCGTCGTGCGACGCGGAGCACCCCTCCTCCCCCACTCCCATCTACGACACGCTGTACTCGGAGTACCGACGGCTCTTCCGGGCGCTGCCCGGCGACCGGACCGGCGAGGAGGACCTGCGTTTCACCGGCTTCGCGGTCCGGGACGGGCACTTCGGCCGGGATTCTTACCCGGTACGGCAGGCCCTCCCGCCCGCGCCCGGCGACTCCTACGGCCCTCGCGGTGAGCCGTACGGCTCCCGCCCCGAGCTGGGCGGATACCCGCCGCAGCACCAGGCGTTCGACACCTTCCCGGGTCACGCGCAGGGCACGCCGCAGTTCATGCCGAACCAGCAGGGCGGCGGCAGCGGGCAGTACGGGACGGGATACCTCGCGGCGGGGCAGGTGACGTCCGGTCAGTTCACGGCTGGACAGTTCACGGCTGGACAGTTCGCGTCGGGGCAGATCGCGTCGGGGCAGATCGCCCCGGCGCAGTCCTCGGGCGGCCAGTACGCGGGCGGCCAGTACCCGGGGGCGCCCCAGGCTTCCGGCGGTCAGGGCTGGGTGGCTTCCGGCTACCTCGCCCCAGCGCAGCCCGTCGCCACCGCCGTCGGCGTCGTCCCGGAGCCCGGCGGGGTCGGAGGACGCCACCGCAGCATGCTGTCGCTGCCCCCGGGCCGCACCCCCGGACAGGGCTGACCCTCGAAGCCCCGGGGCACTCGGTACGCGGCACTCAGCACCCAGTACTCGGCACCGCCTGCCGCGAAGCCCCGTTCCGCCGGGAACCCGCGGAGGCCGGGCACCCCAGCGGGGTACCCGGCCTCCGTCGTCGGTCGGTCCGGCACGACCGGCCGATTGCTGCTACTTCTTGCGGCGCTTCTCCCGGACACGCACCGAGATCGAGATCGGCGTTCCGGCGAAGCCGAACTCCTCGCGCAGGCGGCGCTCGACGAAGCGGCGGTAGCCCGCCTCCAGGAAGCCGGAGGCGAAGAGCACGAAGCGCGGCGGCCGGGTGCCGGCCTGGGTGCCGAACAGGATGCGCGGCTGCTTGCCGCCCCGGATCGGGTGCGGGTGGGCGGCCACCAGCTCGCCGAGGAAGGCGTTCAGCTTCGCGGTCGGGATACGGGTCTCCCAGCCGTCCAGCGCGGTCTCGATCGCCGGGACGAGCTTCTCCATGTGGCGGCCGGTCTTCGCCGAGACGTTGACCCGGGGCGCCCAGCGGACCTGGACGAGATCGCGCTCGATCTCGCGCTCCAGGTAGTAGCGGCGCTCCTCGTCGATCTGGTCCCACTTGTTGTAGGCGATGACGACGGCGCGCCCGGCCTCGACGGCCATCGAGATGATCCGGGTGTCCTGCTCGGCGAGGGTCTCGCTGGCGTCGATCAGGACGACCGCGACCTCCGCCTTCTCCAGCGCGGAGGCGGTACGCAGCGAGGCGTAGAAGTCGGCACCGGCGGTGAGGTGGACCCGGCGGCGGATGCCGGCGGTGTCCACGAACTTCCAGGTCTTGCCGCCGAGTTCGATCATCTCGTCGACCGGGTCACGGGTGGTGCCGGCCAGCTCGTTGACGACCACCCGGTCCTCGCCGGCCACCTTGTTGAGCAGGCTGGACTTGCCGACGTTGGGCCGGCCGATCAGGGCCACGCGGCGCGGGCCGCCGATGAGACCTTCGCCGAAGGTCTGCGGCGGGGCCTCGGGGAGGGCGGCCATCACGGCGTCGAGCAGGTCGCCTGAGCCGCGGCCGTGCAGCGCGGAGACGGGGTACGGCTCGCCGAGGCCGAGCGACCAGAGGTAGGCGGCCTCGGCCTCGGTCGACGGGCCGTCGACCTTGTTGGCGCAGAGCACCACGGGCTTGCCGGCCCTGCGGATGATCTTGATCAGCGCTTCGTCGGTGTCGGTGGCCCCGACGGTGGCGTCCACGACGAAGAGCACCGCATCGGCGGTCTCGATGCCGTACTCGGCCTGGGCGGCGACGGCGGCGTCGATGCCGAGGACGTCGACCTCCCAGCCGCCGGTGTCGACCAGCTTGAAGCGGCGGCCGTTCCAGGCGGCCTCGTAGGTGACACGGTCGCGGGTGACGCCCGGGCGGTCCTCGACCACGGCCTCGCGGCGGCCGATGATGCGGTTCACCAGAGTCGACTTGCCGACATTGGGCCGGCCGACCACGGCCAGCACCGGCAGCGGGCCGTGCCCGGCACCGTCGAGCTCGGCGTCGATCTCGTCGGTGTCGAAGCCCTCCTCGGCGGCCAGCGCCATGAACTCCGCGTACTCGGACGCGTCCAGCTCGCCGTGGGAGCCGTGAGCGGTCTCGTTGCTCATCTTCGTGTTTCCGTTTCCCGGCACGGCCCTTCCCAGGGACGTGCCGTGCGTACCTGCCCAGGAGGGCAGCGCGGTGCGGTCGGCCCTCGTAGCGGGCGACGCGGATTCTTGCCTGCAGGCTCTTGTGTGCCTGAGAGTTCGTCAGGCCCCGGTCCGGACCTGGCGGTCCTGGACCAGGGCGGCGATCCTGTCGATCACCTGCTCCAGGGTGAGGTCACTGGTGTCCACCAGGACGGCGTCCACGGCCTGGGTCAGGGGGGCCGTCTCCCGGGAGGAGTCGGCGGCGTCCCGACGGGCGAGGTCGGCGGCCATCGCGGTGATGGTCGCCTCGTCCACGCCCTTGGCGCGCAGCTCGGCGGCGCGGCGCTCGGCACGGGCGGCCTCGGAGGCGGTCAGGAAGACCTTCACCGTGGCGTCCGGGAACACCACGGTGCCCATGTCCCGGCCCTCGGCGACGATGCCGTGCTCGGCGACCTCGGCGCAGCCGCGCTGCAGCTCCACCAGCCGGGTCCGCACCTGCGGGACGGCGGCGACGGCGCTGACCCCGGCGGTCACCTCGGGGCCGCGGATCGGTCCGGAGACGTCCTGGCCGTCGACCGTGATGGTCGGGCCCGCGGCGTCCGTACCTGAGACGATCACCGGCTTGCCGCAGGCGATCGCCACCGCGTCGGCGTCATCGACGTCGACGTCGTTGGTCAGCATCCACCAGGTCATCGCGCGGTACATCGCGCCGGTGTCCAGGAAGCTCAGGCCGAGCCGGGCGGCGACCGCACGGGAGACGGTCGACTTGCCGGAGCCGGAGGGTCCGTCGATGGCGACGACGACCGGGGCGGACGCTCGGTCGGCAGTTTCCACGGGGCGAACCTCTCTCTGAAGCCTGGGTGACTCACTCAAGGGTAGTGGAATGGCAACGGGTGCCCGGCCACGCTCAGACCGACCGGCAACAGGGCGCGACGCCGCAGGCCCTGTTGCCGGTCGGTCTCAGAAGCTCCGCCAGTGGGCACTCACCGGAATCAGTTGCACTGGCCAGGGGCGCGAGGGTCCTAGTCCCGCACGCTCCAGCCCTGCTCGCGCAGTGCGGACGTGAGCCTTCGCACCGCCGCCGGGGCGACGGAGAGCTGGACGAAACCGACCTGCTGGCCCGAGGAGTGCTCGATGACGACGTCCTCGATGTTGACGCCGAGTGCGCCGACCTCGCCGAAGAGCCGGCCGAGCTCGCCGGGCTGGTCGCCGAGGACGACCGCGACGCTCTCGTAGCGGGTGGGCGGGGCGCCGTGCTTGCCCGGGATCCGGGACTGGCCGGTGTTCCCGCGCCGCATCACGGCCTCGATCCCGGCGGCACCGCTGCGGCGCTCGTCCTCGTCGGCGGCCTGCAGGGCGCGCAGCGCGGTGACGGTCTCGCCGAGGTCCACGGCGAGCTCGTCCAGGATGTCGGCGACCACGCCCGCGTTGGCGGAGAGGATGTCCACCCAGAGCGCGGGGTCGGAGGCGGCGATCCGGGTCACATCGCGGACGCCCTGGCCGGAGAGCCTTATGGCGGTCTCGTCCGCGTGCTCGAGCCGGGCCGCGACCAGTGAGGAGAGCAGCTGAGGGGCGTGCGAGACCAGTGCGACGGCGCGGTCGTGCGCCGGGGCGTCCATCACGATCGGCATGGCGCCGCAGAGGGCGACCAGTTCGAGGGCGGCGTTGAGGGTGTCCGTGTCGGTGTCCGGGGTGGGCGTGAGCACCCACGGACGGCCTTCGAAGAGATCGGCGCGGGCTCCCAGCGGGCCGGAGGTCTCCCGCCCGGCCATCGGGTGGCCGCCGATGTAGTGGGAGGTGTCGCAGCCGAGAGCTGCGACCTCGGCCCTCGGTCCGGACTTCACGCTCGCCACATCGGTGTACCAGTGGGCCAGTCCACGCCGCTGGCAGTCGGCGAGCACCTTGCCCACCAGGGCGGGGGGCACCGCGATGATCCCCAGGTCCACCGGGCCCGTCGGCGGCTCGGTCGTTCCGGCGCCCAGCGAGGCCGCGGTCCGGGCGGCGTCCGGGTCGGCGTCCTCCAGATACACGCTGAGACCGCGGCCGGTGAGCGCGAGGGCGGCGGAGGTGCCGATCAGTCCGGTGCCGACGACGGCGACAGTGCGCATGGCTGGTTCGTCTCCTGGAGGGGTGCCGATCCTGTGGTCACGCCATCCTCTCCTACCGGTGGCCCGATTGCGGCTGCGGGTCACTACGTGGTCGGCCGTGCAGCTTCCGGGAGCCCCGCGCCCCTGAACAAGTGGACGGTCTACCGCAGGCCGGGCGCCGGGGGCTGGGTTCCGAGGGTTCGCGTTGCGAGGAAGGTGTCCCGGCTCAGGAAGAGCAATCGGGCGCGCTTCTCGGGGAGTTCGATCTCGGGTCCGAGGACGAAGCCCGTGCGGCGCAGGCGGGCGATGGCCCTGTCGTTGCGGGCGTCGGGCTCGGCCACGATCCGCTGCCGTTCCGGGACGGCGAGGACGTGGTCGAGGAACGCGGAGAGCAGGGTGTCGGTGAAGCCGCGCTCCGCCCCGCACTCGGCGGGGCCGACCATGAGGTGGATGCCGAAGTCGCCGGGCTCGACCTCGTAGCACTCGCCGACCGGATCCTCCGCCGGTTCGTACGTCTGGAAGAGCGCGACCGGCCGGTCGTCCCGGTGGACCAGGAAGGCGTGGTGCGTGGCGAGGGAGCCCACGTACTCGTAGATCTCCTGGACCCGGTCGCGGTCGGCGTCGAGCATGCCCCAGAACCGGGCCCGCTCCTGGCTGACCCAGCCGTGGATCACGTCCGCGTCCGCGGCGGGGTCCAGGGGGAGGATCCGGACGGTGCCGAAGCCGTCGATCTGCTGCTCGTGCACGGCCTCGCGGCGGGCGGCGGGCTCACTGGTCATGTCGCTCCTCGGTCAGGTGGTTCCAGTCGGTGATGACGGGGACGAGCTCCCCTTGCAGCCACAGCGGCAACTGGTCGCGGTGGTGGGCGTGTCCTGGTGTGCCGGAGGCGCCGAACGGGACCACCCACAGGCTGTCCTCGCGCCGTGCCAGGTCCCAGACGTAGCGCGCGGCGGGTCCGCGCGCGCTGCGGTCGGTGATACCGGGGACGCTCGATGTGGACAGGACGCAGTCGTGGTCGCCGGAGAGTCCGGGCCAGACCTCGGGCGCCGGGTCGGGTGCGGCCTGCCAGGGCGCGAGCCTGTGCAGCTCGCCCCACGGCACCGGTGGCTCGCCGAGCGCGGCCACCGCCTCGACTGCGGCCCTGACCAGGCCGGCCCGGTCCAGGCCGGGCAGCAGCTCGGTGGTCAGCAGGGTCTCCAGCGCGTACGCGACCCGGGGGACCAGCGCCAGCCAGGGCAGGAACAGTTCGGGGTACCGCGCGGGTTCCGCCAGCCGGGCAAGCACCGGATCGGCCGCCATCCGAAGCACGACTTCTGCTCGCACGGCCGAATATGACGCAGCATCAGTACTGTCGGCGTCCATCCGCCGGTCCCAGCGCAGGAGTCGGTCGCGCAGGGCCACGGCGTCCGGGCCGAGCCCGTCCAGCCCGGCCAGCAGATCCAGCAGGGGCCCGGCCGAGGCGAGGTGGGTGTCGGTGTGGACGGTCGCCATGTCTGCGGCGGTCCAAGCGGTCTGTCCCGCCTCGGCGGTACGGGCAGCCCCGGCGGTGGGTGCGTCCAGCAGGTGGCGGATGCGCTCGGCCCGGTGCGGCGGAGCGAACTCGATGCCGAGCGGCTCGGCCAGGCCGCGCTGATTGGCCATCACGGCGAGGCCGTCGACCGTCTCGCGGGGCATCGGGCCGTGCCAGCCGCGCCACTCGTGCTCCGCTTTCCAGGCCGGTACGACGCGCAGGCCGTTCTGCCGGTCCCGGAGCGGAACGGCGCCTGCGACGCGGTGCAGCAGGCCGCCGTCCGTGTCCGCCGCCTGGACTACGTTGACGGGCTCGGCCCAGTGGTCGAGGGCCAGGTCCACGTCGGCGACGGTCCGTGCCCTGAGCAGCGCGGGCAGCGCGGCGAACCCCAGGTCCCCGCGCACCCGGGGCGGGTAGCGGAGGCTGATCGCCTCCCCCTCGCCGACCGCACCTCCGTCCGCACCTCCGTCCGCACCGCCGATCACGACCGGGCCGCGCTCGGTCTCGACGACCTCGATCTCGACCGGCTCGCCGCCCGCGACCTCGATGGTCTCCAGGTGGACGGTGGCGGGCTGCCAGCCGTCCGGGCCGAGCGCTTCGACCTCTTCTCCGCGCCGCCGGAGCCTCTCGCGGTAGAGGTCCTGGTAGTCCGCCATCGCATTGGTGATCGCCCAGGCCACCGTGCCGGTGTGCCCGAAGTGGGCGATGCCGGGAACGCCCGGGACGGCCAGGCCCACCACGTCGAACTCCGGGCAGGCCAGGTGGATCTGCTGGTAGATGCCCGGGTCCTCGATGAACCGGTGCGGGTCGCCCGCGATCAGGGCGGCACCGGTGGCGGTGCGCTCGCCGCCGACCAGCCAGCCGTTGCTGCCCGAGGTGCCGGGTCCGTCGGTGGCGAAGAGTCCGATCAGCTCGGCACCGAGCCGCTCGGCGACCTTCTCGCGCCACAGCTTGGCGGGGAAGCCCGCGAAGAGGATGTGGTGGGACAGCCAGATCGCCAGCGGAGTCCACGGCTGCCACGTCCCGGGGACGAGCCCGGTGGTCACGAACTCCGGCTCCTGCCGCGCCTGTTCACCGAGTCCGGCGTTGACCCCGGCGACGTAGCTGCGCACCCAGGCGGCGGTGTCGGCGTCGAGCCGGTCGAAGCAGCGCCGGGCGGTGTCCTCCAGCCGGGACTGCCGGGCGAAGCGGTCCCAGCCGAGGGCCTCGGCGCCGAGGAAGGCGGCGGAGGTGCCCTGGGCCCGGTGCCGTTCGACCTCGATCTGCCAGGCCCGGTCGGTGGCGGCGTTGCGCCCCTGTGCGAAGGCGAGTTCGGCAGCGCTGTCCGCGCGCAGGTGCGGTATCCCCCAGGAGTCCCGGTAGACCTCGGTACTCATGGCACTTCTCATCTCTCTCGGATCGGGAATACAGGACGGAAAGTCAGGACGGAAACCGGGACGGAAACCGGATCAGGGACCGGTTCACGCCCGGGCGGTGGCGACCGCGCGCTGCCGGGCGGCTGGGACGACGAGGGGCGTGCCCGTCTCCGGGTCCTCGATCACCCGGCACGGCAGCCGGAAGACCTCCTGCACCAGCTCCGCGGTCACGATGTCCTTCGGCGCTCCGGCCGCCACCACCCGCCCGTCGCGCATCGCGATCAGGTGGGTGGCGTAGCGGGCGGCGTGGTTCAGGTCGTGCAGGACGGCCACCAGCGTGCGGCCCTGCTCCTCGTGCAGGCGCGCGCAGAGGTCCAGGATCTCGATCTGGTGGGCGATGTCGAGGTAGGTCGTCGGCTCGTCCAGGAGCAGCAGCGGCGTCTCCTGGGCGAGGGCCATGGCGATCCACACGCGTTGGCGCTGGCCGCCCGAGAGTTCGTCGACCATCCGGTCCGCGAGCTCGGCGACGCCGGTCGCCGCCATGGACTCCTCGACGACGCGCTCGTCCTCGGGCGACCACTGGCGCAGCAGGCCCTGGTGCGGGTAGCGCCCGCGCGCGACGAGCTCACAGACCGTGATGCCCTCGGGTGCGACGGACGACTGCGGCAGCAGGCCCAGGGTCCTGGCGACCTGCTTGGCGGGGATGCCGGTGATGTCCCGTCCGTCCAGCAGCACCGACCCGGCGGCCGGCCTCAGGGTGCGCGACAGGGCGCGCAGCAGGGTGGACTTGCCGCAGGCGTTGGGGCCGACGACGACCGTGAAGGACTGGTCCGGGATGGCGACGGTCAGGCCCTCGGCGATGGTCCGCTGCTCGTACCGGAGGGTCAGTTCACTGCCGCTCAGGCGTGATCCGCCGTGTTCCATGGTCGGTACTCCGTTCCCGTGCTTGTGCTGCTTGCTGGGGTTTCCGTGCGCGCATGGACCCCCCGGGGACCGGGGGGAGGTCCTTGGGCCGCTCAAATCCGGCCTGCCCTGCGCTCGGTGGCGAGCAGCCAGATCAGATAGCCGCCGCCGAGGACGCCCGTCAGCACGCCGACGGGGAGCTGGTGTCCGGTGAACAGCTGCTGTGCGGCCCAGTCGGCGGTGACCAGCAGGGCCGCGCCCGTGCACATCGAGGGGAGCAGGTTCGGCCCGGGTGCCCTGGTCAGCCGCTTGGCCAGCTGGGGTGCGGTGAGCGCCACGAAGGACACCGGGCCGGCGGCGGCGGCCGCGAGGGAGGCGAGCAGTACCGCCGCCGCCAGCAGGACCAGGCGCAGCCGTTCGACCCGGATGCCCAGGGCGCCGGCGGCCTCGTCCCCCATCTCGATCATCTGCAGGGCCCGTCCGCAGCCGAGGAGTACGACGGGGGCGATCACCGCCATGGCGATGAGCAGCGGCAGGGCGTCCTGCCAGCCCCGGCCGTCGAGGCTTCCCGTGAGCCAGAGCACGGCCCGGGCCGCGTCCATCAGCTGGGCCTTCGTCAGCAGGTAGCCGTTGATGCCGGTGAGGATGGCGGCGGCACCGATGCCGACCATCACGAGACGGTGGCCGTGGACGCCGTTGCGCCAGGCCAGGGCGTAGATCGCGGCACCGGTGACGATGCCGCCGACGACCGCACCGCAGGCCAGGGCCAGACTGCTGCCCCCGGTGACGACCACGAGCAGGGCGCCGACCGACGCGCCCTGGGTGAAGCCGAGGATGTCGGGGCTGCCCAGCGGGTTGCGCACCAGTGTCTGGAAGAGCGCGCCGGCCAGCGCCAGGGCGGCGCCGACGAGCAGGGCGGTGACCAGCCGGGGCAGCCGGAGTTCGTTGACGATGAAGTCCTCGGCCGGGGAGCCGTTGCCCAGCAGGGTGCTCAGCACGTCGGACGGGCTCATCGGGTAGTCGCCGCTGCCGATCGAGAGCACGCCCACGGCGAGCGCCAGCAGGATGCATCCCGCTCCCACGAGGAGCGCCCTCGGCCGGTAGCGGATCGAGCGGCCTCCGGCAAAACGTATGACACTCATACTCGCGCCACCCTGCCCCGTCGTGCGAAGTACAGGAAGAACGGTCCGCCCAGCACCGCCGTCACGACCCCGACCAGCAGTTCGCCGGGCCGGGCCAGCACCCGGCCGAGCACGTCCGCGCCGAGCAGCAGGACGGGAGCGAGGACCGCGCAGTAGGGGAGCATCCAGCGCAGGTCGGGACCGGTGAGGGCGCGCACCAGGTGAGGCACCATCAACCCGACGAAGACGATCGGCCCGCAGGCCGCGGTGGCCGCCCCGCACAGCAGGGTCACCGCCACGATGGCGGCCGCGCGGATCAGGGCGGGGCGGGCGCCCAGGGCCCGGGCCGAGTCGTCGCCGAGAGCCAGGGCGTTGAGCGGCCGGGCCAGCGCGAGGGCGATCAGCAGGCCGACCGCGACGAACGGCAGCACCTTGACCACCGTCGAGGGCTGCGCACTGGCCAGTGAACCGACCGTCCAGAAGCGCATCCTGTCGAGCGAGGAGGTGTCCAGCAGCATGACCGCGCTCACGTAGGAGTAGAGCGTGGCGTTGAGCGCGGCTCCGGCGAGGGCCAGCCGGGCCGGGGTGGCACCGCGTCCGCCGCCGACCGCGTAGACCAGCACCGAGACGCCCGCCGCCCCGGCCAGCGCGAACCACACATAGCCGTCGAAGGTGGCAACTCCGAGCAGGGAGGCCGCCGTTGCCACCGCTGCCGAGGCGCCCGCATTGATCCCCAGCAGTCCGGGGTCCGCGAGCGGGTTGCGGGTGAGCGCCTGCATCACGCCGCCGGCCAGGCCGAGCGCCGCCCCGACGAGCAGCCCGAGCAGGGTCCGGGGCAGCCGCATCCGGTGCACCACGGTGTAGGCCGGGGAGTCGCCGTCGAGGAGCCCGTGCCAGACCTCGCCGAGTGAGAGCTGCCTGGCTCCGACCCCGATGCTGAGCGCCAGGACGGCGAGCAGCACCAGCACGGAGCCCGCCAGACCGGCGGCCCGCCAGGCGTTGCGGGCGCCGGGCGGCCGCCCGCGGGCTGGCTGCGGGAGCGTCGAAGCCCCTTGGGCCGGTGGTGACTTGGTGACAGACACGGGCGGGCTCCGGTTCGGGTGGGATTGGCTGCGAGGACCCACTGGACAAGAACTTAGGTTAGGTTAACCTACCGTTACTTAGGTAAGGTTAACCTACAGGTCACCGCGGGCCCGCTGACCTCCCCTCAACTGCGCCTCCCCCGACCGCACCTCCCCTCCACTGCGAGAAAGACACCGCTATGCCGCACTTCAGAACCGCCAACCTCTCCCGTCGCGGGCTGCTCGCCGCAGGCGGTGTCACCGCTCTCGGTGCCGTGCTCGCCGCCTGTGGAGGAAGCAGCGGTTCGAAGTCCGCCTCCGCCACGGAGGGCGGCGGCAGCGGCGGCCCCTGGTCGTTCACCGACGACCGGAAGAAGGAGGTCACCGCCAAGACCGCTCCGTCGCGGATCGTCGCCTTCACCGGCACCGCGGCGGCCCTGGTCGACTTCGGCGTCGACCGGCAGATCGTCGGCGTCTTCGGCGAGACCAGACTGGGGGACGGCAGGCCCGATCCGCAGGCCGGCGACCTCGATGTCGACAAGGTGACGATCCTCGGCAATGTCTGGGGCGAGTTCAGCGTCGAGAAGTACGCGGCGCTCAACCCCCAGCTGCTGGTGACCCACATGTACACCCCCGACGCGCTCTGGTACGTGCCGGACGAGAGCAGGGACAAGATCCTCCGGCTCGCCCCGAGCGTGGCCATCACCACCGCCCGGGTTCCGATCACCCAGCCGATCGAGCACTACGCCAAGCTGGCCGAGTCCCTCGGCGCCGATCCGAAG
This sequence comes from Kitasatospora sp. GP82, assembly GCF_029892105.1. Taxonomy (GTDB): domain Bacteria; phylum Actinomycetota; class Actinomycetes; order Streptomycetales; family Streptomycetaceae; genus Kitasatospora. The sequence continues at coordinate 43,525 of NZ_JARZAJ010000031.1, read as the reverse complement.
GCCAAGAAGGTCACCGACGCCAAGGCCAGGTTCGAGGCCGCCGCCGAGAGCGTGCGCCGGGCGGCCAGGGCGAGCGGCGGGATCAAGGTCATGGCCGCCTCCGGCAGCGCCGACCTGTTCTACGTGTCGAACCCGAAGGTCAGCACCGACCTGATGTACTTCGCCGAGCTGGGCGTCGACTTCGTCGTCCCGACCAAGCTGGAGGCCGGCGACTACTTCGAGAGCCTCAGCTGGGAGAACGCCGGGAAGTACGGCGCCGACCTGATCCTGCTCGACAACCGCGGCGCCGCCCTGCAACCCGGGGACCTCGCCGCCAAGCCCGCCTGGACCCAGCTGCCCGCCGTCAGGGCGAACCAGATCACCCCGTGGAACTCCGTCCCCCGGTTCTCCTACGCGGGCGCGGCACCGCTGCTGGAGAACCTCGCCAAGGCCGTCCAGAGCGCCAAGAAGGTCCTGTGACGACCGAACCCGCCGCCATGGCCGTCCAGTTCCGCTTCTTCGAGGCGCACGTCGTCCGGACGCTGCGCCTCGGTCCGAGCATGGTCCGAGTCACCTTCGGCGGCGAGCAGTTGAAGGACTTCGCCGGCGGCGGCCGGGACCAGAGCTTCTCACTGTTCCTGCCGCACCCCGGCCAGAGTGCGCCGGTCCTGCCCACCGAGGCCGGTGAGGGCTGGTTCCACGAGTGGCGGGCCCTGCCCCCCGAGGTACGGGCCGTCATGCGCTCGTACACCGTCCGCGCGCAGGACCGCGAACGGGCGGAGGTGGACGTGGACTTCGCCCTGCACGGCACCCAGGCACCGGCCGCGTCCGCGGCGGCAGGCCCGGCCGCCCGCTGGGCCGCCGCCGCCGGGCCAGGCGACCGGGTGGTCCTGCTCGGCCCGGCCGTCGAGGGCAACAGGAGCGTCGGCTTCCGTCCGCCGCCCGACGCGGACTGGCTGCTGATCGCCGGGGACGAGACCGCGCTGCCCGCCATCGGCGGGATCATGGACTGGCTGCCGGCCGGGGTGCGGGCCAGGGTCTGGATCGAAGTCCCGCACGCGGAGGACATCCAGGACCTGCCGAGCGCAGCCGAAGCCGAGATCACCTGGCTGGTGCGGGACAGCGCCAGACGCCCCGTCAGCGGCCCGCTGCTGGAGGCCGTCCGCGCGGCCGAGCTGCCCGGGGGCACACCGTACGCCTGGATCGCGGGCGAGTCGGGAGCGGTGAAGGCGCTGCGCCGCCATCTGGTCCGCGAGCGCGGGTTCGACCGCAAGTCCGTGGAGTTCTCGGGCTACTGGCGCCTGGGCGCCTCCGAGGAGGACCTTCGCGCCGAGGCGCTGTCCGGCCGCGCCTCCGAAGACAGCTGAGCCGACCCGACGGCCCGCCCTTCCGCAGGGCGGGCCGTCACTTTTCCCCGCGAGCTTAGGTTAGGCTAACCTTAGTTAGACACTTCGTCCGCGACTGTTGAGGACTGACTGAGCATGAGTTTCCAGGGGCACACCGCCGAGCTCCCGTCGACAGGCACCACGGCCGAGGCGTCAGGCGCACGAGCGCACCTGTTCAACGACCTCACGGTGGACACCTACCGGCGCTCCCTGAGCGAGGGAGTCGACCGGGTCGCCGCCCGGATCGCCCGCACCGAGCGGCCGTTCAGCGGGATATCCCCCGACCTGCTGGCCCCCGAGATATCCGGTATCGACCTGGAGCGGCCGCTGGGCGACCCCGCCGCCGCCCTGGACGAGCTGGAGGAGATCTACCTCCGCGACGCCGTCTACTTCCACCACCCCCGCTACCTGGCACACCTCAACTGCCCGGTGGTGATCCCGGCCCTGCTCGGCGAGGCGGTCCTCACCGCGATCAACTCCTCACTGGACACCTGGGACCAGAGCGCGGGCGGCACCCTCATCGAGCGCCGCCTGATCGACTGGACCGCCGAGCGGATCGGCCTCGGCCCCGGCGCCGACGGCGTGTTCACCAGTGGTGGCAGCCAGTCCAACTTCCAGGCCCTGCTGCTCGCCCGCGAGGAGACCTGCGCCCTCGCCGCGGCCGACTCCCCGGCTCCGCTCACCAGAGCGGACATCCTGCCCCGGCTGCGCATCCTCGCCTCCGAGGCCGGCCACTTCAGCGTCCAGAAGTCGGCCAAGATGCTAGGCCTCGGCATGGACGCCGTCATCACCGTGGAGACCGACCGGGGCCGCCGGATGCGGACGGACGCGCTGGCCCGCGAGCTCGAACGCTGCCAGGAGGAGGGCCTGTTGGTGATGGCGGTGGTCGCCACGGCCGGGACCACCGACTTCGGCACCATCGACCCGCTGCCCCAGATCGCCGACCTCGCCGCCCTGTTCGGCACCTGGCTGCACGTGGACGCCGCGTACGGCTGCGGGCTGCTGGCCTCCCTCACCGGTCGCCATCTGCTGGACGGCATCGAGCGGGCGGACTCGGTCACCGTGGACTACCACAAGTCCTTCTTCCAGCCGGTCTCCTCCAGCGCCGTACTGGTCCGCGACGCCGCCGTCCTGCGCCACGCGACCTACTACGCCGACTACCTCAACCCGGTCCGGATGGCCGAGCGGCGCATCCCCAACCAGGTCGACAAGAGCATCCAGACCACCCGCCGCTTCGACGCGCTCAAACTCTGGCTGACGCTGCGCATCATGGGCGCGGACGCGATCGGCGAGCTCTTCGACGAGGTGGTCGACCGTGCCGCCGCGGCCTGGGAACTGCTCGATCAGGACCCGCGCTTCGAAGTCGTCACCAAGTCCCAGCTGAGCACCGTCGTCTTCCGCTACCTCCCCCCGGCGGGAGAGGGCCGCAAGCTGGCCGACGACGCCAACCTGTACGCCCGCGAGGCACTGGCCGCCTCCGGTGCGGCCGTCGTGGCAGGGACGAAGGTCGACGGCCGGCACTACCTGAAGTTCACCCTGCTCAACCCGGAGACCTCGCTGGACGACATCGCGCACGTCCTCGACCTCCTCGCCGGGCACGCCGACCGGTACCTCAGGGAGAAGACCGCCTCCGAGCTCTGCCGCCGCGCCGGCTGAACGCCCACACCCCTCGCCACCCCCTGCACCGGAGAAGAACGCATGTCCACCCATGACTTCATCGCGATCGGTCTGGGCCCCTACAACCTGGGCCTCGCCTGTCTGACCGATCCGATCGAGGACCTCGACGGCCTGTTCCTGGAGAGCAAGCCGGACTTCGACTGGCACCCCGGGATGCTGCTCGAATCCGCCACGCTCCAGACGCCGTTCATGGCCGACCTGGTCACGCTGGCCGACCCGACCTCGCCCTACTCCTTCCTCAACTACCTGAAGGAGTCCGGGCGGCTGTACCCGTTCTACATCCGCGAGATGTTCTACCCGGTGCGCAGCGAGTACAACGAGTACTGCCGCTGGGCCGCCGCCAGGCTGCGCAGTGTCCGCTTCGGCCACGAGGTGACCTCGGTGGAGTACGACGAGAGCCGGGGCCGCTACACCGTCCGCGCCGTCGAGGTTGCGACCGGCGAGAGCACCGAGCACCACGCCCGGCACCTGGTCCTCGGCACCGGCACCCCGCCGTACCTCCCCGAGACCTGTGACGGCCTGGACGGTGACTTCCTGCACAACTCCGGTTATCTGGCGGGCAAGGCGGCCCTCCAGGCCAAGGAGAGCATCACCGTCGTCGGCAGCGGCCAGAGCGCGGCCGAGATCTACTACGACCTGCTGGCCGAGACCGACGTCCACGGCTACCGGCTCAACTGGGTGACCAGGTCCCCGCGGTTCTTCCCGCTGGAGTACACCAAGCTCACCCTGGAGATGACCTCCCCCGAGTACGTGGACTACTTCCACGCCCTGCCCGAGGACACCCGCTACCGGCTGGAGGCCGAGCAGAAGGGCCTGTTCAAGGGCATCGACGCGGAGCTGATCAACGGCATCTTCGACCTGCTCTACCAGAAGAGCATCAAGGGCCCCGTCCCCACCCGTCTGATGACCAACACCGCGCTCACCGAGGCCTCGTACGACGAGACCAGTGGCACGTACACGCTCGGGCTGCACCACACGGAGCAGCAGCGGGACTTCTCGCTCAGCACCCAGGGCCTGGTGCTGGCCACCGGCTACCGCTACCGGACCCCTGCCTTCCTGGAGCCGGTCCGCGACCGCATCCGCTGGGACCGGCACGGGCGCTTCGACGTCGCCCGCAACTACAGCATCGACACCACAGGGCGCGGGATCTTCCTCCAGAACGCGGGCACCCACACCCACAGCATCACCTCGCCCGACCTGGGCATGGGCCCCTACCGCAACTCCTGGATCATCCGCGAGCTGACCGGCCGCGAGGTCTACCCGGTCGAGAAGTCCATCGCCTTCCAGGAGTTCGGCGCGCCGGAAGGCATGGTCGCATGAGTGCTCGTATGAGTGAGAGCGTCTTCACCCGTACCGACGAGCAGCTCGGCGAGTTCGCCCTCCGTCCGCTCGACCCGGCCACCGACGCCGGACTGCTGCACGGCTGGGTGACCCACCCCAAGGCGACGTACTGGATGATGCAGGGCCTCGATGTGGCGCAGGTCGCCGACGAGTACCGCAAGATCGTCGATCACCCCCACCACGACGCCTTCATCGGCTCGGTCGACGGCAACCCCGCCTTCCTGTTGGAGCGTTACGACCCTGCGAGGGTCGAGCTCGTGGGCCTGTACGACCCCGAGGAGGGCGACGTCGGCATGCACTTCCTGTGCGCGCCGGCCGACACCCCGCGCCACGGTTTCACCCGGGCCGTGATCACCACCGTGATGGCCTTCCTCTTCGAGGCCCCGGCGGTCCGGCGGGTCGTGGTCGAGCCCGATGTGCGCAACACGGCCGTCCACGCGCTGAACGCGGCCGTCGGCTTCGAGGTGCTCGGCCCGATCGCCAAGCCCGAGAAGGAAGCGCTGCTGAGCGTCTGCACCCGCGAGCAGTTCGTGAATACCACCGGTGCTGCCGCCGTCCGAGGAGTGACCGTATGACCCCGCTCGAAGCCGTCGCCCATCTGACGCCGGAGCACTGGGCCCGCGCCAACCGGCTGCTGGTCCGCAAGGCGCTCGCCGAGTTCTCCCACGAGCGGCTGCTCACCCCCGAGCCGCTCAATGACGGCCGCTACGCCGTGCGCAGCGACGACGGCGCGGTGGAGTACCGCTTCGCCGCCCGCCTGCTCTCCCTGGACCACTGGCAGATCGACGCCGACAGCATCACCCGCCACCGCGGCGAGGACGAACTCCCGCTGGACGCCATCGACTTCTGCATCGAGCTGCGCGAGGCACTGGGGCTGAGCGAGCAGATCCTCCCGGTCTACCTGGAGGAGATCAGCTCCACCCTGGCCGGCAGCGCCTACAAGCTCGCCAAGCCGCAGCTCCCGGCCGCCGAGCTCGCCAGGGCCGACTTCCAGGCGATCGAGACCGGGATGACCGAGGGCCACCCGGGCTTCGTCGCCAACAACGGCCGGATCGGCTTCGGCGTGCACGAGTACCACCGGTACGCGCCGGAGGCCGCGAGCCCCGTCCGGCTGATCTGGCTGGCCGCCCTGCGCGAGCACTCCACCTTCACCTCCTGCTCCGACCTCGACTACGACGGCCTGATCCAGCAGGAGCTGGGCGAGCAGGTCCTGGGCCGCTTCGCGGACACCTTGTCCGGGCTCGGCCTCGACCTCGCCGACTACCACCTCATCCCCGTCCACCCCTGGCAGTGGTGGAACAAGCTGTCGGTGACCTTCGCCGCCGAGGTCGCCCAGCAGCGGCTGGTCTGCCTCGGCCCCGGCGACGACGAGTACCTGGCGCAGCAGTCGATCCGTACCTTCTTCAACACCAGCGCGCCGTCCAAGCACTATGTGAAGACGGCCCTGTCGGTGCTCAACATGGGCTTCATGCGCGGACTTTCGGCCGCCTACATGGAGGCCACCCCGGCGATCAACGACTGGCTCGCCCGCCTCGTCGCGGGCGACGAGGTCCTGAGGGCCAGCCGTCTGTCGATCATCCGCGAGCGGGCCGCCATCGGCTACCACCACCGCCAGTACGAGGCCGCCACCGGCCGGTACTCCCCGTACCGCAAGATGCTCGCCGCGCTCTGGCGCGAGAGCCCCGTTTCCACCCTGGAGCCGGGACGGCGCCTGGCCACCATGGCCTCGCTGCTGCACACCGACCACGAGGGCCGTTCGCTGGCGGCCGCGTTGATCGAACAGTCGGGCCTGGCCCCCGAGGTGTGGCTGCGGCGCTACCTGGACGCCTATCTGACGCCGCTGCTGCACAGCTTCTACGCCTACGACCTGGCCTTCATGCCGCACGGCGAGAACGTCGTCATGGTCCTCGACGGCGGCACGGTCGAGCGGGTGATCTTCAAGGACATCGCCGAGGAGATCGTCGTGATGGACCCGCACGCGGTGCTGCCGCCCGAGGTCCGGCGCATCAGGGCGGAGGTCCCCGAGCACATGAAGCTCCTGTCGATCTTCACCGATGTCTTCGACTGCTTCTTCCGGTATTTCAACGCCATCCTGGTGAGCGAGGGCGTCCTCGACGAGGATGCCTTCTGGCGGACGGTCGCCGAGTGCGTGTCCGACTACCGCGCCTCGGTGCCGCACCTGGCCGAGAAGTTCGACCGGTACGACCCGTTCGCCGAGGAGTTCGCGCTCTCCTGCCTCAACCGGCTGCAACTGCGCAACAACCAGCAGATGGTCGACCTGGCGGACCCGTCCGGCGCCCTCCAGCTGGTCGGCACCCTGAAGAACCCCGTCGCGCGCTTCGCCCCGAAGCCGAAGCCGTGACGGTCACCACCGGGATCGCCACCGGGGCGGGGGGCACGACCAGGCTCCCCACCCGGTGGCTGATCCTCGCGGTGATCTGTCTCGCCCAGCTCGCCGTGCTGCTCGACAACACCGTCCTGAACGTGGCGATCCCCTCCCTCAGCCGGGAGTTGGGCGCAGGCACCGCCGACATCCAGTGGATGATCAACGCGTACTCCCTCGTCCAGGCCGGCCTGCTGCTCGCCTCGGGCAGCGCCGCCGACCGCTACGGGCGCAGGAAGCTGCTGCTCGTCGGGCTCGCCCTGTTCGGCCTCGGCTCGCTGGCGGCCGGACTCGCCCACTCCACGGGTCAGTTGATCGCCGCGCGGGCGGGCATGGGCGTCGGCGGGGCACTGCTGCTGACCACCACCCTCGCCGTCGTCATCCAGATCTTCGACGCCGAGGAGCGGTCCAGGGCGATCGGCGTCTGGGCCGCCGCGAACGCCCTCGGCTACGCGGCGGGTCCGCCGATCGGCGGGGTGATGCTCGCCCACTTCTGGTGGGGAGCGCTCTTTCTGATCAACATCCCCGTCGTGCTGCTCGGCCTGCTCGCGGTCCGGGCCCTGGTGCCCGAGTCGAGGAACCAGGACGGCGGGCGGCCCGATCTGCTCGGCGCGCTGCTGTCCACCGTCGGCATGGCCGCGGTGGTCTACGCGATCATCTCCGGGCCCGAACACGGCTGGGGCTCCGCCCGAGTACTGCTCCCGGCCGTGGCCGGTGCGCTCGTCCTCGGCACCTTCGCCCGCTGGGAGCACCGGATCCAACACCCCATGCTGGACCTGCACTTCTTCCGCGACCGACGGTTCGTCGGCGCGGTCGCCGGGGTGGTCCTGATCACCTTCGGCAGCTCGGGCGTGCTCTTCCTGCTCACCCAGCAGCTGCAGTTCGTCCGCGGCTACTCACCGCTGGAGGCGGGCCTGCGGATGGCGCCGTTCGCGCTCACCGTCGTCCTCCTCAACTTCGCCGGGATCTCCGCGCGGCTGTTGCGACGGCTGGGCACACCGCCGGCCATCGCCGCAGGGATGGGCCTGCTGGCGGGCGGCTTCGGAGTCGTCGCCGTCTTCACCTCGGACGGCTACGGGGTCCTGCTGCTCGGGCTCGTACTGATGGGCGCGGGCTGCGCACTCGCCAACCCGGCGATCGTGGAAGCGGTCATGAGCGCGATCCCGCCCGACAAGGCCGGTGCCGGTGCCGGGGTGGACGGCACCATGGCCGAGGTCGGCGGCAGCCTCGGCGTCGCCGTCCTGGGCGCCGTCATGAACGCCCGCTTCACCGCACTGCTGCCGGCGGCCGCCGTCGGCGCCGGCTCGCTCCCGGCCGCCCTGGCCGCGGCTCCCACCGAGGCCGACCGGGCGGGGGTCGTGGACGCCTTCGCCGCCGGGATCGAGACCAGCCAACTGGTCGGCGCCGCGGCCGTCCTGCTCGGCGGCTGCGTCACGGCGCTGCTGCTGCGCAGGGCCGACCGGCGCGATGCGGCCGAGCAGGACAGCTGACCGGCTGACCGGCTGACCGGCTGACCGGCTGACCGGCTGACCGGCTGACCGGCTGACCGCACGCTGGGCCGACCCGACGTCCGGTGACCTCTCCGGCAACGGGTACCGGGCCGAACGGGCCCCCGTGATCCGCCGCGGGGGCCCGCGGCCATGTGGAGTCCGAACACCGCAGGTACCGTCCGATCCTCGCCCCCCGCTCTCGCGCACCGCCGAACGGCGCGCTTCGCCCCGGCGGCCCGGCCGACCACGGACCCAGGGTCCACACCGCTCGACGGCGCGCGGACGAAATCCACTGACACCCGGGCAGCACCGGTGCAGACTGGGCGCCCGGGGGACGGTACGGACGAAGGGTGGGCGGGGTGGCGGCTGAGGCGGCAGGGCATGAGGGACGGGGCCCGGCAGGGAGCTGGAGCTCGGTACTCGAATCGGTCGTGGTCTACGCATCCGGCGCGCTCTGCCTGCGCCGGGCCCGCGGCACCGTACCGCCGGACGGCCGGGTGCGGCTGGCGGGGCTGCCGCGCACCCTGGACGGCGCCTCGCTGCGCGCCAAGGTGGCCGGGCAGAGCGACTGGCGGGTCACCGAAGCGCGGCTTGAGACAGTCGCCGAGCTGCGCGGCCCCGAGCAACTGCCCCGGCTGCGCCGCGAGGTCGAACAGGCCGAGGACGCACTGGACGCAGCCCGCGAGCGGCACTCCCGCCGGCTCTCCCGGATAGCGGAGATCGCCGCACTGCGCGCCGTCCCGCCCGTCCGGACGGGCGAGGAGCCGCACCGCCGTACACCTGCCGATGCCTGGCTGGAGCTGGCGGACTTCGTGGACGAACGCCTCGCCACCCTGCACACCCGGGCCCGGGAGCTCGCCGAGGAGGTCCGCCGGGCCGAACACACGCTCTCCGTCGCCCTCGAACGGCTCGCCCGGGCCTCCACCGCCGAGCCCGCCCACCCGGTGGAGACCAGCGCCGTCGCCGCGCTCACCCTCACCGGGAGCGGCACCGAACGCGAGGTGGAGATCGAGCTCGAGTACGGCGTGCCCGGCGCGGTCTGGGTGCCCTCGTACCGGCTGAACCACCGTCAGGACGACGCCGCCGGAGCCCTGGTGCTGCGCGCCTCCGTCCTCCAGCTCACCGGCGAGGACTGGACGGGCGTCCGCCTGGCGCTCTCCACCGCCGACCTGGCCCGCCGCACCGAACTGCCACAGCTGCGTTCGATCCGGATCGGCCGCCGCCAGAGCGCCCCCGCCCCCTCGGGATGGCGGGCGGCCCCGACCGGGCTGTCCGACCTCTTCACCGGATACGACGCTGCGGGCCCGCCCCCGCAGCCGCACCGCAGCCGGACCTTCGGCGGCCCGGCCACCGGCGCGGTCCAGGCCGCCCCCGCACCGCGCGGCCCGCTGGCCCCCGCCGCCGGCGGGCCGTTCGACGTACCCGACGACCTCCCCGGCTACGCCGTCCGGGCGCAACCCCGGGAGCCCGCCGCTCCCGTCGCGTACGGGGCCGCCGCGCCCCAAGCCCCCGCACTCGGCGGCGCCTTCCCCGGTGCGCCGGGTGCACCTGGCGCACCCGGCGCACCCGGCGCACCCGCGCCCGCAGCGGCCCCGCGCATGCGGATGGCCGCCGCCCCGCCTCCGGCCGCCGTCCCGGCCGCCGAGCCCGAGCACCCCCATCCCGCCGCCCGGTGGCTCGACTACGCCGCGCTCACCCTGCACGGCCCCGACCAGCCCCCGGCCCGCCGTGGCCAGCTGCTCCCCTCCCCCGCGGCCTCCCCTCCCACCGACCACGGCCCCGGCCTGCGCGCCGCGGAGCAGGCCGCCGCGCAGCCACTGCCACCGCACGCGGTACGCCCGCGCGAGTCGGCCGGCTCCTTCGACCACCGCTACGACGCCGCCGCCCCCGTGGACCTCCCGTCCGCACCCGGCTGGCACACCGTCACCGTCACGGAGCTCCCGGTCAGCCTGCACCAGGAGTACGTCTGCGTCCCCTCCGTCGAGGAGACCGTCTACCGCACCCTGGTGCTGGGCAACCCCACCGCCGAACCGCTGCTCGCCGGCCCGGTCGAGGTGACCGTGGACGGCGAGTTCCTGCTCACCGCCGCGCTGCCCACCCTCGCGCCCGGCGGCACCCGCCGGGTCGGTCTGGGCGTGGCGGAGGGTATCCGGGTCGCCCGCCGCTCCGAACTGCGCGAGTCCACGGCCGGCATGCTGAACGGCACCACCGTGCTCGACCACCGCGTCCATGTGGAGCTGGCCAACCGGCTCGGCCACCCGGTCACCGTCGAAGTGCGCGAACGCGTCCCGGTCACCGCCGACGCCGACATCCGGATCGAGGAACGGCCCGGCTGGACGGCACCCGCCGACCCCTCGGACACCTACCCGCCGAGCACCCGTCTGTGGCGGGTGGAGCTGCCCGCCAACGGCACGGCCGAGCTGGACGGCGGCTACGAGATCCGCATCCCGGCCGGCAAGGCCGTCCTCGGCGGAAACCGGAGGAACTGACCCATGACCACCACCCCGCCCGCCACAACCTCCCCGGTCCTTCCGCTCCCGGTCACGGCCGTGACCTGTCTGGAGGACCGCGCCCTCGTCGAGCGCACCACCGCCCTCGACCTGCACCGGGGCGTGCAGCGCCTGCGCCTCGGCCCGATCACCGCGCTCGCCGTCGACCGCTCCCTGCGCGCCGAACTGACGACACCTCGGGCCAGGGTCCTGGACGCCCGGATCCTCCGTTCCTGGACCCCGCGCGCCCCGCTCCCGCCCACCGGGGCCGACTCCGAGCTGCGCCACCGCGTCCACGCGCTGGAGCAGGAGCAGCTCACCGCGGACGGCCGCCGCAGCCGTCTGGAGGCCCGGCTGGCCCTGCTCGCCCAGCTCGCCGCCGACCTGCTGCGCGAGATCGGCGAGGGCGCGGGCCACGGCGAGATCGAACGGGCCCGCTGGACGCGCGAACTGGACCGGGTGGACGCCGAGCGCGAGTCGTACGGCGAGCAGCTGCGCACCGTACGGGCCCGGCTGCGTGCTGTCGAGGACGAGCTGCGGCAGGCCCAGCGGGCGCTGGACGAGGCCGAGGAGGAGCCCGCCGAGCTGCTCGGGTACGTGGAGCTGACGGTCGAGGCCACCGAGCCGGGACCGCACGGACTGACCCTCTCCCACCTCGCCCCGTGCGCACTGTGGCGCCCGGCGTACCGGGCGACGCTCACCGGCGGCAGTCTGCTGCTGGAGACGGAGGCGATGGTCTGGCAGCGCACCGGCGAGGACTGGTCGCAGGTCCGGCTCACCCTCTCCACCGCCCGGTCCGCGCTGGCGGGCGAGCCGCCGCGCCTGGTCGAGGACGTGCTGTCGCTGCGCGAGAAGTCCGCCGAGGAGCGTCGCACGGTGGAGGTCGAGCTGCGCGAGGAGGAGATCGGCAGCACCGGACCGGCGGACGTGGACGTCCTGCCCGGTGTGGACGACGGCGGCGAGGTGCGCACCCTGCGCGCCCCCGGACCGGCCTCCGTACCCGGCGACGGCCGCCCGCACCGGGTACCGCTCACCGCCTTCACCGTGCCCACGAGCAGCGAGTACGTCTGCGCACCCGAGCTCTCGCCGCTGGTCACCGAGGTGGTCAGGTTCCGCAACGACGCCGGGCACGCGCTGCTCGCGGGCCCGGTGGACCTGGTGCGGGGCAGCGGCTTCACCGGCCGGGCGGAGCTGGGCTTCACCGCCCCCGGCGCGTTCGCCGAACTCTCCTTCGGCAGCACGGACGGCTACCGGGTGGTCCGCGAGACCGAGGAGACCAGGGCCAGTACCGCCCTGGCCCAGCGCACGGTGCTGACCCGCACGGTCCGGCTGCACCTGTCCCGCTTCTCCGGCCCGCACGAGCACGAGGACCAGCGGATCGCCTTGCGCGAGCGGATCCCGGTCTCGGAGGTCTCGGCGGTCGAGGTACGGCTGCGCAAGGAGTCCTGCTCCCCCGCGCCGGACGCGCTGGACGCCGAGGGCATCGTCCGCTGGGACGTGACCCTGCCACCGGGCGGCCGACGGACCGTCACCCTGGTGTACGAGGTCTCGGCGGCGGCCAGGGTGGCCGGGATCTGACGGCAGCCGACCGACGACGCCCGTAACCGTCAACTCCGGTGCAAATACGGTAAAAAAGACACATGATCTACCACCTCTCGCCCCTTGACGACTGGCTCCGCGACCCAGGTCGGCCGTACGCCACCGCCTCCCTGCTGACCGACGGCTTCATCCACTGCTCGGCCGACGAGCAGACCGCACTGGCCGTCGCCAACGCCTTCTACCAGGACGCGCCGGAGCCGCTGATGGCCCTGCTGATCGAGGAGAGCCTGGTCGAGCCGATGGTGAAGTGGGAGGCCGCGCACGGCGCACCACCGCCCGGCGCGACCCCGGGGGTGCTCTTCCCGCACATCTACGGGCGGCTCAACCGGACGGCCGTGGTCGGCCTGGAGAAGCTGGAACGCGGCCCCGACGGCCGCTGGAGCAAACTCCTCCCCTGGAGCTGACCCCCACCACGCAACCGGACACCCCAGGGGGGCGCGAGGAACTGCGCGAAACGGAAGGCACTCCCGCCGCACGGTACTCCGCCGGGATCAGGCCGCACCGCCCCCGGAAGGGTCGCGAGGTGCCAGGTGGCCTCCGGGCCCGGCCGAACGTCTGCGCCTTCCGTTTTCGCGCAGTTCCCCGCGCCCCTGGGTAGTGCCCTCCGCCCCTCGGGGGGAACCCTCCGCGCCCGGGGCCTACAGCCAGCCGCGTTCCCGGGCCGCCATCCCGGCCTGGAACCTGGTGGTCGCGCCGAGCTGCCGCATCAGCGCCTGCAACCGCCGCTGGGTGGTCCGGGCACTCCAGCCGAGCGACCGGGCGATCGACTCGTCGGTGAGCCCGGCCGCGAGCAGGCCGAGCAGCTTGCGGTGGTCCTCCTCGGGCCCCGACCCCTCCGCCCCCGCGCCGATCGCCGCCTGGAGCGGGACGGCCCGGTCCCACTCCGCCTCGAAGAGCGCGTCCAGGGCCTGGAGCAGCGCGGACGGGTGGATCACGTACGCAGCGTCCAGGACGGCGTCGCCGACGCTGATCGGGATGATCGCCGTCCGGTCGTCGGCCATCATCATCTTCATCGGCAGCGTCGGGCGGACCTTGCACTCCTCGCCGTCCGAGACGCCGACCAGGATCTCCTTCTCCAGTCGGCCCGGCCAGGCCACGGCCTCCTTGTCGAAGACCGTACGGAAGCGCACCCCGGACTTGAGCCGCCGGCGCTGCCTGGGCAGGTTGGCCACCGGGTCCTGGATGTAGGGCGGGCAGTCGAAGCCGCGGACCTGGTACTGGGCGGTCTCGACCAGGTGCTCCAGCCGCTGGGCGATCGCCTCACCCCCGGTCAGCACCTCGACCGAGTGGGCGGGGTCGGTGAAGCGGCTGGCCTCCCGGAAGGCGTCCATCAGCCGGTGCATCTCGGCGCGGGCGCCACGCAGCTGGGCCTCGCGGTGTCCGATCAGGGTGCCGATGGCGACGTCGGGGGCGACCGCCAGGTAGCGCTCGCGATCGACCGGGGCGCGGGTCACCATGCCCTGCTCGGCCAGTCGGTCCAGGGCCGCCCGGCCCTGCTGAAGGGTCAGTCTGCACTGCTCGGCGAGATCCTCGGCGGTGGACTGGGGCGCGGCCACCAGGGCCGCGTACAGCTGTCCGTCCGGTCGGCCGAGACCGAGCACTCCGAATGCGTCGAGCACAACGTTCCTTCCCCCACGGCTCACCCCCGGGTGGCGCAGTCCCGCCACCCGGCCGGGCGCGAGTCGCTGGCAATCGTGCGCCACGGATCAAGGGGCTGACAAGCCGGGAGGAACCGGGTGCGGCCAGACTCACACGGCACCCCCGAAGCACAGCAGAGGGCCTCCCCGCCGATCGGCGGGGAGGCCCTCATCACCTGGTGCTACTGCCGGGTAGGGCACCCGGCGGCGCAGGTCCTTACAGACCGACCTCGCGCATCAGCTGACCGACCTCGGGGTTGGTCAGCCGGCGCAGCCAGCCCGACTTCTGGTCGCCCAGGGCGATCGGACCGAAGTGGGTCCGGACCAGCTTCTCGACCGGGAAGCCCGCCTCGGCGAGCATCCGGCGGACGATGTGCTTGCGGCCCTCGTGCAGGGTGACCTCGACCAGGTAGTTCTTGCCGACGTTCGAGACGACCTTGAAGCTGTCGGCGCGGGCGAAGCCGTCCTCCAGCTCGATGCCCTGCGCGAGCTGCTTGCCCAGGTCGCGCGGGATCGGGCCCTGGATGGCCGCCAGGTAGGTCTTGGTGACGCCGTAACGGGGGTGGGTGAGGCGGTGGGCCAGCTCACCGTGGTTGGTGAGCAGGATGATGCCCTCGGTCTCGGTGTCCAGCCGGCCGACGTGGAACAGCCGGGTCTCCCGGTTGGTCACGTAGTCGCCCAGGCACTGACGGCCGTCCGGGTCCTCCATGGTGGAGACGACACCGGCCGGCTTGTTGAGCGCGAAGAACAGGTACGACTGGGTGGCGACGGTCAGGCCGTCCACCTTGATCTCGTCCTTCTCCGGGTCCACCCGCTTGCCCTGCTCGCCGACCACGACGCCGTTGACCTGGACGCGGCCCTGCTCGATCAGCTCCTCGCAGGCGCGGCGGCTGCCGATACCGGCACGCGCCAGCACCTTCTGCAGACGCTCGCCCTCGGGCTCGCCGAAGGTCTTGGGGAGCTTCACGGCCGGCTTGTCGTGCCGGGCCAGCACCGCGTCCTCGATCCGGGCCTGCAGCTCGCGCGAGCGCTGCGGCTGACGGCGCGGGTCACCCGGGGCGCCCTGACCCTCACGGCGCGGCCGGGGGGCCGGCGAGGGGCGCCGGGAGGAGAAGCTGCTGCGGCCGGGCGTGGCGTTGGGGCCACCGCCGTACTCGGGCCGGTCGTACCTGCGCTCCTCCGGGCGCGGCTGACGGTCACGGTCCCGGCCACCGCCGGAGCCGCCACCCTGCCTGCGGTCGTCGCGGCCGTACGAGCCGCCGCCGCCCTGCCTGCGGTCATCACGACCGAAGGACGAGCCGCCACCCTGCCGACGGTCGTCGCGACCGTACGAGCCGCCGCCGCCCTGCCTGCGGTCGTCACGACCGAAGGACGAGCCGCCACCGCCGTACGAGCCGCCGTCGCGGCCGTAGCCGCCACCACGCGAGTCGGACGAGCCGCCGCGCGAGGGGGACGAGCCGCCGCGCGAGGGGGACGAGCCACCCCGCCCGCCGCCGCCCTGTCCGCCGCCCTGTCCGCCGCGGCCCTGGCTCCCGCCACCGCCACCGTAGGACGAACCGCCCCGGGAGCCGCCGTACGAGCCGCCCCGGCCCCCGCCCTGTCCGCCGCGGCCCTGGCTCCCGCCACCGCCGCTGCTGTTCCTGCCGTTGCCACTGCTACGCATCAAAAAGTCCGTACGTCGTCTCTGTCTTCGGGAGTGCAAGTCGTTTCGGCCGACCTCACTGCTCCCGACCGGCCTCGCCGCCTTCGCCCGCCGCACGTGCCGCGGCGACCGCCTCTGCGATCATCGTGCCTTCGAGGGACTCCGCTTCCACGTCGTCGACCTCGGGCAGGAATGGTGCCAGCTCCGGCAGCTCGTACAGGCCGCGCAGCCCCATCCGTTCAAGGAAGTAGTTCGTCGTCCGATACAGGATCGCACCTGTTTCGGGCTCGGACCCGGTCTCTTCCACCAGTCCTCGCTGTACCAGAGTACGCATCACGCCGTCACAGTTCACACCGCGTACCGCGGAGACCCGGCTTCGCGACACCGGTTGCCGGTATGCGACGACCGCCAGCGTCTCCAGTGCGGCCTGGGTGAGCCGGGACTGACGGCCGTCCAGGACGTAGCGCTCCACGGCGGGCGCGCACTCCGCCCTCGTGTAGAACCGCCAGCCTCCGGCCACCGACCTCAGGTCGAAACCCCGGCCCTGGGCCGCGTACTCGGCGGACAGCTCGTGCAGCGCGGCGGCCACCTCGGCGCGCGGGCGCTCCAGCACGTCGGCGAGGTGTGCCTCGGTGGCCGGCTCCTCCACCACCAGCAGGATCGCCTCCAGCGCCGCCCGCAGCGGCACACCGTCCCCGGTCTCCGGCTCGGGCTGCTCCCGGGTCTCCTCCCGGACGGCCGGCCGGGGCCCGTCGGCCTCCCACGGCTCCTCGCCCCCGGCGGACGCCCCCACAGGGGGCCCAGCAGGGCCACAGGCGGGCTCCCGCGGCTCGTAGGCTGGCTCCAGCCACTCCTGCGCCCGCGCCTGCCCGGGGACGCCCAGGGCCCGCCTGGGCGGCTTCGGGTGTCCGGGGCCGTCCGGCTGCTCCGTCATGACGCCTTGCCCTCCTCCGCAGTCCGCTGCCCGTCCGACTGCGCCCCCGGCGGACGGTCGAACTCGTCCGTGACCTCGATCGGCCGGTCCGTCCCGGCCACCCACCGCACCAGCAGCTCGCCGAGCGCCTCGGGCTGCTCGAAGTCCAGGGCCTTCTCCCGGTAGAGCTCCAGCAGCGCCAGGAAGCGGGCCACCACGACCAGGGCGTCGTCGGTGTCCGCCACCAGCTGGTCGAAGGTGGCCCACCCGAGCGCGGTCAGCCGGTCGACGATCACCCCCGCCTGCTCGCGCACGCTCACCGACGGGGTGTGGATGTGGTCCACGTACACCACCGGCTTCGGCCTGGGCGCCATCGCCCTCGCCGCCAGTTGCGCGAACCGCTCGGGACCGATTCCGATGACCACCTCGGGCAGCAGCTCGGCATGGTGCGGCTCCAGGCCGACCCCGCGCGCCCGCTGCCGCAGCTCCGACTCCCAGCGCTCGCCCAGAACGGCGGCCACCCGCTTGTACGCGCGGTACTGGAGCAGCCGGGCGAAGAGCAGGTCCCGGGCCTCCAGCAGGGCGAGGTCCTCTTCGTCCTCCACCTCGGCGGCGGGCAGCAGCCGGGCCGCCTTGAGATCCAGCAGGGTGGCCGCGACCACCAGGAACTCGGTCGCCGCGTCCAGGTCCCAGTCGGGGCCCATGGCCCGGATGTGGGCGACGAACTCGTCCGTGACCCTGGAGAGCGCCACCTCGGTGACATCGAGCCGGTGCTTGGCGATCAGGCTGAGCAGCAGGTCGAACGGACCCTCGAAGTTGTCCAGCCGCACCAGAAAACCCGTACGCGCGCCGGCGGCCCCGGCGGCCGGCTCTGCGGTCCCTGCGGGCGCTCGGGCGATCCCGGGGGGTTCAACGGTGGTCGGCATGACGGTCCATCTTCACCCGTACCGTCCGCTCACCCCGCCCGAGGGGCTCCGACACGCAGTGCACCTGCTCGGCCGTGCGCCGTCCCGGAGCCCCGCGCACCCGGACAGCGCACGGCCCGCATCCGCGGAAGTGCCCGCCGGGCCCGGCCGTACGACGCCGCGGCCTCAGCGGCCGCGCAGGCGCCGCACCAGGATGCTCGCCTCGCCGCGCTGCTCCAGGTCGGCCAGGACGACCGAGATCGCCTCCCGGACCACCCTGCCGCGGTCCACGGCCAGCCCGTGCTCGCCGCGCAGGACCAGGCGGGCGTGCTCCAGGTCCATGAGCTCCTCGGCGGAGACGTACACGGTGATCTTCTCGTCGTGCCGCTCGCGTCCGGTGGGCCGGCGGGTGCCCCGGCCACGGGGGCGGCCCCGCCGGGCGGCGGCCTCCCCCGGCTGCTCCTCGGCCGCGCCGGGCTGCGGGTACCGCCCGCCCGTCGGCTGGGGGATTGCCGCCGTGTTCCCGGCGGTGGGCTGTGACTGCTCGGGGCGGGCGGTGGGCGCCTCCCGAGGGACGTCCGCCGACCCTGCCCCGGTGCCGGGCTCGGCCGCGCGGGCGGTCTCCGGTCTGGGCGCCTCGGCCGGCCTCGCGAGGGAGGGCGAGAGCGCCATCCCGCCCGTGGTCCGGAAGAGCTCGTCGGCACCCGGGAGACTCACTCGGCGGGGCGGCACCGGTCGAGCACCTCCCTGGCGAGCTGACGGTAGGCGGCGGCGCCGACCGAGTTGGTGGCGTACGTGGTGATCGGCTCACCGGCGACGGTGGTCTCCGGGAAGCGCACGGTCCGGCCGATCACGGTGTGGAAGACGTGCTCGCCGAACGCCTCGACCACCCGGGCCAGCACCTCGCGGCTGTGCACGGTGCGCGAGTCGTACATGGTGGCCAGGATGCCGTCCAGGCGCAGCTCGGGGTTGAGCCGCTCGCAGACCTTCTCGATGGTCTCGGTGAGCAGCGCGACACCGCGCAGTGCGAAGAACTCGCACTCCAGCGGGACGATCACGCTGTGAGCCGCCGTCAGGGCATTGACCGTCAGCAGGCCCAGTGAGGGCTGGCAGTCGATGATGACGTAGTCGTAGTCGGGCAGCAGCGGCTTCAACGCCCGTGCCAGCGCGGACTCTCGCGCGACCTCGCTGACCAGCTGCACCTCGGCGGCGGAGAGGTCGATGTTGGAGGGCAGCAGGTCCATACCGGGGATGGCGGTCTTCAGCAGCACCTCATCGGCCGTCAGGCCCCGCTCCATGAGCAGGTTGTAGACCGTGACGTCGAGTTCCATCGGGTTGACGCCCAGTCCGACGGAGAGCGCGCCCTGCGGGTCGAAGTCGACCAGCAGCACCCGGCGGCCGTACTCGGCGAGTGCGGCGCCCAGGTTGATGGTGGACGTCGTCTTGCCGACGCCGCCCTTCTGGTTGCACATCGCGATGATCTGCGCGGGGCCGTGTTCGGCGAGCGGCGCGGGGATCGGGAAGTAGGGCTGCGGACGGCCGGTGGGGCCGATCCGCTCACGGCGTTGGCGTGCTGCGTCAGGGGCCAAGGTGGCGGCGTACTCCGGGTCGGGTTCGTACTCGGCGTCCGGGTCGTCGTAGGAGCCGTAGGCGAAATCGCCGTAGACCAGGCCGTGGGCGGCCAGGTCGGCTTCGTAGTCGGCGACGGTGGTGGCGCCGGTGACGCCGGAGGTCTGGCGTGCCTCGAAAGTGCGGACCGCGACCGAGCCGACCTCTACCGATCCCACGGTGGCCTGCCGGGCCGCGAGGTCCTCGTTCGACTGTCCGGCGGCGTGCTCCGCCAGTCCTGGCTGACCACCCCCGGGAGCAAATGTCGACTCATTCACAAGTCGTCTTACCTCCTTGGGCATCCAGGACTCTATGTCGATTCGTCAGCGTGGCAGCATGCCGACGGTTTGCGACTCTAGGCCGTCTGCGGCGTTCGCAGCAACACAATCCACGGTAGTGGGCAGGATGTGTCGGCCGTCGGACCGGTCGCTGTCAAGGGCTGAGAGGGCCGATGACCCTATCGTTTCTGCGGACGCCGTCACGCCCCGCCGGGCGGGTCGCCCTCCCTGCCGCACAGGGCGGGTGACGTGTCGCACATGAATTGACATCGCCACGCCACCCGACCTTCACCGCAGGTTCCAGGCATGCTGAAGCCCCCGGCCCGAGGGGAGCGGGTCGGGGGCGCGGGGCTGCCCCGGAGGGCGGCCCGTTCAGCTGATGCGAGGTCAGGCGAGCACGGTGTCCAGGGAGATGGACTCCAGGCCGAAGGCCTCGGCGACGGCGGCGTAGGTGATCTGGCCCTCGTGGACGTTCAGACCCTTGGCCAGCGCGGCGTCGCGGCGCAGCGCCTCCTTCCAACCGCGGTTGGCCAGCTCGACGACGTACGGCAGCGTCGCGTTGGTCAGCGCGTAGGTGGAGGTGTTCGGGACGGCGCCCGGCATGTTGGCCACGCAGTAGAAGACCGAGTTGTGGACCTGGAAGGTCGGCTCGGCGTGCGTGGTCGCACGGGAGTCCTCGAAGCAGCCGCCCTGGTCGATGGCGATGTCGACGAGCACGGAGCCCGGCTTCATCCGGGAGACCAGCTCGTTGGTGACCAGCTTCGGGGCCTTGGCGCCCGGGATCAGCACCGCACCGATGACCAGGTCGGCCTCCAGGACGGCGTTCTCCAGCTCGTAGGCGTTGGAGGCGATGGCCTTGATCTTCGTACCGAAGATACGGTCGGCCTCACGCAGCTTGTTGATGTCGCGGTCGAGCAGGGTCACCTCGTAGCCCATGCCGATGGCGATGGTGGCGGCGTGCCAGCCGGAGACGCCACCGCCGATGACCACGCACTTCGCCGGGTGGGTGCCGGGCACGCCACCGGGGAGGGTGCCACGGCCGCCGGCCGGACGCATCAGGTGGTACGAGCCGACCTGCGGGGCCAGGCGACCGGCCACCTCGGACATCGGGGCGAGCAGCGGCAGGGCGCCGTTGGCGAGCTGCACGGTCTCGTACGCGATCGCGGTGGTGCCGGACGCGAGCAGCGCGTCGGTGCCGGCGCGGTCGGCGGCGAGGTGCAGGTAGGTGAAGAGGGTCTGCCCCTTGCGGAGGCGGTGGTACTCCTCGGCAATGGGCTCCTTGACCTTCAGCAGCAGGTCAGCGGCGGCCCACACCTCGTCGGCGGTGGGGAGGATGGTGGCACCGGCGGCCACGTACTCCTCGTTGGAGATCGAGGAGCCGACACCGGCGTTGTCCTCGATGACGACCTCGTGTCCGTTGCGGACCAGCTCATGCACGCCGGCGGGCGTGATGGCCACGCGGTACTCGTGGTTCTTGACCTCGCGGGGGATGCCGACCTTCACGGCTAAACACGTCCTCTTGCCATGGGGGTCCCTACCGGAGAAGACCGGCGGGCGGCGCGCATGGGGGGAGACCATCGGAAGACACCGAGGCACACTTCGCTGCGCGACTGCTGTCGAGTGTAATGAAGCCCAGCGAATCCGCCAGCCTTCCAAACTGAATAAATCAGTCCGTTACATTGGCACTTTCGTAGGCTTGCGGCGGGGATCACGCCACCAAGGGGGATCAACCACCCATATACGACATTACTCCCGGGAAGGGCGATCCCACCCGTCTCCGGCCTGTTGCCGCAACGAATCCAGGGCCCCCGCCACCACCGTCCGGCCGCGCTCGTCGCCGAGGCGCCGCAGCAGCGCCAGTGCGGCCCGGTACTCGCGATCGGCCTCCTCGAACCGGCGCTGCCCGGCATGGGCCTCGGCCGTCCTGGCCAGCAGCCGGGCCTCCGCCGGGCGGTCCCCCAGGCTCCGGCGCAGCGCGAGGGCCCGGCCGTACCAGTCCGCTGCCCGCACCGGATCGCCGAGCGCCCGGTGGCACTCGCCGACGCCCTCCAGCGCGCGGGCGCAGGCGGGTTCGTCGGCGGCGGTCCTGGCGTGGTCCAGGGCGGCGCGGTAGCGGGCGGCGGCCTGCTCCCAGCGCCCGGCGGCGGCCTGAAGACCGCCCAGGTTGAGCAGCGCGGCGGCCGCCCGGCGGGTGGCGCCGCCGCGCTCGGCCACCTTCAGTACCAGGCCGTGCAGTTGGTAGAGGTCGGCCGGGGCGGCGGCACCGGTGAGCGGCAGCGCGCGCAGCAGCGCGGTGACCAGCCTGCCCGCCGAACCGTCCAGGTCGGCCTGGCCGATCGCCTCCGCCACCGCGCCGAACAGCAGCTCCCGCTCGCCGAGCAGCCAGTCGGCGGCCTGTGCGGCGGTCCGCAGCCGGATCGCGCCCGGGAGCGGATCGGTCACCGCAGGGGCGGCGGGATCCATCAGCAACCGGGCCGAGTCCACCAGCCGGACCAGCCGCTCCAGCATCCTGGCCCGGGCCAACTGCACCTCGGACGGCCGGTCGACGGTGTCGCGCAGCCGGACCAGTCGCACAAACAGCCGTCCGGGGACCCGGTAGCGCGGCGTGCCGTCGACGGCGGGCGGCTCCTCGTCCAGCAGCTCGCGCTCGGCCAGCTGCCGCAGGATGGCCTCCGCCTCCGGCGCCGGGCAGCCGATCAGCGCGGAGGCGGTCCGCAGATCGGCGAGCTGGGCCGGGGCAAGGGTGAGCATCCGCAGCATCCGCGCCTGGGCGGCGGGCAGCGAACGGTAGAGCAGGGTGAACGCGGCGCTGAGCGGATCGGTGTCCGGCACGGGTACCGGCCCCTGCGCGGCGGCCTCCGCGTCCTGCGCCCCCCGCTGCTTCCCCGGCACCGTCGTCCGCTCCCCCGCGGCGGACTGCGCGCCGACGCCGTCGGACCGCTCGGCGCTCGAACGCTGGCCGTTGACCCGCGCCGCCGCTCTGCCGGCCTCGCCCCCCGCACCCGCGGAGCTGCGGTCCGTACGGGCTCCGCCGGCACCCGCACGCGCCTGGCCGTGGATCCGCCCTGCCCCCTGCTGCCCGGTGTCCTGCACCGAGAGACCGGTGCCCGTGCGCTGCCGGCCGTCGGCTCCGCCGGCACCCTCGCCGACACCCCGCCGCACCGCCTCGGCAGCACCGGCACTCGAGCGGCCCTGCGCCGGGCCCGTCTGCTGCTCCGCTCCCTGCCGTGAGAGCCCACCCCCGGCGCGGCCCGGCAGGCCGATCCGCCCCGCAGGAGCTCCCCGGCGGGGCGTGCCGCGCCCCTCACCCTCGGCCGGCGCACCCACCTGGTCCGGCGCCGCGACCTCTCCCTGGCCCGTACGGCCGTCGGCCCCGGCACCTCCCTGCCCGGCCGGAATCCCCCCACCGGCCACCGTGCCCGTGCCGAGCGCCGGACCCGCCGCCGCCAGCACCCGGGCGGCCTCGGTCACGGCGGCCTTCGGGTTGGTGCGCAGCCAGCCGGCCATCAGCCGCAGGGCCGCCGGGCGGGCACCGCACGCCTCGGCCAGGTCGGCCGCGCCGACCGGGTCGCAGCTGATCCGGGTACCGCCGACGAGGCCGCTGAGCAGGTCGCCCGCCGAGGACTGGTCGAGACCGCCGAGGATCACCGGGTCGATGTCCTCGATCCCGGTGAGCGGCCCGGCAGTGGTGGCGACCAGCAGACAGCCGGGTTCGTCGGCGAGCAGGGGCCACAGCTGCCCGGCGTCACGCACGTCGTCCAGCAGGAAGAGCAGTCGCCTGCCCGCCTGGGCCTTGCGCAGCGCACCGCAGGCCGGGTCGTCCGCACCGTCCCCGCTGCCGGGTACCAGCACCGCGTCCGGGACGGGCCCGAGCTGTTCCAGCAGTCGCCGGGCGACCTGGCCGGGCGGGACACGGCTGCCGTCCGGGGCGGAGAGCCGGGTGAACAGGACACCGTCGGGGTAGTCCTGGGCGACCGAGCGGACGAATCGCACGGCGAGCGTGGTGCGCCCGGAGCCCGGCCGCCCGGCCAGGACGACGACCGGGGAGCGGCCCCGCACCGGGCGGGCGGCGGCAGCGGCGAGCGCCGCGAGTTCGGAGCGCCGGCCGGTGAAGAGCGCCGGTCCTGCGGGCAGCCGGTCCTTCACGCCGTGCTCGGCGGGCCGTGCGTCCATCGTCGCGGTCTTCCTCGCCACCTGCGTCACTCCTGACCAGCCGACCAGCCCCAGCCGAGCCCCGGTTCGGCCCTGCCCCCTGCACGCACGTCCGAGCCGGCACAGGCCCGTGGTCGGGCCCGTTCGCGAAGCGTAGTTCGACCGTACGACCTACCAGGGGTGACACCGGTAGTACCAACCGGCAAGTCACCCCGGTGGATCAAACTCCCCGCCGGAACCGTGCGCGCGCCCGGAGAGCGTTCAGCTCTCCCGGAACGGCCGGGCCGGCCACGGGCTCTCGCCGGGACGGAGCGAGTCGAGACCTGGACCGGTGAGGGCCGCGTGCAGGGCCAGCGTGCCGGTGATCAGCGTCGGGTTGTGCAGCTCACCGGCGAGGATCAGGCCGACCAGCTCCTCCACCGGGACCCGGGCGGTCTCGATCTCCAGTTCCTCGCCGTGCGCCTCGTAGCGCTCGCCCTCCGCCTCGGCGAGGTCGGTCGCCAGGAAGAGCCGCAGAGCCTCGTCGGTCCCGCCGGGCGAGGTGTAGAAGTCGACGAGAACCCGCCACTCCCCCGCCTTGCAGTGCGCCTCCTCGTAGAGTTCGCGCTGGGCGGCGTGCAGCGGGTTCTCCCCGGGGATGTCGAGCAGCCCAGCCGGGAGCTCCCAGAGCCGCTGGCGCACGGGGTGCCGGTACTGGCGCAGGATCAGCACCCGCTGCTGGTCGTCGAGGGCGAGGACGGAGACCGAGCCGGGGTGCGTCTGGTAGTCGCGGCGGGCGTAGCTGCCGTCGGGCATCAGCACCTCCTCGGTGCGCACGCCGGTGACCCGCCCCTGGAACGGCACCGAGGACTCGCGGACCGGCCAGTCCTCCGCCGCGTCCCTGATCTGCTGAATGTCCGTCATCTCTCTCCCCTAGTCGCTCGGCCCCAACCTATGCCAAACGGCGGCCGTGCGAAGATCCGCACGACCGCCGTCCGTCGAACAACAGACCAAAACCCCTGGGCAGGGTCCTACTCTGCGCTGGTCTTGATCTTGATGGCCGCCGCCACCAGACCCGCGAACAGCGGGTGCGGGCGGGTCGGGCGGGACTTCAGCTCCGGGTGCGCCTGGGTGGCGACCAGGTAGGGGTGTACCTCGCGCGGGTACTCGACGTACTCGACCAGGTCACCCTTCGGGGACAGGCCCGAGAACTGCAGGCCGGTCTTCTCCAGGTCGGCGCGGTAGGCGTTGTTGACCTCGTAGCGGTGGCGGTGGCGCTCCTCGACGTACTGCTCGCCGCCGTACACCTCGCGGACGATCGAGCCCTCGGCCAGCTTGGCCGGGTAGAGGCCCAGGCGCATGGTGCCGCCCAGGTCGCCCTTGCCGTCCACGATGGCCAGCTGCTCGGCCATCGTGGAAATGACCGGGTACTTGGCGGCGGAGTCGAACTCGGTGGAGTTGGCCTCCGGCAGCCCGGCCAGGTTGCGGGCGGCCTCGATGACCACGCACTGCAGACCCAGGCACAGACCCAGCAGCGGGATCTTGTTCTCACGGCCGTAGGTGATCGCGGCGACCTTGCCGTCGACACCGCGGTCGCCGAAGCCTCCGGGGATGCAGATCGCGTCCACATCGCCGAGCTGCTCCTGCGCGCCCTCGGGGGTCAGGCAGTCGTCGGAGGTGACCCACTTGATCTCGACGCGGGCGTTGTTGGCGAAACCGCCGGCGCGCAGCGCCTCGGTCACCGACAGGTACGCATCGGGCAGGTCGATGTACTTGCCGACCAGGGCGACCTTGACGATGTGCTGCGGCTCGTGGACCCGGCGCAGCAGGTCGTCCCAGGTGGTCCAGTCCACGTCGCGGAACGGCAGGTCGAGGCGGCGCACGACGTACGCGTCCAGGCCCTCGCCGTGCAGCACCTTGGGGATGTCGTAGATCGACTTGGCGTCGATCGCCGCGACCACGGCCTCCTCGTCCACGTCGCACATCAGCGAGATCTTGCGCTTGATGGCCTGCGGGACCTCGCGGTCGGCGCGCAGCACGATGGCGTCCGGCTGGATGCCGATGTTGCGCAGCGCGGCGACCGAGTGCTGGGTCGGCTTGGTCTTCAGCTCGCCCGAGGGGCCGATGTACGGCAGCAGGGAGACGTGCACGAAGAAGACGTTGTCCCGGCCGACCTCGTGGCGGACCTGGCGGACGGCCTCCAGGAACGGCAGTGACTCGATGTCGCCGACGGTGCCGCCGACCTCGGTGATGACGACATCGACGTCCTCGGTCGCCATCCGGCGGATCCGGGACTTGATCTCGTTGGTGATGTGCGGGATGACCTGGACGGTGTCGCCCAGGTACTCGCCGCGGCGCTCCTTGGCGATGACCGTCGAGTACACCTGGCCAGTGGTGACGTTCGCCGAGCCGTGCAGGTTGGTGTCGAGGAAGCGCTCGTAGTGACCGATGTCGAGGTCGGTCTCGGCGCCGTCGTCGGTGACGAAGACCTCGCCGTGCTGGAACGGGTTCATGGTGCCCGGGTCCACGTTGAGGTACGGGTCGAGCTTCTGCATCGTCACGCGCAGACCGCGCGCCTTGAGCAGGGCACCGAGGCTTGAGGCGGTGAGGCCCTTGCCGAGTGAAGAGGCGACACCCCCGGTGACGAAGAGGTGCTTGGTCGTCACGGCGCGGCCGTTCGCTGCCTTGCCGGAATGGGGCTGTGCCAAGAGGGGGCTCCCGTGGGTCGCGTGTCGAAGGTGACTCCGGTGGAGGGGTACCCGGTTCGTCCGCGCCGACGAGGAGTTCGCACTCGGCCGAAGAGCCCGAAGGGCGCTCCGACGGGGTCGTCGGGTCGGCGGATCCGGAGTGGTTGATCCCACCAGTCCACGGGATACCAGGGTATCAGCGAGCTGCGCCGGACGCGTTCCCGGCCGTTCCGGCGTGCCCGTCCGGCGTCCTTCCGGCTGCCGTGCGGCTCCCGCACGCCACCGGGACGGGCCTCTTCCAGCCACCCGGACAGGGTGGTCCGGACTCCTCGCGGAGGCCCGGAAGGATCACCTCCGGATGGTTCGTCCGGGTCCCTCCGGATGCTCCAGTCGGACCACTTTGCCGGTCCTGGGCGTGACTGCGCCCGAACGCGGCGCTCTGCACGTGCCGCGCGCCGTTCCACCGACGTATCCTGCACGGACGCATCGCCGACAGCAGAGCACGCGGAGGGCGAGGGGGTCAGGACGACACCTCTTGGTCCCCGATGCGCGACCGGACACCTCCCGTACCAGTTCACTCGTCCAGGCCAGGGACCCGACCAAGGGACCCGCCAAGCACCCACGGCCCTCCCCGCACACACGGCGGGAGGCGCCGAGGGCCGCCCGGCCCGGATTCCGGCCCCGCAGACCGCCTGCTCCCAGCCGTCTGATGCCGCCGCCCAAATTGCGAACTGGAGAATCACGTGGCCGGCCGTATCGAGGACTACGCACTCATCGGGGACATGCAGACCGCCGCCCTGGTCAGCAGGGACGGGGCTGTGGACTGGCTCTGCCTCCCCAGATTCGACTCGCCGGCCGTCTTCGCCGGACTCCTGGGCACCGATGAACACGGGTTCTGGCGGATCGGTCCGGCCGAAGCCGTGGACGACACCGTCACCCCCGCCGCCACATCGCCCTGGCGTCCGCCGTTCACCGATTCGAGTGAGATCCGGGTACCCCCGCCGAGCGCCGCCGCCCCGGCCGTGCCCGCCGACCGCCGCCGCTACCTGGGCGACTCACTGATCCTGGAACAGGAGTGGGACGCCCAGGGCGGCACTGTCCGGGTGATCGACTTCATGCCGCCCCGCCCGCTCGCAGGACGGGAGGCCGTGCCGCAGATCATCCGGATCGTCGAGGGCGTCTCCGGCCGGGTCCGGATGCGCTCGGCCCTGCGGATGCGGTTCAGCTACGGCCGGGTGGTGCCCTGGGTGCACCGGGTCGAGCAGCCCGACGGCGGCCACCGCACCGTCGCCGTCGCCGGACCCGACTCGGTCTGGCTGGACGGCGAGGCGCAGACCTACGGACGCGACCTCACCACCTACGCGGACTTCACAGTCACCGCCGGGGAGCGGATCGCATTCGCCCTCACCTGGCAGGCCAGCCACCTGCCCGCCCCCGTCGCACCCGACGCCGAGGCGATGCTGACGGCCACCGAGGAGTTCTGGCTCGACTGGGTCGCCCAGTGCACCTACCAGGGCCCCTACCGGGAGCCGGTGGTCCGCTCGCTGATCACCCTCAAGGCCCTCACCTACGCCCCCACCGGCGGCATCGTCGCCGCCCCCACCACCTCACTGCCCGAGGACATCGGCGGCGAGCGCAACTGGGACTACCGCTACACCTGGCTGCGCGACGCCGCGATCACCCTCTCCTCCCTGCTGCGCACCGGCTACCGCGAGGAGGCCCGCGCCTGGCGCGAGTGGCTGCTGCGCGCGGTCGCCGGCGACCCGGAGAACCTGCAGATCATGTACGGCATCGCGGGCGAGCGCGAGCTCACCGAGTCCGAACTGGACTGGCTGCCCGGCTACGAGGGCTCCCTCCCCGTCCGGGTCGGCAACGGCGCGGCCGGACAGCTCCAACTCGACGTCTACGGCGAGGTGATCGAGGCCCTGCACCTGGCCCATATGACCGGCCTGGTCCGCAACGACCACGCCCACCACCTCCAGCTCAAGCTGATCAGCTACCTGGAGAAGCACTGGACCGCACCGGACGAGGGCATCTGGGAGGTCCGCGGACCTCGCCGCCACTTCGTCCACTCCAAGGTGATGGCCTGGGTCGCGGTCGACCGCACCATCAAGACGCTGGAGCAGTCCCCCACCGAGTTCCAGGGCGAGAGCCCGCTGGAGCGCTGGCGCGAGCTGCGCGACCGGATCCACGCGGACGTCTGCGAGAAGGGCTACGACCCGGACCGCAACACCTTCACCCAGTACTACGGCGGGCAGGAACTGGACGCCTCACTGCTGCTGATCCCGCAGATGGGCTTCCTGCCGGCCGACGACAAGCGGGTGATCGGCACCATCGAGGCGATCCAGCGCGAGCTGTCCACCGAGGACGGCTTCGTGCTGCGGTACCCCACCCACGACGCGTCCCAGGGACAGCACGTCGAAAACGTGGACGGGCTCTCCGGGCACGAAGGGGCGTTCCTCGCCTGCTCGTTCTGGCTCGCCGACGACCTGGCGATGATCGGCCGGGTCACCGAGGCCCGCGAGCTGTTCGACCGGCTGCTCGGGCTGCGCAACGACCTCGGGCTGCTCGCCGAGGAGTGGGACCCGAGGGCCAAGCGGCAGGTCGGCAACTTCCCCCAGGCGTTCAGCCACGTGCCGCTGATCGACACCGCCCTCCGCCTCACCGCCTGCGGCGGCGCCTACCTCTCCGCCCAGCCCGACGCCCGCTCCGCCGACCGCACCGAGCAGGCCATGATGTGACCCCTCCGGGGGCATGAGAGAGGTTTCAGGGGTAACGGGAACTCAGCGCGATCGGGCAGGCGAAACAGGGGGGCGCAGGGTCCCCCGCTTCGGCTTGCCCGGTCAGACTCGGTTGCCCTCGCGCTGGACCAGTTCGTCGTACGTGCTGAGCACCTGGGCCACCGTGGCCGCCTCGTCCGGCCAGGTCTCGGCCTGGGAGCGGCCCGCTGCCGCCAGCGCGGCCCGGCGGGCCGGGTCGGCGAGCAGCTCACGGACGGCCGCCGCCAGCGCGGCCGAATCGCCGTAGGGCACCAGTACGGCCGCCTCGCCGACCAGCTCGGGGATACCGCCGACCGCCGTGGCGACGACCGGCACGCCCGCCCGCATCGCCTCCTGGACGACCAGTGAGCGGGCCTCCCAGCGGCTGCTCACCACCACCAGGTCGGCGGCGGCCAGCAGTTCGGGTACATCGATGCGGAAGCCGAGCAGCTCGACCGGCAGCTTCTCCGCCGCGATCCGCTCCCGCAGCCCGGCGCGCTCCGACCCCTCGCCCGCGATCACCACCAGTGGATCGCTCTCCCCCAGGTCCCGGGCGGCGTCCAGCAGCAGGCCGAAGGACTTCTGCGGCACCAGCCGGCCGATCGCCAGCACCACGGGCCGGTCGGGACGGTCACCGACCAGGCGGGCCCGGGACTCCTCCCGGCCGAGCTCGCCGGGCGGCATCGGCGGGGCCGCGACCGGGCCGAGCCGGGCATCGGTGGCGCCGAGTTCCCTGGCGCGGGCGACCAGGTCAGAGGAGGCGCCGAGGACCAGGTCGGCGGCGCGGGCCACCCGGCGCTCCATCAGCCGTTGCAGTCGGCGCTCCATGCCGGTGGCCAGCATCGCGTGGTGGAAGGTCACCACCAGCGGGGTCTGCGGACGCAGGCCGGGGAAGCGTCCGGCGGTGCGCAGCGCGAGGTCGGACAGGAGTCCGGCGCGCAGGCCGTGCGCGTGCACCACGTCCGCGCCGGTGAAGGCGCGCCGCAGCTCACCGATGGCGGCCGCGTCGCTGCGTGCTCCGGCGGTCGGGGTGATGTCCACCAGGTGGAACCGGGCGCCGGTGCCGGAGAAGCCGAACAGCGAGTCCGTCCCCGCGGGGGCGCAGATCGTCACACTGACGCCGTGCGCCACCAGGCCCTGCGCGAGGGAACGCACATGCGCGCCGATGCCGCCGCTGCTGGCTGCCAGGACGAGCACCACGTGCAGCTGGCCCGGCTTTTCATGGGCCGCCGTGGGACCGGCCACTGTGGCCCGGGTCGCGGAATGGTCCACGTCGTCTCGCTCCGACTCGAATCCGAACTCACGCCGCGTGCGGGAGTCCCCGCGAGCGGCGCTCGGGACTGGGATGCCAGTGTCCAGCCGCCACCATGCCAGGTCGAGAGGGGTCTTGGACAGTCGGAGGCCCTCGCGGGCGCGTCGTGCCGCGGCCCAGGCCCTCCTGGGCGCACGATCGGCCATGCACCGGCCGCGGGCGCTGGAACTGCTCGCCAACCATGCACTACCCAGAGCCCCGCGCCCCTGAAGGGTTCCCCCTTGCACCGGGGCGACAGCCGGGGCTGCCTCAGTGGCTCCGAGGGGCGCGGGCGGTGGCGAGGAGCTCCTCGGCGTGGGCGCGGCCCAACTCCGAGTCCTCCAGGCCCGCCAGCATCCTGGACAGCTCCCGGACCCGCTCCTCGTCGTTCAGCACCTTGACCCCGCTGCGGGTGACCGTGCCGTCGTTGGTCTTCACCACCACCAGGTGCCGGTCGGCGAAGGCCGCGACCTGCGGCAGGTGGGTCACCACGACCACCTGGGCCCTCTGCGCCAACTTGGCCAGCCGACGGCCGATTTCGACCGCCGCCTTGCCGCCGACGCCCGCGTCGACCTCGTCGAAGAGGTAGGTCGGCACCGGGTCGGCGTCGGCGAAGACCACCTCGACGGCCAGCATCACGCGCGAGAGCTCACCACCGGACGCGCCCTTGGCGATCGGCCGCGGCTGGGCCCCCGGGTGCGGGGCGAGCAGCACCTCGACCTCGTCCACGCCGTGCGGGCCGTACGCGACCGTGCGCCCGTCGATCTCGATGCCTCCGAGGTCGTCGACCTGGCTGATCGCGAAGCTCACCCTGGCGTGTGGCATGGCGAGTTCGGCGAGTTCGGCGGAGACGGCGGCGGCGAAGCGGTCGGCGGCGCCGTGCCTGGCCGCCGAGACCTCGGCGGCCAGTTCGGCCAACTCGGCCCGCAGCGCCGTCTCCTGGGCACCCAGCTCGTCGATCCGCTCGTCGTCGCCGTCGAGCTCGGCGAGCCGCAGCGAACCGGCCTCGGCCCACTCCAGCACCTCGGCGAGCGAGTTCTCCGCGCCACCGTACTTGCGCAGCAGCTGGGCGAGGACGGACCTGCGGTCCTCGACCGCCGCCAGCCGTACGGGATCCGCGTCCAGATCGTCGGCGTACCCGGCCAGGTCGCCCGCGACGTCGGCGAGCAGGTAACCGACCTCGTTCAGGCGGTCGGCGAGGGCGGCGAGCCGCTCGTCGTGGTGGCGGACGGCCTCCAGGGCCCGACGGGACTGGGCGAGCAGGGTGCCCGCGTCCAGCGAGTCGGGATCGGCCGGGTCTCCGGCCAGGGCTGCGTGCGCGAGGGTCGCGGCGGCGGAGAGCGCATCGGCGTGGCCCAGGCGCTCGGCCTCGGCGGCCAGCTCGACGTCCTCACCGGCCACCGGTTCGGCGGCGCCGATCTCGTCCAGGCCGAAGCGGAGCAGATCCGCCTCCTGGGCGCGCTCGCGGGCCTTGGTGGTCAGCTCCTCCAGCGTGGCCGAGACCTCGCGCAGGGTGCGGTACACCTCGCGGTAGCGGGCCAGCGGCCCGGCCACCGCCTCGCCCGCGTAGCGGTCCAGTGCGCCGCGCTGGCGGGAGGGGCGCAGCAGGCGCTGCTGGTCGGTCTGGCCGTGCACGGCGATCAGGTCCTCGCCGAGCTCGGCCAGCAGTCCGACCGGTACCGCCCGGCCGCCGACGTGGGCACGGGAGCGGCCCTCGGCGGAGACGGTACGGCTGATCAGCAGCGCCCCGTCGTCCAGCTCGGCACCGGCCTCCAGGGCGCGGGCGGCCGCCGGGGAGCCTGCGGGCAGCTCCAAGCGGCCCTCGACCACCGCCCGGTCGGCGCCGCCCCGCACCAGCGCCGGGTCGGCACGACCGCCGAGCAACAGGCCGAGGCTGGTCACCACCATGGTCTTGCCCGCGCCGGTCTCGCCTGTCACGGCGGTGAAGCCCGGTGCCAGCTCGACCACCGCGTCGTCGATGACGCCAAGATCCCGTATCCGCATCTCGTCCAACACGGAGACGACCTTACGAGGTCCGACCCCCGCAGCGCGACGAGCCCAGGTCGGGGCGACCCAAGTTCATCCCATCCGGCATCGTCGCCACCGACTCCGTGCGCAACCGGCCACCGAGCGTGTATCCCGGCGGGCGCGTCCTCATCGCGCGCCCGGCAAGATCGGCCGGACAGGGCCTAGCGTCGTGCAACCGTGCACCAGCGCAGGAAGAACTGCGCCAGCGGCCCGATCGCCAGCGCGTACGCGACCGTGCCGACACCCGCCGTGCCGCCGAGCAGGACGCCGATCACGAGCACGGTCAGCTCGATGCCGGTACGGATCAGGCGCAGCGAACGGCCGGTGCGCCGGTGCAGCCCCGTCATCAGCCCGTCTCGCGGTCCGGGGCCGAAGCGGGCGCCGATGTAGAGGCCGGTCGCCAGACCGTTGAGCACGATGCCCGCCGCCAGCAGCGCCGTCCGCGCCGCCCAGCCGTCCGGCGTGGCGACCACCCCGAGGGTGAGGTCCATCGCGACACCGAGGATCAGCACATTGCCGACCGTCCCGATGCCGGGCAGCTGGCGCAGCGGTATCCAGAACAGCAGCACCAGCGCCCCCGTGATGGTGACCCAGGCGCCCATGCTCAGCCCGAGGTGCCGTTGCAGCCCCTGGTGCAGGACGTCCCACGGGTTGACGCCCAGCGATGCCCGCATCATCAGCGCCGCGCTGGAGCCGTACAGGCCGAGGCCGAACAGCAGCTGCGGCACCCGCCGTCCGAGGCGGTCGGTGCTCCAGGCGGCCCGCGCTCCGCTCTCGGCGGACGTGGGCGCAGGTGCGGACTCGGATGCGGTCGACGGTTCGGTCGAGGGTTCGCTCGGGGATGCGGTCGGGGATGCGGTAGCCATCGCGGCTCCTCGGATCGTGCTCGGTCGGGTCGGCGCCCGTGTCATGGCGGCCTCGGTGGCCGCACTGCCATGATGGGCAGTCCAACCGGAGCACATCCAGGTCCAATCAAGGCCAGGTGGACTGATTCCCATGAGTGAGTGGCAAAGCGTCGTGACCCCGCCCGCGCTGGCCCGGCTGCTGCGCGGTACGCAGCTGCCCGAGCCCGCCGGGCACCGGCCCGCATACCGGACGCTGGCGGGTCAGGTGCGGCTCCTGGTCTCCGAGGGCCGACTGCCGGTCGGCGCCCGACTGCCGGCAGAGCGGGAGCTTGCCCAGGCGCTCGCGCTCAGCCGCACCACCGTGGCCACCGCCTACGAGACCCTGCGCACCGAGGGCTATCTGCGCAGCCGCCGGGGCTCCGGCAGCTGGACGGCCCTGCCCGAGGGCAGCCGGCCGCCCAGCGACGCGCTGCACCCGGTGCCACCGGAGGAGCAGGAGTCCATCCTCGACCTCGGCGTGGCCGCACTGCCCGCCCCGCAGCCGTACCTGGGCGAGGCGGCCGCCCGCGTGATCGAACAGCTGCCCGCGTACGCCTCCGGACACGGCCACTACCCGACCGGTGTGCCCGTCCTGCGCGAGGCGATCGCCC
This sequence comes from Kitasatospora sp. GP82, assembly GCF_029892105.1. Taxonomy (GTDB): domain Bacteria; phylum Actinomycetota; class Actinomycetes; order Streptomycetales; family Streptomycetaceae; genus Kitasatospora. Next base: position 9,808 of record NZ_JARZAJ010000031.1, on the reverse strand, counting down.
GGCGCTTCACCGAGCGCGGCCTGCCGACCACCCCGGACCAGATCCTGGTCACCACCGGCGCCATGGGCGCCCTGCACCTGGCCCGCCAGGCGCTGGCGGGACGCGGCGACCGTCTCGCCGTCGAAGCCCCCGGCTACGCGCACACCCTCCAGTCGCTGCGGCGCAGCGGCGCCCGCCTGGTGCCCGTCCCGCACGCCTGGCCGGGCGGACCGACCGCGCAGCCGCGCTGGGACGTCCAGGAGTGGCGGCGGGTACTGCGCGGCGCCGCACCCCGGCTCGCCTTCCTCATCCCGGACTTCCACAACCCGACCGGCGCCCTGATCGACGAGGACCAGCGCCGCGAGCTGCTCACCGCCGCCCGGGCCGCCGGGACGACCGTCGTCGTCGACGAGACGCCCGCCGAACTCGGCTGGGGCGTAAGGTCCGAGGAACTTCCCCGGCCGATGGCCGCGCTCGACCGGGCTGCCCAGGTGGTCACCGTCGGCTCGGCCAGCAAGCTTCTGTGGGGCGGCCTGCGGATCGGCTGGCTGCGCGCGAACCCGGCGCTGGTACGGCAGTTGGCCAGCGATCGGGTCTACACCGACGTCGGCACGCCCGTGCTCGACCAGCTGATCGCCGCCGCGATGCTCACCGAGCGCTTCGCCGAGGTCCGCGCCCACCAGCACGAGCGACTGCGCACCAGCACCCAGGCCCTCACCGCGGCGCTCCAACGACAGCTCCCCGAGTGGCAGTTCGCCCAACCGCCCGGCGGCCTCTGCCTGTGGGCGACCACCGGCCAGGTCTCGGGAGCCGCGCTCGCGCAGGCCGGAGAGCGCATGGGGGTGCGCATCGCGGCCGGCTCCCGGTTCGGCGTGGACGGTGCCTTCGAGCACCACATCCGGATCCCGCTCACCGTCCCCTCCCCCGCCGCCGAGGCAGCCGTCGCCCGGCTGGCCACGATCGCCGGTCTGGCAGCGACCGGCCGCTGGCGCACCTCCGAGGGAGCACCACCACTCGCGGTCTGACGCAGGGGCGGCCCGAGGCCGCCCCTACACCCGCTCCAGCACCTCGAACGGCCCCGCCGGCAACTCCGCACGGATACCGTCCCCGGGCCGCACCTCGCCGCCCTCCAGCACGATTCCCATGACCCCCGCCCTGCGGACCACACGGCCCTGCCCGTCGCGGCCCACGACCTGCTTGAGCAGCCCGTGCTGGAAGGCGTCGATCTGCGGGCACGGGTTGCGCAGCCCCGTCACCTCGACCACCGCCTGTGCACCGAGGTGGAGCCGAGTCCCGCGCGGCAGGGCGAGCAGATCGAGCCCGCACGTGGTGATGTTCTCGCCCAACTCGCCCGGCCCGACCCGGAATCCGGCCGCCGCCAGCTCCTCGAACAGCTCGGCGTGGATCAGGTGCACCTGCCGCAGGTTCGGCTGGGTCGGGTCCTGCGCCACCCGTGAGCGGTGCTGGACGGTCACCCCCAGATGCGCGTCACCCTCCGCACCGAGACCGGCCAGCAGCCGTACGAACTCCTCGTTCGGCTTGCTGAAGTCGTGCTCCGCGCCACGGCTGACCGCCGCGACCGTCCCGTTCACCTCGCCCCCCGCTCAGCAGGCCCCGCCGCGCCCGCGCCAACCCGTCACCGGCAGCGCGAACTTGGCCACCAGCCGGTCCGTGAACGGCGCCCGGTGCAGCCGCGCCAGCCGTACCGGTGTGCTGCCCCGGCGGACCTCCACCCGCGCCCCGGCCGGGAGTTCGACCGACCTGCGGCCGTCGCACCACAGCACCCCGTGCGGGGTCTTGGGCTGCACCTCCACCGCCAGCACCGAGTTCGGCGAGGTCACCAACGGCCTGGCGAACAGCGCATGGGCGCTGATCGGCACCATCAGCAGCGCCTCCACCTCCGGCCACACCACCGGCCCGCCACCCGAGAAGGCGTACGCGGTCGAACCAGTCGGCGTCGAGAGCACCACCCCGTCGCAGCCGAAGTTGGACACCGGGCGGCCGTCGACCTCCGTCACGACCTCCAGCATCCGCTCCCGCGCGGCCTTCTCGATCGACGCCTCGTTCAGCGCCCAGTCCTCGTGCACCACATCGCCGTTGGTCCGGACCAGGACATCGAGGGTCATCCGGTCCTCGATCTCGTAGTCGGCCTTGACCACCCGCTCGACCACCACCGCGAGATCGTCCCGCTCGGCCTCCGCCAGGAAGCCCACCCGGCCCAGGTTGATGCCCAGCATCGGCAGCCCGGACTCCCGGGCCAGCTCGGCACCCCGCAGCAGCGTGCCGTCGCCCCCGGCCACCAGGATCAGCTCGCAGCCGTCCGCCGCACCGTGCCCGCCGGGCACCCGCTCCACCCCGTCGGGCAAGTCCAGGCCGACCGCCTCGGAGGCGAGCAGTCTGATCCTGATCCCCTCCTTGAGCAGGCCGTGCACCAGGCCCTCGACACTGCGCAGCGCGGCCTCCCTGCCGGTATGCGCGATAAGGAAGACCGTACGTTCCTCACTCATGCCTGCCCTCTCCCTACGCCTGCCGGGTCGCCCTTGGCCCGGTACGGCCGCCACTCAGCATGACGGTCGGACGCCTGCAGAGCACCCTATCCGGGGGCTCCGTCATCCGGCCCCCGTCATCCGGTCCCTGTCATCCGGTCCCCCTGTCATCCGCCCCCTCGACCTGGACCGACCGCCCTACCGCGGCCCCTCGGCCACCGCCCGGTCCGCATCGGCCGGATCCAGCTGCGGGGCACCCCGGCGCAGCCACAGGAAGTACTCGACATTCCCGGACGGGCCCGGCAGCGGGCTGGCCGTCACCGCCCGTACGCCCAGTCCCAGCGCCCACGCCTGGTCCGCCACCTGCCTGACCATCTCCGCCCGCAGCTGCGGGCTGCGCACCACACCGCCGCTGCCCAGGCGCTCCTTGCCGATCTCGAACTGCGGTTTGACCATCATCACCAGATCGGCGTCCTCGGCGCAGCAGCCCGCGAGGGCGGGCAGCACCAGGCCGAGCGAGATGAACGACAGGTCTCCGACCACCAGGTCGACCGGCGCCCCGCCGATCTGCTCCAGCGTCAGCTCCCTGACGTTGGTCCGGTCCATCACGGTGACCCGCTCGTCGCTCTGCAGCGACCAGGCCAGCTGGCCGTAGCCGACATCCACCGCCAGCACGTGGGCCGCACCCGCGCGCAGCAGTACGTCCGTGAAACCACCGGTGGACGCACCCGCGTCCAGCGCGCGCCGCCCCTCCACCACCAGCCCCTGCGGGACGAAGGCCGCGAACGCCCCCGCCAGCTTGTGGCCGCCGCGCGAGACGTAGTCCGGGTCGTTCTCGTCCTTGGCCACCACCACGGCCGCCGAGGTCTCCACCTGCGTCGCGGGCTTGGTCGCGGTAGTGCCACCGACGGTGACCCTGCCCGCCGCGATCAGCTCGCTCGCGTGCTCACGCGAACGGGCCAGCTTGCGGCGGACCAGCTCCGCGTCGAGTCGGCGTCGTGCCACTGCCACTGGTGCTTCAGCTCCTACTGCTGCTCTGCTGTGCTCGGCTGCTCGGCTACTGCTGCTCGTCGAGCGCGGCCAGGGTGTCCACCAACCGCTGGTGTACATCTTCGTACACCGCCACCCGGGCACCGGTCTCCACCCCGGCCTGCTCCTCCAGCCGGGCCAGCGCGGCATCGACCTCGGGGTGGCCCGTCGGCTCCACCCGCACGTCCTCAGACATCGCCGCCGGCCTTCTTCGGCGCGGCCTTCTTCGCGGCGGCGCCCTTCTTCGGACCGGCCTTCTTGGCCGTCGCCCTCGTCGCGGACGTACCCTTCGCGCCGGTCTTCGGCGCGGCCGGCTTCGCGGCAGCCGTCTTAGGAGCAGTTGTCTTGGGAGCAGTTGTCTTCGAAGGCGTCGTCTTCGTCGCGGCCGTCTTCCTGGCTGCACCAGGCCCGGCCGCCTTCGCGGTGCTCCGCCCGCTCGCCCGGCCGGCCGCCGTCGTCACCCCGGGCTTGGCGACGGGCTTCGCCGCAGCCGCAGCCCGCTTCACCCCGGTCCGCTTCGCGGGGGTGGGACGGACCGCCCCGTCCGCCTCGTCCGTCCCGACGGCCTTCTCCGGTTCGGGAGCCCGCTCGTCCCAGCCCGCGTCGAACAGTCCGTCGGCCCGCCCCTCCGGCCGGGCCTGCGACTGGACGTGCGGCTGCTCCTCGACCTCGCGCAGCTTGCTCTCCAGGTAGCTGAGCACCACGCCCACCTTCACCACCTGGTCACCGACCCGCTCGAAGACCTTGTCGATCTCACCGCGCGCGACCCCCACCGCCATGTCCAGACCGGCCCGGCCGGCCGTCACCGCCTCCTCGGCCAGCGTCTGCAACGACTTGGCCGACGGCGGGAACTGCTCGCCCACGGTCCGCTCGATCGCCGCGACGTCCACGCCACTGCGCTCCAGCAGACCTGCGGCCGCACCCACGACCCGCTTGCCGGTCTCCTCGGCGAGCTCCGTGGCGACCACCACGACTCCCCGTACCGCATCCCGCAGCATCCCGAGTGCCTCCTCCGCGCCTCGCACCGCCCGCGAGCCCGACCGGTACCGGACCGGGCCCCACCACACCCACGACGCTACCGCCTCATCTCCGCCGCACGCTGCCGCAGCCGCCCGGCCGGTCCCCGACACTGCTGCGATAGCGTGGTCAGCCGACACCCCGGGAACCAGAACGGGAGACGGGCAGAACGGGAGACCAGCAGCCATGGCGACCATCGAGCAGTGCCGCGAGGCACTTGAGCAGCTCAGCCGCAACCTGGGCGCCGCCAACGGCGACGTCAGCAAGGCCGCCGCCCTCGACCGCTCGCTCACCTGCTGGATCACCGACCTCGACCTGACCTTCTCCGGCCGCCTCAAGGGCGGCCGGATCACCGACGTGGTCGAGACCCCGGGCCCGCCGCCCGCCAAGGCGGAGATCCGCCTCGCCATGAGCGGCGACGACCTGGTGGCCATGGTCGGCGGACAGCTCAACTTCGCCTCCGCCTGGGCCGGCGGCCGAGTCCGGCTGGAGGCCGGCTTCCGCGACCTCCTCCGCCTGCGCTCCCTGCTCTAGCCCCCAGGGGCGCGAACAACCCCGCACCACCCAAGCGTCACGAACACCCGGCCAACCGCGCACCCCCAGGGCAGAGCGCGTAGCCCCTAGAGCCCCAGCTCGGCGAGCGCCTTGCGTCCGTCCGGCGCGCTGCCGTCCGCGTCCGCCGCCGTCCAGGCCGCCGCGCACAGTGCCCGCAACCCGTCGTACGAATCGTCGCCCGCGCCCTCCAGCCGCAGCTCGCCGCCGTCCACCCGGGCTTCGTACCCGCCGCAGCGGAATCGGCCGCCGCCCAGCGCCGTCACCTCGGGCTGGGCGACCAGCAGTCCGCGCAGGTCCGCTGCCAGGTAGGTGGGCCGGTGCCGGAGCGGGGCCGCCAGCAGCAGCGCGGGCGTGGTGACACCGGTGAAGACCAGCAGGCTGTCGACGCCGCCGTTGAACGCGCCCTCGATGTCCGTGTCGAGCCGGTCGCCGACCACCAGGGGCCGCTCCGCGCCGGTACGGATCACCGTCTCCCGGTGCATCGGCGGCAGCGGCTTGCCCGCCACCTCCGGCTCGACACCGGTCGCCGTACTGACGGCCGCCACCAGCGTGCCGTTGCCGGGAGCGATGCCCCGCGCGGTGGGCACCGTCAGGTCGGTGTTGGACGCCACCCAGGGCAGCCCGCGCGCCACCGCGTACGAGGCCTCCGCGAGGTGCTGCCAGCCCACCGTCGGGTCGTAGCCCTGCACCACCGCGAGCGGCTCGTCGTCCAGCGAACGGACCGGGACAAGACCGTGCTCGGTCAGCGCCTCCACCAGTCCGGCGCCGCCGACGACCAGCACCTTGGAACCGGCCGGCACCTTCTCGGCCACCAGCCGGGCAGCCGCCTGCGCCGAGTTGATCACGTCGGCGGCCTCGGCGGGCACTCCCAGCTCGGTCAGGTGCTCGGCCACCACCCGGGGCGGCCGCGAGGCGTTGTTGGTGACGTACGCCAGCCGCATCCCGGCCGCCCGCGCCGCCTCCAGCGAGTCCACCGCGTGGACGATCGCATGCGGCCCGGCGTACACCACACCGTCGAGGTCGAGCAGTGCGGTGTCGTACGCCTCGGTCAGCGGGCGGTCCGATCCTCCCGGGGCGGTACGGGCCTGGCTGCCTACGGTGTCCGTCATCAGTGCTCTACCTCGTCCTCTTGCTCATCGTCGTCTCTCGTCCGGCGGCCGGTCCCGGCCCGCGCCGTCCGTCCCGACCGCCGCACGGACCGCCGCCGGCCGGGCTCAACCGGTCTGCTCGGGCCCCTCCGGCACCGCCGGGTACCCGGGCGCACCGGGCTGCAACGGCCCGTACGCCCCGGCCCGAGCCGCCAGCGTCGCCCTGGTCTGCCGCAGCGCGGCCCGGTAGTGCTCCGCCTGCGGCCGCATGGCGACCGCCAGCGCCAGGTGCTCGGCGGAGGTCTCGAAGTCGCCCAGCCGGGCCGCCGAGACTCCCCATCCGAACTGAGCGTAGTCGTCCGCCGGATCGGCCAGCGCCACCGCCCGGAAGTTCCCCAGCGCCGCCTCGAACAGTCCGGCGTCGAACTGCGCTCTCGCCAGCGTCTCCCGAATGCTCCTGGAGTGCGGCTCCATCTCGGCGGCCCGCGCCAGCAACTGCTCGGCCGCCGCCGGATGCCCCTGCTCCAGCAACCGGGCCCCGCGCCGGAACCAGTCGTACACCCCACCCCCCGGCGCCCCGGGCCCGCCCTGCGCTGGAATGCTCGCACCTTCGCCGTCGCCGTCCGGCCACCGCTGCCCGTCGCTCATCCCGTACCCCGCCTCCCGTCCGACTGCCCGTTCCTGCCGTTTCCGACGAAAAGACCGGGCACTGTGATCTTTGAGATCTCTGAACAACGCGTACCCGATTACGATGCCCAGAATGAGCACACCCAGTGCAGACAAAGGAGCAGAGGCTCCAGCAGGCGGCCCCGGTGACCCCGGGCATGTCGCCACTGCGGGGCTGTCCCTCTCGCCGTTCCGTGGCCTGCGGTACGTCCCCGACCGGGTCGGCACGCTGGCGGCGGTCACCTCGCCCCCGTACGACGTGGTGGACCCCAACCGGCGACTGGACCTGGAGACCGCCGATCCCTACAACATCGTCCGGCTGATCCTCCCCAGGCCCGAGCCCGAGGACAGCGGCGACCGCCCCGACCGCGACACCCGCTACCGGCACGCCGCCAGGCTGCTCTCAGACTGGCAGCGCGAGGGCATCCTGGCCCCGGACCCCGAACCCGCGCTCTACGTCTACGAGCAGCGCACCGGCGAGGCGGGCTCCGGCACCGAGAGCCTGCAACGCGGCCTGATCGGAGCTCTCGCGGTCAGCGGCCGGGAGGCGGGCGTGGTGCTGCCGCACGAGGACGTGATGCCCCGCCCGGTCGCCGACCGGGTCGGGCTGATGCGTACCACCAGGGCCAACCTGGAGCCGCTGCTGCTCACCTACCGCGGCAAGGGCGGGACGGCGGGCGTGATCGAGCGCGCCGTCCTGGGCGAGCCGCTGCTCACCACGACCACCAGCGACGGCACCCACCACCGCCTCTGGGCCGTCACCGACCCCACCGAGCTCGCCGAGGTCACCCGCGACCTCGCCACCTGCCGGGCCCTCATCGCGGACGGCCACCACCGTTGGGAGATGTACCTGCGGCTCCAGCGCGAGCACCGGCACCTCCCGCGCAGCCCCTGGGACCGGGGCATGGTCCTGCTGGTCGACACCGCCCGCTACCCCCTGCGGGTCCGGGCCATCCACCGGGTCCTGTACCGGCTGCCGATCGCCGAGGCACTCGACCGGCTCGGCGACCAGTGGCAGGTCAAGGAGGTACCGGGGTCGATAGAACCCGCCCTCCAGGCCCTCGCCGAGGCCAAGCAGCACGGTGACAACGCCTTCCTGCTGACGGGCGGCAACGGCGTGTTCTGGCTGCTCACCGAGCCGGACGAGAACCTGCTGGCCGCCACTGTGCCGGCCGGAAAGCCCGAGGAGTGGCGCCGCCTGGACGCCACCGTGCTGCACGCCACCCTGCTCGACCACACCTGGCGGATCCCCGACGGCCCCGACGACATCGGCTATCTGCACGCCGCCGAGGCCGCCGAGCGGGAGGCCGCCCGCAGCGGCGGCACGGCCGTCCTGCTCCACCCGGTGGCGGAGAGCGTGGTCCGGCGCCTGGCCGAACAGGGTGTGACGATGCCCAGGAAGTCCACGTCCTTCGGCCCCAAACCGGCCACCGGGCTCGTGATCCGCAGCCTCCAACTGGGCTGAGGCAGCGGGTCGAAACACCGGAGGCCCGGCCGGTGCGCACGGTGAAGTGCGTACCGACCGGGCCTCCGGTGCGTTGTCTCGCGGCGACGCGACGACTACTTCTTGGCCTCGCCCTCGCGGTCCTCGTCGATCTCGAGGTCGTCCTCGTCGTAGTACTCCTCGACGTCTTCCTCGTCCTCGAAGATCACCCGGTCCTCGCCGGTGTCGTCGATCGCGACGTTGCGGCGGGCCGGGGCGGCCTCGGACGCGGAGCCCTGCTCGTCCTCGTCCAGCTCGGGGTCGAGCGCGTCGGTGAACTCCAGGCCGTCGATCTCGGCCAGCCGCTCGGAAGCGTTCGTCGCACCGTCCGTGTCGGCCTCGGCGGCCTTGGCGAACCAGTCCCGGGCCTCGTCCGCACGGCCGGCCGCGATCAGCGCCTCGGCGTACGCGTACCGCAGACGGGCGGTCCACGGGTGAATGGCGCTGGAGGCCAGCTCCGGGCTCTGCAGCGTCACCACAGCCGCGTCGAACTGCTCCATGTCGGTACGGGCACCCGCCGCGACCAGGCGCATCTCGACCTGACCGGCCTTGTCCAGCTGCTTCACCTCGGGCTCACCGGCCATCGCCAGCGCCCGCTCCGGACGGCCCAGACCGCGCTCGCAGTCCGCCATCACCGGCCACAGGTCCACACGACCGGTCATCCGCCGCGCCGCCCGGAACTCGGTCAGTGCCTCGGAGTACCGCTGGGTCATGTAGGACGCGAAGCCCGCCGCCTCACGGACGGAGGCCACCCGCGAGGCGAGCCGCAGCGCGACGCGCGAGTAGTTGTACGCCTCCTCCGGCTCGTTGTCGAGCAGTCGGGCGACCATCACCAGGTTGCGCGCGACATCGTCGGCGAGCGTCTTCGGCAGGCTCTTCAGGTCCTGGCGCACATCGGCGTCGATCTCAAAACCCGTGACGTCCTCCGGGATCGGCAGACGGCGAACGGGCTCGTAGTTGCCACGGCGGTCGTCGTAGTCCCGACGGTCGTCGCGGAAGCCACCGGACGGACGGTCGTCACGACGGTAGCCACCACCCTGGGGGCGGTCGTCACGACGGTAGCCACCACCCTGGGGGCGGTCGTCGCGACGGTAGCCACCACCCTGCGGACGGTCATCGCGGCGCGGACGGTCATCACGGAAACCGCCCGAGGGACGGTCATCGCGGCGGAAACCGCCGCCCTGCGGACGGTCATCGCGGCGCGGACGGTCATCACGGTTGAAACCACCCGAGGGACGGTCATCGCGGCGGAAGCCACCACGGTCGTCACGGTTGAAACCACCGGACGGACGGTCGTCACGGCGCGGACGGTCATCACGGTTGAAACCGCCGCCCTGCGGACGGTCATCGCGGCGCGGACGGTCATCACGGTTGAAACCACCCGACGGACGGTCGTCCCGACGGAAGCCACCACCCTGCGGACGGTCATCGCGGCGGAAGCCACCACGGTCGTCACGGTTGAAACCACCGGACGGACGGTCGTCACGGCGCGGACGGTCATCACG
>NZ_JARZAJ010000030.1 GCF_029892105.1 Kitasatospora sp. GP82 | reverse complement strand
CGCTACGTCGCCCGCGAGATCTACCAACTCATCACCGCAGCCAGGAATCCGACCCCTGCACCAGCGTCAGCCGATTGACATCCATAGGGGCATCAAACGGGCCTACGTATTCCTGGGCACGGTCACAGCCGCGGCGTTGGTGATCTGGCTCCGCTCGTGATCGCCAGGACAGTGCCTAGCGCGGGACGCCGAGATCGGCCAGCATCCGATCCGTGTTTCCGAGTTGGCGCTGATCGGGAAGGCCGTGGCTCACGCCGGTCGGGGCGGGCCGACGCCGACGTTCCATAGCGGGGCTCGGCGCGCAGGCACGGATCGGGCGGCGAAGCGTGCTCGAGCCACTACTCGGACCGGTGCCCGCATTGGGCAGGACCAGGGGCTGCGGGGCAGAGCGGCGGGCAGGCAAGGGCCTGCCCGCCGTCGGGCCAGCGTACGGTCCCCTGGCCATGCACGACCGCAACCCGGCTACGGCGTCGGGCAAAGACCGCCTACTCCGCGAATGCGCGAGGCCGAACAGGCGGAGTACAGGTCTCTGTCACGCCTGAGGCGCCGGGCTCCCGTCGGCTGACTGGGAGACCGTCACGACATGTTGGAGTACCAGAAGGTCCATTGGGGTCACCTGGACCGTAATCGACAACTCGCCGGTGCCGGAGAGCCGTACCGTCTCGGTGGCGCGAAGCCGACGGGCGATCGCGCCGACTGGTGAGTCGGCCACGCGGGTCAGCGTATACGGGCCCTGCACCGTGTCGATCCCCAGTCCCTGCCTGCGCCACCGGATCAGACCGTTCCCGTCAGCCGCCGCCGTGGACATGAGCAGCACCCCACATCGCCTGCCGCCCGGTGTCCGTACGGACTGCGCGGGCGTACAGGCCGATGCCGGCGCCGAGAGCTGCGACATCGAGATCGGCCGATCGAGGCTTGATCAACCGAAGCGCCACCAACAGGCTGTCCAGTCGCCGTCGTTGGGCGGCGGAAGTGGGCAGTGCGCCGGCTGTGGAAATCTGGAGTCGACGGGGCAGCACCGCCGTCAGGAGGCTCAGTAGCAGCAGGCCGGCGGCCAACTCGGCTGCCACCGCCAGGAGCCAGACTTCTGGACTGAACAGGTCGGGATTGAGCACCGTTGCCAGTGTGACCACCAGAAAGGCGAGTAGGTATCCAATCCGGATGAGACTTCCTGTCATGCCCAGATCCTCCCCCGGTAGTCGCCCTGCTTCCTTCGAGCCAGCGACCGCTTGAGGCGGAAGCTTCGCACTCAATGGGCCAGCCTGCAAGGTGAGTTGGACAATCCGGCACAAGCCAGGCCATCCGATGCCGTCATCGGGTGGGGTGTCTGAATGGATCTTCAGGTTCGTTCAGGAACCTTTCAGGTCGGTCCTCCTAGCGTCGGCGCGTATGAACATCCGATCTTCCACCGACCGCCGGCTCCGCCTTGTGCTGGCGCTGGTGCTGTTCGCGGTCTACGGCGCTGTCTCGGTTGGGCGTCATCTGCGGATGGAGACCAGCGGATTCGACCTCGGGATCTTCGAGGAGGCGGTGCGCGGCTACGCGGGGCTCGGCAGGCCGCTGGTGGCGCTCAAGGGCGCCGACTACAACCTGCTCGGCGACCACTTCAGCCCGATCCTCGCGCTGCTCGCGCCCGTGTACCGGCTCTTTCCGGGGGCGGTGACGCTGCTGCTCGCCCAGGCCGCGCTGCTGGCAGCCTCGACGCTCCCGGTGACCAGGCTGGCGATGCGGACGGTGGGCCGGTGGGGCGGCGCGGCGATCGGGCTTGCGTACGGGCTGTCCTGGGGGCTGTGGGCCACGCTCGCCTTCGATTTCCACGAGGTGGCCTTCGCAGTGCCGCTGGCCGCCTTCGCCGTGGAGGCGCTGGTGTGCGACCGGGCGGTGGCGGCCATGTGCTGGGCGCTGCCGCTGCTGCTGGTCAAGGAGGACCAGGGCCTCCTGGTGGTCGGGATCGGCGCCTGTCTCTTCGTGCGGGGACACCGCCGGCTCGGCGCGGGACTTGCCGTGGCGGCAGTAATGGCGATGGCGCTGGCCGTCCTGGTCCTGGTCCCGCTCGCGAACCCGGAGGGCGTCTACACCTACGCAGAGTCGGGGGAGTGGACGGGTGGCAACCCGGTGGCCCGCCTGCTGCTGCCGGGCGACAAGTGGACGCTGGCGGCCGTCCTGCTGGCGCCGACGCTGCTGCTCGCGCTGTGCTCGCCGCTCTGTCTGCTGCTGGTGCTGCCGCTCGCGGCGAGGTTCTGGTCCCTCAACCCGGGGTACTGGGACACACTTCACCACTACAACGCGGTGCTGATGCCGGTGCTCTTCCTGGCTTTCGTCGACGGGCTGCGCCGCCTGGGCCACGCTCCGGGGCGCGGGGCGCTGGTTGAGAAACCGAGTGCGCGACCGGCCCGCTACGACGGCGCGGGGGTTCCCTCGCCCTCGGGTGGCGGGGGTGCGGTGACCACCCTGACGCGGCCGGTCCGCACCGCCGCACCCGGCACCCGCAGCAGGAGCGCCATCGCCGTGGGGCTGGCGCCGGTCGGCGCCCTGGTGGTGGCCGCTGCGATGCTTCCGGTGCCCTCACTGGCGGCGCCGACGCCACAAGTCGCCGTGGTCAAAAGGGTGTTGGCGGCAATACCGGACGGTGTGACGGTGGCTGCCGCCAACCATCTGGCGCCTCAGCTGACGGAGCGCTGCACCGTCTCGCTCTTCCCGTATCTGACGCCGCCGGGCGGGGCGGCGCCGTGGAACAGGCCCACCGCGGACTGGGTGGCGGCGCTGGACGACCCGGACGACTTCCCCGTTCCGGCGGCGGAGCAGAAGCAGTTCAGGGAGGCGCTGCCCGCGATGGGCTACCGGACGGTGGCCATGGGTGGCGGGGTCACGGTGTACCGATGGGCAGCCGGATGACCAGCTCCGCACCGGTGCCGGTCGAGGGCTCGACCGCAGCCGCCGTGCCGCCGAGGTCGTGGGCGATGCCGCGTACCAGGGCCAGGCCGAGTCCGGCGCCGCCGTCCGCCCGGTCGCGCGCGGAGTCCAGCCGCACGAACCGTTCGAAGACCCGCTCGCGCTCGGCTGCCGGAATGCCGGGGCCGTCGTCGCCGACCGTCAGGACGGCCCACCCGGCCTCGCCCGGTCGGCGCCGGACACCCCCGCCTCCGTCCGCAGCGAGACCAGGACCTCGGTGGCGGCGCAACGGCAGGCGTTGTCCAGCAGATTGCGCACCAGCCGGCCCAGCAGCAGCTCACTGCCCGCGACGGCAGCCGGCTCCAGCGCGGTGGCGCGCACCTGCACGGGCCGCTTCCCGATGAAGGCACGTTCGGCGATCTGCTCGGCCGCATCCGTACCGATATCCGCCGCCAGATCCGCATCGCGTCAGCATAGGCAGCTCCGTCCAGCTGACGGCAGGTCACAACTGTCGGCATGTCACAGCCCCGGGCCCTCGCCGTGGGTCCGGGGCTGCGCTCCTCCCGGTGTAGGGGCCGGGAGGAGTCCGGGAGACGCGCCGTCCCTGACGCGGCCCGGAGTCTGCGGGGAGGATCAGACGCGGGAGGCGAGCTCCTTGGCGGCGCGGGCGCAGGCCAGCGCGATCTGGTCCTCGTTGACGGTGGTCAGGTTGCCCTTCTCGACCACGGCGTTGCCGTTGACGAAGAGGGTGGCCAGCGGCGGCAGGGCGCCCATGGTGAGGGCGGCGACCGGGTCGGCGATCGAGGAGTGCATGATGCCGTCGATCTTCCACAGGGCCAGGTCGGCGAGCTTGCCGACCTCGATGGAGCCGATCTCGTTCTGACGGCCGAGCACCCGGGCGCCGCCCATGGTGCCCAGGCGCAGTGCCGAGCGGGCCGTCAGCGCGTCGGGGCGGCCGTGCAGACGGTTGATCAGCAGCGCGTTGCGCAGCTCGGTGCCGAGTTCGCCGGACTCGTTGGAGGCGGTGCCGTCGACGCCCAGGCCGACCGGGACACCGGCCGTCAGCATGTCGGGGACACGGGCGATACCGGCGGCCAGCCGGGCGTTCGAGGACGGGCAGTGCGCGACACCGGTGCCGGTCTCGGCGAACTTGGCGATGTCGGAGTCGTTCATGTGGACGCAGTGCGCCATCCAGACGTCCTCGCCGAGCCAGCCCACCGACTCGAAGTAGTCGGTCGGGCCCATGCCGAACAGTTCCTTGCAGAACTGCTCCTCCTCGGCCGCCTCCGAGCCGTGGGTGTGCAGGCGTACGCCCTTGCGGCGGGCGAGTTCGGCGGCCTCGCGCATCAGGTCCGTGGTGACTGAGAAGGGGGAACAGGGCGCGATGGCGACGTGCAGCATCGAGCCGAAGGAGGAGTCGTGCCAGCGGTCGACGGCCGCTTCGGAGGCGATCAGGATGTCCTCGGTCTTTTCGACCGCGAAGTCCGGCGGCAGGCCGCCGTCGCTCTTGCCGCGGGACATCGAGCCGCGCAGCGCGGTGAAGCGCATGCCGAGCTCGCCGACGGCCTCGATGGAGGCGCCGAGGATGTCGCCGCCGCCCTGCGGGAAGACGTAGTGGTGGTCGCTGGCGGTCGTGCAGCCGGACTTGAGCAGCGCGGCGGCGGAGCCCTGCGAGGCGGCGTGGACCAGGCGGTCGTCGATCCGGGACCAGATCGGGTAGAGGGCGACCAGCCAGTCGAAGAGGATGCTGTCCTGGGCCAGGCCGCGGGTGATCCACTGGTAGAAGTGGTGGTGGGTGTTGACCAGACCCGGGGTGATCAGGTGGCCCTCGCCGTTGATCCGGCGCACCACGTTGTCCAGCCACTGCGGGGCGGGGCCGTTGCCGACCGACTCGATCCTGTTGCCGAGGATGACCACGTGACCGCGGGCGTACTCGGTGTCGTTGGCGTCGACTGTGGCGATGGCGACGTTCTCGATGACGATCCGCTGGTCTGCGGGCGGGGGCTGGACTGCCATGGTGTGACTCCTATGGGGGAGGGCCGGGGGCGCGCGGTGAGCGGTGCACGCGCCCCCCGGCCGGTCAGGACGGTGTCGCCGTTGGCACCGTCGCGGCGGATGTCTCGCCGGCCTCGGCCTGGCGGTGGACACCGACGTGGTGGAAGAGCAGGTTGAGCAGGACGGCCATGATGCAGCCGGCCGAGATTCCGGAGTGCATCAGCGTGCGGACGGCCTCCGGGAAGGGGGTGTAGAAGTCGGGGGAGGCGATCGGGATGATGCCGACCCCGAGGGACACCGACACCAGGATGGTGTTGGCGCTGGAGTCCATCCCGGCCTCCGCCAGGGTGCGGATGCCGCTGGCCGCGACCGTGCCGAAGAGCACGATCCCGGCACCGCCCAGGACGGGCGGCGGTACCAGCGAGACCATCGAGCCGAGCACCGGGAAGAGGCCCAGCACGATCAGGATGCCGCCGCCGGCCGCGACCACGAAACGGCTGCGGATCCTCGTCAGCGCCACCAGACCGATGTTCTGGGCGAAGGCGCTGCACGCGAACCCGTTGAACACCGGGCTGAGCGCCGTGGCCAGGCCGTCGGCCCGCAGTCCCGCCGTCAGGGTCGTCTCGTCGGCATTGCGGTCGACGATCCGGCCGAGTGCCAGCATGTCGGCGGTGGACTCGGTCATCGAGACCACCATGACGATGCAGAGCGAGACGATCGCGGTGACGTCGAAGACCGGTGCGCCGAAGTGGAACGGGGAGGGGAGCGCGAAGATTCTCGCGCCCTCGACGGGGCCGAAGTCGGTGAGTCCGAGCGGGAGGGCGGCCAGGGTGCCGATCGCCAGCCCGACGAGAAGCGAGAGCTGCTGCCAGAAACCGCGCAGCAGCCGGTTGCACAGGACCACCGCGGCGAGGGTGAACGCGGCGAGAGCGATGGCCTTGGCGGAGCCGTAACCGGGCGCGCCCGGCGAGCCGCCGCGAGCCCAGTTGACGGCCACCGGAAGCAGGGACACCCCGATGAGGGTGATCACGGTGCCCTGGACGACCGGTGGGAAGAACCGGATGAGCCTGCTGAAGTACGGTGCCGCGAGGAAGCACAGGAGCCCCGCGACGATCACCGCCCCGAAGATGACCGGAAGGGCGTCCTTCGGGCCACGCTCCTTGGCGATGGCGAGCATCGGTGCGACACCGGCGAACGAGACACCGTTCACGAACGGCAGCCGCGCACCGATGCGCGCCCACTCCGTGGACTGGAAGAGACCCAGCGTCTGGAGCAGGGTGGCCAGACCCGCGGTGAACAGGCTGGCCGAGATGAGCAGGGCGAGCTCGGTGGGGGTCAGACCCACACCGGCGCCGACGATGAGCGGGGGCGCGACCACGCCCGCGTACATCGCGGCGACGTGCTGAAGGCCGGTGGTGAACAGTCTCGTCGGCGGGAGCAGCTCGTCCACGGGGTGGACCTCACGGCCGGACGGAGTATCGGGGAGGCTGGTTGACACTCCGTCCGACCGTGAAGGTCTGTCAGGGGTGGAACCGCCGTCTTTGGTACGGGTGGAGCGGAGTGCCATGTCGAGCCCCTCTTGTGCTCGTGGCCTCCGGCGTGCCCGTGGCGCTGGAGTTGGCAAGGATTCAGGCTGTCCGAGGGCGGGACGGCGGTGCAAGAGTCCCTCGGGCAGCCTCTCCGGCACCCCGGGCCGGCCGCCATGAGGCGAGCACGATCTCCGGTTGGTGGGGGTGGAGAAACAAGTGGTGCACTGTGCAAGGGTGTTGCAGGCCGTCCGATACCGTCCGGATCCCGGAGGCGTCGCGCGCGGCGCGCCCTTGGGAGGGCGGCGGCGGGTGACGGACGGGCGGGTCCGGAGGGTGCGGCGGTACCGGGCGGTGGCCATGTGGCGGGGGAAGGTCAGGCGACCGGGATCACCGGGACGACGCCTTCGCGGTGCACGGTGCCCTCGATGAGCCCGTACATGCGGTCGGCGGCGTAGTAGACCTCGTTGTCGTTCTTGAGGCCGAAGGGCTCCAGGTCGACGAGGAAGTGGTGCTTGTTCGGCAGCTCCAGGCGGACTTCGTCCACCTCGGCGCGGTTGTTGAGCACCCGGGTGCCCATCGCGTGCAGGGTCTGCTGCAGCGAGTAGGAGTAGGTCTCGGCGAAGGCCTCCAGCATGTGGCGCTTCACATGGGTGTAGGAGCGGTTCCAGTTGGGCTGGGCCTCGCCCTCCTTGCCACTGAAGGAGTACTTCCAACGGGCCGTCACCTGGGTGGCCAGGATCCGGTCGTAGGCCTCCTGCAGGGTGGTGTACCTGTCCTTGATGTAGCCCCAGAACTCCGAGTTGGTGGAGTTCATCACGATCAGGTCCTTGAGGCCGGAGATCACCTGGACGCTCTCGCCGTCGTAGACGATCTCGGTGGTGCGGGTCTCCTGACCGCTGCGGACGAAGGAGTGGCCGACCTCCTCCGAACCGATGAAGCGCGAGCTGTTGTCCGGAGTCTTGATCCGGTCCCAGGCGTACTCCTCGATCCGGATCCGGGCGCGGCGCACCGGCTCGGTGCTGTCGACGAAGTGGCGGGCCAGCGTGATGCCGAAGCCCTCCGCCGAGTCGATGCCGTGCTCCTTGGCGAAGGCGTAGACGGTGTTCTTGGTGGTGTCGGTGGGCAGGCAGTTGGCGTTCGAGCCGGTGAGGTGGACGTCCTCGAAGTCGCCGGAGAGGGCGACCGAGACGTTCAGGTCCTTGATCTCGTGACGGGTGCTGTCACGGTAGATCCGGACGATGCGGTTCTCCGCCTTGCCGTACTGGTTCTGACCGAGCACGTGGGCCATGACGTGGCTCCTAAGCAGTAAGCGGTCTAGCTTCCGCGGTAGACCGAGTAGCCAAACGGGTTGAGCAGCAGCGGCACGTGGTAGTGGTGCTGCGCGGGCGCGACCGTGAAGACGATCGAGACCTCGGGGAAGAACGGCGTCCGGTCCGACTGCCCGGCGAAGTAGGCCGCGGTGTCGAACTGGAGCCGGACGACCGAGCCCGCCTCCACGGCCGGCAGGTCCTTGGCCCGGCCGTCGGAGTCCGTGGCGGAGGTGCCGAGCACCGTCCAGCCACCCTCGGTGTGCAGTGCGAGCTCGACCGGGACACCCTCGGCCGGGCGGCCGAGGCTGGTGTCGAGCACGTGCGTGGAGATGCCAGTCATGGGTGAAGTGACCTTACTGATGGCAGGATTGACGAGCTGTCGGGCGAATCCTAGGACTCGTCCAGCAGTCGGTTGATGCGAATGTCGTTGATCTTGCGCAGCTCGCCCCGGACGATCTCCGCCTCGGCGGCGGCGTCATGGGGGTAGCGCTCGCGCAGTGCTGCGAGCATGGTCCCGGCGGTCCGGCCGGTCGCGCAGATCAGGAACACATGGCCGAACTTCGCCTCGTAGGCGGCGTTGGCCTCGTGCAGTTCATCGAGGAGTGCGGATTCCACACCCCGGATGCCGGCCTGCTCGCGCTCGGAGGTGGCGTCGCCCGCCTTGGGCTTGCCGATCCGGGCGTGGCCGGCCATCGCGTCGTTCAGGTCCTGGACGGTGAGTGCCGCCATGGCCGCCGCGTTGGCGGCCAGGAGGGCGTCCCGGTCGGCCCAGGGCCGGGCGGCCGCAACGGCCTCGGCCCAGCTGGGGCTGGAGCAGATCTCCAGCAGGGTCTCCGTCAGCTCGGCGGCGGGAGCCGCCGCCAGCGCGCTGAGGGCGCCGGCTGCGTCAGGGGACGCTTGGGGGTGGTTGGTCACGGGTGGACCTCCTGAAGAGTGGTGCCACTCGCAAAAGCTAGATCCACCACCCCCGAGCGTCAACACTTTGTTGAACGGTTGGTGGTTAAGTTTTGGGACGGGCCGGGTTACGGGCCCTTTTCGTGTGCGATTCGCCAAGTGCGCCCGTCGGCAGGGCCGGGACAGACTGGGCAAACCCGGCGAGGGCGGCCCGGGATCAGCTGGTCCTGGTGTCGTCCTGCTGTCGGTTCAGATAGTTGTACACCGTGAACCGGCTGACGCCGAGCGCCGAAGCCACCGTCTCCACACCATGGCGGACGGTGAAGGCGCCGCGCTCCTCCAGGAGGGCGACCACGCGCTGCTTCTCCCAGCGGTCCAGATCGGCCAGTGCGCGGCCGTCGAACTGGCGGGTCATCTCGGCCAGCAGGCGGTCCAGGGCGCTGCTCAGGTGCGGCAGGCGGACGGCCACGGCCGGTACGCCCTCCCACTCCAGGACGACATCGTCGGGCCGGGCCTGATCCAGCTCGACCTGGGTGGCGCCGACCGCTTCCAGCAGCGGCTTTATCGCCGAGGCGAGCGGGTGTTCCAGGGCATTGCTCACTGCGTACCCACTCCTTCCGGGCTCTTCGCCTTCACGTCCTCGCCGAGGACGCTGATCTGGACGGAGATCCGGGTGGCCCCGGCGTCCAGGGTCTCCCGCAGCAGCTTGGAGACGGCGGCCAGGACCTGTTCGGCCTCGCCCTTCGCCCCGGTGCCGAACGGGCCGACGGCGACCTCCAGGTCCGCCTCGTCCACCACCCGCCGGGCGGCCACCGCATGCTCCGGGAATGTGTCCAGTTCGAACGGTTCTGTCGTGAACTCCACCATCAATCGCACCCGCTCACTCTAGCGAGCGACCTCGCGTTCGGGAGGGGCTGGGCGATCGGACAGTGGGACCCCGGTGTGGCCGGTGGCCGTTCATCGCATGTCATGAAAGGCACGGCTGCTTCAACAAATTGTTGTGACGGCCTTGACACCCCGGAGCATCCCCGGACATGCTTCCACCAAGCAGAATCCCTCTTCCGGATCGTGGAAGTTGCGGATGACGGAAGAGAGTGAGAGGTGATTGACGTGACTGCCGCCTCCAAGCACAGCTACACGGTCAACCTGTCGATCCTGTTCAGCGAGCTTCCCCTTCTGGAGCGCCCGGCCGCCGCTGCCGCCGCCGGCTTCACCGCCGCTGAGCTGTGGTGGCCCTTCGGTCTGAACCACACCCCCTCGCAGGCCGATCAGGACGAGCTCCGTAAGGCCTTCACCGACGCGGGCGTACAGCTCACCGGCCTCAACTTCCTGGACGACCTCGCCACCGGCGTCGCCAAGGGCACCCTCTCGGTCCCGGCCGAGAGCGGGCGTTTCCGCGAGAACATCCCGGTGGCCGTCTCGCTCGCCGAGTCGCTCGGCACCAAGGCGCTCAACGCCCTCTACGGCAACCGGATCGAGGGAGTCGACCCGGCCGAGCAGGACGAGCTCGCGCTGGAGAACCTCGTTCTGGCCGCCCGGGCCGCCCACTCCATCGGCGCGATCCTGCTGATCGAGGCCCTCAACAGGCCCGAGGCGCCGGACTACCCGCTGGTCTCCGCAGCTGCCGCCGTCGAGATCGTGGACAAGGTCAACGCCGCCACCGGCCTCGGCAACGCCAAGTTCCTCTGCGACTTCTACCACCTGGCCAGGAACGGCGAGGACCTGGTCGCGGTCATCGACGAATACGCCGACCGCTTCGGCCATGTGCAGATCGCCGACAACCCGGGCCGCAACGAGCCCGGCACCGGCGAGCTGGACTTCGAGGACCTCTTCGCCCGGCTGACCGCAGCCGGCTACGGGCCGGTCGGCGGCTCCGCCGCGGGCGGCCGGATCGGCCTGGAGTACCGCCCGTCGAGCGGCGTCAGCGCCGACGGCTTCGAGTGGCTGCCCCGCGAGCTGCGTTCCGACCAGCCGCGACCGTAGCAGTCCCCACCCCACCCCTCCACGTACGAAGGAACGCGACGCGATGAGCCGCAAGATCGCTTTTATCGGCCTCGGCATCATGGGCAGCCCGATGGCCGCCAACCTGGTCAAGGCCGGGCACCATGTCACCGGCTTCAACCTCACCCAGGGGCCGATCGACGCCCTGGTGGCGGCCGGTGGCCACGGTGCCACCGGCATCGCCGACGCGGTGAAGGACGCCGAGGTCGTCATCACCATGGTCCCGGCCGACCCGCAGGTCGAGCAGGTCATCCTGGGCGAGGGCGGTGTCCTGGAGAACGCGAGCGCCGGTGCCCTCGTGATCGACATGTCCTCGATCACCCCGCAGACCTCCATCAAGGTCGAGGCCGAGGCCAAGGCGAAGGGCATCCGCACCCTGGACGCCCCCGTCTCCGGTGGCGAGGCCGGCGCCGTCGAGGCCGTCCTGTCCATCATGGTCGGCGGCGAGGCCTCGGACTTCGCCGAGGCGAAGCCGCTCTTCGACGCCCTGGGCACCACGGTGATCCACGTCGGCCCGGCCGGTGCGGGCCAGACCGTGAAGGCCGCCAACCAGCTGATCGTGGCCGTCAACATCCAGGTCCTGGCCGAGGCCGTGGTCTTCCTGGAGAACGCGGGCGTCGACCTGGCCGCCGCGCTGGACGTGCTCGGCGGCGGCCTGGCCGGCTCCACCGTGCTCAACCGCAAGAAGGGCAACATGCTGAACCGCGAGTTCGCTCCCGGCTTCCGCATCGACCTGCACCACAAGGACATGGGGATCGTGACCGACGCGGCCCGTGCCGTCGGTGCCGCCCTGCCGGTCGGTGCGGTCGTCGCCCAGCTGGTCGCCTCGGCCCGCGCCAACGGCGACGGCTCGCTCGACCACTCGGCCCTGCTGCGCGGCGTCGAGCGGCTCTCCGGCCGCGAGGTCAAGTAAGACCGACCGGCAATAGGGCCCGCGGCGTCGCGACCCCTATTGCCGGTCGGTCCAAGCCCGCCGGACAGGTACTTCGTGCCGGGGTGCGCCCTGACAATCGCGCCCCGGCACGGGATCAGCACAGCGCAGTACCCACAGACTCCTCCTGGTGGCGTGTACCTGTCCGGTCGTGCCCGCGTCACCAGGAGGCCAGATCCGACCGGCAGACGGGCTGTGGCCCGTCCGCCCTCTGCCGGTCGCTCCAAGCCGGCGGCGCGCGACCCTCCCGGGGGCACTTCGGTCGTGCCGGCGCGCCCCGCCCGGCCCCCTCCCTCGCCGAGGGGAGCCTCTCGTACGTCGGAAGCGGGACGAGAGGAACGGCGGGGAGGGGGCTTCACCCAGGGCGATCGGGCAACCGTCAGGGGCTCGGCAACCGCTCGGTGGCCCCGAGCCCCTGGATAGTGCAAGTTCGGTTCAGTGATCGGAAGAGAGGCCCACACCATGCCCGCCACCCCCACTCAGGGCCATGTGGTCGTTGCTCCCGACAAGTTCAAGGGCACCCTGGAGGGCGCCGAGGTCGCCGCCAGGATCGCGGCCGGTATCCGCCGTACCGCCCCCGGTGTCGAGGTTCGCGAACTGCCCGTCGCGGACGGCGGCGAGGGCACCCTGGCCGCCGCGCTGGCCGCCGGATTCACCCGGGTGGCCGCCAAGGTCGCGGGTCCCACCGGCCTGCCGGTGGACGCCGCGATCGCGGTCAGGGACGACATCGCCGTCATCGAGCTGGCCCAGGCCTCCGGCCTGGCCCGACTGCCCGGCGGCCGTACCGCGCCGCTCGCGGCCGGCTCCTTCGGCGTCGGCCAGCTGATCGGCCGGGCGGTGGCGCTGGGCGCCAAGCGGATCGTGCTCGGCCTCGGCGGCAGTGCCTGCACCGACGGCGGCGCCGGAATGGTCCAGGCGCTCGGCGCGGCCCTGCGCGACCGTGACGGAGCCGAGCTCGCCCCCGGCGGCGCGGCCCTGCGCAGGCTCGCGGCCCTCGACCTCGGCCCGCTCGCCGACTCGCTGGACGGTGTCGAGATCGTCGTCGCCTGCGACGTGGACAACCCCCTGCTCGGCCCGCGCGGCGCGACCGCCGTCTACGGTCCGCAGAAGGGCGCGGAGGACGAGGACCTGGTGGTCCTGGAGGAGGGGCTCAGCCGGTGGGCGGACGTGGTCCGAGAAGCCACCGGTGAGGACTTCCGTGACGCCCCCGGCGCCGGGGCGGCAGGCGGGGTCGGCTTCGCCGCCCTGGCCCTGCTCGGCGCCACCATGCGACCCGGCATCGAGCTTCTCCTCGAACTGCTGGGTTTCGACGAGGCTGTGCGTGGGGCGCGCCTCGTCGTGACGGGCGAGGGCTGTCTGGATGCGCAGACGCTCCATGGCAAGGCCCCCGCCGGCGTTGCCGCGGCGGCCACTCGGGCGGGGGTTCGGGTGGCCGCTGTGGCAGGGCGAGTGGAACTGTCGGAGGAGGAGTGGCGCACGGCCGGTTTCGTCTCCGCGATCGCCCTCACCGACCTGGCCGAGCTGCCCGGCGACAGTATGACCAGGGCCGCCGAGCTGGCCGAGGCGGCGGGGGAGCGGCTGGCCGCCGAACTGCTGGCCGGCTGACCACCACGCGCCTCGTAGCTTCCTACATTGACGTTTTGTTGAAGGCGGGCCTAGGCTCCGAGCCATCGCAGCAGCAAGTCTGATGATCAGACCGTCAACTGCCGCCTCGGCACTGCCTGTCCGCTCTCAGCGACCCCCAGATTCCACCCATTGGTCCCGAAGATTCGGCCTTGCCCGGAGGTCCAGATGCCCCTCAGCGAGACGCCACCCACCACCGTGGTGATCCGCTCCCGCCGTGTCGTACTGCCGGACGGCGAGCATCCCGCTGATGTGCTGATCAGAGACGGCCGAATCGAGCGGATCGCCGCCCACGGCTCCCTGCCGACCGACGGCCTGGACCTGACCGACCTCGGCGACACCGTGCTGCTGCCCGGCCTGGTGGACACCCACGTCCATGTGAACGAGCCGGGCCGCACCGAGTGGGAGGGCTTCGCCACCGCCACCAAGGCCGCCGCGGCCGGCGGTGTCACCACCATCATCGACATGCCGCTGAACTCCGTCCCGCCCACCACCACGGTGGACGGCCTGGCAGCCAAGCGGAAGACCGCCGAGGGGCAGTCCTGGATCGACCTGGGCTTCTGGGGCGGTGCGATACCCGGCAACGCGGCCGACCTGGAGCCGCTGCACGAAGCCGGGGTCTTCGGCTTCAAGAGCTTCCTGGCCCCCTCCGGCGTGGACGAGTTCCCGCACGTCGAGCAGGCCGACCTGGAGATCGCCCTCGCGGAGCAGGCCCGGATCGGCGCGCTGGCCATCATCCACGCCGAGGACCCCGCCGTCCTTGACGCCGCCCCGCAGCAGCCCGGAGTGCACTACCGCGACTTCCTGGCCTCCCGGCCCGCCGACGCCGAAACGGCCGCCGTGGCCCGGCTGCTGGACACCGCCCGCCGCACCGGCGCCCGCGTCCACATCCTGCACGTCTCCGCCGCCGCCGTGCTGCCGCTGCTGCGCCGGGCCCGCGAGGACGGCGTCCGGGTGACCGCCGAGACCTGCCCGCACTACCTCACCCTCGCGGCCGAGGAGGTGCCGGACGGCGACACCGCCTTCAAGTGCTGCCCGCCGATCCGCGACGAGTCCAACCGCGACGAGCTCTGGGCGGCCCTGGCGAACGGCGAGTTCATCGCGGTCGTGTCCGACCACTCGCCGTCCACTCCGGATCTGAAGGAACTTCAGCGCTACGGCGGCAGCGGCGACTTCGCGGCCGCGTGGGGCGGTATCGCCTCCCTCCAGCTCGGTCTGCCGGCCATCTGGACCGAGGCCCGCAAGCGCGGCCACAGCCTCGAGGACGTGGTCCGCTGGATGTCCGGCGGGCCCGCCTCGCTGGTCGGCCTGACCGGTACCAAGGGCGCCATCGCCGTCGGCCACGATGCCGACCTGGTCGCCTTCGATCCTGACGCGGAGTTCGCGGTGCGCGCGCAGGCGCTGCACCACCGCAACCCCGTGACCCCGTACGCCGGCCGGACGCTCACCGGTGTGGTCCGCACGACCTGGCTGCGCGGCCGGGTCGTGAACGTGGACGCCGAGCCGTTCGGCCGCCAGATCACTCGTCATTAGGAGCCTTGAGTTGAGTACCGTGAACACCCCCAGCGCTCCGTTCACCGAGCTGGTCAACCTGGCCTCCCGCCTGCTGGGCGCGGGTGTCGTCGGCACCAACGAGGACACCTTCGCCGATGCGGAGAACCTCCTGGTCGCCAGGCCGGCCGAGTTCCGCCCGCACACCTTCGGCCACAAGGGCCAGATCATGGACGGCTGGGAGAGCCGCCGTCGCCGCGGTGTCTCGGCCGAGCAGCCGCACCCCACCGACGAGGACCACGACTGGGCGGTCGTCCGGCTCGGCGCGGCCGGCGTGATCCGTGGCGTGGTGGTGGACACCGCCCACTTCACCGGAAACTACCCCGAGTCCGGCTCGGTCCAGGGCGCCTCCGTCCCGGGCCACCCCTCACCCGAGGCGGTCCAGGCCGCCGAGTGGGTGGACCTGGTACCCCGTACTCCGCTCCGGGGCGACACCGCCCACGAGTTCGAGGTCACCAATGAGCAGCGCTTCACCCACGTCCGCCTGAACATCTGGCCGGACGGCGGTGTGGCCCGGCTGCGGGTGCACGGCGAGGTCCGCCCGGACCCGCGTGACCTGGACGGTCTCACCTTCGACCTCGCCGCCCAGGAGTACGGCGGCGTCGCCGAAGCCGCCTCGGACCGCTACTTCTCCTCCCCGCACAACCTGAACGCTCCCGGCCGAGCCTCCGTCATGGGCGAGGGCTGGGAGACCCGGCGTCGGCGCGACAAGGCCAACGACTGGGTACAGATCGCCCTGGCCGGGGGCGGCGAGGTCCTGGCCGCCGAGGTGGACACCACCCACTTCGTCGCCAACGCCCCCGGCTGGGCCGACCTGGTCGGCTACGACGCCTCGCAGGGTGGCAACCCTGCCGACGGCCACGGCTGGTTCGAGATCCTGCCCCGGACCCGCCTCCAGCCCGACACCCGCCACCGCTTCCGGCTCACCGCGGACCGTCCCGTCACCCACGTCCGGATCAACGTCTACCCCGACGGCGGCCTCGCCCGCCTGCGGCTGACCGGCAGGCTCACCGAGGCCGGCCGCGCGACCCTCGCGCTGCGCTGGTTCAACGCACTGCCCGCCGCCGAGGCCGAGGCCGCCCTCACCGAGGCCGGACTCGACCAGGCCGAGGCCGCCGCGCTGACCGCCGCCCGCCCGCTCGCGGACGCCGCCGCGACCACCGCCGCCGTCGCTGCTCTGCAGCCGACCGACGGCCCCGACGGCGAGCAGTCCTCCCGCCGCCGCTCGGCCATCTGGCGCCTGCTCGGCGTCTGATCCCGAAACACCTCCGCACCGCCGCTACTTGAAGGACCCTCATGTCGAAGATCTTGACCACCGAGTCCGGCGCCCCGATCGCCGACAACCAGAACTCCGCCTCGGCCGGTGAGTACGGCCCGCTGCTGATCCAGGACCAGCAGCTGCTGGAGAAGCTGGCCCGCTTCAACCGCGAGCGCATCCCGGAGCGCGTGGTGCACGCCCGTGGCTCGGGCGCGTACGGCTACTTCGAGGTGACCGACGAGGTCTCGCAGTTCACCAAGGCCGCCTTCCTCTCCGAGGTCGGCAAGCGCACCGAGGTCTTCCTGCGGTTCTCGACCGTGGCCGGCAACCTCGGCGCCAACGACGCGGTCCGTGACCCGCGCGGCTTCGCGCTGAAGTTCTACACCGAGCAGGGCAACTACGACCTGGTCGGCAACAACACCCCGGTGTTCTTCATCAAGGACCCGCTGAAGTTCCCCGACTTCATCCACTCGCAGAAGCGCGACCCCTTCACCGGCATCACCGAGGCCGACAACGTCTGGGACTTCTGGGCGCACGCCCCCGAGGCGACCCACCAGATCACCTGGCTCTTCGGCGACCGCGGCATCCCGGCCTCCTACCGGCACATGAACGGCTACGGCTCGCACACCTACCAGTGGGTCAACGAGCAGGGCGACGCGTACTGGGTGAAGTACCACTTCAAGACCAACCAGGGTGTCCGCAGCCTGGACGGCGCCCAGGCCGCCGAGGTCGTCGGCGGCGACGCCGACAGCCACCAGCGCGACCTGCACCAGGCCATCGAGCGGGGCGTGTTCCCGTCCTGGACCCTGTACGTCCAGCTGATGCCGGTGGCCGAGGCGGCCGAGTACCGCTTCAACCCGTTCGACCTCACCAAGGTGTGGCCGCACGCCGACTACCCGCTGCAGAAGGTCGGCCGCCTGGTTCTCAACAAGAACCCGGAGAACGTCTTCGCAGAGGTCGAGCAGGCCGCCTTCTCGCCGAACAACTTCGTTCCCGGCATCGGCCCGTCCCCGGACAAGATGCTCCAGGGCCGCCTCTTCGCCTACGCGGACGCCCAGCGCTACCGCCTCGGCGTCAACCACACCCTGCTCGCCGTGAACGCCCCCAGGGCCACCGAGGCGAACAACTACGGCCGTGACGGGTTCTCGGCCGTCAACAAGTCCGGCCGCGGCAAGAACTACGAGCCCAACTCGTACGACGGCCCGCGCCAGACGGACGGCGCCCTGGCCGCCCCGGTCGCCCTCTCCGGCTACACCGGCACCTACACCACCCCGGCCCACACCAAGGACGACGACTTCTTCCAGGCCGGTGAGCTCTACCGCCTGATGTCCGACGGAGAGAAGGAGCGGCTGATCGACAACCTGGCCGGCTTCCTCGCGCAGGTCTCGCGAGACGACGTCATCGAGAAGAACCTCGCCCACTTCCACGCGGCCGACGAGGAGTACGGCGCCCGCCTGGAGGCCGCCGTCGCCAAGCTCCGTGCAGGCGACGAGAACTGACACCACGGCACCACCCGACCAACCCTCAACGGTCCCCCGAGCCCGCACTCGGGTGACCGCCGACGGGCCCCTCCCCCCAGGGCAGTGGGGGAGGGGCCCGTCGGCATTCGCATGATCTGCCAAATTCGCATGATCTGCCAAGCCAAACAGGGGCGCGAGGAACTGCGCGGGTAACCCACGGCGACGGGATCCTTGGTTCACCGTCAGTCAGTTGCACTATTCAGGGGCGGGCTGGCGTCCGCTGAAAACCTCTACGACAGTGCGGGGTTGCCCGTCGCCCCTGGGGCAGTTGCCCGATCGGTCTCGGGTGCAATGTGCGGCATATGCCAGTCAAGTGGGCCTGACAGTGTGGGGGCGAATATCGCCCTAGCGTGGGGTGCGGTGGTTCGGGCGTGGATAGGCTGGGGGGTATCGCGGCAGGTCCGCGCGGATGGGTGGGATGCTCGCGAAGGGGGCCCTCATGTCGGCATGGAGCCGGGGCGATCGGACCACGCTCGATCAGGGTGGCCCGAGTCCGTTCGGTCAGCTTCAGCGAGCCCTGCGGTTGCTGGAGACGGTGGACCGCCACAGCAGCGGCGTCACGTCCACCGTCGTCGCCCGCGAACTTTCGCTGCCCTTCGCGGCGGTGCAGGAACTCGCCGAGGTGCTGGAGCTGGAGGGCTACCTGATCAACCAGGAGGGCGCCTGGGTGCTCGGTGGCGCCTTCGCCCTGCTGGGGCAGGACAACCGCAGGCAGCTGCTCCGCACCAGGCTCGACCGCACCCTGGCCGAGCTGCGCGACGAGTTGGGCGCGGCCGTCTACTTCAGCCGTTACCACGACGGCGAGTTGACGGTGGAGGCCGTCGCCTCCGCCGACTACGCCCCGCCGGTCGAGGAGTGGGTGGACTTCCGGGCCTCGGCCCATGCCAGCGCCCTCGGCAAGTGCCTGCTCAGCCAGCTCGACCACGACGGCCGGCGGGACCACTTCTCCCGGCACCCGGTCGCCCGGCTCACCTCACGGACCATCACCGATGCCGAGCAGCTGATGCACCGTCTGGAGCGTCAGCCGGCCACCGTCCCCGTGCTGGACCTCCAGGAGTACGCGCTGGGCACCGTCTGCGCCGCCGTCCCGGTCACCGCCGGCAGTACGGTCGGCTGTCTGGCCACCTCGCTGCCGGCCACCGACATGTACCGCCTGCGCGCGGCCGCCGACCTCCTCGCCGAGCGGGCCGCACCGCTGATGATCGCGATGGCGGTCTGACCCGGGCCCCCGGGGCTCTCGCTCAGCCGGTCTCCACGCTCTCGGGCGGCCGGAGCGGCCGCTGGTCCCCGAGGGTCCGGCCGGCGTGGCCGAGAAGGGCGACCCCCCGCGAGTGTCGCGCCGGCCGTGACGAAACGACACATGGATCTTCCAGCCCTGCGGCGGGAGTTCGGCGGCGCGCTGATGCGGCATCATCCAGGGGCCCCGGGCGGTCCTGACCCACCCCCGGGGCGGCTCGCGGTCCGTGCGGGCGGCTGACCCCGCGTCGCGGGCATGCTCCGGCGGATCATCGCCCGGCGCCCGGCCGTACGACTTCGTCAGGAGCCCCTCACCCCCGGGCAGTAGCCGGCCGTGGCCGGGCAACCGGCGCCCGAGGGCTGAGCCGCAAGCTTATTAGACTCAATGTCGATAAGAATGGCCGAAACCCTTGTGGGCCTCGGTACTCGCGAGTAGGTTGCCGGTAATCGCCGCGCCGCTCGCAGGTCAGGAGGCTCCCCATGCCCCGCCCCACCGCGCCCACGACCGTTCACGACAGCCTGGTCCTGGAGCCCAGGGACGTCCGCTTCGACTGGTCGCAGCTGCCGCTGCACTGGATCCCCGACGAGCCGATGGCCACCCACACCATCAACGTGCTGCACCTGCTGCTGCCCGAAGGGGAGCGGTGGTTCGTCCGGGTCTTCAAGGAAGCGCTTCCGATGATCAGGGACGAGCAACTGCGCGAAGAGGTACTGGGGTTCATCGGCCAGGAGGCGATCCACGCCGAGGCGCACCAGGAGGTCCTCGACCACCTGCTCGGGCAGGGGCTCGACCCGCGCCCGTACGTCCGTCAGATCAGCTGGCTGTTCCACCGCATCCTGGGGGAGAAGCCCGGACTGACCGAGCGGCAGCGGCGCGAGAACATCATCGAGCGGGTCGCCTTCGTCGCGGCCATCGAGCACTTCACCGCCTTCCTCGGCAACTGGGCACTCAACTCCCCAGGGCTGGACCGGGCCAAGGCCGACCCGACCATGCTCGACCTGCTGCGCTGGCACGGCGCCGAGGAGGTCGAACACCGCAGCGTCGCCTACGACCTGATGGTCCACCTCGACCCCGGGTACCTGCGCCGGATCCGCGGCATGATGGTCTCCGGACCGCTGCTGGTGCACCTGTGGGTGCGCGGGGTCCGCTTCATGCTGGCCGCCGACCCGACCCTGGAGGGGAGGATCAGGCCCACCTGGCGCGAGGCGCAGCAGCACGTCAGGCGCGGCCTGCTGCCCGACCCGGTGAAGTCGATCCGCTCCGGGCTGCGCTACCTCCGCCCTGGATACCACCCTACCCAGGAGGGCTCCTCCAGCCAGGCCCTCGGCTACCTCGCCACCTCCCCGGCCGCCCGCGCCGCCGCTCGCTGACTCATGCCCCAGGGACGCGGGAAACCGTGCACCGCCTCAACGGAATCCGCGTGATCAGCCAATCACCACCCAGGGGTGCGGGGGACTGCGCGAGAAACCGTGCACCTTCGTTCATGGCTGGTCGCGCACGCAGTCGATCGACAGGAACCCCCGCGCCCCTGAAAGGGCCGACCCCGGCCGCCCGGTATTCACCTCCACCCGCCCATCACCGTTCCGGAGCCGCAACGGATGGACCTCACCACCCCGCCTCCCGACCTCTACGGCCGCCCCAGGCCCGACCGCTTCATCCAGCGGATCACCGCCTTCGGCGACCGCTACAGCCCAGCCCTGGGCGGTCCGCTGCTCCGTCGCAGCCCGCGCCGCCCCGCCCCTCGCCCCACGCCGGACCTCCAACTGGTCGTCACCCGGCACGAGGCGGCCGCCACCGACGTGGTCGAGCTGCACCTCGCCGACCCCTCGGGCAGCCCGCTGCCCCGCTGGCAGCCCGGCGCCCGGCTGCTGCTCACCCTCCCCTCGGGCCGCGAGCGGCACTACTCCCTCTGCGGCGACCCGGCCGACCCGCGCTCCTACCGGATCGCCGTGCGCCGGATCGCCGACGGCGGCGGCGGCTCGGTCGAGATCCACGACGAGCTGCACGTCGGCGCCCGGCTGACAGCCCGTCGGCCGCGCAACGGCTTCGCCTTCTGCGCCGAGCCCGCCGTGCTCCTCCTGGCCGGCGGTATAGGCATCACCCCCCTTCTGCCGATGGCCCGTCAGGCCGCCCGCAGCGGCCTCGACTGGCACCTCGTGCACGCCGGCCGCAGCGCCGACAGCATGCCCTTCACGGACGAGCTGCGCGCCCTCGACCCGGGCCGCGTCACCCTGCTCACGGACGACGACCGGGGCGTCCCCGACGCGGTGGACCTGCTCGCCCACGCCCCGGCGGGCGCCGCCGTCTACTGCTGCGGCCCGGCGCCGATGCTCGCCGCCGTGCAGGCGGCCCTGGACGCCCCGCCCGCACGTTCCCTGCACTTCGAGCGCTTCGGTGCCGCGCCGGTCCCGGACGGCAGGCCCTTCACCGTCCGCCTCGGTGCCGAGGGTCCCGAACTGCCCGTCCCCGCCGACAGATCCGCGCTCGACGTGGTCCGCGAGGTCCGCCCCGAACTGCCCTACTCCTGCCATCAGGGCTTCTGCGGGACCTGCCGGGTGCAGCTGCTCTCCGGTGTGCCCGAGCACCGCGACCGCCGCCTCACCGAGGAGGAGCACGCCGCCGGTGCCCTGCTGCCCTGCGTCTCCCGAGCCGCCGAGGGTGAAACCCTCGTCCTGGATCTGTGACTCGACCAGTGAGGAGCTCACCGATGCCGCGCTTCCCCTTCGACGACCGTGACCTGGACCGCTTCCGGGAGACCCAGCAGCTCGCGTACCACTGCGCCGAGCAGGTGGCCGCCTGGATCGAGCCTGGGGTGACGGAGCGTCAGGCCACCACCAAGCTGCGCCGCTGCCTGGTCTCGGCGGGTGTACAGGACTTCTTCCACGTCCCGTTCGCCTGGTTCGGCGACCGGACGGCCTTCAGGCACTTCCACACCCCGCTGCAGTTCTTCGCCGGCAACCGCCGCCTGGCCGAGGGCATGCCGTACGTCCTGGACTGCGCACCGGTCGTGGACGGCTACACCGCCGACATCGGCTACGGCGGCAAGGTCGGCGAGAACCCGATCTGGGACCGGCTCGCCGCCGACCTCCAGGTGTACCGGGAGCTGATCCTGCGCGAGGTCAGGGCCCGCAGGCCGCTCGACGAGGTGTACGCCGCCGTGGACGCGCAGATCGCCGCGCACGGCTACGACAACCGGCACCGGGTCTACCCGGGCCGGGTGATCGGCCACCAGGTGACCCGGACGACCGCGCGCGGCCCGGCCGGCGTCAACCTCTTCGGTTTCGGCGTGCGGACCCTCCAGACCCTGGGCCGGGAGCTGATCAGCGAACGCCTGCACGGCCGCTCCCCGCTCTGGGCGGACGGCCGCAGCTCCCGCCATGCCCCGACTCCCGGACTCTGGGCGGTGGAACCGCACATCGGCTTCCGCGAGGTGGGCATCAAGTTCGAGGAGCTGCTGGTGGTCACCGAGGACGATGCCTACTGGCTCGACGACGACCTGCCGCACGTACGGCGCTGGACCCAGCCCAAGGAGACCGTCCGATGACCACCCGCCGGAACCGTCGGGCGCTCGTGCCCTGCGCCGACGCTCCTTCTTCGTCGCTCCCTCACCCGTCGCTCCCGGCCCCGGCGCGCCGGACCGTCGATTCCGGCGGCCTGCCGCTCGCGGTCTGGGAGCAGGGCGACCCCGAGGGCCCGACCGTGATCCTGGTGCACGGCTACCCCGACACCCATGTCGTCTGGGACGACGTCGCGGCCGACCTCGCCAGGGACCACCACGTGGTCCGCTACGACGTCCGGGGCGCGGGGGAGTCCGGCGTCCCCGACTCCCGGGCCGGCTACCGGCTCGACCGCCTGGGCGCCGACCTGTTCGCCGTCGCCGACGCCGTCAGCCCCGACCACCCGGTGCACGTCGTGGCGCACGACTGGGGCTCGGTGCAGTCCTGGGAGGCCGTCACCGCTCCCGGTGCCGAGCAGCGGATCGCCTCCTTCACCACCATGTCCGGGCCCTCGCTCGACCACACGGGCCACTGGATCCGCCATCGCCTGCGCCGGCCGACACCCCGGCATGTGCGGCAACTCCTCGTCCAGGGCGCCCACTCCTGGTACATCACCGCCTTCCACCTGCCCTTCCTCGCCCCCGCCGCCTGGCGCCTGTGGCTGGCCCGTGCCTGGCCGAGGGTGCTGCGCGACCTGGAGGGCGTCACCCCGCGCCCGGGTCACCCGCAGGCAACGCTCAAGCGGGACGCGGTTCGTGGCATCGAGCTGTACCGGGCCAATATGCGGCCCTCCGTCCGCCACCCGCGCGAGCGGCCCACCGAGGTGCCCATCCAGCTGATCACCCTGGCCCGGGACCACTACGTCGGCGAGTTCCTCTCCGAGGGCCTGGAGCGCTGGGCGCCCAGGCTCACCCGGCGCACCGTGAACGCCACCCACTGGTCGGCGCTGCTGGAACAGGGCCCCGTGGTGGCCGGAATGGTCCGGGAGTTCGTCGGCCGCGTCGCCGCCGGGCAGGACCACGCGCCGCCGGACAGCGGTCAGTTGGTGGTCATCACCGGCGGCGGCAGCGGCATCGGCCGGGCCACCGCGCTCGCCTTCGCCGAGCAGGGCGCCACCGTACTGCTCGCCGATCTCGACCCGGCCGCCGCCGAACGCACCGCCGAACTCTGCGCACTGGTCGGCGGCCGCGCCCACGCCCACGCCCTCGACGTCAGTGACGGCGCCGCCGTGGACGCCTTCGCCCAGCAGGTGGCCGAAGAGCACGGCGTACCGGACGTCGTGGTCAACAACGCGGGCATCGGCCACTCCGGGACCTTCCTGCAGACCACCGAGAAGGAGTGGCAGCGCGTCCTGGA
The DNA here is from genome assembly GCF_029892105.1 of Kitasatospora sp. GP82. Classification (GTDB taxonomy): domain Bacteria; phylum Actinomycetota; class Actinomycetes; order Streptomycetales; family Streptomycetaceae; genus Kitasatospora. The sequence continues at coordinate 58,016 of NZ_JARZAJ010000030.1, read as the reverse complement.
CGTCAACCTCTGGGGCGTGATCCACGGCTGCCGGGCCTTCGGCACCCTGATGACCGAACGCGGCACGGGCGGACACATCGTCAACCTGGCCTCGGCCGCCGCCTATCTGCCCTCCAAGGTGCTCGCCGCATACGCCACCAGCAAGGCCGCCGTACTGATGCTCTCCGAGTGCCTGGGCGCCGAACTGGCCCCGCACGGCATCCGCGTCTCCGCCATCTGCCCCGGCATCGTCAACACCAACATCACCCGCACCTCCACCTTCTCCGGCCTCACCCCGGCCCAGCAGGCCGCCAAACAGGAGCGGGTGTCCAGGATGTACGCCCGCCGGGGCTTCCCGCCCGAGAAGGTCGCCACCGAGATCCTCCGCGCGGTACGCACCGGAAAACCCGTCGTCCCGGTCACCTTCGAGGCCAAGGCCGCCCGCCTGCTCGGCCGTCTCTCCCCGGGTCTGCTGCGCCGCGCCGCCCGCCTCGACGTGGGCTGACGCCCCGCACCTCCCTCGAAGCGCTTGAAGCCTCGCGGCGCGTGTCTGAGGTGCGGGCGGGCCCAGGGTGGGGCTTGGGCCAGGATCAGGCCGCGTGGGGGTGGGGCTTGTCCTGGTCGGGGTCGGCGGTGCGGGTCAGGTCGTGGTGGATCGGTCCGTTCCCGGCGGAGAGGGGGAGGCAGCTGCCGCCCCGGCGGTGCGCGATGATCTCGGCGGCGACCGAGACGGCCGTCTCCTCGGGGGTACGGGCGCCGAGGTCCAGGCCGATCGGCGAGCGCAGCCTGGCGATCTCGGCGTCGGTGAGGCCGACCTCGCGCAGGCGCGCGTTGCGGTCGCGGTGGGTGCGCCGCGAGCCCATCGCGCCGACGTAGCCGACCGGCAGGCGCAGAGCGCGCTCCAGCAGCGGGATGTCGAACTTGGCGTCGTGGGTGAGTACGCACAGCACGGTGCGGCCGTCGATCTTCTCCAGCTGGGAGTCCAGGTAGCGGTGCGGCCAGTCGACCACGACCTCGTCGGCGTCCGGGAAGCGGCGCTCGGTGGCGAAGACCGGCCGGGCGTCGCAGACGGTGACCCGGTAGCCGAGGAACTTGCCGATCCGCACGACGGCCGCGGCGAAGTCGACCGCGCCGAACACGATCATCCGGGGTGAGGGGACGTAGGACTCCACGAAGAAGGTGACGGTGCCCTGCTCGTCATCGTCACAGGGCCGTCCGTCCAGGCCGAGGACGACCCTGCCGGTGCGGCCGGAGTCCAGCATGGCCCGGGTCTGGGCGACGGCGGCGCGCTCCAGGGCTCCGGTGGTGGACGGCGCGGGGGAGAGCGTGCCGTGGTGGCTGTCGGCAGTGACGGCGACGGTGGCGCCCAGCAGCCCGGCGGGGCCGTCGATCACGCGGGCGAGCGAGACGGGGGTGCCGGAGGCGATGTAGGTGATCCCGGCGTCGAGTGCGGCGTCGGCGCCCGGGGTGATCGGCTGGACGAAGACATCCAGGATTCCGCCGCAGGTCAGACCCACCGCGAAGGCGTCCTCGTCGCTGTAGCCGAAGCGTTCGAGGACGGGTTCGCCGGAGGCGATGGCCTCCCGGCAGAGCTCGTACACGGCGCCCTCGACGCAGCCGCCGGAGACGGAGCCGATCGCCTCGCCGGAGGCGTCCACGGCGAGGGCGGCGCCGGGGTCGCGCGGCGCGCTTCCGGAGACGCCGACCACGGTGGCGACGGCGAAGGAGCGCCCCGACGCGTGCCAGCTCTGCAGCTGCTCGGCGATGTCCTGCATCTCGGGGGGCTCCTCACATGTGTCGGGGACAAGGGGGGTGCCGTGGTGCGGGAGCCTCGGCCCCCGCACCACGGCGGGTCGTGCTAGTGGACACCCAGCAGACCCTTGATCGGGCTGAGCGCGAAGTACACCAGGAAGACGGCGGACAGGATCCACATCAGCGGACCGGGCTCGCGCCACTTGCCGGTGCCCGCCTTGATCACGGTGTATGACAGCACACCGGCCGCCACACCGGCGGTGATGTTGTAGGTAAAGGGCATCAGCACGCTGGTCAGGAAAGCCGGGATGGCCACCTCGCGGTCCGACCAGTCGATGTGCCGGGCCTGGCTCATCATCATCGAGCCGATCACGACGAGGGCGGCGGAGGCGACCTCGACCGGGACGATGCCGGCCAGCGGGGAGAAGAACAGCATCAGGGCGAAGAACGATCCGGTCACCACGGAGGCCAGGCCGGTGCGGGCACCGTCACCGACACCAGTGGCGGACTCGACGAAGACCGTCTGTCCCGAGGCACCGGCGACCCCGCCGATGGCGCCACCCGCACCGTCGATGAACAGGGCCTTGGACAGACCCGGCATCCGGCCCTGCTTGTCGGCGAGACCCGCCTCGGTACCGACGCCGATGATGGTCGCCATCGCGTCGAAGAAGCCGGCCAGGACCAGGCCGAAGACGGCGATGCTCGCGCTGATCGCACCCATGCCCTGGCTGCCGAAGGCGCCGAAGAGGTCGAGGTGGCCGAAGAGGCCGAAGTCGGGTGCGGAGACCGGGCTGCCGGGCCACTGCGGGACGGAGCTGGTCCAGGTGTGCGGCTTGAGGGTGACCGTCGCGTTGGCGAAGAACGCGAGCACGGTGCCGCCGGCGATGCCGACCAGAATGGCGCCGCGGACCTTGCGGGCCAGCAGGACGAAGATCGCCAGCAGGGTGATCGAGAAAATCAGTACCGGCCAGCCGGTGAGCTCGCTGTTGGGGCCGAGTGAGACGGGCGGACCGAACGGGTCCGGGCCGTGGTGCACGAACCCGGCCTTGACCAGGCCGATCAGGGCGACGAACAGGCCGATGCCGATGGTGATCGCGTGCTTGATCGGCAGCGGGATGCCGTTCATGATCTTCTCGCGCAGGCCGGAGACGACCAGCAGCATGATCAGGAGGCCGTAGACCACGCACAGGCCCATGGCCTGTGCCCAGGTGGTGTGGGGGGCGACCATGTTGGCGAGCGCGCCGGACACCGAGAGGCCCGCGGCGACGGCCAGCGGTACGTTGCCGACCACACCCATCAGGATGGTGGTGACCGCTGCGGCGAGAGCGGTAGCGGTGGTCAGCTGGGCGTGGTCCAGGTGGGCGCCGGTCTTGTCCGCGCCGCCCAGCAGGACGGGGTTGAGCAGCAGGATGTAGGCCATCGCCATGAACGTGGTGAGGCCGCCGCGGATCTCGTTGCCGAAGGTGGAGCCTCGGGCGGAGATCTTGAAGTAGGCGTCCAGCGCGTTCTTCGAGGACGGTGTCGACGATGGTGCCGGGGACGGCGTGAGGGAGTCGTCGACGGCGGGTCTGTCTTCTTCAGTGGTACCGGGCTCCGTGGGGATCCTGGTCATGTCCACTCCCAAGTGTCAAAGGGGGTTGGGGTGGGCGAGCCGACCTGTTGGCCAGTTGAGGGGTTGGCGCAGGGGGACTGTTCGACTCACTGGAACGCACTCAGTAGTGCCTGCGGTGCGTGGTGGTGCGCACCGCTGCAGAACCCCGGCGTGGGAGAGGCAGCGGATGGGTGGAGCAGGCATTGCGGGTTCCTGGTGTGGGTGGTGCGTCCCCGGGGCGGCGGGGAAGACTGTCGCTGCCCCGGGGAGGTCTGTCAGAGCGTGCCGGTGAGGTGCTCGGGCCGGACCGGAATCCGGTTGAGCGCCAGACCGGTCGCGGCGCGGATCGCGGCGACGATCGACGGCGTGGCGGAGACGGTGGGGGCCTCGCCGACGCCGCGCAGCCCGTACGGGGCGTGCGGGTCCGGAAGTTCCAGGACGTCCACCGGGATCGGCGGGGTGTCCAGGATGGTGGGGATCAGGTAGTCGGTGAAGGAGGCGTTGCGCACCTTCCCGTCCTTGACGATGATCTCCTCCATCACTGCCAGGCCGAGCGCCTGGGTGCAGCCTCCCTGGATCTGGCCGACCACCGAGAGCGGGTTGAGCGCCTTGCCGACGTCCTGGGCGGCGGTCAGCTCGACCACCTTGACCAGGCCGAGCTCGACGTCCACGTCGACCACCGCGCGGTTGGCGCAGAAGGTGTACTGGACGTGGCCGAAGCCCTGTCCGGTCTCCTTGTCGAACGGGACGGTCGGACGGTGGTGGTGCTCACGGGTGAGGTCGATCGCCTCGTCGCCCAGCAGGTCGACGATGGAGATCAGCGAGCCCTGGGACTCGGAGACCACCTTGCCGCCGGCCAGCGTCAGGTCGTTCTGGGTCCAGCCGTAGCGGCGGCGGCCCTTGTCGATGACGGCCTGCTTGACCGCCTCGGCGGCCAGCTTTACCGCGCCACCGGTCATGTACGTCTGACGCGAGGCGGAGGTCGAACCTGCCGAGCCGACCTCGGTGTTGGCCGGGTGGATGGTGACCTGCTCGACACCGAGCTCGGTCCGCACGATCTGGGCGTGCACGGTGACGCCGCCCTGGCCGACCTCGGCCATCGCGGTGTGCACCATGGCGACCGGCTCGCCGCCGATGACCTCGATCCGCACCCGGGCGGTGGAGTAGTCGTCGAAGCCCTCGGAGAAGCCGACGTTCTTGATCCCGACCGAGTAGCCGATGCCGCGGACGATGCCCTCACCGTGGGAGGTGTTGGACAGCGCACCGGGGATCTGCCGGATGTCGAGGTTGTCGAGGTCCAGCGGCGGCGGGAGCGGCATGTCCTTGACCCGCTGGAGCAGTTCGGCGACCGGGGCCGGGGAGTCGATCTGCTGTCCGGTGGGCATGTAGTCGCCCTCGGCCATCGCGTTCAGCTGGCGCAGCTCGACCGGGTCCATGCCCAGCTCGGCGGCCAGCTTGTCCATCTGCGACTCGTAGGCGAACGCCGCCTGCACCGCACCGAAGCCGCGCATGGCGCCGCAGGACGGGTTGTTGCTGTAGAGGGCGATGGCCTCCATCCGTACGTTCGGGATGACGTACGGGCCGTGGCCCAGCGAGGCCGCGTTGCCGACGACGGCGGGCGAGGCGGAGGCGTACGCACCGCCGTCCAGCACGATCCGGGCGTCGGCGAAGACCAGCTTGCCGTCGCGGGTGGCACCGTGCTCGTAGGTCATCTTCGCCGGGTGGCGGTGCACATGGCCGAAGAAGGACTCGTCGCGGGAGTAGACGATCTTGACGGGCTTGCCGGTGTGCTGGGCCAGCAGGCAGGCGTGGATCTGCATCGACAGGTCCTCGCGGCCGCCGAAGGCGCCGCCGACGCCGGCGAGGGTCAGGCGGACCTTCTCCTCGGGCAGGGCGAGCACGGGGGCCATCTGCTGGCGGTCCACGTGCAGCCACTGGGTGGCGACGTAGAGGTCGATGCCACCGTCCTCGGCGGGCACGGCCAGTCCGGACTCGGGGCCGAGGAAGGCCTGGTCCTGCATGCCGACCTCGTAGTCGCCCTTGACGATCACGTCGGCCAGGGCGCGGATCTCGTCGGTGACACCGCCGCCGGAGACCAGCTTCTGCGAGTGCACGATGTTGCCGGAGCCGTGCGACTTGTACTCGTGCGGCTCGTGGACGTAGCCGTACACCTCGGGGTTGAGGCACTGCTCCTCGGTGACGATCGGGGCGAGCACCTCGTACTCGACCTTGATCTTCTTCACCGCGCGGCGGGCCGTCTCCGGGTGGTCGGCCGCGACGAGGGCGATCGCCTCACCGTGGTAGCGGACCTTGTCGATGGCCAGGGCCGGCTGGTCCTGGATCTCCAGGCCGTAGTACTTGGAGCCCGGGATGTCGTTGTGCGTGAGGACCGCGTAGACGCCGGGCACCTTGAGGGCCTCGGAGATGTCCACCGAGAGGATGTCGGCCCTCGGATGCGGCGAGCGCAGGGCCATGCCCCAGAGCATGTCCTCGTGCCACATGTCGGACGAGTACGCGAACTCGCCCCTGACCTTCAGCGTGCCGTCCGGGCGCAGCGGTGAGCCGCCGATGCCGTCCTTGCTCGCCTGGCGGATGTCCTGGAGGTTCTTCTGACCCTGGATGGTGCGAGTGCTCATGCGCTGGTCTCCTTCGCGCACTTGCGGGCGGAGGCGAGCCGCACCGCGTCCATGATCTTCTCGTAACCGGTGCAGCGGCACAGGTTGCCCGACAGCGCCTCGCGGATGTCGGAGTCGCTCGGCTGGGCGTCCTGCTCCAGCAGCGCGTCGGTCTGCACCAGCAGCCCGGGGGTGCAGAAGCCGCACTGCACGGCGCCGGCGTCGATGAACGCCTGCTGGACCAGGCCCAGCTCGCCGTTCTCGTCGGTCAGGCCCTCGACGGTGCGGACCTCGCGGCCCTGCACCTGGCCGGCCGCGACCAGACACGAACACACGGGGGTGCCGTCCAGGTAGACCGTGCAGGAGCCGCACTCGCCCTGCTCGCAGGCGTTCTTCGAGCCCGGCAGGCCGACCCGCTCGCGCAGCACGTACAGGAGGCTCTCGCCCTCCCAGACGTCGTCCGCCTCTACCGGCTTGCCGTTGGCGGTGAAAGTGACCCTCATGCCGCGCTCCTGATCTGCTTGCTGTAGTCGTTCCACGTCCAGGTGAGGGTGCGGCGGGCCATCACGGCCAGCGCGTGGCGCCGGTAGTCGGCGGTGCCCCGGACGTCGTCGATCGGGGAGGCGGCGGCCTTGACCAGCTCGCCGAACTTCTGGATCACCTCGGTGCCGAGCAGGTCGCCCGACTCCCACAGACCGCGTTCGGCGAGTACGCCCTGCAGGTACTCCTCGGCCTCGACGGCGCGGCGCGGCGTGGGAGCGGCCGAGCCGATCCCGGTGCCGACCGTGCCGTTCTTGGGGTGCAGCGCGAAACCGAAGGCGCAGACCGCGATGACCATCGCATTGCGGGTGCCGATCTTCGAGAACTGCTGCGGGCCGTCCGCGACCGGGATGTGCACCGCACGGATCAGCTCGTCCTGCTCCATCGAGTTGCGCTTCACGCCGACGTAGAAGTCGTCGATGGCGATCATCCGGGTGCCACGGACCGAGGCGACCTCGACGAAGACGTCACGTCCGGCGGCGAGCAGCGCGGGGTGCGAGTCGCCGGCGGGCGAGGCCGCACCGAGGTTGCCGCCGACACCGCCACGGTTGCGGATCTGCGGGGAGCCGACGGTGTGCGCCGCCAGCGCGAGCCCGGGGAGGGGCCCGGACAGCTCGTCGATGATCCGGGAGTAGGGCACCGAGGCGCCGAGCTTCACCACATCCCCAGTGATCTCCCACTGAGACAGCTCGGTGATGCGGTTCAGGTCGAGAATCGCGGATGGCCGGTGCACGTCGAAGTTCATCTCGACCATCACGTCCGTACCGCCCGAGATGGGCAGCGCGGTCGGGTACTCAGCCTTCACCGCGAGAGCCTCGTCCCAGGTGGCGGGCCGAAGGAACTCCATGCGGGTGTCTCCTCAAGTCGTTGCCAGCCAGACCGTGGGCACAGTGCCCGGAACCCGGTGTTCGGACCGTCCTAGCGCTTCGTTGCCTCGGCGCCACGTCCTGGTCACCGGGATGTGTCCGGCGGCGTGTGGCCAGTGAACCGCTGTGACGGGGCCCACTGGCAGTCACCGATGGCATGAAGCCCTTGCCCTGCTCCTGCTGGACATCCTGTACGTTCCTCTAAGGCGGACAATTGCCCTGTACAGCGGTCTGTCCACTGCTATCTACGACCGTAATCCGGCCGTGATTCCGAAGCTACGAGCCCGTGACCCGGGAGCCCGTTGATACGTAACACCCACTGTCGGATCTCGGGCACACTGTGAGCCCCTCACCCCCCATTCATACGAAGGAGTCTGCGGATGCGCGTCCGTGACCTGCTCGCCCCCGGCGCCCCGCGGCTGCGATTGCTCGCTGCCGAGGACGAGCTCGACCGGCAGGTCAGCGGTGTCATGACCACGGACCTGCACGACCCCGGCCGCTATCTGCACGGCGGTGAGCTGGTGCTCACCGGCATGCTCTGGCGGACCGGGCCCGAGGACTCCGAGCGGTTCGTCCGCACCATCGTGGCCGGCGGCGCCGTCGCCCTGGCCGCCGGCGAGGCCGAGGTCGGCCCGGTACCCGAGGACCTGGTGGAGGCGTGCCGCCGCCACCGGATGCCCCTGCTCGCCGTCCCCGACGACATCGCCTTCGGTACCGTGACCGAGTTCATCGGCCGCCAGGTCTCCGCCGACCGGGCCGCCGATCTCGCCGCCCTGGTCGACCGGCACCGGATGCTGGTCTCCGCCGCGGGCGGCGGCGGCCTGGATGCCGTGCTCGACCTGCTCGGCGGCGACCTGGACCTGGACTGCTGGGTGCTCACGCCCACCGGACGGGTGATCGCGGGCCCCGTCGACCGGCTCTCCGCCGCGGACCGCGACCAGCTGGTCCGCACCCATCTCGCCGCCCAGCGCCAGCGCCGCCGCCCCCCGCACCGGGCCCGGCTGGCCACCGGCGCCTACTCGCTGCTGCCCGCCTCCACCACTCCCGAGACCGAGTCACCGCTCGCCGACTGGGTGCTCGCGGTGGCCGGGGACGTCACCGAGTGGACCACCAAACGCCAGCAGCTCGCCGACAACCTGGCCCGCCTGGTCGCCGCCGAGCGCACCCGCAGGGACGAGAGCCGCCGGCTGCGCCGCCGGCTCGCCGACGAGGTGCTGACGCTCCTTCAGCGTGACGCCGACCCGTCCGAGATCAGCAAGACGCTGTACGCTTCCTCGGCGATGGCCGCCCGCTACGAGGGCACCGAGCAGCAGCCCGTCGCCTCGGAGGGCAACTGGCTGGTGCTGAGCGCCGAAGGAACAGGTCTACCCGAGGGAGCGGTGCGTTCAATCCTGGAGGAAGCTCTGACCGAGGCCACCGACCGGGCCCTGGTGGCCGGGGCGGGCACCGGTGCCGTGGTGGTGCTCCCCGCCGTCGACTCCGCCGTCCCCGCCGACGCACTGCGCGAGCTGCTCGCCCCGCTGGAGGCCGGACTCGGCTCGGAGGGCCGGATCACCCTCGGTGTCTCCGCCCCCGCCTCGGAGGCCGGCGGTCTGCGCGGTGCGCTGGAGGAGGCCCGGCACGCCCGGCGGATCGCCGCCGCCCGGGTCGGCCGGGTCTGCGTGGCCGGACCGGAGGAACTGGCCTCGCACGTCCTGCTGTTGGCAGCCGTGCCCGACGAGGTCCGGCGAGCCTTCCGCAGCCGACTGCTCGACCGGGTGATCGCCTACGACATCGAGCACCAGGCGGACCTGGTCCGCACCCTGGAGGCGTTCCTGCGCTCGGACGGCTCCTGGACCCGCTGCGCCGCCGGCCTGCACGTCCACGTCAACACCTTGCGCTACCGGATCGGCCGGATCGAGGAGCTGACCGGCCGTGACCTCTCCCGCCTGGAGGACCGGGTCGACTTCTACCTGGCCCTCGAACTGGCGTGAGCGAACCCCGGGCAGCCAGTTGCACTGTCCTGGGGGCGCTGGCTCCTCTTGACCAACCGCGTGCGTGACCAGCCCACTGCGAAGTTGCATGGCTGGCCGCGCACGCAGTTGGTCAAGAGGAGCCCCATGCCCCTGGACAGTGCATGGCCGGTGCCGTGCTCAGGAGCGGCCCTACGGGGCTTGGATGATCGCCGGCGGCTTCCAACCACCGTCCAGCACACTCGGCTTGGGCCAGTACATCCGCAGGATCACGTTGAACTGCCCACTGGGGGCGGGGAGCCAGTGGCGCTCGGGGCCTCCGACACCATGGTCCCGGTGCACGGCTACCAGCTCTGGGCGGGCAAGGCGTTCATCCTGTGCACGCAGATCGCCGTGCCGCTCTGGTACCTGCGCGCCTACCTCCGGTACGTGCTGTTCTCGCCGCTGATGCTCAAGGCGCTGCGCAGGCAGCCCTGGATCACGGTGTTCACCCCGCCCGCGCTGTCGATCCTCATCAACTCCGGGCTGTTCGACCAGCAGGGGCGGATCTGGGAGACCGTCACCGACTTCACCACCTTCGGCTCCTGCTGGATCCTCGGTATGGCGCACCTGGAGGGGCTGCTGCGCAAGCTGCCGCCGTCCCTGGCGCCGTCCCTGGCGCCACTGATCATGGTGGCGGGAATGTGGTGGCTGTTCAGCAGGCCGGTCGAGGACCCGACGATGCAGGGCGACCTGGGCAGCGTCCCGATCGCCCAGGCGGTCTGGTCCTTCGGCTACGTCCTGCTGCTGCTCCACCTCAGCCCGTCCTGGGAGCGCTGGCCCAGGCCCCTGGAGCGCTGGAACGGTCTGATCAGCCTGCTCAACGCCCGAGCGGTCAGCGTGTACCTGTGGCACAACACCGCGCTGGTCCTGTCGATCCCGATCATCGACAAGCTGTGGGACATCGACTTCATGTTCCAGCACGGCCAGTGGCTGCTGCGCAGTCACTGGTTCCCGCTGATGATCGCCCTGCCGCTGATCGCGCTGTTCGTCCTCTGCTTCGGGTGGATGGAGGACCTGGCGGCGAAACGTTCACTCAGACTCTTCCCCTGGCCCCGCCGCCGGCGCGGCAGGCGCCGGGCGGTCGAGGTCGGCTGAGCGGCGGCCGGGATCGCCGGATCCGGAATCCGAGCGGACCCGGGCACCGCCGGGACAAGCGGAAGGGCCCGCCGGAACGTTCCGGCGGGCCCTTCCTGCGGTCGGCGTCAGTGCTGCGCCGGGATGATGCCCGAGAGCCAGCGGAATATCTCCGGGAGCAGCGGGCTCCAGGTGTCCGTGGTGTGCGGTCCGGTGGTCTCCTGGACGGTGACCGCGGTCGGCGCCTTGGCGGCGGCCTTCATCGCGACGGCGGCCTCGTAGCCGTCGCCCTTGTTCCCGGTCATGAAGAGCGAGATCTTCGGCGGCTGAGGGGCGCTCTTGAGCATGTTCAGCGGGTTGGAGAGCTCCTTCAGGTGCGGGTCCTTCGCGGTCAGCGAGTCCGGCTCCTGGGCCGGGTCGTTGTAACCGGAGAGGCTGACGCCCGCGCGGTAGCGGTTGGGGTGCTCCACGCTCAGCCTGGTGGCGCAGTGGGCGCCGGCCGAGTACCCGGCGATGGCCCAGCGCTCGGGCGACTCGTCCACCCGGAAGTTGTCCGTGATCATCTGCGGGACGTCCCGGGAGATCCAGGTGTCCGCGTTGACCTTGCCGGGGACGTCGGCACAGCCGGTGTCGATGCGGCCGAGCAGCTGGGTGCGGGGGGAGACCAGGATGAACGGGGTGACCTGCCCGTTCTGCATCAGCGGCTTGAGCTTCTCGGAGACCTTGAGGGTGCCGAACCAGGTCGAGGACGAGCCGGGGAAGCCCGGGAGCAGCTCGACGACCGGGAACTTCTTGTCCTTGTACGCCGGGTCGTTGTACTGCGGCGGCAGCCAGACGACGACCTCGCCGTCCACGCCGGAGAGCTGGCCCTTCAGATCGGTGGTCTGGACGTCCTTGGGCACCTTCGGGTCGTCGACCGGGGTGAACTTCTGCAGCACCTTGGGCTTGTTCTTGGCGTCGTTGCCCGGACCGGCGTTCGGGTCCTCCTTGGCCACCACGGGAACGGACCGGATGTGGCTGCCGGTGCCGAGCAGGTCGTCCCAGTTGCCGTAGAGCAGGTTGGCGTTGTTCACCAGGACGAAGACCAGGAGCACGGCGGTGATCTGGCAGAAGAGGATCATGATCAGCCTGGACAGGAACTGCAGCGGCTTGGGCCCGCGCACCTTGCCCCACAGCAGTAGCGCGGCCGCCATGGCGATCGGCACGAGGATGATCGTGAGGATCAGAAAGGGCTTACCTGTCAGTTGCATCTAGTTCTCGTATCCGGGTTGCTGGCCGACCGGCCGGGCACGCTGGCCCGGCACGCACTCCGATGGGATCAGACGGTTTCGAACGGAAGATCAGTTGCTCATCACGCTGAAAGGAAGCTGAGAGGAACATCACATGTTGCTGGGAACCGGCTTGTGCGGGGATAAGTGTGCCACCCGTGCGGGTAGGTCCGTCTGATGGGCCCGGCCCTGCCGCACCGAGCGGGGACCTGCCGTGCCGTCAACCCCCGTCACCCGCGCGGCGGCGCGGCGGCGGTGCATACGTGACGGTACGGCACCGTCAGCTGACACTGGGAGGCATGCCACGTACCGTATCGCTGCTCCTCGCCCTGACCCTGCTGGCGGCCGGGTGCAGCAGCACCGGCGGACTGCGCGCCGAACAGGCCCGCAGCCGGGCGGTGAGCAGCGCGGGCGGGGCGGTGGACACCCCGCGGTGGAAGGTGGCCATGGTCACTCACGCCGGGGCGGGCGACGCCTTCTGGGACACCGTCCGCAAGGGCGCCGAGCAGGCCGCCGCCAAGGACAACATCACCTTCCTCTACTCCAACGACGCGCAGACCCAGGGCCAGGTCCAGCTGGTCGACGCGGCCGTCGACCAGAAGGTCGACGGCCTGCTGGTCTCACTCGCCAAGGGCGAGGCGCTGGCCGCGCCGCTGGCCAGGGCGAAGGCGGCGGGCATTCCGGTGATCAGCATCAACTCGGGCCAGGAGTTCTCCGCCCGCTTCGGCGCGCTCACCCATATCGGCCAGGACGAGACGACGGCCGGTCAGGCGGCGGGTACGACCCTCGCCGCCCGTGGCCGCAAGGACGTACTGTGCGTGATCCACGAACAGGGGAACATCGGCCAGGAACAGCGCTGCGCCGGCGCCAGGGCAGCCTTCTCCGGGCAGCTCCAGACCCTCTACGTGGACGGGGTCAACCTGCCCGACGCCAGGGCCTCGATCGCGGCCAAGCTCCAGGCCGACCCGGCCCTGGACACCGTCCTCACCCTCAGCGCACCGCTCGCCGCCACCGGCCTCCAGGCCGTCCAGGACGCCCGGCGCAGCGTCGAGCTGGACACCTTCGACCTCGGCACCCAGGTGGTGGCCGGCCTCCAGGCGGGGACGGTCGGCTTCGCCGTCGACCAGCAGCCCTACCTCCAGGGGTACGAGGGCGTGGACCTGCTCTGGCTCTACCGCTACAACCTGGACGCCCTCGGCGGCGGCAAACCGGTGCTCACCGGTCCGCAGGTGCTCACCAAGGACGACGCCGCCGCCCTGGCCCAGTACGTCGCCCGGGGCACCCGGTGAGCGCGCCGCAGGATGTGCTCACCGACACCGGGCCGGTGCGCCACCGGCACCATTCGCGTCCGGAGCTCGGGGCGCTGCTGGCGGCCGTCGCGGTCTTCCTCTTCTTCTCCGTGGTGGCGGAGAGCTTCCTGCGGCCCGCCTCGATCGGCACCGTCCTCTACGCCGCCTCGACCATCGGGATCATGGCGGTGCCGGTCGCGCTGCTGATGATCGGCGGCGAGTTCGACCTCTCCGCCGGGGTCGCGGTGACCACCACCGCGCTGACCTCCTCGATGATCTCGTACCAGTTGACCGCCATCACCTGGGTCGGCGTCCTGGTCTCGCTGGCGGTGGCACTCGGGATCGGCTCCCTCAACGGCTGGCTGCTGGCCCGCACCGGACTGCCGAGCTTCATCGTCACGCTGGGCACCTTCCTGATGCTGACCGGCGCCAACCTGGGCGTCACCAAACTGGTCTCCGGCACGGTCTCCACCAAGCCGATCGGCGACATGCAGGGCTTCGCCTCCTGCCACTGGCTGTTCGCCTCCCAGTTCACGGTGGGCGGGCTGACCCTGAAGGCGACGGTGTGGTGGTGGCTCGGCCTGGTCGTCCTGGGCAGCTGGATCCTGCTGCGGACCCGCTTCGGCAACTGGATCTTCGCGGTCGGCGGCGACGCGGCGGCCGCCCGGGCCGTCGGGGTACCGGTGGCCCGTACCAAGACCTGTCTGTACCTGGGCGTGGGCTTCTGCGCCTGGGTGCTCGGACAGCACCTGCTGTTCTCCTTCGACACCGTGCAGTCGGGGGAGGGCGTGGGCAATGAGCTGATCTACATCGTGGCGGCGGTGATCGGCGGCTGTCTGATCACCGGCGGCTACGGCTCGGTCGTCGGCTCGGCCCTCGGGGCGCTGATCTTCGGTATGACCAGCAAGGGCATCGTCTACGCCCAGTGGAACCCGGACTGGTTCAAGTTCTTCCTCGGCGCGATGCTGCTGCTGGCCGCGCTGCTGAACTCCTACGTCAAGCGCAGGGCGGAACGGGGGCCGGGCCGATGACACTGCTCGAACTGACCGAGGTGGGCAAGTCCTACGGGGCGGTCCGCGCGCTGGAGGGTGTCTCGCTGGAGGTGGCCGAGGGCCGGATCAGCTGCGTGCTGGGGGACAACGGCGCCGGGAAGTCCACCCTGATCAAGATCATCGCGGGGCTGCACCAGCACGACGAGGGCCGCTACCTCATCGCGGGCGACGAAGTCCGCCTCGGCTCGCCCAGGCAGGCCCTGGACCGGGGGATCGCCACGGTCTACCAGGACCTCGCCGTGGTGCCGCTGATGCCGGTCTGGCGGAACTTCTTCCTCGGCGCGGAACTCGGCAGCTTCCGCCTCGACATCCCGCGGATGCGGAGCATCGCCCGCGAGGCCCTGGCCCGGATGGGCATCGAGCTGCGCGACGTCGACCGGCCGATCGGTACCCTCTCCGGCGGACAGCGCCAGTGCGTGGCGATCGCCCGGGCCGTCCACTTCGGCGCCAGGGCCCTTGTCCTGGACGAGCCGACGGCCGCGCTCGGCGTCAAGCAGTCGGGCGTGGTGCTCAAGTACGTGGCCGCCGCCCGGGACGCCGGGCTCGGCGTGGTGCTGATCACCCACAACCCCCACCACGCCTATCTGGTCGGCGACCACTTCACCCTGCTGAAACGAGGCAGGATGGCGGGTAGCCACCCGCGCTCCGGGATCAGTCTCGAGCAGCTCACCACCGAGATGGCGGGCGGTTCCGACCTGGCCGAACTCTCCCACGAGCTCGGCCGCAGCGACCCGAAGGAGCGTCCGCCGACGTGACCGTGATCCCGAGTGGCAGCGCCAGGCCGCCCGTCCTGCCCACCCTCTTCGGCCTCGGCCCACGCAACGCCGACCGGCGCCGCCGCGCCCTCCCCCCGAGCGTGCTGCGCCTGCCCACCATCGGCGTGGACATCGGCGGCACCAAGGTGGTCGCCGGGGTCGTGGACGGCGAGGGCAAGGTCATCGACCGGCTGCGCACCGAGACCCCGCACAAGAGCAAGAGCGCCAAGGTGGTCGAGGACGTCATCGTCGAGCTGGTGCTTGAACTGGCCGACCGGCACGACGTCCACGCGGTGGGCGTCGGAGCGGCCGGCTGGGTGGACGCGGACCGCTCGCGGGTCCTCTTCGCCCCGCACCTGAACTGGCGCAACGAGCCCCTCCAGGAGGCGCTCAGCGAGCGGCTCCGCTTCCCGGTGATCGTGGAGAACGACGCCAACGCGGCGGCCTGGGCCGAGTGGCGCTTCGGGGCGGGCCGGGGCGAGGACCATATGGTCATGATCACCCTGGGTACGGGGATCGGCGGCGCGGTCGTCCGGGACGGGTTCGTGGACCGGGGCAAGTACGGTCTCGCCGGCGAGTTCGGCCATATGCAGGTGGTGCCCGGTGGACACCGCTGCCCCTGCGGCAACCGGGGCTGCTGGGAGCAGTACTCCTCCGGCAACGCCCTGGTGCGGGAGGCCCGCTCACTCGTGGCGGAGGAGTCACCGGTCGTCGAACCGCTGCTCGCCCGCGCGGGCGGCACCCCGGCAGGGATCACCGGACCACTGGTCACCGAGGCGGCGCGGGCGGGCGACGCGGTCGCCACCGAACTGCTCTACGACATCGGCCACTGGCTCGGCGTCGGCATCGCCAACCTGGCGGCCGCCCTCGACCCCGGACGCTTCGTCATCGGCGGCGGCGTCTCCGACGCGGGCGAAATGCTGCTCGCCCCGGCCCAGGAGGCGTTCCGCCACGCCCTCACCGGCCGGGGCTTCCGCCCCGAGGCGCAGATCGTCCACGCGGCCCTCGGCAACGAGGCCGGCCTGGTCGGCGCCGCCGACCTGGCCCGGCAGGTCGCACGCCGCTTCCGCACCATCAAACGCCGCCGCTCCGAGCGGGCCCACCTGGCCTGAGAGCCACCCCACGCGGGCCTCCGGGGGCAGGAGGCCCGCTTCACCTCGATGGGCGAAGACCGGGGACGGTTCGGCGGTCGGGAGCAGGCGCACCCGCACGGCTCCGCGTACGCGCTGCGCGCTGTCGTACGCCTGGGGCCGGCCGGACTGCCGTGGCCGGGCGGGGGAGAAGCGGGACGGACACCATCGGCGGCAGTCTGACGAACTGTCCGGCCGGACTGCCGGGCAGACGCCGTCGACTGCTTGCGGGGCGACGGCGGAACTACCGTCGGGTAGTGGCGGGAATGCGCCTGCGGGCGGCGTTGTGGCCGGGGGTGTCCGTGTGAAAGAACAGGGGCCTGACGCCGTCTCGGGAGGTCCGCATGAGAGCTCTGGTCCGATTCGTCCCAACGCTCGCGCTGAGTACGGCCCTGATCTGTTCGGCCGTCGCCCCCGCCCGGGCGGCCGCAGCCGCACCGCCCAAGGTGCCCGAGGCGGTCGGCTACGGCGGAGCGGTCGCCAGCGTGGACGCGGACGCCACGGCGGCCGGGATCGAGGTGCTGCGCCGGGGCGGCAACGCGGTGGACGCGGCGGTCGCCACGGCCGCCGCCCTGGGGGTCACCGAGCCGTACTCCTCCGGGATCGGCGGTGGCGGCTACTTCGTCTACTACAACGCCCGTACCGGCAGGGTCTCCACCATCGACGGCCGGGAGACCGCCTCCCGCCGCGCCGACTCCTCGCTCTTCCTGGAGAACGGCAAGCCGCTGGCCTTCGCCGACGCCGTCACCAGCGGGCTCTCGGTCGGCGTACCCGGTACCGCCGCGACCTGGCAGCGCGCCCTCGACCTCTGGGGCAGCCGCTCGCTCGGCGAGGTGCTGCGGCCCGCCGAGAAGATAGCCGACCGGGGCTTCGTGGTCGACCAGACCTTCCAGGACCAGACCGCGCTCAACCAGGCCAGGTTCAAGGACTTCCCGGCCACCCGCCGGCTCTTCCTGCCCGGCGGCGGACTGCCCGTCATCGGCAGCAGGCTCCGCAACCCCGACCTCGCCGCCACCTACCGGGAACTGGGCAGCAAGGGCGTCGACGCGCTCTACCAGGGCGACCTCGGTGCCGACATCGTCCGCACCCTCCAGCACCCGCCGGTGGACCCGGCCTCCGGCCGGGTCGCCCGCCCCGGCAAGGTGGACCAGTCCGACCTGGCGGCCTATCGGGTCCACCAGCAGCAGCCCACCCATACGGACTACCGGGGCTACGACGTCTACAGCATCGCGCCGTCCTCCTCGGGCGGCACGACGGTCGGTGAGGCACTGGGCATCCTGTCGCACAGCGACCTGGCCGCGCAGAGCAGCACCCAGTACTACCACCGTTTCCTGGAGGCCAGCCGGATCGCCTTCGCCGACCGCAACCGCTGGGTCGGCGACCCGCGCTTCTCCCAGGTGCCGACCCGTCAGCTGCTCTCGCCCGCCTTCGCCGCCTCCCGGGCCTGCCTGATCAGCCCCGACCACACGCTGACCAGCCCACTCGCGCCCGGCGACCCGTACCACCCGGCCGCCTGCGGGAGCAGCGGCCCGGCCGTCACCGAGACGTACGAGGGACAGAGCACCTCCCACCTGACGGTCGCCGACCGCTGGGGCAACGTCGTGTCCTACACCCTGACGATCGAGCAGACCGGCGGCAGCGGCATCACGGTTCCCGGGCGCGGCTTCCTGCTCAACAACGAGCTGACGGACTTCTCCTTCGTCCCCAACACCCCCGGTGTGCCCGACCCCAACCTGCCCGGCCCCTCGAAGCGGCCGCGTTCGTCCATCTCGCCGACCATCGTGCTGCACGACGGCAAGCCCTTCTTCGCCACCGGGTCGCCGGGCGGCGCGACCATCATCACCACCGTGCTTCAGGTACTTCTCGGGCGGATCGACCGCGGGCTGAGCCTGGAGCAGGCCATCGCCGCGCCCCGCGCGAGCCAGCGCAACGCGACCACGACGGCCGCCGAGCCGGGCTTCCTGGCCCTGCCCGAGCGGGCCGCTCTGGAGGCGCTCGGCCAGCGTTTCGGCGACGGCGGCGAGATCGGCGCGGCGACCGGCGTCGAGCGGCTGCCCGACGGCCGCTGGATCGCGGCGGCCGAACCCGTCCGGCGCGGCGGCGGCTCGGCGGCGGTGGTCCGGCCCAGCCGCTGAACCGCAGTGGCACCACCAGGGGGCGCGGGCTCCGTTCTCCGGGAGTCCGTGGAGTGTCGGTGGTGGACGGTATGTTCGGGGTGGGAGCCTCCCGAGGCTCCCACCCCTTGTCCGTTCCTTGCCCACACCAGCTCCGTCCGCCCGGGAAGGCCGCCCGTGACCGTCCGTATCGCCACCTGGAACATCAACTCCGTCACCGCCCGGCTGCCAAAGCTGCTGGAGTGGCTCGGCAGCGCCAAGCCCGACGTGCTCTGCCTTCAGGAGCTCAAGTGCGCCGCGGACAACTTCCCGTTCGAGGCTGTGAGCGAGCTCGGCTACGAGACCGCCGCACACGGCACCGGACGCTGGAACGGCGTCGCCATCCTGTCCAAGGTCGGCCTGGAAGACGTCGTCCGCGGCCTGCCCGAGCAGCCCGGCTTCCTGGCCGACGACGCGCTGCTGCCCGAGGTGGAGCCCCGGGCCATCGCGGCGACCTGCGGGCCCGTCCGGGTCTGGTCCGTCTATGTGCCCAACGGCCGCGAGGTCGGCCACGCGCACTATCGCTACAAGCTGGAGTGGCTGGAGACGCTGCGCCGCTCCGTTCTGGAGGACGCGGCCGGTACCCGCCCCTTCGCGGTGCTCGGCGACTTCAACGTGGCGCCGACCGATGAGGACGTCTACGACCGCGCCGTCTTCGAGGGCCAGACCCATGTCACCGAGCCCGAGCGGGCCGCCCTGGCCGCGCTCCAGACGGCCGGTCTGCAGGAGGTCATGCCACGCGCGCTCAAGTACGACCGCCCGTACACCTTCTGGGACTACCGGGCACTGGGCTTCCCGAAGAACCTCGGAATGCGGATCGACCTCACCTACGGCAACGAGCCCTTCGTCGAGGCCGTCACCGACAGCTATGTCGACCGGGAGGCCCGCAAGGGCAAGGGCACCTCGGACCACGCCCCCGTGGTGGTCGACCTCGCCCTGTAGGCCATCGGGCAGCAGTCTGCAACACGGGGCCCGTTCCGCACCCGAACGGGCCCGTGCGGTGGCCGGGCCCGTCGGCGCTGCCTAGCGTCTTGGGCAACAGGGCGTAGTCGTTCGAACACGCGGACGGCCAAGTCCCCGGCTGCGCCCGAGAACCTGGAGGTACGGGCATGCGCATCACGCGTACGGCCGCCGCCGCGCTGGGAGCCTCGGCTCTGCTCGGAGTCACGGTCCCCGCCGCACTCGGTTCTGCGGCACCCGAGACGCCAGCCAAGAACACCCAACTCGCCGCCTTGGTCACCCCGGCCGAGGCGGGGCCCGGACAGTCGGTCACGGTCAGCGTCCCCTGCGAGGCCGGTTCGGCGAAGTCCGTCACCGTCAACTCGCAGGCGTTCTCCACCGGCTCGACCACCCTCAATGCGGGTCCGGACGGGAAGTTCAGCGGCATCGCCAGACTGGCCTCCAAGGAGGAGCTGGCGAAGATCGGTCCGAGCAAGTCGGGCAAGGGGGACAACAACTGGGGCATGGACGGTAAGTGCCCCAACGGCGACAGCTTCGCCGGGGCCGTCGGGGTAGCCCTGGCCAGCGGGGGTTCGGATTCGGGTGCGGGCAGCGGCTTCGGGGAGAAGAACGGCACCTCGGGGCACGAGAACGGTACGGGCCACGAGAACGGTGCGGGCGGCTCGGGACACGAGAGCGGGACCGGTCAAAAGGGAGGCACGGGCCACGAAGGCGGCCAGGCCAACCAGGGCGGGTCGGCGAACCAGGGCGGGTCGGCCAACCAGGGTGGATCCGGGCACGAGAGCGGCTCGGGCCATGAGGGCACTGCAGGTCATGAGGGCACTGCAGGTCATGAGGGCACAGCAGGCCACGGGAGTGGCTCGGGCCATGAGGGCGGCTCGGGTTACCAGGGCGGCGGCTCCGAGCACCCCGGCCTGGTGCCGCACGGCAGTATGGGCACCGGCCTGGGCGGCTCGGTCACGACCGACTCGGGGCAGCTGGCCACCGGTGGCGCCCTGGTCGCGGCCGGGATCGCCGGTTTCTGGCTGCTGCGCCGCCGCGGCGGCAGTGGTGCGGACGGGGCACAGCGCTGAGCGGCCTGCCTGCGTTCGGACGGCTCAGCGCCCCGTGGAGTGCACCGGGGCGCTGAGCCGCGTCCGGGCATCCTCGGTCCCGCTCGCCATGCCCGCCACGGCCGCCGCCTCGTCCGCGGCCTGCCCGCGCAGGGTGCCGACGGCCAGCAGGTACTGGGCCGTGATGTACGTCGCCATGATCCAGAACTCGTGGCCGGGAAGCTCACGCCAGCCCGCCAGCTGAGTGGCGATCAGGGTGTCCGAGAGCAGGAACAGCGCCCCGCCCAGGCCCGTCCGCCAGCCGAGGCCGGAGGAGGTCACGGCTGTGGAGGCCAGCAGCAGGCTGTAGGCCGCCACCGGGATCTTCAGGTCCCCCAGGCCGGGCCAGAGCTGACTGATCATCGTCGCCCAGGCCGCCGCGTAGGCCGCTGCCACCAGGGCGGTACGCCGCCGGTCGTCCAGGGCGCCGCGCTTGACGAACATCGTCACATAGCAGACGTGTGCCGCCGCGAAGGAGCCCATCCCGGCCAGAAAGGCGGTGTCGCCGCCGACCTGGAGCAGGACGTCGCCGCCGGTGCTCGCGGCCAGCGCCGAGGTGAGCAGCTTGGGCACTCGCTCGGCCCTGGCCAGGGTGTGCGCGGCGAGCAGTGGCATCAGCGCGGGCTTGGTGGCGAGTTGCAGGGCGCTCGCGCCGGCGGCGATGGCACCGAGGTGGGCGGCCGAGGTGGCGGCGAGCCCGGTCAGCAGGCCGCGGGCGGTGCGCAGGCGTCGGGTGATGGTCATGCGGTGCGGCCCTCCGGGCGGTCGGTCGGGCCCGGACGCCAGCCGGGGCCCTTGGTGAGGTGACGGATGCGGTCGCCCCAGTTGTCGGCCCTGGCGATGTCCCGGGCGATCGAGGCGTACTCGTGGGTGGCCACCCGGAGCGGGTTGAAGGTGTCCAGATTCTTCGTCAGGCCGAAGACGGGCCTGCTGGTCTCCGGGGTGAAGCTGCCGAACATCCGGTCGAAGACGATCAGGATGCCGCCGAAGTTGCGGTCCAGGTAGCCGCCCTGGGAGGCGTGGTGCACCCGGTGGTGGGACGGCGTGTTGAAGACGTACTCGATCGGTCGGGGCAGGTGGTCGATCCGCTCGGTGTGGATCCAGAACTGGTAGACCAGGTTGGCCGAGGAGCAGAAGGCCAGCGCGGCCGGGTGGACGCCCGCCAGGATCATCGGGACGTAGAAGGGCCAGACCGTGGCGCTGGTCCAGGGCTGGCGAAGGGCGGTGGAGAAGTTGTAGTGCTTGCTGGAGTGGTGCACCACATGGCAGGCCCACAGGAGCCGGATGACGTGGTGGCCCCGGTGCGACCAGTAGTAGAAGAAGTCCTGGGCCAGCAGCATCAGCGGCACGGTCCACCAGAGCACCGGCACCCGCAGGGGTGTCAGTTCGTAGAGCGCGGAGTAGATCGCCACGATCGGGATCTTCCATCCGGCGTCGAAGAGAATGCTGCCGATGCCCATGCTGAGGCTGGTCGCGGTGTCCTTCGCGGCGTAGCCCTGCTCTTCGTCGTCCGGATGGAACCGGTAGGAGACGATCTCCAGGACGGTGAGCAGCACGAAGGCGGGTATCGACCACAGCACCACGTTGGGCAGGTTCGGCATGCCCAGGACGATAGGCGAGACCGGGCGGCCTGCGGAAGAGGTTGTTACCGGTGCGTAGGAATTGGATCGGAGACCGGCTCCGGTGTGTCGGTCTCCGACCGACGTGAAATCGTCGGCTGAGTCGGATGATGCCACGGCCCAGCTCACCCACCGTCTACTCTGGTGTGCGACATGGAGCAGCACGAGTACGCGACCGGCGCCGGGGAGGTGCCCGGTGGCGGGGCAGGCGGGCGCGGGGTGGGAGCGGGGCAGCTCACCGCCGACGCGGGTGCCGACGTACCTGCCGCCACAGCCGCTGTGCCGGCCACCGGGGCTCGGGCCGGTGTCGCCGCCGACCCGCGGACGGAGCGGCTCGCCGAGCAACTGGCGGCCGCCGAAGCCGGCGTGGCGCACGATCTCTTCGCGGCGGCCTTCGGTCTCTACGGGGCGCGGCACTTCGGCGGTGTGCTGGACGCCGAGCAGGCCGCGTCCGCCGGGACCAGCTGGTGGCACGGGCCGAGCGTGCAGCACCCGGCCTCGCTCAGGTCCCGCGAGGGGTGGCCCGTCCGAGGGCAGCGCCGGGCTCGGCGGATCGCCGCCGCCGCGCTGCCGCCCGCGCGCTCCTCGACCCGGGGCAGGCACCGCAAGCCGGAGCGCTCGCCCGGGAGCACCCCGCACGAGATCGCCGTCGAACGGCGTACCGCCGCCCGGCTGCTGGTGGCGCACCCGCTGGTGACGGCCGCCGGGCCGCACGGAGCCGGCTTCCCGCTGATCCACCGTCACGCGGACTGGCTGGCGGAACGATTTCTCGCGGTGCTCGGCTACCCGCTCACTATCGGCCACTCGTACGCCCGGCTGCACAAGGCGGGGCTGCCGGGGCGCGGTCTGCCCGGCTTCGGGCCGGCCGGGTACGCCTGCCTGGTAAGGGCGCTGGCCGCACTGGCGGACGGGCAGCCGGCCGCAGCGGGCGAGCCGGCGGTCCGTCAGCTGCTCGACGACTGGCAGGTCCTGACCTGCGGTGAGGACGGCCGTCCGGTCGTGGACCGGGAACTCGCCCGCGCCCTCGGCCCGCTCGCCGCCCCGCCCGCCGACGGACCTGCCCTCGCCGTACGGCGGCGGCTCGCCGAGACGCCGGTGGTGCTGCTGGACGAGCTCGGTGCGGAGGAACGGAGCTGGCTGCTGGAGCATCAGCAGGCCGAGGCCGAGCTGTTCGCCGACTTCCTCGGCCTCGAGGCGGAGATCCGGGCCGAGGGCGTCGCCCTGCTCGACCCGGCCGACGAGCTCACCGACCTCGCCCTGCCAGGGACGGGTGCTCTCGCCCAGGCCGCGCTGCTGCTGGTCGAACGGCTGGTGGAGGACCTGCGTCCGCTGCCTGAGGAGTCGGCGCCTCCGGCGGTGTTGATACCCGACGCGCTGATCGACGGTGCGCTCGGTGACATCACCGACGAGTACGGTCTGGCGGCGGGGTGGCACCGCGACTACCTTGCCGATCTGGCCGGCTTCCGCCGGGATGCACTGGACCTGCTCCACCGGATGCAGCTGATCGCCCCGGCGGGCCGCGCCTGGCTGCTACGGGCTCCCGCCGCCCGCTATGCGCCGCCGCTGGAACTCCACCCGGCGCAGGGCTCCGGACGGCACTCCCGGCCGGGTCCGGTCACCGCGGCACCGCTGATGGCCTGACGGGCGGGGAGCCCTCCGGGCAGTCGATCAGGCAGGGCCTCGCGGCCCCGGACAGCCTGGCCTCAGCGGGCGGCACCGACGGCGACGGTGTCCTGTCGGACGGTCTCGACCGTGGCGGCGACCCCGAGACCGCCCAGGGCGATCGAGGCGGCGACGGCGGCGCAGGCGAGGACGCGGCGATGCCGCTGGGGGAGTGGGAAGCGGTCCGGAGGAAGGGCCTGCGGGGCCGAGGTCGGTTGAGCGTTCATGTCAGAGAGCATTCCAGGGTGGTGTTAAACGACGACTACGTGCGGGTGAAGTCTGAGCGGGGGCTCGGCGTCGGGACATCTGCACAGGTAGCGGGGGTGTAAGGGGTCTGTGGGGGTCGGGTGCGGCGCCGGCGGCGCGGGCCGTCCGGAAGCCGCCGTCCGTTCGGGCGGTGAAGGCTGCGCGCCCGGTGCCGGCCACGAGGACTGCGGAGGTCGTACGGGCCGCGCGCCGCGCGCGATGTCCGCAGGCGCAGCAGCCGGGGCAGGCAGGCGGCCAGCAGCTGCTGTGTCATGCCGTAGAAGAAGATCGGCAGCAGTACGGCCGGGTGCCCGCTGAACTGGCTGCCCGCGAGGGCGGCCGCCGCGCTGGTGTTGTTCATCCCGGTGGCCAGGGTGAGGGCGGCGGTGGTGTCCCGTCCGGTATGGGCCTGGCGGGCGGTGAGCCAGCCGGTCAGGAACGGGACCGCGCAGACCACGGCCCCGGCGAGCACGGCGAGTCCGACCAGCCGGGGCTCGGGACGCCGTCCGATCTCGCCGAACACACCGGCGGCGTTGAGGTAGGTCAGCCCGAGCGCGTTGAGCAGTCCGAACAGCCGCAGCCACGGCAGGACGGCGGCACGGAACCGGCCGCCCGCCAGCCGCCGGGTGAGGCGGCGCGCGGCCAGCCCGGCCAGACACGGCATGGTGACCCAGAGCGCCATGAACACACAGGTGGAGTCGGCCCGGGCGAGCGAGTCCAGCACCTGGCGCGGGCCGCCGGCCTCGGGCTCCTCGGCGAGGACGAGTCCGAGCGGGACGGTGAGCGGGCTGAGGAGTGTGGTGGCCAGGACCAGGCCGAGGCCGAGCGGCGCGTTGGCCTGGGCCTTGGCGCCCCAGGTCTGGGCGGCCCCGGCGACGGGCATGGTGGCCGTCAGGGAGAGCCCGACCACCAGCCAGAGCGCTTCGTGCCGGTCGGGCCAGCAGCCGGCCGCCCGCTCGGCGCCGAGCAGGACGATCATGCGCAGCACCAGCGCCACCCCGAGCCCGGCGAGCAGCAGTCCGGGCCGCAGCAGCGCTCGGGCGACGTCCGCCGCGCGGACTTCGAAGCCGCCGATGAACATCGCGGCGAGCAGCATCAGTATCGGCGGGTTGACCCCGGGCACGGGATGGCAGTGGCGGATCAGGCAGGCGGCTCCCGGGAGGGCGCAGCCGAGCGCGCAGGCCGCGACGGTGGCGATGGCCAGGTGGGCGCGGACCGCCCGGTCGGTGGAGGCGGCCGGATGGCCCAGGGCGGGCTCGGGTCGGTGGTCGGCTGCGTGCGTGGGGCCCGTCGGACGGGTCGAGCGCGGCAGTACGGACGCTCGTGAGGACATTCGGTGCGGGCCTTCTGGACAGCTCAGACGGGTGGTGCGTCCGTCAGCATGGCACTGATCTGACTGTCTGTAATGCTGGGTTGCGTTGGGTCACCGCGCCGTGCGGTGCCCCTCAGGCCGCTCGGGCCGGGCGGGGCACGGGAGTTGTGGTGTGCGGCCGGTCGCGGCCGGGCGTTCGGATTTCACCCGGACGGAGGACGGCGCCCGCTCTGCTGCTCGGCCATCGCGTCGCCGACCGCGGCCCGGTGGTGAAGACCGCCAGCAGGTCGATGGCCCTCCCGGCCCAGCCGTTGGCGCCGCACTCCCCGATCAGTGGGACGAACGCGGGGGCGGCGTACAGCTGGAGCGGCTCCCCGCCTCCGTAGAACATCAGGCCGATGCCCATGCCCGTGCTGAACATCATGGCGATCCAGGCCAGGGTGGAGAACTCGTGACCCTCCATCCGCCCCGGCACGCCGAAGGGGCCGCACCTCGTGGGAGGTGCGGCCCCTGGCGGGAACTGCGGCCGGCGCCCCTGCGGGCAGCTCAGGCCGCGTACGGGGCGGCGGCCGGGCGGCCGGCGGCGAGTTCGAGCAGCTGGGCGCCCGGGATGCCCTCGGCGAAGGCACGGTGCTGGGCGGGGGCGGCCAGGGTGGCCTCGGTGGGGCTGATCACATGGTCTCTGCTCCTTTGGTACGTCAGTCGGCCCTCGGTTCGGCCGAGTCGGTGCGTTGTGCCGTCGTCGAGGACGCTAGACGTTCACATGGGTGTGAAGGTCAAGCGAGGCTCTGACGGAGGCCCGGATTCCGTCCTATGCTCCGGGTTATGACAGGGCGGCGAAGCCGCAGACGGGGCCGGTACGACGGCCCGTCCGCGCCCCTCGGGTACGGTTCTCGCTGACCGGTTGTCGTACGCCCACCGCCATCGGAGGGCGCGAAGCCCCCTCCGTGCGCCGGGCGTGCACCTCATCCCGTCCCATCAACCGGAATGGATGCGCCCGATGAACGAGTTCGAGTACGACCGCAAGCGCCGACAGCAGTGGCTGGCCGGCGAGGCGCGAGCCGAGGGGGTCGAGCACCGGACGCTGCTGCGGATGCTCGCCGCCGGCGGAGTGCTCTCCGAGGACGAACTCGCCCCGACCGGACGGGTTCCGGCCGAGGGCACGCCCGAGCCCGAGCAGGCGGGGACGTCGGCCACGCCGGTGCCCGGGATCGTCAAGCCACTGCCGCCCGAGTGGTTCATCCCGCGCGGCACCAACGCCGAGATGCGCTGGGACACCCTGCGCGACAGCTGTACCGGCTTCCACATCCCCACCGAGCGCTTCTTCATCCGCAACCACACCAGCACTCCGGTGATCGACCCCGACGCCTGGCGACTGACCGTCACCGGCAGCGGGCTGCGCGGTCCGGCCGTCGACTTCGACCTCGCCGGGCTCAGGCGGCTGCCCGCCACCGGGCTCAGCTCCGCCGTCGAGTGCGCGGGCAACGGGCGCAGCTACTTCGAGAGCCAGCAGCAGCAGAACGTTCCCGGCACCCCCTGGACGCTCGGCGGTATCGGCGTCGCCCGCTGGCGCGGCGTCCGGCTCGCCGAGGTGCTGCGCCGCGCCGGGCTGCGCCCCGAGGCGGTGGACGTGATGCCGATCGGGCTCGACCCCGAGTACGTCACCACGGACGGTCAGAACCTGGGCCACGTCCGCCGCCCGCTGCCGATCGGCAAGGCCCTGGACGACGTGCTGCTGGCGTACGAGATGAACGGCGCGCCGCTGGCGGCCGACCACGGCGCGCCCGTCCGGCTGGTGGTGCCCGGCTGGGTCGGGATCGCCTCGATCAAGTGGATCGGCACCATCGAGGTCGCCGCCGAACCGCTCTACTCGCCCTGGAACACCGACTTCTACCGGATGTTCGGCCCCGACTACCCGCCGGACGGGGGCGCGGAGCTCGCCGAACAGGTGGTCAAGAGCGTCTTCGAGCTGGCCCATGACGCGGTCCTGGCCCGTGGGCGGTGCCACCGGCTGCACGGCCGCTCCTGGTCCGGCGCGGCGGCGATCCGCGAGGTCGAGGTGAGCACGGACGGTGGCGCCCACTGGAGTTGCGCCCGGCTGCGCGACCTGTCGCATGCCAGTACCTGGACCCGCTGGACTTTCGACTGGCGGCCGCAGCGGCCGGGCCCGTACGAACTGCTGGCGCGTGCCAGTGACCAGGAGGGAAACATTCAGCCACCGCAGGCGGTGTTCAACCGTGAGGGGTACCTCTTCGGCGCGACGGTGGTGCATCCGGTGATCGTTGTCTAGACCAACCGTGGTGAGCAGGCCGTTACCAACGGTCGATCAGCCCAGTTCACTACGTGCAGCCTGTGAGGCGCCTTTAACATCCATGAGACTTTGATGAACAGACGGGTTTACCGAGCGGTTTGGCACAACTGTGCGTCTAGCCTCGGCACCGGAGGCATGGACTGTACACGGTCCGTTCGGCCTTCGGAATCCGCAGTCCACGAGACCGAAGAGCAGGTTGATGGAACCACGTGAAGTAGCGGACTTGAGCTTGCCGCTGTACCGGACCACACCGGGAACGGCGGGCGGGGCACTGTGGCCGGTGGCCCCGGCCGCCCCCGTGCGGACTCTGCTGGAGGTGATCGAGGCCGCCGCCGAGGCGTACCCGAACGCCCCCGCGCTGGACGCGGGCGCGGCGGTGCTCGACTACCGGACGCTGCTGAATCAGGTCGACGAGTTCGCCGGACGCCTCGCGGCGCTCGGTGTCGGCCGAGGCGACCGGGTCGGCGTGCGCGTCCCGTCCGGGACGGCCGAGCTCTACATCGCGATTCTGGCAACGCTGCGCATCGGCGCGGCCTACGTACCCGTTGACGCCGACGACCCGGACGAGCGGGCCGAGATGGTCTGGGCCGACGCCGGGGTCTGCGCGGTGCTGGGCGCGGAACTCGCCGTCATGACCAACCCTCAAAGACGGCCCGGAGGCTGTCCGGCACACCCGATGCCGGAGGACGACGCCTGGATCATCTTCACCTCGGGCACCACCGGACGCCCCAAGGGAGTTGCGGTCAGCCACCGTTCGGCGGCCGCGTTCGTCGACGCCGAGGCCCGGCTGTTCCTCCAGGGACGCCCGCTCGGCCCCGGCGACCGGGTGCTCGCCGGACTCTCGGTGGCCTTCGACGCCTCCTGCGAGGAGATGTGGCTGGCCTGGCGGCACGGCGCCTGCCTGGTCCCCGCCCCGCGCTCGCTGGTGCGAGCCGGTGCGGACCTCGGACCGTGGCTGGTCGAGCGTCAGATCACCGTCGTCTCCACCGTGCCCACACTGGTCGCCCTGTGGCCGACCGAGTACCTGGAGCGGGTCCGCCTGCTGATCCTCGGCGGCGAGGCCTGCCCCGAGGACCTGGTCGGCCGACTGGCCGCCCCGCACCGCGAGTTGTGGAACACCTACGGCCCCACCGAGACCACGGTGGTCGCCTGCGCCGCGCTGCTCACCCCGGGCGAGCCGGTACGCATCGGCGCCCCGCTGGACGGGTGGGAGCTCGCGGTCGTCGACGAGCAGGGCAAACCCGTCGCCTGGAACGAGACCGGCGAACTGCTGATCGGTGGCGTCGGCACCGCCCGCTACCTGGACCGGGCCAAGGACGCCGAGAAGTTCGTCACCAGCCCGTATCTGCACAGCCCGCGCGTCTACCGCAGTGGCGACCTGGTCCGGGCCGACCCCGAGGGCCTGGTCTTCGTCGGCAGGGCCGACGAGCAGGTCAAGCTGGCCGGACGCCGGATCGAGCTCGGCGAGGTCGACGCCGCCCTCCAGGCGCTGCCCGGGGTGCGTGCCGCCGCAGCCGCCGTACGCAACACCCCTGCCGGTGGGCAGGTTCTCGTCGGGTACCTGGTGCCGAGCGCCGGCGCGGGGGCACCCTTCGACACCGCCGCCGCACGAACGGCGCTGCTGGACCGGCTGCCCCAGTCGCTTGTCCCGGTGCTGGCCGTGGTGGACGACCTGCCGACCAAGACGTCGGGCAAGGTCGACCGCAACGCGCTGCCCTGGCCGCTGCCGGGAGCCGAGAGTGGCGCGGCATCAGCGTCCGGTGCGGCCCTGACCGGTACGGCCGGCTGGCTGGCCGGGAAGTGGCAGGACCTGTTGGGCCTGCCGGTGGCCGGCGACAGCGACTTCTTCTCCCTCGGCGGCACCAGCATCGCCGCGGCCAAGCTGGTCTCGGTGCTGCGCACCCGTCACCCGAGCGTGTCCGTCGCCGACGTCTACGCCAACCCCACGCTGCTCGAACAGGCGGCCAGGCTCGACCAGCTCGGCGGCCCGCCGAGCGCGGAACGCCGGGTGCGGCCCACCCCGCGCCGCGCGGGCGTGGTGCAACTGCTCGTCCTCACCATGCTGTTCACCATCAGCGGGCTGCGCTGGGTGGTGGGTCTGGCCGCGCTCGACAGCGCGACCGACGCCCTGACCGGGCGTTCGCTGCCATGGGCCCCTGACACGCCGTGGTGGATGATCCTGGTCGCCTGGCTGGTGCTGTTCAGCGCTGCCGGGCGGCTCGCGATCGGTGCGGGACTGGCCCGGCTGCTGACCGCAGGCATCCGGCCCGGCAGCTACCCGAGAGGCGGATCGGTCCATCTGCGGCTGTGGGCGGCCGAACGCGCGGTGGCGTCCTTCAACGTCGCCGCCGTGCTCGGAACCCCATGGGCCCGGCGCTATGCGCGGATCCTGGGCTGCCGGGTCGGCCGCGACGCGGACCTGCACGCCATGCCGCCGGTGACCGGCCTCGCGCGCTTCGGCGCGGGCTGCTCCATCGAGTCGGAGGTCGACCTGGCCGGCTGGTGGCTGGACGGCGACGTGCTGCACCTGGGCAGCGTCGAGGTCGGTGCGGGTGCGCGGGTCGGTACCCGTAGCACGCTGATGCCGGGTGCCAGGGTGGGGGCCTGGGCGGACGTCGCCCCGGGCAGCTGCGTCCTCGACGACGTGAGCGCCGGGCAGCGCTGGCACGGCTCCCCGGCCCGCCCGACGGCTGACGCGGAGCCAGCCGACAGCGGTTGGCCGATGCCCCGTCACCACCGCTCGCGGCTCTGGGACGCGGCGTACGCGGCCGGACTGGTCGGGCTCGGGCTGCTGCCGCTGGTCGCCGCACTGCCCACGCTCTGCATGCTGCTGCTGCTGGTCGACCAGGACCGCACGCTCGGCACCGTGATGGTCCAGCTGGTGCTCGCCACACCGCCGGCGGTGGTGCTCTCGCTGGCCTGCTACGCGCTGCTGCTGGCCGGCGTCGTCCGGTTGTGCAGCCGGCCCATCAAGCCGGGCCACTACCCCGCCCACGGCAAGGTGGCCTGGTGCGTCTGGGTCGTCTCCCGGCTGATGGACACCGCCCGCAGGTCGCTCTTCCCGTTCTACGCCAGCCTGTTCACCCCCGTCTGGCTCCGGCTGCTCGGGGCGAAGGTCGGCCGGCGGGTGGAGGCCTCCACGGTGCTCGCGCTGCCCGGCCTGATGCGGGTCGACGACGGGGCGTTCCTTGCCGACGACACGCTCGTGGCGCCGTTCGAGATGCGTGGCGGCTGGCTGCGGGTCGGGTACGCGCACGTGGGCCGGCGGGCCTTCGTCGGTAACTCCGGCATCGTCGGTCCGGGCCGTACGCTGCCCGACAACGCGCTGGTCGGGGTGCTCTCCGACGCTCCGCCGCACGCCGAGCCCGGCTCCTCCTGGCTCGGACGGCCCGGTATCTCACTGCCCCGGGTGGCCCGCACCGGCGACTCCAGCCGTACCTACGAGCCGACGCGGCGGCTGGTGCTGGCCCGCGCGGCCGTGGAGCTGTGCAGGTTCCTGCCGGTGGTGCTGGTGGCCCTGCTCGGTGATCTGGCCTTCGGCGCGCTCCAGGAGGTGGTGGACCAGGACGGTCTGGCCGTCGCCGCCGCGTCCGGCGGACTGGTCCTGATAGGGGCCGGGCTGGCGGCGCTGCTCGCCACGACGCTGGCGAAGTGGCTGCTGGTCGGCCGGTTCCGGGCGGGCGAACACCCGCTCTGGTCCGACTTCGTGTGGCGCAACGAGCTGTACGACACCTTCGTCGAGGAGCTCGCGATGCCCTGGCTCGGCCAGGCGATCATCGGCACGCCGTTCCTCAACATCTGGCTGCGCTCCCTCGGTGCGAAGATCGGGCGCGGGGTGTGGTGCGAGTCGCACTGGCTGCCCGAGACCGACCTGATCACCATCGAGGACGGTGCCAGCATCAACCGCGGCACCGTGGTGCAGACCCATCTGTTCCACGACCGGGTGATGCGCCTGGAGACCGTGCACATCGGCGCGGGCGCCACCATGGGACCGCACTCCATCGCGCTGCCGGGATCGTCCGTGGGTGACGGTGCGTCGGTGGGCGCGGCGTCGCTGGTGATGAGCGGCGAGCGGATGCCCGCCGGCACCCGCTGGCTCGGCAACCCGGTCGCGGCCTGGCCAGCGCAGGTGGCGCCGGCCACCGCGCCCCGCGCGTTCAGGGGAGCCCCCGGCCGGCACCGCCCGGTGTCCCGGCCGCCGAGGGACGCGAGCCGGCGTCAGCACGTGGGCACGGGCGTCTGACGACGCCGGACACCGACGGCGGGCGGGGCGTGAGCCCCGCCCGCCGTCGCTCTCGGGCCGGACGGGCCCGGTGGCAGCGCACGGCTGCCCGCGCACACAGTCGACCGAGCAGCTGCCCGCAGCCGTGAGGAAGCAGCTGACTCTAGACGGCTTCGTACGGGGTGAGGACCAGCCGGACCACGTCCTCGAGGCGGCGCCGGGCGTCGTCCAGCGTGGTGCGGCCGGTCACCCAGGCCGTCAGCTCGCCCTGCCAGGCGTGGCCGACGATGTTCCTGACCAAGTCGCCCGCCCCGGAGGGGACTTGGGCCATGACTGTGTTCAGCGCAGCGTCGTCGGCCCGGACCAGGCCCTGCAGGGCCTCACTGGCGAACGGGTCGGTGGAGGCCGCCACGGACACCCGCAACCGGGCGAGTTGCGGCTGCCGCTGGTAGGCCCGCATCCCGTGGCGGACGAACCGCACCGCCCGGTCGGTGCCGGTGAGTCCGGCGCGCGGGCCGCGCAGCTCCGCCACCAGGTCGGCCAGCAGCAGGCGGTGCCAGTCGGCGATCGCGGCGGCCAACAGGTGGTCCTTGGAGGAGAAGTACCGGTAAGCGGTGCCGAGCGCGACCCCCGAGCGCTCGGAGACCTGTTTCATCTGGAGTCGCTCGACGCCGGTTTCGTTCACCAGCGCGAGGGCAGCCGCGATCAGATTCCGGCGGCGTTCGAGCTGGCGGGGCGACATCGCCTCGATCGGCCTCGGTGACAGGTCAACCTTGGTCACCCGCGTTATTCTACGGGGCGGCCGCCCGGGAGCGAACGACGCCTCATCAGCACGGGGCCCGCACGGGCGGGGAAAGGGCGGCTTCCAGCCGGAAACAGGGCGCCTTCCAAGGGATGCGGGGCCCCGCTCGAACGACTGCGTGTGCGACCGGCCCGCTGCCTCGGCGCACGGCCCCCCGGTGCGTGGGGGATCAGGGACGTCGCTGCTCCCTCAGCAGTGCCTCCTGGACGGCCGAGGCGACCAGCTCGCCGTCCCGGTTGTAGAACTCGCCGATGGCCAGTCCGCGCCCGTCCGCGGCGGACGGGCTGCGCTGCGCGAACAGCAGCCAGTCGTCCGCGCGGAACGGCCGGTGGAACCACATCGCATGGTCGAGCGAGGCCAGCATGACCAGGGGCGGACCGGAGCGCTGCATCCGGTGCGGCTGGATGTGCAGCGCGGCCGTCGGGGCCAGCGTCAGGTCGGAGAGGTAGGTGAGCGCGCAGACCTGGAGCAGCGGGTCGTCGGCCGGGAGCGAAGTGCCCGTCCGCAGCCAGACGAACTGTTGGGGAACGCCCGGCAGTTCGGGTGGCATACCGGGCGAGTCCGCCGGAACGAAACGCATGTCGAGCGCGCGGAATCCGCCGCCGTTGGCGTAGCCCTCGGGGTCGCTCTCCGCCCACAGCGGAATCGGATTGGGCAGTTCCTCGGGGCCGGGCACCGGCGGCATGGTGCGCTGCCGGGTGCCGGCCTCCTCGGGCCGCTTGAAGGAGGCGGAGAGGGTGAAGATCGCCTCGCCGTGCTGAACGGCCGTCACCCGCCGGGTGGCGTAGGAGAAGCCGTCGCGGACCCGGTCCACTTCGTACTCGATCGGGCGCTGCGGATCGCCCGGCCGCAGGAAGTAGCTGTGCAGCGAGTGCACCAGACGGTCCGGGCTCACCGTCCGCCCGGCCGCCGTGAGCGCCTGCGCCGCTACCTGTCCGCCGAAGGTCCGCATGGGTGCCCCGGCGTGGCAGCAGCCACGGAACAGGTTCTTGTCCAGCTCCTCGATCCGGAGCAGCTCGGCGAACGAACCCTCGGTGCTGTCGTCCGGAGTTCCCTGTCTCATGGCGTCGGTCACCAGCCCATAGTGGCAGATGAAGCCCGATCAGCGGTGTGACCTGGGTTACCCGTGAGCCTGGTGGAACGAGTTGCAGAAACCCGGCAGTGTCAGTGCCGGGCCCTAGCGTCCTCGCCATGACGCAAGCCGTACAGACGTACGCTTATCTCCGGCCCTCGGCCGTGCGCGAGAGCGCCGCCGGTCGCAGCCTCGCCCTGGAGACCTCCGGCGGGGCCACGCCGATGGGAGCGGTGGCCAACCCCCGCTTCTTCAGCGGCTTCCTGACCGCCCCGGCCCCGGCTGCCGCCGCGCTGCTCGCGGTCGCCGACGTGGCCGCCGCCCGTTACTACCAGCCCCGACTGCGCGCCTCGCTCGACCCGGTGGTCACCGCCAACGGCGATCGGTTGCGCTTCGAGTCCTTCTCCGGCTGCTGCGGTGTCTACGCCCGCCTCGATGTGCTCTCCGACGGGCTCGACGGCGACGACATCGGCCACGGCACCACCAACGTCGACGTCAACAGTCCGCTGCGCGACGCCCTGGGCCGGATCGGCGGCGCCGACCCGCTGCACCTGGCCGTCGGCCCACAGGCGCTGGAGGTCACCACCCTCGACGGTCCGCTGGTCGAGAAGAAGGTCCCGCTGCCCGACCGCTGGCTGCGCGGCTTCGCCGAGACCCAGGTCCTCACCGCCGGGTTCGACCTGCGGGCACAGGTGCCGGCCGCCGAGGCGGTCCGACCGTCCAGGGCGGCGCCGACCTCCTCGCGTTGGCGGCCGACTGCGCCCGGCGCAGCGGCGCCCGGGGCGAGATCGCCGAGCTGACGGAACTGGCCGCAAGGGGCGGCTCGTCGCGCCTGGTGAAGGAGGCGAAGGCCCTGCGGAGCGTCCTGACGGGGGCGTGAGCCCGGATGGGGCCGCCCGACGACTCAGGGCTCTCACGGCTACGACAGCGGTGAGAGCCCTGGATCGTCGGCGAAGGTCAGGAGTTGTTGTAGATGGTGGCTACCTGGTCTGCACCGAGGGCGTACGAGTAGATGCGCGCATCGGCGATACTGCCGGCGAACTGACTGTCAGGTGCGGCCTTGGGGTCGGGGTAGGTGTTGGCGCCGATACTGAGCCTGCCGTTGGAGGTCCAGGCGGCAGGATTGGTGGCGGAGCCGGCGTACGCGCCGTTGACGTAGAGCGTCATGGCATGAGTGGTGGAGTCGTAGGTGCCGACGAGGTGGGTCCAGACGCCGAGTTGGGCGGGGGTGGACGACCGGGCGGTGTAGTAGTCGGTGGTGCTGGGGCTGTCGGTGCTGGTGCCGTCGAACTCCCAGGTCTTCGCCGTCTTGGAGTACATGAGGTAGTAGGGACTACGGCCCTGGTTGGTCTGGGACATGACCGAGTACCAGTTGTCGCTCTTGTCGAGCTTTACCCAGGCGCTGACGCTGTAGCTTCCGGTGGTGAGCACGGGGTTGGCGTTGCTGACGAGATAGCCGGTGCCGTCGAAGTGCGCGGAACCGTCCAGTCCCGAGTTGGTCGGCTTGTCGGTGCTCCAGGTGACGTTGGTGGGTGCGGCGGGGTCGCCGAGGGTGCCGCCCGAGACGTCCTCGCCCTTGACAGTGGGACTGAGAGGCCACTGCCTGCTACGCCGGAGTGTCACGACAACCGGGCTGTTCCTGGTGCCGTCCGAGGTTGCGCCCGGCCAGACCTCGATGCGTCCGGTGGGGCCGGCCGCCCAAAGATCGGGAATGTCGTCGCCGGTGAGATCGCCGACGGCACCGACGGTGGGGAACTCGGTGCTGGTAAGACCCCAGCCGATGCGTGCTGGAGAGGTGGTGGCGAGACCGGAGATCATCGTGTAGCTCTGGCCGTTGGAATCGGTGGCGCTCGCGAAGGTGAGTTCGTACTGCAGGATGTCGCCGGCGGTGAAGCCGCCGACGGTGTCGCGGGCACGGACCCACAGGGCAGGCTTGCCCTTGCCGAGGGTGTCACCGGGGATCATGAGGTCATTGCCGGCCCAAGTGCCGCCGGTGGTCAGCTCGATGGGCTTGCCGAAGTAGGTGATCTGACCGGCAGAGTTGACGGTCCCCGCGCTGCCGGCAGGGTAGTACCAGAGGTTGCCCTTCTCGATGACCAGAACGCCTGTGCCTTCGGTCAGCTTGTCGGTCGGCGTGAGCTTGGCGTTGGCGGAGCCGATCGGGGTGATCTGACTGACGGTGGCCCAACTCGCGACGTTTCCGTAGTCGGCACAGCTGGTGCCAAGCCCGGTGACGCAGTCGGGGCGGCCGATGGTGCTGAAGTCGGCGTTGAAGGTGCCGTTCGCCTGAAGGTTGTTGGGGAAGTAGAACAGGTCGCTTCCCCCATTGTCCCGTGCTGCGTTCGAGGGGTCCTGGTGAACGAACAGAGCGTCTACGGCTCCAGCGGCGTTCTTGGTACCTCGATGACTGACCCGGAGGTTCTTCCAGCCGTTGGCACCAGGCGCTTGGGCCGCGGTGGCAGCGATGCGCGGGGCGGAAGGCGCGCCGTTCACCCCTGGCACTGTGCTGGGAGCCGTGAAGGTGATGGCCTGACCGTAGTCGAGGAGATCACCGGTCCTGGGGTCGGGATTGAGGACGTCGCTCCGGCCGTCGCCGGAGACGTCGCCGTAGGCCAGCGGAGTAGCGGCCCAAGGGACGTAGAAGGAGTAGGAGACGACGGGGCTCCTGTTTCCCGCGTTGTCCTCGGCCTGGACGTAGACGATGTTCGTGCCCCAGTGGGTGGGCGTCACGGCGAGTTGGCTTGGCAGGTTGGGAGCGTAGGCGTGCTGGACGCCGGAGGCCATCTGCGGGTCGAAGCTCCAGTGAACTGCGGCCAGCCCGGACGACTGCAAGCCCGAGGGGTTGGGATCGGTTGCGCTGAACGGGACGTAGCCGGTCTGACCGACCTTCAACCGGGTGGTCTGACCGTTGCCGGAGGGTGGGAACTGTGTGTTGAGTTCGGTGTCGGTGAGCTGCTTCGTGCTGGGCGGCAGTTGCAGTACCGGCGGAGTGAGGTCGACTCGGAAGTGGCAGACGGTGCTGGGGTGCTGGCTACGCAGCAGGGTGTCGTCGGCATACGTCAGCCAGCCGTAGAAGTGTCCGTCCTTGAGGGTTCCGGTGGGCAGTTGGTAGCTGGCCGTGGAACCACTGGAGACCAGAGCGCTTCTGCCATCTCCGACGATCTTGCTACCGTCGGCGTTGTCCCAGATGTCGATCCATTCACCGAGCTGCCCCTGAGCCGGTGATGAGACGGTGGAGTTCAGCTGGAGACCACTGCTGGTGATCCAGCCGTAGGTCGACAGCGGCACATCCGCACAAGCCTCGTAGTCCGTGACGTTGGGAACGACCGTACGGGGGTGGATCGGGCCGGTCTGGGGGTTCTGCGGAGTGTCCGGGTATCTGTCGTACTGGATCGTGAGGTTCGGCTGGTAGGTCAGGCGCTTGAAGGCATTGGCGTCGGACTCGTCTGCGGCCGTCACCACGAAGCTGACGGATCCTCCGGCCTGAGACGCGACCGCCGAGGTGACGTTGTACGTGAACGGCACATTGGAGTAGCAGCCGTCACTGCCGGAGCCGCCGACCGACTGTGTGCCCTGGCCTTCGCGCCAGGTCGGTTGGCTGTTCCAGGTGGTACCAGGTGTGAGCCAGTCGGTGCGGTAGACGTCGACGTCGTATGTCTTGGTGCAGGACCAGTCCGCCGAAGTGTACTCCGCCAGGTTCAGCTGAGCGCTGTTGACGGTGGCACCACCGAGCCCTGACAGATCGAACCGATAGTAGGTGCGATTGATCGACGAGGGAATGCAGCTGCCACCGTAGGGGTAGGTGCCGCACTCACCGACGCCAGGGTGATCGCTGTCGGCGCTGCCGGTGCGGTTGTCGTTGTTCAGCGAGGGGTTCGCGGACTGGACCCAGTTCCACAGATCGGCACCGGGAGATGTCGGTATCCAGCTCGGATCTATGTACCAGGGGCCGGTGCCGTTCGTGAGAATGTCCTGGTCGGTGCTGAGGTCGATCCCGTTGCCGCCGGCCTTGACGGGCATCTCGGCGACGCGAGCGCCTGGCCCAGGACCGTTCGCACTCGACGCGGTGGGGGCGGTGGCGGCGG
This sequence comes from Kitasatospora sp. GP82, assembly GCF_029892105.1. Taxonomy (GTDB): domain Bacteria; phylum Actinomycetota; class Actinomycetes; order Streptomycetales; family Streptomycetaceae; genus Kitasatospora. The sequence continues at coordinate 20,576 of NZ_JARZAJ010000030.1, read as the reverse complement.
AGGCGGCTGGTCGCCTGGCAGCGCCTGCAAGGCGCGGAGCCATCGTGGTTCCGGTACTGCTGTCCCACATACGTGGGGTCGGAGCGTGCCATCGGACGGTTCCGTCGGCGGCCTTCACCGAGAGGCTGTCGGCATCCGCGGCAATGGTCAGGCCCTTGGTGCCGATGCCGAAATGGAGGGTTTTCAGTGCTGGGTTCGCGGCGGCCTGGGCGGTCTTGAGGATCAGGACCGTGGAGACACCACCGAACTTGTCGGCGCTGACCTTCAGCGTTGTGTCCGGAGCGACGTCATAGAGCAGTGAGTCACCACTGACGGTGGCCGATGAGAGCACGAAGGGCGAAGTGAGGGACAGCTCCTCACCGCTCGGACTGGCGAGAGTAGCGAGCTGTTGGCTGCCGCCCGGGGAGAGAGTGACTCCACCGGGCACGGTCTTCGGGGAGTACGACCCGTCGGGGTTCACTGCCAGCGTGGCGTCCAGATCGGCCCAGGTGCCGTTCTTCTTCGTTCGCTGCTGATCAGGGTGGATCGTCTGCGAGAGGTGTCCATCAGGCGTCGCAGCGGTCTCGCTGAACTCGCTCGTCCGGGAGTCGATGATCACTCGCCCACCGGTGGCCTTGGCCTTCTCCAGCGCGGCCTCGACCTCGGTGCCCGGCAGGTTACCCAGATGGGTCCTGTCGAGTGCGGCAATCTGACTCGTGCTCGGTTCGTCGGGTGAGCCGTCCGCGGCGCTGGCGGGCAAGGTCAGAGGTGCTGCGAGCGCACAGAGCATGAGAAGGGCAGAACCGACTTTTCGGGTACTTCGACAGCGATTCATCGACAGCAAGAAAGGGGCCCCCGCAAGAAGTCGACCGCACACGCGCGGTCGGAGGAAGATACAGGTCGTACCCATCCTCTTGCATCGAATGGCATGGAGGGAAGGGGAGTTGGCTCTGCTCGGGGTGACTCGTGAGCGAATGACCGTTTCGTTCTGAGAGTGATGTGAATCACGTTCGGCTTTTATCCTTTTTGTCTCGCACGGGCGATGGGAATTCCCTAAAGTCAGCCCCCGTCTGTCTTCTGACTGTGACTTGGTGGCCCTTTCTGGCGCACCGTCAACTGGGGGGTTTGCGGTGTCAGTGCATACTGACCGCTTTGGTATCTCTGGTCCACGCGGCGGCGGCCGCAGAGCACGCCTGCGGCCGCTGGTCGCTGCCTGCGTGTTCTCGGTACTCGCCGGCATGCTTGGGCCGTCGGGCATCGCGGCTGCGACAACGGATGACGACAGGCTCTGGGGGCCACCGGGTACTCCGCTTCCCGCAACCGAGTCCATAGCTGTCAAAGCTGCGGAACCTGGGGCTGGGGAGAAGCCGCACTACCCGGTGCCCAGTGCTGGAACGGCTCCGAGTCATCAACAGTTGTCCCGGGTGACAGCGAACGTCGACCTGTCGAAGTCTCTCGCAGCCGGTCCGCTCCAGGCCGGGAACCTCCCTGTCTGGCTGTCTCCCTCCACCGGCCCGAGCCCTCAGAAGCCGGTCGATGAAGGAACTCTGTCGGTCACTCAGATCGACAGCAAGGCCGCGTCCGCAGTTGGCGTCGACGGCTTGATGGTCAAACTGGCTCCGAAGGACAGTGAGACCTCCGGGCGGATCCAGGTAGGGATCGACGTCAAGGCTCTGGACGCGGCAAGCGGGGGTGACTTCTCACGGCGCGGGCGCCTTGTGACTCTCCCCGAGTGTGCGCTCACCACTCCCACCGTCCCGGCTTGCCGTAAGACCACGCCGGTTGCCATGCGATACGACGCAGCCGCCAGGAAGGTCATCGTCGACGTCAGCCTGCCCGGTAGGCCGACCTCCTCCCGGACGTCGCTACAGGTGCCGAACGCCCAGCAGGCGTCCGGTGCAATGCTGCTTGCCCAGTCTGCCGCTCCCATCGGCGGAGGCGGAGACTACAGGGCATCCAGCCTCAACTCCTCTGCAGGTTGGGCGGCCGGAGGCTCCAACGGTGCCTTCACGTACAGCTACGCGATCACGGTCCCACCCGCACTCGGTGGAACCACCCCTGGCGTCTCACTGGGATACGACTCCTCATCCGTGGACGGAAAGACTTCGGCCACGAACACTCAGGCGTCCTGGATCGGTGACGGCTGGGACTACAACCCTGGCTTCATCGAGCGGGCATACAAGCCGTGCAACAAGGCGGGCATCGACAACTCGGGTGACCTCTGCTGGGCGGGTGACAACCTCACCCTCTCGTTCGGCTCGCGCTCCGGCCCGCTGGTTCGTGACGACAGCAGCAGTGCGTGGCGGCTGCAGAACGACGACGGCACCAAGGTCGAGGTAAAGACCGGCGCCGACAACGGTGCCAAGAACGGCGAGTACATCAAGCTCACCGACAACTCCGGCGACACCTACTACTTCGGCGCCAACCATCTCCCGGCCGCCGACGGCAACAGCCTCACGGGCACCGGAGCGACCTCCAACTCTGTCTCCACCGCGCCGGTCTACTCGGCCAATGGCGGCGACCCGTGCTACGACTCGGCACAGGGAAAGAACTCCTGGTGCCAGATGGCACAGCGCTGGTCCTTGGACTACGCGGTGGATGCCCACGGCAACCTCACCACCTACACCTACACACCCGAGACCAACTGGTACTCACGTGGCGGCGGCCAGAACAGCGGCAACGGAACTCTCACCGCCTACACCCGCGCCAACCTCCTCCACCAGATCGCCTACGGTCAGCGGCTGAGCGAGCAGCTCGGCGCCGCCGGAGGTCTCAAGCCCGCTGCGCAGATCACGTTCAGCACCAGTGAGCGCTGCCTGCCCGACGCCTCCTTCACCTGCGACCCTGCCCAGCGCACCAGCGCCAACTCCTACCGCTGGCCGGACGTCCCGGTCGACCAGGAGTGCAAGAACAGCGACACCTGCACCAACTACAGTCCCACCTTCTTCACCACCCGTCGTCTGACCGGCATCCTCACCCAGGTCCGTTCCAACAACACCTGGCAGGACGTCGACTCGTACACCCTCACCCACACGTTCCCCGACCCCGCCGACGGCTCCAGCCAGCGGGCGCTGTGGCTGGACTCGATTCAGCGCAGTGGAAAGGCCACCACCACAACACCCGTCACCACGTCGCCGATCACGCTTCCTCCGGTCAGTTTCACGCCGGTGATGCTCCCGAACCGCGTCGACGGCGTCGCCTCCTCGGCCAACGGCGCGACCTTCCCCGACATCAACCGGCCCCGCATCCAGCAGGTCCGCAGCGAGACGGGCGCCGTCGTCAATGTCGACTACAACCTCCCCGGCTGTTCGCGCCTGAAGAAGGTCATGCCGCCCGGCGAGGACAGCAACACCATGGCGTGCTTCCCCGTGAAGTGGACTCCGCCCGGTTCCCTCACGGATTCCGACCCGATCCTCGACTGGTTCAACCACTACACCGTCGCGTCTCTGAGTACCAGCGATCCCGCCACCGGCGCCACCAAGCTCCAGACCTCCTACAGCTATGGTCCGGCTGCCTGGCACCGCGACGACCATGAGTACACCGATCCCAAGGCGCGTACCTGGGACGACTTCCGCGGTTTCGCCACGGTCACCACCACGACCGGTGGCAGCGACTCGCCCAAGTCCCAGACTCGTACGACCTACCTGCAGGGCATGGACGGAGACAAGACCTCCGGATCCCCGCGCTCGGTGACCATCCCGGACGCGCTCGGCGAGAGTGTCACCGACGACAACTGGCTGGCCGGACAGGTCCTGCAGACCGAGACCTTCGCCAACGCCGGGGACACGACGCCTGTCGGCGTCACCGTCAACCGCACGACCAATCCCGTCACCACCGCCACTCATGCCAAGACCGGCACAACCACGCTCGATGTTCCCCTCATCGCCCGCTACGACGGCACCACAGCCATCAGCACCACCCAGGCGCTGAAGACCGACCAGACCAAACGAACCAGCAGCACCACTACGACCACCGATCCCGCTCACAACAACCGCCCCCTCACATCCCTCGTCAAGGCCGACGGGCTGCCCGATGTCTGCACCCGTACCGGTTATGCCACCGCGCCCGATCCCCAGCGCACCAACCTGGTGGCCGAGACGCTTGTGATCAGCGGGTCCAGCTCCTGCGCCGCAGCGCCGAATTCGTCCAACACCGTCTCGGGTCACCGTGTGCTCTATGACGGCCTCGCGTTCGGTCAGGCCAACTCCACCTCCGATGCCACCGGCACACAGGTCCTGAGCTCCTTCGACGGCAGCGGGAACGCGGTCTACCTCAGCACGGCCGCCAGTACCTTCGACTCCTACGGGCGCTCTCTCTCGGTCACCGACCTGACGAGCACCGACGCCAAGCACGCCAAGGGCCAGACCACCACAACCACCACCTACACGGCCGCTGCGACAGGCGAGCTGCCCACCAGCATCAAGGTCTCCAGCCCGGTTCCCGGTGCCACCGGCACCTGGGACACCACCACGACCTTGGATGCACGCCGCTCTCTCCCGCTGACCGTCACGGACCTGAACGGGAAGACCGGCACGGAGTCCTATGATGCTCTTGGCCGTCTCGCCTCCGTCTGGCTACCCGGGCGCACCACGGCTCAGAAGGCCAACAAGACCTTCGAGTACGCGATCGACTCCAACCGTGCCGCGGCGCCGTATGTCGCCGCGCACACGCTGACGAAGGACGGCAGCGGGATCTACACCACGAGCATCCAGATCATGGATGCTCTCGGACGAGTCCGGCAGTCTCAGACGAGCCCCTCGACGGCCAGTTATACGGGCCGCCTGATCTCCGACACCTTCTACGACTCCCACGGCCGCGCCTACAAGACGAACTCGCCCTGGTACAACGCTGATGCGGCACCCAACGGCACCCTTGTCGTCCCGGCCACCACGCCGGACGCCGCCGACAACCGCATCCCCTCCCAGACCCGGCTCACCTTCGACGGCCAGGGCCGCACCGTCAGCTCCACCTTCGTCGCCCTCGGCGTCGACCAGTGGTCCACGACCACCGCCTATCCGGGCGTCGACCGGACCGATGTCACCCCGCCCACGGGTTCCTGGCCCACCACCGCTGTCACCGACGGTGCAGGCCGCACCGCAGAGTTGTGGCAGTACCAGACCAGTACCCCCACGGGTAGGTCCAGCGACGCCACAATCACCCACTACTCGTACACCACGGACGGAAAGCCGCTCACCCGCAAGGACGCTGCGGGCAACACTTGGACGTACGGCTACGACCAGCGTGGCCGCCAGACCACGGCCACCGACCCCGACAGCGGTACAACAACCCAGACCTGGGACGACGCCGGGCATCTGGCATCCACCACCGACGCCCGCAACACCGCTCTGAGCTACACCTACGACCTGATCGGCCGAAAGACCGGCCTCTACCAGGGCAATGTCACACCGGCCAACCAGCTCGCAGGCTGGACCTACGACACCGTGGCCAAGGGCCGACCCGCTTCTTCCACTCGCTACGTCGGCGGTACGAGCGGCTCCGCCTACACCGCTACTGTCGCCGGCTACGACAACGGCTACCGCGCCACCGGAAGCACCGTCACCATCCCCGGTGCCGAGATCGGGGCCACCACTCCGTTCACCTACCGGACGACGAGCACCTACGACCAGATCACCGGCAACCTGCTGCTTGCCTCGCTGCCTGCCAACGGCGGCCTCCCGAACGAGTCCCTCGCCTATACCTACGGCTCCTACGGTCTGCTGAGCGACTACGCCGGCGCGGTTACCTACGACCTCAACACTTCGTACGACGCCTATGGCCGCCCCCAGCGGACGACCGTGAACCCGTACGGCAGCCAGGTCGTCACCACCACCAGCTACGACCAGTCCACCGGCCAGGTTCTCTCTCAGTACGTCGACAAGCAGACCTCGACCACAGGTCAGACCCAGATCACCAACTACACCTACAACCCCGTCGGACAGATCACCTCGATCAGCGACACCCCGGACAACACCCCGTCCCTGACGGACCGCCAGTGCTTCACCTACGACAGCCTCGGCCGTCTGGCCACCGCCTGGACCGACACCGGCACCATCACCACCCCTGATCCGAGCCAGCACAAGGTCCTCTCCCAGGGCAGCTGCACCAACAGCACTCCGACGAGCGGCGCCACCGCCCCAGCCAGGACCACCGTCGGTGGCGGCAACCCGTACTGGCAGGACTACAGCTACGACCTGACCGGCAACCGCACCAGGCTCATCCAGCACAACACCGCAGGGGGCACCGCCAAGGACATCAGCACCACCCAGACCTTCGGCGCCCCGCAGGCCGTCAACACCCCGACCACCGCACCCAACACCGGCGGCGGCACCGGCGGACCCCACGGCCTCCTGGCCTCGGCCACGACATCCGCCACCGGCACCAAGAGCACCGCCTACCAGTACGACGCGGTCGGCAACACCACCGCCGTCACCGATACCTCCGGCACCACCACGCTCACCTGGAACAGCGAGGACAAGCTCGCCTCCACGGCCACCACCGGCCAGTCCGGCAGTACCACCTACCTCTACGACGCCGACGGCAATCAGCTCATCCGCCGAGATCCCGGTAAGACAACCATCAACCTCGGCGCCGACGAGCTCACTTACGACACCACCAGCAAGACGCTCACCGGCACCCGCTACTACCCCATGCCCAACGGCATGACGACCGTCCGCGTCGGCACCAACGGCCTGGTCACCCAGATCGCCGACCACCACGGCACCGCCGGCCTGGCCATCGACCTCTCAACCCTCACCACCAGCCGCCGACCCACCGACCCCTTCGGCAACCCGCGCAGCGCCCAATCCTCCACCTGGGCAGGCGACCACGGCTTCGTCGGTGGCACCAAGGACGACGTCACCGGTCTCACCAACCTCGGTGCCCGCGAGTACCAACCCACCACCGGACGCTTCCTCAATCCTGACCCCATCCTCGATCCGGCCAGCCCCCAGCAGTGGAACGGCTACGCCTACAGCAACAGCAACCCTGTCGACCTTGCGGATCCCTCAGGTCTCCACTTCGAGGAATGCAGCAACGGGATGTACAAGTGCCAGGGGGGAATTGATCCGATTGAAAAGGGGGATAACTATGACAATATCGTCTCCCAGAATATGGTCAAGCAGCAGGTAGAAGGGGAGTCCTCGGGCGACTGGCAAAGGGCTAGCAGGGGGCACTCTCGGGCATATACCGAAGCGTGCGGCGATGGCCACTGTGCTGTGGGATATCACGGCAATGAGGGTAATAATGCGGACTTCCTTGCGGGACTCGGTGCGTCACTGGTAGCGATTGATGATGCCTACGAAAGATTGCTTCACTGGGGCGACACCAGTCGGCCTTCGTCGTATCCGTTGCAGTCCTATATGGGTTGGGTCGAGAGTAAAGGCGTTGATCCGGGGACAGCGAATTTTGCGTCCGGAACCTTCCTCCCCGTTGCGATCGGCGATGCCTATGCGGCCCGGCCGGGCCGTCCTGAAGGAGGGATGCCGTGCAACAGTTTTCCGGCCGGCACCCAGGTTCTCCTCGCAGACGGTCAGGCAAAGCCCATCGACCAGATGGCAGTCGGAGATCGCGTCACCGCCACTGCGCCTGTCGACGGCAAGACCGCCTCGGAGCCAGTGGTCGCCGTCATCACCACGCCTGCCGACAGGGATTTTACGGACCTGACCGTAAAGGCCCAGGCTGACGAGAGTGGTTCGCCGGAAGCCGGTAACAACTCCACTGAAACCATCACCGCGACCTGGCACCACCCGTTCTGGGACGAGACGACTGGGCGATGGACCGATGCATCGGATCTGCATCCCGGGGATCACCTTCGACGGACAGACGGAAGTGCGGTCGTCCTCGTAGGCATCCGCAACTACCACCGAGACGCTGTCACGTTCAACCTGACTGTGGCGGACCTTCACACGTACTATGTGCTGGCTGGCACGACCCCAGTGCTTGTGCACAACTGCCCAAGTGGGGGCGGATTCCTCTCGAAGCTCTTCGGGAAGAGCGGCAAGTCCGAACCGGTCACGTACGAGCCAAATGCAACAGTTGGGGACCTTCGGGGAATCGGCCATGACAATGTTGACGAGAACGGCAATTGGAGGTCTGATCCATTCAAGGCTGGAGTTGCTCGGAGCTTGGACGATGGGCAGCTAGTGAGAAGCACAACACGCCCTAACACCAACGACATGGACCTGCTTCGCTATCACGCGGAAGACAACTATATGATCGAGGGTAATCATCGAATGGCGGAGCTTCTCAGTCGAGCCGCCGATCCGAACAATAAAAATATCACCTACGATACACCGATTTACATTCACCTCTGGCCTAGGTGAGGTGGGGCTGATTTTCCTGCGCGGGGATAATCTGGCCGTCAACTGACACGAAGGGGGCGACCCGTGCCACTGGGTCGCCCCCTGTTCTTGGGTGGATACTGGATCCTCCGAATCGTGATTCACCTGGAGAGGAGAAAAAGGAATGGGCTTCGGGCGGTCGCTAAAAACTACCGATGACCGTGATGTGGGTTCCTATCTCAAATCGATTGCGCTGCTCGAAATCAGAGCTATGGCGCGAAGGAAGAAGCCCCTCAGGGATTGGCCGGATGACGACTACGTCGCCTGCATTGCATGGCTGGCCGATCTTTGTCACACCATGCCTGGCTACCCTGTGCGTGGTGGCGGGGTGGCTCGCGGTGAACGACCGTTCTCCCATGCATGGGCAGTAGCTGATGCGAGGGGGCGGAAGTGGATTCTTGAGAGCCTCGATTCGGCCGGTATGCCCTGGGTGCCCCCTGCTGCATCGCAGTAGCTTTGCGACGTGATGCAGGGGATCGAGGGTGTGCTTAGTGGCGGCTGGAATAACGCTCACCCGGCGATTTTCGTCAGTTGGTTCTTGCTGAGCGAAAAGCCCCGCTGAATGCGACCTCAGCGGGGCCTCTGGCAGTCTTGACGGCAGTAGTTGACGGCAACGTCAGCGGACGGATGCTGCACAAAGTGGCGGTTCGTCGCCGTCGTCGGGCTGGGTGGCGGGGTCGCGGAGGGCGTTGCCGAGCGTGTCGATGGCTTGGCGCTGGAGGCGGAGTCGGACGTGGGCGTACACCGTCGCGGTCACCCCGATGTGGGCATGGCCCAACAGTTCCTTGATGACGACGAGTTCGACGCCCTGTTCCAGGAGGAGGGTCGCCGCCGAGTGCCGGAGGTCGTGGAAGCGGATGCGGCGGAGCCTGGCCTGGCGGAGCAGGGCGGTGAAGTGCCGGGTGAGCGTGGCTCCCTCGATCGGGGCGCCGTTGGGCCGAGTGAAGACGTAGCCGCTGTCCTTCCAGGTCGCCCCCGCCGCTTGGCGTTCCTGGCGCTGCCGGTCGCGGTGCTGTTCGAGGGAGCGCAGGCATGGAGTGGGCAGGGCAATGCGGCGCTCGGAACTCTGGGTCTTGGTTGGCAGGGCGGTCAGGCCGCCGGTGTTGGTGCGCTGGAGGGTGCGGCGGATGCTGGCGGTTCCGCCGGCCAGGTCGAGGTCTTCCCAGCGCAGGCCGAGGAGTTCGCCCTTGCGGAGTCCGGTGCGGAGGGCGAGTTCAAACAGTGCGTGCACCCGGTGGCCGTGGGTGGCGGCGAGGAATGCGCGGGCTTCCTGGGTGGTGAGGGGTTCGAAGCGGCGGGGTCGGGGTGTGCCCATCCGGACGTTGCGGGCGACGTTGCGGGGGATCTCCTCTTCGCGGACGGCATGCTCCAGGGCGGACTTGAGCACGGAGTGGACGTAGGCGAGCGTGAGTGGGGAGAGCCGCTTGCCGCAGCACTTTCCGATGGCACAGCACTGGGGCTGGTCGCGGGCGGTGTCGAGGCCGCGTGCGCAGCACTGGCAGGTGGTACGGAGTTGGTCGAGCCAGGTGCGGACGTCCTTAGCGGTGAGCTTGGAGAGCTTCTTCTTGCCGAGGCCGGGGATGAGATAGAGGCGGGTGCAGGCGGTGTAGCGGGTGTGGGTGTTCTCGCGGAGCCGGTGGACGGCGACGGTCTCCAGCCAGTAGGTGAGGAACGCACCAACGGTGCCCTGGGCGGTGGGGGCGGGTATGCCACGGTTGCTGGCGGCGATCTTCTCGGTCAGCTGGGCCAATGCCTCCTTGCGGGTCGTGCCGTAGACGCGGACGCGCTTGCGGGTGTCGCCGATGGCCAGGACGTATCCAGCGGCTTCCCAGCGGCCGTCCTTGCGCTGGTAGACGGTGCCGTCACCGTTGGCGCGGACCCTGCGAGAACTGGTGCTGGTGCTGGGGTTGGTTTCGGAGCTGGTCATCAGGCTGCCTCTGCGAGTTGGTGGTGGACGAGGGTGGTCAGAGCGTGGGCGGGGATGCGGCGGGCGCGGCCGATGGTGATCGAGGCCAGTCGCCGGGTGCGGATGAGGTCGTAGACGGTGGAGCGGCTGATCTTTAGGCGTGCCATGACCTCGGGAACGGTGAGGAGTTCGGCCTCGGCGGTCACGCGATCGCCCCCGTCTGGACGGCGGCGGTCAGCGGGTCGGTGGTGTGACCGGCCGGGTCACCGGCGCGCCGCGCCTGCCGGGGACGGCTCGGTTGCTCGGTCCGGGGGCGCGGTTTGGTGGACAGGAGTTCAGCGAGGTGGGCGAGTTCGGGCAGGAGGCCGGTTCCCGCGTACTGCCAGTGCGAGATCACTAGAGTCGTGTCCGCGCCGCCAGATCGCCCATCCTTCGCGCGGTGACCTGCGCGGTGACCGGGGCCGGGGTCGGTGTGACCGGCGGTCAGGTCAGCGCGGTCCTCGCGGTCACTGTGCCGGTCAGTGAGCGGCTGGCCCTCACTGGTCGGTTCCTGACCGGCGTGTAGGCCAACAGTGGCCGGGTCGAGCGGCGTCGAGGCAGAGGTGGCGTCATCTTGGCGGCCGCGCCAGGTGGTGCGTTCGGCTCGGAGGTGGGTGAGGGTGGTGGAGTAGTGGCGGGTGCGGGTGGAGAAGTGGCCTCGGAAGCCGAGCATGTGGGCCCACTGGCGCAGGCGGAGGTGGGTGTGCTGGTGCTGAGCTCCGAGGTGCCAGGCAGTGTGGATCATGCGGCGGGCGTGGTCGGTGAGGTCGTGTTGGGCGAGTTCGGCGAGGAAGCGGAGTCGGCGGTCGAGGGTGCCGGTGGTGGTTTCGGCGCCCTTGGTGGCGTACTTGGCGATGTAGGCGGCGACGTGCCGGTCGGTGACGGGGCCGTCGCCGGTGAAGTCGGTGCTGCGTATCGCGCGGACGTCGATCTGCCGCCCGAACCGGAACGCCGTGGGCCCCGCCGACTGTGCCGGGTCGGCCTCCCCGGCCCGGGAGGGGTGTTGGTGCTGGACGCGAGTGCGGTTGGCGGCGGCGCGGACGGCGTGGTCGAGGAGCCCGATGGTGGCCCAGGCAGGCGGGGTGCTGGCGGGGCCGGTGGGTCCGTCGATGCGGATGACGGTGTGGAAGTGGATCTGGCCGCGCTTTTGGTATTCGGCGACCTTGGCGTAGGAGAGCGTGGCGTGGTGGCGCAGGGTGCGCTGGGTCAGTCCTGCGGCCTTGGCGATCTCGCGGCGCAGGTGGGTGGTGAAGCGGGCCCACAGGGCGGGGGCGTGGGCGTTCCACAGCACCGCGCCGGTGTAGTCGTACCGCTGCGGGTTCAGCGGGGTGCCGAGGAGGGGGTCGCCGTCGGCGTGCCGGGTGCCGCAGGTGCAGGGGGCGGTGCCGGGTTGGTTGTGGACGGGGCCGAAGCCGGGGGCGGTGAGGGTGGCGAAGACGCGGGGGTGGGTGGCGACGCTGGTGGGGACGGTCTTGCCGCCGCGTAGTCCGGCGGCGATGAGCTGGTAGGTGTCGTAGCGGTAGAGAGTGGAGCAGGCGGGGCAGCGGGTGGCGCGGCGGTTGCCGCACCGCACCAGGAGTTCGCCGGCGGGCAGGTGGCGGGTGTCGAGGTGGTCGAGGATCTGGCCGGTGGCGGTGTCCAGGCGGGTGCGGTGTCCGGTCATGCGGATCGGGCGGGCGCAGCCGCCCAGGGAGCCGATCTGCCGGGCCAGGGGCGCGAGGTATCCGGCGGCGGCGAGCTTGGCCAGCCTGGCCGTCAGCCGCGCCCGGCGTTCCAGCGCTGAGCCCCTGTGCGCGGACATGTCGGCCTTCCCGGCGTGCGTGGACGCGGCGAACGGCCCGTTCGCGGGAGTGGAGGTGGTTGCGGGGGCGGGGATTTGGAGCTGCGTGGGCATGGGGACAGACCTCCGGCAGGAGTCGGGAGAAGAGGAGAGGCGATTGAGGGGCGACCCGGGTGATCGGCGCACGTGGGCACGGTGCGCGTGACGGCGGGCGCGGATGGTGGGCCGGGGACGTCTGGCCTGGTCAGCGGCGGTGTTCACCAGCGGTGCGTGAAGGTAGCATCGCTTCAAGCGCGCATTCAAGTGCATCCCTCCTCATCTGTTTCGGTGGCCGGTGGGGACGCGAGTACTGTGGCCCCGGTCTTCCGTTTTGGACGGGCCGGATTTCGGTGGTAGAGGCGCAGAGAAAGCGGGGTGACCTGCAGTGACGGTGGGGCGGCGGGGACGTAGACCGGCGGGCGGCACGGTGCTGCTGACGTTCGAGGTCATCGCCGAGGCCCTGCGGGAGCGGATCCGCTCCGGGGAGCTGAAGCCCGGGGACGCGCTGCCGACGCAGGCCGTGTTGATGGCGGAGTACGGGGCCTCCAGCCTGTCCGTGCAGAAGGCCATGGCCCTGCTGAAGCAGGACGGCTACGCGATCTCCCGCCCCGGCAAGGGAGCCTTCGTCGCCCACCCCGACGCCGACGGTGACTCAGGTGACGGGGAGGCGGGGAACATGCCCGTCGGCGGGACGGCGGCGCGCGTCGGGGCGCTGGAGCTGGCACTGGCCGAGACGCTTGATCAGCTCACCGCCCTGCGTGCCCGCGTCGAAGCCCTTGAAGCGGGCGGCACCGAGCAAGGTTGCTGACCAGTCGGCCGCTGGACGGCCAGGGGCTGGAGCTGTGCGTCCAGATTTTCTCTACGAGGTTCAAGGCGGGCTCCGCCCGTTGGAGCTGGCCGACGTCGCCGACCGACCCAGGGCTGACCGGCCCCGAGGTCTTCACGGGTGTCGTCGATCAGTGGTCCACCAGGTCATGAGCGGAGGGCGACCGGTGCCCGGTGGGAGCAAGTTGTGGGGTAAGCGCTGCTTACCCGAGCACCGCCCAGGGGCGGAGCAAGTTATGGGGTAAGGACTCCTTGCGCCTTGCGGAGCAAGTTGTCGCCTGCGACCGTCCTACGGTCGGATCGCGGGCACAGGGTCGGCCAGGGGTCCGACCCTCCGTTTCCATCGCCGGGCTCGCCGTGGGCGGTGTCCGACGCCGCCCCGGCTCAGCAGCGCAGGCTCCCCGCCGACCCGCCGACCGCTCCTGTGCCGAGCGACCAGACCGTGCGCAAGCCCGCCGAGTGCTGGGACGCCTGCAGGTAGCAGTCCGAACTCGCCCCCGCACGATCAGGACGCCAGCAGCTCGGCGACTTCGGGGACGTCGCGGAACGCTCGCAACCGGCCCAGCACGATCCGTGCGCGCTCGGTGGTGCGTTCGCTGCCGCTCTGCCCCAGGGAGAGCATCCGGCCAGCGGTCCCGGCTGCGGCCTCGGGCTCGTTCGCGTCGGCGTAGGCGACGGCCAGCCAGGACAGGTACAGTGCCAACTCCCTCGCGTGACTGGCGTCGTACCGCCCCAGCACATCCGTCAGTAGCGGCACCGCGCGAAGCGGCCGGTGCAGCTCGGTATAGACGCGGGCCTCCATGATCTGGAGTTCCCCGGCGTCCATCCAGTACAGGTAAGACGGTGACTCGGTGCCGGCCGAGTCCTGGGCCAGGGCTTCGCTGGCTTCCCCGAGGGCATTCATCGCAGGGCGGTCCTGGCCGGCGCGGGTGTGCGCCCAGGCCACCCGATCCAGGTACAGCGCGCGGGCCTTCGCCGGAGCGTTCGGACCGGCCTCCACGACGGCGGCGGTAGCCAGGTCGACGGCGTCGAGGGGGCGTCCGGTGTTGCTCCACTGGTAGGCCAGCGAGCCCGCCACGTTCCCCGACAACACCCCGTCCCCGGCAGCACGGGCGGCACTGATCCCGAGCCGGTAGATCCGCTCCGCCTCGGCATGTTCGCCCGCATCGGAGGCGACCCAACCGGCGATCTGCGCCAACTCGCCAATCGTCCGTAGCAGTTCGCGCCCCACCTGCTCGGTGTGGGTGCCCTCGCGGTAGAGCGTGACCGCCGCCCGCAGTTCCCGCAGGGCCGGGCCGATCAGGTCCTTGCCGTACACCACGTCGTCGGCCAGCCGCAGGCCGTGCACCCGCTGAGCCAAGTCGGCCACCTGCCCAGCCCCGATCCGACGGCCCATACGGGCGCTCAGCAGGGACAGCGGGTCGCCCTCGGGCAGGAAGTCGGCCACGGTCAGCACACGCGGCGCGGACTCGGGGGGCTGGACTGCCTTCGCCGCTTCCAGCAGCTCGCGCGGCACCTCCAGCACCAGGGCGAGGAAGGGCAGCCACTCGCGCGGGGACCGCGTGCCGATCTCCCAGCGGGACACGTCGTTGCGCGTCGGAGGAACGCGCTCAGGAGCAGCATCGGCCAGCGCCTCGGCCAGCCGCCGCTGACTCCAACCGCGCGCCAGGCGCAGCCGCCTGACCAGTTCCCCGACCGTCTCCCGCACCAAGCCAGCTTGGCAGACACGGAGGCAGACACGCTGGCTACTCCGCAAGGTTCGCGCCAAAGGGGACCCTGATCAACAGCCACAGCGGAGCCGACCACGGGCGGGCACGATGAACCAGAACAGCAGCCAAGCGGAACGCCTGCCTCATCGGAGTGCGGAGTCCGCAGGGGAGGGGCCTCGGTTGCTCCCTTGGACCACCCCGGACGGGAACCCCTGCTACCTGAGCACCGATGGCAGGGGCTACCTCTCGACCCTCGCCGACGACATCGAAACGGTGCAGATCGGCATGGGCGAGGAACTGTTGGAGTACGCCCGAGGCTTCCTGGCACCTGGAACGCTCGCGCGGCCAGCCGTCGAATACCGCTGGCTGGCCTGTCGGCTGACCGAGGCCCTGTCGGATGCCCTCAGAATCGCGGACTCACGCGGGCAGCGCATCCCCGCCCCGCAGGAGGCGACCGAGGATGCCCGACCTGACGAGCACAACTGACGGCCAAGTCCGCGACACCACCACGGCGGTAGACCTTCGAGACCCGATGACGCGACAGAGGCAAAGGACCACACTGATGGGGACGACCACCCGCTACCGGTTCCGCGAGTACAACGTGACCACCGACCCGGACCCCTTGGCGCTGCCGACCTTCGAGGCGCTCTGCGTCACCGGCGAAGAACAGGACTGCGCTGCCGCGTCCGGCGAGATGCACACCCCCGATGACCTGACGCGCTGGATCGCCGGACACTGCGCGCAGACCGGCCACCAGTCCTATCGGCAGACCACCCACACCATCGTCCGTGCCGAGCCCGGAGCGTGGCAGTAGGATCACGCGCGCAGCCGATGACAGTACAACTGGTCTACACCTCTGACGGCAGTAGCGACGGCAACAGCCACGGACTTCGGCGCACATCCACGGACATCAACGGACCGTCAAACCACCGTTGACCTGCGAAAAGGCAGGTGGAGAGGGGTCGCGTAGCACACGTACTATGTGCTGGCGGGGGCCACGCCGGTGCTGGTACACAACTACGATCCGGCTACTGCTGAGAAGGAAATGCAGTCCTTCCTGCAGAAGGCATTCCCCGGAAAAACCATTGGGCAGGGGAAGCTCATTTATGGTCCAGATGGCAAGGTTGCGACTGATCACGATGTCTTCGGCGACAATTTCATCTGCGAGGTCACCTGTGGTAAGGGTGGAGGCAAGGTCGGGCAGGTGCAGGATCGACTTCTCCCCAATACGGGCGGTAAGCCGCTAGCGGTCTATGGTCCAAACCTTCGACCTGGGCCTGCCGCAAGGATCGAGGAGCTCGGGGTGCCAGTATTTCGGACGATGGATGATGTGGCTGCTTGGGTAGGGAGACAGTAATGGAGACAGTGGTCCTTGTGTTTCAGGATTCAACTGTGACTCTAGGCCGGATTGCGGAGCTACTTGCGCATCTGGGGGCGGTGGCCAGCGAAGAAAACCTAGTTTCGGTATCTATCAGCGGCTCGCGAGGCTATCTGGTTTCCGTCTCTGATCCAGAGGCTGAAGGGCTGTTCGATGAGTGGCCGACCACGCTTTGTCCGGTCTCTCCGGTGGCGGCGTTCAGTCTTGACTATCGAGATCCAGATATCGTCCTTGGGATTGTCGAATCTCTGACTGGACGGTTCGAAGTGCTCGTGGATACCAACTATGGAACCGTTGTGCCTGGCGGTGCCTTGGCCATCGATATGCTTCGTGGACAAGATTCTCCTCCAACGCCCCCTGCGGGCCGGTAGCGTAGCGCCTGATTGATGTGTCAGGGCTTCGAGGCTGACAAGTAGATATTCGGGCTGTGAGAACTCAATTTGGGTGCAGCTAGAAATGGCGAGGGGCCTCACCAGATTCGTTGCTGGTGAGGCCCCTCGTACATCTTGACGGCAGTAGTTGACGGCAACGTCAGCGGACGGGTGCTGCACAAAGTGGCGCGTCGTCGCCGTCATCGGGCAGGCCGGTGGTCTCGGCGGGATCGCGGAGGGCGTGGCCGAGGAGGTCTATAGCGTCGCGTTGGAGGCGGAGCCGGACGTGGGCATACACCGTCGCGGTGACGCCGACGTGGGCGTGTCCGAGGAGTTCCTTTTGATGACGACGAGTTCGACGCCCTGTTCAAGGAGGAGAGTCGCGGTCGAGTGGCGGAGGTCGTGGAAGCGGATCTGACGGAGGTAGGCGCGGCGCAGGAGTGCCTTGAAGTGCCGGGTGAGGGTGGCGGGTTCGATCGGGTGGCCGTCGGGCCGGGTGAAGACGTGACCGCTCTCCTTCCAGTTCTCGGCGGCCTTCTCCCGCTCCTCGGCCTGCTGCTCGCGGTGGCCTCAGTGTTTCACGAGGGCTTGACTCTGTCGGGGATCTTGGTATTCGGCTTCCTGGGATCATGGTGGTGCGTCAGTCTGCGGGTGTACGAGGCCCGTGAGACTGGCGAGGAGTGAGAGATGTCGGTACGTCCCCGTCCGGGCGCCGAGGTACCGGCGCTGACCGCGAGGATGGCGCGTGCCAGCAACCCTGGTGGCACGACGGCGATGTGGGTGCGGGACCGCCTCGACGGCCTGTGGAGCGACGAGGACTTCGCCGACTGGTACCCGCGTGATGGGCGTCCTGGGCTGTCGCCCGCCCAGCTGGCCACGGTGAGCGTGCTGCAGTTCCTGCTCGGGCTCTCCGACCGCGACGCCGCCGAGGCCGTGCGCTGCCGCATCGACCTCAAGTACGCGCTCGGCCTCGACCTCGACGACCCCGGTTTCCATCACAGCGTGCTCACCGACTTCCGCGACCGCCTGCTGGAGGACGGCCGGGCGGATCGTCTCCTCGACCTCGCCCTGGCCCGTCTGAAAGACGCCGGACTGGTCCGCGAGCGCACCACCCAGCGCACCGACTCCACCCACGTCCTGGCCGCCGTGCGCAACCTAACCCGCCTGGAGCTGGTCACCGAAGCCATGCGGGCGGCCCTGGAGGAACTCGCCCGCACCGCCGGCCATGCGCTGGCCGGCCTGGTCGAGGAGGACTGGGGCCGCCGCTATGGTCGGCCGGTGCGCCTGGGTAAGAATCCCACCCGGCCCAAGACCAGGATCAACACCACCGGCGCGGACGCCCGCCGACTGCTCGAACACCTGGCCCGGAACCATCCCGGCCTGCTGGACGGCCCCCAGGCGCGGGCCCTGCGGCAGATCCTTGTTCAGAACTACTACTGGGACACCGTCGGCCGCCTGCGCTGGCGCGAGGATGACGCCGACAGCGGCCTGCCGCCCTCCGCACACCGGATCGTCTCGCCCTATGATCCGACAGCCCGATACGCCCGCCGGGGGCAGGTCACCCGCTGGACGGGATTCCTCGCGCACGTGACCGAGACCTGCTCCAACGACGGCGCGTGTGATCACGGACGTGGCCACCATACCGGCCACCAGCGCCGACACCGAAGTCCTGCCCGGCATCCACACCCGGCTGGAACACCGGGGACTGCGGCCCGACCAGCACCTGGTCGACGGCGGCTACACCTCCCTGGTCCACCTGGAGCAGGCCGAGCGCGAGCACCGGATCACCGTCGTCGGACCGCTGCCGGGCAACCCCACCCACCAACACCGCCGGGGCGAGGGCCTCGCCCGTGACGACTTCCGCATCGACTTCGACCGCCAGGAGGTCACCTGCCCGCAGGGCCAGGTCAGCAAAGGCTGGCACGGCCCCTACCCGACATCCTCGCCGACCGCCGCCCCGCTGATCGTGGCCCGCTTCACCAAGAGCCAGTGCCAGCCCTGCCCGGTCCGGGCCAAGTGCACCACCTCCCGCGACGGCGCCCGCAATGTGGGCTTCCCTCCGCGCGAGCTGCACGAACTGCAGATACGCAACCGTGCCGAGCAGCAGGAACCGGCCTGGCACAAGCGCTACGCGGTGCGGTCCGGCATCGAGGGCACGATCTGCGAGTTTGCCCACGGCCACGGCATGCGCCGTTGCCGATACCGCGGGCAGGCCAAGGCCCACCTGCAGCACGTGCTCACCGCCATCGCCGTCAACATCGAACGCCTCAGTCGGCAGTCTCCGGGTGAGAGCACGCCCCCACGACCACCGACTGCCTTCCAGGACCACCTCGACCAGCAAGGCATCAAGCGCCTACGTTCCTGGCGAGCCGTCAGCTGACGCCGCAGCGACCAAGATCCCCGACAGAGTCAAGGAGGCGTTGTTGACGGAGTGTGAGACAAGAAGAAGAGGTGCCTTCTGACCTGCTTGGATGCGACTTGCTGAGGGTCGTATCGGGGCGGGGCGGAAGGCACCTTTCACGTGCAGGATAGCGAGTGGGGTCGGGGTCTTGCCATGTCCGCCGACGGCAGGGGTCAGGTCGGGCACGTCGGCGGGGTGCATCTGCGACTGCTGGCCGAGCGGACCGGGTTGACCGGCACGTTGTCGGGCGCGCTGAGGCGGCGGGGCTTTCATCCGCTGCACGACCGGGGCCAGGTGCCGGTCGACCTGGCCGTGGCCATCACCCTGAGGGCGACGTGCATCCGCGACATCCACCTGTTGGAGCACCAGCGGGCGGTGATCGGGCCGGTCGCCTCGTTCCCCACGGCGTGGCGGGCCCTCAAAGAGGTCGACGAGACCGGGCTGCGCAGGATCGAGCGGGCCCGCGCCGCGGTGCGCCGCCACGTGTGGCGGATCCTGGCCGACCGGCCCGAAGGCTTCCCTGAAGTGGCCGTGGACGGGGTGGAGCTGACCGGATGGACGGTCATCGACACCGACGGCTCCCTGATCCTCGCGCCCTCGGACAAGGACGGCGCGTGCGGCACATACAAGGGCTCCTTCGGCCACCATGTGTTCGTGGCGGTGTGCGACAACACCGGTGAGGAACTCGCGCAGCTGCTGCACCCGGGGAACGTCACCGCCAACGACACCGGCGTCAACATCGATCTGCTCGTGCGGGCGGTGGCCCAACTTCCTTGGTGGCGAAGGCAGAAGGTCCTGATCCGGGTGGACGGGGCCGGGTTCTCGCGCGAGCTGCTGCAGTGGATCGCCTCGGCCGGCGGGCGCCGCAGCCCCACGTTCCGCTGGGAGTACTCGATCGGCTGGGCGTTCACCGCCCGCGAGCAGGCCGCCGTGGCCAAGGCGGACCGGCTGGGTCTGTGGCAGCCGGCTACCGACGCGGACGGTCAGGCATGCGAGGACGCCTTCGTCGCCGACCTGACCGGCCTGCTCGGCGACCTGTCCGCCCGGCCCGCGAACCATAAGGTGATCGCCCGTAAGGAGCCGCTGCACCCGCGCTACACCAAGGACGCCTCGTCCTACGAGATCGCCAAGGGGATGCGCTACCAGACGTTCGCCACCAACACCCGCCGCGGACAAGCGCAGTTCCTGGACGCCCGGCACCGCAAGCACGCCCGGGTGGAGCCGAAGATCCGCGACCAGAAGGCCTCCGGGATGCGGCTGCTGCCCTCACGCGAGATGCCGGTCAACGCCGCCTGGCTGACCGCCACCGCGATCGCCTGCGACCTACGCGCCTGGCTCCAACTGCTCGCCCTTGACGGCGACCTGGCCAAAGCCACCCCCAAGACCCTGCGCTACCGCATCCTGCACGTCCCGGCCCGGCTGGTGCGCGGTCAGCGCCGTCGACGCCTGAAGATCCCTCATTCCTGGCCCTGGGCCGACGCCATCGTCCAGGCCTTTCAGCGGATCCAGGCCCTGCCCAGGCCTACTTGACCTGCAAACCACCCCGCCGAGCACCGAGAGGAGGACCCGGCAGTCCCCGGGCCCGTGGAACCCGGCGTCCCCGGCACGACAGCCGACGCGCAGCCCTACCCGACACCGCCCCCGGGAACCGGCGAAAGCGACATCACGGGCACACACTCAACCCGCCAGCCGCTGTGAAACAACGAGGCTAGCCGCAATACCAGTGACTTAGTAGTCCCGGGCTCGCCTGACCGTGACGGGTGGGTTGATCGGGGCGGTCTTGTGGTGTGGCGCGATGGTGACTGCTTCG
>NZ_JARZAJ010000029.1 GCF_029892105.1 Kitasatospora sp. GP82 | reverse complement strand
CAAGCGGGTCCGAGCCCTCACCTCGATGGTCCTGGGCGGGGAACGCGGACTCTACGGCCGACTCACCGCCCTGGACAACCTGCACTTCTTCGCCATGCTCTCCGGCCTGTCCCGGGCCGAGGTCAAGCAGTCCGCGCTGCCGGCCCTGGAGGCTGTGGGCCTCGGCGAGGCGGCTGGGGTACGCGTGGAGACGTTCTCCCGCGGAATGCGGCAACGGCTGCACCTGGCGATCGGCCTGATCGGCAGCCCCAAACTCCTCCTGCTGGACGAACCGACGGCAGGCCTGGACCCACCGGAGGCGGAGCGACTGCGTCAGTCTGTCGCGAAGCTCCGCTCCGAGGGCGTCTCCATCCTGCTGACCAGCCACCAACTGCTGGATATCGAGCGGCTGGCCAACCGGGTCGTCCTGCTGCAGGGCGGCCGGATCACCCACGACCTGACGCTGCCGGAGTTCCTGCGCCAGGCCAGTTCCGTGGCGACCCTGGCCATCAGCGGCACTGGCACGGTCCCGAGCGCGATGACCGAGCACCCTGCGGTACGCCAGGGCCAGACCCGGCTAACCGCCGCGGAGAACTCCTGGACCCTGGAGCTGCCCGTGGAACGCTGGACTCAGGAGCTGCTGCACTCGGTGGAGCAACTCGTGGGCCTGGCCGGGACCGCCGACGTGCAGGTCCGCCCGGTCGGACTCGAGGACGTCTTCCAGCTGCTGACCGAGTCCGCCGGTTCCGAGCCCCGGACGGGCTCGCGATGAGCGCCGCGGCTCGAGCCCTGCGCTATCTGGAGGTCGTGCTGGCCGCCGCGCGGCTCCAGATCACCGGCATGAGGGGAAGCCCCTTCCCCATCCTGCTCGGAGTGGTGCAGCCGGCGGCCTACCTCGTCATCACCATGCACGGCCGGGCCCTGACGCCCGAGGCCGCCACCACCGACATGCTCGGCACCGCGATGATGACGCTGTGGGGCAGCACGATCTGGTCGGCCGGCGGCATCCTGCGGCGCGAACGCGCGCAGGGCACGATGCCGCAGCTGATCCGCAGCTGGTGCGACGCACGCGTGGTGCTGTTCGGCAAGTGCCTCGGCGCGGTGGCCGTCTCCGGAACGGCCATCAGCGTCACCACCACGGTGATGATGCTGGCCCTGGGGACGCCGGTGCACGTCGACCGCCCGCTGCTCTTCGTCGCCCTCGCGGTGCTGGCGGCACTGAGCACCGTCGGACTGGCCATGCTGCTCGGCTCTCTGTTCATCCTGACCCGGGCCGCGGTGCGCATCTCGGAGGCGCTCATGTACCCGGTGGTGCTGGCCGGTGGTCTGCTCATCCCCCTGACGCTGATGCCGAGTTGGTTGCGCTGGCCGTCCTGGTTCATCAGCCTGCACTGGGCGCAGGTACTCACCAGCGAGTGTGCGCTGGGCCGTTCGGTCCAACCGGGGCAGGTGGCGGCACTGGCAGCGCTCGGCGTGCTCTACGCCGCGGCCGGAGTCGCGGTCTTCGGACGCGCGGTCGATCTCGGACGGAGGCGGGGCACCCTTGAGTTCTTCTGACATGGTGTGGCGGGCCCGTCTGGTCTGCCGACTGTCCCTGAGCGACTTCCTGGTCGTCTACCCGGTCCGGGTCTTCCTCTCCAGCATGCTTCCGCAGGCCCTGATGCAGGTCCTGTTCCTCGTCCTGCTCGGGAGGATGCTGCACCTGGGCGACGACACCTTCCTGATGACCGGCGCCCTGGCGCAGGTCATGGTCGGCGAGACGGTCATCGCGGTCGCGGACGTCCTGGTCGACGACAAGGACTCCGGCACGATGCCGAGCCTGCGCCGGGGCGTCATGCCCGTCGGCCTGGTGGCGGCGCTACGGGCCTGGGTGCACGGCGCACACGGTCTCGTCCTGCTGGTGTGCTGTCTGCTGGTGGACTCGCTCCTGCTCGGCTCCCCCGGTCTGATCCTGCGCGTGCTGCCGCTCCTCCCGCTCTACGTCCTGATGGCGCTGTCCAGTCTGGGCCTGGGTCTGGCCGGCGCGGCGGTCGCCACCGGACGGCGCTCCGACGTCCTGGTCGGCAACCTCCTGAACACAGTGATCATGCTGGGTTCGGGTGTCCTGGTGTCGCTGGGCCACCCCGGTGGCTGGCTCAGGGCCCTGACCGAGCTCCTCCCGATCGCCCACGGCCTCCCCGCAGTACGGGAGTTCATCGCGGGGCGGAGCGACTTCCGCGACGTCGGCTGGGAGTTCGTGGTGGCCCTCGGCTGGTTCGGCGTCATGACGGCCGTCCTGCGGGTCCAGAGTGTCCGGGCTCGCCGCACCGGTTTCGACGAGTTCGCCTGAGGGGCACGGTATGACGACAGCAACCGGCGGTTGCACTTTCACACTCTCGCAGCTGGAGGCGCTGGAGGCGGAGTCGGTGCACATTTTCCGCGAGGTGGCGGGGGAGTTCGAGCGTCCGGTGATCCTGTTCTCCGGTGGCAAGGACTCCATCGTGATGCTGCACCTGGCGCTGAAGGCATTCTGGCCCGCGCCGGTGCCGTTCTCGCTGCTGCACGTCGACACCGGGCACAACTTCCCCGAGGTCATCGAGTACCGCGACCGCACCGTCGCCCGGCACAACCTGCGCCTGCACGTGGCGCACGTGCAGGACTTCATCGACGACGGCCGGCTGCGCGAGCGCCCGGACGGCACCCGCAACCCGCTGCAGACCGTCCCGCTGCTGGACGCCATCGAGTCGAACAGGTTCGACGCCGTCTTCGGCGGCGGTCGCCGCGACGAGGAGAAGGCCCGCGCCAAGGAGCGGGTGTTCTCGCTGCGCGACGAGTTCGGCGCCTGGGACCCGCGCCGCCAGCGCCCCGAGCTGTGGTCGCTCTACAACGGCAAGCACACGCCCGGCGAGCACGTACGGGTCTTCCCGCTCTCCAACTGGACCGAGCTGGACGTCTGGCAGTACATCGAGCGCGAGAACATGGAGCTCCCGGAGATCTACTACGCCCACGAGCGCGACGTCTTCGCCCGCGACGGCATGTGGCTCACCGCCGGCGCCTGGGGCGGCCCCAAGGAGGGCGAGAGCGTCCAGCGGCGACTGATCCGCTACCGCACGGTCGGCGACATGTCCTGCACCGGCGCCGTCGACTCCCACGCCGCCACCATCGCCGACGTCATCACCGAGATCGCCGCCAGCCGCCTCACCGAACGCGGCGCCACGAGGGCCGACGACAAGCTCTCCGAAGCCGCCATGGAAGACCGCAAGCGCGAGGGGTACTTCTAACATGACCACCACCACGGTCCACACCGGACCCGCCTCGCTGCTGCGCTTCGCCACCGCCGGATCCGTCGACGACGGCAAGTCCACCCTCGTCGGCCGCCTGCTCCACGACTCCAAGTCGGTCCTCGCCGACCAGCTGGAGGCCGTCGAACGCGCCTCCCAAAGCCGCGGCCAGAACGCACCCGACCTCGCCCTGCTCACCGACGGCCTGCGCGCCGAACGCGAACAGGGCATCACCATCGACGTCGCCTACCGCTACTTCGCCACCCCCCGGCGCCGGTTCATCCTCGCCGACACCCCCGGCCACGTGCAGTACACCCGCAACATGGTCACCGGCGCCTCCACCGCCGAACTCGCCGTCGTCCTCGTCGACGCCCGCAACGGCGTCGTCGAACAGACCCGCCGCCACGCCGCCGTCGCCGCCCTGCTCCGCGTCCCCCACGTCGTACTCGCCGTCAACAAGATGGATCTGGTCGACTACGCCGAGCCGGTATTCGCCGCCATTGCCGAGGAATTCACCGTGTACGCCTCGGAGTTGGGCGTTCCTGAGATCACCGCGATCCCGATCTCCGCGCTCGCCGGCGACAACGTGGTGGAGCCCTCCGCGCAGATGGACTGGTACGGCGGCCCCACCGTGCTTGAGCACCTGGAGACCGTCCCCGTCAGCCACGACCTGACCGCCTGCCCGGCCCGCTTTCCCGTGCAGTACGTGATCCGCCCGCAGACCGCCGACCACCCCGACTACCGCGGCTACGCGGGCCAGTTGGCCTCCGGTGTGCTGCGTGTCGGCGACCCGGTCACCGTACTGCCCTCCGGTCGCACCAGCACCGTCGCAGCCCTGGACCTGCTCGGCGAGCCCGTCGACATCGCCTGGGCACCGCAGTCGGTGACGGTGCTGCTCGCCGACGACGTGGACGTCTCACGCGGCGACCTCATCGCCACCGACCCGCTTCCGGCGCTCACCCGCGATGTCGAAGCTGCCGTCTGTCACCTCCACGAACGCCCGCTGCTCCCCGGTGCCAAGGTGCTCCTCAAACACACCACCCGCACGGTGCGGGCCCTGGTGGTGGAGGTCTCCCACCGAATCGACACCGACACCCTCGCCGCCGAGCTCGCCCCCGACGGCCTCGTCATCAACGACATCGGCCGCGTCGTCCTGCGCACCGCCGAGCCACTGGCTCTGGACCACTACTCCGACAACCGCCGTACCGGGTCATTGCTTCTGATCGATCCGGCCGACGGCACCACCCTCACCGCCGGCATGGCGGGCGAGGCACGCCGGCTCTTCCGAGGTGACCGCACCGATGCCTGAGACGCCCCGCATCGCCGTGGTCGGCGCCGGAGCCGCCGGCACCCTCACCGCAGCACAGCTTCTCCGCAGGGCGGCCGCGCTCCAGGCCGAACTGGAGGTGTGGCTGATCGACCCGGGTGTCACCGGTCGAGGCGTTGCCTACGCCTCAAGTGCCGCGCACCATCTGCTCAACGTCCCCGCCGGCCGAATGAGCGCGCACCACGACGCACCGGACCACTTCGTCCGCTGGCTGACCCGACGCGCCCCCGGCGTGCATGCCGGCGACGATCACGTCCCCCGGGCCCTCTACGGCGAGTACCTCGCCGACGTGCTGGCCGCTGCGGCGTCCGGGCCCGGCCCCGGACGCCTGCACCGGGTCCACGAACGGGCGGTGGGCGTACGCCGGACCGACCACGGCGTGACTCTCGTCCTCGGCTCCGACGAACCGGTGCCGGCGGATGCGGCCGTCCTCGCTCTGGGCAACTTTCCCCCCGGTTCGGGCTGGGCGCCGCCCGCCCTGCACCGCTCCTCCCGGTACCTGCCCGCCCCTTGGGCCCCGGGCGCCCTCGAATGCCTGCCGGACCACGGCGACGTCCTCCTCGTCGGGACCGGACTGACCATGGTCGATGTCGCACTCACCCTCAGTCGCGCGGGCCGTGCAGTCCGGGCGATCTCCCGGCACGGCCTGTTGCCCCAGCCGCACGCCGAATCGCCGCTACCCGTGGCTCCCCCGCCCTCCTTCGACTCGGGCGCGGACATCCAGCAGATCCGCCGCAGCCTGCTGAGCCACGTTTCGGCCTGTCGCCGCACGTACGGCGACTGGCGGGTGGGAATCGACAGCCTCCGCCCGGTCACCGCCGAACTGTGGCAGCACCTCTCCCCGTCCGCTCGGGCCCACTTCCTCCACCACGACCAGGCGTTGTGGAACAGCCACCGCCACCGCATCCCGCCGACCATTGCCCGGGCCCTGCAGGGCGAAATCGACGCGGGCCGGATACAGGTCGGCCCGGGCGAGATCGCCGACGCCGCTGCGACTCAGGACTCCGTCCTGGTACGTCTGCGCGACGGCCGCACGCTGAGCGTCGGCGCCGTCGTCAACTGCACCGGGCCTCAAGCAGATGTACGCCGCGTGGACGATCCGCTCGTCGCCGGCCTCCTCGCCACCGGCCTCGCTGCCCCCGATCCCACCGGCCTCGGCTTTCACACCACCCCCAACGGCCGCCTGCTCCCCGCCGATGGCACCGCCTCGGCCGTCCTCTGGACCCTCGGCTCGCTGCGCCGGGGCGCCTTGTTCGAATCCGCCGCCATTCCCGAGATCCGCGCCCAGGCTCACGCCCTCGCCGCCGATCTCCTCGGCTCCAAGAACGCTGGGCGGCGAGGCGGAAGTCCTGGACTCCACATGTCCCTGTCGCCCGGCCCCGGCGTGCCCGTGCACAACGGCCCACTGCACAGCTCCGCCTTCACCCTGCCCAGTCCGGCGGAACATCGATCAGCTGTCGACGAACCGCCTGACGGCTGCCCGACGGCAGGGAGAAATGTGCGCCCGGCAGTGCAACCAGGAGCATGAGGTGGCCGGGGGGCGGATCGGCGGAATCGGTCACGGTCGCCCGGCTGGTGTCGCCTGGCCCCCGCCGGCACCGCGAATGCCCTCCAGCGTGGAATGTTGCCCGTTCGATTGGGCAACGGGCAACACGTTGAGCACACCGGATCGTCACGGCAGGATCCATCTCGAGGAACCGCTCAACCCGCCTGTGGACAGCGGAACAGCCGGAAGGTCGAACAGCCGTGACATCCGCTCCGAACACCACTCGGGCCCCCGCCGACCCACCCGTCCAGGGCCCCCGCCGCACCCACGGCGAACGCACCGCCGATGCCGCACTGCTGAGCCGCGCCTGGTCGAGGTCTTCGAGCAGCAGGGCAGCGTCTTCCTGGCCGTGGCGTCGGTGCCCGGCGCCTCGCTGCGACGGACGGTCGCCGAGCGGTCCTCCGCAAGGCATTACGGGCCGCGGTGACGGCGGGGTCCACGGGCCCGGGAACGGACCGGATCCCGGCGCGGGCCGCTGCCCGGCCCCGTCCGCCCGCGGGGATGAACCAGGAGGTCCGTTCGGCGCGCTGTCAAGGTACGAGTGCGCAGAACAGGCAGACGATTGGGGAGGCACCCGTGCTTCAGACGCATGAGCGGCCGACCGAGACCGCCCGCATCACCGTCGAGGTCCATGCCCCCGACCCGATCTCCCGGGCAGGGGCGGTCAGTCAGCTCCGGCCGCACCCCGAGATCGACCTGATCGGCGAAGGGCCGCAGAGCCCCGGGGCCGCCGTCGCCGTGGTGCTCTCTGACACCACGGACGCGGCAACCCTGCTGCAGCTGCGCGGGTTGGCCCGCGGCGGCGCCGCACGGGTGGTCCTGGTCGTCGGGCGGATCCGCGAGCCCGAGCTGATGGATGTGCTGGAGTGCGGCGTCAGCGCGATCCTGTGGCGGCACGAGGCCGGTCCGGAGCGCCTGCGGCGAGCCGTCCTGGCGGCGGCCCGCGGTCAGGGCGACCTCCCCGCCGACCTGCTGGGGCGCCTGCTCGACCAGGTCGGGCGGATGCAGCGCAACGCCGGTGACAGCACCTGCCACGTCCCGACCGGCCTCGCCGCGCGCGAGACCGACATCCTGCGACTGATCGCTGACGGCCTGGACACCGCGGAGATCGGCGCCAGTCTCGGCTACTCCGAACGCACCGTCAAGAACGTGCTGCACGGCCTGACCACCCGCCTCCACCTGCGCAACCGGGCGCACGCCGTGGCCTACGCCCTGCGCGAGGGCTTTATCTGACGGCCGATCAGTCCGTGATCGGCGCTCCCACCGGCAAGGCAGGGGGACAGCAGGGTGATCCACGAGATCGACGAGGGGCGTTGTCACGTTGTCGGGGGTGTTGGCGTATGGCGGTGTGGTGGGGCCGAGTGCCGGGCCTTGGTCGGGCGGCGGCGTGGGTGATCTGGTCCCAGATCGCAAAGCGGATGATCATCTCGGCTCGGTGGTCGGGTGCGGTCATCAGGTGGCGGCGGAGCTTGTCGGTGACGATCAACCGGGACACCGAGCGGGTCTTCTTGAGGAGGCGCCGGAAGAAACGCCTGGCCGACAAGAGGCCCTGCAGGTCCGCCGACGAAACCAGCTCGGCGGTCCCTCCACAAGTACCGACATGCCGCTTGACCAGGCCAGATGGTTAACCAGCACCCGCAGCCTGCCCGCCGCCTCCACGTCCGTCCAGGCCCTGAGCACGGTGGTCCCAGTTCAGCCGTGTGCTCTCGTGACCGAACGCTCCCGCAGGTGTACGCCGCGCCGACGCAACGCCTGCGGGTCGCACAGCTCGTGGGCGAGCAGACGTTCGGCGAACCCGGCGCGCTGCTGGGCGGCGAGCGCGAGGACGGCTTTGACCAGCCTTTCGGCGGTGGCCTGATCGACCGCACCGACCGGGTCCTGGTAACCGAGCAGTCGCGCGGTCTCGGCATCCAGGTGCCCGTGCCAAGCCGGATCCTCCGCACCGTCCGGCTCCTCGACGACAAGGCGCAGCGGCTCTGCGGCCTGCGCCGGGAGTAGCTCCGCGTACTTCGGCAGATCGAAGTGCTCGGCGGTGAGGAGTAGGTGCTTGGCGATCAGGCTGGCCTCAGGGAAGGAGCTGTGCACGGCCAGCGGGGCCAGCTGTTCGGGTGCCAGGCCCAGGACGCAGCCGGCGTGCAGCAGTACCTCGCGTACCCGTGTGGCGCGGGGGACGTTGGGCAGCATGGCCGTCGTGCGCTCGATGAAGCGGGCGAGCACCTGCTGGGCCCCTTGCGTGTCGGCGTTCTCGCAGCCGCGGTAATAGCGCGCGAGGTACCCCTGCCACCAGGCGAGTTGGACCTCGTAGAGCTCGCCGACCAGGGTCTCGTAGGCCTCCTGCGGGATCATGCCGGCGTCGGCGAGCTCCTTGAGGGCGGGGACCAGGTCCCGGTACACCAGCCGCATCCAGGTGTGCGGGGATCGCTGGATCCCCCAGCACTCCGCTTGTGCGTGGTCACCCAGCAGTTCGGCCAGGCTGAGCTCCCCGGTGGTGAACTCGGTGGCGACGCCGGTACCGGTGGCCTCGAAGCGGTAGAAGTGGTCGGAGCTGAGGGGCGGCAGGGGGGCGGGCAGCACGTTGTCGATCAGCTTTTCCAGCTCCGCGTAGCTGGCCTGCAACGCGTCGTGGTCCAGGGCGAGTTGGTGCGGTAGTGGATCGACGAAGCGAGTCTTTATCTTGGCGATCTCCTCGGAGATCGCCTGATAGAGGAAGATCTTGTCGAACCGGTAGCTGAACGAGAGCCCGATGTACGGGAAGACGGTGCAGCCGCGGCACTCTGTGCGGTGCCCGACCTCCTCGTCGCGAACGCGCAGGAATTCCGGGTCCTGCACCAGTTCGCGCAGTGGGCGGTTCCACTGCACCGAGTTGTCGAAGGCGTGGTAGCAGGGCAGCACCAACCGCCCGTCCGGGCCTACGGTCAGGATCCGCTTGTTGGCGTAGCAGTCGGTTGGGGCGGTGGGGTCAAGGTTCTCCACGTACTTGCGGAAGTGCAGATTGATCAGCGCGAACGGCTGGTAGAGCAGTCGGATGAGTTCGGCGGCGACCAGGTCGGTGGTCGGCTCCGACTCGTTCATCCGCCCGGCCCGTCCGGCCGGGGCCGCGAGCGGCTTGCCGTTCTGCTCGATCAGCTTGAGCTTGCGGGCTGTGCGGTTGGTGTCGCGGACGGTGTCCTGCTCGTCGAAGTAGTCGAACATCCCAGAGAAGTAGACGGTGATCCGGTTCTCCTGGGCGAAGCGCAGCAAGTCCGGTATCTCGTCCACGTTCTCGCGGGTGACCACGCAGATCAGCTTGAGGTTGCCGGAGCCGGCGGCGATCACCCGCTGGATCACGTCGAGCGCCCGGTCCAGGGTAGGAACGCCGCGGATCTGCCGGTAGCGGTCGGGACGGAGGGTGTCCAGGGAGACGTTCATGGTGTCGACGTACGGCACGATCGCGTCGATGTGCTTGGCGAAGCGGATGCCGTTGCTGGTGATCTCCACCGTCATGCCGAGCGACTTGGCGTACTGCACGATCCCGTTGATGTGCGGGTGCAGCACCGGCTCGCCGCCGGTGAAGTCGATGTAGCGGACGCCGAGTTCGTACAGCTCGTCCAGGATCTGGCAGGCCCGTTCCAGGGTGAGCTCCTGGTAGCCCTTGAACTTGTCGTCCTGCCAGACATTGCAGTAGCCGCAGAGCGAGTTGCAGCGGAAGGTGATGTAGAAACGGGCCGACTGGAGCCGGCTCTGGGGGACGGCGGTCGTGGGAGTGGTGCGCGCGATCACGGGTGTGGGTTCTCCGACGGTAGGGGCGACGGGGGCGGAAGGGGTGGCACCGGGCCGGTCAGGGCAGTGGGGCGCCCCGGGCGGCGATCCAGAGGGCGTACCACTCCTCGTGGGTCAGATCCGGCTCATGGAAGGCGGCGTCGCGGCAGGCGCGGATCCGCTCGGGGCGGCTGGTGCCGATGACCGGGACGATCCGCGCGGGATGGCGCCTGAGCCACCACAGCAGCACGGTCTCGGGCGTGGTGTCCTTCTGCCGGGCAAGCCGCCGCAGCAGGTCTGCGGCCGGCGAGGCCTCGGTGCCGGTGTAGCGACCGCGGGCCAGCGCGCCCCATGCCTGCAGCTGGATGCCGTGGTCCACGCAGTACTCGAGGGTTCCCTCGGGGAAGCCGTCCGCGCCCGCAGCCGGCGTGTTGAGCAGCACCCCGGCCTCGACCCAGCCGCGCCGCGCCAGGCTCATCTCCAGCTGATTGACAGTCAGCGGCAGGTCCAGCCGCGCCTGGAGGTGGGCGATCTGCGCGGCGCTCATGTTGGAGACGCCGACCTGCCGGACCAGGCCCTGGCGGTGGAGCGAGTGAAGCGCCTCGGCGATCTCCTCCGGCGCGGCCAGCGGGTCTGGGCGGTGCAGCAGCAGGGTGTCCACCACGTCGGTGCGCAGCCGGGTCAGGCTCTCCTCGACGCGCTGGACGATGCTGCGGGCGGCCAGGTGGTAGTGGCCGGGCCGGGAGCCGTCGGCGAGGCGGATGCCGCACTTGGTCTGCAGGGTTATTCGGTCGCGCAGACCAGGGGTGCGGGCCAGCACCTCGCCGAACACCGTCTCGGACTTGCCGTGGCGGTAGATGTCCGCGTGGTCGAACGCGGTGATCCCGACCTCCAGCGCGGCCTGGACCGCGGCCTCGGCGCGGTCGACGTCCGCCACCGTGTAGGGGGTGCGGTCCCAGTCTCCGCCGAGACCCATGCAGCCGTATACGAGCCGGTCGTCGGGTCCGGGCGGGGTGCCGTCCGCGGGCACGGCGTTGTGAGCGGTCATCGTGAATCGGCCTCCTTGAGCGCGTCGGCGAGCAGTTCGGCGAGGGCGAGCACCGGGAGCTGGGTGTTGGCGGCGGGGACGCTCGGCAAGACGGACGCGTCGGCGACCCTGAGGTTGGCCACGCCGCGGACCCGTCCCTCGCCGTCCGTGACGGCGGCGGGGTCTTCGGGTCGTCCCATGGCGCAGGTGCCGACCGGGTGCCAGTAGGTGCCGAGCCGAGCCCGGAGTTCCTCGTCGGACAGGTCCTGCGACGGGCGGCCGGTCAGCGGGGCGACCAGCGGCCGCAGCGGCGAGCTGGCGGCCAGCCGTTCGACGACGGCCAGGCCCGCGCGGAGCCTGGCGGTGTCCCGGCCCTCCGGGTCGGTGAGGAAGCCCGGGTGGATGTCGAGCGGATCGGCGGGGTCCGCCGAGCGGAGCCGGACCCGGCCGCGGGAGGCGGGTTTCATGAGGAAGGCGGAGATGCCCGCCTCGTACTCCCCCGGCGGCAGGCTGCCGAAGAGCGGGTCGCCGGCGGAGGGGAGGATGTGCAGGTCCCAGGAGCCCGGCGGGCAGTGCGCGCTCGCCGTGCGGATCAGCATCCGACTGACGTACAGTTCGCCGGCCCGCTGCCGGGCGGCGAGCGCGGAGTTGAGCTCGGTGGTAGGGGCGAGCGGCACGAACAGGCCGGGCTGGTCGCTCAGGTTGGCGCCGACTCCGGGCAGGTCGACCTCCGGGCGGATGTCGGTCGCGCGGAGCTGGTCGGCGGGGCCGATGCCGCTGCGCAGCAGCAGCGCGGGCGAGCCGAAGGCGCCGGCGGCCACCAGGTAGGTGTCCGCGGTCAGCGTCTCGCGCCGCCCGGACAGGGCGACCTCGACGCCCTGGACTCGGCCGTTACGAATTATCAGCCGCTCGGCGTGGGCGCCGCCGAGGATCGTCAGGTTGGGGCGGGACCGGGCGTGTCCGAGGTAGCCGAAGGCGGCGTTCCAGCGCAGGCCGTCGTGGGCGTTGAGCAGCGGGGTGCCGTAACCGGGTCCGCCCGGGGCTGCCATGTCGACGTCCTGGTAGCCGAGTTCACGCGCCGCGGCGAGGGTTGCGCGGCTCCAGGCGGAGAACTCCCGGTCCGGCACGGGCCGCAGCCTCATCTGCTCGACAGCCCGGGTCCGGTATGGCGCCATGGCCTCGGCCGACCAGCGTGGCCCGCCGGCGGCGGTCCACTCCGCGTGGTCGGCGTGCGAACCCCAGGTGTGCCAGCAGCCGTTGACGCAGGAGGAGCCGCCCAGGACGCGGGCGCGGATGCGGTGAACCGCGACGCCGCGCTCCCAGACATCGGTACGCGGCAGGGCACGGGCGTCCAGCAGCGGACGCGGCCATGCCTCCTGCTCAGGGCCGTAGTCGGGCCCGGCCTCCACGAGGCAGACGGTCCGTGCCGGGTCCTCGCTCAGCCGGGAGGCCAGCACGCAGCCGGCCACGCCCCCACCGAGCACCACCACGTCGTAGCCGGACCGGAGCCCGTCCGCTGCCGTGTGCGTCATGCGCCGCTCCCGGCGGACGCGACCTTCCGGGCGGTCCCTGCCGCCGGGTCCGAGGTCGGCACCAGATCGGCGGCCCGAGCCAGCAGTTCGTCGCGGCCGATGGCATCGGCGCGGGTCGACGGCACCGTGCACGCGTACGCTCCGGCCACCGCGCCGTACAGCGCGCAGCGGCGTACGTCCTCGCCGGCGAGCCAGCCGAGCAGGAAGCCGGAGGCGAAGGCGTCGCCAGCGCCGTTGGTGTCCACCACCGGGGCGGGCGGGGCGACCGCGGGCACGTGCGCCAGCTCCCCGTCGGCCAGCAGGTATGCGCCCTCGGCGCCGGCGGTGGCGACGACGATCCGGGCCCGGCCGCGCGCCGCGATGTCGCGCATGGTGCGCTCCGGGTCGGCCAGGGCGGTGGTGGACAGGAAGACAAGGTCCGCGGCAAGCGCGAAGGGCTCGTGGTAGGGGTTGACGCCGTCCCAGTTGTGCAGGTCGGTGGAGATGGTCACGCCGGCCTCACGCAGTGCGGGCAACGCGAAGGCGCACGGGTAGGTGATCACCACATGGGCGTGCCGACTGGCCGAAGCCAGGGCACGCACCGTGGCGTCCGGGAGGCGGTCGCTCTCCTGGGAACGGGTGTCGTCGTACAGGGAGAGTCGCCGCCCGTCAGGGCCGACCAGGTTGACCGCACGCTTGGTGCCCCGGGCCGAGGGGACCTCCGTGAGCGGGATGCCGCAGTCGCGGTGGAGCACACGGACCAGGTCGCCTTCGGGGTCGTCGCCGAGCAGGTCGATGTGGTGGGTGCGCAGGCCGAGGGCGGTCACGCCGAGGGCCACGAAGTCACCGCTCTGCCCCGCACGGGTCACGATGCCCGGGTGGATCATGTAGCTGTCGGCGTACGGGAGCGGCAGTTCGGGGACGTGGACGATGGTGTCCACGCCGGCGCCGCCCAGCACGAGGATGTCGGTCTTGGTGCTCATGGGCTGGGGTTCCTCTCGGATACGGTGGTGTCACAGGTCGCGGTAGAGATCGGCGACCACGCTCGGGCCCGGGTGGGCACGCACGTCTTCCAGGGTCAACGCGCTTCCCTGCGAATCTGCCACGGGTAGGCGCCAGTTGGGGTACTCGTGGGAGGTGCCGGGCAGGTTCTGCGGGCGCCGGTCGCCCACGGTGTCCGGGAGCCAGACGCCGAGGAGCTTCGCCGGGGTCCGGGCGAGGAAGCGGTGCAGGGCCAGCGTCTCGCGCCCCGGGGCGGCCCCGGAGTCCGCGTCGCCCGAGGGGTGGTCCGGTTCGAGCAGCCCGCACCGCCCCAACTCGGCCAGCCAGCCCTCGCGTTCGGCCGCCGCTGCGGCCTCGGCCTGGTCCACCGGCTGGGTGAGCAGGCCCAGCCGCTGGTGGAGCCGGAGGTGCTCGCCGTCCAGCCAGGCGGCCGTACTGGGCAGGTCGTGGGTGGTCAGCGTGGCGAGGCAGTCCGCGCGCCACTCCTCGGCCGGCAACGGCCCGGAGCGCTCCTCCGAGCCGCCCGCGTACTCGAACCGCAGGACCGAGGTGCCCAGGATTCCCCTGTCGGTCAACTCCTCGCGTACCCCGGGCTCGACGGTGCCCAGGTCCTCGCCGATGACGATGCTCCCGGCCCGGTGCGCCTCCAGGGCGAGCACGCCCAGCAGCGCCTCGTGGTCGTAGCGGACGTAGGTGCCCTGGTCGGCCGGGGCACCCTCGGGGATCCACCAGAGCCGGAACAGGCCCATCACATGGTCCAGCCGCAGCGCGCCGGACCGCCGCAGGGTCGCCCGCACCACCTCGGCGAACGGCGCGTAGCCGGACGCGGCCAGGGTGTCGGGACGCCAGGGCGGCAGCCCCCAGTCCTGCCCGCTGCGGTTGAAGTCGTCGGGCGGGCACCCGACGGTCATCCCGCCCGCGAGGTACGGCTGGAAGCACCAGGCGTCCGCGCCCTCCGGATCCACGCCCACCGCGAGATCGTGCATCAGCCCGATCGCCATGCCCGCCTCCGTCGCGGCGAGCTGCGCCCGGTCGAGTTGCTCGTCGACCTGCCAGGCCAGCCACCGGTGGAAGGCGACCCGGTCGCCGAGCGCGGCCCGTGCCGCCGCGGTCCCGATGCCGTCGGGAGTGCGCAGCCCGTCGGGCCAGGAGCGCCAGCGCGGGCCGTGCACCTCGGCGAGCGCGCACCACAGGGCGAAGTCGTCCAGCCCCCGGCCGCCGGCCTCGACGTAGCGCCGGTAGGCCTGCTCCCGGGCGGGGGCGAGCGGGACCTGGTGCACCAGCTCGAGTGCCTGGAGCTTCAGGGACCGGGCGGCCTCGCGGTCGATCAGCGCGCCCGCCTGCACCCCCTTGTTCAACTCCCTTGCCTGCGCCAGCAGTCGGTCGGCCTGTGCGCGGTCGTCGCCGGTCAGCTCGGCGAACTCGGCGACGGCCTCGACGCACAGGTTCATCGGGTCGGGATGGCGCCTGCTGCTCGGCCGGTACGGGGACGGGTCGGGCAGCGGCCCCGGCACGTAGGCGTGCAGCGGGTTGAGCAGGACGAACCCGGCGCCCAGCCCGCCCGCCCAGGAGGCGAGTTCGGCCAGGTCACCGAGGTCGCCCAGGCCCCAGGAGCGGTGCGAGAGCAGCGAGTACAGCTGCACCAGAAAGCCCCAGTGGCGGCGCCCCGGCCCTGCCAGGCGTTCCGGGGCGACCAGCAGCGGAACGGCCTCGGCCCGGCCTCCGCGTTCGGCGTGCAGGACGTGGCGGCCGATGGGGAGGTCCACCAGCTCCTTGCCGAGGGCACCGATCCCGTGGCGGGTGCCCTGCTCGGTCTCGATCCACAGCTCGGCCCCGGGCGGGGTGGCCAGGTCGGTCGGCGGACGGCCCGCGCGCAGCACAACGGTGGGCGGCAGCAGCCGGTGGGCGAATGCCTCCTGGCGCTCGGCGAGGGCTTCGCGGATGCCGCCGGAACTGCTCGTGTCGGCGCCGAGGGCGGCGAGCACGGCGCGCAGGGTGTCGGGCGAGATGTCGACCGGCTGGCCCAGGTCGGTGGTGTAGCGGGTTGCCACACCGTGGAGGCGTGCCAGCGCGGCCAGGTCGCGGTTGGTGTCAGCGGAGCGGGGCATGGGTGCGGCCCGGTTCTGTGTGGTGATGGACGGGTGGGAAGAGTCGCTCCAGGACCGCGGCGACGCCGTCCTCCTCATTGGTGGGGGCGATCTCGTCGGCGCGGTGAAGCACGTCCGGGTGGGCGTTGCCCATGGCGACGCCGTGCCCGGCCCAGTCGAGCATCGGGATGTCGTTGGGCATGTCGCCGAAGGCGACGGTGTCGGCGGCGGAGAAGCCGAGCAGACGGGCGGCCGCAGCGAGGCCGTTGCCCTTGCTGACGCCGACGGGCAACAGCTCGATCATGCCCTCCCCGGAGTGGGTGACCGCGACCCGGCCGGCGCAGATCCGCATGGCCAGCGCAGCCAGCCGGTCGTCGTCCATCCGGCGGCCGCGGATCAGCACCTTCTCCACCGGCTGTGCCCACAGCTCCTCCGGGTCACGCACCAGACGCCACCCGTGCCGGACCCGCTCGCCGAAGGCGCTGGTGACCAGGAATTCCCCGGTCAGGCCCGCGGTGACCATGCCGAACTCCAGCGGTCCGGCGGCCTCGGCGATCCGGTCGACCAGCGCCCGTACGGTGGGCCGGTCCAGGCGGGCCGTGGACAGCAGCCGGTGCGCCGTGGCGTCGTACAGCTGCGCGCCCTGGCCGCACACGGCCAGACCCCCGTAGTCCAGGGACGCCAGAAGGCTGCGGCAGCCGCCAGCCGGGCGGCCGGTGACAACCAGGTGGCGGGCGCCGTACGCCTGTGCCCGGGCAAGCGCGGTACGAGCGCGTACGGAAACCGTCAGGTCGTCGCGGAGCAGGGTGCCGTCCAGATCGGTGGCGACGACTGTGAAGCGGGGTGGCGCGGTCATCTCCCCTCCGGCTGGTGCAGCGTCAGCAGGGCGTGTGCGGCGAGCGTCGCCGCGTCGGTGATTCGGCCGGAGCGGACCAGCTCGCGCCACTCCTCCGCGTCGGCCCGGCGCTGGCACATGTCGGCCTCGGTGGCCTCCCGTTCGGGCACGCCCTGGGTCAGCTCCTCGGCGAGGAAGACGTGGCAGCCCTGGCTGGAGTAGCCGTAGGCGACGTGCAGCCGGCCGAGATAGGTCATCCGGGTGGCCCGCAGTCCGGTCTCCTCGCGCAGCTCGGCGCGGGCCAGGTCGAGCGGCGAGGCGCCCTGGTGGCCGGCGGGCCAGGAGCCCTGGGGGAACTCCCAGTAGCGTCCGCCGACCGGGTAGCGGTACTGCTCCACGAGGTGTACGCTGCCGTCCTCCTGACGGGGGATCACCAGCGCGTAGTCCGGCTTGTCGACGACCCCGTACTGGCCGGGAGCGCCGTCATCGCCCAGGACGTCGTCCTCGCGGACGGTCATCCACGCGTTGCGGTAGACCTCACGGGAGCGGACGGTGCGGATCACGGTCGGACCTCCAACAGCTCGCGGACCCCCTCGGCGACGCCGCGCACCCGCAGCCCATGCCGCAGGAGGAAGTCGTCCAGGAGGGAGCTGGTCAGACAGGTGTGGGCGGGGCGGCTCGCGTACCGGCCGCGGGCCCGGGGCACCCGGAGCACACGGGTGCGCGGCACGCCCAGACCGCCGGCGATCGCCTCGGCCCAGGCGGCGCGGGACACCCTGTCGGGACCGCCGAGGTGGAGCAGCGCGGGCGCACCCGGCGCCAGGGCGGCGGCGGTCACCGCCGCGACGTCGCCCACCAGGACCGGGGTGGTCCACTGGTCGTTCGGGGCTTCGATGGTCTCCCCCGAGCGGAGCCGGTGGGCGCAGGCGGCGAAGAAGTTGAGCCACTTCGCCGAGTCGGCCGGCTCCCAGCCGTAGACCAGGCTCACCCGCAGCACCGTGGTGTCCGGGGCGGCGCGGACGATCCGCTCGGCGGCCAGCTTGGCCCGCCCGTAGGCATTGGCGGGGGCGGTGGCGGCGGACTCGTCGTTGTCGGCGGAGGAGCCGTCGAAGACGTTGTCAGTGGAGACCAGGACGAGGCGGCGGCCGGCCGCGGCAGCCGTGAGGTGGGCCGCAGCGGCGGTGTGCAGCTCTTCGGCGCGCGCTGAGTTGGCCTCGCACCAGGTCACGTCGGAGGGCCCGTGGACCAGGACCAGCCGGTCGGGCCGCACCTGGTCCACGATGCGGGCGCAGGCGGCCGGGTCGGAGGCGTCCAGGCGCACCCACGGCGCGCCCTCCCGGGCGGGCGGGCGGCGGGAGGCGAGCACGGCGTGGCCGCCATCCCGGGCCACCCGGACGGCCACCGCGCGCCCGACGAAACCGCTGCCGACGATCAGGGTGGTGGCCCCGTCGGCGCGGGGCACAGTGGAGGTCACGCAGCCGTCACCACCCTGTGCGCTGCGCCCCGCGCGGCCAGTAGCCGTCCGGCGCCGATCAGTCCGTGATCGTCGTCGGGCGCGCCGAGCGCGACCATCCGGCGGATCTCCGCCGGATCCAGGCCGAAGCAGCCGAGGCGTTCCAACTCCTCGGTGAGCAGCGCAACGTACCGGGGCCCAACGGCCAGGGCGAAGCCGCCCATCAGGATGTACCGGCGCACGCCGATCGAGGTGAATACCGATGTGATGGCGGAGGCGAGGTGGGCCAGGCCGCCCCGCAGCACCGCCGTGGCGAACGCGTCCTCGGCGCGGATCGCCGCCACCAGGGCCGGGTTGTCCAGTTGCTCCGGGTCCGCGGCGGCGCGCGCGAGGGCCGAGCGGGCGTAGCCCTCCGGATCGGCGTGGGCAGCGCGGCGCGCGGCGGCCAGCATGCCGCGGCCGGAGGCGATCCCGCCGAGGTGGCCGCGGCCCCCGCAGTCGCACGGCGGCGCGAACGGGGAGGGATCACAAGTCCAGTGGCCGAGCTCGCCGCCGTGGCCTTCGGCGTCCAGCAGCACCTCGCCCGCCCGGTACACCTTGCTGCCGATGCCCGAGCTCACCGTGATCAGACAGAACGGGGCCTCGTCCGGGCCGCCGACGTAGCGCCACACTGCGGCCGTCAGGTCGTTGACGACGACCACGGGGAGCCCGAGCCGCTCCTCCAGCAGCAGCCGCAGCGGGAGCGGCCCGCCGCGCTCGCCCCAGATGGTGGGCGCGGTCAGCACGCGCCCGTCGGCGGTGATCGGTCCGGCGAAGGCGACGCCGAGCGCGTGACTGCCGTGCCGCGCTACGGCCTCCGCGGCCAGGTCGGCCAGCTGCCGCGCCACCTTGGCCTGCAGCAGCGGCACCGGGGCGCCGGGATGGCGGCCCAAGCCCTCGGTCGGGATGCGGCGGATGTCGGTCAGGGCGCCCGTCGCAGGCTCGTAGCGGGCGGTGCGCAGGGTGGTGCCACCCACGTCGACGACCGTGTAAGCGTCAGCCACGGACGCCTCCCCGGGTGGGCAGGCCCGCTGCGGTCCGGACTGACCCGGCAGGCTGCGGGGGTGCTACCTGCTGCACGGTGCCGTCCTCCAGAACGATCGCGCCGTCGATCTCGGCCCCGGCCGGGACGGCGGCGCCGGGCAGCAGCACGCTGCGGCGCACCCGCGCCCCGGCCCCGACGCGGGCGCCCGGGAAGGCGACGCTGTGCTCGACGAGTCCGTCGTTGGCCAGGTCGGCTGCGACCAGGCTGCGGGTCAGTCCGGGGCCTGCGGTGACCAGTCGGCGCGCCACCGCGGGACGTACGGTATGCGGTAGTTGATTGACCGTCATGCTCGGATCGTGATCCAGCAGCGCCAGGTGGGCCCGGTGGTACCGGTCGACGGTGCCGATGTCCTCCCAGTGCCCGCAGACCTCGTGGCCGAGGATCAGCTCGCCGCCGGCAAGCATGGCCGGGATGACGTCCCTGCTGATGTCGTGTTGCCAGTCGGTGCCATCCAGGCGTTCCAGGTAGTGGTGCAGCCGGGCCGCGTCGAAGACGCAGAACGCGGCGAAGACCAGGTCGCTGGTCGGCTCGGCGGGCTTCTCGACGAAGGACGTGAGCCGGCCCGCAGTGTCGAACTCGACCATGCCGAACAGGTGGACGTAGCGTCGCTCGATCCGCTGGTAGGCGAGGGTGAGCGCGGCGCCGGAACGGCGGTGGGCGGCGATCAGCGGCCGGTAGTCGAAGCGGTAGACGTGGTCCGCGTGCAGCACCAGGACCTCGGAGGTGCCCGGACCGAACAGGTACGGGGCCTTGCGGATCAGCGCGTCCGCGGTACCCCGCTCCGGCGGCGCGGTCCGGTCCGGGGCCCGGTAGCCCTCGCCGGCACGGTAGGCCCGGTCGTAGGGCCCGAAATGGACCCGGAAGCCGGGCCGCCACCAGGTGCGGTACAGGTCGTCCATCAACTGCCGTTCCTCATGCTGGGACAGCAGCAGCACCTCGTCGAAGCCGGAGGCCTCGGCGTTGGCGAGCGAGAAGTCGATGAGCCGGCAGGAGCCGCCGAACGGGACCAGCGGCTTGAGCCGACCCGAGCCGAGCGCACCCATGCGGCGGCCCTCGCCGCCGGCCAGCAGCGCGGCGCGCACCCCGTCAGTCATGGCGCACCACGTCCCAGGCGGAGCGACCGTCAGCCAGAGTCAGCAGCAGGGTCAATTCCCCTCCAGGGTGGGTGTGTTCGCATCCGCCGCCGAGGACACCGGTGAACACGCCGGGCGCCGTGCGCTCCAGCGGGCGTACGGAGACCTCCCGGCGGCCGGGGCGGGGCGGGGCAAGGGCGACGAGCTCGACGCGTTCCGCGTGGGGCAGGCGGTAGACGATCCGGCCGTCCGCCACGGTGCAGCGCCCGTCCAGGCGGGCACGTAGCGAAGGGGCGCCCTCGGCGGCGGCCGCGCAGCGATCGAAGTCGGCGCGCACCCAGGCCGCTTCGAACAGGGCGTGCGCCGCGGTCGGGTGGAGCTCATGGCAGCGCCGGTAGGCGTCGGCGTCGCCGAACTCGGCGGCGGCCTCGGCGATGGCATCCGGACGGGTCCGGTAAGTCTCGCCCGGCAGCAGGTCGAACCAGCCGTGCCGCAGCAGCAGGTCCGCGTCCGGCTCGGGACGGCGCCCCTCCCACAGCCGGGTGAATGCCTCCAGGTGGAGCCGGGCGACCTGGTCCCAGGTGAACTCCCTTGCCGTGGCAATGGCGTTGGCCCGGAGCCGGCGGTAATCCCCGGGGCGCTCACGCAGCAGGGCGGCGGCCTGGCGGATACGCGCGGCGAGGGCGTCGACGAGGAGCGCGTCGTCCTCCGCGAAGGAGCGGTTGACGGCGAAGCCGGTGGCCCGCGCCGCGAAAGGGCCGTCCAGGGGATCGGCGACGTGCCCGAAGTGGGCCATGCCCAGCTGGGCAGTGGCAATGG
Organism: Kitasatospora sp. GP82; assembly: GCF_029892105.1. Lineage (GTDB taxonomy): Bacteria > Actinomycetota > Actinomycetes > Streptomycetales > Streptomycetaceae > Kitasatospora. The sequence goes on along the minus strand of NZ_JARZAJ010000029.1, from coordinate 71,168 downwards.
GAACGGCGCCGACGGACATCGCCTCACCCTGGGCGATGAGGAACGTGTCCATCTCGAACTTCGAGGGGAACAGGCAGAAGTCGGAGGAGGCCGCGTACTCCAGGATCCGCTGCTCCTCGACCCGCTCGCACTCCAGGTGGATGCGGCCCCTGTGGCGTTCGACGACCTCGCGCAGGTACGGGTCGTCGATCCCGCCGTCGCTGATGCAGCGCAGCACGAAGTTGGCGGCGAGCCCTTCGTCGAGCACCCGGTCCACCGCCCGGAACAGCTCGACCTGGCCCTTGTGGTTCACCGCATAGCGGGCGTTATGGAAGAAGGTCGGCAGGTCAGGGGCGAGCCCGAGCCCGCCGAGGACCGCCGCCCGGTCCACGGCGGGCCGCTCCGCAGCGGTCCAGCGGGAGCCTATGGCGCAGCCGCCGACGAAGCTCTTGTGGGCGTTGCGGGCCACCGTCTCGCGCACCGGAAGTCGTGTGAATGGCCGTTCGAAGGGGGTATTCGCGAAGTCCGTGTAGAACGCCAGGTGCCCCGGCGACAGGAAGTCGACCAGGTCAGCGTGGTCGGCGACGAGGTCGTAGACCCGCACGTGCCCGGGACCGTACTCGTAGTGCAGGTGCGTGCGCTGCTGATATGCGCTCAGGATCGTCTCGTGCTCGCTGCGCGGGCTGTCCGGTGCCTCGTCCTCCGCAGGCAGCGTGACCGGGGCGTCCAGAAACTGCAACAACCGCTCGACCTTGGGCCGGTAGACCTTCTTGGTGATCGGCATGTTGCTCTGCACCGTCCCGACCACCAGCTTGGACGGGTCATCGCGGAAGGCTGCGGGGAGCAGGTAGTGGTAATACGGCTCGTGCGCGTGGATCAGCGCCTTCTCATCGGCGAAGTACCGGCGGACGAACCGCACGGTGTCCACCTGGTAGCCGAGCGGCTTGAAGAAGACCAGGTCGCTGCCCTTGGTGTGGTAAGGCGGGTAGAAGCGGTCGGGCAGTTCGTCCAGCAGGCGGTTGGACAGGAAGTACAGGTCCACGCCGTCCAGGCGCAGCCGATGGGCCGTGGTGGTCAGCGGGATGCCGACCTCGGGCGGGAAGGCGGGGCCCCAGGTAGCCGGGTCGAGCACCAGCGGCAGCTCGTAGCTGTCCTCGTAGTCGAGGGTCTCCAGGTCGTGGTCGGCGCGGAGGTCGTCGAGGCGGCCGTGGGCGGGGGTGACGACGGAGACGCGGTGGCCCTGTCCGGCGAGCGCCTTGGACAGGTTCCACAGGTAGACGGAGATGCCGCCCTGCAGGAAGCGGTGGTCGAAGCCCCCGCACTCGAAGTAAGTCTCTATGACGTGCACGGGGTGTCGCTCCTTCACCGGGCGGCCGGGAGGCCGCCGGCCTCCACAGCGTGCCGCAGGTTGATCGCGGCGTGGTAGGCGCGGTCGTGGGCGTAGGCGTAGTCGAGTTCATGGAGCAGCCGGCGCAGCCGGAACAGCCGCCACGCCGGGTGCCCGGCGAGGTCCGGGTCGCCGCCGACGAGCAGGTCGCCGACGCGCTCGGCCCACAGGCCGGCGGCGCGGCGCAGCCGCTCGAGGCCGGCCAGGCGTTCCGCAGTCCAGCCGGGGGTGTCCGGTGTGACGCGGGCGGCCTGGAGCAGGGCGGTGCGGCAGGTGTCCTCGGGGTCCATGCCGAGGGTCTCGGCGGCGTGGTCGGCGAACTCGTCCGCCGTGAAGATCTCGACGCCGCGGCGCAGGGCGGCCAGGTCCTGCCAGGGCGACTGGGCGGTGCTCGGATCAGCCGGGACCGGCCGCCGCGTGGACAGGTCGATGACGCACAACTCCCAGGAGGCGTCGGGCCGTTCCCGGCGCACCAGGTGCGACAGGTGCAGGTCACCGTGGCACGGGCCGCTGGGCCAGGGCCGCTGCGGCAGCTCCGCGACGCGGCCGAGTTCGGCGGCGAGGCCGCAAACGGCGGCCTCGCGCACCGGGACGGGGAAGCGCGCGTCGGCACGGATCAGCGGGGTCAGCGCCGCCAGCCGCTCGGCGGTCTCGGCGAGCCAACCCGCGGCAGGGAACTCCGGGTAGGGGCCGAGGCGTTCGGCCAGATCCCGGTGGAAGTCGTGCAGGAACCCACCGGTGGCCCGCAGCGCCACGGCCAGGGCCTGCTGGGACGCGGCGACCGCGGCCTCCGGGTCGGCGCCCGCGTACAGCAACGGCCACAGCGAGCGGATCCCGGTGCGCAGCGGGACGTTGAGGCCCTCGCCCTCGGCGTAGCGGTAGACCACGCCGAGCGGCTCGCGCCGTCCCGTGGCGGTGTCCACGTAGCTGTAGTCGCCGACGGGCTGCTGGGTGCGGCCGCTGCCGCTCATCAGCCGCAGCAGTTCGGGCTCGCGGGTGCCGCCGCCGATCCGGCGGTAGGTCTTGTGGGCGTGCGCCGTGCCGCCGAGGTCCAGCAGCGACAGGGCGTTGGAGCACCAGCCCGGGTCGAAGGGCAACTGGCCTCGGTAGGCGGCGGGTTCACCGTCGAACTCGATCACGTTGCCGCGCCGGGTGGGCAGCCGCAGCCCCTCGCGCAGCGCGCCGACCACCGCCCGGTCGAAGGCGGCGGCGCCGGTCGCGGCCCGGCCCGGGTCGTCATCGAGGACCGGGACGAACCAGCGGGAGCCATCGGCCGACGCGGCGGGGTCGCCGCCAGTGCCGACCAGCAGCAGCCGGATCCCGCCCAGGTCGGCCTGGTCGAGCACCTCGAAGCGCCCGGAGCGGCGGCTGGTCTCGTCCAGCCAGGGGGCCGCGCGCAGGAGGGCGGCCGTGGCGGGCGCGAGGTCGTCCGACAGCAGGGTGTCCAAGGATCAACTCCCGGTCATCTCGTAGCGGTCCACACCCCGGTGCCAGACGGCCAGGGCGAGTGCCACCAGGCCCGCGGTCACCGCGAACAGCCAGGGCAGCAGCGGGGCGCGGCCGAACAGCAGGTAGGAGGCGGGGATGTAGGCGGTGAACGCGTAGGGCAGCAGCCAGGTCAGCAGCCACCGCAGCGACGGGTGGTAGAGGTCGAGGGGGTAGCCGGAGAAGTCGCCCAACTGGTTCGCGGCGTACAGGGCCGGAAAGCTGTTGGTGGTCCAGAAGGCGAGCGAGGCGAACAGCGTCTTGATCGAGGCGAGGATCAGGGTGCCGCACAGCACCAGCACCGGGGCCAGCAGGAGTTGGGCGGTGTCCGGGGTGAGCGCGAGCCGGTCGGCGGCGTACCAGACCAGCCCGGCCCCGGTGAGCAGCTCGCCGAAGCCGTCCGGGTAGAGGAAGCGCTCGGACAGCAGCGAGAACAGCGGGTGCACCGGCCGGATCAGGTAGCGGAAGAACTCGCCGTTCTGCACGAGCTTGCGGGCCAGGATCCACAGCTGGTCGGTGAACATCCGATCCAGGCCGCGCGGCAGCAGCGAGAACCCGAGCAGGAACAGCACCTGGTCGTAGTGCCAGCCGGCGATCTCCGGGGCCTGCCGGAAGACCATGCCGATCACCGCGACCTGGCAGACCACCCGTAGCAGCAGGCCGCCGGCGCCGAGCAGGAAGTCCATGCGGTACTCCGTCAGCCGGTGCATGCTGACGGCGCTCAGCTGCCAGGTCAGCCGGGCGTAGCGGACCGTGGTGGAGACGGGCCTCATCCGCCGAGCACCTCCACCCGGCGCACCGCCCCGCGCCAGGCGAGCGCGGCCAGTGCGCTCAGCGCTGCGGCCCACGCCAGCTGCACGCCAAGGATCGAGGCGGCTTCCAGCGGTCCGTGGTAGCGGCCAAGGAGCAGCCGCAGCGGCCCGTCGACCATGCCCTGGAAGGGCAGCGCCTGCGCGACTGCGGCCAGCGGGCCGGGCATCAGCGCCAGCGGCACGACCTGCCCGGCGAAGAACGCCACCACGCTGTCCTTGACGATGCGGACGCCCCAGATGTTGGTGGTGACGAAACCGGCGAGGCCGACCAGCAGGTTCACCCCGAAGCCGATCACCAGGGACAGCGCGGCGGAGCAGCCGAAGAGCAGCGCGCCTTGCGGGCTGGGCACGGAGAGCGGCAGCAGCAGGGCGTACAGCACCACCACGGGGACGGCGACCAGCGTGGCGTTGGTCAGCGACACCGGCAGGCCGGCTGCGAAGCGGGCCAGCGGATAGCTGACCGGACGCAGCAGCGAGACCGCGATGTCGCCGCGCTGGACCTCCCCGGAGACCTCCTCGTCCACCCGGTTGGCCTGCATCAGGCCGAGCACCTGGGCCAGCAGCACGTACGTGGTCAGGTGCGGCAGGTCGTAGCCGCCGGGCATGCCGCCGCTGCGGCCCGCGTACACGGCACGCCACAGGAAGACCTGCACGCCGACGGCCGTGGCAGCGGTGAGCGCGTTGATCAGGAACGTCGCGCGGTACTGCAGCAGCCCTTGCAGGCTCGCCGCGGTGAACGGCGCGTACCGGCGCAGGCGTGCCGGGACGGTGCCGGCCCGGGTCATCCCACCGCCTCCGGCCTCGGCGCCGGGCGGCGGCCGCCGGTGTAGATGCGGCGCAGCACCGACTCCAGGTCCGGTTCGGGGGCCACGCAGTCGGTGACGTCGAAGTGCTCCAGCAGCAGGCCCATGACCTGGCGGCTGGTCCAGCGTCCGGTCGGGTACTCGACCCGGATCCGGCCGCCGTCGACCACGGTCGCCGAGGCTCCGTCAAGTCGCGCCTCGATCAGGGCGATCGCCTCCGTCGGGGCGGCCGGGTCGCCCTCGTGCTCGAAGAGCACCGCGCGGGTGTCGGCGGTGCGCAGCAGCTCGTGCACGCTGCCGGAGTGCACCACCTCTCCCCGGTCGACCACCAGCACCCCGTCACAGATCGCCCTGATGTCGCCCATGTCGTGGCTGGTCAGCAGCACGGTGGTGCCGAGTTCGGCGTTGACCCGGTTGACCAGCTCGCGCACCGCCTCCTTGAGCACCAGGTCCAGGCCGACCGTGGGCTCGTCGAGGAAGACGACCTTCGGGTCGTGCACCAGGCTGGCGGCGACCTCGGCGCGCATCCGCTGCCCGAGGCTGAGCTGCCGCACCGGCGTGTTGCCGAGGGCGTCGAGGTCGAGCAGGTCCCGGTAGAGGGCCATGTTGCGCCGGTAGACCGCGTCGGGGATGTCGTGGATGCCGCGCAGGATGCGGAACGAGTCGGGCACCGGCAGGTCCCACCACAGCTGGCTGCGCTGGCCGAAGACCACGCCGATGTTGGCGGCGTTGCGGCGCCGCTCCCGGTACGGTTCCAGGCCCGCCACCAGGGCCCGGCCCGAGGTCGGGGTCATGATGCCAGTGAGCATCTTGACGGTGGTGGACTTGCCCGCGCCATTGGCCCCGATGTAGGCGACCTTGGTCCCCGCGGGGATCTCGAACGAGACCCCGGACACCGCCCGCACCAGCCGGTGTTCGCGGCTGAACAGGGTGCCGAGGCTGCCGAGCAGGCCCGGGCCGCGCTCATGCACCCGGAAGTCCTTGACCAGGTTCTCCGCGACGATCACTGTTGGCCCCCGGTGGCGCGCTCCAGTGCCTGGGCGAGCAGCCCGAGGCCCTCCTCCAGCAGGGGGCGGTCGATCGTGAACGGCGGTGCCAGTCGGATGATGTGGCCGCCGATGGCGGTCCGCAGCCCGAGGTCGAGGGCGTGCCGGTAGACCGCGCGGGCGATCTCGGGGGCGGGCTGACGAGTGGCGCGGTCGCGCACGAACTCCAGCCCGTGCAGCAGGCCGATACCCCTCACGTCACCCAACACCTGGTATTCCGTCCGCAGTTGGGCCAACCGCTCGTCCATGAGAGCACCCAGCCCTGCCACCTGCCCGATCAGGGCGTCACGGCGGACGACCTCCAGGGTGGCCCGCGCGGCAGCGATGCCGAGCGGATTGTTGGCATAGGTGGAGGCGGTCGAGCCGGCCTGGGCGGCCCGCGGGTGGCGCAGCACCTCGGCCCGCCCCGCGAGCGCGGCGAAGGGGAAGCCCGAGGCCATGCCCTTGGACAGGGTGACCAGGTCGGGCTCGATGCCGAACTGCTCACCGGCCAGGAAGGTGCCGGTGCGTCCGCCACCGGTGAGCACCTCGTCCGCGACGAGCAGCACCCCGTGCTCCCGGCAACTCTCGGCGATCTGCTCCCAGTATCCGGGCGGCGGCACGATCACCCCGGCCGCGCCCAGCACCGGCTCGAAGACCAGCGCGGACACGTTGGACTTCTCCGCGATGTGACGCCGCACCAGGGTCGCGCAACGCACCCCGCAGGAGGGGTACTCCAGGTCGAGCGGGCAGCGGTAGCAGTAGGGGGAGTAGCCCAGCACGCTGTTGCCCGCGAAGGCCTGGTTGCCGATGTCCCAGTGGACCAGCATCCGCGCGCCCTGGGTCTTGCCGTGGAAGCCGTAGCGCAGCGCGCCGATCCGGTTGCGACCGGGCTCGGCGACCGCCTGAACGGCTCGCAGCGCGGCCTCGACGACCTCGGCGCCGGTGGAGAAGAAGGCGTAGGTGTCCAGTTGCTCCGGCAGCAGGTCGGCCAGCAGGTCACACAGGGCGGCGCGGTCGGCGGTGGAGAAGTCGTGGACGTTCCACAGGCGTTCGGCCTGCGCGGTGAGCGCGGCCACGACCTCCGGATGGCAGTGCCCGAGCGACTGGGTGAGCGTACCGGCCGCGAGGTCGATGTACTGGTTGCCGTCCAGATCGGTGAGCACTGCACCGCGGCCCTCCACGAAGACCCGGCGGCCCAGCGCGGACTCCTCGGAGGCTCCCGGGGCCAGGTGCACGGCCTCCTGTGCCAGCCGTTCTCGCTGGCGAAGGCCGCTCAACGGGCACCGTCCAGCGGACCTATCTCGAACACCAGCAACTCGACGTCGCTGTCCGAGGTGTTGGCGAGACCGTGCTCGCCGTACGGGCGGTTGGGTATCACATCTCCGGCGCGGACCTCGAACGCCTCACCGTCCAGTGTCATTTGCCCCTGGCCGGAGAGGATCACATAGGTCTCCTGGTTGTCCGCATGGCGGTGCGGACCGATGGAGGTGTGCGGAGGCAGCACCACCAGATCGATGAAGGCGATGCCGGCCGGGGCATCCTGGCGGCGATACACCCGGTGCGCCAGGATCGTCCCGACTCCGCCGTGGTCGGCGGTAAGCCCTCGAAGGAGCCCTTCGCGCAGGTTGGAGATTCTGCGGTGAGGCGCACCCGGGGCCGAAGGAAGTTCGGCGTGGCTCATCTCGGTACGGCTCCTGTCGAGCGAGGCGAAGTCAGGCGGCGGCCATGGCCGACGTCAGTGGGAGGCGGCGAGCGGGTTCTGGAGAGCGGCGAGCGACTCCAGCGCGCTTGTCAGAGCGGCGGCGGGGATGTCCTCCAGATCGTCGACGAAGACCGCCGAGCCGATACCGTCGGGCACCACCAAGTGCAGGCGCCGACCACGCCGCTCCCAGGAGGCCCTGAGCGCCCGGTTCATCAGCTCTGGTGTGCAGGTCTGCGGGTCGTGGACCGGGAGGCCGAGGTCGACGATCAGACGGGTGATCCGCTCGCAGTCCCCGGAACCGATCAGGCCCAACTCCCGGGCGAGTTGGGTGGAAAGGGCCATGTCGATGGCCACCGATTCCCCATGTGCGATCCGGTAGTCACTGGCCGTTTCGATCACCGGGCCGAAGGTGTGGCCGAAGTCGACCAGCCGGGCCAGGTCGTGCTCGCGGAGGTTCGGACAGAGCTCCTCCAGCATCAACGCCATCGCGGTGCGCAGCACGTAGTTCTCCAGGCCGCGCCGGACACCGTCCGAGTCGGACAGCCAGGAAGGCTCCGGACAGGGCCGCCGGAGAACCCCTGGGTGCTCCTCCATTGCGCGGAAGAGCCGTGCATCCTTGATGATCGCCATCTTGGCGATCTCACCAAGGCCGCAGCGGATCTGACGTCCTGGCAGGGTCTCAAGAAAGGCTGGGTCGTTGATCGAGGCGTACGCGGGGTGGTACGCCCCGAGCATGTTCTTGGTACCAAGAGCGTTGACGCCGGTCTTGACGCCGACGCCGACGTCGACCTGTCCGACCAGCGTCGTGTTGACCTTGATATACCGCACTCCCCGGCAGTAGATCGCCGCCGCGAACCCGACAAGGTCGCACGTGACTCCGCCGCCGACTGCGAGCATCACACCACGCCGGTCCAGTCCGGCAGCCTTGGCTTGGGCACAGATCTCCTCGACCGAGGCCATGGTCTTGTGCTCCTCACCGCCGGGAAGCCTGACCACACTCCAACTTCCCGGCCTCAACCAGGTGTTGAGGTAGCAGCGCAGCTGCTGTCCGTAGAGTCGGTCGACGGTCGGGCCGAGAAAGGCGACCACTTGGCGGCCCTCGCAGTACCCGGCCAGCAGCGGGTTCTCCGGTGCGAACACCCCATCCGTGATGTCGACCCGGTACGAAGTCCCTTCCGGCGCGAGGAGCGTGAAGCCACCCTCGTCGCCCCGGACCCCGGGCTCCGCCACTGCCGTCTGCACCACCCGACACTCCTCGGACCGGCCAGCAGCACACCGGGCCGGCCTCAACTGCGGTTAACTGAAGCAGAGTCAAACAGGTGGTCGACGATCATGGCAAGGATCTTCGAAAACTTTCCGCAAGAACTTGCCGTCGCGTGCGGACGGGCAGGCATACCTGCCTGCCAGAGGACATCTGATGAGTTATCACGGTGTTGCCGTAACCGCCGTCGACCCATACCTTGGCAACGGGGGGGACGGTCAAGCACACCGGCACCTTGCGCAGCGGCGACATGCGCTGGTCTGAACCGGCTGCCCGGTCGGCACGAGCAACGCCATCCGGAGCTCAAGGGCGTGGCCGACGAGGTCGCGCCGACCAACGAGATGACGGGACACCCGCCCTGCTCGGCCATCCGCTCGACGAAGGGGTTTTCCACTCATGCGGGTTGACCTGCTGACCCGCGAGTACCCGCCGTTCGTCTACGGCGGAGCGGGCGAACACGTCGGCAACCTGGCCCGGCAGCTGCGCCGCTCGCTGGACATCCGGGTGCACTGCTTCGGCGAGCCCCGGCTGGAGGCCTGGGTGACGGCGCACGGTACAGAGGGTCGGCTCGCCGACGGCGACCCGGCGCTCGGGGCGATGGCGGTCAACCTGGCCATGTCCGCTGCCGTCCAGGGGGCTTCCGTCGTGCACAGCCACACCTGGTACAGCAACTTCGCCGGCCACCTTGCCAAGGTCCGCTATGGGATCCCGCACGTCGTCACCGCCCACAGCCTGGAACCACTGCGCCCGTGGAAGAAGGCACAGTTAGGCGACGGCTATCGGCTCTCCTCCTTCCTGGAGCGGACTGCGTTGTCCTCGGCCGACCATGTCATCGCAGTCTCCGCGGCCATGGCAGCCGACGTTCTTCGCACCTACCCGAACATCGGTGCTGACCGCGTCTCGGTGATCCACAACGGCATCGACGTCGAGGCGTTCGCCCCGGACAGCGATACCGACCAGCTCGACGCGCTCGGGATCCCACTGGATCGGCCGCTCGTCGTTTGTGTCGCGCGGATCACCCGGCAGAAGGGGCTGGGCCATCTGCTGCGCGCCGCGCAGTACTTCGCGCCCGGTGTCCGGCTCGTCGTGGTAGCCCAGTCCGCTGACACCGTCGAGCAGCGGCAATGGTTCGGGCGAGCCGTGGAACGACTGCGCGGCACAGGCGTCGAGGTGACCTGGATCCGAGAGTCGTTCCCGCGTTGCGCGCTCAGGCAACTGCTCAGCCACGCCGAGGTGTTCGTCTGCCCGTCGATCTACGAACCGATGGGGATCGTGAACCTGGAGGCGATGGCATGCGGCACTCCGGTCGTCGCCACGGCCACCGGGGGAATTCCGGAGGTGGTCGTGGACGGAGAGACCGGACTACTGGTGCCCTTCGACGCCGCTCCGGACGGCACCGGCGAGCCAGCCGCCCCGGAGGTGTTCGCCAAGGAGATCGCCGCGCGGGTCAACGAGCTGCTGCACAACCCGGCGTCGGCCACCCGGCTGGGGACCGCCGGGCGGCGCCGGGCGGCGCGCGAATTCTCCTGGCCGAAGGTGGCCGAACAGGTCCGGAAGAGATACGCGACGGTCAGATGAAGGCCGGCCACCCGGCGCTGTGCACGGCGAGGCATGAACAGCCTGCGATTTTCGGCCCGGACGGTTAGCCTGTCGGCATGTCGACGCCCCGAGTCTCCTAGCTGCCGGACCCGCCTCCACGCCACCCGTGTGTCCTCATCTCCTCTCGGAGCGTCAATCCATGATCACCGTCCGCGGTGTCGACGTGCGCGCCGGCGCCCGTCTGCTGCTGTCTGACATCTCCTTCACCGTCTCCCCCGGCGACCGGATCGGCCTGGTCGGCCGTAACGGCGCGGGCAAGACCACCCTGCTCACCGCCCTGGCCGGGCTGGCCCAGCCGGCCGCCGGATCCATCACCCGCAACGGCCCGGTCGGCTACCTGCCACAGGACTCCCGTGCGGCCGACCCCACGATGACGGTCACCGACCGGATCCTGTCTGGCCGCGGGCTGGACCGCGCCCTGCGCGCCCTGCGCGCCGGGGAGCAGGCGATGGCCGATGCGCGGACTCCGGCGGCGCAGGACCGCGCCATGAACGCGTACGCCCACGCGGAAGCCGAGTTCCAGGCCCGCGGTGGTTACCCGGCGGAGGCCGAGGCCGCCCGGGTCGCGGCCGGATTGGGGCTGCCGACCCGCGTCATGGACCAGTCGGTCGGGGCGCTGTCCGGCGGACAGCGACGTCGCGTCGAACTCGCCCGGATCCTCTTCGCCGGCCACCGCGGCACCCTGCTGCTCGACGAGCCGACCAACCACCTCGACAGCGACTCGGTCGTCTGGCTGCGCGGCTTCCTGGCGGCCCATCAGGGCGGTCTGGTGGTGATCAGCCACGACACCGCGCTGCTGGCCGACACCGCCAACCGGATCCTGCATCTCGAACCCCAGCGGGCGACGATCGACGTGCACAACACCGGCTGGCACGCCTACCTCGCCCAGCGGGAAGGCGCCGAGCGGCGCCGAGCCCGCGAACGGGCCAACGCCGAACGCAAGGCGGCCGCCCTGCACGCCCAGGCCGACAAGATGCGCTCGCATGTGGCCACCGCGGTCACCGCGCGGAACATGGCCCGCCGCGCGGACCGGATGCTCGCCGGTCTGGAGCCCGTCCGACGCGCCGAGAAGGTGGCCCGGATCCGGTTGCCCGAACCCGCTCCCTGCGGGCGGATGCCACTTGGCGCGATCAGCCTGGCCAAGGCGTACCAGGGGCGTGCGGTACTGACCGGCGTGGACCTCGCCGTCGACCGCGGCAGCCGGCTGGTCGTCCTCGGCCTCAACGGCGCCGGCAAGACCACCCTGCTGCGGCTGCTGGCCGGCCGGGAGGCACCGGACAGCGGCCGCCTCGTCCACGGACACGGCCTGTGCCTCGGCTACTTCGCGCAGGAACACGACACCATCGATCCGACCCGCACCGTGCGGGAGAACCTCGCCGCCGCCGCGCCACAGCTGACGGACGGTGAGGTACGGCACGTCCTCGGAGCCTTCCTGTTCACGGGGGACGACGCCGACAAGTCGGCCGGCGTGCTGTCCGGCGGCGAGAAGACCCGTCTCGCGCTGGCCGGTCTCGTCCACTCCGGCGCGAACGTGCTGCTGCTGGACGAACCCACCAACAACCTCGACCCGGCCTCCCGCAACGAGGTGCTCGCCGCGGTCGGTACCTACCCGGGCGCCATCGTGATGGTCACGCACGACGTGGGGGCGATCGAGGCCCTGCGCCCGGACCGGGTGCTGCTGCTCCCGGACGCCGACGAGGATCTCTGGAACGACGAGTACCTGAACCTCGTCACGCTCTACTGAGGCGGGGCCGCCTGCTGCGGGCTCGCCCGCAGCAGGCGGCACGCGCTACCTCCGCCGCCCGCCGCCCGCGGTCGGCTCCAGCCGGGCCACCGTCCGGGCCCCGATCCGGCTCAGCAGGTCCATCCGCTCCAGGCTGGCCACCACGCGCGGGGTGAGCAGCCCGATCCGGGCGAGCATCGCGACCACCCGGGAGAACAACGCCTGCCGGTAGGCGACCAGTCCCGGATCGGACCGGGCGAAAGCCGCGCCGTCCGACAACGGGACCTCGAAGCGCTCCCACAGGTCCCCCAGCAGGAACCGGCGCCGCATCAGTTCGACCGACTCGATCAGGAACTCCTCCCGCCGCACCAGTTCGGCCGAGCTCAGCTGCGGCACGACGTCCTGCAGCAGCAGCACGCCGAAGGAGACGTGGCGCGCCTCGTCGCGGGCGACCCGCCGGACGATCTGCTGGATGAGGTCGTCATGGAACGTGGCCCCGGCGAGCCGGAAGCCGGCGAGGGCCAGCGGTTCCACCAGGCACTGCATGGCAAGTGCCAGCAGGTCCCAGTCCGCGGCGCCCAGGGCGTCCTCGAAGAGGTGCCGGAGGCCGCCCGAGACCGGGTAGGGCTGCGGGACGTGCTCGCGGACGTACCGTGCGAACACCTCGACGTGCCGGGCCTCATCCCCGGCCTGGCTGACCGCGCAGAACTTCGCCTCGATGTCCGGCAGCACCTCGGCCAGCCTGGCGCTGGCCAGCATGGCCGCCTGTTCGCCGTGCAGGAACTGGCAGACCATCCACGCCTGCGTCTCCCACCTGAACCTGTCCCACACGGCACTGCCCCGCCCGCCGAGAGGCGAGAGCCGGAAGGTGCCCAGCGCGTACTCCGACCCGTCGGGCAGCGGCTCCCCGAAGGGCACCTCCAGCGACCAGTCGATGTCCGTCGCGGCGTTCCACTGGGCCGCCTTGGCGCCTTCGTACAGCGTAGCCATCCCACCGGCCAAACTGCCGTAGTCGCCGGTCAGGACGGCGGCGACACCGGTCTCGATGGTGAGTCTGGTCCGCCCGTCGGGATGCAGCGGGATCACTGCGTCCTCTCGCTCCGCGGTCCGGCGTCGAGCCGGACCAGGCTCAGCGGCCGCAGGTCCGTCCAGATCCGGTCGATCCGGTCCGTGCACTCCTCGAGCCCGCCAACGGTGCCCTCCGCGGACCAGCCCGCCGGGAGCTCCCGGTCCGCCGACCAGACCGAGTACTGCCCCTCGCCGTTCAGCACGACCTGATACCGGGTCGCGTCCTCGTCGGCCACCATCGGTCCCTTCGGTTCGGCCACTCCAGCCCACCGCTCCAGCGAGGGGACGAAGACGATCTCGGGACGCTCGGCATCGGGGAACGCCGCGCACAGGGCGGCGGACAGGGCGGCCCTCCGACCGTGTTCCGCACCGGGCGGGAACAGCGGATACGGCACGCGGCCCGGCGCCCCGAGGTCCGTTCCGGTCCCGGGCAACGAGATGCCGTAGTGCTCCAGCTCCGGGCCGTCGCCCGGCCCGAAGCAGGCGTCGTAGTCCCCGGGCCGTCCGTGTCGGCTCCACCGCAGCCGCACCCGTCGACCGTGGCGCTCGCCGAGGCGGCACAGGGCCTCCGGGTCGATCCCCGGCGGGCCGGGCGCGGGTTCGACCTCCGCATATCTGGCCCGAACGCGCCGGGCCTGGTCGAGCCTGCCGTTTGGGATGCCCTGGAGGCCGAACGGGGCGGGGTCGGCGTCGAGACGGTGGCCGATCCCGGTGAGCGTCATGCTCCCGCCGTCCTCCCAGGGCACGTCGTGGTCACCGGGCGGGCAGCCAAGGTGGAGCACCGCGTCATAGCGGAAGATCGTCATCTCGGTGGGCGCCGCGCCGCGCCGCGGTGCGGCCTCCACGCAGGACACCTGCGGAAAGAGCCGGGCCAGGCCGAGCACGTAGTCCGGGTCGAGGCTCAGCTCGCCGTCGCCGGTCAGCTCGCGGGCGACCCCGTCGCGGATCTGCCGCTCCGACAGCCGGTGGGCCGTGCCGAGGGCGTCGTGCTTCATCCAGGCGAACTGTTCCAGCAGACGGGAGTTGCGCAGATCTCCGAGGAAGATGTGCCCGCCGGGGGCCATCTGCGGGAGCAGTCCGGCCAGCACGGATTCCAGGTAGCCGGCGGAAGGGAAGTACTGCGCCACCGAGTTGATGACGGCGGTGTCGTAGCGGCCGCCGTCGGCGGGCGGCGGTACCGGTTCGTCCGCCGCGGCTCGGTGCACCGCCATGCGGATTCCCGGCCTGCCCTGCCGCAGTTGCCCGGCCAGGCGCCGCAGTATCGCCACCGACCGCTCCGAGAAGTCCGTCGCGGTGTACTCCTCGACCTGAAGCCGTTCGACGAGCGGCCTGACGAGCAGTCCGGTGCCCGCGCCGATCTCGATCACCCTTCGGGGAGCGAGTTGCGCGATCCGGACCACCGTGGTGTCCACCCACTCCGCCATGCCGTCGGCGTCGATGGGCCCGCCGGTGAAGCTGTCCGTCCAGCCGGTGATCGCCGCCGTCCACGCGCACTCGTCGGCGTCCGCGAGGTCGTAGCAGTCCTCGAACACCCACCGCCAGGACTCGACCTGCGTGTCGGGGCCGGCCCCGCCGGAGGGCGCCGTCCCGGCCAGAACCACGTAGGCGACCGGCCGCCCGTCTTCGGCGGTCGTGACCATCGCGGACTCGACCTCGGGCCGCGTGCGCAGAAATCCGGTGAACTCCTCGAGCATTCCGTCCCTCTGACGTGATGGAACCTTCGCGTCACGCGGTCGCGCGCGCGTGCTATGCCTCGGCCGAGACCGGCGTACCCTGCGAGCCTTCGGGTACGGCGGGAGCGGCGGGAGCTGCCACCGGCGCCGTGCGCACCGCCCGGTTCGCAGAGGTCACGACGGCCAGACCGACCATCCAGGCGCCGAGCACCAGAACCGTTCCCCGCGCGCCGAGCCAGGAGATCAGCGCACCGCTCGCGACGGTGCCGAGCGAGAGCGCGCCGGTGGTGAGCGTGGAAATCGCGCTCGACGTGCGGCCGCGAAGCTCGTCCGGGGTGATCGACAGCCGGTAGGCCGTCATGGCGACCATGTAGACGGGCGCCACCAGGGACTCGATCGCCGCCACGACGCCGATCAGGGTGACGTTCGGCGCCAGCGCGTACAGCGGGAAGCCGAGTGCCTCGATCCAGAGCATCGCCACGGCGATCCTACCCAGCGGATAGCGCTTGGTGACGCGGTCCGAGACGAGAGCTCCGAGCAGCGCGCCGACGGCGGCGGCGCTGAAGATGAGGCCGATCTGCACGCTGGAGGCCTTCGCCTGCTGGGCGAGCACGACGATGACCAGGTAGCCGGCGCCGTAGCGCACGTTGTCCGCCGCGTTGACCAACGTGAGGAAGCGGATCACGGGTTGGTGCCACAGCCAGCTGAGGCCCACCCGGATGTCGGTGGTCAGCTTCGGCCGGGCCTTGGCCCGCTCCTGCTTCTGGAACTCGGCGCGGATGAACCGCAGGGAGAGGCCGGACACGGCGAACGAGACGGCGTTCAGGGCGAACGGCACCACCCTGCCCAGCGCGTACAGCGCGCCGGCGGCCACCGCTCCGAAGATCCGTACGGCGTTGTAGAGCGTCTCGTTGTACCCGAGCGCGGTGGGCAGTTGGTCCGCCGGCACGACGTTCGGCAGCGCGGCACTGTTGGCGGACTGAAACAGCGTGCTCAGCACGCCGGTGAGGATCGCGAAGAGGTAGAGCTGGGCCACCGTCAGCCGCCCCCAGCACAGGGCGACAACCACGGTCGCGACCAGCACGGCACGCCCGATCTCGCACCAGATCATCGTGCGCTTGCGGTTCCACCGGTCCACCAGCGCCCCGGCCACCAGGCCGAACAGCAGGTACGACATGGTGCCTAGACCGCTGACCACACCCGCCTGGGTCGCCGATCCGGTCGCCGCCAGGGTGACCAGCGGCAGGGCGAAGAACTGCGCCTGGTCGCCCACAAAAGAGACCAGCCGTCCGCTGAGCAACAGCCAGAAGTCCCGGTTCAGCCGGACGTTCGCCGCCGGCCCACGCTTGGTCATGCCATGCCTTCCATCTGTCGGACTCGGGAGAGAAGCATTCAGAGCCGGTGCGGTTCGTTCAACCCGTTCAACCGGCGGCTCCCGGTCGGTTGAACGGCCTCCGGCTCGCCCGGCTGCCGGAGCTCCGTCGCGAAGGCCTCGAGGAGCCCGGCGAGTCCGCTGGCCATCTCGGCGGCCGCGACGGCGCAGTGCGGTGCGACACCCTCGACGATCTCGTGCTGCTGCCGGGCCGCGATCCGGCACACGTCGAACATGCGCAGCACGCTACGTCCCGTCTCGCTGAACCGAAGCGAGGGGTCCCGGCGCAGGGTGTCGAAGACCGACGCGAGTTCCGGCAGCGACCTGGGCCGCGGGGCGTTACGGTCCGCGGCCGAGGCGGCCTCGGCCCGATCGGCCTCCCGCTTCGCCTCGAGCTGCCCGAGCGGCACCGGGTCCTCGCCGCGGCGCAGCCGGTCGCGCACGTCGGCCGCCGTGGTGGGGGAGATTCCGGCGGCCCGCGCGATCTGCCGCAGCGACGCGGTGGGGTTGCTCCTGATCACCTCGCTGGCCCGCTCGCGTCCCTGCGACCAGTCGAGTGGCCTGCTGCGGCCATCGCGCCCGATCCGGCTGGAGAGCTGGGCGAGTTGGCCACCCAGGTCTCGTCGAAGCTCCGCGACCTTCCGCGAGGACAGCCCCACGATCGAGCCCACCATGCGGTCGGACCACTCTGGATGGTTCGAGAAGATCCGGTGGGCCGCGGCCGCCCGGTCCGCCGAGGAGAGCGGCAGGCCATGGCCGGTGTTGGCGGCGACGGACAGCAGGAAGACCTCGGTCTCGTCGCCGTCGAAGAACCGCACCTCGATGTGCTCCTGCCCGCGCAGCACCGCGGCACGTAACCGGTGCATTCCGTCGACCACCCGCATGGTCGGCCGGTGCACGAGGATCGGGGGCAGCGGTGCCTCCGCGTCCGCCAGGGCGGCGACGTGCTCGGCGTCCTCGCCGTTCAGCCGCGGGGAGTCCGCGTGCAGCAGGGAGCCGACCGGGACGGTCTGCGCCGGAGCGTGCCGAATCTGGTCCCGCCGCAACGAGATGCGTCGGGCCGGATCCTCCTGGGTGTGCGTCGGGTCGGCTGCGCGAGTCACTGCCTCTCCTTGCTAATCTGACGAACCGTCGCAAGCATTTTCACGATCTTCAGGTTCTTACCGCAAGCCTTTGCACATCGGGAGGACCGGCCGGCTCGGCACCGTCCAACTGCGTCCGCCCGCCAGTTGAACAGTCCTGCTCGCCGGTCTGGCCGGCCCTAGCGGGAAGTGGATATACGTACACCGCGCCCTGTCCGCCCCACCGTGATGGAGCCCTGATGGTCCAGCTATCGCCCGAGACGTCTCTCGGGAACACCGACAGTCCCCGAGTCGCCCTGGTCACCGGAGGGTCCTCCGGCATCGGACGGGCGGTGGTCGAGGATCTCGCCGCACACGGCCACCGGGTCGTGGTCCTGGATCGGTGCGCCCCGGCCGACCCGCTGCCGCCCGGCACCGATCTGGTGATCGGTGACGTCCGCAGCGCCGAGGACAACGACCGGGCGGTGTCCACCGCCCTGGACCGCCATGGCGCACTGCACGCCCTGGTGGGGAACGCCGGTGTGCACGACGGAGGGGTCGGGCTGCTCGACCGACCGGGAGAGGAACTCGCCGCGCTCGCACGACAGGTGCTGGATGTCGACGTGGTCGGCTACCTGCTCGCGGCCAGAGCCGCGGCGGACGCCCTGCTGGAGAGCCGGGGGGCCATGGTCTTCACGCTGTCGGACGCCTCGTTCGTGGTGCGCGGCAACGGCGCGGGCATCGCCTACGCGGCCGCCAAGCACGCGGCGTTGGGCGTCGTCCGGCATCTCGCGGCCGACCTGGCCCCCCGGGTCCGGGTGAATGCGGTGGCCCCCGGAGGCGTGGTGACCGGCCTGCGCTCGGTGGCCGGCCCCGACCCCCGGGAGGTCTTCGCGGACCCGGACGGGATCAGCGCCGTGATCCGCGAGTTCAACCCGCTCGGTGTCGTGCTGACGGCCACCCAGCTGGCCCCGCTGTACCGCTTCCTGGCGACGGACGCGGCCAGCGGGATGACCGGCGAGGTGCTCCGTCCCGATGGCGGACTCGCCGTCAGATAGTCGGCGGCTACACCGGCGGAGGCGACCAGAGACCCGGGTCCGGGCGGCCGATCAGCGTCGCGGAGACGGCCTCGTCCCGGGCGTTGGCCGTGCCCCAGACGTCCGTGGTCTGCGCGTCCGCCGGGTAGACCTTGGGAGTCCAGCCGTGTTCGTCGTCGATGAGCTGCGCGGCGGTGGTGTACTCGAGCACGAATCCCGAGGAGGGCTCCTGGAAGTAGGAGAACGTGTTCTGGCCCACTCCGTGCCGCCCGGGACCCCAGACCGGCGCGATGCCCGCGCGCATCAGCGATCCCGTCGCCCGCATGAATTCGTCCAGCCCGCGCATCTCGAACGCGACGTGGTTGAGCGAGGCGTGCGGAGCGCGGGTGAACGCGATGATGTGGTGCGCCCGACCGCTGCGCAGAAAGCACATGACGTCCTCCACCCAGTCGGTGACCATGAATCCGAGCACCGACTCGTAGAACTCACGAGCCCCTTGGAGATCGATTGTGTTGAGCACCACGTGGCCGATCGACTTCGGCCTCGTCTCGGCCTCCTCGACCGGCCGGAAAACGCGTCCCCGGACGTCGGCGGAGACTTCCACGGTGCGCCCGTCGCAATCCAGGAAACGTACCGCATAGCCCCCGCCGAGATCTTGCCGGACGCCGGGTTCCCCGATGAGCCGTCCGCGCGGATGGTGGGCCACCCGCTCGGCGATCCGGTCGACCTCCGACGGCGACTCGGCCGCGAAGGCGATGACGTCCACCCGGGCCTCCTCCGTCGCACGCAGCCGGAGCACGTGGCTCTCCGGGCATCCGGCGCCGAAGTACAGCCGGTCACCGTCGGCCTCGACCACCTCCAGCTTCCAGTAGTTCTCGTAGAAATTCCGGGCACTTCGCAGGTCCGGAACTCCCAGCCCGACATGTCGCACATGCAATACCATGACGCTCCTTTTGCATTCCGCAAAGGACGAACGGGAAATCGGCACAGCTCTCGGCTGCGCAATTCGTACCGCACGATACCCAGCCGGCATTCCCCACCAGAAGACCGCGCCCCGCTGTCGCGTCGGACAGCGGAGCTGCCACCCAATGCTCTTGACGGATCTTGAGGGCATCACGCATAGTTCCGCTGCCCACGGCCAAATCCCGACGCACCTTCAAATTTCATTCACAAACGGGGGAGAACGGTGGAACCCACCCCAAGCCAACGTTCCTCTGCCGACGGCGACCCAGCCTCGCTGCTCGCCCTCCGGCACGACCGCGCCCAGCGTTCCGCGGTCACCGTCGTACCCATCAGCTCACTGGTCGAGGCGGACTCCCCGCGGGTCGCGGGCGAGGACGAGGCGCACATCCGGCTCCTCGCCGACTCCGGTGCCACGCTGCCGCCGATACTCGTCCACCAGCCCTCGATGCGGGTTGTGGACGGCATGCACCGGCTGCGGGCCGCCGTACTGCGCGGCCAGACCGCAGTCCAGGTGCGCTTCTTCGACGGCAGCGAGGCCGACGTCTTCCTGCTGTCGGTCACGGCCAACACCGGTCACGGTCTCCCGCTCTCGTCCGCCGACCGGAGCGCCGCCGCCCTGCGGATCTTCGCCAGCCATCCCGAGTGGTCCGACCGTATGGTGGCCTCGGTGACGGGCCTGTCCGCGAAGAAGGTCGCGGAACTGCGCCGCCAGCAGCCGGCCCTCGTCCCGCAACTCGCCACCCGGGTCGGCCGGGACGGCCGGGCCCGTCCGCTGGACTGCTCCCAGGGGCGCCGACGGGCCAGTGAGCTGATCCGGAGCAACCCGCAGGCCTCCCTCCGGCAGATCGCGCGTGCGGCGGGGATCTCGCCGGCCACCGCCGCCGACGTACGGGACAGGCTGAAGCGCGGTGAGGACCCGTTGCCCGCCCCGCGGCGTACCCCGGCCGAACGGCCGGAGCGGCCCGGCGGCACCGAGACGGCCGTGGCCGACAGCCGCGCCCAGATCTCCTCGCCCCGCGACCTGGCTTCGGTACTCGACCAGCTCCGCAAGGACCCCTCGTTGCGCTTCAACGAGACCGGGCGGGCCCTGCTTCGCATGCTGGACGTCTGCCACACCGTGGTCCGCGAACAGCAGGAGATCACCCAGAACCTGCCAGCGCACTGCCTGGTGTCGGTGGTCGAGCTGAGCGCCGGCTGCGCGGACATCCTGCAGTCCTTCGCCGCCATGCTGCGCCGCGCCGGCACGTCCCAGACCGTCCAATCGTGGGAGAGCGTCAGTTGAACACCATGGCCCGGAACTCGGCGGACTACGACGTCATCGTGGTCGGGGCACGCTGTGCGGGCGCCCCCACCGCGATGCTGCTCGCGCGCCAAGGCCACTCCGTGCTGCTGCTGGAGCGCAACCGATTCCCGAGCGACACCCTCTCGACGCACTGGGTGCTGCGCCCCGGGGTCGAACGGCTGGCCCGCTGGGGCCTGTTGGACACCCTGACGGCCACCGGGTGTCCGGCGCTGGAGCGGATCAGCCTGGACTTCGACGGCCTCGCGCTCAGCGGGCAGCCGACCGGCGCGGACGGGCCGGCAATCACCTACGCCCCCCGGCGGACGGTGCTGGACGGGCTGCTCGCCGAGGCGGCCACCGCCGCCGGCGCGGAGCTCCGGGAGGGCACCGCCGTCCGCGGCGTCCTGTGGGAGGACGGAGCGGTGTGCGGCGTCGTCGGGCAGGCCGCCGACGGACGGGAGTTCACGGCCCGGGCGCGTCTCGTGATCGGCGCGGACGGCCGCAACTCCACCATCGCCCGTGCCGTGGGTGCCGCCGTACCGGTGGACCGCGGTCCGCTGGCCGCCACCGCCTACGCGTACTGGGAGGACCTGCCGGTCAGCGGCGTGGAGGCGTCCTTCCAGGTCGGTGCCGGCCTGTCCATGTGGCCCACGCACGGCGGCCGCACCGTGGTGTCGCTGACCCTGCGTCGCGAACGGCTGCGCGCCTGGGGCGGACAGCACGCCAGGGGCTACCGGGAGCAGCTCGAGGCGTTTCCGGCCGTCGCCGAGCGGCTGCGCTCGGCCCGGCCGGCCGGTCCGGTGCGGACCGCCGCCAACCTGCGGAACTTCTACCGGCAGTCGCACGGCCCCGGTTGGGCGCTCGCCGGGGACGCCGGACACCACAAGGACCCGATCGCCGCGCGCGGCATCAGCGACGCGTTCACCGACGCCGAGAACCTCTCCGGCGCGGTCCACGACGGGCTGCGCGGTGCCCTGCCGCTCGACCGGTCGCTCGCCCGCTACCAGGCGCGACGGGACACCGGGACGGCCGCGGCGTTCGCCTTCGCCTGTCGTCAGTCCGAACTGCGGTCCGTGGACCAGGACCTGGCGAGCCGGCTGCGCGCGGCGAGCGATGACCCGGCCGCGGTCGGCGCGCTGTTGGGCGTGTTCGCCGGAGCGCGCAGGCTGGAGGAGCTCTTCGCCGGGGCACCGCTCCGATCGGCCGACACCCGATGACCACGGGAACGCTGACCGGCTGGCTCACCCACCCGGACCCGCGGCGCGGCATCCGGTTCCTGGAACCCGCTGGCGGCTGGTCGTTCCACGCCTACCCGCAGCTGGCCGCTTCGGCGTTCGCGGTCGCGGAGCTGCTGCGCGAGCACGGCGTCGGGCCGGGCGATCCGGTGGTGCTCCTGCTCGGCTCCGGGCCGGAGTTCGTGGCGGGCTTCTTCGGAGCTCTGGCGGCCGGTGCCGTTCCCGCACCGATCGCTCCCCCGTTGGCCCTTCAGGACGATGCGGAGTACCGCCTACGGATGGCCCGTCAGGTGGCCGCGCTCGGACCGGCCGTGGTGCTGACCCGCCCCGCCTGGAGTCGTCTCCTCGAGGGCTCCGCCGGTGGCCGCGCCCGTGTGCTGCCCGTGACGGCAGCGGAGCTCGCCGCCCGCGCCGACGCACCGCGGTCCGTGTCGCCCCCGACCCGACGGGCCCTGGTCCAGTTCACCTCGGGCTCGACCGGGCAGCCCCGTGCCGTGGCCGTCTCCGCCGAAGCGCTGGCGGCGAACGTGTCGGCCATCGGCGAGTGGCTGCGCATGGCGCCGGACGACCCCACGGCCAGCTGGCTCCCGTTCCACCACGACATGGGGCTGGTCGGCTGTCTGCTCACCCCGGTCGTGCACGGTTCGGACCTCTGGGTGATGCGGCCCGAGGACTTCGTCCGCTCACCGGTGCAGTGGCTGCGCTGCTTCGGCGAGCAGGGCGCGCGACTGACCGCAGCGCCCTGCTTCGGCCTGGCGCATGTCCTGCGCCGGGTACGGCCGGAGGCGCTCGCCGGGCTCGACTTCAGCCGCTGGCGTGCAGTCATCACCGGTGCCGAGCGCATCGACCCCCGGGTGCTCGAGCGGTTCGTCGCACTGCTGGAACCGCACGGGTTCGACTCGCGGGCGCTGCTGCCGGCCTACGGCCTGGCCGAGGCCACGCTGGCGGTCACCGGTGTGGCGCTGCGCGAGGAACCGAGCACCGTGACGGTGGACCGGCGCACACTGCGCCCGGGACGGCCGGTCGGCCTGCGGGCAGAGGAGGTGCCGGAGGCCGACCGGCTCATCCTGGTGGGCTGTGGCCGAGCGCTGGTGGCGGGCAGCACGGTGGCGGTCGTCGACGCCGGCGGCCGGCCGCTTCCCGAGGACTACTGCGGCGAGATCGTGGTCAGCGGGCCCTCGGTCGCCAACGGCCGCCTCGGTACCGGCGCCCGGAACGGTCGAGCGGCCTTCGCCGGTGGATCCGTGCGCACCGGCGACTGCGGCTTCCTCCACGACGGACAGCTGTACGTCGTGGGCAGGCTGGGCGACAGCCTCAAACGCCGCGGGCGCACCGTGTTCGCGGAGGATCTGGAAGCGGAGCTGTCCCGGATCGCGGCGCTGCAACGTCGGCGCCCGGCGGTGCTGCTGGGCACGCTCGCCGGGGCCGACACCGCCGTGGTGGTGGTCGAAGGGCGCTCGGGCGGCTGGATCGCGGAGGTGGAGCAGCTGTTGCACCGTCGGCTCGACGGGATCGCTGTCGTGGTCGTCGTCGGTCCGCGGGGCACCGTGCGGCGGACCACCAGTGGCAAGCCCCGGCGGCGGCCGATGTGGGACGCCTTCGTCGCGGGCACGCTGGGCGGCACCGTGGTGGCGGGCGCGGCGCCACCAGCGCGGGTGCACGAGGACCACCAGCTCAGCTGAACACCGGCCGAACGGCCTCGGCCACCTCGGCCGAACGGTCCAGCAGCAAATTGTGGCCGCCCGGGATCAGCTCCAGTCGGAAGCCCGCCGTGGTCAACCGCGACCACGCCACCACGTCGTCCACCGCCACCGAGCGGTCCTGCGTGCCGGCCAGCGCCAGCACCGGGGCGCCGAGCGCATCCATGGCGCTGACATGGCACTCGATCGCCTGGTAGTCCGCGCGCAGGGCCGGCAGGACCAGCTCCCGCAGCTCCGGCTGGTCCAGGATCTCCCGCGGCAGGTAGCCGTCCCGGGCCACCTGCGCCAGGAACTCGTCCTCCGGCAGGCGCCAGGACTCGACCGGCGGGATCCGGTCGGGTGCCTGCTGGGCCGAGACGACGAGGTGACGCAGCGTCCGGGCCGGCAGCCGGCGCGCCGTCTCGTAGGCGATCACGCCGCCCCCGCAGTGCCCGTAGAGCACGATCCGCCGCTGCCCGGCATGGGCGGTGATCTGCTCGGCGAGGCGGTCGCAGAGCCGGGCCAGATCGGTGATCGGCTCCTCATCCATCCGCGACTCGCGCCCGGGGAGCCGGACCGCCACGGTCTGGCAGGAATCGCCGAGTGCCCGGCACAGCTTCTTCACCGCCGCGGCACCGGCCCCCGCGTGCGGAAAGGCATAGAGAACGTGTTCGGCGGCCGCAGATCCCGATATCTCGACCAGCCATCGATAATTCGGCATGCCTCGAATGATAGGCGATCGGGTGACTGCTGTCTGTACCGCCCGGAATCATCGCTTTACCTCTGCTGCGGCTCGTAGCAAGCTCTCTTCCGCTCCCGTCGACTACAGAGAATTGGAGAGCAGAATGGCTGCTCCGCAACTCAGGGTTACCCTGGTCCAGCAGGGGGTCTGGGACATGCCGCTGGAATCCATGCCGCTGGCCTCCGGATACCTCAAGGCGATGGTTCTGCAGGACCAGGAACTGTCCCGGAAAACCTCCGTCGAAATCTGCAACTTCCGCGGCCGGGTAACTCACGGGGAGATGGCCGGCAAGCTTTTCCATGGCGAGCTTCCGGACGTCCTGGCGTTCTCCGCCCTGGGCTGGAATGTCCGGGCGTTCGGCTCGCTGGCCGCCACCTACCGGCAGCTGCGGCCGCACGGTTGGGTGGTGTTCGGCGGCACCCACGCGAGCTGCCAGGCGGAACGCCTGTTCCGCCAGTACCCCGAGGTCGACATCATCGTCAACGGTGAGGGCGAGCTGACCTTCGCCGAACTGCTCAAGGCCCGGCTGGCGGGCCGCGCGAGCAGCGATCTCGACGACATTCCCGGGATATCCTTCAGGCGCGCCGACGGCACGATCGTCACCACCGAGGAACGGGCTCGCATCGAGAACCTGGACATCATCCCGTCACCGTTTCTCACCGGCGCGATCGAACTGCTCGACGAGAACGGCTGTTTCCGCTACGACGTCGCGCTCATCGAGACCAACCGCGGCTGCCCGTACAGGTGCTCCTTCTGTTACTGGGGCGGCGCGGTCGGGCAGCGCGTACGGGCGTTCTCCCGGGAGCGCCTGCGCGCCGAGCTCGAACTCTTCGCGAAGCTCGGCGTGCATTCGGTGGTCGCCTGCGACGCCAACTTCGGAATGCTGCCGATCGACCTGGAGCTGGTCGAGGACCTGATCGAGATCAACCGGACGTACGGTTTTCCCCGGGCGTTCGAGACCTCCTGGGCGAAGAACAAGTCGAAGGTGTTCTACGAAATCGTCCGCCGGATGAAGGACGCCGGGCTGCGCAGCTCGTTCACCCTGGCGCTGCAGTCGCTGAGCCCTGACGCACTCGACTCCATGCGGCGGCGCAACATGAAGGTGAACGACTGGCACGAGTTGGTGCAGTGGCTCAACCGGGAGGGCATGGACTGCTACGCCGAGCTCATCTGGGGGGCGCCGGGCGAGACGGTCGAGTCCTTTCTCCGAGGCTATGACGAGCTCTCGGAGCATGTCTCCCGCATCGCCGTCTACCCGATCATGCTGCTGCCCAACACGGAGTACTCCGAGCAGAAGGACCTGCACGGCATCATCGCGCTCCGCGGCGACCACGACGACTTCGAGTACGTGCTGGCGCACCGCACCATGTCCTTCGAGGACAACGCCGTGATGCAGCGCTTCCTCTTCTGGGCCCGGGTCGTCGCGGAGAACGCGGTACTGCGGCACTGCTGGCTGCCACTGCGGCGGCTGGCCGGCTGGTCGCAGTCCCGGGTGCTGACCAGTCTGGCCGACTGGGTGGACGGCACCTCGGCCCCAGAGGCCCAGCCGCTGCGCGAAGCGGCGGCCCGGGCCCACGGCGGAGGTGCGCCGGCCTACGCCGCGGCCATCGGTTACCTGTTCACCGAGCCGGCGGGACGCACGGCACTGGAACTGTGGTGGCAGGAGGCCGTCCGTCCGCTGCTGGACGACGAGGAGCGGGCGTTCCTGGACGAGGTGTTCCGCTACGACCTGCTGACCCAGCCGGTGTGCGCCGCCGAGGAGGGAGCCCACGGCCCGGCCGACGCTGTCGAACAGCTGCCGTTGGTGCAGCTCGACGGTGGTGCGTACTACTGTCGGGAGGGAGTGACGCTCAGTCACAACGTACCGGCCGCGCTCGCCCTGCTGCGGGCCGGGCACGAGGTGGACCTGACTGCCCAGCCGACCCGGATCGACCTCTACTTCCGATCCGGCGCGCTGAACGCCGTCCGCTCCACCAACCATGAGGAGATCGTGCACTTCATGGGGGAGCCGCGCCCCGCCGGCACCCCGTTCGACCTGACGCGCGACCTCACCGGGCGCACGTCCGGCTGAACCGGCCGGACAGACCGCCGGGGGAGGCCGCCCGAGCTCTCGGGCGGCCCCCCCCGGCACGACGCGGCGGCCTCTCCTCAGGTCACAGGGCGCCGACCAGAGCGGCCTTGTCGATCTTCCCGGTGTCCCGCAGCGGGAAGGCGTCCACGGCGACGATCCGGGCCGGGATCATGTGGGCCGGCAGCCGGGTGCGCAGGTGTTCCTGGACCTCCGCCGGAGACGGCGAGCCCTGCGGCGCGACGTAGAAGGCGACCAGGTCGCGGCCGCCGGGCAGATCGACCGCGACGACCACGGCCGCGCGCACCCCGGGGCACTGGTTCACCGCGTACTGGATCTCGCCGAGCTCGATGCGGTAGCCGCGGATCTTGACCTGGTCGTCCAGCCTGCCGAGGAACTCCAGGTTCCCGTCCTCGAGCCAGCGCGCGCGGTCGCCCGTCCGGTACATCCTCCCGCCCGGCCCCGGCGCCCACGGGTCCGGCCGGAAGGCGGCCGCGGTCAGGCCCGGCCGGCCCGCGTAGCCGAGTGCCAGGCATTCCCCCGCGATGTACAGGTCGCCCACCTGCCCGATCGGGCAGGGCTCCAGACCGGCGTCGAGCACATAGTAGCGGGCGTTGTCCATCGGACGGCCGTACGGAATGCTCGGCCACGCCGGATCGACGGTGCCCACCGGGTAGTGGTTGGACCAGACGGTGCATTCGGTCGCTCCGCCCAGTGCCACGACCTGAGCCGATGGAAAGGCGCCCTGAATCTCGGCGGGCAGCGACAGCGGCACCCAGTCGCCGCTGAGCAGGACCAGCCGCAGGCTGTCCCGCCCCCGGGCTGCGCGGAACGGCAGGAAGGGCGTGAGCATCGCCAGCGCGGCCGGGGCGGAGTCCCAGATCGTGACCGGCTCGCTCTCCAGCAGGTCGATCAGCGTCTCCGGTTCGGCGATCTCCGGCTGGCCCGCGACATGCACCGAACCGCCTGCCGCAAGGACCCCGAAGATGTCGTAGACGGACAGGTCGAAGCAGAACGACGCGACGGCCAGCAGCCGATCCTCCGGGCCCACCGCGTAGGTGCGGTTGACCCACTCGATCAGATTGACCACCGGACGGTGCTGGACCAGAACACCCTTGGGGCGGCCGGTCGAGCCGGAGGTGAAGATGGCGTACGCGATGTCGTCGGCACCGACCGCGGCGGGCAGCGGGGTGGCGGGCCGGGTCGCGATGTCGGCACCGGTTCGCACCCGGCCGCGCCGGTCCCGTGCGGAGGGCACACCGGTCTCCGTGACGTGCAACAACGCGTCGTAGCGGTGGGCCAGTTCGCCGGCGAAGGCGCTGGCGGGCCGACGCCGGACCTCGGCCCGGTCGATCCCGGGTAGTACCTCGGGCAGCCGGTCCAGCAGCGCGGGTGGGATGCGCAGCCCGGCGTGGTCCTCGATCCGCGGATCGATCAGGTCGGCCAACAGCACGGCACCGCCGGGCCGCAGCAGCGGCAGCAGCGAGTCGAGCGTCTCGAGGAAGTAGTCCATGTCAGGCAGGAACTGCACCGTGCTGGCCATGATCACCAGGTCGAACGGGCCCTGCACCCTGGTCCCGACCTCGTGCGCGAAGCAGACCTCGCCCTCGATCTCGAAGCCGGCGTCGGCGGCTGTCCGCAGGTTCCTGCCCACCGCGACGGCTGACGGGTCCACGGCGGTGTAACGGCGCGCGGTCGGGGCGAGCGCCTCCATGATCAGGCCCGAGCCGCAGCCCACCTCCAGGATGTCGGCCCCGTGGCCCACCCGTTCCAGGGCGAGCCGGGCCACGTGGTCCCGGTAGTCCGCCACGTCGGCGGGCCGGTAGGGGCGCTCCGAGCGGCGCAGGTTGAAGCCGGCGGCCTCCAGCGGATCCGGTTCGCCGGACAGGAAGTCGAAGAACTCCTCGACCATCTCCCGGTCCAGGATCTCCGCCCAGGTCTGCGTGGAGGGGAGGTCCGGGCAGACGACCTCGCGCACCGAGGGTGCCTCCCAGCGGAGTTCCTGCGCCGTCCTGAGCCGTGACCGCCCGGTCACCAGACAGCAGACCTTCAGGTCGTCGAGCAGCCCGAGCACCCGATCCTGGGGCCAGCCGGGGTCGATGGGCACGTAGGCGGCACCGGACTTGAGCACCGCCAGCAGGGCGGCGGCGGCCCAGGGCGTCCGGTCGCTGAACAGCGCCACGTACGATCCCCGGCCGATTCCGCGCTCGTGCAGCAGCCGGGCCAACCGGTCCGTCCACCGGTCGAGTTCGGCATGCGTCAGGACGGTGCCGTCGCTCGCCGACAGGGCTGGCCGGTCGGGATGCCGACGGGCCGCCTCCCGGACCAGCTCCGGTATGGTCGCCGACCGCCGGAACGGCAGGGCCGTGGCGTTCCACTCGGGCCTCGGCAGGCGGACGTCCGTCACAGCGCGTCCACCTCCCGCTCGCCGGGCCGGCCACCGGTACGGGCCTCGATCGCCCCTGTCAGCGCGGTGACGGTGGGGTGGTCAAAGAACAGTCGCAGCGGCAGCCGGGCGCCGACCTGCTGACCGAGTTGTGCCATGACGCGGGCCACCAGCAGCGAGTGACCGCCGACGGTGAAGAACTCGTCGTCGTTGCCGAAGTCGTCATGGCCCAACACCACGACCCATGCCCCGCGGACCAGTTCACGGACAACGACGGTGTCCGGTGCCGGGTCGGACGAACCGGATGACATTCCTACCTCCTGCGAGTTGATGAGCGTGGCCAGCCTCGATGTCGGCCACGATGGCCGACACACCGTCGAGTACCAGGCCTAGGAACTCTTCGATCTGCGACGGCCGGTACTCCGTGGCGCTGTGCCGCACCCGGAGCGACAGCCCGTCGTCGGCCAGCAGTGCGCTGACCTCCAGCGAGTAGGGCCGGCGGTTGGCCGGTCCGCGGTCGCCGGCGGCGTCCAGCGGCAGCGGCTCGAACAACTGCCCGTCGGGCACCGTCCGCGCACCGCCGTCGACGAGCCGGCCCATCCGGCCCAGGTAGTTGAAGTTCACCGTGGACTGCGGGAGCTCCGCCATGCGCTGGCGCATCGCGGGGTCACTCGAGGCGTAGCGGAGCAGCCCGTACCCCACGCCGCCGGAGGGCACCGCCCGCAGGGCCGCGCGCGCGGCCCGGTAGGCGCGGGCGGGATCATCGTCGGGCCCGAGGTCGAGCACCAGCGGGTGCATCGTGGTGAACCAGCCGACCGTCCGGGTGAGATCGACGCCGTCGATGAACTCCTCGCGACCGTGGCCCTCGACGTCCGCCCGCACCCGGCGCCGTCCGGTCCATCCGGCCAGCGCGTGCAGCACGGCCGCCAGCAGGACGTCCTGGATCCGGTGCCCGGGCTCCCGCCGGTCCGTGGCCGCAAGCAGCGCGGCCGTCCGCGCGGCCGGGAGCGTGGCCGAACCGGTGCGGCTGTCGCGCTCGGCCGAGGGCAGGGCCGGCGGCTCGTCAAGACCGGCGCAGGCGGTGGTCCAGTACCCGAGCTGTTCCGTCACCTCCGGCGAGTCGGCGTACCGGTGCAACAGCCGGGTCCACTCCGCGAACGGGGTGGCGGCGGGACGCAGCCGGGGCTGCTGTCCGGCCAGCAGCTGTTCGCAAGCCCGGGTCAGGTCCTCGATGACGATCTGCCAGGAGACGAAGTCCACGACGAGGTGGTGGGCCGCCAGTAGCACCCGGTGGCCGTCCGCCGAATCGTCCGCAAGGACGGCCGCGACGAGCACCGGGCCGGCCGCCAGCCCGGGCGCGGCGTGCACTGCGGCGAGCGCCTCCGGCAGTCCGCCCGGGTGGTCCAGGATCAGCACCGGCGCGGTGTCCGGGTCGACGCTCTGGTGCCAGCCCTGCGCCGTCCGGGTGTACCGGAAGCGGAACGCCGGGTGGTGGTCGGCCACCGCGCGCAGCGCCCGGTGCAGCGTGGCCCGGTCCAGACGTCGGTCGGCCCTGAGCAGCACCGCCTGGTTCCACCGGTCGCGCTGGGCGAGCTCCTGCTCCAGGAA
Source organism: Kitasatospora sp. GP82 (assembly GCF_029892105.1). GTDB lineage: Bacteria > Actinomycetota > Actinomycetes > Streptomycetales > Streptomycetaceae > Kitasatospora. The sequence goes on along the minus strand of NZ_JARZAJ010000029.1, from coordinate 41,215 downwards.
CCATCGCTGCACCGGCGCGAGCGGGACGTCGGCGGCCGCCCGGTCCGGCTCTGCCCGGGGTGGCTCGGCGGGCTCTGGCCGACGGGTCTCCTCGGCCACCGCGGCGAGTTCCCGCAGCGTCGGATGGGTGAAGACCTGACGAGGAGTGATCCTGATGCCGTGCTCGGCGGCCAGCGAGACGATCCGCATGCTGGTGATCGAGTCGCCGTCGAGGTCGAAGTAGTCGTCCTGCGGCCGGACGTGTGCGACGTCGAGGACCTCGGACCAGATCGCGGCGAGCCTGGCTTCCATCGGGGACAGCACCTCGGCGGGTGGCGCGATCCCGGGCTCGGCCGTCGCCGGGCCGGGCGCCGAAGCCGGCGGGCCGCTGCGGTCCGTCTTCCCGTTGCCGGCCGCCGGAAGGTGGCCGACCGGGACGATCTCGGCCGGCAGCTGGTACTCCGGCAGGACGGCCCGGAGTACCTCGCGCAGCTCGGCCGCCGTCGGAGCCGCCGCCGCGGGGTCCAGCGCGACATAGGCCACCAGCCTGCGGTCCTCCTCGCCCACCGTCATCGCGCGGGCGCCCACGACGGCGGGAAGGCGGAGCAGTTCCGCTTCCACGGCGGGCAGGGCGATCCGGTATCCGCGCAGCTCGACCACGTCGCCCACGCGCCCGGCCGCCACCACCTCACCGTCGGGCAGGTACCAGCCGAGGTCGCCGGTCCGGTAGAGCCGTGCTCCGGGGCGCTCGGCGTCGGGATCGGGGAACCAGTGTTCCGCGGTCCGGCCCGCACCGTGCAAGGGCCGGGCCAGCACGTCCGCGTCCACGCAGATCTCCCCGGGCACGCCCACCGGGGCGAGCCGGCCGGCCGCGTCCAGCACATAACGCACCGCCGCGCCGACCGGCCGCCCGCTGGACACCGGGCGCTCTGCGGCGAGCTGCTGGGGCACCTCGTGGGCGGAGACCGCGAGGGCGGTGTCGGCCCCGCCGTAGCTGTGCACCACGCGCGCCGGACCGGCCAGTTGCCGCCATCGCCGTACCAGGTCACCGGGCAGCGCGTCGCCGGACACCAGCAGGGTGTCCACCGAAGGTCGGCGGCCCGCCTCGGCCAGCGCGGCGAGCAGACCGGCCAGTTCGGCGGCGGTCACCTCGACCAGGCCCAGCCGGCGACCGCCTGTGAGCAGTCGGACGAGGCCCGCGGGGTCGGCCCCGGCGTCGGTCAGAACGGCGGTGCCGCCTCCGGCCAGTGCGCCGAGCAGCCGGGCCAGCATCCGGTCGGGCCGAAGGCCGCCGTGCACCAGCGATCCGCCCGGCCCGGTCCGGAGCCCGGCGAGCCAGGTCGCCCAGGTGGTGAGGGCCCGGTGCGTGTGCACGTACGCGGTCGGCCGACCGGTCACGCCCGAGCTGCGCAGGACGAGGGCGCCGTCCTCGGGTCCGACGGCCGCGGCGGGAGCGTCCTGCGCCGCGGCCGGCACGTATTCGCCGAGTCGGAGCACCGCACGGTCCACCGCGCCGACCCGGCTCTGGCCGGAGGCGGTGGTGACCAGCACCCGGACGTCGTCCTCGGCCAGTACCGCCCGCAGCTCCCGCACATCGGTGTCGAACGGCAGTGCGTCGCAGACTCCCCCGGCCACGAGGACGGCGAGCCCCGCCACGGCCAGCTCCGAGGAGCACGGCAGCCAGAGCACCGCCCGGTCGCCTGCGCGCAGCCCGGCGGCCCGCAGCGCGGCCGCCAGCCGGGCCGCCCGCTCCCACACCTGCCGGTAGGTCAGTTCGGCGTCCTGCGCGACCACCGCCATCCGGTCCGGCCGTAGGCCGGCCTCTCGGCGGATCACCTGGACGAGGGTGTCCGCCGGGTGGGCCGCAGCGCTGCCGCGTGAGGCGTCAAGCAGGGTGCGGCGGATCTCGCCGCCGACGGCCTCAATCCCGCCGACCGGGTGCCCCGGACGCTCCAGGAGCCGCGACAGCAGGTCTCCGTACTGGTCCGCCATCCGCTCGACGGTCGACGGCCGGAACAGGTCGGAGTTGTACTCCCAGGCGATCGAGACCGAGTCCGCCGCCTCGTACACCGCGCCGGAGAAGTCGTACACCACGCCTCGCTGGTGCAGCTCGATCGACTCCATGACCAGGGCGCCGAGCCGGAGTTCGTGACCGCTGCCGCCGGTCAGGAAGCGGCTCAGTGCGAGCAGCCCGGCGTCCTGGGCCTTGTTCTGTCCGAAGGCGACCTCGACCAGCGGGGCACGGCTGCGGTCGCGTTTGAGGTCGAGCCGCTCGACGAGCGTCTCGAACGGCAGCAGCTGGTGGTCCAGCCCCTGGTGCAGCTCGTGCCGTACGGTCTCCAGCAGCTCGGTGAACGACCGCTCCGGATCGAGCTGGGTCCGGCAGACCACCGGATTGACGAAGTAGCCGAGCACGTCGCGGAATTCGGAACGCTGGCGATTGGTCGTGATGGCGGCCACCGCGATGTCCCGCTCCGCGGTCATGCCGTGCAGGAACACCTGGAATACGGCCAGCAGCACCGTGTAGACGGTGCAGCCCCGGGCCCGGGCGAACTCCTGGAGGGCCTGCACCCGGGCGGTGCCCAGCTCCTGGAAGAAGGTCGAGCCGCGCTGGGACTGCACCACGGGGCGCGGTCCGTCCACCGGCAGTTCGAGCGCCGGCGGCCGCGGGGAGAGCCTGGTGCGCCAGTACTCCCAGTCCCGCCGCCCGGCAGGTCCGGCCACGGCCTCGGCCTGCCAGCGGACGTAGTCGGTGTACGCGTGGCGGGGCGCGGGGCGGTAGAGCTCCGCGCCGGCCGCCTCGGCGGCGTGGACGGCCTCCAGCTCCCGCAGCATGGCCACCATCGACCAGAAGTCGGTGGCAATGTGGTGCAGCGTGACCAAGAGGACCGGGCCGTCCGCCGCACCGAGGTACAGGCGGACCCGCAGCGGCGGTTCCTGCGTCAGGTCGAACGGCCGGAAGGCCTCCGCGCTCAGCTCCGCCGAGCGGTCCGCCCACTTCTCCGGCACCTCCACCACGGCGAAGTCGACCGCTCCCGGGCCGGCGACCCGTTGGAAGGGGCCGCCGGCCCGCACGCCGAAGGTGGTGCGCAGCACCGGATGCCGGTCCACCAGGGCCTGGAAGCTGCGGCGCAGGACCTGCGGATCACACCGGGAGGTGATCCGGGCGGCGAAGCTCTGGTTGTAAGCAGCGTTCTCCGGTGCGATCTGGTCCGCGTGCCAGATGGACAACTGATTGTGGGAGAGCGGGAATTCGCCGGTCAAAACGCCCTGGGCGACGAGCGGTTCCACCGCCTCCTCGGGCTCCTGGGCCAGTCGGCGGGCCAGCGAACCCGCGGATGCCGCTCCGAGCAGCTCGGGGAGCCCGACCACGCGCCGCAGGTCGTCCTGGACGGCCATCTTCAGCCGCAGCGCACCGAGGGAGTCCAGGCCCTGTGAGCGCAGGGGAAGCTCGGGATCGACCGCGCCGGGTGCGCAGCCGAGGATCTCCGCTGTACGCCAGAGCAGCTGATCGGTGATCAGCCGTTCCCGTGCCGCGGGATCGGCCACGTCCCACACCTCCGGGGGACGGACCGGGCCCGGCCCCGGTGGCGCCAGGTCTGCCAGCCGGGACGCCAGCTCGGCTCGGCGGATCTTGCCCAGCGCCGTGCGGGGCAGGTCGTCGGCGAACTCGAACCGGCTCGGCACCTTGTGCTCGGCCAGCCGCTCGCGGCAGTAGGCCCGCAGTCGCTCGGCGTCCGGCTCGCCCGCCGGAACGACCACGGCCACCAGGAGGTCTCCGCCGCCGTCGACGGGAACCCCGACGACAGCGGCGGAGCGGACGTCGGGGTGGCTCTCCAGGAGCTCCTCGACCTCCACCGGATTGACCTTGTGCCCGCCGGTGTCCACCAGGATCCGCTTACGGCCGGTCAGGTACAGCCGGCCGTCCTCACCTAGCCGGCCGAGGTCGCCGGTGAGATAGCGGCCGTCCGCCCGGACCAGTTCCCCGTCGGGCGCGGCCTCGCCCAGCATCACCGAGCCACCGGTCACGGCGATCTCGCCGACGCTTCCGGCCGGCAGTGCCTCGCCGTTCTCGTCCAGGATCTCGACCGTCACTCCGGCCAGCGGGCGCCCGACGGACTCCGGTACCACCTCGTCGGGGTCGCAGTCCCACGCCACGCTTCCGGCCTCGGAGCTGCCGTAGGTCTGCCGGACCGGCACCGCGAAGCGATCCTGGAACCGCTCGCGAACCGTCTGTGGCAGGAAGTTGCTGCCGGAGAGGCACAGCCGCACCGAGGAGAGGTCGGCGGCCCGGTCGGCCGGCCAGTCGGCGAGCGCGCCCAGGATGTAGGGCACGGATGGGAAGACCGTGACCCGGTGCTCCTCGATCAGCGACAGCACGGCCTCGGGGTCGAGCCGGCCGGCGCCCTCCCGGGCGTCCTCGTCCCGCGGTTCCAGCAGCACCAGCGTCGCCCCGGCCAGGACGGACACGATGAGGCAACAGAACTGCCCGAGTGCATGGAAGAGCGGCACGGGGCACAGCACCACGTCGTCCGTAGTGATCGCCGCGCTGGTGATGATCTGGGTGGCCTCCGCCACCTGGTTGGCCTGGCTGCGGCAGATCCGCCGCGGCTCGCCGGTGGAGCCCGAGGAGTAGGTGTGGACCCAGGGATCGTCGGCCTGTGCCGGGTGCATGGGCACCGGCGTCCCGTCCCGGACGAGGTCGTCGAAGGCGTGGTGGGAGCCGGACCCGCCACCCACCACGACCACTTCGGGTGCCGGCTCCAGCGCGCCGGCCAGCCGTGCCAGGACCGGCGCCAGGCCGGCGGTGGTGACGACGGCGGCCGGCCGGCCGCCGGCCAGGCGGGAGCGGAGCTCGTGCTCCGTCGACCGCGGGTCCACGGCCAGCACTGCGGCACCGAGCCCGGCGGTGGCGAAGTACGTGATCACGAACTCCGGGCAGTTGGGCAGGGCCAGCAGGACGAGATCACCCGGTGCCACGCCGATGCCGTGCAGGCCGGTGCGCAGTCCGGCGATCCGCCGGCCGAGCTCCCGGTAGCCGATCCGCACGTCGCCACAGACGATCGCGGTCCGTTCTGGATGCCGTGCCAGGACGGCGCCGAGATGCCGCTCGATCACGCGGCTCCCCCGTCCACGGCCCGCAGCTGGCCGACGACGTAGTCCTGGACATCGCTGACGCAGCGGATGCGCCGGGCGATCTCCTGGTCGATCGCCGGCAGGCCGTACTCGTCCTCCAGGGCGAACGCTAGCTCCAGCAGCGCGAGCGAGTGGTAGCCGAGATCCTCCACCAGGGCCGGGTCCGCCTCGGCGGCCCCGCCCGGGTCGGGCGCCATGGCGACCACGATCTCTCGGATGTCCTCGCGGGTCTCTTGCTCGGTTCGCTGGCTCATACGACTCTTCCTGTGAATGGTTGTCCGGCAGTGCAGCGCCGGTCAGCTCTCGACGGCGATCTCAAGCAGATAGGGATGGGGCGAGGCCAGGGCGATGCGCAGCGCGCTGGCCAGCCCGCCCGGCAGGTCCACGCGGGCGGCCGCGCAGCCCTGGCCGCGGGCCAGAGCGACGAAGTCGAGCCCCCCGAGCGCGGTGCCCACCGGCTTGTCGATGCCGAAGCGGCGGGCGAAACGGTCCACGGTGCCGTACCCGCGGTTGTTCACCACCAGGACGGTGAGCGGGAGTTCGAGGTGCGCCGCAGACCACAGCGCCTGGACGGAGTACATGGCCGAGCCGTCGCCGACCACGGCGATCACCCGCTCGGCGGGCCTGGCAAGAGCCATGCCCACGGCTGCCGGGAGGGAGTGTCCCAACGAGCCGCTGGCGCAGGTGTAGAAGCTCTCCGAGTGCTCGTTGGGCAGGTACTCGCACATCACCGGGCGGCTGCTGGGCGCCTCCTCCACGATGACGCTGCGCGCCGGGCGCAGCCGCGCCAGGGTCTGCATCAGGTACTGCTGGGTGATGAGACCGGAAGGCTCGACGCGCGCCGGCGCCGGGCGGACGGGCGGCGCCGGGCGGACGGTGACGGGCTGGTACGCCAGCAGGTCGCGTACCCCGAGGCGGATGCTGGTGAGCACCGCGTCGCCGACCGGGGTCCAGGCCGCCGTCGCCGGGTCGTCGGTCAGCTGGTACAGGGCTGTCGCCTCGGGCAGGTAGGGGCCCGTCCCGGCGACGTGGTAGGTGAACACCGGCGCGCCCAGGGAGAGCAGCACGTCGTGATCGCGCAGCCGTTGGACGATCTCCTCGCGCACCGGCGGGAGGAACCCGGCGAACAGCGGATGGGACTCGGGGAAGCTGCACCGCGAGGACATCGGCGCGGCCCACACCCGGGCCTGGTGCAGCTCCGCGAGCGCGACCACCTCGTCGACGGCCAGGTCCTGGTCGACTGCCGCGCCCACCACGAAGGCCGGGCGTTCGGCGCGGGCGAGGGCCGTCCCGACCCGTTCGAGCGCGTCGGGAGCGGCCCGGAGCGCGGTACTCACCGTGCGCGGCGCCACCGGCTCGGCGGGCTGGTCCCAGTCGTCGGCCGGAACGCTGACCAGTGTCGGGCCCTGAGGCGGCGTCATCGCCAGGTGGTAGGCGCGGGCGATGGCCGCGGGGACGTCCTGGGGCCGGGCGGGTTCCCGGCTCCACTTGACGTACGGCTTGGGCATCTCGGCCGCCTGGTCGGAGAACAGATACGGCTCGCCGCCGAGCAGCGACCGTGCCTGCTGGCCCGCCACGATCACCAGCGGCGTGCGGTTGCGGTAGGCGGTGAACAGGCTGCCCATGGCGTGGCCAACCCCGGCCGCGGAGTGCAGGTTCACCAGCGCGGCGTGGTGCCGGCCCTGGGCGTAGCCGTCCGCCATCGCCAGGACGACGGACTCCTGCAGGCCGAGCACGTACCGGAAGTCCGCCGGGAAGTCGCGGAACATCGGCAGTTCGGTGGAACCCGGATTGCCGAACACCGTGGTCATCCCCAGCGATCGCAGCAGGGCGAAGGTCGCTTCGCGCACGCTCGCCCCGCCGGCCGCCGGCCGGTCGGCCAGCTCGGCGTTGTGCAGTCGGTCGGACACCCTCGTGGTCCTCCATCCTCAGAGCTTCGTGCGGTGTGTGTGCGGTGCTGCGGGCCGGAGTTCAGGCCCGGCCCGCCTCGGTGGCGGACAGCGCGTCCCAGACCCGGGCGGGTGACAACGGGGTCGCCGTCAGACATTCGGCGATGTCGGGAACCGCCGCCGCGACGGCGTTGGCCACCGTGGCCGGCCCCGGGATGACCCCGCCCTCGCCCAGTCCTTTGAAACCGCCTGGGATGACGGCGCTCGGTGTGCTGCGGTGCTCCACGGTCACCGGCGGGACGTCGGCGCTCGCGGGCAGGATGTACTCGGTGAAGCCGGTGGTCAGCGAGTGCCCGGTGACCGGGTCGTGGACGACCTCCTCGGTCAGCGCGATCCCCAGCCCCTGGGCGACCCCGCCGATGATCTGTCCCTCGGCGATCAGTGGGTTCACCAGCACCCCGCTGTCGTTGACGGTCCAGTAGTCCTCGACGGCGATCTCGCCGGTCTCCAGGTCGACGGAGACCGCCGCGCCGTGCGCGGAGTAGGAGAAGGTGATCGCGGGCGGATCGAAGTCCGCCGTCTCCTCCAGCCGGATGCGGCCGGGCTCGCTCCTGCCCCAGCCCTTCCAACCCCGGCTGGTCACCTCCTGCCAGGCCAGCGAGGTCCGGCCGGCCGGCCACCGGAACTCAGCCCCCTCCAGGACCACTTCCTCGCGGGGCGCCTTGAGGTGGTACGCCGCCAGCTCGAACATCCGCTCCCGCATCCGGTCGGCCGCCTGCATCAGCGCGGCGCCGGCGAGCGTCAGCGAACGGCTGGCCTGGGAGGTGAGGTCCGAGTACGGCGCGGTGTCGGTGTCCCCGAGCTCGACCGCGACCCAGTCGATGGGCACGCCGAGCCGGTCCGCGACGATCTGGGCGAGCGTGGTCTCGATGCCCTGGCCGATCGCGATGACGCCGGCGAAGACGGTGACGGTGCCGTCCTGGCTGACCCGAACCCGGACGCTCTCCCAGCCACTCCAGTCGATCTGGAACATCTCGAGCAGCGCGGACGGCGCGAACCCGGTGATCTCCACGCTCGGAGTCACCGCCACGCCGCGCCGGACCGAGTCACCGGAGGGCCGCGCCCGCTCCTCGGCCAGCGCCGCGGCCCGCCGCAGCGCGGCCGGATAGTCGCCGGAGTCGTAGCCGAGCCCGGTGCGGGTGGTGTAGGGCAGTTCCTCCGCCTGGATGAGGTTCAGCAGCCGGAGCTCGAGCGGGTCCCGCCCGGTCTCGCGGGCCGCCTCCTCGATCAGCCGCTCGCGGATCCAGGCGGCCTCCTGCATGCCGTATCCGCGGTAGGCGCCGGTTGGCACGGTGTTGGTGTGGACGGCGGTCACCGTGGCACCCGCCCGCTCGAAACGGTAGGGGCCCTCCAAGGCGAGACCGGTCACCTGGAACGGCCCGGTGCCGGCCTGGATCGGGAAGGCTCCGAGGTCACCGGTGATGTGCGCGGACAGAGCGAGGAAGCGCCCCGAGCCGTCCAGCGCGAGGCGCGCCCGGGCCCGCTGGCCGCGGCCCTGGTAGCTCGCCGTCAGGTTCTCGGTGCGGTCCTCGATCCACTTCACCCGGCGGCCGAGCGACACCGCGGCCAGGCAGACCATCACCTCGTCCGCGTAGGTCGTCACCTTGCCGCCGAAGGAGCCGCCGATATCCGGTGCCACCACCCGTACCTGGTCCACACGCAGGCGCAGCGCGGTGGCGAGCTCCTGACGGACCACGTGCGGCGACTGGGTGCTGCTCCACACGGTGAGCCGTCGCGTCGCGGGGATCCACTCGGCCAGCAGGCCGCGCGGCTCCATCGGGCTGTGGCAGACCCGCTGGATCGTCAACTCGCGCTCGACGACGTGCGCGGCCGAGGCCATTACCCGTTCCAGCTCCTGGGGTGCGTCGCCGAAGTGGATCTCGCCGACCACGTTGGTGCCGTCCTCCGGGTAGAGCAGCGGAGCTCCCTCGGCCAGTGCCGCGTCCAGCCCGAGCACCGCCGGCAGCGGCTCGATGTCGATCCGCACCAGCTCGGCGAGGCCCTCGGCCTCGGCCCGGCTGGAGGCCACCACCAGGCCGACAGGCTGGCCCACGTAGCGGACGGTCCGGGCGGCGACCGCAACGGTGCGCGCGCGCTGGCCGGGAATCCGCCACGCGGTGGGCAGCTCGTCGGTCAGCAGTTCCAGGTCGTCCGGTCCCAGCACGAGCAGCGCCCGGCCGCAGGCCAGCGCCGCGGCGCAGTCGACGGCCACGATGTGCCCGTGCGGGACGGGGCTGCGCAGGACGACGGCGTGCAGGGCGCCGGAGTCGTCGATGTCGTCGACGAACCTCCCGTGGCCGACCAGCAGCCTGGGGTCGTGGATGCGCGGCATGGAGCGCCCGATGAACGGCCCTGCGTGGTCGGTGCGGCTCACCCCGCGGCCTCCTCGGTCTTCCAGTGGCGCTCGATCGCCCGGCGGATCCCGACGTAGCCGGTGCACCGGCACAGATGTCCGGCGAGCACCTCGGAGACGGTCTCCTCGGCGGTGAGCCGGGCCCGCTCGGCGTAGGCGAGGCTCATCAGCACACCGGGGGTGCAGAATCCGCACTGCAAGCCGTGCTCGGCCATCAACGCCTGCTGCATCGGGGCGAGGGCGCCCTCGGTGGCGAGGCCCTCCACCGTCTCGATCCGGCAGCCGTCGGCCTGGACTGCGAGCATCAGGCAGGAGCGCACCGGCTCGCCGTCGACCAGCACCGTGCACGCACCGCAGACGCCCTGCTCACAGCCGACATGGGTGCCGGTCAGACGAAGCCGGTGACGCAGCACGTCGCACAGCGGTGTACGGTCCTCCGTCTCGGCCGTGTAGGGCCGTCCGTTGACGACGAGGCTGACAGCTCTGGTCATGGGGCACTCCCCTCGGTGGCCAGCCGGGCGGCGGCCCGGCGGATCACGGTGCGCAACAGGTGGCTGCGGTACTCGGCACTGCCGTGCAGGTCCGACGACGGGTCCGCTTCGGCCGAGGCCGCGTCGAGCACCTCGGCCAGGTCGCCGTCGAGACGGCGTCCGGTCAGCGCGCGCTCCGCCTCCCACAGCCGCCGTGGCCGGTCGGCGATGCCCGAGGCGGCGAGCCGGGCGTCCGTCACCACGGACCCGGCCAGGCTCACCGCGAGACAGAGGCCGATCAACGGGAAGCCGGCCCGGCCACGCCGGGTGACCGCCTCGAAGCGGCAGTGACGGCCGGGGGTGCGCGGGAACTCCACCCGTACCAACAGCTCGTTCCGACGCCGCGCGGTCGTCCGGGCGCCCGCGAAGAAGTCCTGGGCGAGCACGCTCCGCTCGGCCCGCGCCGAGCGCAGCCACAGCCGGGCCTCCAGCGCCACCGCCACCGCGGGCAGCTGCGCCGTCGGATCGGCATGGCACAACGAGCCGCCCAGGGTGCTGCGATGGCGAATCTGCCGGTTCGCCACCTGCGCCGCGGTCTCCGGCAGGACCGGCAGGGCGGCGCGCAGCGGCGCACTCTCCACCAGCGCCCGCAGCCGGGTCAGCGCGCCGATCCGCACCACCTCGTCGGTGATCTCGACACCGGCCAGCCCTGGCACCCGGTTGAGGTCGAGCACGGTGGCCGGGCGCACCTGACGCAGGGCGAGCAGCGGCAGCAGGCTCTGGCCGCCGGCCAGTGGCACAACGTTGGCTCCCGGCTTGCCGAGCAGGGCCAACGTCTCCTCCAGCGTGGCCGGGGCCCGGTACTCGAACGGGACGGACTTCACCGGGCCGGCTCCCGGTCGAGGCCGGCCCGGCCGCCCTCGGTCCGCTCGCGCACCAGCTCCGCCGCGCGCGACGGGGTCAGGTGGCACAGCGCCTCCAGCACCGTCGCGTCGAGCAGCGCGACGGCACCGGATCGCTCCGAGACCAGCTTGAGCCGCAGTCCGTTGCCGGTGGGGTACGTCGAGACCGTGACGGCCGCCGATTCACAAAAGATCCTGCAGAGTTCGGTTTCCTGCCGCTGCGCCGCGGTCCAGGCCAGCCCGCTCATGCGATTGCCCCACTTCCCGGATTGCTAGAAGATGACGGAGAGTTGCTCGTGGGTCGCGACCTCGGCGTCGAGCAACACCCGGCGCCGCAGCAGGCGGTAGCCGCCGCGACCGGAGCAGTGGACGAGGTCCTGGCGGCCCGCCGTGACGACGACGGCCTCGTCCCGCCCTCTACTCCAGGTGACCAGGACGTTGCAGTCGACCCGCCAGGTGTCGGGCTCCGCGGCCGAGAAAACCCGGACGGCTCCGAGGAAGTGGCGCATCACGCCGCTCGGCCGGTCGGACCAGGCGTACTGCAGCCCGACCCGGCCCAGCTTCATGGCCAGCACCTGCTTGGTCGCCTCGAAGAGCAGCGCCCGGTCGCTGTGCCGGGGCAGGCTCGGGTCCTCGCGCAGCAGCGGTACCGGCAGCTGGTAGATGAACCGCTCGTCCAGCAGGTCCAGCCAGTCCTGGTACCGGCATTCGTCCAGGGCGGCGGACTCCTCGGTGAGAAAGGCCGCGAACGAGTTGTCCAGTTCGGTCCTCCGAGCGCCGCGGGCCGGGAACGGCCGCAGCTCGTACGGGAGGTCGGTCGGGTCCAGACGCGCTGTCAGCGCGGCGGCGTCAGTCACGGGTCCCCTCCTCCATAAGTTCGGCCCAACGGCGGTAGAACGCCCGCTGGTTGTGTTCCGACAGGGTGAGGTACTCGGCCCGGCCCGGCCCGGGGAAGTCGGGTACGGGTGTTCCCAGCCCCAGCCCGAGCGACAGGTCAAGTGGGGCCGTATCGGCCACGGTGCCGCTGATCGCCGCATCGATCCGGGCGAAATTCTCGAAGTCGTCCATCTCGAAGAGGATTCCGCCGGCCGACTGCGACCTGGCCTGGAAGGCGTAGGAGCGCCGCTTCCAGTCCTCGTCGAGCTGCCGGGGCACCAGGGTCCAGTAGGTGCACTCGGTGCGGCGGGCGTCGATCGGGTTGTGCACCCGCCAGACGACGTACTTGGTCAGCGGGTCGTTCTCCCGGCCGATGGCCCGGTCGTGCGAGACGCTGAGGAACGCAGCGTTGGGGAAGACCACACCGTGCACGACCTCGCAGTGCGAGTTGAAACGGACCTGCTCCGGCGTCTGCGCCGCGGTGAACTGCTCCCACACCTCGCGCGGGTAGCCGATGTAGGCCGGGTCGGTCACCGTGCTCGGCAGCGTGCGCCGCCCCTTCTGCACCACGTAGCCGGCCCGTACCGCGTGTCCCTGCGGGGTGCCGATGTTGATGCCGATGAGCTCCAGCTCGCCCTTGCCCAGGGTGCCGTCGGCCAGGCTGTCGCCGTAGATCCCCTGCTCGAAGGCAGCCTGGTGGGTGGTGCCCATGTGGTAGCCGTCGCCGGCGAAGTTGTCGGTGACGACCTTCCAGTTGCCCTTCATCACCGAGCGCTGCGGGGGCCCGTAGACCTCCCACTCGCCGCCGGCCAGGTCCAGCATGGCGTCGAGGTACCAGCGGAAGTCCCCGAGGTGCTCCTCCAGCGGCGGAGCCTGGTCGCTCCAGGTGGCGAAGATGAAACCGCGGTAGCAGGTGACCCGGGCCCGGGGCAGGTCGTGGTCCTGCTTGCGGAAGTCCTTCGGGTAGTTGCTGCGAATGCTGGGCACGCCCACCAGGCGTCCGTCGTTGGCGAAGGTCCAGCCGTGGTAGCTGCAGCGGAAGTGCGCGGCGTTGCCGAAGGTGGCGCGGCACAGCTGGGTGCCGCGGTGGCTGCAGGAGTTCAGCAGCACGCTGAACCCGCCCTGCTCGTCCCGGGCCACGATCACGCTGTCGTTGCCGAGCCGGCGTACCAGGTAGTCGCCGGGGTCGGGCAGCTCGGAGGCGAAGCCGAGCAGCTGCCAGGACTCCTTGAAGACCTGACGGAATTCCCGGTCCAGAACCACGTCGTCGAAAAAGGCTCGGCGATCGAGCGGAAAACCCGGCAGGGATTCCTGCCGGCGCAGTGCTTCGGCCATTCAGTGCTCCGCGGGAAAGAGGAGTGGCGATCCCATCAACGAAAGGGAGGCTAGGTGCCCACGGCCCCGTCTGACCAGTGTTCGGGCAGCGGAGGTCGGACACCCCCGCAAACCTGCGCACTCCCGATCCGAGGCGTTCAGCGACTGCGCCTTGTCGATACTCCCGGGCCTTTGCTCTAGTAAGCGCATCCACTCCGTGAAACCCATTGGGGGTAATTCCGTGCCCACTCGCGAGCTCGCCGCCGAAGATTTCTCCCACAACGACTTCGAGTACATTCCCAATCCGTTTTCGTTCTACGCGAAGATGCGGGCGGACAGCCCGGCCTACCGGTCCGAGCGGATCTTCGGCGGCGCCTGGCTGTTCTTCGGGTACCAGGACTGCCTCGCCCTCATGAAGGACGAGCGGCTCTCCAACGCCCGGGCCGCGGTGCCGCTGTGGTTCCTGCCCGAGGAGCAGCGCACCGAGTACGCCGAGATGATCAGGGTCTACGAGCGCTGGCTGGCCTTCCACGACGGCAAGCAGCACACCAAGAACCGTCGTCAGGCCAACCGCAGCTACACCCCGTTCAGCGACGAGGTGCTGGAGCCGCGGATCCAGGGCCTGGTCGACGGGCTGCTGGACGCGGTGAACCCGGCCGGGTTCGACCTGATGACCGAGTTCGCCTTCCCGCTGCCCGCCATGGTCATCGCCGACATCCTCGGCGTCCCCACCGAAGCGCACGCCGAACTGAGCCGCTGGACCGACGACATCGCCTACCTCTTCGGCTCGACCCAGGTGACCGTTGAGCACCTCAAGCGGACCCAGGTCAGCACCCGTGAACTGACGGACTTCCTGTCCTCGCCGGAGTGCATGCGGATGTCCGAGAAGCAGGGCGGGCTGCTGCACCAGCTCCGCACCACCGAGGTGCACGGCCACCGGTTCTCCGACGAGGACGTGGTGGCGCAGGCCGCCCTGCTGCTCTTCGCCGGCGTCGCCTCGATCCGCTACCTGATCGGCAACAGCGTGCAGGTGCTGGACCAGCGGCCGGCCGGCGAGCGCGGGCTGCTGCTCGACCCGCAGACCGTCGCGCCCGCGGTGGAGGAGCTACTGCGGTTCTGCACCCCGGTGCAGTTCGTCGGCCGGGTGGCCCGGGAGGACTTCGCGTACACCACGGCCGCCGGTGAGCAGATCGTGCTGCCCGCCAACCGCCCGCTGATGCTGTACGTCGCCTCTGCCAACCGCGATCCCGAGCAGTTCTCCCAGGCCGACGAACTCGTGCTGACCCGGCCGCTGCCGAACCGGCACCTGACCTTCGGCGCCGGGCGGCACCTCTGCTTCGGCGATCCGCTGGTGCGTCAGACCCTGCGGATCGCGCTGGCCACGCTCTACCGCCGGATGCCGGGCCTGCGGGTGCAGGAGCACAGCCTGAACTGGAACAACAACCTCGGCTTCCACGGCTTCACCTCGCTGCCAGTGTCCGACTGAGGTCCGGCAGCGGGCCGTCCACGTCGAACACCCACCTTGGAGTCCTGATGACCGATCCACGACTGACCAACTTCATCGACGGCAAGCGCGTCGCCCCGCTCGACGGCGGCTACACCGAGCTCCTCGACCCGTGCACCGGCGCCGGGTACCAGCACGCCCCCGACAGCGGCCCGCGGGACGTCGACCTCGCGATGCAGGCGGCCGCCACCGCCTTCGAGGAGTGGCGGTGGACCACGCCGACACAGCGGCAGCAGGCACTGCTGCGGATGGCGGACGCGCTGGAATCACGCATCCCGGAGTTCGCGGCGGCGGAGGCGCTCAGCACCGGAAGCGCGGCGGCGGCGGGCGAGGCACCGTTGATGGTGGACCAGCTGCGGTTCTTCGCGGGTGCGGCACGGATCCTGGAGGGTCGGTCCGCCGGGGAGTACTCCCCCGGGCACACCTCCTACGTGCGCCGGGAACCGCTGGGGGTCTGTGCGCAACTGGCACCCTGGAACTTCCCGCTGCTGATGGCGGTGCTGAAGAGCGCGCCCGCGCTGGCCGCGGGCAACACGGTGGTGCTCAAGCCCGCCGAGACCACGCCGCAGACGGCGCTGCTGTTCGCCGAGCTGGCGGCCGAGTTCCTGCCACCGGGCGTGCTCAACGTGGTCTGCGGAGGGCGCGCCACGGGCCGGCTGATGGTGGAGCACCCGGTGCCCGCCATGGTCTCGCTCACCGGCTCGGTGGCCGCCGGCATGGACGTCGCCCGGGTGGCGTCCGCCGGCCTCAAACGGCTCCACCTGGAACTGGGCGGCAAGACCCCGGTCATCGTGTGCGCCGACGCCGACCTGTCCGACGCGGCCGCCAAGATCGTGGAGGCGGCCTACGGCAACGCGGGCCAGGACTGCACCGCGGCCACCCGGGTGCTGGCCGCCCGGGAGATCCACGACGAGCTGGTGGCGGCCCTGGCCACGGCGGCCCGCTCGGCCCGCCCCGGTCCGCCGCGGGACGCGGGCGCGCTGTACGGCCCGCTCAACAACGCGGACCAGCTGGAGCGGGTCGACGGGTTCGTCCGGCGGCTGCCGTCGCATGCCACGGTGGTCACCGGCGGCCGGCGGGTCGGCGACGAGGGCTACTTCTACGCGCCGACAGTCATCACCGGGGTCCGGCACGACGACGAGATCTCCCAGCAGGAGGTCTTCGGCCCGGTGATCACCGTCCAGTCGTTCGCCGACGAGGACGAGGCCGTCCGACTGGCCAACGGCGTGCCGCAGGGGCTGGCCTCGGCGGTGTGGACCACCGACCACGCCCGCGCCATGCGGCTGACCCGGCGCCTGGACTTCGGCTGTGTCTGGGTCAACACGCACCTCGGTTTCCCCACCGAGATGCCGCACGGCGGCTTCAAGCACTCCGGCTACGGCAAGGACCTGTCACTGTACGGCTTCGAGGACTACACGCGGATCAAGCACGTGATGCATCACGTCGGCGAGTAGCGCCGGAAAACGCCGCGGTGCGGAGCGTTCCAACGCTCCGCACCGCGGCGCTTTCCGGCCCACTCGGGCGCTCAGGCGACCAGGTGGGTGCTCAGGGCTCGCGCGATCAGCGAGCGGACCCGGTCGCCCTCGGTGACCACGAACAGATGGCCGCCCGGAAGGTCGACGGCGCGGAACGCGCCGGCGGTACGGCTCTCCCAGGCCAGCAGGTCCGATCGGCTCACCAGTGGATCGTCGGTGCCGCCCAGTGCGTCCAGCGGACAGCGGAGCGGTCCGGCCCGGAGGTCGAGATGGGTCTCGCCGGCGGCGAAGTCCGTCCGCAGCGTGGGGAGCAGCAGCTCCGCCAGCTCGTCGCCGTCCAGGGCGCTCTCATGCTCCGGCTGCAACCTCCGGACGGCGACGAGGAATTCGGCAGTCGGCAGTCGGTGCAGAGCGGGCCCGCGCAGCGGGCGGTGGGGCGCCCGGGAGCCGGACACCACCACTCGTACGGGCTCGGCGCCGAGCTCGCCGAGCCGGCAGGCCGCCTGATGGGCGACCAACGCGCCCATGCTGTGGCCGTAAAGGGCGTACGGGCGGTCGATGTCCGCGAACAGCAAGGGCACCAGGGCGTCCGCGATCGCGGAGACGCTCCCCAGCGGCGGCTCGTTCAGGCGCCGCTCGCGGCCCGGCAGGGCCACCGGGACCACTTCGATCTCCGGCCCGAACGCCTCGGGCCAGGAGCGGAAGACGCCGACTCCCGCACCGGCCCAGGGCAGGCAGTACAGCCGCATCCGGGCCTCCGGGCGGGGCCGCGGCACTGCCAGCCAGCCGCCCCCGCGCATCACCGGGCCTCGAACGCTCCGGGTTTCCGATCCCACTGCCGACTCCGTCTCCCGTTCCGGCCGATCAACTGCTGCCACGGCCCGGTTGGACACCACCGCTGGCCCGTGGCAGCAGCTGCGCCACCGCGCGTTCCGGTGCGCGCACCGCCGCGGTGGCCAGCTCGGTGAAGTCGGCCACCAGCCTGGACACCCACTGCGGGTCGAACCGGCGCCGGTCGTACCAGACCTGGCCGAGGACGTCGTCCGCCCCGGGCATCAGCACGAACTCCAGGTCGAAGCGGCTGACCATCCCACCCGGCGGGCTGATCTGGGTGACCTCGAGGCCGGTGAGCCGTAGCGCGTACTCGGGGCCCGCGGCGACCTGGAACAGGATGTTCTCGAGCCCGGCGCCACGCTCGCCCTGGGCCTGCGGGACGAGGTGGTAGGGGACCTCCTGGAAGTCCAGCGCGTCCAGCACCGAGTCGCGGGCCGCGGCCAGGACGTCGAGGTAGCTGGCCTCCTCGTCCAGGCCCAGGCGCAGGACCAGCAGGTTCGCCAGGAAGCCGACCGTACCGGCCAGTTCGGGGCGGGTCCGGTTGGCGAACATCGACGCGAAGGCGAGATCGGTTTCCCCGGTGCGGGTGTGCAGCACGGAGGCGAAGAGCGCAAGCGTGGCAACGAAGGTGGTGACCCGCTGCCGCTGGCACAGCGCCTGGAGGTCGGACATCAGCCCGGGGCCGAGGGTGAACTCCGCCAGGCCCGGTTCCTGCCCGACACCCGCGCGGATCGCCGAAGTGCCGGGCAGGGCGGGCGGCTGGGCACCCTCGAGCCGCCGGCGCCAGAACCGCTGGCTCTCCGCCAGCACACCGTTTCCAAAGCGCTCCTGCTGCCACTGGCTGAAGTCTGCGAACTGCCAGGCCGGCGAGGCGGCTCCGACGGCACCCGGGCCGGCCGCCGAGGACGGCCGGTACAGGCCGCCGAGTTCCTGCGAGATCACCCCGCCGGACCAGCCGTCGGTGGACAGGTGATGGATGTTGAGGATCAGCACGAACTCCTCCGGGCCGACCTCCAGCAGGGCCGCATGGAGCGGTGAGACGCCCAGGTCGTGCCGGGTCCGGGCATGACGCAGCATGGCGTCCGCCAGCTCGGCCGGATCGCCGTCGGCGATCCTCTCCTCGGCAAGCGCGACCGGGCCCGGCGAGTGCACGTGCTGCAGCAGCCGGCGTGCGGTGAACTCGTACGAGGTGCGCAACGCCTCGTGGCGAACGACCAGTTCCTCCAACGCGGCCCGCAGGGCCGCCCGGTCGAGCGGGCCGCGCAGCCGGTAGCACGCGTTGACGTTCAGCGGCGCGTCCGCGCCCCGGTAGTGCTCCATGAGCCAGAGCAGCCGCTGTCCGGCGGTTGCTTCGACGGTCCGTATGACGGTCATGTCCGGTCCTTGTCGGCGAGGTGGGATGGCCCGCACGGGCCAGGCACCGACAGGACCCTAGTCAGCGGCATTCGATCGCGACAGGCGCCGCCCGCCGTGCCCTGACAGCCGCCCGACAGCTCTCCGGGTGCCGGCGCGCCGCGGTTGCCAGCCGGCCGGCCGGCCGCCGACGATCATCGTCCGACCACCGAACCGCCCCCACCCGCAGAGGAGTTCCTCCGTGCAGGACATCGCCGACCAGCTGCGGAGCTGGAGCGCCGCCGGACGCGCGTTCGCGCTCGCGAGTGTGGTGTCCGTTCAGGGCAGCGCGCCGCGCCGGGCGGGGGCCGCCCTCGCCGTGGACTCCGACGGCGAGGTGGTGGGCAGCGTCTCGGGCGGCTGCGTGGAGGCCGCCGTGTACGAGCTCTGCCAGGAGGTGCTGCGCGCCTGGCGACCCAACCGGGTCACGGTCTGCGACGCCCGGCCGGTCTTCGCGACGGCCCGCCGCTTCCCCGCCGCCCACGAAGTGGTGGTCGACTGGGCGCATCGCTATCTGGACGCGGAGGAGGCCGCCGGCCGCCTCGACGCCCGGACGGTGCTGTGCTGTGCTGTGCTGTCTGACCCACGACCCGAAGTTCGACATCCCCTGCTGGAGCGGGCCCTTCGGCTGCCGGTCGGCTACGTCGGCGCCATGGGGTCGCGGCACGTGCATCGCGAGCGCCTGGAGCGGCTGCGCGAGGCCGGCCTCGCCCGGCAGCGCTCGCCCATCGGCCTGGACCTGTGCGCCGGCACCCCGGAGGAGACCGCCGTCTCCATCGCCGCGGAAATCGTGGGCCTGCAGCGCGGCGGCACCTTCCGTCCGCTCGGCGCGACCAGCACATCGATCCGCCACGGCGGTGCCCGGGCCGACCGGCGGGCGGCCGCACCACCCCGCCCGCCGAGCCGGACTCCGCCCTCGCCCACCGCGGGGGACGAGGGCGAAGGAGCCGTCCACGACGGCCTGAACCGCCGCCCGCGGCAAGAGCCGTCGTCCGGTCCGGCAGGGCCGAACCGGACGGGCTCAGTCGTCCAGGCCTCGGGCAGCGCGCAGGAGCCCGGCCACGGTCGGAGTCTCGAACAGCGCTTCCAGCGGCACCTCGACGCCCAGGGCGTCACTCGCCTGCGCGATCATCCGTAGCGCGTCCAGCGACCGGCCACCCAGGTCGAAGAACGAGTCGTGCAGGCCGACCGGCGACACCCCCAGAACCTCGGCGAAGATCCCGGCGAGCACGATCTCGTCCTCGGTGCTCGGCAGTCCGGCGGCAGCGTCGCCCCGGTCCTGGACGTCCGTCGCGGCAAGCGCGGCGAAGTCCACCCGCCCGGACGGGGTGACGGGGAGCCGGTCGACGGCGGCGAAGCGGACCGGCACGCCGGAGACCGGCACCAGCGGACCGACGCAGGCCCGCAACTCCTCCTCCCAGGCGTCGCCGACCGGGCCGTTCCCGGCGTCCAGGACGACGTGGGCGGCCAGACCGTCCCGTCCGCCAAACGTGCGGGCCTCCACCACCGCGTCGGTGACCAGCGGGTGCGAACGAAGCCGGGCGGCGATGTCCGCCAGGCCGACCGGACGGCCGCCGAGCACGACATGGTCGGCGGTGCGCCCCATCAGCGTGATCGTGCCGTCGGGCGTGCACCGGCCGAAATCGCCCGTCCAGTACAGCCGTGCTCCGGGCACCTGCTCGTCCGGATCAGCGGTGCGGCGGACCTCCGCATCGGCGGGCTCTGCGGACCATGTCGAGGCCAGCCCCACGCCCCCGACGTACACCGCGCCGACGCCGTCGACCGGTACCGGATTCAGGTCCCGGTCGAGGATCAGGAGACGATCCCCGGCAGGTGCCGAGACCGCGCCGCGCCGCCGTTCGGCCGGTCGTACCGACCAGGCCGAGGGCAAGTAGCGGTCCACGACCCGCGTGTGCGGGCCGAACAGCGTGGCCACGCCGTCGGCGTCCCGGTCATCCAGGCCGTCGCCGTCGCAGACCACGGCCCGCACCGCGCCGAAGGGCCGCGGCGGCAGGCTGCCACCGGACCATCTGCGCAGGTCATGCGGGGTCATGCCAAGCACGCAGGTGACCCCGCGACGCTCGAGAGCCTCGAAGACCGCCCGGCTGTCGACCCGTTCCTCCGGGGGAAAGAACGCGACCGTCGCTCCGGCGGCCAGACTGCCCAGGACGTACCCTGTCGACACGGCGGAGGACAGCGGGGCGAGCATCAGGACCACGTCGGCAGCGGTCAGCCCACAGGTCTCGACCACATCCGCGGCGGACTGCGCCACCGCGCGGCGGGTGGCGACGACGGTGTCCGCCACCGGGCCGGACGAGACCGGCCAGACGCAGGCGGGATCGTCGGGGCGCACCTTCACGTCCGGCGGTGTCGTCGGCTGCCCGGCGAACACCACCGGGTCCATGAGACGCAGCACCGGCACGTCCGCCGGGCGGGTGCCCGAGCCGGCGGACTCGGGGGCGACGAACGCGAGCGGGTGCCCGGACCTGAGCACTCCGAGCACAGCGACAACGGTGTCCGCGGAGCACGACAGGCCCACCGCGACCGGCTCCCGAGCCGGGACGTCGCGCGCCGACAGCCACTGGGCGACCTGGTTGGCGCGGGCGTCGAGTTGCCCGTAGGTGAGCTGCCGGTGCCGACAGGTCACGGCCGGCCGGCCGGGGTCGTGCTCGGCCGTCGGCACATCCGACAAGGTGTCGTTCTGCTCACTGGTCGCCGTGAGGGAGCCCGCGGACAGCAGGATCGCCCGCTCCGACGCCGGGACGGTGGCCAGCTCGGCCAGCTTGCGGTCCGGACCCTCCGTCACCGTGTCGAGTGTGTGGACGACGTGCCCCAGCAGTCGCCGGGCGAAGTCGTCGGCGTACCTCTCGCGATCGTGCGAGAGCACGAACTCCAGGCCGGGCCCCTCGACCGCCATGAGGGCGAGGGGGTCGTTGGTGCGCTGGAAGTATTCGATGTGCTCGATCGCGATCGACGGGCGCTGCCAGCCGGACTGGTCGATCGGGTAGTTCTGCACCACCACCGATGTCTCGAACAGTGCCTGTCCCCCTGCCACGCCCGTGGTGGCGAGCGCGGCGGACAGCGGCAGGTAGCCGTACTGCTGGAGCTCGAGCTGCCCGGAGTGGACCTCGGACAGCCAGCTCCGGACGTCCTGCTCGGGGTCGGTGCGGATGCGTGTGGGCAAGGTGTTGAGCAGCACTCCGACCATCTTGTCCACTCCGGCCAGTTGCGGCGGGCGCACGGCCAGCGTGGTTCCGAAGACGACGTCGCGACTGCCGCTGAACCGGCTGACGGTCAGGCCCCAGGCGGCCTGCACAAGGGTGTTGATCGTGACCCTGGCTCGCTGTGCGGCCGTCCGCCATTCGTCCGTGTGCTGCGGAGAGACGGCGAGCCGCTGGTTCACGTGCCGTTCCGGTGCGGCGTGGACGGTGCTGCGGACAAGATCCGGCAGCACCGTGGCCGCCCGCACGTCACCCAGCCGGTACTGAAAGCACTCCTCCGCTTCGGCCCGATCCTGCCGGCTCAACCACGCCACGTAGTCCCGGTACGGCCGACGGCGGGTCAGGTGCACGCGGCGCCCCCGGCTTGCCGCGTCGTAGGCGTCGAGCAGGTCGTTCAGGACTAGGTGCGTGCTCCACCCGTCCAGCAGCAGATGGTGGAACGTCCAGACCAGAACATCGCGTTGCCCGGGCAGTCTCAGGTGCGCGAACCGGGTGAGCGGTGGCCGCTTAAGGTCGAAACCCCGTCGGCGGTCAGCCCGGACCAACTCGGTCAGAGCCGCCTCGGGGTTCTCGTGCCTCGAGAGATCGTACGAGCTCGTCGGTACGGGTACGCCCCGGTGCACCACCTGCAGCGGATTGTCGGCCACGCCGGTGTGGACCGAGCCGCGCAGGACGGGATGGGCGTCGAGCACGGCCGCGCAGGCCTGCCGGAGGGCGGCGTGGTCGAGCCTGGCGGAGAACCTGCACACCAGCTGGTTGACGAAGAGCTCGGGATCCTGGTCGCGCAGGTAGTGCAGCAGCACGCCTTCCTGCAGGGAAGTCAGGCGGTAGACGTCTTCGACAGCGGGTTTCATCGTTGCGTCGTGTCCTCGTCGGTGGTCAGGCCGCTGAGCAGCTTGGTGAGCTGTTCCGGGCCGAGGCCGGACAGCGGGAAGTCGTCCGGCGTGTACGTGTGCGCCGCACCACGCTCCAACTCGTCGACGGCCTGCCCGATCCGGGCCACGATCGCGTCCGCGAGCTCGCCGACGAGCTCGCCGGCCGCCGAGTCGCAGCGGCCGCTGACGGATACCCGCAGGTGTCCGGAGTCGATCCGCCCGGTCACGGTGAGCACATGCCGGTCCGGCGACTCTTCGGTCGTGACCTCGTCGAACAGCGAGGGCGGTGTCGACCGGAAGCGCACACAGATCTCCGCCGCGGGTTCCGCCGCCAACTGCTCGCGAACAGCCGGGTCGAGGCTGAGCCAGCGCAGCGCACCGTAGCCCGCTCCGCCCTGCGGCACCGCGCGCCGGGCGGCCCGCACCGCCCACACCTGCTCGGCCGGGGAGTCGGCGCCGCTCAGGTCGGCGACGAAGGGGAACAGCGTCGTGCAGGCACCGGCCGTCGCCGAGAAGTCGTGGTCCGCCGCCGACCCTCGCCGACCGTCGCACTCCAGGTCCACGAGGGCCCGGCTGCCGCCGGTCCACGTCCCGGCCGCGCCCGCGACACCCGCGAGCAGGACGTCCAGGACGTCGATCAACGGCTGGCCCGCGAGCGTGTCGAGCAACGCGGACGTGCGTTCCTCGCTCAGGTCGGCCCGCGCGGTCAGGTGTGCCTCCGGTTGCGGATCCGCCGACGAGGACGGGCTGGTGCCCCACGGCTCGCCGTCCGCCCGTGGCAGTCCCAGCCAGTGGGAGAGTTCGCGGCCGGCCTCGTCGCTGCCCAGCCAGTCGTTCAGATGCGTGCTCCAGCGGCTGAACGGGGCGGCGGGCTGCGGGAGGGTGAGGCCGACGCCGTCCTCGAGTTGCTCGTAGGCGAGCGAGATCTCGTCGATGAGCAGTTCCAGGGCGTGGCGATCGGCGACCAGCGGATGAGCGGCCACGAGGAGGTGACCGGCTTCGTCGGTGTCGAGCAGCGCCGCGACGAGGGTGGGGCCGGATGTGATGTCCAGGCTCTCCGCAAGGGACTCCCGGAGGCGGCGTACGGATCCGCCGGACGCTCGCGCCGCCGAGCCACGCAGGTCGTGATGGGCGAAGGTGCTCGATCCGTCGGGCTCGGCGACGGTCTGGATCCACCCCGCGGGCCCGCGGACGACCCGCAGTCGCAGCGACTCGTGGCGCTCGGACACGGCGGCGAGCGCGGCCTGGAGCAGATCGGGCTCGAGCCTGCGCACCGCACGCAGCTCGATCATGTGCGGACCCGACCGCCGTTCGAGGAACCCGCGCTGGAACGGCGAGAGCGGGACGGTGCTTCCCGCGGCCCACGCGCCGACCGACAGGCCGGGGTTGGCTTCGAGCAGGGCGGTGCTCAACATGCGGATCGTCGGGTTGTCGAACAGCAGACGGGTCGTCATGGGGACACCGAGATCCCTGGCCCGGCCACCTATGATCACGTTGGTGATGGAGTTCCCGCCGAGGTCGAAGAAGTGATCGTCCAGGCCGATCGAGGCGGCGCCGAGGGCATCCCGCCAGATCTCCGTCAGCAACGACCGGAGTTCTTCGGTCTGCCGGCTCCTGCTGTCGCGCGCGGTTCCGTCCGGAACGGTCATGGCGTCTCCGTAGCTCGTCACTGAGACTCTTTCAGGCGGTCGAGGTGTTCGAGTCCGGCCAGCACCTTGTCCGTGGGCACACCGAAGTCGATGAAGCAGGCCAACTCGTCGACGCCCGCTGTCCGTGCCTGCTCCACGATCGCGCCGGCCTGCTCCACCGTGCCGAAGAGTCCGCTGGTGCGGTAGTACCGGTCGAACGAACGGCGGACCAGGAAGTCCACGTGGGCGTCGCTGAGTTTGCCGAGATCCAGGCCCTTCAGGGTGTCCGGGGCCGACCTGGTGATCAGGTTGAAGGAACTCTTGAGATAGGCGATGAAGGGTTCACGTACGGTTTCGAGCACGACGTCCGGGTCTTCTCCCACGAAGGCGTGCAGCATGAGGGCGACATGGCCGGGCCACCCGTCGTGATCAGGCCGCTCGGCGAGCGCCTTGCGGTAGACGGCGGTCTTCTCGGCCAGTTCGTCCATGGACTGCCCGAGCAGATGGGTGAGCACGCCCGCACCGGCTTCGCCGGCCGCGCGGAAGGTGTCCGGACTCCCGGCGCTGGTCAGCCAGACCGGGAGTTCCGGCTGCACCGGTCCCGGATAGACCCGTACGTCGACCTGGTCTCCGTTGCCGTCGAGCGCCTGCATGCGGTCACCTCGCCACAGGCCGCGCACCTGCCGCATCGCCTCGAGCACAGCGTTTCGGCGGTCGGCGTACGCCTCCGGGCTCAGTACGAAGTCCACCGGATCCCATCCGGAGGCGAAGGAGATCCCGGCCCGGCCGTTGGACAGGTTGTCGACGACCGACCACTCCTCGGCGATGCGCAACGGGTGGTGCAGGGCGGGCACGACGCTGCCCGCCCGGATGGCGATGCGCTCGGTGACCGCCGCCACAGCGGCACCGGTGACCGACGGATTGGGGTACAGGGCGCCGATCCGGTGGAAGTGACGCTCGGGCGTCCACACCGCGGCGAAACCATGCCGGTCGGCGTACTTCGCGCCCTCGAGGAGGAGTTCGTAACCTCCCCGCGCCCCGGTCTCGAATTCGTTGTCGGCGAAGTAGAAGAGGCTGAATTCCATTCCGATCCCCAGTCCGGCTCGGGCCGATCAGAGCGCGAGGTTCGCCCGCACCGCTAGCGGCCAGTCAGAGGTATCCACGCCGTGCGCGTGCCGGAGGGCCAGAGTGATGCGGTCCAAACCGAATGCGAGGCAGGCGCTGTGCGTTTCGGAACCGTCGGTGTTGGTTATTTCGAACGCCTCACCGAAGTATTCCTTGTGGTAATTGGCCGAGGCGATGGCCTGCGACAGGTCCTCGGTCAGCTCCGCAGTGATCTCCCACTTGAGCTGCTGCTCCCGCTGGGTGCGGGCCAGAAAGTCGCCGGTGCGCCCGAAGAACGGGTCGCTGGCCTGGACGACCCGGGTGGACAGCCCCAGGCCGGAGAGCCACTGGTCGGCGGAGCGCAGCGCACGGTCCCGCCATTGCTCGACCGCGCCCGCCTGACCGAACCG
Organism: Kitasatospora sp. GP82; assembly: GCF_029892105.1. Classification (GTDB taxonomy): domain Bacteria; phylum Actinomycetota; class Actinomycetes; order Streptomycetales; family Streptomycetaceae; genus Kitasatospora. The sequence goes on along the minus strand of NZ_JARZAJ010000029.1, from coordinate 15,793 downwards.
GACCACCTCGTACATGCGGAACGAGCGCAGTCGTCCCGTCTCGTAGGTCTTCTCTCCCCGATAGCAGGTGGCCTCGACGCTCAGGCAGGTCGGGGCGCCCAGCACCTTGCCGGCCAGCAGCGGGTAGAGGTGATGGCACGCCGCCGACGTCAGCACCAGGTCGGTGGCGGTCGGCTCGTCGCCGTCCTGGGAACCGTGGACGGCGCCCAGGAGCTGAGGAAAGGTCGTGGGGTAGCCCGCACGCTCCGACGTCCGCCGGGAGATCACCGGCGTCGCGACGAAGTGCTCCTCCCGATCTCCGGCGAACAGCGCGCCGATCCCGCGACGCAGTCCGTCAACGATCTTCTCGTTCGCACTGGAGGAAAGTACGACACCCCGAATTTCGGAGGTGCCGTCCTCCAGCCCGCGAATGTGCGACAAGGCTGCCATCATCGCCTCCAAAACAATTTCCGATCATCTGCCGCAGGTCACCGTAGGGGCCATCGACGGTGTCTGACCAGCCGTGTCAATGGGGAGGTTCGATACACGGCCGGCCGTGCGATGTTCAACTGATGCCGATCCGCAGTTGAGCACCACTGCGCCCGATTACCGCTTGTTCCCAGGATTGCCGTCGGTTAGCTTTACGTCGGCTGTGTCATCCGCTGGTCGCCTGCCACCACCAGCGCTCAACGGGATGTGAAAGGCGATATGGCGTGACTGATTCCTCCACCTTTCACGACGTGCGTTTTTCCGGGCTCCGGTCCAGGACGTCCGGCCTGAGCTGGGGGCAGCGGTGGATCTGGGAGGAGGCGCAGTGGTTCGCTCCGCGGCACGAACACCTCAATGTGCCGCTGGTCGTCGACGTGCCTCGAGGCACCACGCTGGCCGGGGTGCTCGCCTGCGTACGGACCCTGGTGGAGACGCGTGAATCCCTCCGCACGACCTACCGGACGTTCGAGACGGGCACGCCGTGGCAGAGTGTCGCCGCGGACGGCAGGATCACGGTGGAGGTGCGGTCGGCGGCCGTCGGCGACAGCCGTGCGGCCGCTGAGGCGCTTGCCGCGGACCTGCGCGGCGTGCCGTTCGCTGCGGAGGAACTACCCGTCAGGGTGGGTGTCGTGGGGGACGGGACCGGGCCGCGCCACCTCGTTGTGGTCGTCTTCCACCTGTCGGCCGATGGCTGGGACATCGCCAATCTCTCCACGGAGACGTACCGGCTTCTCGCCGGACCCGACCGGCATCCGATGCCGACGCCCGACGACCGGCTGCACCCGTCGGACCAGGCGGAGTGGGAGCGCGGCCCGCAGGGCACGCGGACGTCCGAGCGATCGATCCGGTACTGGGAGAGGCAGCTCGCCCGGGCTCCCGTCGTGATGCTTCCCGACCGCGCCGGCGTTCCCGAGACACCGCGGTTCCAGGAGGTGGTGTGCGAGTCGGAGGCCATGGCGGTCGCGCTGCACGCGCTCACGCAGCGCTTTCAGGTCAGCCAGACGGCGATCTTCCTGGCCATCGCCGCGATGCTGCTCGGCCGGCGCTCCAGCCACTCCACCTGCTGCTTCACCGTGTGCTGCCGCAACCGCATCGGCCCGGACGAGGAGGCGGCCACGGGCACCTTCGTCCAGGACGTACCCGTGACGATCGAGGTCGGCCGGGCGACGTTCGCGGAGCTCGTGCAGAGGACGTGGCGGGCGCTCCTTCCCGCGTACGCGGCGGGGAAGTACGACCCGGTCCAGGCCGCCGCGGCGGTCGAGGAGGCCGTCCGCGGGCGCGGAACGGACATCGACCTCTCGTGCACCGTCAACGTCATGCTCGATGCGAGCGGTGCGGGCTCCGGCTCCGGCTCCGGCTCCGGCTCCGGCTCCGGCGAGTCGGCCGTCACGGCCACGCGGGATGTCGTCGAGGCGTTGCGGCCGAGGACCCGGATCAGCCGGAAGCCCGGCCGCGCCCAGGACCGCTTCGGGCGGAAGTTCTACCTCAGAGCCCACAACTTCTCCGGCGACGTGCTGATGTCGCTCAGGGTCGACACGCTGGCCATGTCCGCAACGGACGCTGCTTCGTTCCTGGAGACCATGGAACAGATCGCGGTCGACGCGCTGGCGGACGACAGTCGATCAGACGCAGAGACCGGTCCGTGACGACCGTTCGCCCGGGTCTACCGCGCGTCCGTCAGGACGCCGGGTTCGGCATCCGCCACGCCGCCATCTGCTCGCGGAACCTGGGGCAGCCGACGATGTCTTCTCTGCTGCACTGAACGTGGCCGCCTGCCGCCGGGCCCAGGCCCGCTTCTCGCTAACCATGCGGATGAACCCGCACCTGGCGGCCGCGATTGCGGCCATCGCCGAGGTCGCTGAGACCGCCTATGCCGCCTTCACCGGCCGCACGAAGACGGAGCAGGTCACCGCGCGAAACGCAGGAATCGTCGACTGCATGCCCACACGCTAATCACGCCCAATGGCCGCCCACCCGGAGGGGCGTGTGGAGGGCCTGGTCTTCGATCGCGCCGACGGCACGCCGCTACGGCCGCAGGGGGTCCTCGACCAGCTCCGCAAGCGCACCGCCGAGGCCGGCCTGCCCAGGAAGTCGTCGCCGCCGCTGGCCGTGGCCTCGCGCACTGACCGCTCAGGCGTGCCGCAGTGTCGCGGTGGCGATCTCCAGGAAGTCGCGCAGTAGCTTGTCGCGCCGGTCCGCGGCAACGGCCAGGCAGGTCTCGATCTCCGGGGCGTCTGTGACGGCGATGTTGGCGAGGTCGGGGCGGGAGTAGGAGCGCGCGACGCTCAGCGGGATGAGCGCAATGCCGTGGCCGGAGGCGATGAGCTCGAACTTCTCTTCAAGCGACGACGTCCGCCGATTTGGCACGTCGAGCATCCGCTCGCCGTCGAGGTCTGCGGAGGTGAGCTCCTGACGACACGCCAGGGGGTGCGCCGCTGGCATGCAGGCAACCCTGGGGTCGTGGCCGATGGGAATGATGCGAAGGCCCGATTCGTCGAACGGCCTTCGCAGGTAACCGACTTGGGCGCGACCGTCCCGTAGCGGCTGGTCCTGCTCCCACCAGCGCGCCGGGACGACGTCGATCTCGACGTCCGCGTGGCGCGACGTGAACGCCCGGATCGCTTCCGAGACAGGCAGCCCCGGGGAGAATGCGACCACGAGCCGTTGGACGCCCTGATCGACGTCGTGGACGCGCCGGACCGCCGCGGCGATCGACGGGAGGATCTGCTGGGCCTCCTCGTAGAGCTGTTTGCCGGCGGCGGTCAGCTCCACGCTGCGGGTGGTCCGCACGAGCAGCGCGCACCCCAACTCCTGCTCTAATGACTTGATTTGACGGCTGAGCACCGGCTGGGCGATGTAGAGCCGTTCCGCCGCCCGGCCGAAGTTCCGGTGCTCGGCCACCGCGGCGAAGTAGCGGAGCTTGCGCAGATCGAGATCCATGCCCTGAAGGTATCAATGGTCGGGAAGGGTATTGGACGCCGCGGACGGCCGGCCCGAGACTCGACGCATGATCGTCATCACCACTCCCACCGGCCAGATCGGCGGCCGGCTCCTGGAGATCCTCCTCGACGAGACCCGCACGCGCGGCGAAGAGCTGCGCGTCATCGTGCGTGACCCCGGGAGACTCCCCGACAGGGTCGGCGCCCGCGTCGACGTCGTCACCGGCTCGCACGGCGACGCCGAGGTCGTCGACCGGGCCTTCGACGGCGCGGACGCCGTCTTCTGGCTGGCTCCGTCAAACACCCAGGAACCGAGCCTGGACGCCATGTACTCCGGCTTCACCCGCGCCGCCGCGAAGGCGTTCACGACCCATGGAGTCGGACACGTCGTCGGCGTCTCGGCGCTCGGCCGCGGCACCCCCGTCGCCAGCCGCGCCGGGCATGTGACGGCGTCGCTGGCCATGGACGACCTCATCGCGAGTACAGGGGTGGCCTACCGGGCGCTCGCCAACCCGACGTTCTTCGACAATCTGCTGTGGCAGGTGGCTTCGATCCGCAACGACGGCGTGTTCACCGACACCGTCGCCGCCGACCGCAAGGCGCCGACAGCCGCCACCCGGGACATCGCCGCGGCCGCCGCCGGCCTACTGCTCGACCGCTCGTGGACGGGGACAGGCGAGGTCCCGGTGCTGGGCCCCGAGGACCTTTCGCCGAACGACCTGGCGCGCATCATGTCCGAGGTGCTCGGCCGCCCGATCCGCTACGAACGGCAGACGCTCGACGAGTTCCGCATCGCACTCGCCGGACACGGCGTCGGGGACGCGCTCGCGCAGGGCTACCTCGACATGATGCGCGCCAAGGACGACGGCCTCGACGACGGGGTGCGGCGCACCCCGCGGACCGCGAGCCCGACGACCTTCCGCGAGTGGTGTGAGCAGGTCCTCAAGCCGGCGGTCCAGGCATGAGCGCCGGGACCGCTCTCATCGTCGGGGCGTCCCGGGCCCTCGGGCTCGGCCTGGCCACCGAGTACGCGGACCGGGGTTGGGACGTCATCGGGACCGTCCGGGGCGATCGGCGCACCGGTCTCCACGAGCTGGCCGAGGCATCCGGTGGTCGCGTCACCGTCGAGTCGCTGGACATGACGAAGCCGGAGGAGATCGATGCGCTGCGCGAACGCCTGGCGGAGCGCACCCTCGACCTGCTGTTCGTCAACGCCGCCGTCACGAGGGGCAACATTCCCGTCGGCGAGGTCCCGACGGAGATGTTCGTCGAGGTCATGGTCACCAATGCGCTCAGCCCGATGCGCGTGATCGAGTCCTTCCGCTCGCTGGTCGCGCCGACCGGGACCATCGGCGTCATGTCCTCGCGCCAAGGCAGCCTGGCCTTGAACACCCGCGGCGGTCAGGACGTCTACCGAGCCAGCAAGTCCGCCCTGAACCAGCTGATGCGCAGCTACGCCGCCCGGTACGCCGACACCTCGCACACGCTGCTGCTCATGTGCCCCGGCCATGTCCGCACCGAACTCGGCGGACCGGACGCACCGTTGACCATCGACCAGTCCATCCCGGGCGTGGCGGACACGATCGACCGCCACGGCGGCGAACCGGGCCTGAAGTTCCTCAACTACCAGGGCCAGCCCGTGCCCTGGTAGCAGTCGTCGGAGTGACGTCCCCAGCCAGGAGACGACCACAGCCCGGTGTTCCGTTCCGGCTGGACGACGAGGAGGCGGGCGGCGTACACGAGGCGTCTACGGCATGGGCATGATCAGGCATCTGCTCCCCGGGCCGGCGTCGGAGCGGATGCCGTGCTGGTTTCGCCGGCCGTGCCGGCGGATACCAGGTGTCGTCAGGCCTGGCTGAGTATCAGCCGCTGCTCCCCCGATCGGCCGCGAGATGCCCCGCGTTTCATATCCGCAGGAGGAGGGCCCCGGCATGGTGATCGACCATGAGCGCCTCAGAACGCTTACACGTCCTCACGGTTCGGGTGGCAGAGCTTGGCGGCGGCTTGGCTCCACAGCGCTGGAAGTTGGTGGAGTTCTGGCAGGGAGGCATCGGTGACGAAGCAAACGCTGGTGGTGTCGTTGTAGCTGCATGCGATGACTGATGCAGGCTGATTGTGTGGGAGCCAGTTGAAGACCTGGACGTGGCTGACGGGGTTGCCCTGGTGGCTCAGGGGTTGGCGGATAGCCACGCAGGAAGTGGTGATGACCGCTCGCGCGGGGGTGGTGAGTCGTGTGGCCAGTGCGGAGAAGGGCCGCGCGGGGGTGAGGTCCATCAGAACTCGCATGGCGTGGCGCCGTGCTGGGTTCTTGGCGCCTCGGGTGATGGCGGTGATCTCTTCGAGATGGCTGGCAGGGTTCGGCTGATGGCACGGGAGGGGGACGGGGATGAACGAGCAGTGGTTGCCGGGCAGGTCGGCTTCCTCGGTTCGGCGCAGGTCCACCATGGCTACTGCGGGCAGTGGCCTGTTGGCTCCCTGGGGCCAGTGGACGGAGCTCCAGGTCCGCAGGGCTCCGGTCAGTGCGGCCAGGAATGCGTCGTTGGTGCTGCCGCCGCGGTTCGCGGCTGTGGTGCGTAGGTGGTCGGTGGGGATGTCGGCCCAGTTGGTGATGCGAGCGCCCGTCAGTGGTCGTTTGGGGTCGTTCCAGACGTTGTTGACAGCGCAGGCGTCGAGCGTTGCGCGCAGGGTGCTGGCGTAGGCGCCGATCTTCGCTGTGGGGGCTGGTCCTGTGGTGGGGAGCGTGGGGGCGGTGCCGAAGAGGTGGTGGAGGGTGTTGAGGAAGCCGCCGCCGTCCTGCGTGCTGTGGTGCGCTCGGTAGCAGATGACGTAGCGGTTGGGGGCGTGGCCGTGTAGGAGCCACATGTCCCAGAGCGGGCCTTGGTCGGGGAGCGGGTGTTTCACGAGGTCTTGCAGGGCTGCGTGAAGGTGGTCGTCTCCGGGTTGGAGGCGGCGTTCCCGAACGCGCGTTTCCAGGTCGGGGGTTGGGTCGTGGGCCCAGTGCGCTTTGAGGCCCGGGCCGTGGAGGTAGTGGGTGAGGCGGGGCTCGTGGTCCAGGTGGGAGGCGAGGTGGCCGCGGAGTTCGTCCAGGGGCGGAGCGGCTCCGTCCAGGTGGAGGAAGGCCCCGATCGTCTGGGAGATCGATGGCTGGATCTGGGCCATCCTGTGCATGGTCAGGTCCATGGGGGTGGGGCGTAGGCGGACGGTCACGGCCTCTTCTCCGGGCAGGGTGGTGGGGCAGAGCGGCTTCGGGCTCAGGTCGGGTGACCTGCTGGGGGTTCAGCTCATTGGGGTGAGCTCAACCGAGGGCGGTCAGAGCGCGTGAGGCGGAAGATCCGCAGGTGGCGTCCCGAGCGCTGGGCGAAGGACTCGTAGGGCGGCCAGACTTCCACCAGGTGGTCCCAGGCGTGGCTCCGGTCAGGTCCTTCGAGGAGGGAGGCGGTGGCTGTGAAGGTGCGTCCGCCGCGGGTGACCGCCGCGTGGGGAGTGGCCAGCAGGTTGTGGGACCAGGCGGGGTGATGAGGTCGGCCGAAGTTGCTGTCGACGACGAGGAGACTGCCGTCTGCTTCGTGGTGGCACAGCAGAGGGACCTGATGAGGCCGTCCGCTGACGCGGCCGGTGGTGGTGAGCATGAGGGACGGGAGCATGAGGGGCATGAGAAGCTTCCGGCCGCCGGTGAGCCGGTGGGCAGTGCGGTCGATGCCTGGCGCGATCACGGACATGGCACGCACGAAGCGGGCGTTGTGCCCGGCCTTCTTCAGCGCCCGCAGCGCGATGCTGTCGGCGTTCGCCGTGCCGTTGGGGCTGGCGGCCGGCTGTATGGGGGCGGCGTGGCGTGACGGGGACGCGAGCGCGTAGTCGCGGCGGCTGTTTCCACCGATGGCGGCCGCCTTGCGGATGAGTCCGGGGACCATGGTGTACACGCGGTGGAACGCGGGCAGGTAGCCGGGGATGTCCACTGCCGGGCGTCGTCGGCCGATCGCCTCGATGACGGCGGCCGCGACCTTCTCCGGTGAGGTGGGAGGCAGGAAGTCGGCGATCCTGGGCATCCGTTCGGACGGGACGTGCAACCAGAAGTCGGTTCCGGCGACGGTGCCGGGCCGCACCAGCGTCACGTCGATACCCGAGCCCGCCAGCTCGATCCGCAGCATCTCGGTGTACGCCTCGATGGCTGCCTTCACGGCGGCGTAGGAGGCCGACGGCCCTTTGACGAAGATCCGCCCCGCCGCGGAGCCCATGGCCACGATCTGTCCACCGCCACCGGATCGCATCCAAGGCAGCACCGTCTTGACCGAGCAGACCAGTGCGTCGTACCCGGTACGCATGGACAGCTGCGCCTGCTCGACCGTCATCTCCTCGACGTCCGTCCAGTTGACGTAGGCGGCGTTGTGGATCAGGACATCGATCCTCCCGCGTTCGGAACAGGCGGTGGTGATCCACTCCTCGAGGGCCGTGCGGTCGCATACGTCGACCTCGCTGAACGTGACAGACGCCGGCGCGTCCCCGCCGGCGAGGTCGGTGGCGGCGCGATCGAGGTTGGGCTTCGAGTTGTCGCACACGTGTACGTGGGCGCCGGCCACGGCCAGAGCGCGGGTCAGGGCCCAGCCGATACCGGCCGCGCCACCGGTGATCAGGCAGACGCGCCCTTTCAGCGGTGAGGAGATCGTCCCGGGACGGGTGCGGGTCATGTTGCTGTCCTTTCGACGAGCAATGCGGTGCCGTGGCGCCGGTTCGCTGCGATGGTGGGCAGGGGGCCGATGCGGCGGGTGAGATGCCCGAGCGCGAGCAGGGCGAAGATGTCGGCGAGCACCGGGATGCGGTAGGGGAAGGGGCGCGGGCCGAGCATGTCCGGGACCGAGACGATGCTGCCGTCGGGGCGCTGCTGATCGAGCAGGTACCGGGTGGCGCGGGCGGCCGGGCCGGGGTCAGGCAACCGGGCCAGGACGATCAGGGCGTAGGCGGTGCTGATCGCGTCGCTGGGGGCACCGGCCTGCTGCCCCCAGCCGCCGTCGTCGTTCTGGCTTGAGTGCACCAGCTTGACGATGCGTCGGTTCATCGCACGAACTCGGGGTGAGGACTGGTACTGGGCGGCGAGGTGAGCCCTGAACAGGGTGTGGAGGCGGCTGCTGCTCCAGCCGGGCGGGAAAGTACCGTCCGCGCGCTGGCGGTCGGCGAGGAAGTGCAGGGAAGAACGGATGAGGTCCCTGTACCGGAGGCCCTGGGTACTCAGCGCGTTGACGGCGGCAGCCGTCATGCACGCCTCGGAGGGGGTGCCCGCGCCGTAGGTGGGGAATCCGCCGTCCGCACCGCGTACGGCGATCAAGGCGTTCAGGCCACGCTCGACGGATGTGCGATACGCGCGGGCGTCCAGCTGGTGCAGGAACTCCGTGGCGACGGTGGTGCAGTCCGTGTCCGGCAGCTGGGCGTTTTCGCTGTAGGACCATCCGCCCTCGCTCTGCTGAATGCGCACCAGGTGATCGGCAACGTGCCGCACGGTTCGCTCGGGTGCGCCGGCGGCATGCATCGCGAGCCCAGCGGTGATGGCGCACCAGGTGTCGGTGTCCGAGACGAACGGCAGGCCACCGTCGCCACGTTGGTGCATGAGCGCGGTGTTGATGCCCTCGGTCACCACCGTGGCCTGTCCGGGCAGCGCGGCCAGCGCGTGCAGGACCGACAGGTGGATGAGGAGGTTTCCCTCCCATACGGTTCCAGGGCACTGGGTTGACAGCAGGAGGGCGAGGTCGTCGGCGCTTGGCGGCTCGCATCGGCCTGCGGCCCGGGCCAGGATCACCTTGACCGCGGTGACCTGCACGGTTGCCCAGGGATGGAGTGCCGTCACATCGAAGGCGTCCGCACCGGGGTCAACGTACGCGCCTTCAGCGCCGAGCATGGTGAAGACGGCCTGGGCCAGGGCACGTTTGCGGGGCCCGGTGAAGTCCGGTGCCCGGACTATGAACTCCTCCAACGCCCGGTTGTCGGCGCCATGTCCCTCATGCCGGTGGAGGGCGGTCTCGGCCACCGCCGCGTCCCAGGGATCGGCGCAGCCGCGGTGGCGCTCCAAGTAGTGCCTCAGGCGTGCGCCCGCGCTGTGGTGCGCGTGCTTGGATCGGTCCAGGAGTGCCAGGGTCAGGGCGGACTCCGTGACCCGGCTGCGGCAGGGGGCGCGCAGAGCGCCGTCCGGTCCGATCCGTGCCGACAGCCGCGCCAGGAGCCGGAGCCGGCCGGCATGCAGGTCGGCGGGGAATAACGAGGGAGACCAAGCAGTAGTCAGCTGCTCGGCGGAGGGCGGTCTCATCGGTGTTCTGTTCCTTCAGAGGCGTGACGGACACGACGCGGGGAGGTGCCGGTCAGGTGGAGTCCGGGAGCCATCGCGTCTCGAAACGCCCCGTGCCGTGCAGCCAGTGCAGCGTCGCCTCGACGAAGCAGCCGAGTGCGGCCACACAGCGCCGCACCTGCTCACGCTCGCCCGGCGGGACATCAACGCCCTCGGCGAGCTCGGTGGCGAGGAGATGGAAGTCCCGCAGTCGGTTGTCCCGCATGCTCACAGCCTGTTTTCGCGCTTGGTCGGCGGAGCACCTGTGCTCCCGTGCCAGCACGCTCAGCAGGTTGTCTTGGCCCCTGTGCAGGTCCGTCGCCGCCGAGGCCAGGTCGTTGGTCCAGCCCGCGACGTCGGCCGCGGCCAGCCGCAACGCCCGTACTCGGGTTTCTCTCGGCAACAGGCCGGGCCAGGAGGCATCGGCGGTGCACTCCACGATGTCCGCCATGGGCAGAGCGGTGATGGTGCTCCGCCGCTGTACGAGGTAGTCATCCAGCGACAACCGGACGTGGTCCCTGCGGGCTTCGGCCTCACGGCGGGTGGCTTGAGCGAAGTCACGGTAATCAGCAACGAACCGGGCCCTCCACGCTGCCGACATGCGGGGAGCTGTGCGCCGCCACAAGTCGGCCAGAGCCGCCTCGACCCCTGTCTCGTGCCGGACCGGCCCGTCCTCGGTCAGCACCCCCAGCAACCGGCCGAACATTGCACCGACTTCATCGGGACGGGTTCCGAACTCACTGCGGTCAAGCTGGTCGTCGACCAGACACACGAACGCGGCCCATTGCGCCGTCAGCTCCGTATCCACTGCGGCGGCCTGCGGCACGATCAGAGCGGCGAACGCCCCGAGCCGCATGGCTGTCAGACGCTCTTCCTCGCAGAGGCCGGAGATCAGGCCCACCTCCCGTGCCCAGTCCAGTATCTGCTCGCCGGTCCGGGCTTCCCATAGGCCGCCCGGCAGTTGCCGGCGGGCAATGCTGTCGTTCACGCCCCGCGATCCGCGCTAACCCAGTACGGAAGCCACGTCGACGCGGCCCTCGATCGTGGCCAGACTGTCCCCGCTGGGTACCGGCGGAGCGCCGAACGCTCGGGCGAAGGCGACCGCTCCGCTGTCGGTGAGCAGTGTGTCGAAGGGCTTTCCCTCGACAGCCCCGGCAGAGCTGAGCGAAGGAGGAATAACCGTGATGTTCCTCATGTCCAGGGTGTATGTCGTCAAGTTCACCGTGCGGGACGGTTCGTCGTCGACTCCCACGTCGGCGTAGACCTTGCGGGCTGTCAGGTCACCCGAGGCCTGTGTGAGGCGCAGGCTCCGTCCGTCTGCCGACTGGGTGAAGGAGATCGAACCGTCGAACGTCCCATTTCCCGAAGACGCGTCAAGGCTGATCTTTCCCTTCATCGGCAGCCGCACACACGGCGTCGCCCCGGAGGAATCGAGGGTTGCCGGGGCAGCAGCCGACATCGTGACACCGATGGTCTCCAACTGCTTTGCGGCAGCAGGAGACAGACACCACATGACGGCACCGTTCACGGGAACCTCAGCCCCCACAGCCACGGCAACGGACACGCTCACAACAGCAGTGGACACAGCGGCGATGGCGGCAATCGCCACGGTACGACGACGCATGAGGGACCCTTCTTCGAAGGACATCAGCATGGACTCCCACCACGCCAGTCCCCGCAGCGATCTGACCCAAGTTCACTCGAATGGTTACCGATCCCACGGTGGCATTGGCAGCCACTCCACCAGCAGTGCGAGTGCCGATAAATCATCCGACCAGGCCACGGCCTTGATCGCCAGTCTCCGGCTCCGCCCGACGCCCACCCAGGGTCTTCATCTGCACTGGGCAGCGGCGGCATCATGATCTGTCGTGCTGCTGCACCCGGCCCATCTCACTGCGACCAACACCTTCGCGCTCCTGCGCCTGCGGCCCATGAGCGACCAAAGCAAAAACAAGGAGCTATTCCTGGTGGCCTACGGACATATCTGCTCCAACCGGGGTGCGATGACGCCGGGGTCACCGCGGAGACGGTGGACGGCAGCGGGTCAAATGAATCACCGAATGCTGATTTTTGCGAGTGCCGGATGCAACTGGTGGGCAGGACATCCGGGGCGGCACCGGACGCCCTTCGAAGAGCAGATGAAAATACAGGGAGACGCATGTCGCAGGTCAAGTACACCGTGGACCACGAGTGGCTGCGAATGGAAGACGACGGGATGGTCACCATCGGTCTCACGGATTTCGCCCAAGCCCACCTCGGGGACCTGGTGTTCGTCCGGTTGCCCGAGGTCGGAGCCTGGCTCGCCAAAGGCGATGAAGCGGTTGTCATCGAGTCGGTCAAGGCGGCGAGTCAGGTCATGATGCCGATGGCCGGCACGGTTACCGAGATCAACGAGACCTTGGCCGACGATCCGGGCAAGGCCAATGAAGACCCCTTGGGGGCTGGGTGGATGTTCAAGATGAAGGTGAACGACGCGGCAGAGCTCAACAGCCTGATGGACGAAAGTGCATACGCCGCCATGATCAAGGGGCAGGCGTGATCGAAGCGTAGGGCGCTCGGCATCGGGGAGGCCGCCACTCCGTCGGAGCCGGCGGCCTCGGCGTACAGTCCTTACCTGCCCTGAGCGCGAGCCCAGCCAACAGGTCCAGCAGAAGAGCCCCAATTCTCACGCTCACTGGCCATATAAAGCACTAAATCGCGCACGCACCAACCCGTAAGATGCCAACCGCACAAACCTTGCCGTCTACGGGGCTAGGGCCGTCGCCGGGATCGCTCAACCAGTAAGAAGCCTGCGAAGCGGGCCGGCTGGTCCCGAATACTCAGCGGAGGCCGCACGTGAGTCGTGCCGCTGCGCCTTCGATACCTGACCTCCGCCCGGCTGCCGAGTTGGTTCGTGCTGCTCAGCTGCTCCTCAACCTTCAAGGAGATCCGGCTGCTGGTGGTGTGCCACATAGCCTTCGAGGTCGAGCAGCGTCTACGGCAGGTGCGGCTACCGAGGGTTGCCGCACAAAGTCCTCGGTAGCCGCACCTGCCGGCCGCGCGTGACGGGATGCCCCTCCGACTCAGCCGAGGTGCTGGGCGTTCAGGCTCGTGAGGTGTTCGTGGGCGGGGTCTTGGTCCGGGTAGAGGACCTGGATGTCGATGAGGAGGTCGGCGGCGGGGTCGATGGTGTGCCCGCCGCCTTCGGGGGAGGCGAGCAGGACGCTGCCGTCGGTGCCGTCCTGCAGGATCCGGCCCCAGAAGACGTCGGTGAAGCCCTTGTACAGCGAGGTCCCCTCGGGCAGGTCACCGAAGCCGAGGGCCCATTTCACGACGCGCGTCTCCTCGGCACGCACCGTGATCCGGTAGGAGTAGATCCACTTCTGGGTCTCCCAGTCCTGCCACTTGCTGAGGAAGGACTGCTCGACGACCAGCTTCCCCAGGAATGGGGCCGCGAGCGCCGACTGGGCCTGGTCGTTCCAGCTGCCGTTCGGACTGTCGGCCATGGCAATCCGCGCCAGGTTCGCGATCGAGGACCTCCGGTCCACCGGCAGCGAATGCCCCCGCTGGTCGGCGGCCGAGAAGAGCGCGTTGTCCTCGTCGGTCTTGTTGACGACGCTGCTCACCCCGTCGCCGCTGTGGTCGAAGCCGTACACGGAGAAGTCGTTGACGTACGTGCCCAACGGAATGGCCAGGATCTTGTCACCACCTCCCCCGGCGTTGAAGTTGACGTGACGGTAGAGGCAGAAGCTTCCCTCGGGGCACGCCTCTTCTCCCTTGCCGTGGATCAGCTGCGCTTTCTCGTCGCTCACGTGTCTGCCTTCCTGCTGACGACTGATGTGTCCGGACAGGTGCGGCCGGACCTCTGCCTTCGCTCGAGTCCCCGGGCCGCAGCCGTACAGGTGTCGCTCGAGGATGGCGCCCGGCAAGCCGCGACCATGGGAACGACCACGAACGCCCCGCCGATAACCTTGCGCGACCTTACTATCACCAACCGTAGTCAATCGGGCTGATTTCTACACCGCTTCGCTCCCGACTGGCCAGTCCTCACCGATCGATTGACGCAGCAGAGCCGCCCGAGCACGGCGCCATACAGGGCGAAAGGCGGCGGGTCCGACAGGAGGCAGAGCGCCGCAGCCGGCTGGTGAACGCGGCAATGCCGCGTGGTCGCACAGGTAGCGCAGGACTGCTTCCGCATGGGGCATGCCAGCGGGATCGAGCAGGTGCACGACCAACTCAGGGCAGAGCCTGCAGTAGGCGCCGGACCGGTCGCTGTGGACCCGTCCCTCGACTGGTTCACAGCAACCGCAACCTCCCCAGGTGCAACCCGCGCGTCGTGTGCACCACCAGCAGGCCGCCATAGGCTGCGTCACCGCTTACCAGTGGCCATCGGCGGCAGCAGCGCTCTGGTGCAGGTCGAGGCCGATCGCCAGGAGGTAGGTCAGGGTCGGGACGTCGCAGCGCACATAGAGGTAGTCGAGTTCGGTGACGGCCCGGGCGAGGTCATCCGGCAGGTGCCCGGAGACGAGGTCGGCGCCGCCCTCGGGGCGGTCGGCGGTCGCCGAGACACCCAGGTCCGGAAGGGTCACACCGGCCGTCATGGACACCGAGGTGCCGACGCTAAGGCGGGCACCGAGTCCGCCCGACACGGTGGGCGCACCGTCCGGGCCTGGTGCCAGCTGGAGCCACGCCGAGAACTCGTCGAGCGAGAGGAGACCGTCGAGCAGAGTCCACCCCCCGCGGGTGTCCAGCGCCAGGTCGACGCTCACCTGGGAGAACGCGGGCGCCGACCAGTCGAACATGGCGCTCATGTCCTTGACCAGTACGCGCGACAGCGCCGACCGCACCGGGTCGGGCAGCACGAACCGGTCCATGACGCCGGACCCGATGAACGGCAGTTCGGCGAGCGCGCTCAAGGAGTCGAAGCTGAGCCCGTCCCCGAACTCCCCGACCACGGTGGCCCGGTCCGGCTCACCCTGGTCGAGGAACTTCACGTAGGCGCCGTCCACGGCCAGTCCGGCGCCCGGCACGGCCATCGGGACGAGTCGGCCGAAGCCATCGGGTGCTGCCTCCAGTACGACGTAGGCCGAGGCGAAGCCGAGGCTGCCGAGAAGGCCGAGGCCCCGGTCCAGGAACGGCGTCTTGATATCCCAGGTCGGCCATGCCACGGCGATCTCCAGGCCGGTCACCACCGTGTCGTCGTCGTCAGTCGCGAAGCGGACCACAGCGGGCAGACCAGTCAATTCGGCGGCGTCCGCCGAGAGTTCGCCTCGTACGGTCAGCCGGTCTGGGTCGCCCTGCGCCGTATCCAGTACGAGGTCACCGCCGAGGAAGTCGGTGAACAGGGGTTCGGCCTCTGCCACGGCGAGCTTCTCGGCGGACAGCTCGAATCCGTCCGGGGCCGAGGCAAGCATTTCCTTCAACTGCTCAACAGGCAGGGTCATGGCTGTCCTTCTCGACACGGCTCGGCACCGGCAACGGCGGCGCGGGCCCGGCTACGGACGGGTGGGCGACCCGTTGCGGGCCTGGGAGAAGACGTCGGTCTCCTTACGCCCGAGGGCAGTGCTGAGCTTGGCCGTGGGGTCGCCGAAGACCGCAGCGGCCAGAGCCGGGTTGACGTTCGCGTAGTAGCCGCGGTGGGCGGCCACGTACCGCTCGACCTCCGCGCTGAACGCGGCGTTGCCCTTGGTGATCCCGAGCCGCTGGCAGCCCACCTGGATCTGCTCCAACGACGGCACTGGGAGCCCTCCGGGCACCTGATCGGCGGCTTTGTCCCACACGAAGGCGGCGCCCATCTGGAGGTAGTCCGCGACCTTCGATCCACCGCCGGGTGGAGGCTCGGGCGATGGGTGTCCGGCGCGGGCGTCCCTGATCAGCCGCCTGCGGCTGTTCTCCTTGTCGTCCTTGAGCTTGACGCGCTCGGCGAAGTCGGCCTTGGCGGTCGCCGCCGAGTGCGCCTTGCGTGCCAGCCCTGCGAACTGCTCGATCTTCCCGCCTAGGAGCAATACCAGTGACTTAAGGATCTTTGCTGGTAGGCTGCCTGTCCAGGAGGTGCCTGGATGCCACGCCCTGGGCAGGTCAAGCCGTCGACGGACGA